>NZ_JBNVZV010000004.1:0-257176 GCF_050496545.1 Phycicoccus avicenniae | reverse complement strand
CGCGAGGGCCCGCGCGGCGTCGTGGCGCCCGTCACCGGACGCGGCCAGCGCCGCGGTCGCCAGGCCGTGGGCCCGCAGCGAGTCCTTGCCGACGGTCACGGCGAGGTCGGCGCACCGCAGCGCGTGCTCTTCGGCGGCCGCCGAGCGACCCAGCTGCACCTCGATGTCCGCCTGCGCCCCGAGGTTCGTGGCGACGGCCTCGACGTCCCGCAGCCGGCCGGTCGCCTCGACCGCCTCGACGACCCGCTCCAGGGCGGCGCCCAGCTCGCCCTGCGCGGCGGCGATGGTGGCCAGGTTGCCCAGCACGAGGGCCTCCCCGTACCGGTACCGCGACCGGGCGAACGCGGGCCGGGCGGCCTCGAGCGCGGTGCGCGACTCGGCGAGCCGCCCGAGGTTGTAGAGCGTCGCCGACTCCTGGACGAGCACGCGCCCCCCGCCCTCGGGGTCCTCGGCGGCGACGAAGCGGCCGCGGGCCTGCGCGAGCAGCCCGAGCGAGGCGTCGTAGTCGCTCTCGTTGCCGGCGATCATCCCGAGGTAGCGCAGCGCCTCGCCCGCCACGTCCTCCAGGCCGGCCTCCTCGGCCGTGGCGATGGCCCGACCCATCGCCTCGCGGGCTCGGACGGCGTCGTCGGACCAGGTGTGCGCCTTGCCCGCGAGGAGGTGCCCGCGGGCGACCGACGCGACCAGCCCGGCGTCCGTGGCCCGCTCGACCGCCCGCCCGGAGCGCTCGACGGCCTCGGCGTAGCGGCTCGTGTCGAAGGCGAGCCGGGCCCGGGCCAGGTGGTGACGCACGACCCGTGGCGCGTCGACCTCGGGCAGCAGCGCCTCCATCGCGGCGCAGTCTCGTTCCTGGCCGTCGCGCTCGCCCTGCCGGTCGAGGACCTCCTCGTGCGCCGCGAGCAGGTCGAAGCGCAGCGCGGCGTCGCCGTCGACGAGCTCGAGCCCGCGGTCGAGCAGCCGCAGCGCCTCCTCCGGGGCGTGCACCGAGGCCGCCCGGGCGGCGGCCCGCAGGTACCAGGCCGCGGCCTCCGGATGCTCCGCGCGGTCGGCGTGCTCGGCGACGAGGAAGGCGTACTCGTCGAGCCGGCCGGCCCGCCGGGTCACCTCGACCAGCCAGTCGACGACCCGCGCGTGGTAGGTCCGCCGGTGTGTGCGCAGGATGCCGTCGTAGGCGACGTCGCGGAGCAGGGCGTGCTTGAAGAGGTACTCGCGGGCCGTGTCGATGCTCGAGCCCGGGCGCCGCAGGACGAGGTCGCGCTCGCGCAGCCGGTCCAGGAGCGCCGGCACCGCGTGGCCGTCGTCGCCGAGCCGGTCGACCGCGGCGTCCCAGAACACCCGCCCCACGACCGAGGCCCGCTGGAGCACCTGCCGCTCGGCCGGCTCGAGCCCGTCGAGGCGCGCCTGGAGCACCCCGCGCAGCGTCACCGGCACCCGCAGCGAGCCGATCCGCTCGGCGCGCACCCGCCACCCGCCGCCGCCGGGCTCGACGACGCCGGAGTCGACGAGCCACGTGACGAGCTCCTCGATGTAGAACGGGTTGCCCTCGGCCCCGTCGACGACGAGGGCGACGAGCTCGTCGGGCACGTCGTCGACGCGCGCCAGGAGCTGGTCGACCAGGAGGCGGCTCTCCCGGCGCGAGAGCGGTGCCAGCGCGAGGCGGCGGTGGTGCCCGAGCCCCTCGCCCCAGTGCGGCCGGGTCTCGAGCAACGTGGGTCGGGTCGTCGCGACGACGAGCACCGGCGCCGCCCGGAGCACCTCGTGCGCGTCGTCGAGCCAGCGCAGCGAGGCGTCGTCGGCCCAGTGCAGGTCCTCGAGGAGGAGGACCA
This sequence comes from Phycicoccus avicenniae, assembly GCF_050496545.1. Lineage (GTDB taxonomy): Bacteria > Actinomycetota > Actinomycetes > Actinomycetales > Dermatophilaceae > Phycicoccus > Phycicoccus avicenniae_A. The sequence continues at coordinate 255,350 of NZ_JBNVZV010000004.1, read as the reverse complement.
CCGGCGCCTCGTCGGCGAGCCGGGCGAGGTAGTGGGCCAGCAGCTCGCTGGCCTCCGCGCGCAGCGCCTGCGGGTCCCGCGGCACCCCACCGCCCGGCTCCGTGGGGCCGCTCCCACCCACCTCGAACCCGAGCCAGCGCGCGACGACGAGGGCGTCGCGGCGCGATCCCCCCTCGTCCCCGAAGGCGCGGGCGAACCCGGCCTCGACGCGGGCGAGCACGGTCTCCGGGTCGTCGTCGGGGGCGATGCCGACCCGCGTCGCGAGCGCGTCGCGCAGCAGGGTGTGCGGCCGGTTCTGCTGCGACGGCGAGGCCCGGCCCCGGAACCACCAGACCGGGTCCGGGCGCTCGCCGAGCCAGGTGTCGAGCTCGGCGAGCAGCCGCGACTTGCCGACCCCCGCGTCCCCGACGACGGTCGTGATGCGCCACGCCCGCTCCTCGGTGACGTCGGCGAGGTGCTCCTGCAGCGTCAGCAGCTCGATGGCCCGCCCGACCGTGCTCGTGCCCACGCCACCCACACCGGCCGTCGGTTCCAGCTCGAAGCCCTGCGGACGCTCGCGCACCACGACGAAGGCATCCACCGGCTCGTCGATCCCCTTGAGCGACAGGCCGGGTCGCGGCTCGAGCGAGAACCGTCCGCGGAGCAGCCGGCGGACCTCGGCGCTGACCAGCACGCCGTCGCGCGGCGCCTCGGACTGCAGCCGGCTCGCGCGGTTGACCGTCGGCCCGACGGCGACGAAGTCGTGCCCCGCGCGCTCGCCGAGGGTGCTGACGACGACCTCGCCGGAGTCGAGCCCGACCCGCATGTGCAGCCGCACCCCGTGCCGGGCCTCGACGTCGTCGGCGACCTCGGCGAGCGAGGCCGTCATCGCCACAGCGGCCCTCACCGCCCGCACGGCGTCGTCCTCGTGCGAGCGGTGGAGGCCGAAGACGGCCATCGCGGCGTCGCCGATGAACTTCTCGACCACTCCGCCGTGCTCATCGACGACCCGCTGCCAGCGGCGGAAGCAGCGGTCGACGATGCCGCGGACGTCCTCGGGGTCCAGCCGGCGCGAGAGCGGGGTGAACCCCTCGAGGTCGGCGAAGAGGACGGTGACGAGGCGTCGTTGCTCGCCGGCCCGCCCGCTGCGGAGGTCATCACGCCGCGCGCGCAGCGGGGCGAGCGCCGTCTCGACGACCCTCTCGCCGAGCACGGCGCGCTGCGACTCGAGGGCGGCGATGGCCCGCTCGACCTCACGAAGCTGCTGGTCGGGGGCCTGCGCCGGTGGCTCCGGGCCCGGCATGGCGACCACGATAACCACGCCCGGGGCCTCCCGGGGAGCACCGTGACGGCCCTAGGGTGTGGCCACGCCGACGAGCAAGGGGGCCTGCGATGAGGGTCGAGGCAACGGTGACGACGATGTCGTGGATCCCGTCGGACATCGTCCGCGGGATGATCCGGGCCGGCATGGCCGCCGGCCTCACCCACGTCGACGACCCGCCCCCGCCGAGCATCCGCCCTGGCGAGGTCCACGAGCTGAGCGCCCGCGACCGCTTCCGTTGGGGCAACGTGCTCGCGGGCTGGGCCGAGGTCGAGGGCGGCCGGGTCACGACGGCGGGCTACGGCGAGGGCTCGGGGCTGGTCATCGGCGTCACGCGCGTCCGCCTCGGCCCGCTGACCGTCACGTTGCGCGCGGGCCGGCTGCCGACCCTCCAACGCGACCCCGAGGTCGCCGAGGACGGCTCGGTGCGCCTCGTCCAGACGGTCGGCGGCCGCACCGGTGCACCCTTCCCGCGCCCGGTGCCGCACCGCCCGTTCGCCCAGTGGCTCTCGCCGGTCGTGTGGACGACCCTCGGCCTCACTCTGCGCCCCGACGGCACGAGCACCGTCGAGCTCGTCGGCGCCAGCCCCTTCCCCCGGCACTGGGTCTACGACGCCGACGGCCGGCTCGCGGCCAAGAGCGGGGTGACCGACCAGGAGGGCTGGACCCGCCACGCCTTCGGCCACCGCACCCCCTGGGGCGACGAGGACTCGCCCGCCGTCGTCGCCGAGGCGAGCACCGACCTGGAACGACAGCTCTCCGAGGAGATCATGGGCGGGGCCGCACCGGGCGTCCGCCGGCTCGACCCCGGCGACCTCCTGACGCGGCAGGGTGAGCCCGGCGACGAGCTCTTCCTCGTCCTCGACGGGATGCTCGAGGTCGACGTCAACGGCGAGGTGCTCGGCCGGGTCGGGCCGGGCGCGGTGCTCGGCGAGCGCAGCCTCCTCGAGGGTGGCCGGCGCACCGCGACGCTGCGCGCCGACACCCGCGTCACCGTGGCCGTCGCCGGCCGGGACGCCGTCGACACCTCGCGGCTGGCCGCGCTCGCGGAGGGGCACCGGCGCGAGGACGGTTGAGCCGCAGCCCGACCCGCCGTGGGGGACCGACGCACCGCGCCCCCGGGACCACAGGGGTCCCGGGGGCGCGCCCCCTGCCAGGGGTCTACTTCACCTCGGCCCGGGTGATCCACCACATCCCGACGACCAGGGGCAGGACCACCCAGACGCCGACGGAGGTGCCGAGCTGGGCCCACTGCTCACCGGTCAGCGAGCCGCCGAACAGCGGTCCCATCGTCCGGTTCATGTCGAGCCACTCGCCGGCCTGCGCGGCCTTGGACCACAGCGACCCGAGGATCGACCAGCCGGTCGGCAGGACGTAGTAGAGGACGACGGCGGCCGGGGTGTTGCGCAGGAGCATCCCGAAGCCGAGGCCCTGCAGCAGGCCGAGCAGCACGTAGCCGGCGGCACCCAGCAGCGCGGTCCACGTGAAGGTCCAGTCGCCGGTGGCCCCGCGGAAGGCGATGGCGGCGGCGTGCGCGGCGGCGGCCAGCGCGAAGGAGGACACGACCGCGACGGCGCCCACGAGCAGGGCGGCCACGACCTTGGCCCAGGCGACCCGGGTCCGTCGGGCCTCGAGGGTGAAGGTGACCAGGGCCGTGCGCTGCGACCACTCGGACGTCACCGCCATGATCCCGACGACCGGCAGCAGGATGGCCATCGGCATCGCGGTGGCCTGGAGGTAGTCCCCGAAGGGATGCTCCCCACCGTCCTGCACGAAGAGGATGGTCAGGGCGCCGGCGATGACGACGCCGATGGCGACGAGCAGCCAACGCCCGGCGCGGGTGTCGAGCATCTTGCGCAGCTCGACCCGGACGAGGCGCGTGAACGGGGTGCCGGACGACGGGCGCGGCCCGGCGATGGGGGACGGGAGCCGGCCGCCGTGCTCGCGGACCCAGGGCTCGGTGGACGTCGGGGAGGCGTGCGTCGCGGTGCTCATGCCGCCACCTCCTCGCGGGCCGAGGTGGCCGTGAGGTCGAAGAACATCTCCTCGAGGCCGCGCTCGTCGCCGCCGCGCAGCTCGCGCAGCGCGACGCCGACCTCGAGGGCGACCCGCCCGACGGTGTCGGGGTCGGTCTCGGCGAGCATCCCGCCGGTCGCGACCGGGCTCACCGCGACGTCCCGGGACTCCAGCGCCCGCGCCAGCGCGGCGTCGTCGGTGGAGCGGACGACGGTGCCCGAGCCCGCGAGCAGCTCCTCGGTGGTGCCCTGCGCCACGACGCGGCCGTTCCCGATCACCACGATGTCGTCGGCGACCCGCTCGATCTCGTTCAGCAGGTGCGAGCTGAGCAGCACCGTGCCGCCGCGCGCGGCGAACCCGCGCAGCAGGTCGCGCATCCAGCGGATGCCGGCCGGGTCGAGGCCGTTGGCCGGCTCGTCGAGGATGAGCACCTCGGGGTCGGCCAGCAGGGCGTGGGCGATGCCGAGCCGCTGGCGCATCCCGAGGGAGTAGTTGCGGACCCGGCGGTTCGCCTCCTTCGAGGTCAGGCCGACGAGCTCGACCATCTCGTCCACCCGGCGGCGGTCGACGCCGTTGAGGATGGCGCCGAGCGTGAGCACCTCGCGGCCGGTGCGCCCGGCGTGCTGCGCGGAGGCGTCGAGCAGCAGCCCGACGTGGCGGCCCGGCGTGGGCAGCGCGGCGTAGGGGCGGCCGAGGACGGTCGCGGTGCCGCCGCTCGCCGGGGTGAGGCCCGCGACGACGCGCATCGCGGTGGTCTTTCCGGCGCCGTTGGGGCCGAGGAAGCCGGCGACCCGGCCGGGACGTGCCTGGAAGGACACGTCGTCGAGGGCGGTGAAGCCGCCGTAGCGCTTCGTGAGGTGGTCGACGGAGATCATGACGAGCACTCTCCCGGCGCGGCCGGCCCACCCGCCATGAGGGTCGGGCCTGACCCGACCCTGAGCCGGCCCGGGGTCGCTCAGGGTGCTCCGGGCTCGCTCAGCCGGGGCCGTCGGACCAGTCGGCGAGCCGGCCGCCGCGGCTGACCTCGAAGAGCCGCCGCTCGACGGCCGAGCGCACCGCGGAGGTCGTCACGACGAGCAGCTGGTCGCCGTGCCGCAGCACCTCGGAGTCGCGCGGCACGAACGAGCCGCCGTCGCGCACGACGAGGGCGATGTTCGCGCCCTTGGGCAGCCGGAGCTCGAAGACGCGCACGCCACCGATGCGCGACTCGGCGCCGACGTCGACCTCGAGCATCTCCGCGCCGAGGTCGGTGAGCGGGGTCGCCTCCACCCCGAGGTCGACGGAGTGGCTCGCGGTGACCAGGCCCAGCCGCTGCGCCACCCACGGCAGGGTGGGGGCCTGGATGAGGGTGAACACGACGACGAGCACGAAGACGAGGTCGAACATCCACTCCACGCCGGGTGTCCCGGCCGTCACCGGGACGGTCGCGAGGACGACGGGGACGGCGCCGCGCAGCCCGGCCCACGACAGGAAGGCCTGCGTGCGCCACGGGATGCCGAACGGCAGGCACGAGGCGATGACCGACAGCGGCCGGCCGAGCACGAGCACGGCCGCGCCGACGACGAGCGCCGGCACGATCTGCGCGCCGAACCCGCCGGGGGAGGCGAGCAGCCCGAGCAGGACGAACAGCCCGATCTGCGCGAGCCAGCCGATGGCCGTCGCGAAGCCGACCACGGCCGGCCGGTGCGGCAGCCGGAGGTTGCCCAGCACCAGGGCGGCGAGGTAGCAGGCGATGAACCCCGAGGTGTGCACGGTGTCGGCGGCCGCGTAGGCGAGCACCGCCACCGACAGCACGCCGATGGCGAACAGCGCCGAGGACGTCGTGGCGACCAGGCGCAGCAGCCGCGCCCCGAGCCAGCCGACCGCGAGCCCGACGATCGCGCCACCCGCCAGCTCGGCCGCGGCCACGACGAGGATCTGCCAGACCGGCTCCGGCTCGCCGTCGGGCGCCAGCTGCGCCGCGAGCGCCGTGACGAGGAGGACGACCGGCGCGTCGTTGAAGCCGGACTCGGCCTCGAGCATCCCCGAGATGCTGCGCGGCAGCGGGACCCGGCGCAGCACCGAGAAGACGGCGGCGGCGTCGGTGGAGGCGACGACCGCGCCGATGAGGAGCGAGACCTCCCAGGACCAGCCGAGGACGAGGCGGGCGACGACCGCGACGACGACGACGCTCACCGCCACACCGACGGTCGCGAGCACGGCGGCCGGGGCGACCGAGCGCCGGATGCCCGACCACTGCGTGGTGATGCCGCCCTCGACGAGGATCAGCACGAGCGCTGCGTACCCCAGGACCTGGGTCAGGGCCGCGGAGTCGAACTGGATGCCCAGCGGCCCGCTCTCGCCGAGCAGCAGCCCGATGCCGAGGTAGATGAGCAGCGACGGCAGCCCCGAGCGCACCGAGAGCCGGACGGCGGCGACGGCCACGACGAGCACGATGCTCCCGAGGAGCAGGGCGGAGGTGAGGTCGTCGAGCGAGAAGCCCGCCGACGCACCGGTGTCGGCGCCGACCAGAGCAGGCAGCCCGCCATGGGCGGCCGGCATCGCCCAGGGGAGTGTCACCGGGGACCGTCCTCGTCTCGTGGGGGGTGGTGTCCTAGTCTCGCAGGGTGAGTCGTCTCGTCGTCGCCCGCCGCATCCTCCTGGGACTCGTGGCGGTCGTGGTGGTCGCGGCGATCGTCGCCGGGGTGGTGGTCGTGACCGCCGTCCGCAGCTCGCTCCCGACCCGTGACGGCGAGGCCACCCTGCCCGGGCTGTCGGCCGCCGTCACCGTCAAGCGCGACGGCAGCGGCATCCCGCACATCTACGGCGACTCGGTCACCGACCTCGCCCGCGCGCAGGGCTACGTCCACGCGCAGGAGCGGTTCTTCGAGATGGACCTGCGCCGCCACATCACGGCCGGGCGGCTCTCCGAGCTGGTCGGCAGCGCGGGCGTCGAGACCGACAAGGTCGTCCGGACGATGGGCTGGCGGCGCGTCGCGGAGGAGGAGCTGCCGACCCTCGAGCCCGAGACCCGCCAGCTGCTCCAGGCCTACGCCGACGGGGTCAACCGGTACCTGCGCGGCCGCTCCCCGGGCGAGGTGTCGGCCGAGTACACGGTCCTCGGTCTGCAGCTGCCGCTCGGCGACATCGAGGAGTGGACGCCGGTCGACAGCCTGTCCTGGCTCAAGGCCATGGCCTGGGACCTGCGCGGCGACTACGACGACGAGCTCGCGCGCGCCCGGCTGAGCGGACGGCTCTCGCGCGCCCAGATCGCCGCGATCTACCCCGCCTACGACTCGGCGGCGCACCCGCCGATCCTCTCCGACACCGAGTGGTCCTCCGCCACCGCCTCCGCCGGTCGCGGGGACGAGCCGGCACCGACGACCTCCAGCTCCTCCGCCGTGCCGAGCGGGCTGACCTCCGGCGACCCCGACGTCGTGGCCGCGACGACGACGCCCGGGGCCAAGGACGCCTACGCCTTGGTCGAGCGGGCGCTCGCGAGCATCCCGCAGCTCGTCGGGCGGGGCGACGGCGTGGGCTCGAACTCGTGGGTGGTCTCCGGCGACCACACCGCCTCCGGCAAGCCGCTGCTCGCCAACGACCCGCACCTCGGGGTGGGGCAGCCCGGTATCTGGATCCAGAACAGCCTGCACTGCCGCACGGTGAGCGCCCAGTGCCCCCTCGACGTCTCGGGGTTCTCCTTCGCCGGCGTGCCGGGCGTCATCATCGGCCACAACGACCACATCGCCTGGGGCTTCACCAACCTCGGCCCCGACGTCTCCGACTTCTACCTCGAGCGCGTCGTCGGCCAGACCTACCTGCGCGACGGGGAGTGGCAGCCGATGACGACGCGCGAGGAGACCATCAAGGTCGCCGGGGGCGCCGACCAGCGGATCACGGTGCGCGCCACCGAGCACGGCCCGATCATGTCCGATGTGCTGTCCTCGGCGCGCGAGGCCGGGGCCCGGGCGCCCACCGAGGAGGAGGGCGACGAGACCCAGGACTACGCCGTCTCGCTCGCCTGGACCGGTCTCGTCCCGAGCCGCACCGCCGACGCCATCATCGGGTTCAACAAGGCGAGCGACTTCGACGAGTTCCGCGAGGCCGCGCGCTCGTTCGCGGTGCCGGCGCAGAACCTCGTCTACGCCGACCGCGAGGGCCACATCGGCTACCAGGCGCCGGGGCAGATCCCGATCCGGCGTGCGGCCATCCCGCGCAGCGTTCCCGGCTACTGGCCGGCGCCCGGGTGGGACTCGTACTACGACTGGACCGGCTACGTCGACTTCGCGGACATGCCGTCGGTCCTCGACCCGCCGGACGGCACCATCGTCGCCGCCAACCAGCAGGTGAGCACGAGCCGCACGCCGTTCCTCACGACCGAGTGGGACTACGGCTGGCGCTCCACCCGCATCGCGCAGCGCCTCGAGCGGCTGCAGGAGGCCACCCCGGCCGACATGGCCTCGGTGCAGATGGACGACAAGGACCTCTTCGCCCAGGTGCTCGTGCCCGCCCTGCTCACGGTGCCGCTCGAGGGGCCGTCCGGCGAGGCGGACCAGCAGGACCTGCTCGACTTCACCGAGGAGGCCCGCGACCTGCTCCGTGGCTGGGACCACACGACGCCGGCCTCGGACTCCAGGGCCTCGGCTGCGGCCGCCTACTACAACGCGGTCTGGCGCAACCTGTGCGAGCTGCTCTTCGACGACGAGCTCCCTGCCGACATGAAGTCCGACGGTGGCGACCGGTGGCGGGCCGCGGTGCAGCAGCTGCTGAAGCAGCCGCAGAGCGAGTGGTGGGACGACAAGCTGACGCCCAACGTCACGGAGGGCCGCGACGAGATCCTGCGGCAGGCGCTCGTCCAGGCCCGCCTCGAGCTGACCCGCGAGCTCGGCAAGGACCCCGGGCAGTGGGACTGGGGCCAGCTGCACCGCATCACGCTGGAGCACAAGGTCCTCGGCGGCGACTCCGTGCCCGGGCCGGTCCGGTGGCTGTTCAACGAGGGGCCGTACGACCTGCCCGGTGGCTCGGCCATCGTCAACGCCAACGGCTGGGACGCCAGCGAGGGCTACTCGGTCTCCTGGGGCCCGTCGATGCGGATGGTCGTCGACCTCTCCGACCTCGACCGCTCGACGTGGGTCAACCAGACCGGTGTCAGCGGCCACGCCACCGACGACCACTACGCCGACCAGGTGTCGGACTGGGTCGCCGGGCGGCAGCGGCCCTGGCCGTTCACCGCGCGCGCCGTCGACGCCACCGACCCCCAGGTGATGACGCTGCGCCCCGACCCGGCCTCCGGCACCGGCTGACCCGAGGTCCTGTCCGCCCGCCGGGGGCAGAAAGCGTCCATCAATCGACGAATGTGTCAGTTCTTGTCGTTCGGCGGGTCGTCGGGAGCGTCCATCAATCGACGAATGTGTCAGTTCTTGTCGCTCGGTGGCCGCAGGTCGGTCAGGCCGTCGGCGGTGAGCACGGCATCGACCGGCTGGTCGAAGGACTCGCGCGGCAGCGGCTCCTCGCCGTCCGGGACGAGCTCGCCGGGATGGAGCAGCGTCACGACCCGCACCCCCGCCCGGCGCCGCGGCAGCGCCTTGTCGTAGCAGCCGCCGCCCTGGCCGAGCCGGGTGCCGGTGCGGTCGACGGCCAGCCCGGGGGAGAGGACGAGGTCGGCCAGCGCCACGGCGTCCAGCCCCAGCCGCACCGCCGCCGGGTCGGTGACGTCGTGCCAGTCGAGGTCGAGGTCGTCCAGGGTGTCGGGCACCAGCACGCGCACGCCCGCGCCGACGAGGGCGGCGTTCATCGGCCCGGTCGGCGGCTCGCCGGGCACCGACTCGTAGGACAGGACGGTGGCGCCGGGCCCGAGCGGGCCGACCAGGGCCAGGGCGCCCTCGGCGAGGGACCGCCCGTCGGCCTCGGTGTCCCGTCCGGCGGCGATCTCACGACGCCGGGCGCGCAGCTCGCGGCGGCGCCGGCTCTTCGGGGTGGGGCTCACCCGCCGCATCGTAGGGTGACGCCATGACGAGCGACGCGCTGCGCGCGGCCACGGACCGGATGCTCGGGGCCGGCGTCGACCCGCTGGCCGTCCGGGTGTTCGCCCACTTCCACGAGCAGCTGGCCGACGACGTCACGGGGACGGTCCCCGAGGACAGCGTCGAGCCGCTCACCGACCCGCCCTCCCTCGACGACGTCCGCCCCGGTGACGATGCCGTCCGCGAGGCGCTGGCCCGCACGGTGGTCGTCAAGCTCAACGGCGGCCTCGGCACGAGCATGGGGGTGCAGGGCCCGAAGTCGGCGCTCGAGGTGCGCGAGGGGCGCACCTTCCTCGACGTCATCGCCGAGCAGGTCCTCGCGCTGCGGGCGCAGCAGGACGTCGAGGTCCCGCTGCTCCTGATGAACTCGTTCCGCACGCGCGAGGCATCCCTCGAGATCCTCGCCCGATACCCCGGCCTGGCCCTCGACGGCCTGCCGCTGGACTTCCTCCAGAGCAAGGAGCCCAAGCTCCGCGCCGACGACCTCTTCCCCGTCGACCACCCCGAGGACCCCGAGCTCGAGTGGTGCCCGCCCGGCCACGGCGACGTCTACGTGGCGCTGCGCACCACCGGCCTCCTCGACGACCTGCGTCGCCGCGGGTACCGGTACCTCTTCCTCTCCAACGCCGACAACCTCGGGGCCACCTGCGACGGCGCCGTCCCGGCGTGGATGGCGGCCGAGGGCATCCCGTACGTCGCCGAGGTCAGCGCCCGCACCGTCAACGACCGCAAGGGCGGCCAGCTCGTCGTCCGCCGCTCCGACGGCCGGCTCGTCCTGCGCGACTCGGCGATGGTCGTGCCGGGCGAGGAGGAGCACTTCCAGGACCTCGAGCGGCACCGGTGGTTCCACACGAACAACCTCTGGGTCGACCTCGACGTCCTCGCGGCCCGGCTCGACGAGACCGACGGCGTCCTCGGGCTGCCGATCATCGTCAACCGCAAGACCGTCGACCCCACCGACCCCGAGTCCACTCCTGTCGTGCAGATCGAGTCGGCGATGGGCGCCGCGGTCGAGCTCTTCGACGGAGCGAGGGCGATCGCCGTGGGCCGCAGCCGGTTCCGGCCCGTCAAGACCACCAACGAGCTCCTGCTCCTCCGCAGCGACCTGTACCGCGTCACCGACGACGGGCGGGTCGAGGCCGTCTCCGACCGTCCGGAGCCGTTCGTCGACCTCGGCCCCGAGTACCGCCTGCTCGACGGCTTCGAGGCCCGGTTCCCGCACGGGGCCCCGTCCCTGCGCGAGTGCACGAGCCTGCGGGTCGAGGCCGACGTCACCTTCGGCTCGGGTGTCGTCTGCGTCGGCGACGTCCACCTCACCGGGGAGCCGCGCACCGTGCCCGACGGCACCCGTCTCGAGGGGGAGTCCTGATGCGCACCGTCGCCGAGCACCGTTCCGCCGTGCTGTCGCTCGTGGCCCCGCTGCCCGCCGAGCGCGTCGCCGTCGGTGCCGCCCTGGGACGCGTCCTCGCCGAGGACGCCGTCGCGGCCGTCGACCTCCCGGGCTTCGACAACTCCGCGATGGACGGCTACGCCGTACGGGCCGCCGACCTCGTCGGGGCCGGCGAGGGCTCGCCCGTCGTCCTCCCCGTCGACGGCGACGTCGCCGCGGGGGACACCACCCGCCACGTCCTCCCGCCCGGGCGCGCCCTGCGCATCATGACGGGTGCGCCGCTGCCCGAGGGGGCCGACGCCGTGGTCGCCGTGGAGGTGACCGACGGTGGGGCGCAGGAGGTCTCGGTCCGCCTCGAGCCGGAGGTCGGCCGCCACCTGCGCCACCGCGGGGAGGACGTGCGCGCCGGCACGGTCGTGCTGACGGCCGGCACGCGCGTCGGTCCGGGGCACGTCGCCCTGGCCGCCGCGTCGAACATCGCGGAGCTCGTGGTGCACCGCCGGCCGCGCGTCACCGTCGTCTCCACCGGCGACGAGCTGGTCCCCGTCGGCGGTGTCCTCGAGCACGGCCAGATCGTCGACTCCAACCACCTGATGCTGCGCGCGCTCGTCGAGGCCGCCGGCGCCGAGGTCGCGGCCGGGGTGCACCTGCGCGACGACGCCGACACCGTGCGCGCCTTCCTCGCGGCGCCCGACGGCGACCCCGACCTCGTCATCACGACCGGTGGGGTCTCGATGGGCGTCTACGACACGGTCAAGGAGGTGTTGACCGCGGACGGTGGCGTCGAGTTCACCAAGGTCGCGATGCGTCCCGGGATGCCGCAGGGCTGCGGCCGGGTCGCCGCCAGCGGCCTGCCGGTCGTCACGCTGCCGGGCAACCCGGTCAGCTCCTACGTCTCCTTCCACGTCTTCGTCCTGCCCGCCCTGCGCCGGATGGCCGGGGCCGACCCCGACGCCGACGGCCGCTTCGAGGCGGTGGCCGGTGCGGCGTGGCCCACCGCCCCCGGCCGGGCCGAGATGACGCGCGTCGTCGAGGAGGACGGGACCGTCCGGCCGTCGGGCGGTCAGGGCTCGCACGTGCTCGGCGCGCTGGCCGGCGCGACCGCCCTCGCGATGGTCCCGGAGGAGGTCGCGGAGGTCGGGCCGGGGGACCGGGTGCTCTGCCTGCCGCTGCTGGGGCATCATCGGGGCTGTGGTTGACCCCCAGCGCCCGGTGAGCGGGCTGACCCACGTGCGGGCCGATGGCACCGCCCACATGGTCGACGTCTCGGCCAAGGCGGTCACGGCGCGCCGCGCCGAGGCGCGCGGCCGCGTGCTGCTGTCGCCGGCCGCCGTCGCCGCGCTGCGTGACGGGACCGTGCCCAAGGGCGACGCCCTCGCCGTCGCGCGGATCGCCGGCATCCAGGCCGTCAAGCGCACGCCGGAGCTCGTGCCGCTGGCGCATCCCGTCGCGGTGCACGCCGTGGAGGTCGACCTCGACGTCGTCGACGACGGCGTCGAGATCCGGGCCGAGGCGCGCACCGCCGACCGCACGGGCATCGAGATGGAGGCGCTGACCGCCGTCACCGTCGCCGCGCTCGGGCTGGTCGACATGGTCAAGGCCGTCGACAAGCACGCCCGCATCACCGACGTGCGGGTCACCGCGAAGTCCGGCGGACGGTCCGGCGACTGGGAGGAGCCGCGATGAGCGGGGCGCCCGACCTCACCGGCCGGAGGGCTGCGGTGGTCACCTGCTCGACGCGCGCAGCCGCCGGCGTCTACCCCGACCGTGGAGGCGCCCTCATCGTCGAGGCGCTGCGCGGCTGGGGCTGCGAGGTCGCCGACCCCGTCGTCGTGCCGGACGGCCCGGCGGTCGGTGAGGCCCTCGCCGCGGCGCTGGCCGATGGCCCCGACCTGCTCCTCACGACCGGCGGCACCGGTCTCACCCCCACCGACGGCACCCCGGAGGCCACCCGCCCGCTGCTCGAGCGCGAGGTGCCCGGGCTGGCCGAGGCAATCCGGGCCCGCGGTGTGGCGCAGGGCATCCCGACCGCCGTGCTCTCCCGCGGGCTCGCCGGGCTGGCCGGCCGGACCCTCGTCGTCAACCTCCCCGGCTCCTCGGGTGGCGTGAAGGACGCCCTCGCGGTGCTCGCCGAGGTGCTGCCGCACGCCCTCGACCAGGTGCGCGGAGGCGACCACTGATGTGGCGCCGGCTCCTCGGGGCGGGGCGGGGCGCGGCCGCGTCCCCGGCGCCGCCCGGGTGGGTCTGGCCGCTGCGGCTGCAGGGCACGACCCCGGTCGGCACCGACGTCGTCCTCCGTCCGCTCGCCCTGCGTGACGAGTCGGCCTTCCAGTCGGTGCGCCGCGCCAACGCGGACTGGCTCGAGCCGTGGGACGCCACCTCGCCCGAGCCGGACGCGCCGACCCGCACCTTCGCGGACCTCGTGGCGCACTACGACGCCGAGGCCGCCGCCGGTCGGGCCCTGCCGCTCGCCGTCGAGGTGGGTGGGCGGTTCGTGGGGCAGGTCAACGTCGGCACGGTCGTCCTCGGCGCCTTCCGCTCCTGCTACGTCGGGTACTGGGTCAGCCGGTCCGTCGCGGGCCGGATGGTCGTGCCCACCGGGGTCGCGCTCGTCGCCGACCACCTCTTCGGCCGGGTCGGCCTGCACCGCATGGAGGTCAACATCCGGCCCGAGAACACTGCGAGCCTGGCGGTCGTGCGCAAGCTCGGGTTCCGTTCGGAGGGAAGGCGACCGCGCTACCTCCACATCGACGGCGACTGGCGCGACCACCTGTCCTTCGCGCTCACCGTCGAGGACCTCGCGGGTGAGACGATGGTGCACCGACTGGCGCGTACCGTGGCCGAGGCACAGTCGTCACACGAGTCACTTGCGCGACACACCGAGGCGGGTCCGGCATCCGGCGGCTGAGCACGCCTACCGTCGGACCGTGCGGTCCCCGTCGAGCCTGATCTTCCTCGTCCTCCTCGGGGTCTGGGCTGCCTACTTCGTGCAGTACTGGATCCGTCGCCGGGACCACCTGGCCACCGCCCGCTCCGTCGAGCAGTTCAGCGCCGCGATGCGCGTCCTCGAGCGCCGGCAGACCATCCCCCGCACCGACCTGTCCGACCCCGCGCCGCGCTCCTTCTCGGTCCACCCGGCCCGCTCGGCCCGCCCGCAGGTGGTCGTCAAGCGTGCCGTCCCGGCCGAGATGCCCACTCCGCGAACGGTCTCCGCGCCGGTCGTCGTCCACCGTGGCGTGCCGCGCCGGGTTCGTGCCCTGGCCCTGCTCACCTCCCTCGTCGGGCTCGTCGTCACCGGCGTGCTCGCGCTGCTCTCGGTCCTCGTGCCGTGGGCCCCGCTCGTCGCTCTCGGCGCGATCGTCCTGTCCCTGGGCTGGGTCCGCTCCGGGGTGCGCGCCGAGCAGGCCGCCCGCGCGGCCGCCCGCCGTCGTGCCCGGGAGATGGCCCGCCGCCGGGCGAGCGCGCCCGCCGCGGCATCGGTGCGCCGCACCGCCGCCCGTCCGGCCACGGCGTCCTCCGCTCCGGCCACGACCGAGGTCGCCGAGCCGGTCGAGGTCGTCGGCCGCACCGAGGTCGAGGTCGAGGTCGCCGTGGAGCCGGCCGCGCCCGTCGCTGCCGAGCCCGTCGCCCCGGCCGCGGTCGTCGAGCCGGTCGTCGCGGCCGAGGTCGTCCCCGAGCCGGAACCGGTCATCGAGTACGTCCACCTCGTCGACGAGGACGACATCCCCCTCACCTGGGACCCGGTTCCGGTCCCGCGGCCGACGTACACGATGAAGGCCAAGGCCGAGCGTCCCGAGGTCGCCCCGGCCGCCGTGACGCCGGAGCCCGCCGCGGCCCCGGACGTGCGCTCGCGCGAGGACGACCTCGACCAGCGTCGCGTCGCCGGCGCCTGACCCGCACGCCCCGCGCCTGCTCTTCTCCTCCCGCACCCCTCGGGGTGCGTCCGTCCTCGCTCAGTCGCGGTCGGCGGAGTCGGGGACGTCGGGCACGATCGCCGCGTCCTCGGTGTCCTCGGCGGCGCTCTCGTGCGCCCGGTCCGCTGCTCGCGGCCCGACGACGTCGTCGACGGAGAGCCCCTCGGAGGTCCTCGGGCCGTCGGGCGAGTCGAGCAGGTGGTGCCCGACGGCGTTGAGGACGGCGATGGTCGGGACGGCGATGAGACCGCCGATGATGCCGGCCAGGATCAGCCCGGTCGCGATGGCGAGGATGACCGCGAGCGGGTGCAGGCGCATCGCGCGACCGATGAGCAGCGGCTGGAGCAGGTGGCTCTCGAGCTGCTGCACGCCGATGACGATGCCGAGCATGATGAGCGCCTGCACGGGCCCCAGGGCCACGAGGGCGAGGAGCACGGCCACGCCGCCGGAGACCGCGGCACCGACGATCGGGATGAACGCGCCGAAGAAGACGAGCAGGGCGATGCCGGAGGCGAACGGCACGCCGAGGATGGCCGCGCCGACCCCGATGCCGATGGCGTCGACGGCCGCGACGAGGACGGTGGCCCGGGTGAACGCCGCGAGCTGGCCCCAGGCGATGAGGCCCGAGGAGTGCACCTTCTCGCGCGCGCCGCGCGGGAAGAGGCGGACCGCCCAGGCCCAGATGGTGTGGCCGTCGTAGAGGAAGAAGAAGAGCGAGAAGAGCGCGAGGAAGAACCCTGCGACGAGGTGTCCGGCGGTGAGACCGGCCGCCGCGAGGGAGTCGGTGACCCCGCCCGAGCTGAGCGACTGGCGGGCCCGGTCGATGTACTCGGTGAGCTGGGTGTCGGTGATGCCGAAGCTGGACTGGACCCACTGCCGGATCTGCTCGATGCCGTCGGTCACCTTCCCGGTGATGTCCCCGAGCTGGCTGGTCAGCTGTGACCCGACGAAGGAGAGCAGACCGGCGACGACACCGATCGTGCCGAGAACGGTGATGCCGGCGGCCAGGCCGTTCGGCATCACCCGGGCCAGGCGGTCGTAGATGGGGTGCAGCAGTGCCGAGAGCAGCAGGGCGACGATGATCGGGATGACGACCTCGGACAGCAGGCTCGTCAGGTACAGCACCGCGACGAGCGCGGCGCCGATGACGATGAAGCGCCACGCCCACTCGCTGGCGGTCCGGACGCCGAGCGGCACCGACCACTCCGGGGGGCGCCGCGGGTCGCCGGGGCGCAGCGTCTCGGGACCGGCGGGGCGGGCTGCCCGCGCGGCCGGCCCCCCGGTGGGGCGCAGGGCGGCAGGCAGGCGGAGACGCATGGCTCGACTCTAGGGGGTGGCGCAGACGCCGGGTCCCCCGCGTCACGGCCGGGAAGGGGCGGGGCTGACCAGCGCCGATGCCGCCGGGCGGCCACGGGCCGCGCGCGCGGGGCGGCCGGTTTCTGGCGGGGGTGACGCTGGTGTTATCGTTTCTCCCGCACTCGGGGCTGTGGCGCAGTTGGTAGCGCGTCTCGTTCGCAATGAGAAGGCCAGGGGTTCGAATCCCCTCAGCTCCACCGATGACGAAGGACCCGGCACGCATCGTGCCGGGTCCTTCGTCATCATTCGGACACGTGGGGATTCGGGAGTAGCCCTTGTCCCCTCGGTCCACGGCACGAGTGGGGCTGGCCGCGTCCGACCCCGGCGAAGGGCTCGCCCCAAGGGCGGCCCAAGGTCGCTCCCGCTAGGGTCTGCGGTCGTGACGACGTTCTCGGCGGGCGAAGGGGTGCGGCTGCTGCGTGCGGTCGTCGCCACGCTCGTCGTCGTCGGGCTGGGGGCCGTGGCCCACGAGATGGGCGGCGGCGCACCCCTCTCCGTGCTCCCGGCAGTGATCCTCACCGTCCTCGTGGGTCCGCTGGTGTGGGTCACCGTGCGGCGACGCACCTCGCTGGCGCGCATGCTCCTCGCGACCGCCCTGGGGCAGGTCCTCGTCCACGTCGCCCTCGTCGGGATGACCCCAGGAGCCGGGGGCGTCGCGCCGAGACCGCACCTGCACGACGCCATGCCCGCGATGGCACAGGTCCCGGCCACCTCGACCGGCACGACCCTGACCGGCTCGATGCTCCTCGCGCACGCGGTCGCGACCGTCGTCGCGAGCCTGCTCCTGACCCGCGGCGCGGACCTCGTCGCCGCGGTCGTCCGGCTGCTGGTCGTCCCTGTCGCGGCACACGTGTCGCCGGTCCCCGGCCGCGCTCCGGTCGCGCACGTCCTCGTCCGGGTCCCGGACGGCCGCAGCATCGGGGCCCTCGGCGGCCGCGCGCCACCGCTCCGCCCGGTCTGAGCCGCGCCGGTCCTCCGGGGTGGCTCTCCATCCACCCCGACGTCCGGGAACGACCACGCACCGACGTCCGCGCGCAGCATCCCCACGGTTCCTCCCGTGCGGTCCCGCGCGCGGCCGCTGCGTCCACGTCTCCCGGGCCGGGTCCCCCCGCTGCCCGACACCAGGAGAACCCCGATGGCCCTGCTCGACGACCCGACCACCCAGGCGGACACCCGCCCCGCACCATCCCGCCCCGACACCTCCCGCCCGCACCCCGAGGCCCGGCGCGGCACCGGCCTCTTCCGCGCCTTCTGGCGCTGGCACTTCTACGCCTCGCTCATCGTCATCCCGACGGTGCTCCTCCTCGCGGTGACCGGGCTGGTCTACCTCTTCCGCTTCCAGATCGAACCGCTCGTCCACGGCGACCTCCTGCGCGTCAGCGCGCCGGCGGGAGCGACGCCCGTCGGTTACGACGAGCAGCTGACGGCCGTCCGCGAGGCCCGTCCCGACGACACCGTCGTCTCCCTGACCGAACCGGCGGCGCCCGACCAGAGCACCCGCGTCACCGTCTCGACCCCGGACGACGCGACGCGCGACGTCTTCGTCGACCCGTACACGGGCACCGTCCTCGGCTCCCTCGACCCGGACTCCACCATCAGCGGCACCGCGGTGCGCCTCCATGCCGACCTGATGGCGGGCACCGTCGGGGACCTCGTCCTCGAGCTCGGCGCCTGCTGGGCCATCGTCATGGCGCTCACCGGGTACTACCTCTTCTTCCGCGGACGGCGGGCGCGCCGTCGCCTGCGGCGCAAGGACCCCACGGCCGCACGGCTGCGATCCGGCCACGCGTGGACGGGGCTGTTCATCGGGGTCGGTCTGCTGATGCTCGTCGTCTCGGGGCTGCCCTGGACCGGGGTGTGGGGGGCCCAGGCCCAGAAGCTCGCCACGGGTGCCGGCACGTCGTTCTGGAGCGACGACCACGGCGCCGTCTCGGATCCCACGTCCACGCTGGACGAGTCCCTGCCGCACAGCCACGGGGTGGTGCCCTGGGCCCAGGGGGAGAGCACGGTGCCCCGCTCCACCGGTGACCCGGAGCGGTCCGTGGCCACCGTCGACACCGCGGTCCTCGTCGGTGAGCGCGAGGGCCTGGCGCACCCGATGACCGTCATCCTCCCGACGGAGGACGACGGGGTGTTCTCCACGATCGGATACGCCTTCGAGGACCCCACGGCCGAGCGCACCGTGCACGTCGACCGCTTCGGCGGCACCGTCGTGTCCCGGTACGGCTACGACGACTACGGCGCGCTCGCCAAGACGGTCAGCCACGGGATCGCCCTGCACGAGGGGCGCCACTTCGGCACCCTGAACATGGTCCTCACGACGCTCTTCTGCCTCGCCGTCATCGCCTCGTGCATCACCGGACCGCTCATGTGGTGGCGCCGGCGTCCGCGCGGGGCCGGCACGGTCGGTGCGCCGCGGGGGAGGATGCCCGTCGTCGCGACACCCGCCCTCGGCGTCGGGTTGTTGCTCCTCTGCCTCCTCCTCCCGGTGTTCGGCGCCTCGGTCGTGATCGCCCTGCTCGCAGAGCGGGTGCTGCGGCGTTCGGCCCGGGCCCGTCGCGTCCTGGCCATCCCGGGCTGACGGGTCCGTCCACCGCGGCGGGCCGCAGGATGACGCGGCCCGCCCCGGTGGGCGCTCCGGAACCCGGTGGCACGGGGCCCCGGGAGGCGGTTGGCTGGTCGTCATGAGCGACATGTGGACCGAGCCCGCCTCCGACCCCCGCCCCACCGGGACCTCCGTCGGTGAGCTGGCGACCCTGCGCCAGTACCTGACCTTCCACCGGCTGACCCTGCGGATGAAGTGCGAAGGGCTGGATGCCGAGCAGCTGGCCCGCCGCTCGGTGCCCCCGAGCACCCTCAGCCTGCTCGGGCTGGTGCGCCACCTGGCGGTCGTCGAGCAGTACTGGTTCCACCACGTCCTGCGCGGGCTGCCCGTCGAGGACCCGCTCTACGCGGACGACGACGACCCGGACTTCGAGCTCACCTCGGCCACCGGAGACGCGGCGATGGTCGAGGACTCGTTCGCGATGTGGCAGAGGGAGATCGACGCCGCGGACGCCTGGCTCGACACCCTGGCCCCGGGCGACCTCGACGCCACCGTGACCCGCCGCGACGAGGAGCTGCCGGTGCGTGACGTTCTGGTGCACCTGGTCGAGGAGTACGCCCGGCACGTCGGCCACGCCGACCTGCTGCGCGAGTGCATCGACGGCCGCACGGGGGAGTAGCGCCGGAGGAGCCCACGGGTCTTGACGCCCCGAGCGCCGAGCCCCGAGGATCCTCCCATCGCCGGCCCGAGGAGGCTCGATGTCGTCACCCCAGCCGCGCCGCCGCGGCTCCCTCGCGCCGCCACAGGTCCGCCGGTCGCCCACGCCCGACGTGTCGAGGCGGCCGTGAGCACCCGCACCGGGTTCGTCGCGGGCGTCGCGCTCACCGCCCCGGCGCTGTGGGTCGGCGGCTGGGCCGAGCTGGCGCCGCGCTCGTTCTACGACTCCTTCCCGGGCTTCGGGCGGGTGTGGGTCTCGACCGACGGCCCGTTCAACGAGCACCTCGTCCGGGACGTGGGCGGCCTCTACCTTGCGCTCGCCGCGGCGGGGCTGCTCGCGCTGGCGTGGCGGGACCGGCGGACCCTGCTGCTGCTCGGCACGTCCTGGCTCGTCTTCGGGCTGCTCCACGTGGGCTACCACGTGGCCCACCTCGACACCCTCGCCTCGACCGCGGACCGGGTCGGCGAGGTGGTCTCGCTCGGCATCGTGCCGGTGCTCGCGGTCGTGCTCCTCCTCGCGGAGCGGACCGATCCCGGCCCGGTGCCGCCGACCTGACGACGGACCTCATCCGACGGGCTGTCGGCTCCTCCCGACGACCTCGGCGGAGACGGCGGCGTCGCAGAGCCGCAGGAACGACCCGAGCGCCACGAGCTCGTCGGGGGAGCGCGGCGAGAAGTCGGTGAGCACCTCCGAGCGCACGACGAACGCCGAGTGCTGACCGCGCGAGATCGCGACGTTGAGCCGGTGCCGGTCGAGGAGGAAGCCCATGCCGCGCGAGACGTCGGAGTGCGACGAGGCGGCCATCGACAGGATCGCGACCGCGGCCTCCCGGCCCTGGAACCTGTCGACCGTGCCGACCTCGACGTCGTGCAGCCCGGCGTCGTCGAGCACACGGCGCAGCAGCCCGACCTGGGCGTTGTACGGCGTGATGACAATGACGTCGCGCGCCTCGAGTGCTCGCCCACCGGCCGCCGACCCGTCGGGCGCGCGTGCGGTCGGGTCGGACCACGTCCGGCCCAGCAGGTCGCGGACGAGGTCGAGCACGGCCTCGGCCTCCTCGGACGAGTGCGTCGAGTTGTCGCGGTGCTCGACGAGACGGACGTGCACCCCCGGCTCGACACCCGCGAGGGACCGCCCCGCCGTGACGCCCTCCTGCGCGTGCAGCCGGCCGTCGTAGGCCAGCTGCGACACCGGCTCGGTGAGCGCGGGGTGCATCCGCCAGGTGGTCGCGAGGAAGTACCCGAGCTCGGGGGGCAGCACGGACTCGTCGCCGGCCAGCCACGCCAGGGCGGCGAGGTCGATGGGCTCGGCGTGGGTCCCCGTGGTGACCTGCGGCAGCTGCTGCGGGTCGCCGAGCAGCAGCAGGCGTCGGGCGGCCACCGACACCGCGAGGGTCTTGGCCAGCGAGAACTGCCCGGCCTCGTCGACGACCAGCAGGTCGAGCTCGCCACGCCCGACCCGGGCCGGGTTCGTCAGGTCCCAGGCCGTGCCGCCCACGACGTACCCGCGCCCGGCCGCCCGGTGCCCGGCCGCGAACCCGGCGAGCTCGTCGGCCTTGGCGAGCGCGGTCCAGGGCGGATCGGCCGTCGCCCGGGACACCTTGCCGACCTGCTCGCCGGACACCGCCGTGGAGGTCGTGATCTTGGTGAGGACGTTCTCGACGGCGGCGTGGCTCTGCGCGCAGACCCCGACCGCCCAGCCCTGCTCGAGCAGCCGGGCGACGACGTGTGCGCCGACGTGCGTCTTGCCGGTGCCGGGCGGTCCCTGCACGGCGACGTAGGAGTCGTCCATCCCGGTGAGGGCGGCCGTGATCGCGTCGACGTAACCGTCCGGCCCCGGACCGACCGGCGGCAGCGTGCCACCACCGCGCAACCGTGGTGGCACCCGCAGGAGGACGTCGGTGCCGGCCCCGACCGGAACCCGCCCCGTGTCGCGGACCGCCTCGGCGACCTCGGCGAGCGCGCGGTCGATCGGCGCCGAGCTGACGTTGTCGTTGGGGACGAGCGCCACCGGCACGTCGACGTGCGGCTCGCCGTCCTTGGGTTGGAGCTCCTCGACGAGCAGGCTCTGGTGCAGCCGGCCGTTCGCCGCCAGCCGGTCCTCGACCTCCAGGACCGTGACCGTGGCCGTCGACCGTGCGTTGGCGTGCAGGCGCTCGGCCACGACGCCACGGGGCGGAGGCGCCCCGTAGACCGCCGACACCGCTGCCCCGACCCCGATGCCGTTCTGCCGCATCGGTTCGCCGTGCAGGCGCAGGGTGCGGCGCGGGCGCTGCCGCGCAGAGGCCTGCCACCAGTCGCGGACCACCTCGGCGTCCTCGACGAGGAACACCCCCTCCGCCGGCCGCCAGTCGCCGACGGGAAGCCGGAGCCGCTCGAAGTGCTCCTGCCACTTCGGCTTGTCCTCGCGCGCGTGGAAGAGGACGGCCGAGCCGACGAGCGCGACGGCGTGGTCCTCGTCGGTGCGCTCGGCGGCGACGACGTCGGCGACCAGCGCCCGCACGGCCGCCTCGAGGTCGAGCGCGGCCTGCCGCTTCTCGCTGACGACGACCTCGGACACCTCGTCGGGCGCCGGCAGGCTCCAGTCGTCACCGAAGAGCTCGCGGCGCCGGTCGAGGAGCCAGTCGCGCAACCGGAGCGTCGAGAGGCAGTCGTCCTCGTTGTAGTGCGCGATCTCGGCGATGAGCGAGTCGGCCTCGGACGCGCGGCCCTCGATGCGGGCCGCGGTGAACTGGTGGTAGACGACGATGCTCTCGGCGCCGCCCTGGACATCACCCTCGCGCGCCTCCATGTAGAGGGGCTCGAGCTTCTTGATGGAGTACGACCGCTGCGACACCCGGATGCCCGCCCGGACGACCGAGTAGAGGTCGACGAAGACGCCGTCGCGCAGCAGCTGGTCGACCTCGTCCTCGTAGACACCGTGCCGCGCCGCCATCCGCAGCATCGCCGCCGGTTCGTACGGGGCGTAGTGGTAGACGTGCAGGTCGGGCCAGCGGCGCCGCCGGTGCGTGAGGTGGTCGACGAAGTCGACGAGGGCCTGCCGCTCCTCGTGCCGGTCGTGGGCCCAGAAGGCGCGGAACCGCGGTGTGCCGGAATCGGTCTCGACCATCCCGAAGAGGTACTCGAGGCCCCACACGGAGGAGCCGGGCTCCTGCCACAGCGGGTCGCCCTCGAAGTCGAAGAACACATCGCCCTCGCTCGGCGGCGGCATGAGCTGCAGCGCCGCGGGGCCGACGACCTCGTGACGCACCCGCCCCAGCGGGTCGGCGTCCTGCAGCTGCTGGAGCCGCGCCTGCGCGCGGAGCCGCTCGAGCATCGCGTCGCGGACGTCGGGGACCGGGCCGCTCGAGGCCGCCAGCTCCTCGAGGGTCGTGATGCCGGCGTCGAGCAGCCGCCGGCGCGTCGGGCCGCGCATCCCGGCGACGAGCAGGAGGTCGCGCGAGGTCTCGACCTCGGCCGAGCACACCGGGCACCGGCCGCAGGCCAGCCAGCGCGGGTCGCCCCACGATGCGGGTCCGCCGGCGGCGAGGTGCTCGTCGAGGAGGGACTCCAGACGCTCCCGGCGGGCCCGGTAGACCGGCAGGACGTCGTCGAGCGGCACGTCGCGGACCACCCCGTCGCCGAGGACGAGCCGGGCCACGGGCGCAACCTGGACCCCCGCCTCACGGAGCAGCGCCGCGTAGGCCGCGACCTGGAGCAGCGCTGGCACGTTCTCGTGCCGCGCGAGCTTGGTGTCGCTGACGACCCATCCGTCGGCCGAGCGCTCGAGGAAGTCCGCGCGTCCGACGAAGCGCCCGTCGAAGAGGGTGGCCTGCGACAGCACGGCGGCGTCCGAGGCCAGGGCCTGCAGGGTGGCGTCCATCGCCGAGGCCAGCCCGGTCGGTGTGTGGACGGGGGAGGGCAGCTGCCGGACGCCCCCGGGGTGCTCGCGACCGAGCCGCCGCAGCTCGGCGTTCTCGTGCTGGTCGCCGAGGGCCGAGACACGGGCGAGCATCGGGTCGTCGGGGTCCTCGACCGACGGGGCCAGGCCCCGGACGACGTCGAGGCGGCGCACGAGGGCGAACTCGCACTGCGACGCCGTGCGCAGGTCGGAGGCGCTGAGCACCAGACGCGCGTCGTCACCGAGGAGGAACATGACCCGAACCTACGCCGGGCCCCCGACAGCCCCGCCGAGGCACGGCCCGACGCACGCGCCCCTACACCGGTCGCCGGGTCCGTCAGGCCCGTACACCGCGCCCTCGGTGCACGGACCGCCGGAACAGCGCCGCGGCGACGACGTACATCCCGGCGAACCCCAGCGTCAGCCCGGTGACGTCGACGAGCGAGACCCCGTCGGTCCCGGCGGCCCCGGACCCGAGGACGACGAGCGGCACCACGGCCACCGCGAGGGCCGCGAGCAGCGCGACCACCGCCATCCCCGGTGCGCGCAGGCGGGTCGCGGCGGCCCCCAGCAGCAGGACCGCCGGCACGGCGAGGTAGCCGCGGTCGGCCCGGCCGTCGCCGATGACACCGACCGCGCCCGAGCCGAGGACGAGCAGGAGCGTCGCGAGGAGGGTCAGGCCCAGTCCGGCCCGGTACGAGGAGCGCGAGGAGTGCGAGGTGCTCATGCCCTCCATGCTGGCCCCGACCACCGGCAGCGCGTGGGGGCGGAGGGTGAAGGTGTCGTGGAGATCCCGCGCCCTCAGATCCAGCTGGGGAACCACATCCGCCAGTGCCACTGGTCGTAGGGGATGGTCTCGGCGGTGTACACGGGGTGGAAGAAGGCGAAGAGGGCCAGCGTCAGCAGCAGGTACCCGCCCACGACGAGCACCCGGATCCTCCAGCGCACGGGGTCGGGCGCGCGCCGTCCCACCCACAGCCCGATGAGGAAGGTGACCGCGAGGACGACCCACGGCTCGAAGGCCACGGCGTAGAAGGTGTAGATCGTGCGCGACTGGTAGGCGAACCACGGGAGGTAGCCGCCGACCATCCCGGCCGCGATGGCCCCGGCGCGCCAGTCGCGGCGCACGAGCCACCACCAGAGGACGACGAGCAGCGCGAGGATGCCGACCCACCACACCGAGATCGTCCCGATCGGGTTGACCGCCTGCGAGCACTGCGCGACCGAGCAGCCGTCGACGCCGCGGGCCGGGCTCTCGTAGTAGAAGGACGTCGGCCGGGTCTGGACGAGCCAGGACCACGGGTTCGACTGGTACGGGTGGGGCGTGCTGAGCGTGGTGTTGAACTGGTACGCGTCCTGGTGGTACTTCACCCAGTTGCGCAGCACCGGCGGCAGCCACTGCACGCCCTGGCCCGGGTTGAAGGTGTCCCAGTGCCGGTGGTAGCCGTTGTCGGAGAGGAACCACCCGGTCCACGACACGGTGTAGACGACCGCGCCGGTCACCACCGTCTGCACGGCCGCGAAGGGTCCGTCCTTCAGCAGGCCGCCGCGCGCCCAGTGCCGCACCCCCGCCGCGCGCCGCGCCCCGAGGTCCCACCACACCGTCATCAGCCCGAACGCGGCGAGGAAGAAGATGCCCGACCACTTCGTGCCCATGCACAGCCCGAGCGAGATTCCGGCCACCCAGCGCCACGGCCGCCACCCGAGCCACGGGCCCCCGCCGCCTGGCCACTCCCCGCGCCCCAGCTCCCCGACCTTGCGGGCCAGCACCTCCCGGCTGCGGTCGCGGTCGACGAGCAGCGCCGCGAAGGCGCACAGCGCGAAGAACATCACGATGATGTCGAGGATGCCGGTGCGCGACATCACGAAGTGCGAACCCTCGAAGGCGAGCAGGAACGAGGCGACGCACCCGAGCGCGGTCGAGCCGAACATCCGGCGCGCGATGCGCCCGACGATGAGGATGGACAGCGTCCCGAGCAGCGCGACCGAGAACCGCCAGCCCCACCCGGAGTCCGGCCCGAGCAACCACTCGCCGAAGCCGATGACCCACTTGCCGACCGGCGGGTGCACGACGAAGTCGCCGTCGGTGCTGCTGAAGACGTCGGGGTTGCCGCCGACGAAGGCCTCGTCGGGTTTCTTGAGCGAGGACAGCGTCCGCATCTCGACGCCGTACCGGATCATCGACCAGCCCTGCTTGACGTAGTACGTCTCGTCGAAGACCAGCGCCTGGGGGCGGTCGAGGCTCCAGAACCGGAGGACGCCGCCCACGAGGGCGATCAGCCCCGGGCCGAGCCAGCCCCACAGCGCGTCGGTGGGCCGGAACCCGAGCAGCCGGTGGCGCAGCTCGTCGGTCCGGGTCACCGGCACATCGTAGGTGGCCGACCTGCCGGTCCCGCCGGGCGTGCGAGGATCGCGGGATGAGCGCCGGCGTCCTCGTCCTCGCGGCCACCCCCATCGGCGACCCGCGCGACGCCGCCCCCCGGCTCGCCGAGGAGCTCGCAGGCGCCGACGTCGTCGCCGCCGAGGACACCCGCAGGCTGCGGCGGCTGTGCTCCGAGCTGGGCGTCGAGCCGGCCGGACGCGTCCTGTCCTTCCACGAGCACAACGAGTCCGGGCGCGCCGGCGACCTCGTCGCCTCGATGCTCGGCGGCGCGCGCGTCGTGGTCGTCACCGACGCCGGGATGCCGTCCGTCTCCGACCCCGGCTACCGGCTCGTCGCGGCCGCCGTCGAGGCCGGCGTCCGCGTCACCGCGGTGCCCGGGCCGTCGGCGGTCCTCACGGCGCTCGCGGTCTCGGGGCTGCCGGTCGACCGGTTCTGCTTCGAGGGCTTCCTGCCCCGCAAGGACGGCGAGCGCGAGCGCGCGCTGGCCGCCCTGGCCACCGAGCCGCGGACGATGGTCTTCTTCGAGGCCCCGCACCGGCTGGCCCGGGCCCTCACCTCGATGGCCGCCGCCTTCGGTCCCGAGCGCCCCGCCGCGGTCTGCCGCGAGCTGACCAAGACCTACGAGGAGGTCCGCCGCGGCCCGCTGGCCGAGCTCGCCGAGTGGGCCGAGGAGCACGCGCGCGGCGAGATCACGGTCGTCGTGGCGGGAGCCACCGGTCCGTCGGCGGGTGTCGACGACGTCCTGCCCGAGGTCCTCTCGCGCGTGGCCGCGGGGGAGCGGCTCAAGGACGTCTGCGCCGAGGTGGCCTCCGCGACCGGCCTGTCCAAGAAGGCGCTCTACGACGCCGCGGTCGCCGCCCGTCGCGCCTGACCGAGTCGCCTGACCCCCGTACCCCGTCGCTACCTCGGGGTAACCGGGGGAATGTCACACGGGGGCAGGCCTCGACAGCGCTCGATCCCGTCCGGACCGGAGGCTAGGGTTCGTCCGTGGCCACAACGACTTCCTCGCGACCGAGGACGGCACGACGGACCACGATCGGCCTGAAGGTCCTCATGGCGGGAACAGGCCTCGTGTTCGTCGGGTACGTCCTCCTCCACATGTACGGCAACCTCAAGGCGCTGGCGGGTGAGGAGGCGTTCAACACCTACGCCGAGCACCTGCGCACCATCGGTGAGCCGATGCTCCCGTACGGCGGCCTGCTGTGGGTGATCCGCGTCGTGCTGCTGCTCAGCCTCGTCGGCCACGCGTACGCGGCCTTCACGCTGTGGAGCCGTGCCGGCAACGCCCGGCGCACCAAGTACGCGGCGGTGAAGTCCGCGATGCGCACCGCGTGGATGCGCTGGGGCGGCGTCTTCCTGCTCCTCTTCATCGTGTGGCACCTGCTGCAGTTCACGATCCTGAAGTTCTCGGTCAACCCGGACAAGCAGGGCGTCAACATCCAGCAGAACCCCTACGAGCTGGTCGTCGCGAGCTTCCAGGTCCCGTGGCTGACCCTCCTCTACGTCCTCGCGATGGTGGCGCTCGCGTTCCACCTGTCGCACGGCGTGTTCAGCGCGCAGCAGACCCTCGGCTGGACGATGAGCCCGCCGGCGTACCGCCGCGCCAAGCTCGTCGGCCACGCGGTCTCGGCGGTCGTCGTCGTCGGGTTCCTCATCCCGCCGCTCGCCATCCTCTTCGGCCTGATCAAGTAAGGGACTGACCGATGACCGACACCACCGTCAACGCCGGGATCGCCCACGGCCTCTACACCGAGGGCGAGCCGGTCGCCGACACCAAGGCCCCGGCCGGCCCGATCGCCGGCAAGTGGACGCAGCGCAAGTTCGACGCCGCGCTGGTCAACCCCGCGAACCGCCGCAAGCTCGACGTCATCATCGTCGGCACGGGTCTCGCGGGCGGCTCGGCCGCCGCGACGCTCGGCGAGGCCGGCTACAACGTCAAGGTCTTCTGCTTCCAGGACTCCCCTCGGCGCGCGCACTCCATCGCGGCGCAGGGCGGCATCAACGCGGCGAAGAACTACAAGGAGGACGGCGACAGCACGTTCCGCCTCTTCTACGACACCGTCAAGGGCGGCGACTACCGCTCGCGCGAGACGAACGTCTACCGCCTCGCCGAGGTGAGCGCGAACATCATCGACCAGTGCGTCGCGCAGGGCGTGCCGTTCGCCCGCGAGTACGGCGGCCTCCTCGACAACCGCTCCTTCGGTGGCGTGCAGGTCTCGCGCACCTTCTACGCGCGCGGCCAGACCGGCCAGCAGCTGCTCATCGGCGCCTACCAGGCCCTCGAGCGGCAGGTCGCGGCCGGCACCGTCGCGCAGTACACGCGCCACGAGATGCTCGAGCTCGTCGTCGCCGACGGCAAGGCGCGCGGCATCATCGTCCGCGACCTCGTGACCGGGGAGATCGAGACCCACCTCGCCGACGCGGTCGTGCTCGCCTCCGGCGGCTACGGCAACGTCTTCTTCCTCTCGACCAACGCGATGGGCTCCAACGTCACCGCGTCGTGGCGCGCGCACCGCAAGGGCGCCCACATGGCCAACCCCTGCTACACGCAGATCCACCCCACCTGCATCCCGGTCTCCGGCGAGCACCAGTCGAAGCTGACGCTGATGTCGGAGTCGCTGCGCAACGACGGCCGGATCTGGGTGCCCAAGAACCGCGACGACTGCGACAAGGACCCGCGCCAGATCCCCGAGGAGGACCGCGACTACTACCTGGAGCGGATCTACCCCTCCTTCGGCAACCTCGTCCCGCGCGACATCGCCTCGCGCCAGGCGAAGAACGTCTGCGACGAGGGCCGCGGTGTCGGCCCCGTGGTCGGCGACTTCCGGCGCGGCGTGTACCTCGACTTCGCCGACGCCATCTCGCGCCTCGGCCGCGACGCGGTGGAGTCGAAGTACGGCAACCTCTTCGACATGTACGCCCGGATCACGGGCGAGAACCCGTACGAGGTGCCGATGCGGATCTACCCCGCGGTGCACTACGTGATGGGCGGGCTCTGGGTCGACTACGACCTCCAGTCGACCATCCCGGGTCTCTTCGTCACCGGCGAGGCGAACTTCTCCGACCACGGCGCCAACCGGCTCGGTGCCTCGGCCCTCATGCAGGGGCTGGCCGACGGGTACTTCGTCCTCCCGAACACGATCCGCGACTACCTCGCCAAGGGCCCGTTCGACAAGCTCGCCGACGACCACCCGGCCGTCGCCGAGGCCCGGGGCCGCGTCGAGCAGCGCACGCAGCGCCTGCTCGAGATCAACGGAGAGCGCAGCGTCGACTCCTTCCACCGCGAGCTCGGCAACATCATGTGGGAGTACTGCGGGATGGAGCGCTCCGAGGAGGGGCTGCTCAAGGCCATCGACCTCATCCGCGGTCTGCGCGAGGAGTTCTGGCGCAACGTGCGCGTCCTCGGCTCCGCCGACACGCTCAACCAGAGCCTCGAGAAGGCCGGCCGCGTCGCCGACTTCCTCGAGCTCGGCGAGCTGATGTGCATCGACGCCCTGCACCGTCGCGAGTCCTGCGGCGGCCACTTCCGGGCGGAGTCGCAGACCGAGGACGGCGAGGCGCTGCGCCACGACGACGAGTTCCTCTACGTCGCGGCCTGGGAGTTCACCGGCGGCGACGGCGACGGCGAGATGGGCCAGCCGGTGCTCCACAAGGAGGACCTCGTCTACGAGGCCATCGAGCTCAAGCAGCGGAGCTACAAGTGACGGCTCGCTGCCCGCACCACATCCCCGACACCCCCCGAGGACTTCGCGCATGAACCTCACCCTCAAGATCTGGCGCCAGGCCGGACCCCGGCACCCGGGCGAGATGGTCACCTACAAGGTGAAGGACATCAGCGAGGACATGAGCTTCCTCGAGATGCTCGACGTCCTCAACGAGCAGCTGAACGCCAAGGGCGAGGAGCCCATCGCGTTCGACTCCGACTGTCGCGAGGGCATCTGCGGCATGTGCGGCCTGATGATCTCCGGCGACGCGCACGGCCCCGAGAAGACCACCACCTGCCAGCTGCACATGCGCAGCTTCACCGACGGCGAGGTCATCACGATCGAGCCGTGGCGGGCCGACGCCTTCCCGGTGATCAAGGACCTCGTCGTCGACCGCGGCGCCTTCGACCGCATCATCCAGGCCGGCGGCTACATCTCGGCGAACACCGGCTCGGCCCCCGACGCCCACGCGGCGCCGGTGCCCAAGCCGCACGCCGACCGCGCGTTCATGGCGGCCGAGTGCATCGGCTGCGGCGCCTGTGTCGCCGCCTGCCCGAACGCCTCCGCGATGCTCTTCATGGGCGCCAAGGTCACCCACCTCTCCGAGCTGCCGCAGGGCCAGCCCGAGCGGATGGCCCGGGTCGTCTCGATGGTCGACCAGCACGACAGCGAGGGCTTCGGCGGCTGCACCAACGTCGGCGCCTGCTCGCAGGCCTGCCCCAAGGGCATCCCGCAGGACGTCATCTCCACGCTCAACAAGGACCTGCGCGCGGCCCTGCGCGGCTGAGCCCTCCTGGACGCTCCCGCGGCAGGCGCCACCGAGTGCGCGCCGCGGGAGCTTCTGCGGGTGGGGCCTCGGCGTCAGCCCTGCGGGGTGTCGGCGCCCTTCTCGACGACCTCGGCCGGCACCTCGTCGACCAGGTCGCGCGCGGTGACCACCGACGAGAACACGGTCCGACCGTCGATGACGTCGCCGGACTCGACGAACTCCGCCGTCGCCTCGTCGAAGCACAGGTACGAGACGCGCCCACCGCGCTCGGCGGTGGTGAAGGACACCCGCAGGCAGGGTCGACCGTCGCCGGAGCGGCTGCGCACGGCGCCGCTGACGTCGAGCCGCGACAGGGCGTCGACCAGCGCCCGCTGCACGGGCGGCGGCGCGTAGCCGACCCGCACCGCCTCCACGAGGTAGAGGAAGGGCGGCTCGTCACCCCCGCGCCCTCCGAGGCGGCGCCGCACGGTGCGCAACAGCTCCTCGCCGTCGTGCGGCAGGCCGGCCAGCGTCGACGGGCTGACGTCCGAGAGCGACCCGTCGGCGGCCTGGTGGTCGAACCGGTAGAAGTACTCCCGGCCGTCGTTCTCGGTGTCGTGGCGCCAGATCGTGCCGTCCGCAGCGGTCCAGCTCTCGAGCCGCCGGGGGTAGACGTCACGCCCGGGGGACCCGGTGATCCAGAACTCCCGGCCGTCGGGGTTGTCGACCGTCACCAGGTGCATGAAGCGGCCGGGGGCGAGGGGGGTCGCCGGGCGGGAGCCGGCCGTCACGGCGATGCGCCGGAGCGCCTGGACCGCCGCGTCCTCACGGCGCAGAGCCGCGGGGAGGGCGACGGCGCCGGTGGTGAGCGCGGCGACGCCGGCCCCGAGGAGCACCCGGCGGCGGACCCGGGGCCCGGGCAGCACGCGGCGCGGGTGGTCGTCGGCCAGCACCCGGGCGAGGACGGCATCCATCGACGGGTCGTCGGAGGGGTCGAGCACCGGGGCGTGACGGGTGAGGAGGTCGGTGGGCGTGGGGGTCATGGCTGCTCCAGGAGGGCGAGGAGGCGGGCGGTCTCGGAGGCGTCGTCGTGGGGACCGGCCGCGGACGCGCGGTCGAAGCGGGCGCGGGCCCGACTGAGCCGGACCGTGAACGCACGGGTCGAGCAGCCGGCGACGCGGGTGGCGTCGGTGTGCGACAACCCGTCCCACGCAACGAGGAGCAGCGCCTCGCGCTCGAGGTCGCTGCACTGCGCGAGGGCGGCCAGCGCGTCGTCGCGGCGCAGGACACCGTCCTCGGGGGAGGGGTCGGGACGGTGCCAGTGCGCGCGGACCGCCTCGAACCAGAGCGCCTCGGAGCGGCGGCGGCTGCGCCAGTGGTGGCGGGCGGTGTGGTGGGCGACGACGAGCAGCCACGGCAGCGCGGCCTCGGGCACCCGGTCCAGCCGCCGCCAGGCGACGACGAAGGTCTCGGCGAGGGCATCGTCGACCGCATCGGCCTCGACGTGCCGGCGGAGGTACCTGCGCACTGCGGGCGCGGTGGACCGGAAGAGGTCCTCGAAGCGGTCAGGTGTCCACGGTGGGCTCATACCCCGTCATGCCCCCTCGACCCCCGGATGTCACGCGCCGGGCGCCATCTTCCTCCCGCATCGGGACCTATTGCGCATGACCCACCTCCACAGGGCCTTACGACGCCCTCCGAGGTGGGTCTTGGGCAATACGTCGGGCGTCAGAGCCAGGAGACGTGCGGCTTGACGAGCGCGTACCCGACGAAGGCGACGACGTCGAGGACCGTGTGCGCGACCACGAGCGGCATCACCCGCTTGGTGCGCGTGTACAGCCAGCCGAAGAGCAGGCCCATGACGACGTTCCCGACGAACCCGCCGAAGCCCTGGTACAGGTGGTAGGTCCCCCGGATGAGCGCCGAGGTGACGATGACGCGCCACGTCCCCCAGCCGGCCTGCCCCCATCGCCGGAAGAGGTAGCCGACCATGATGGTCTCCTCGAGGACGGCGTTCTGCGCGGCGGCGAGGACGAGGATCGGCACCGTGAACCACGCGGCCCCGACGAGGTTGGCCGCGGCCACGGTCGCGTTGAGACCCACCGCCTTCGCGACGAGGTAGAGCCCGAGCCCGGGGATGCCGACGAGCGCCGCGAGCCCGAGGCCGCGCAGCAGGTCCTGCCCGGGCCGGCGCAGGTCGAAGCCCATCGTGTGCGGCTCGTCGGGGTAGTCGCGGCGCAGCAGGTGGATGGCCAGCAGCACCGGCACCAGTGCCAGCCCGATGCCGACGAGCTGGTAGGCGACGTCGAGCCACGGCCGGTCGGGCGTGACCGAGGAGTTCATCGCGGCGGTCTGCTGCGACAGGGCCTCGGGCCGGGTCAGCCGGTCGACGATGCGCAGCAGCGCGTAGATCGCGGACGAGCCGAGCGAGACACCGAGCACGAGCCAGGTCTCGGTGAGGTGCCGACGTCGCATGGCGGCCAGCGTAGGTGCCGGAGCCCGATGATCCGCCGGGAGCCCGCTGGACGTGGGCTGGGTGTCTGCTGTCGACGAGTCGCCGCGCCGAGGCCCATGCCACGGCTACGATGAGCCGCCGCCCCGCATCCGGGCGCCATCCACGACACCGGGGGACCCCACGCCATGAACCGATCTTTCGCCGCCGTCGCGGCCTCCACCGCCCTCGCCGGCCTGCTCCTCACCGGCTGCGGCTCGTCGGACGAGAAGACGCCGGCCGCCACGACCTCGGGCGGTGCGTCGACGTCGGCGTCGCCGAGCCCGAGCAGCACCGAGCCGGAGCAGCCCACCGTGGGCGACCTCTACAAGAAGACGCGCACCGCCTCGCTCGCCGCGAAGTCCGGCCGGGTCAAGGGCAGCGTCACCTCCGACGGGCAGAAGGTCACCGTCGACATCCGCGGCGCCGCCGACGGCAGCAACCAGCGCGCGGCGATCGGCATCGGCAAGGGCACCGCCGAGATCCTCACCGTCAAGGGCAAGTACTACATGTCCGGTGACGCGGCGTTCTGGAACGAGCAGACCGGCGACGCCTCCGCGGCCAAGCTGCTCGTCGGCAAGTACGTGGCGGTCTCCTCGAAGGACGCCAAGGACATCGGCGACCTCAGCCTCGGGAAGATCCTCGAGGAGATGTTCTCCGAGAGCGAGCTGAGCACCCTGGAGACCCTGACCTCGTCGGTCGAGACGCGCACGGTGAGCGGCAAGGAGGTCTGGGTGGCCTCCGACCCCTCCGGCGCCGAGATCTGGGTGGACCCGAAGACCTCGCTGCTCTCGAAGATCGTCATCACCGGCGACGACGCCGGCGAGGTGTCCTTCAGCGAGTGGAACGCCGCCAAGACCGTCACCGCTCCGCCGGCCTCCAAGGTCGTCACGCCCTGACGGGCTCCACCACTGCATGCGCGCGGGCGCCCCGGGACCTCCCGGGGCGCCCGCGCCGCTGTCAGTGGGCGGGGGTGAGCCGGTAGTACGCGGGGATGCTCAGGTGCTGCCGGCGGCGCTCCTCGCGGGTGCGCGTCAGGGTGGGCAGCACGACGGCGAGCAGCAGGCCGGCGACGACGACGCCGAGGACGACGCTCGTCCAGAGGAGGGTGGTGGCGATGGTGGACAGTCCGGTGATCGGTCCCATGACCGTCTCCTTTCTACGGATGTAAAGGATTCTACAGAAGTAGAACCTCCTTCGCCAGCCGGATGTTCCCGCCCCGCCCGTGGGGGTGCGTCCGGGCGTCCCCGTGGCCCGGGCCCGGCAGAATGGCCGCGATGCCGCCCTTCTCGCTCCCGCGCCCCGACGCCCGGCCGCCGGCCCCGACCGGTCGGCGGGCCGAGCTGCTCGCCGCCGCGGTCGAGGTCGTCGCCGACGCGGGCCTGCGAGGCCTGACCCATCGCGCGGTGGACCGGCGGGCCGGGCTCCCCGAGGGCACCTGCTCGGCGTACCTGCGCACGCGCGGTGCGTTGCTCGTCGCGCTCGCCGAGCACGTGGGCGGGGCGCTTGAGGACCGCGTCTCGGCCCTGTCCGAGGAGCTCGCCGACTGCATGGGAGACCCGGACGCCGTCGCCGCCGCCGTCACCGAGCTGACCCTCGGGTGGGTCCGCGAGCCCTCGCTCGTGCGGGCCCAGGCCGAGCTGTCGCTGGAGGCCGCTCGCCAGCCCGAGCTGATGGAGGTCTTCGAGCGCTGGCGCCGCGGGCTCCTCGCGACCGTCGAGGGTCTGGGGGAGCGGGCCGGTGCGCCGGAGCCGTCCGACGACGCGGTCGTCCTCGTCGCCGCCGTCGAGGGGCTGCTCGTCACCGCCGTCCGGCTGCCCGGCGCCGAGCGCGAGCCCCTGCTGCGGGGCGCGGTGCCGCGGCTCGTGCACTCCTTGCACGAGGCCCGGTGAGGGAGTGCGACGTCGGGGGGCGGTCGCGGCGGTGGTGCTCGTCGTCCTCGGGGGCCTCGCCGCGGGGTGTTCGGACCTGCGCCCGCCCCGTGTGCCGACCGCCTCGAGCACCGCGCCGGCGCCGGAGCCCTCACTGCCCTCGACCGCCGACGCCTTCCGGGAGGCGCGCACCTTCGCCCTGTCGGCCGGATCCGCCCACCTGGTGGGCACGCTCGGTGCCGGGCGCTCGACGGTGCGGGTGGACCTGGAGGGATCGGCGTCTGCCGCGAACGAGCGGCTCGTGCGGCGCGCGCCCGGCCGGGGCGTGGCGGTCGTGCTCGTCGTCGGCGACGGGCACTGGCTCGCCGGCGACGCGGCGTTCTGGCGCACCCGGACCCGTTCCGCGGCGGCGGTGACGGCCCGGGTGGGGCGCTGGCTGCCGGTGAGCGCGGCGCAGGCGTCGGCGGTCGGCCCCGAGCGGGTCCGCGACGTGCTGGCGACCGTCTTCTCGGCTCCCTCGGTCGCCGCGCTCGAGGGCGTCCCCGACCCGGTCGTCGCGACCGAGGTCGACGGACGACCCGCCTGGCTCCTCGGGTCCGAAGCACGCGGGGCCCGCGTGTGGGTGGCGGCCGACAGCGGCGGCGAGGTGCTGCGCATCGCGGTCTCGGGCGAGCGCGCTCTCGACCTCGTCGCGTCCGGCTGGGAGCGCGCGAGGACCTGGTCGGCGCCGGCGGCGGGCGAGGTGCCCGACCTCGGCTGAGGTCGGGTCGAGGCCGCGGCGACGACGAGGTCAGGGTCCGGCGTAAGACGGGGGCCGGCGCGAGCGCCGCCACTCCCGGACCCTCAGCCACATCCACACGAGCAGCCAGACCAGCAGCCCCAGAGCCACCACGACGAAGACCGGCGCCAGCAGCGCGACGACCGACAGGCCGACGGAGGCGCCGTCCTCGACCGTGGAGACGACCGGTCCGCCGAAGCCCACCGTCGCGCCGTTGACGATCGGGCGGGCGGCCATCTTCCCGGTGTGCACGAGGCCCGCGACGACCACGCCCAGGACGACCCCGACCCACGGGTGCTCCGACATCCACGTCGAGTTGTCCAGCTCGGAGGCGGCGTTGGTCGCGGCGAAGACGAGACCGCCCATGCTCGGGCGGATGAAGGTCTGGATGGCGTCGTTGACGGTGTCGACCGCCGGCACCTTGTCGAGGACGACCTCGGCGAGCAGGAGCACCGCGCCGACACCGATGGCCCAGCCGCTCTCCATCCACTCGTAGCCCACCGGCAGCGTGACGACATCGGTGAAGCGGGCGAGGAGGGCGACGACGAGGAACGGGATGTAGGCGTTGAGGCCCGCGGCGGCGGACAGACCCATCCCCGTGAGGGCAGCCAGCACGGCGACCTCCTGACCTGCGGCGACCGCCCGTCGCGGCCGCACCGTGAGCGGACCCCGCTCCGACGTCAGGGTAGCGCCGGGCGTTCCGTCGCGACGGGAGCTCGGCCCGCCGGCCGGGTGGGCGCTCGGACAGGCAGAACGGGTCCGACGCCGAGGGCTCCCGCACGGTCGTGGCCGCCACCAAGCGTTCTGCCTGTCGTAGCGCCCGTGCGTGGTCGGCGGCGGCCGGGGAAACGGGATGGCGGCCGGCGCCGCGCCGAGGCAGGATCCGGGCGTGACCGATGTCGACCCCGCCGCCCTCCTCCGCATCTACGACGACCAGCTGCGCACCGACGCCGAGACGCCCGGCGCGCAGGAGGTGCTCGAGCACGGCCCCCTGCGGCTCGCGACCTTCAACGGCGGGCGCGGCTTCATCAGCTACCGCGACCTCGGCGGCGCGGACGACGCCGGGGTCCGTCGGCTCGTCGCCGAGGCGCTGGAGCACTACCGGTCCCGGCCCGAGGTCGTCGATGTCGAGTGGAAGACCCGTGGGCACGACGACGCCCCGGGTCTGCACGACGCGCTCGTCGAGCACGGGTTCGTCCCGGGGGAGGTCGAGTCCGTCATGATGGGCGCCGCCGAGGGGCTGGCCGTCGACGTCCCCCTACCCGAGGGCGTCACGCTGCGGCAGGTGCGCTCCGAGGAGGACGTCCGGGCGATGAGCGCCGCCGCCGACGAGGCGTTCGAGGAGCCGGTGTCCGTGCGACGTGCCGACGACCTGGTCTTCCGGGTCTCGCGTGACCCGCTCATCGAGATCTGGGTCGCCGAGGCCGACGGGCTGGTCGTCAGCTCGGGTCGGCTCGAGCCGGTTCGCGGTACCGAGGTCGCCGGCGTCTGGGGCGGCTCGACCCTGCCCGCGTGGCGCGGCCAGGGGATATACCGGGCACTCACCGCTGTCCGCGCCCGGTCCGCCCTGCGGCTCGGGTACCGCTACCTGCACAGCGACTCCACCGAGTACTCCCGGCCCATCCTCGAGCGCTCGGGCCTGGTGCGGGTGACGACGACGACCCCGTACGAGTGGACCCGCTGACCGGGGCCCGCCCGGGTGGCCGCCGGAACCCGGTTGCGGCGCACGCCTAGGATTCTCGGCATGAAGGTCCTCTCCGCCGTCGCCTGGCCGTACGCCAACGGCCCCCGCCACCTCGGCCACGTCGCCGGGTTCGGGGTGCCGTCCGACGTCTTCAGCCGGTACATGCGGATGGCCGGGCACGACGTGCTGATGGTCAGCGGCTCCGACGAGCACGGCACGCCCATCCTCGTGCTCGCCGACCAGGCCGGCGAGACCCCGCGTGAGTTCGTCGACCGCAACCACGCGGTCATCGCCGGCGAGCTCGCCGACCTCGGCTGCTCCTACGACCTCTACACGCGCACGACCACGGCCAACCACTACGGCGTCGCCCAGGAGCTGTTCCGCCAGGTGTGGCAGAACGGGTACATGGTCGAGCAGACCACCCAGGGCGCCATCTCGCCCTCCACCGGCCGCACCCTGCCCGACCGCTACATCGAGGGCACCTGCCCGATCTGCGGCTACGCCGAGGCCCGTGGCGACCAGTGCGACAACTGCGGCAACCAGCTCGACCCCACCGACCTCATCGAGCCCCGCAGCCGGATCAACGGCGAGACACCGGACTTCGTCGAGACCCAGCACTTCCTGCTCGACCTCCCGGCCCTCGCCGACGCGCTGCGCGCCTGGTTGGAGGAGCGGGACGCCTCCGGCACCTGGCGCCCGAACGTCATCAAGTTCAGCCTCAACATCCTCGACGACATCAAGCCGCGGGCGATGACCCGCGACATCGACTGGGGCATCCCCGTGCCGCTCGACGGCTGGCGTGACCTGCCCACCAAGCGCCTCTACGTCTGGTTCGACGCCGTCGTCGGCTACCTGTCGGCGTCGGTCGAGTGGGCCCGCCGGCTCGGCGACCCCGAGCGCTGGCGCGAGTGGTGGAACGACCCCGAGGCCCTGTCGTACTACTTCATGGGCAAGGACAACATCACCTTCCACTCCCAGATCTGGCCCGCCGAGCTGCTCGCCTACGCCGGGAAGGGTTCTCGCGGAGGCGAGCCCGGCGCCTACGGGGTGCTCAACCTCCCCACCGAGGTCGTCTCCAGCGAGTACCTGACGATGGAGGGCCGCCAGTTCTCGACCTCGCGCGGCTACACGGTGCTCGTCCGCGACGTCCTCGACCGCTACGGCCCGGACGGCATCCGCTACTTCATCTGCGCCGCCGGCCCGGAGAACCAGGACGCCAACTTCACCTGGCGCGAGTTCGTGCAGCGCAACAACTCCGAGCTCGTCGCCGGGTGGGGCAACCTCGTGTCGCGGACGGCGGCGATGGTCGCGAAGAACTTCGGGGAGATCCCGCAGCCGGGCGCCCTCGAGCCGGTCGACGAAGAGGTCCGCGCGGCCGTGGTCAACGGGTTCGGTTCCGTCGGAGGGCTACTCGAGCGCCACCGGCAGAAGGCGGCCCTCGCCGAGGCCATGCGCGTGGTCGGCGAGGTCAACGCCTACGTCTCGCGCACCGAGCCGTTCAAGCTCAAGGGCGAGGACCAGCGCGAGCGCCTGGCCACCGTGCTCCACACGCTCGTCCAGTGCGTCAGCGACCTCAACACGATGCTCGCGCCGTTCCTCCCGCACGCGGCCAACCGGGTCCACACGGTGCTCGGCGGCGAGGGCGAGCTCGTCCCGATGCCGCGCCTCGAGACCGTCGCCGGCCTCGACGCCGCCGACGAGGGCCGGGAGTACCCCGTCATCACGGGTGACTACTCGGCGACCCCGCGGTGGGAGTCGCGCCCGGTCGTCGTCGGCACGCCGATCAGCAAGCCGGCCCCGGTCTTCACCAAGCTGGACGAGTCGGTCGTCGACGACGAGCTCGCGCGCGCCGGCGCCTGAGCCGTGACGTCCCAGCCGAGCCGTCGAGGGGAGCCCGAGGCGCCCGACCCGTTACCGATCGCGGTCGTGGACAACCACACCCACCTCGACATCAGCCGCGAGGGCGCCGAGGTGGCGGTCGACGACCTCGGGCCGGTCCTGCGGGCAGCGGCGGCCGTCGGGGTCGACCGGGTGGTCCAGATCGGGTGCGACCTGCCCGGCGCGGAGTTCGCGGTCAACGCTGCCGAGCGCTACCCGTCCGTCCTCGCCGGCGTCGCCCTGCACCCGAACGAGGTCCCCGACCTCGCCGCGGCCGGCCGCCTCGACGCCGCGCTGGCCCGCATCGAGGAGCTCGCCGCCCACCCGCGCGTCCGCGTGGTGGGGGAGACCGGGCTCGACCACTTCCGCACCGGCCCGGAGGGGCACGCCGTGCAGGAGGAGTCCTTCCGGTGGCACGTCGACCTGGCGGAGCGCACCGGCTTGGCCCTGCAGATCCACGACCGCGACGCGCACGCCGACGTGCTCCGCGTCCTCGCCGACGCCGGGGCACCCGACCGCACGGTGATGCACTGCTTCTCCGGGGACCTCGAGATGGCCCGCGAGTGCGTCCGGCGCGGCTACCACCTGTCCTTCAGCGGCACCGTGACCTTCAAGAGCGCCAAGGACCTGCGCGACGCGCTCTCGGTCGTGCCCCTCGAACTGCTGCTCGTCGAGACCGACGCCCCGTACCTCACGCCGCACCCCTGGCGCGGGGCGTCGAACAGCCCGGTGCTCGTGCCGCTGACCGTGCGCGTGATGGCCTCGGTGCTCGGGGTCGCCGTGCCGACGCTGTGCGAGGCGCTCTCGGAGAACGCCGAGCGGCTCTACGGCCCCTGGTGACCGCCCTGGGCGCCGGGCGCGCCCTCCGCATCGGTGAACGGTCGGTTCGTGCTCGGATCCTGTGACCGGTGTGACTGGTGTGATGGATGAGGCGGTGACGGCGTCTCACCCTGAGAGCAGCGCCGTTATCGAAACTTGACCTTTGGGTGGTGCCTCCTGCACGGTGGAGGCTGATGGCCGGGGCCGGAAGCCCCGGACGTCACGGACCGAGCGCCTTTTCGCAGTGCCGCGAGAAGGTGCTTTCGTCCGCTCGGCCCCCTCGCGGCCGAGGCCCACGAGGCTGGCGTCCGGCACCGGTGCCCGGGACGTACCACCCCTGGAGTCCTCTTGCTCTCGCGTTCGATCCGCCACGCCGCCCAGGGCGCGGCCGCTCTCGCCGTCGCCGTCGGTTCCGTCGGTGTGGCCCACTTCGACAAGGCGGTCGCCCTCACGGTCGACGGGTCGCCGCAGTCGGTCCACGTCTTCGGCTCCACCGTCCGCGACGCGCTCGACAAGCAGGGCATCCGCGTGGGTGAGCACGACGTCGTCGTGCCGTCGCTCGACAGCGACATCGGCGACGGCGACCGGATCTCGGTCCGCTACGGGCGCAAGCTCGTCGTGACCCAGGACGGGCGGACCAAGGAGTACTGGACCACCGCCACCACGGTCGATGCCGCGCTCCGTGACCTCGGCGTGCGCGCCGACGGCGCCGTCCTCAGCGCCTCCCGCTCGCAGCCCCTCGGCCGCGGCGGCCTGGCCCTGGCCGTGACGACCCCGAAGAAGGTCACCGTCGTCGTCGACGGCAAGGCCCGCACGGTCTCCACCTCGGCCCCCAAGGTCTCCGGCGTCTTCGGGCAGCTCGGCGTCAACCGCAACGCGACCGACATCGCCGCGCCGGGTCTGGACACCCCGGTCGCCGACGGCATGAAGATCGTCCTCAAGCGCGTCGTCACGAAGACGAAGACCTCCACCGAGGCCGTCCGCTACTCCACGACGAAGCAGTCGGACTCCTCGATGTACGAGGGCACGTCCAAGACCGTCACGCCCGGGAAGAACGGCTCGCGCAAGGTCGTCCGCGAGCTGCGCTACGTCGACGGCAAGCTCACCTCCACCACGGTGCGGTCCGCGACCACGGTCTCGGCGCCGAAGAACGCCGTCGTCAAGGTCGGCACCAAGGCCCGCCCGTCGACCCCGCCGCCGAGCGCGGGCAACACCAGCGGCGCCGGCCTCAACCTCGCCAACGAGGCGATGTGGGACCGCATCGCCCAGTGCGAGTCCAGCGGCAACTGGAGCATCAACACCGGCAACGGCTACTACGGCGGCCTCCAGTTCGCGACTCCCTCGTGGCTGGCCAACGGCGGCGACGACTTCGCCCCGCGCGCCGACCTCGCCTCGCGCGCCGAGCAGATCACCGTGGCCAACCGGTACTACGCCAAGGCCGGCCTGTCCCCCTGGGGCTGCGCCCACGCCGCCTGACGCGACCCACCGGCACGACGAGCCGCCCGCCACGGACCCCGGGGCGGGCGGCTCGCGTCGTGGAGCGGTGCCGGCCCTCGCTAGGGTGACGGCCGTGACCGACGCCCCCGACGCCGCGCTCCTCGGCGCCGCCGAGATCCGCGGCCTCGCCGAGCGCCTCGGCATCCGCCCGACCAAGCAGTGGGGGCAGAACTTCGTCGTCGACGGCAACACCGTGCGCCGCATCGTCCGGGTCTCCGGGGTCGACGCCGACGACGTGGTCGTCGAGGTGGGGCCGGGGCTCGGGAGCCTCACCCTCGCGCTGCTGCCCGCCGTGCGCCGCGTCGTGGCCGTCGAGGTCGACCCGACCCTGGCCCGCGCCCTCCCGGAGACCGTCGCGCAGCACGCCCCGGGACTCACCGACCGCCTCGAGGTGGTCCCCGCCGACGCGCTGGCCGTCACCGCGCTCCCCGGACCGCCCCCGACCGCGCTGGTCGCCAACCTCCCCTACAACGTGTCCGTGCCGGTCGTCCTCCGGATGCTCGAGCGCTTCCCGACCCTGCGGACGGTGCTCGTCATGGTCCAGCTCGAGGTGGCCGAGCGGCTCGCGGCCGGCCCCGGCTCGCGCACCTACGGCGTCCCCAGCGTCAAGGCCGCCTGGTACTCCGACGTCCGCCTCGCGGGCACGGTGCCCCGCAGCGTCTTCTGGCCGGTGCCCAACGTCGACTCCGGCCTCGTCGCGCTCACCCGCCGCGAGCCGCCGGTGACCACCGCCACCCGCGAGGAGGTCTTCGCCGTCGTGGACGCCGCCTTCGCCCAGCGCCGCAAGACCCTCCGGGCGGCGCTCTCCGGGTGGGCCGGCTCGCCGGCGCGGGCCGAGGCGGCGCTCGTCGCGGCCGGCATCGACCCGCGCACCCGTGGCGAGCAGCTCGACGTCGCGGCCTTCGCGCGCGTCGCCGCGGCCCGGGAACCCTCCTGAGCGCCGCCGACGGACCGGTTGGGACGCAAGGAGTCCCAGCCCGCTCCGCCCCTGTGCGTCTGACTAGGGTGAGGCCATGACCTCGGCCCCGCTCGTGCCCGGCCCCGTGACGGTGCGCGTCCCGGCGAAGGTCAACCTCGAGCTGCTCGTCGGCCCGCGCCGCGAGGACGGCTACCACGCGCTCTCCAGCGTGTACCAGGCGCTCAGCCTCTACGACGACCTCACGGTCGGGGAGGCCGACGACTGGGGGGTCACCGTCTCGGGGGCGCTCGCCGACGGCGTGCCCACCGACGACGACAACATCGCGCTGCGTGCGGCCCGCCTCGTCGCCGACCGCTACGACGGCGAGCCGGTGCACATCTCCATCCGCAAGGGCATCCCCGTGGCGGGCGGGATGGCCGGCGGGTCGGCCGACGCCGCCGCCACGCTCGTCGCGCTCGACCACCTGTGGGACCTGGGGCTGGACCGCGAGGAGCTCGAGGGGCTCGCGGCCGAGCTCGGGAGCGACGTCCCGTTCCTCGTCGCCGGCGGCACCGCCATGGGCAGCGGCCGCGGCGAGCTGCTCGCCCCCGTCCTCGCCCGCGGCACCTACCACTGGGTCCTGGCGCTCGCCGACGGCGGCCTCTCGACCCCCGCCGTCTACGCCGAGTGCGACCGGCTCCGCGAGGGCACCGACGTGCCCGAACCCGTCGCCACGCCGGCGCTGATGGCGGCCCTGCGCACGGGGGACCCGCACGAGCTGGCGCCCCAGCTCGTCAACGACCTGCAGGAGGCCGCGGTCAGCCTGCGCCCCGACCTCGGCGAGGTGCTCTCCTCCGGGATGGAGTACGGCGCGCTCGGCGGCGTCGTCTCCGGCTCGGGCCCCACCGTGGCCTTCCTCGTCGAGGGCACCGAGGCCGGCATCGACCTCGCCGTCGCGCTCACCGCGAGCGGGTCGGTCCGCGACGTCCGGCGGGCCAGCGGGCCGGTGCACGGCGCACACGTCATCCACCACCGGGTCGACTAGTGGCCAGCCTCGTCTCCGTCGAGCGCGCCTCCCTGGCCCTCGGCACCGCCCAGGTGCTCGACGCCGTCTCCCTCGGGGTGAACGGCGGCGACCGCATCGGCGTCGTCGGCCGCAACGGCGGCGGCAAGACCACGCTGCTGCGGGTGCTCTCCGGCAGCCGCGCCCCGGACGACGGCCGGGTCGCGCGCACCGGAGGCCTGCGCATCGGGGTGCTGTCCCAGGAGGACACCCTCGATGCCTCGGCCACCGTGCGCGACTCCGTCCTGGGGGACCTCGCCGAGCACGAGTGGGCCGCCGACCCGCGCGTGCGCGACGTCCTCGTCGGCCTGCTCGGCGGCCTCGACGCGCCCGTCGTCGGCGGGATGGAGGCCACCGTCGGGCCGCTCTCGGGCGGGGAGCGGCGTCGGGTGGCACTCGCGGCCCTGCTCGTCGACCGACCCGACCTGCTGCTCCTCGACGAGCCGACGAACCACCTCGACGTCGAGGGCGTCGCCTGGCTGGCC
This sequence comes from Phycicoccus avicenniae, assembly GCF_050496545.1. Taxonomy (GTDB): domain Bacteria; phylum Actinomycetota; class Actinomycetes; order Actinomycetales; family Dermatophilaceae; genus Phycicoccus; species Phycicoccus avicenniae_A. The sequence goes on along the minus strand of NZ_JBNVZV010000004.1, from coordinate 211,931 downwards.
GAGCACCTCGCCGGCTCCTACGCGCGGCCGGACACCGGCCTGGTCGTCATCACCCACGACCGGTGGTTCCTCGACGCCGTCGCGACGCAGACGTGGGAGGTCGAGGACGGCCGGGTGCACCAGTACGAGGGCGGGTACGCGGCCTTCGTCCTGGCCAAGGCCGAGCGCGAGCGGATGGCCGGCGTCATCGCCGACCGCCGCGACAACCTGCTGCGCAAGGAGCTGGCCTGGCTGCGGCGCGGCCCGCCCGCGCGCACGAGCAAGCCGAAGTTCCGCATCGACGCCGCCAACGCGCTCATCGCCGACGAGCCGCCGGCGCGCGACGACGTCGAGCTGATGCGCTTCGCCTCCACCCGGCTCGGCAAGGACGTCGTCGACCTGCTCGATGCCCGGCTCTCGGTCGGCGACCGTGTGCTCCTCGAGCGCTTCACGTGGCGGCTGGGCCCCGGCGACCGGGTGGGGCTGGTCGGGGTCAACGGCGCCGGCAAGTCGACGTTGCTGCGCGCGCTCGTGGGCGAGGTGCCGCTGGCCGCGGGGAAGCGGAGGGTCGGCATCACGGTGCGGATGGCGGTCCTCACCCAGGAGGTCCGCGAGCTCGACGCCTGGGCCGACCGGCGGGTCATCGAGGCCGTCGAGGACGTGCGCTCGGTCGTGCGGCTCGGGCGCAAGGAGCTCTCGGCCTCGCAGCTCGCGCAGCGCCTGGGCTTCACCGGGCCGCGCCAGCAGACCCGCGTCGGCGACCTGTCCGGTGGCGAGCGGCGCCGGCTCCAGCTGACCCGCCTGCTGATGGACGAGCCCAACGTCCTGCTCCTCGACGAGCCGACCAACGACCTCGACATCGAGACGCTCACCTCGCTCGAGGACCTGCTCGACGGCTGGGCCGGCACCCTCGTCGTCGTCTCGCACGACCGCTACCTGCTCGAGCGGGTCTGCGACCGCCAGCTCGCGCTGCTCGGCGACGGCGTGCTGCGCGACCTCCCGGGTGGGGTCGAGGAGTACCTCCGGCTGCGCCACGAGCTCGTCGAGCGCGGCGGCGGGACCCGCGAGGTGCCCGCCACGGGTGAGGCCCCGGCGCCCGCCGCCCCGGCCGCCGGACCGAACCCCGCCGCGGCGCGCGAGGCCCGCAAGGTGATGGCGCGGGTCGAGAAGCAGCTGGCGCGGCTGGCCCAGCGCGAGGACCGCCTCCACGCCGCGATGGCCGAGGCCGCCACCGACCACGAGCGGGTGCTCGGGCTGAACCGCGAGCTGCGCGAGGTCGTCGACGAGCGCGAGGTCCTCGAGCTCGAGTGGCTCGAGGCCGCCGACGTCGTCGGCTGACTCGGCGCGGGTTCAGGGGCGGTCGGCGGCGGTGAGCTCGGCGAGCATCCAGTCGCACCACTCCAGCGCGGCCCGCCGCGTCAGCACCCCGCCGACGAGCGTGAGCCGGCTCGCGAAGTCGGGGGCCGCCGGGTCGTGGGCGGCCGCGACGCCGTCGAGCGTCGCGAGGTCGGCCTCGTAGGCCGCGAGCCGCTCGGCGTGGCCGGCGCGCACCCGGCGCACGAGGTCGGTCGCCGCCTCGGCGTCCACGAGCCACACCGACCACAGCCGTAGGACCTCGAGGTCGCGGACCGGCTGGGGCTCGAGCTCGGCGGCGACCCAGGTCCGCAGCGCCTCGGTGCCGACCGCGGTCGGACGGTAGCGCTTGGTCGCCCGCGGCCCGCGGCCCGGCACGACCTCGTGCTCGACGAGGCCGTCGGCCTCCAGGCGGGCCAGCTCCGGGTAGACCTGGCTGTGGCCCGCGGTCCAGAACCAGCCGACGGGGCGCTGCATCCGCCGGGCCAGGTCGTAGCCGGTGGACGGCCGGCGGGCGAGCAGCCCGAGCAGCGCGTGGCCGAGGTCCGAGGGCATGGACGCAGGCTAGTGCCATATGTCAGAGTCGACATATGCGATGGGGCGGGTGGGCGACGGGAGTGCTGGCGATGGCGGTCCTCGGGGGGTGCGCGGGCGGCCCCGGGGCCGGGAACGGGCCGGGAGACGGGTCCTCGCGCGGACCGTCGCGCACCGTCACGCCGCTGCCCACCGCGGCCCCGGCGACGGTCGCCGAGCGCTGCTTCGTCGACGGGCCGGGCGACCTCGAGCCCCTGGAGGCCGCGGACGGGTCGGCGCTCACCTCGGTGGCGTACGGGGCGGGCACGGTGGCCGTGGTGCTGCTGCACCAGACCGGCGCCGGCGGGCTGTGCGGATGGGTGCCCTACGCGCGCTGGCTCGGCGAGCGCGGGGTGCTGGCGCTGGCCGTCGACGACTGCGTCCACGGCGCCTCCCGGTGCACCCCTGCGCTCACCGGCGACACCCGCGGTCAGGTCGCGGCGGCGGTCGACGCCGCCCGGGCGCGCGGGGCATCCGCGGTGGCGGTGGTCGGGGCGTCGATGGGCGGGGCCCGCGCCCTCGGGGTGGGTCAGGCGGCCGGCGCGGACGCGGTCGTCGACCTCTCCGGGCCGGACCGCTGGCAGGGGGTGCCGGACGCCGTCGAGGCGGGGCGGGCCACCACCGTGCCGCTGCTCGTCGTCTCCTCGGACGGCGACACGGGCATCGACGGGGGCGTCCTCGACGACGCGGTGGCGGCGTCACCGGCACGGGTCGCGGACCGGTGGCGCCTCGAGGGCGACCGGCACGGCTGGGACGTCGTGACCGACGGGGTCGGCAACGACGCCACCGTCTCGTCCGAGGGCGGACGCGTGCTGGCGTGGGTGCGGGCGGCCCTCTCCGGCTGAGGGGGGCCGGGTCAGCCGGTGCCGGACTCGAAGGGCCGCAGGAGCCGGCGCAGCAGGTCGGCGAGCAGCTCGCGCTCGGCCGGCTCGAGCTCGGAGAGCAGGTCGCGCTCGTGGGCCAGCAGCTCGGCGAGCGCGGAGTCGACGACGGCCATCCCGTCGCGGGTCAGCCGGACGAGCACGCCGCGCCGGTCGGCGGGGTCGGGGTGGCGCTCGACGAAGCCGCGCGCCGCGAGCCGGTCGACCCGGTTGGTCATCGTCCCGCTCGTCACGAGCGTCTCGCTGACCAGCTGGCCGGGGCTCAGCTCGTGGGGGTCGCCGGTGCGGCGCAGGGCCGAGAGCACGTCGAACTCCCACGAGTCCAGGCCGGTGCCGGCGAAGGCGCGACCGCGGGCGAGGTCGAGCCGACGGGCCAGGCGGGAGATGCGCGAGAGCACCTCGAGGGGGGTGACGTCGAGGTCGGGACGCTCCCGGCGCCACGCCGAGACGATACGGTCGACGTCGTCAGCGGGCATGCGGCGATGCTACTCCCCGTCAAGTTTCTTGACATCGAGATACATCACGCGGCACGGTGGCGGCAGCACGTCTCGTCGAGGAGGACGCATGAGGAGCAGCCCCAGCTGGGACCCTGCGGCGTACGGCCGCTTCGCCGCGCAGCGCGCCCGGCCGCTGGCCGACCTCGTGGCGCAGGTGGGTGCCGATGCCCCGGGGCTCGTCGTCGACCTCGGCTGCGGCCACGGTCCGGCCACGCTCTCGCTCGCCGCCCTGTGGCCGGAGGCGCGCGTCGTCGGCGTCGACTCGGCCGAGTCGATGATCGAGGCCGCCACCGACCTCGACACGGCCGGGCGCGCCGAGTGGGTCCAGTCCGACCTGCGCGCGTGGGACCCCGCGTCGCTCGGCGGGGCGCCCGACGTCGTCGTCACGAACTCCACCCTCCAGTGGGTCCCGGGCCACCTCGACCTCGTCGACGCCTGGGTCGACGCCCTCGCGCCCGGGGGATGGTTCGCGCTCCAGGTGCCCGGCAACTTCGACGCCCCGAGCCACCGCCTGATGCGCGAGACCGCCGAGGAGCACCCGCGCGGCGGCGAGCTCACCGCGGCCCTCGACGTCCCGTCCGTCGGGGAGCCCGCCACCTACCTGCGCCTGCTGACCCGCCTCGGGTGCTCGGTCGACGCGTGGGAGACCACCTACGTCCACGTCCTCGACCCGGAGGCCGAGGACGAGAACCCGGTCCTCACCTGGGTGACCGCCACGGGGCTGCGCCCGGTGCTCGACCTGCTCGACGACGACGAGGAGCGGGCGGCCTTCCTCGAGCCCTACGGCGCGGCGCTGCTCGAGGCCTACCCGCGCACCTCGGCCGGCGTCCTGTTCCCGTTCCGCCGGGTGTTCGCGGTGGCGCACAAGGACTCCTGAGCGCCGGCGCCACGGCGTCGCGCCCGGGGTCAGTCCTCGCGCGACGTGAGGGTCGGCTTCGGCTCGAGCCCGGTGAGCCCGTTCCAGGCGAGGTTGACGACGTGCGCCGCCACCTCGTGCTTCTTGAACTTGCGGTTGTCGAGCCACCACTGGCCGACGAGCGCGATCATCCCGACGAGCATCTGCGCGTACATCGGCGCGGCCTTGGGGTCGAGGCGGTGCTCCTTGAACTGGGCGGCGAGGATGTGCTCGACCTGGCTCGCGATGTCGCTCATGAGGCTCGCGAACGAGCCGGTGGCCTGACCGGCCGGGCTGTCCCGCACCAGGATCCGGAAGCCGTCGGCGTTGTTCTCGACGTAGTCGAGCAGGGCCAGGGCGGCGCGCTCGACGATCTGGCGCGAGGAGGTCCCGGCGTCGAGGGCGGAGGTCACGCCGCTGAGCAGGGCCTGGATCTCGCGGTCGACGACGACGGCGTAGAGCCCCTCCTTGCCGCCGAAGTGCTCGTAGACGACCGGCTTGGAGACACCGGCCGAGGCGGCGATCTCCTCGATGGTGGCGCCCTCGAAGCCGCGGTCCGCGAAGTGCTTGCGGCCGATGCCGACCAGCTGCTCGCGGCGCTCGCGCCCCGTCATCCGGGACCGCGAGGTCCGTCCCTTCTTGGCCCCCGAGTCGTCACTCACCGTGACATTGTGCCGTGCGCGGGGGTGGCCGGCGCTCCACTACCCTCGTCGGAGCCGCTCGTGAGGGCGGCGGTCCCCGGTTGGTCTGCTGGTAGGGCCCGCCTGACTTTGAATCAGGACAAGCGACGTAGGTTCGATTCCTACCCGGGGAGCCGCGCTGCGATCGCGCGGAGCGCGACCGCAGCGACGCTCCCCGGGTGGAACCAGGGAGCGGCAGCGCGGCACCGAGGAACGAGGTGCCGCGCGGACGCGGCGCCTACCCGGGGAGCCGCGCCGCGATCGCGCGGACGCGGCGCCTACCCGGGGAGCGCGGCCCGGGCGCGGCGTGGAGCACGACTTGCCGCCGGGCAGTGGAGCAGCCGTCCACCAACTGACACATTCGTCGGTTGTCGTCACTCGGGGGGCACCAGCGCTGGGGCGCGAGGGGCTGGTGGGGCCCGTGGTGCTGGTGGTGCACGCGAGCCGGCCCGGCATCGACCGTTCGGCCGATCCGCCGGTCAAACGTTCGGTCGGGATCTTCCCCTGCGGGCTGCCGAGTCGGCAGGATGGTGGTACACGCCACACACCGCGGGGAGCAGGGGCCATGAACCTCGAGATGATGACGCAGACGCTGCGATGGACCTTCTGGTCCTTCGTCTACCTCGCGGTGGTGATGTTCGCCCTCGTCCTCTGTCTCGGGTCGATGGCACCGTACCTCCCGATCTGGGCGCGCTGGGCCGCCTTCGGCGTCTTCGTCGTCGGCATCCTCGCCGACGTCCGGGCCAAGACGCACCCGTCGCCGCGGCGTCCGCCCGCCGCCGGCGAGTCCGTCCCGGTGCGCAGGCGTTCCTGACCCTGCCCCCACGCTGCCGCCGCCCCTTGCTGAATCCCTGCTGAGGGGGGCGGCGGCGCCTGTGTGAACGCCCCTGCACCGGAACCTCCGTCGGTGCAGGGGCGGGTCTACGTTCGCAGGTGGCCCGCCCCACGACGGCCCGCCGCCGGTGGCGGCGCGGACGCGCGAGGGGGACCACCGCCCGGGTCCCCGGGGGGAGGACCGCGAGAAGGGACGTGCCGTGACGACGGCGGAGACGACGCAGGACAAGCCGGTCAGGAGCCTCATCCCGGCCCGCATGCACGACATGCCGTGGGTGAAGTTCCACTGGCTGGTGATCTTCGGCCTGGGGACCGCGTGGATCCTCGACGGGCTCGAGGCGCAGATCGTCGCGGCGGGCGGCTTCGAGAAGTCCCTCGACATGAGCGCAGCGGACGTCGGGCTGGCCGGCACGGTCTACCTCGTCGGGCAGGTGTTCGGCGCCGTCCTCTTCGGCCGGCTCACCGACACCCTCGGGCGCAAGAAGCTCTTCACCCTCACCCTGGCGCTCTACCTCGTCGCCGCCGCGGCCGCCGGCCTCGCCCCGAACATGTGGATGTTCCTGCTCTTCCGGTTCATCTCCGGCATGGGCATCGGCGGCGAGTACTCCGCGGTGAACTCGGCCGTCGACGAGCTGATCCCCGGGCGCTTCCGCGGCCGCGTGGACCTCGCGATCAACGGCACGTACTGGGCGGGCGCGGCCATCGGCGCCTTCGCCTCGACGATCCTGCTCGACACCGAGCGTTTCGACCAGAACCTCGGCTGGCGCATCGCGTTCTTCATCGGCCCGATCCTCGGCCTCGGCATCATCTACCTGCGCCGGCACATCCCCGAGAGCCCGCGCTGGATGGTCACCCACGGCAAGGGGGAGGAGGCCGAGAAGGTCGTCTCCGCCCTCGAGGACGAGGTGCGCGCGGCCGGCAAGGAGCTGCCCGAGCACCACGACGACGACGCGATGTGGATCAAGCCGCGCGAGGGGCTGACGCCCAAGCAGCTGCGGTACGTGTTCTTCTCGATGTACCCGACGCGCACCGTGCTCGGGGCGACCCTGATGATCACGCAGAGCTTCCTCTACAACGCGATCTTCTTCACCTACGCCCTCGTCCTGCAGAACTTCTACGACAAGACGCCGTCGCAGGCCGCGCTCTACTTCTTCCCGTTCGCCATCGGCAACCTGCTCGGGCCGTTGCTGCTCGGGCCGCTCTTCGACACGGTCGGGCGACGCCGGATGATCACCGGCTGCTACGCCTTCGCCGGTGTCGTGCTGGCGATCTCGGCGTGGCTCTTCCAGCAGGACGCGATCTCGGCGGGCATCCACACGGTGTTCTGGTGCGTCGCGTTCTTCTTCGCCTCGGCCGGCGCGTCGGCGGGCTACCTCACCGTCTCCGAGATCTTCCCGCTCGAGGTGCGCGGGCAGGCCATCTCCTACTTCTTCGCCATCGCCCAGGTGTTCGGCGCCATCGGCCCGGTCTTCTACGGCTGGCTGATCGGCGACGGCAAGGACCGCACGCCGATGTTCTACGGATACCTCATCGCGACCGCGATCATGCTCGTCGGGGCCGCCGTCGCGTGGGTGTGGGGTGTCGACGCCGAGAACAAGTCCCTCGAGGAGATCGCGCCGCCGCTCACCAGCTACGACGAGCAGGGCAACGAGACCGTCAAGCTCCCGGTGTGAGAGAGGCAGGTTCGCGATGACCGAGCACGTCTACACCATCGTCGTCGGCGTGAGCCCCGGCTCGGCCTCGCCCACGGCGCTGCGCTGGGCGCACGAGCAGGCGACCCTGCGCGGAGGCCGGGTCGTCGCGGTCCGGGCCTGGCGCACCACCGGGCCGCAGGCGACGCCGTCGGGCACCACCGCGACCCGCGTGCCGTCGAGCGCCGCCACCGAGGCCGAGGCGACGAGCCGGCTCGTCGCCGACGTCTCGGGGGTCCTCGGCGACGACCACGGGGTCGAGCTGCGCGTCGTGCGCGGCGACCGGCGCCGCGCCCTCCTGGACGCCGCCCGCGACGCCGACCTGCTGGTCGTCGACGCCCCACGATCGATGGCCTCCGCGCCGCTGTTCGCGCACCGGCTGGTCTACGCGGCGCCCTGCCCGGTCGTCGTCATGCCGCCTCGCATCTCGGGCGAGCCGGAGACGGCCCTCGAGAAGGCGGGGTGGGCCGCGGTCCGGGCCGCCGGGAGCGCCGGGCGCCCAGGCCTCGGCACCGTCCGGGACTGACCGCGCTCAGAGCCCGCCGCCGCGGCGCCGGTCCCGGACGAACGCGAGCAGGCGGGCGGCCGGGGGCGCGAGCTCGTGGTCGGCGCGCCACGTGAGGCCGATGGTCCGTCGGGCGCGTGGGGCGTCCAGGGCGATGCCCACGCTGCCGCTGGCGCCGGCGAACTGCTCCGGCACGAGCGCGATGCCGAGCCCGGCCGCGACGAGTCCCTCGATGGTCGCGAGGTCGGCGCTCTCGAAGGCCACGTCCGCGGTGACGCCGGCCTCGGCGAGCAGCGAGTCGACGATCGTCCGGAAGCCGAAGCCGACGGGTGTCGTCACCAGGCCCTCGCCGGCCAGGTCGGCCACGCGCAGCCGCCGGCGGCGGGCCCACCGGTGCGACGGTGGCACGACCACGACCAGGCGCTCCTCCTGGAGCGGCAGCCAGGCGAACGGTCCGTCGGGACGCGGGGAGGTGACGGCCAGCTCGGAGGTGCCCGAGCGCAGGTCCGCGAGGATCTCGTGGTTGGGCTCCTGACGCAGCACGACGCGCACCCGCGGCGCCTCCTCGTGGAAGGCGCGCAGCAGGCGCGGGACGAGCGAGGTCGCCATCGAGTCGAGGAAGGCGAGGCGGACGACCCCACCCTCGGGGTCGAGCCGGCCGTCGACCTCCGCGCGGAGCCGCCGCCACCGCTCCGTCACCTCGCGGGCCGCCTCGACGACGAGCCTGCCGTCGGGCGTCGTCACGACGCCGTGGGGGAGACGCTCGAACACCCGTGTCCCGAGCTCGGTCTCGACGCGGGCGACGGTGCGCGAGAGCGTGGGCTGGCTCGTGCCGAGGGCGGCCGCGGTGTCGGTGACGTGGCCGAGGCCGTCGAGGGCCACGAGCCACTCGAGGTCGCGCAGGTCCATCCCGACATCATACGGATCACGCATCGACAGACGACATGGACGACATTGGACGTATCGCCCCTGCGCCCGCACCGTGGACGGATGACCACCGAAGCGCCGGAGGCGCCGGCGACCGCTCCGCCGGCCACCCACGCCGGACACGAGGCCGGCAGCCCCGAGCACCGACGCGTCGTCCTGGCGCTCTTCGCCGCCGGCATCGCCACCTTCGTCCTGCTCTACTCCACCCAGGCGCTCTTCCCGCTGCTCGCCGACGACTTCGGGGTCTCGCGCGCCGCGAGCACCTGGTCGCTGTCCGCGACGACGGCGGGGCTGGCCCTGGCCCTGCTCGTGGTGGGGCCGGTCTCGGACCGCGTCGGCCGGACCCGCATCGTCCACCTCTCGCTCGCGGCGTCGACGCTCGTCGCGGCGGCCTGCGCACTGGCGCCCACGTGGCCGGCGCTCGTCGGGCTGCGGGCCCTCCAAGGGGTGGCCCTCGCCGGGCTGCCGGCCGTCGCCACCGCCTACCTGCGCGAGGAGCTGCACCCCTCCACGCAGGCCCGCGCCGCCGGGCTCTACATCGGGGGCACCGCCGTCGGCGGGATGGCCGGGCGGCTCGTCACCGGTCCCGTCGCGGAGGTGGCCGGGTGGCGGTGGGCGCTGGCGGGCGCCGCCGCGCTGGGCCTGGGCTGTGCCGTCGTCGTCCGCCTGCTGCTGCCACCGTCGCGGGGGTTCGTCCCGGCCGGTGCCGGCGCCCGGGCCGCCCTGCGTCGGGCCCGGCTCGCCGTCTCCGACCCCGCGCTCCTCGCGCTCTACGCCGTCGGCGCGTGCGCGGTCGGTGCCTTCACGGCCGTCTTCAACACGATGGGCTTCCGCGTCGAGGGAGCCCCGTTCCACCTGGGCCTGGGCGCGGCCAGCCTGCTCTTCCTCGTCTACCCGGCCGGCACCGTCGGGTCAGCGCTCGCCGGCCGGCTCGCCGACAGGTGGGGCCGGCGGGCGGTGGCCCCGGTCGGGGTGCTCCTCGCCCTCGCCGGCTTGGCGCTGACCCTCTCCGACCGGCTCGCCGTGGTCGTCACCGGCGTCGCCGTGCTCACCGCCGGCTTCTTCGTCGTGCACGGGCTCGCGAGCGGATGGGTGCCCGCGCGGGCGCACGCGGGCCGGGTCGCCGCCGGGCAGGCGGCCTCCTTCTACCTGTTCTCCTACTACCTCGGCGCCTCGGGGTTCGGCGCCCTCGCCGCCCACCTGTGGGCCTCCGACGGGTGGCCCGGGGTCACGGTGCTCGCGGCATCCCTGCTCCTCGCCGGTGGGCTGCTCACCCTCGCCCTGCGCCGCCTGCCCGTCCTCGCCGCCGCCTCCGCCGGGGTGCCCACCCTGGCGGCCGGGGGACCCGCGCCGCGGCGGTAGCATGGCGCCCGGCCCGTGGCACCGACCTCACCTGGAGCACAGCGCGTGAACGCGACCCGACCGGCCGCCGTCATCGTCCTCGCCGCAGGCGAGGGGACGCGGATGAAGTCCTCGACCCCCAAGGTCCTCCACCGCATCGGCGGGACGACCCTCCTCGGCCACGCGGTCCGCGCCGCGCGCGCCACGCAGGCCGAGCACGTCTCGGTCGTCGTGCGCCACGAGCGCGACCGGGTCGTCGAGTTCTGCACCTCCTTCGACGCCGGGCTCGTCATCGCCGACCAGGACGAGGTCAAGGGCACCGGGCGCGCCGTCGAGTGCGGCCTCGACGTCCTCCCCGCGGACCTCGCCGGCACCGTCCTCGTCACCTACGGCGACGTGCCGCTCCTCAGCGGCGAGACCCTCGTCGCGCTCACCGAGGCGCACACCGCGTCCGGCAGCGCCGTCTCGGTCGTCACCGCGCACCTGCCCGACCCCACCGGGTACGGCCGGATCGTCCGGGACGCCGACGGCCACGTCGCGCGCATCGTCGAGCAGAAGGACGCCAGCGAGGACGAGCGCGCGCTCACCGAGATCAACTCGGGCATCTACGCCTTCGACGCCGCGCTGCTGCGCGAGGCGCTGGCGCGGGTCGGCACCGACAACGCGCAGGGAGAGAAGTACCTCACCGACGTCGTGCAGATCGCCCGCGAGGACGGCCGGGCGGTGGGCGCGCACGTCATCGACGACCCGTGGCAGACCGAGGGCGTCAACGACCGCGTGCAGCTGGCGGCGCTCGGCAAGGAGCTCAACCGCCGCGTCTGCGAGCAGCACATGCGTGCGGGCGTGACCATCGTCGACCCCGCCACGACGTGGGTCGACGTCGACGTCACCATCGGCCGCGACACCACCGTGCTGCCCGGCACCCAGCTGCTCGGGGCGACGAGCATCGGGGAGGGCGCGAGCATCGGCCCGGAGGTCACGCTCACCGACACCGAGGTCGGCGACGGCGCCGAGGTGACCCGCGCGGTGGCGAACCTCGCGGTGATCGGCGACGGCGCCACGGTCGGGCCGTACTCGTACCTGCGGCCGGGGACCCGGCTCGGCACTCGGGGCAAGATCGGCGGCTTCGTCGAGACCAAGAACGCCGACATCGGCGAGGGCGCCAAGGTCCCGCACCTCACCTACGCCGGCGACGTCACCATCGGCGAGGGCGCGAACATCGGGGCGGGCACGATCTTCGCCAACTACGACGGCGTCGCGAAGCACCACTCCACGGTCGGGGCGCACAGCTTCGTCGGGTCGCACACGGTCGTGGTCAGCCCGGTCCACGTCGCCGACGGCGCCTACGTGGCGGCCGGCAGCGCCCTGACCCAGGACGTCGAGCCCGGCCAGATCGCGGTGGCGCGGGGGCGCCAGCGCAACGTCGACCGCTGGGTCGAGCGCGCCCGGGCGGGGACGCGCACCGCGGAGGCCGCCGCGCGCGCCCGCGCCGCACAGCAGAGCCCGGACACCGACCCGACCCCGGAGGACCCCACCCCGTGAGCAAGGACACCCGACCGCCCTCGGCCAACATCCGGAAGCGGCCCAAGAAGCAGCTGATGGTCTTCTCCGGTCGGGCCAACCCCGGTCTCGCGCAGGAGGTCGCGGCCCAGCTGGGCACCGAGCTCGTGCCGACCAGCGCCTACGACTTCGCCAACGGCGAGATCTACGTGCGCTTCGAGGAGTCGGTGCGCGGCTCGGACGCCTTCGTCATCCAGAGCCACACGAGCCCGATCAACGAGAACATCATGGAGCACCTGCTCATGGTGGACGCGCTCAAGCGGGCCAGCACCAAGCGGATCACCGTGGTCATGCCGTTCTACGGGTACGCGCGCCAGGACAAGAAGCACCGTGGCCGCGAGCCGATCTCGGCCCGCCTCGTCGCCGACATGTTCAGGACGGCCGGCGCCGACCGGCTGATCTGCGTCGACCTGCACACCGACCAGATCCAGGGCTTCTTCGACGGGCCGGTCGACCACCTCATGGCCATCCCGGTGCTCTCCGAGTACGTCGCCCGCAAGTACGGCGACGAGCACCTCGCCGTCGTCTCGCCGGACGCCGGTCGCATCAAGGTCGCCGAGCAGTGGTCCAAGCGGCTCGGCGGCGCCCCGCTGGCCTTCATCCACAAGACCCGCGACATCAACCGGCCGAACGAGATGGTCGCCAACCGCGTCGTCGGCGACGTGCGCGGCCGCGTCTGCGTGCTCGTCGACGACATGATCGACACCGGCGGCACCATCACCAAGGCCGCCGACGCGCTGATGGCCGACGGCGCCAAGGACGTCGTCATCGCCGCGACGCACGCGATCCTCTCCGAGCCGGCCGTCGAGCGGCTGCAGGCGTGCTCGGCCCGCGAGGTCATCGTGACCAACACCCTCCCGATCCCGCCGGAGAAGGAGTTCGAGGGCCTGACGACGCTTTCGATCGCGCCGCTCATCAGCGCGGCCGTCAAGGAGGTCTTCGAGGACGGCTCGGTGACGAGCCTCTTCGGCGGCCGCGCCTGACCCCGGCCGCTCCAGCCCGGAGCCGTCCACGAATCGTCGAATGTGTCGATTCATGGACGGGGGTGCCCGGCCACACGTCCACGAATCGTCGAATGTGTCGATTCATGGACGGGGGTGCCCGGCCCCATGAGTCGGCGGCCGCGCCTGACCCCCGGCGCTCAGGCCTCGGCGGCCTTGCGGGCGCGGTAGGCCGCGACGTTCGCGCGCGTGCCGCAGGTGCCGTCGCAGAACTTGCGGGACCGGTTGCGGGACAGGTCGATCACCAGGTCCTCGCAGTCCTCGCCGGCGCACACCCGCAGCCGGTCGACCTCGTCGGCGCGGATGACGTCGACGAGCGCCATCCCCACCTCGACGCGGACCCGCTGCTCGAGCGGGGCGTCGTCGGACGTGGCGTGCACGTGCCAGCCGAGCGCGCCGTGCCGCACGAGCCGGGGGAGCGCGCCGCCCTCGGCGAGCAGGGCGTTGGCCTCCGCCACCAGGGCCTCGTCGCGCAGGGACCACAGCCGGCGCAGCCGGGGACGCAGCTCGTGGACGGCCTCGAGCTCGGCCGCCGACGACGGCCGCCGGCCCGTCCACTCCCAGCGGTCGAACCAGGCCCGCAGCGCGGCGAGGTCGGGGAGCTCCTCGCGGTCCTCGGCGCCGAGGCCCGGACCGGTGTTGGCCAGCGCCGCGGCGTGCGCGAGCGTGACGTCCGTGTCAGCAGTGAAAACCATCTTGACTCCTGACAGGTGAAGGCCCTAGCGTCATGACCGTCACTATACGTCGGTCCTTACACGAGGGCCGGGACCCCAGGAGGACGACGTGGTCGAGGCGATGCGCCGGCGGATGGGGGTGGGCCTGCTCGCCCTCGTCCTCTCGAGCGCGGCGTTCGGCACCTCGGGGCCGTTCGCCAAGGCCCTCATCGAGGCCGGGTGGTCGCCGGGCGCCGTCGTGCTGCTCCGCATCGCCGGCGCCGCGCTGCTGCTGCTCCCGGTCGGGCTGTGGCAGGTCCGGCACCGGCTGCAGGACGTCGTCCGCGAGCTGCCGCTCGTCGTCGGCTACGGCTGCCTCGCCGTCGCCGCGGCCCAGCTCGGCTACTTCCAGGCCGTCGAGCGCCTCGCCGTCGGGGTCGCCCTGCTCATCGAGTACCTCGGCATCGTCCTCGTCGTGCTCTGCGTCTGGGCCCTGACCCGCCGCCGCCCCCACCGGCTCACGGGCCTCGGGATCGTGCTCGCCCTCGTCGGGCTGGCGCTCGTCCTCGACGTCACCGGCCAGCGCACCCCCGACCTCGTCGGGGTCGCGTGGGGCCTCCTCGCCGCCACCGGCCTCGCCGGGCACTACGTCCTCGCCGCCCGCGAGACCACGCTGCCGCCGTTCACCTTCGCCGGGCTCGGGCTGGGGGCCGGGGCCGTCGTCCTCGCGGCCCTCGGGCTCCTGGGCGTCCTCCCGATGCGGGCCGGCGCCTCCGTCGTCGACGTCGCCGGCCTCGACGCCCCGGCCTGGCTGGCCCTGGCCGAGCTCGTCGTCGTCGCGGCCGCGGTCGCCTACGTCCTCGGGGTCCTCGGCGCCCGCCACCTGGGCTCGACCCTGGCCTCCTTCGTCGGGCTCACCGAGGTGCTCTTCGCGGTGCTGTTCGCCTGGCTCGTGCTGGGCGAGCTCCCCGGTCCCTGGCAGCTCGTCGGCGGTGTCGTCATCCTCGCGGGAGTGGCCGCCGTGCGGCTCGGCGAGCGGGCGCAGGCGGAGGAGAGCGAGCACGACGGCGCCGATTTCGACCTTCCGTCCCCCGTCGCCTAGACTCTCCGGGTTGCCTCGGCGAGGGACGTCGCACCGGACGCTGGAGTCCGGCCGGGCCGCAGGGCCCGCGACCATCCGTGATCGACGCTGGCGGTACGCAGACCCACCGGGTCCGCGGGCCGTTCGCGCGCCGGTTCGGTGCCACGCCCCGCGTCGAGGACGCACAGACCGTTCCACGACCCACCCCCAGGAGCCATCCACATGTCCGACAACACCAAGCTCGCCGCCGAGCTGCGCACCCAGTTCGGCAAGGGCGCGGCCCGCAAGATCCGCCGCGACCACAAGATCCCCGCCGTCATGTACGGCCACGGCACCGACCCGGTCCACATCACCCTCCCGGGCCACGAGTCGATGCTCGCCCTCAAGCACACCAACGCCCTGCTGACCCTCGTCATCGACGGCAAGGAGCACCTGGCCCTGGCCAAGGACGTGCAGCGCGACCCGATCAAGCCGGTCATCGAGCACGTCGACCTCGTCGTCGTCCGCAAGGGCGAGAAGGTCACCGTCGAGGTCGCCGTCCACCTCGAGGGCGAGGCCGCCCCCGAGACCGTGGTCACCACCGTCATGGGCACCGTCGAGCTCGAGGTCGAGGCGACCAACATCCCCGAGAACCTCACCCACTCGATCGAGGGCGCCGAGGTCGGCACGCAGGTCCTCGCCTCCGAGCTGGAGCTGCCGAAGGGCGCCACCCTGGTCACCGACCCCGAGGCGCTGGTCGTCAACATCACCCAGCAGATCACGGCCGAGGAGCTCGAGGCCGAGCTCGAGGAGGCCGAGGCCGAGGCCGGCATCGAGCGCGAGGAGTCCGACGAGGAGGCCGCCGAGGCCGCCGAGTCCGCCGAGGGCGAGGCCGCTGCCGAGGGCGAGCAGGAGAAGTCCTCCGACGAGGGCTGACCCCCTCCTCCCACGCACTCCCCGACGGGGCCCGGTCCGCACGGACCGGGCCCCGTCGCCGTCCCCGGGCGAGCCCGGCGGCGACGGCCGGGCCGGTGCGGGCGGACCCGCGCCGGGTGGCATGATCGACGCCGTGAGCGACTCCGGACCCTGGCTCGTCGTCGGCCTCGGCAACCCCGGGCCGCAGTACGCGGGCAACCGGCACAACGTCGGCGCGATGGTGGTCGACGAGCTCGCCCGCCGCTCGGGCACCACGCTGCGCACCCACAAGGCGCGCGCGCACGCGGCGCAGGTGCGCATCGGCACCGGCCCGGGTGGGGTCCCCGGGCCCGCCGCCGTGGTCGGCGTCCCCTCCTGCTACATGAACGAGTCCGGCGGGCCGACCAAGGCGCTGCTCTCCTTCTTCTCGGTCCCGGCCGAGCGCCTCGTCGTCGTCCACGACGAGCTCGACCTCGACGCCGGCACGGTCCGGCTCAAGCGCGGTGGGGGAGAGGGCGGCCACAACGGGCTGCGCTCCATCTCCTCGTCGCTGGGGACCAAGGACTACCACCGGGTGCGGGTCGGCATCGGGCGCCCGCCGGGCCGGATGGACCCCGCCGACTTCGTGCTGCGCGACTTCTCGCCGACCGAGCGCAAGGAGCTGCCGTTCCTCCTCGACGAGGCGGCGGACGCGGTCGAGCAGCTCGTGACGCTCGGGCTGCTCGATGCCCAGCAGCGCGTGCACGCCCCGCGCTGACCGACGGTCCGGTGACCGGCGGGAACACGGCGCTTAACACGGCGTGAACGTCTTCTGGACCGTTTCCTGACGAGTTTCTCCGAAAGCACTACCCGGGTGGGGCCGATGTGCCTAGACTCCGCTCAGACGCCGAACCGGGTGCAGGGCCCGGGGCGACGTGAAGAACGGCGGAGATGCCGGCCGGAGTGCAGGGGTCCGACGTCATCGTCTCTCTTCGAACACCAACGTTGATTGCAGGGGTCGACGGTTCGATGAGCATTGCTCAAGGTACTGGCGCGCGCCCGTGGGTCTCCCCACGAGGCGCGGCACACATCGATCTGGCCAGCTACGGCCACGCCCGGGTCAAGACCGGGCTCACCACGTGGGAGCGCACGCACCGCCGCTCCGTCGTCCTCGTCGACGCCGGGGCCGCCCTCTTCGGGGCGCTCGTCGGGATCGCGGGGCGCAACGCCCTCCTCGGTGACCGCGTCGGCCTCTGGGGCTCCAGCGACTCGGTCCGCCTCACCCTCCTCGTCGCCGCGGTCGCCTGGATCGGGCTGCTCGCCCGCAACGGCGCCTACGCCACCCGGTACGTCGGGGCCGGCACCGAGGAGTACCGCGCGGTCACCCGCTCGGCGCTGGGGCTCGTGGCGCTGGTCGGGGTGACCTCCTTCGCCTTCCAGCTCGAGTTCTCCCGCGGCGTGCTGCTCCTCATGGTGCCGGCCACGGCGGGGGCGACGCTCCTCGGTCGGTACGCGGTGCGCCGCCGCCTCGTGCACCAGCGCAACGCCGGGCTGCACCTGCGCCCGACCCTCGTCGTCGGCGACGCGCGCACCGCGCTCGACGTCGCGCACCGCATCGAGGGCGACCCCGCCACCACGGGCATGAAGGTCACCGCCATCTGCGTCAGCGACCTCCACGACCCGGTGCTCGCCACCGAGAACACCCGCGGCTTCCTCGTCCTCGGCACCGAGGCCGACACCCTCGGCGTCGTGGACCGGATGGACATCGCGGCGGTCGCCGTCGCCAGCAGCCCCACGATGGCCGGTCACACGCTGCGCCGGCTCGGCTGGGCGCTCGAGCAGCGCGACGTCGACCTGCTCGTGGCGCCCGGCGTCGTCGAGGTGGCCGGGCCGCGGCTGACGATGCGCCGCGCCGCCGGCCTGCCGATGCTGCACGTCGAGCGCCCCGTGCAGAGCGGCTGGCGCTACGCGCTCAAGCTCCTCTGCGACCGCCTCATCGGGTTCGCCGGGCTCGTCGCCATCAGCCCCGTCCTGCTCGCCATCGCGCTGCTCATCAAGCGCGACAGCGCCGGGCCGGTGCTCTTCCGCCAGGACCGCGTCGGCGAGGGCGGCCGCGTGTTCTCGATGTACAAGTTCCGCACCATGGTCGTCGACGCCGAGGCCCGGCTGGCCGAGCTCGAGCTGCACAGCGAGGGCAACGACGTCCTCTTCAAAATGCGCCGCGACCCCCGCATCACGCGGGTCGGCGAGGTGCTGCGTCGGTTCTCCCTCGACGAGCTGCCGCAGCTGCTCAACGTCGTGCGCGGCGAGATGTCCCTCGTCGGCCCGCGCCCGCCGCTGGCCGCCGAGGTCGACCGCTACGAGAGCGACGCCGTGCGCCGCCTCCGGGTGCGCCCCGGCATGACCGGCCTCTGGCAGGTCTCCGGCCGCAGCGACCTCTCCTGGCTGGACTCCGTGCGCCTCGACCTCTGGTACGTCGACAACTGGTCGCTCGCACTCGACGCGCAGATCCTGTTCCGCACCGCCAACGCCGTGTTCCGAGGCCGGGGGGCCTACTGATGACGACCACCACCGGGGCGGGGTCGGTGCTCGACGCCGACCACGCGCTCGCCAGGGACCTGGCCGTCGAGGCGGGCCGGCTGCTGCTCGACCTGCGGGGCTCCTTCACCGGCGATGCCGCCGGGCTGCGCGCCGAGGGTGACCGCCGGTCCAACGAGCTGCTGCTCGCCCGGCTGCGCGCCGAGCGCCCCGCCGACGCCGTGCTCAGCGAGGAGAGCGAGGACGACCACGTCCGGCTCGACAGCTCGCGGGTGTGGATCGTGGACCCCCTCGACGGCACGCGCGAGTACGGCGAGGTCCCGCGCGACGACTGGGCGGTGCACGTGGCCCTCTGGGTCGACGGCGCGCTCGCGGCCGGCGCGGTGGCCCGCCCGGCGCGTGGTGACGTCGTCGCCACCGACGCCCCGCCCGTGGTTCCCGACCGTGCCCCCGGCCCGCTCCGGCTGGCGGTGAGCCGTTCCCGCCCACCGGAGTTCGTCACGGCGCTCGCCGAGCACCTCGACGCCGAGCTGGTCCCGATGGGGTCCGCCGGCATCAAGGCCACGGCGGTCCTCGACGGCACCGTCGACGCCTACGTCCACGCCGGCGGCCAGTACGAGTGGGACTCCGCCGCGCCCGTCGCGGTGGCGGCCTCCGCCGGCCTGCACACGAGCCGCACGGACGGATCGGCGCTCACCTACAACGCCGCCGACCCGCGACTGCCCGACGTCGTCGTCGCCCGCCGCGAGGTGGCCGAGACGGTCCTCGGGGCCATCCGCACGATCGAGGGGGGACGGAGCGCATGACCGGTCCGCACCAGTACCAGCTGAGCCACCTCCAGGCCCTCGAGGCCGAGGCCATCTTCATCATCCGCGAGGTCGTCGCCGAGTTCGAGCGCCCCGTGCTGCTCTTCTCCGGCGGCAAGGACTCCATCGTCATGCTGAAGCTCGCCGAGCGGGCCTTCCGTCCGGCCCGCATCCCCTTCCCGGTGCTCCACGTCGACACCGGCCACAACTTCCCCGAGGTGCTCGAGTACCGCGACCGGCGGGTCCGCGAGCTCGGCGTCAACCTCGTCGTCGCCTCGGTCCAGGACGCCATCGACGCCGGCACCGTGGTCGCACCCCCCGACGGCACGCGCAACCGCATCCAGACCCCCGTCCTCCTCGACGCCCTCGAGCAGGGCCGGTACACCGCGGTGTTCGGTGGCGCGCGGCGCGACGAGGACAAGGCGCGGGCCAAGGAGCGGATCTTCTCCTTCCGCGACGACTTCGGCCAGTGGGACCCCAAGAACCAGCGCCCCGAGCTCTGGAGCCTGTACAACAGCCGGATCCACCCGGGCGAGAGCATCCGCGTCTTCCCGCTCTCGAACTGGACCGAGCTCGACATCTGGCACTACATCCAGCACCAGCGGGTCGACCTGCCCTCCATCTACTTCGCCCACGACCGCGAGGTCGTCGACCGCCAGGGGATGCTCTACGCGGTCAACGAGTTCATCGAGCCGCGTCGGGGCGAGGCGGTCGTCAAGAAGCGGGTCCGCTACCGCACCGTCGGGGACGCCAGCCTGACCGCGGCCGTCGAGAGCGACGCCGACACCGTGGCCGCGGTCATCGACGAGGTCGCCTCGACGCGCATCACCGAGCGCGGGGCGACGCGCGGCGACGACAAGTTCAGCGAGTCCTCCATGGAGGACCGCAAGCGCGAGGGGTACTTCTGATGGACATCCTCCGGTTCGCGACCGCCGGGTCGGTCGACGACGGCAAGAGCACCCTCATCGGGCGCCTGCTCTACGACACCAAGACCGTCTTCCAGGACCAGATCGACGCCGTCGAGCGGGTCAGCCGGGAGCGCGGCGAGGACCACACGAACCTCGCGCTGCTCACCGACGGCCTGCGCGCCGAGCGCGAGCAGGGCATCACCATCGACGTGGCGTACCGCTACTTCGCCTCTCCCAAGCGCAAGTTCATCATCGCCGACACCCCGGGGCACATCCAGTACACCCGCAACATGGTGACCGGCGCCTCCACCGCCGACCTCGCCCTCGTCCTCGTCGACGCGCGCAAGGGTCTCGTCGAGCAGAGCCGGCGGCACGCCTTCCTCGCGACCCTGCTCCAGGTGCCGCACATCGTCCTCGTCGTCAACAAGATGGACCTCGTCGACTGGTCGCAGGAGGTGTTCGAGCGGCTGCGCGAGGAGTTCGTCGGCTTCGCCACCAAGCTGCGCATCCCCGACCTCGAGGTGATCCCCGTGTCCGCGCTGCGCGGCGACAACGTCGTCGAGCGCTCCGAGAACATGCCCTGGTACACCGGCGCCAGCCTGCTGCACCACCTCGAGAACGTCCACGTCGCCAGCGACCGCAACCTCATCGACGTCCGGTTCCCGGTGCAGTACGTCATCCGGCCCCAGTCCGACGAGTACCACGACTACCGCGGGTACGCCGGACAGGTCGTGGGCGGCGTCCTCAAGAAGGGCGACGACGTCATGGTCCTGCCGTCGGGGTTCACCTCCCGCATCGCGGCCGTCGAGACCGCCGACGGCGAGGTCGACGAGGCCTACCCCCCGATGTCGGTCACGGTGCGCCTCGAGGACGAGATCGACATCTCGCGTGGTGACATGCTCTGTCGCCCGCACAACATGCCCACCGTCACGCAGGACATCGACGCGATGGTCTGCTGGATGGACGAGACCGCACCCTTCCAGGTGGGACGCAAGTACGCGCTGAAGCACACGACCCGCACGGCGCGCGCCGTCGTGCGCGACCTCCAGTACCGCCTCGACGTCAACACGCTTCACCGCGACGAGGACGCAACCGGCCTCTCCCTCAACGAGATCGGCCGGGTTCGGCTACGCACCACCGTCCCGCTCATGTGCGACGACTACGGGCGCAACCGGAACACAGGGGGCTTCGTCCTCGTGGACGAAGGCACCAACCGCACCGTTGCCGCGGGGATGATCGCCGATGCCAACCGCTGAGCGCGGTCCGGCAGGGGACGCACACCTCGAGCAGCCAGCACACAGCCAGCGGGCGCAGGGCCCGACGGAGCCGCCGCGGCGGCAGAGCACACGCAGGAGCCGTCCCATGAGATTCCGATCCTTGGTGGTCACCGTCGCGATGACCCTCGCGACCGGTGTGATCGCCAGCAGCACACCGGCGCAGGCGACGCCGGACCCGGCGTCTCCGCCGACGCCCCGCGCCATGCCGACCGAGATCCCCTCGGCGACCACGCCGGGCATCACCGTCGGTACCAAGGCCATGTCGTTCGCCGAGGTGGGGGACAAGATCTTCGTCGCGGGGACGTTCACCGAGGTCGGGGGTCAGTCCCGCTCCGGGCTCGCGGCCTTCGACCGCGTGACCGGCGCGCTCGACGCGACGTTCAACCCGACGATCCTCGGCCAGGTGTACGCCGTGACCCCGGGTCCGAGCGCGAACACCATCTACGCGGCCGGCATCATCCGCAACGTCAACGGCACCCCGCTCAACAAGGTCGCGCTCCTCGACGCCACCACGGGTGCGCCGATCGCCGGGTTCAAGCCGCCGGCCATCGACCAGGCCGTCCAGGACCTGAAGTTCCGGGCCGGCAACCTCTACCTCGCCGGTGACTTCACGACCGTCGGCGGGGCGCAGCGGCTGGGGCTCGCGAGCCTCAACCCCACCACCGGCGCCCTGACCGACGCCCTGCGCGTCGACCTCACCGAGCACCACAACACCGACCCGACGCAGGTCCAGAAGGCCGTCGGCGGCAAGTCCCTCGACATCACGAAGGACGGCAGCCGGCTCGTCGTCATCGGCAACTTCCGCAAGGCCAACGGTCTCGACCGCGACCAGGCGGTGCAGATCAACCTCACCGGCACCTCCTCCTCGATCGACCCGTGGCAGACCAACGGCTTCAAGCCGCTCTGCTACAACTTCGCCAACGACTGGACGGTCCGCACCGTCTCGCTCTCGCCCGACGGCAGCTACTTCGTCATCGGCTCCGGCGGCGGCGGCGGGCCCGCGATCGGCACCCTCTGCGACACCGCGACCAAGTGGACGACGCGCAACCCCGTCGTCGACGCCAAGCCGGAGTGGGTCTCCTCGGCCGGCGGCGACACGATCTGGGCGGTCGCGGTCACCGACAGCGCCGTCTACGTGGGCGGCCACCAGCGCTGGATGAACAACACGCTCGGCAACGACTTCGCCGCTCCCGGCGCCGTCCCGCGCTCCGGCCTCTCCGTCGTCGACCCGCTCTCGGGCGTGCCGATGAAGTGGAACCCCGGTCGCGTCCCGCGCGGCACCGCGGTCTTCGGGATGCTCGCCGCCCGCGACGGCATCTGGATCGGGTCGGACACCGACTACATCAGCATCAACCCGGCCTACAAGCGCCAGAAGCTGGCCTTCTTCCCCTACAAGGGCGGCTACACGGCGACGGCGACCACCACGCCGACGCTCCCGGCCACCGTCTACGACGGTCGGGGTGGGCTCGGCTCGGCCACCAACGTCCTCTACCGCGTCAACGCCGGTGGCCCGGCCGTCGGCTCCGGTGACTCCGGCCCCGACTGGGCCGCCGACGACGGCTTCGACAGCCCGTACCGCAACTCCGGCAGCAACGGTGCCGGCTGGTCGCCGGCCGCCACGTACGACCCCTCCGTGCCGGCCACGGTCCCGACCGCGCTCTTCGACTCCGAGCGCTGGGACCCGGACGGCGCCCCGGAGCTGCAGTGGTCCTTCCCGGTGACCGCCGGGGTGCCCGTGTCGGTCAACGTCTACTTCGCCAACCGGTGCGACTGCACCGCGGGTGCGGGGCAGCGCATCTTCGACATGTCCATCGACGGCGCGCTGAAGATCGACGACCTCGACCTCTCGGGCCAGGTGGGCCACAACCGGGCCACGAAGCGGTCCTTCCCGATCACGAGCGACGGGACCGTCAACATCGACTTCACCCACGTCGTCGAGAACCCGCTCGTCAACGCGATCGAGATCGTCCGCACCGACGTCACCCCCGGCCCGGTGCAGACCGACTCCCTCGCCTCCTGGCGCTTCGACGGCACCACCGCCGGCCCCGAGAACCTCTCGGCGTCGGGCATCGACTGGTCGACCGTCCGCGGCGCCTTCACGGTCGGGGACAAGCTGTTCTACGGCACCGCCAGCACGCTGATGACCGCCTCCTTCGACGGGCGCACCATCGGCACGCCGGTCGCGGTCAACCCCTACCACGACCCGAAGTGGAAGGACTGGCCGAACGGCAGCGGCGGCACCTACGACGGCAACACGCCCAACTTCTACGGCGAGCTGTCCTCGGTCCGCGGCATGTTCTACACGAACGGCAACGTCTACTACGCCAACGGCGGGACGTCGCTGCGGTCCATCCCGTTCTCGCCCGACAGCGGCATCGTCGGCCCGGTCTCCTCGAACGTCTCCTCGTCGATGAGCTTCGCCGACGTCGGCGGGATGTTCGTCGCCGGCTCGACGCTGTACTTCGTCAAGCGCAGCACGGGCGACCTGTGGTCGATCGGCTGGACCGGCACGACGACGACCGGGTCCGAGACCCGCGTCGACGGCCCGAGCACGGGTGGGCGCAACTGGAACGGTCGGGCGCTCTTCCTGGGCAACCCCGCGGCCAACAAGGCGCCGGTGGCCGCGTTCACCTCGTCGTGCACCGGCCTGACGTGCTCGTTCGACGGCTCGACGTCGAGCGACCCCGACGGCACCGTGACCGGCTGGTCGTGGGCCTTCGGTGACGGCACCACCGCCACCGGTCCGTCCGTCTCGCGCACCTACGCGTCGGGCGGGGCGAAGTCGGTGACCCTCACGGTGACCGACAACGCCGGCGACTCCGACTCGGTCACCAGGACGGTGAACCCGGTGGCGGCACCGGCCGGGACCGGGTTCGTCGCCCGGTCGGCCACCACCGACGCCGCGGCCACGGTCAAGACCCTCCCGGTCCCGGCGCAGACCCAGGCGGGCGACACGATGCTCGTGCACTGGGTCGGCGACCCGGCGTCGACGCCGACGTCCGACCCGGCGGGCTGGACCCGTGTGCGCACGGTGAACATCGGGACGGCGCTGTCGTCGGTCGTCTGGACGAAGCAGGCCGTGGCCGGTGACACCGGCGGCTCGGTCTCGCTGACCCAGCCGGTCTCGCGGCGCACGACGGCCCAGCTGCTCGTCTACCGCGGGTACGGCGGTGTGGCCGCCTCGGCCTCGACGACGGACTCCGGGACGGCGACGCACCTGACGCCGGCCCAGCCGGTCCTCGCCGGTGACTACGTCGTCGCGCTGTTCGCCGACCGGTCGACCACCACGGACTCGTGGACGCCGGCCGGTGGGCAGACCGCTCGGGGCTCGGTCCTCGGGACCTCGACGACGCGGTACTCCACGTTCGTCTCGGACGCCGGAGCCCCGTCCTCGGCGGGCACCGACCCCGGCACGAGTGCCGTGGTCAACGCCCCGTCGCTCAAGGGCATCGGCATGAGCGTGGTGCTGCGTCCCTGACGTCGGGCCCGACCGCCCCGGCCCCTCCCTCGGGGTCGGGGCGGTCCTCGTCCCGGCGGGCGTCGCGCGGACCGGACCCGGTCCGGCGCCGAGCACGCCACACCTACACTGGGGGAGGGAGACGCCGTGAGGGGGCCCTGCTCCGCCCGACCCCGCACCGGGTGCACCCCGAGCCCAGGACGACGCCGACGAGGAGCGAGAACCGACCGGCCATGACCCGCTCCCGCCGCACCGCACTCGTCGCCGCCCTGGTCGGCGCCCTCGTGGCGCTCGCCGGGTGCACCGAGGAGCCGTCCCCGGCCCCGGTCCCCTCCGCGACGCACACGACGACGCCGCTCGGGGCCAAGTGGGTCTGGGCCGAGTTCGACCGCGTCAGGCCCGCCCTCGCCGCGCTGCGCGGCGGGCACACCTACGTCGAGGTCGTCCTCTGCGACGTCCAGCCACGCCGGGGGCAGTTCGACTGGTCGGTGCCGGACTCCTACGTCCAGCGCGCCCGCGAGATCGGCATCGGCAGCCTCGTCAAGCTCCGCACGGGTCGCTGCTGGGCCACCCCCGGGCAGACGAAGTACGCCCGGGGACAGGGCGTCACGGAGTCGGCGATGCCGGGCGACATGGCGGTCTACACCGACTTCGTGCGCCAGGCCGTGCAGCGGTACTCCGCCCTGGGCGTCACCGAGTACGCCGTCGAGAACGAGGTCAACAGCCCGAGCTTCTGGGACGGCACGCCGCAGCAGTACGCGACCCTCGCGCGGACCGCCGCCCGTGCGGTGCACGACGCGGACCCCGAGGCGCGCGTGGTCGACGCCGCGGTGAGCAGCGCCGGGACGGGCTACGCCGTCGCCTCCGCGCTGCTGGACGCCGGCCGCGACGACGAGGCGGTGCGGACCTACCGCGCCTACTACGAGCGCCGGTTCGGCACCCGGGACGGAGAGGCCTCCATCGACGACGTCTCGGACGTCGCCGGGCTGCGTGCCGAGCTGGCCCGCCCCGGCCCGGCGTCGATGGTCCGCTTCACGGACACCATCAACGACCTCGTCGCCGAGGGGGTCTTCCAGGTCCGCCAGGTCCACTTCTACGAACCGTGGCAGGCCCTGCCCGCGACCCTCGCCTACCTGCGCTCGGTGACGCCCGCGTCGGTGCCGCTGGAGATGTGGGAGCTCGGCCTCTGGGACGACGACCGCTCGGTGCAGCCGTCCGCGCGCACGGCCGAGGTGGTCAAGGCCACCGTCATCGCGCTGGCCGCCGGGGTGCAGAAGGTGCTGTGGCTCCCGTTGCAGGACAACCCGTCCGGGCGCCTGGGGGCGACCCTGCACGGTCTCGTCACGGCGTCGGGCGACGTGCGCGGCTCGTTCAGCGCCTTCGCCCTGCTCGCGCGGGCCGCCGCCGACGGCGCCGCGGTGGCCCCGGTCGGCCGGGCCGGCCTGGCCGGCGCGACCTTCGGCTCGACCCGACCGACCGTCGTCACCTGGGCCACGGGGGCCCGGGTCCGCTTGCCCTCGGTGCCGGGGTCCTCGGGGACGGTGCTCGACGGCGCGGCCACCCTCACCGACACCACCGGCGCCGCGGCCACCACGGTCACCCGCCAGCCGGTGCTCATCACGACCAGCGGAGCACCCGACGCCCTCGAGGAGATCACGCAGTGAACGACCCCCGGACCGTGACGCCCCCCGCGGGCGCCCCCTCCGTCGACCCGTCCCGGCTCGTCTTCGTGGGCGGGCTCCACCGCAGCGGGACCACGCCGTTCGCCCGGATCCTGGCCCGGCACCCGGACGTCAGTGGCCTCGAGGGCACCGGCGTCATCGAGGACGAGGGCCAGCACCTGCAGTCGGTCTACCCGCCGGGGACCACCTACGGGGGCTCGGGCCACTTCGCGCGCGACCCGCGCGCCCACGTCACCGAGTCCAGCCCGCTCGTGTCACCGGAGAGCGCCGAGCGCCTGCTCGCCGCCTGGACGCCGTACTGGGACCTCGGCCGGTCCCGGCTCGTCGAGAAGTCGCCCCCGAACCTCACCAAGAGCCGCTTCCTCCAGGCGCTCTACCCGGGAGCCCGGTTCGTCATGGTCGTCCGGCACCCGGTGACGGTCGCGCTGTCCACCCGCAAGTGGACCCACTTCCTCTCGCGCGACCCCCGCAAGTTCGCCACCCTGAGCGACCTGGTCGAGCACTGGCTCCTCGCCCACCGCATCCTCCGGGAGGACCTGCCGCACCTCGAGCACGTCCACGTCGTGCGGTACGAGGACTTCGTGCGCGACCCCGACACGACCTTCGAGGGCGTGCGCGCCTTCCTCGGCCTGGCCGGCCCCATCCCCACGGACACCGTGCGGGGCGCGGCCAGCGACGTCTACGAGCGGACCTGGGCCTCCTACCGCCGGCCCTGGCGGCCGGGCAGGGTGCAGCGCGCGCTCATCACCCGGCGCTTCGGCGCGGAGATCGCCGGCTACGGCTACGACCTGGACGACCTCATGGCCTTCGACCCCGCCCGCTCGCCGCTGCTGGGGTGAGCCGACCCGCCGGGGCCGGTACCCGGCGTCAGCCCCGGGCCCGGTACCCGAAGCGACGCAGCCCGGGGGCGCAGAGCAGGGTGACCGCCCAGCGCTGCAGCGCCGGCATCGCCGTGCGCCACTCGTCGTCCCGGCGCACGCGCACCGCACCGGCGTCCAGCCGGTCGGGGTTGCCGGCCACCGAATGGGTGGGCGCCAGGTGGATCGCCGACCCCTCGACGAGCCCCTCGGGGACGCTCGTCCCGAGCGCCTCGGCGATCCGGGCCAGCTCGGCGGCGGGGTCGTCGACGAAGTCCTCGTAGCGCACGGTCATCCGTCGCTCGGCCGGCCACCACCGCGGGACCATGAGGTTCCACAGCACCCAGATGACCGAGCTGCGGACCACGGAGATGCGAGGCATCCGCGCGCTGTCGGCGGCGTCGCGCGTCGCCTTGCTGCGGCGCCAGGAGAAGGCCGTCGCGCGGGGGTCGCGCACCACGTGGACGAGGAAGACCTCCACGCCGGGGAGCCCGTCGAGCAGCCGCGCGTACGGGGGGAGCTTGGAGGAGTCGACGATCGCCTGCTCCGCACCGGGCCGGGCGGCCAGCGCGTGGTACAGGTCGCCGATCACGGGGTCGTCGGGGTGGGGGAGGACCTCGGGGCGACCGCGCAGCCGTCGCAGCTCCATGGCCGGCACCGAGCGGACGCGGAGCCGGGCGTCGATCCGCTCGGCGGTGCCGGCGGGGTCGAGGTCCCCGTGAGTGGACGCGACCTCGGCCATCACGTCCTGCCAGAAAGGACACTCCGAGAACGGTTTCCCGCATCCGCAGAGATGGTTCGCCGCGGCTCCGCGGCCCCAGGTGTAGCGCGCCTCGCCGACGGACAGGCAGCCGGGCAGCTGGCCGATGACGTTGCTCACGAGCGTGCTGCCGCTGCGCCCGGTGCCCGCGACGAACGCGACGCGGGCGACGCCGCGGGTGGACGGTCGGGCGGGCAGCTGGTCGGCCGGCCTGGTGGCGTCGGCGATGGCTCAGCCCTCCGTCGTCGTGTGCGCGCGGCCGCGCTCGCTGGCCCGGCGCGCCTCATCATAGACAGCGGCCAGACCCGCGAGATGGACCTCGCCGGTGAACTCGGCCGTGAAGCGCTCGCGGGCGCGGGAGCCCATCGCCCGGGCGCCGTCGGGGTCGGCGGCCAGCCCGCCGAGCACCCGGGCCAGGGCCTCAGCGTCGTTCGGCGGGACCAGGTGCCCCTCCACGCCGTCGCGCACCAGCTCGGGCATCCCCCCGAGGTCGGTCGCGACGACCGGGGTGGCCGCGGCGAACGCCTCGAGGATGGTCATCGGCTGGTTCTCGTACCAGCGGGAGGGGACCACCATCGCCACCGAGCGCCGCACGAGGTCGGCGACCTGCGCCTTGTCGAGCCGCCCGTGGAAGTGCACGCGTCCCGGCGCCACCTGCGCGGCGAGGGCCTCGAGCTCGGCGCGGGAGGGTCCGTCCCCGGCGACGTCGAGCCCGATGCCGTCCGGCGCGCCGCCGACCGCGCGCACGAGCGTGTCGACGCCCTTCTCGGGCGAGAGCCGCCCGGCGAAGACGAACCGGGCGCCCGCGCCGGGCCCGGCGGGCGGCGACGGGACCGGCGCCTCCTCGCCGCCGGAGACGACGTTGGCCAGGGTGACGATGCGCTCCGGGGCCATCCCCGCCCGCACCATCACCTCGCGGAGGAAGTGGCTCGGGCTGACGAAGCGGTCGACCGCGTCGTAGGCGTGCAGCCGCCGGTGCAGCCCGGACTCGAGCGCGAGGACCGCGCTGGCACCGAGCGACCCGGACTTGCAGCGTTCGCGGACGGCGTTGAGCGTGCTGCCGCCGACGCAGCGCTCGCAGACCGCGCCGTGGCTGAGCATCTGGTAGCTCGGGCAGGCGAGCTTGTAGTCGTGCAGCGTCATCACGGAGGTGATGCCCCGGGCGCGCACCGGCCTCAGCACGGACGGCGAGAGCTGGTGGTAGACGTTGTGGAAGTGCACGACGTCGGGCCGGAAGCGGTCGAGCGCGCGGGCCAGCCCCCGGCCGCTCGCGGGCGACCACACCATGCGGGCCGAGGCGGCGAGGCCGGCGAGCCCGCCCGGTGCGGGCTCGAGCTCGACGTGGGGCGCGAAGGTGTCGGCGAGCGGGAGCCCCGGCAGGTTGTCCGGGTGGTCCATGCCCCAGTACTCCACGTCGTGCCCGGCGGCCCGCTGGAGCTCGCTGAGGTCGAGCAGGTACCCCTCGGCGCCGCCGCGGCGGTAGAGGAACTTGTTGACGTGGAGGATGCGCATCGGCGGTCCGGTCCCTGACTTCCGTGGTGCGGATGGCTCGGCGCCCCGGCGCGGGCGCGGCGCCCGGCGCGGGCGCCACGTCCATCCTGCCCGAGCGGCCCGGTCACCGGGCGCGTTCGGTGACCCGACACACCCCCACCTGCGAGAACGCGCCCCGCGTCGCTCGGCGGGCGACGGCGGGACGGGCCGGATCCCGGCGATCCCGCCCCTCGGCGGAGAAGGGTCCGTACAGTAGTCTGCAGCGAGCCGGTCAGGGCGCAGGGGACACGTGCGACCGGCGGTCCCCTCGTGCTGGTCGGCGCGTGCCGCCTTGACCGATCGACCCGCGACGGCCCGGCGCCCCGGCCCCCGGGGTCGCCCCGGCCGGTGAGGACCCCGCCGTGACCCTCGAGCTCTCCCCCGTGCTGAGGCGTCCCCTCCCGCCCACCCTCGACCCGCGCTGGAACCGCACGGTGACCGTCGGGCTCGTCCTGATGGCCGTCGTGGCCTCGATCCTCAGCGGGTACGGGCTGGTCTCCGGTCAGAGCCGGATGGCCGTCCTCCCGCTCGTGGCCGTGGCAGGGCTCGGCCTGGTGGTCGTCGCGTTCACCCGGTTCAGCTGGTTCGTCCTCCTGCTGCTCGTCGTCCGGGCCAGCACCGACGTCGTCAGGTTCAGCGGGAGCGACGCCGGCACGACGGCCTCGAACACCGTCACCGCCCGCGGCCTGGACCCGTCGAGCATCATCGGGGTGCTCTTCCTCGTCTTCGCCCTGCTCTGGCTGGCGGCCAGCTTCTACGAGCGTGGCTCGCTGCGCTTCTCGGTCGTCAGCACGATGCTCCTCGCCTTCCTCGTGGCCGGGGCGCTCAGCGTGCTCGGGTCCGACCACCCGCAGGCCAGCGCGCTCCAGCTCGCCCGGCTGACCTCGGCCGTGATGATGTTCGTCGTCCTCGAACGGCTCATCACCGACCGGGCGATGCTGCGCAGGGTGCTCACCGCCTGCTTCCTCGCGCTCGTCGTGCCGCTGGCGTACACGGTGCTCGGGCTGTTGTCGGGGGACGCCTCGAGCGAGGTCAAGGGCGGGTTCACCCGGCTCACCGGCACCTTCACCCAGTCCAACGACTACGCCCGCTTCCTCACCTTCCTGCTCCTGCTCGGCGTGGCCGTCCTGCCGTACGTGGGCAGGCGGGCCAAGCGCCTGCTCGCGCCGCTGCTCGCGGTGGCCGGCGTCTTCCTCCTGCTCACCCTGACCCTGGGGGCGATCGGCGCGGCCGCCGTGGGCGTCGGGATCATCGCCCTGGTCCAGCGGCGCACCCGCCTGCTGGCCCTGCTCGCGGTCGGCGGTCTCGGCGCGTTCGCCGTCGTGCCGGGGCTGGTCGGCCGGCTCACCGAGAGCGCGGCGACCGAACAGCTCGGCGGCGGGGCCACCGGCAACTCGCTGTCCTGGCGCCTCGGGTACTGGGAGAGCCTGCTGTCGGTGAACAAGGCCAACCCGGTCACGGGCATCGGGCTCAACGCGACGCAGTACTACACCGAGTCGGCCAAGCAGCCGCACAACGACTACCTCAGCGCCTACGTGGAGACCGGCATCATCGGCCTGGTTACCTACCTGGGGCTCGTCGCCGCGATGCTCTTCGTGGCCGCGCGGGCGGTCCGGCGCACCGAGAAGCACACCCTCGAGTGGGGCGTCGCGGTCGGCGCGGTCGTCTGCATCGTCATGTTCGCGGTGATGAGCGTGGCCGCCAACGTCATCCAGAGCCTGGCGAACTTCTGGTACGTCCTCGCCATCACCGCCTGTGCCTCGGCCGCCGGGGCCCTCGGCCCCGCGCGGCGGCGCGCCCGGGACGACGACGCGAGCGCCGACGCCGGCGCGGGGCGTGCCGAGCCCGCGCATGCGGCGGGCTGACGTCCCGGTCCCGGCCCCGGCCGGGACCCCCGACGTCGCCGACGACGGGCGGGGCGGCGGAGGCGGGGGCGACGACCTGCGCCGGATGGCCCGCGGCGGCGGGCTGAACATCGTCGGGGCCGCCTTCAGCCAGGGCTCGCTGTTCGTCATCATGCTCGTCCTGGCCCTCACGACCTCCGGGGCCGACGTCGGGCGCTACTCGATGTGCTACGCGCTGCTGACCATCCTCACCCTCGTCGCGCTCGGCGGCGTCCGGGCCACGCTCACCCGCTTCGTCGCGATGCGCCTCGCCGACGCGGACCCCGGCGCGGTCCGCGGCACCGTCCGGCTCGGGATGGCGGTGGCCGTCGGCGGGGGCCTCGCGGTCTCCGGCGCCCTGGCCCTGTGCTCCGGCTGGGTCGCCGGCGTCCTCCAGGAGCCGGGGCTGCGCGACGGCATCCTCCTCGTCGCGCTGGCCGTCGGCGCGGCCACCGTCCAGGGTGCCGCCCTGGCCGCGACCCAGGGCTGGCGCAGCCAGCGGGCCTTCACCCTCATCGGCCAGGTCCTCGACCCCGGGCTGCGCGTGGTGCTCACCGCGCTCGCGCTCTGGCTCGGCCACGGCCTGATGGGCGCCCTCTGGGCCCTGGTCATCTCCACGTGGACCGCCGGGCTGCTCGCGGTCGTCGTCCTCGTGCGCCGGATGCGCCAGGTCGAGCCGGCCCGCCCCACCTACACGCCGCGCCCGATGGCCTCCTTCGCGGTGGTCAGCTGGGGCTCGACCCTCGCGACGACCGGGCTCGTGTGGACCGACACCCTCATCCTCGGGCACCTCACCTCGGCCGAGGACGTCGGCACGTACACGGTCGCCACGCGGCTGGTGGGGCTGGCCATCTTCGTCCTCAACCCCATCAACTCGGCGTTCGTGCCCTCGGTCGCCCGCCTGCACCACCTCGGCGACCGCGACGGTGTCGACCTCGCCTACGGCGCCGCGAACCGCTGGATCATCCGGCTGTCCGTCCCGGCGTTCATCCTCCTGCTCGTCTTCCCGGCCGAGCTCCTGGGGCTCTTCGGCGGTGGGTACGCGGCGGCGGCGGCCGTCACGGTGGTGCTCGCCGTCGGGCAGCTGGCCAACGCGGCCGCCGGGCCCTGCGGGTCGGTGCTCAACATGACCGGCCTGGTCCGGATCAGCCTGGTCGACAACGTGGCCGCCCTCGTCCTCAACGTCGTGCTCAACCTCGTCCTCGTCCCGCGCTTCGGCGTGCTGGGGGCGGCGGTCGCGTGGACGGCATCGCTGCTGCTCGTCAACGCGACGAAGTGGCTGCAGGTGCGTCGCATCCTCGGCATCCGGGCGCGGGGGACCGGGACGGTGGCCACGCTCGTCGCGGCCGCCCCGGCCGCCCTCGTGGCGGTGCTCCTCGGGCTGGCCGTCGACGGCACCACCGCGACGCTCCTCCTGGCGGCACCCGCCGTCGTGGTCGTGTACCTCTCGGTCCTCCTGCTGCGGGGGCTCGAGGCCGACGACCGCGCCCTCCTCGCCGGCCTCCTGAGGCGCCGGAAGGGGCGTGCGGCAGGGGTCGCACCGTCCTGAGACGAACGGTCCTCAGGGAGCGCACAGCGGACGAACGTGCAGGTCAGGGTGGGTGCGGCCGGGAGCGCGGACGAACGCCGCGCCATCCGGATCGTTCGTTTCCCCGTCACCGGGCCGTCATCCTCAGTACTCTGCGAATCCCCTGCCCGTCGGAGTCATCACCCCTGTGACGGCGTTCCCTGCCCGCCGTGGCCCGTCCACGAGCCGGTGACTCCCACGACCGAAGTGAAGATCACCCATGCCGAAAACCTCTGTGAAACCGGCAGCCGTGCTCGCATGCACCACCATGCTCGCACTCGCCGCCTCCGCCCTCTCCACCGCCCCCGCCAGCGCGTCCCCCGCGGGCGCCGCCACCCTCGCCTCGGGCGCCGCGGCGGCCACCCCGGCGAGCACCGGCGTCCGTCCGGCCCTTCCCACCGGCACCCTCCGGACGGTCACCGTCAGCACGACCGCCCAGCTCAAGAGCGCCATCGGGTCCGCGGCGCCGGGCACCGCCATCCTCGTCCGCAAGGGCAGCTACGTCGGCCCCTTCGACATCCTGAGGTCCGGCACGGCCAAGAACCCCATCTCCGTCCAGCCCTACGGTGATGGCGCCGTGACCCTCACCGCCAGCCTCGCGATGCCGAGCTGCGGCGCCACCGGCCCGGACATCAACCGCACCGTGCGCTTCCGCCAGGCCGCCTCCTACTGGGCCTTCCAGAACCTCAACATCTCCGGCGGCGTCTACATCCCCGGTGCGGGCGTGCAGCACGCCTACGCGTGGATGCAGAAGTCGATCAAGAACAACGACTGGCGCACCCTTCGTGCGGTCCCCGGCCGCGGCACCAACGACGCGGTGGCCGCGCGCAGCGCGATCTCGTACGTCGCGGCCAAGGCCGGTGCCACCCTCAAGCCGGTCGACGGCGTCCAGCTCATCGGCAACACGATCACCCGCAAGGGTGTCCACATCACGATGTCGCGCTACGGCGTGATCAAGAACAACACGATCAGCGACATCGCCTGCGGCGTCGGACCGGGGATCTGGTTCGGCACGTACAGCGACGGCTGGACGGTCACCGGCAACTCCCTCGCCCGCATCGCCGCCTCCACCGTGAAGCACTACATGCAGGAGGGCATCCGCGTCGACAACGGGTCGAACTACAACGTCATCGACCGCAACCGGATCGCCGACCTGCCGGGCGACGGGCGGGCCTTCACGACCGACCAGACCGCCTCGTACAACCGGTTCACCTACAACACGGCGAGCAACATCGCCATCGGCTTCAACGACCAGATGGCCGGCTGGGGCAACCTGTGGGACCACAACACGGTCACCGGCTACCGGTCGGCGGGCATCGCCTTCCGGATGATGGACGCCCCCCTGCGGACGCCGTCGATGGCCACCAGCACCAACGCCTCGACCGTCACGTGCAACACCCTGAGCGGCACCGGCGCCGGCCTGCAGATCGGCGCGATGATGAAGTCGAAGGTCGCGGACAACCGCATCACCTCGACCAAGCTCGGCCCGTACGTGGCGTCCTACTGGGTGGCCCAGGGCAACACCTTCAACGGCAAGGCCGCGGTGCCCACCACCGGCGCGACGGCCATGCGCACCGGGGTCTGCTGAGGCGGACCGCCCGAACGCCGGAGGGCCGGCCGACCACATGGTCGGCCGGCCCTCCGGTCGTGCGGGGCGGGGCGGGTCAGGCGTCCACCATCGAGGGCGTGCGCTCGGTGCTCGCCTCGTGCTCGGGCTCCTGCTCCTCGTTCGCGCGCTCGCGGGCCGCGGCCCGGGCGGCCGCCCGACGGGCCTTCTTCGAGGTGCGGGCCGGACGCGGGTGCGTCGGGGGGGCCGTGGAGGAGGCCGGCTCCTGCGACCCGGCGTCCGGGCGGTCCTCCTCCGCCGTCGCCGGGACCGCGTCGGGGGCCGACGCGGGAGCCACCTCGTCGGCGGACTCCTCCTCGGCGGTCACGACCTCGGCGGGTGCCTCCGCGGTGTCGTGCGCGGCGGGCTCGGCGGGGACGGTGTCGGTGGCGACGTGCTTGCCCTCGAGCTCGCGGCCGGACTGCTGGCGGCGGACCGCGGCGATGAACTCGAACAGGGCGATGACGATGATCGCGAAGAGGACCGCGGCACCGGCGACCGGGACGACGAGCTTGACCGTGCTCGCCCCCGTGCGGTCCGGCTCGGCGTCCGTGGTCGTGATGACCTCGGGGTCGGCCGCCGCGGCGGCCTGGACCTGGACCTTGCGCTGGTCGCCGAGGGCGGACTGGTAGGCCTCGTTGGCCAGCGTCTGGGCGTTGACCAGGGTGTTGTACTGCGGCAGCGTGGCGCCGATGGTCTGCGCCTGCTTCTGGGCGGAGGCGATCGAGCCACGGATCAGGCTCGCCGCGCTCTTGTCGCCGCTGGCCGCGTAGGTGGCCTGGGTCTGCTGGAGCCACGTCACCTGGCTGATGGCTGCGGTGTACGCGGCGGAGGGCTCACCGACACCCACCTTCGTGACGTAGTCGTTGACCGCCTTGTTCGCGGCGTCCACGCCCTTCTTGGCGGCGTCGGCCTGGAGGCCGGCGATCTTGCCCTGCGCGGAGTAGATGTTGACCAGGGCGTTGGTGGCCAGCGCGTGGGCCACCTCCGAGGAGGTCTTCTGGTCCTCGCCGCTGTAGGTGAGCGTCACGTTGCTGCTCGCGCCGACCTGGGCCACCGAGACGTTGTCGGTGAGGTCCTCGGAGCTGGCCCCGGTCTCCGTGGCCGTCTGGGCGATCACCGTGGGATCGGCGGCGCTCGCCGCGAAGGCGCTGACGAACTGGTCGATGGCCTGCGGCCCGGTGAACTGGCTGTACTGGGCACCGACCAGGCTCGGGGTGAGGACCGTGGCGGTCGCCGAGTAGGTGCGCGGACTGAGGAGGCCGTAGGTCAGGGCGGCGCCGGCGGCCAGCACCGGGACGAGGACGAGGATCCACAGGCGTCGGCGGGCCACCTTGAGGTAGTCGGCGATCTCCACGGGCACACTCCCTGCTAGGCGAACACGTCTCGAGGGATGTGGACACGGCCCGCGTCCGACGCGGTTCCCTGCACGTAGCCCTTCGACCATGGTAAATGGTCTCCGGCGCCGCGGCAGGGGCTTGGCCCGGATCGTCCTCAGGAACGGCCGCCCGTCCGCTCCGTGGGACGGGCCGTGCGCCTCAGGGCTCGGGCCAGCGCCAGTCCACGCCCGGTAGCGCGTAGAGCTCCTCGTTGCGGGGCGCGTAGTACTCGCGCAGCCGTTGGAGCGTGGCCTCGGGCACGTCGGGACGCGTGGCGGTGGCGTTGAGCGGCACGAGGTGGTCGAGGTGCACCGGCTCCAGCCCGAGGAAGCGCCACGCGGTGGCCAGCGTGCCGTTGGGGTCGGCGAACATCTGCTCGCTCTGGAGCACGAGGACGTCCTCCGGCGCGAAGAGGGTGTGCAGGTGCGCGACCTGCTCCGCGTAGTGGCCGCGGTGCAGGTAGCTCCAGTGGCGGTAGGGATAGCCCTCGTAGGTCACGTCCTCGCGAAGGCGCTCGACCTCGCCCGCGAGCCGCGACTCCTCGAGGTCCAGCGCCCGCTCGAGGGACTCGTTCTCGTGGCCCCGCTCGACCTCGTACCGGTAGTGGCTGAGGAGCCGGTCGACCGGCTCGCGCAGCACCGCGATGAGCTTGACGTCGGGGAGCTCGGCCTTGATCCGCTCCGCGGCGAGGGGGTGGAACATGTAGTACGGGCTGGCCTCGCCCGTGACGCGGAAGCCGGCGTCCGTCTTCTCGAAACGGCTCGCGTACCACGCCCGCCCACGACGGAAGTTGGTGTCGAAGTAGTGGGTTCCCTTGCGCGCCAGGCACGGTGCGACCTCAGGGTGCTGCTCCAGCCAGTCCGCGAACGAGGTCGAGCCGCCCCGCTTGGTCCCGACGACGAGGTAGTCGGGCCGCATCCGCGAGCCCGCGCGGGGCATCGGCCGCAGCGGGGAGAGGACGTTCGCGACCTGTTTGCGCAGTGAGGTGGCGGACATGGGACTCCTCGTGCTCGATGGACCGTGACCCGCCTGCCCGGAGGACCACCCCTGCCGGTCCGGGGCGCCGGTGGGTGTGGCCCCGGCGTCCCGTCCGTGTGCGTGGGGCCCCGCACCGCGAGGCACCCGGATGTCACGACTCTAGGGGGTGGGGCGCTGCGGCGCAGGCGAGTCCGGGACCCGATTCCCCCGAAGCCTTACCGTCGGCGGCCGGAGGCAGTAGATTGGGCCCGTTCGGGACAGGGAGCAGGGCCCTTCCCCGGGTGCCGTCGGTCACCGCGCGCGAGCGCGGGGCCGACGGATCCTGTGGTGCCCCGCATCCGGTCCACCGGTCTTGCAGGGGACAGGTGAAGGATGATGGGCGCACTCGTGGCGCAGGGCGGTACGCCGCCGACGGAACGATCCGGGCGCAGGGCATCGCGTCCCCGGTGGCGGGGGGGGGGGGGGGCCGCCCCGCCCCCCCCCCCCGACCCGCTGCCGGAGGTGCGCCATCGCCCGAGCCTCACGGCACCGTTCTTGCGGCACAAGGGAGGCGCCGGCGGCTGTGGACGACGGCGGACGCGCCGGCCCCCTGGGGACGACCGGTCAGCCGGCGGCCGGGGCGAGGTCGGCGGCCGGGCCGCTGTCGACCCAGCGCACCCCCGAGCGCGAGAACAGGCGCTCCTTGGTCGTGAGGACGTACAGGTCGCGCTCGCCCCCGGTGGCGGCGACGTCCCGCGCGCCGGGCAGCACGCTCAGGCCGGCGACCGAGCCGTCCACGGACAGCACGACCGGGCGCGCGGTGGCGCCGGACCCGGACACGGTGGCGAGCTGCTCGCCGTCGAGCCAGGCCAGGCCCCGCGCCGAGGTGAGCGGCGCCGCGAGCCGCAGCGGCGCCGCGAGCCGCTCGGGTCGCTGGCCCGACCCGCGGACGATGCCGGCGAGGTCGAGGGTGGGCCGGGTGCCGTCGCTGCGGGTGGACAGCACGACGATGCGGTCGCCGTCGGCCGCCGGGCGGGCCTGGAGCACCCGTCGCCCCGCGAGCCAGTCGGCCCGGACCGCCGTGGCCCGCGCCGCCTCGGGGTTCGCCGGGTCGACCCGGGTGTCGACGACGAAGAGGCGGGCCGTGCCGTCACCGACCCCACCGACCCAGAGGAACCCGCGGCGGTCGTAGGCCGGGGCGCCGAGGGTCGTGCCGAAGCCCGGGACCTCGTAGCGTGTGGTGCCGCGCCAGCGCGAGAGACCGTCACCGGAGGCCGAGACCGCGGCCAGCTCGCCGCCGTCGGCGGACAGCGCCAGGTGCGTGTACTCCGCCGGCACCTCCGGGAACGCTCCTCCGGGGGCCCCGCCCGACCGGCCCTGCTGGCGGCCACCGGCCGAGGGGTCGAAGACCGTGACCGCGGCGCCGCGCCGCACGACCGGTTTGGTGGTCGAGGCCGACGAGGTCTCCGCGGGGAAGCCGATGCGGCTCAGCGAGTCGACCGGTCCGTCGGTGCCGTCCAGGTCGACGGCCACCCCGTCGACGGCC
The DNA here is from genome assembly GCF_050496545.1 of Phycicoccus avicenniae. Classification (GTDB taxonomy): domain Bacteria; phylum Actinomycetota; class Actinomycetes; order Actinomycetales; family Dermatophilaceae; genus Phycicoccus; species Phycicoccus avicenniae_A. The sequence continues at coordinate 173,854 of NZ_JBNVZV010000004.1, read as the reverse complement.
AGCTGGACGGCCGTCACCGTCGGGTCCTGCGTGAGGGTCGTGAGGAACTGCGCCCAGAGGTTCTGTCGGGTCGTGGTGTCCGAGGAGAGGCGGCTGGCCACCAGGTTGACCGACGCGACACCGTCGCGGTCGACCGAGACCGCGTCGCCGAGCAGCCGGGACCCCGACGGGACCGCGGTGGTCCCGGCCCCGACGAGGTGCTCCGGCACGGGGTCGAGCTGCGCGCGCGCCAGCCGGGTCGTCAACCGGTCCAGCGGGAACCACCGCACGTCCGGCACCGTCGCCCGCCGGCTCGTCGAGACGTAGTGGAGGGCGAAGGGCTGGACCAGCCGCGGCACGTCGCTCTGCGAGATCCACCGGCCGAAGCCCTCCGGCAGCTCGGCGATGCGCCACTGGCCGCCGACCGAGGTGAGCGAGAAGGTCGCCGAGACGGTGGCGCCCGCGGCCGCGGCCGTGAAGCGCCCGCCGGAGTCGACCCTGCCGGTGGTGCGGGCGGTGACGCGCACGGTCGCGGGGTCGAGGAGCGTCGTCGTGCGCGGCTGGTCGTCGGCGAGGAAGACGATCGTCTCGTCGGGGTCCCAGCGCTCGACCGGCTTGCCGGTGAGGAACTTGCGGGCGTTGTCGTACACGCCACCGCTGGCCGCGCCCGCCTGGAGGAAGCCGCGGACGATGGCGTCCTGGCTCGCGCCGACGCCGGGCCCGGGCGGCAGGAAGCCGAGGTCCGGCGCCCGGCCGGAGCCGACCTCGAGCCCCGGCTCGACCTGGCCGTTGCCGGTGAGCCCACCGCAGCCCGCGAGGAGCAGCGCGGCCACCGCCACGCCGAGCACGCGCAGGCGGCGGCTCACGTGGCGTCCGCGGGGCTGAGCGGCAGGGGGGAGGCGTGCAGGCTCTCCCCCGCGTGGCGCGGCAGGGTCAGCCGGAAGCGCGAGCCCTCCCCCGGCTCGCCCCAGGCCTGCAGCCAGCCGTTGTGCAGGCGGGCGTCCTCGAGCGAGATCGAGAGGCCGAGGCCGGTGCCCCCGGTGGTGCGGGCCCGGGCGGGGTCGGCCCGCCAGAACCGGGTGAAGACGTTGGCGGCCTCGCCCGGCCGCAGCCCGACGCCGTGGTCCTCGACGACGACACCGACCGCGTCCTCCCCCACGGCGACGTGGACGTCGACCGGCCGGCCCTCGCCGTGCTCGACCGCGTTGACGACGAGGTTGCGCAGGATGCGCTCGACCCGCCGCTCGTCGATCTCGGCCTCGGCGGCCTCCTCGGGGGCGTGCACGACGATGGTGCTGCCGCGCCGGTCTGCGAGCGGGCGGGCCGCGGCGACGACCTTCTCGACGGTGCCCCGCAGGTCGACCGGCTCGAGGTCGAGGGCGGCCGCGCCGGCGTCGAACCGGCTGATCTCGAGCAGGTCGGCCAGGAGCGCCTCGAAGCGGTCCAGCTCGCCGGCCAGCAGCTCGGCGGAGCGCGCGACCGGCGCCTGGAAGTCCTCGCGCGAGTCGTGGATGACGTCGACGGCCATCCGGATCGTCGTGAGCGGCGTCCGCAGCTCGTGGGAGACGTCGGAGACGAAGCGCTGCTGCACCGCCGAGAGCCCCTCGAGCTGGCGGATCTGGCTCTGCAGGCTGTCGGCCATGTTGTTGAACGACGTCGCGAGCACCGCCAGGTCGTCCTCGCCGCGGGCCGGCATCCGCTCGTTCAGCCGGCCGGCCGAGAGCCGCTGGGCCACCTCCCCCGCACGCCGCACCGGGGTGACGACCTGCCGGGTGACGACCCACGCCACCGCGCCGACGAGCAGGGTGAGGATGACGCCGGCGACGAGGAAGGCGTTGCCGATGAGGTCCATCGTCGCGACCTCCTGCTCCATCGGGTAGATGAAGTAGAGGTCGTAGGGGCCCACGGTGTTCGGCAGGTCGACGACGCTGCCGACGATGACCGAGGGGACGTCGCGATCGCCGATGCGCACCTCGGTGAGCTGCGACTGCTGGCGCCCCGGGGACGCGGCCACCCGCTCGCGCAGCTGCTCGGAGACGGCGTCGATGCCGACCGAGCTGACGCTCGAGAGGGTCCCGATGGCGACGTCGCTGTCGTTGCCCCCCGAGCGGGTCATGACGACGTAGCGGCTGGGGTCCGGGCCGGGCGCGGCGAGGAACTTCTCCATGATGTCGCGCGCGGCCCGCGTCAGCTCCTCGGCGGACGTCGCCCGCGAGGCGTCCCACTGCGCCTGCGCCTGGGCGGTCAGCGACAGCGCCTCGTACTGCGAGGTCTGGACCCGGCTGCGCTCGAGCCCGCCGGCGATCTGGGCGTGCAGGACCGAGCCGAGCACGGTGACGACGACGAGGCCGAGGAGCATCGTGGTCGCGACGACGCGCAGCCGTAGCGACTGGCGCCAGCGGCGGCGGGCCCCGACGAGGCGGGAGCGCAGCACGGCGGGGAGGGAGCCGGCGCCGGAGCGCGGCGGGCCGACGCGCCCCGCGGGGGCGGCGGGGGCGCCCGGTCCGACGCCGACACCGGCGGACCCGGACATCCTCAGGCCTTGCCCGCCTTGTACCCCACGCCGCGGACCGTGACGACGATCTCCGGGTGCTCGGGGTCGTGCTCGATCTTGCTGCGCAGGCGCTGCACGTGGACGTTGACGAGCCGGGTGTCGCCGGCGTGCCGGTAGCCCCAGACCTGCTCGAGGAGCACCTCGCGGGTGAAGACCTGCCACGGCTTGCGGGCCAGGGCGACCAGGAGGTCGAACTCGAGCGGCGTGAGCGAGAGCGGCGTGCCGTCGCGGACGACCGAGTGCCCGGCGACGTCGATGGCGAGGTCGCCGATGGACAGCCGCTCGGGCGCCGGGTCGTCGCCGCGCCGCAGCCGGGCCCGCACCCGCGCGATGAGCTCCTGGGGCTTGAACGGCTTGACGACGTAGTCGTCGGCGCCGGACTCGAGGCCGACGACGACGTCGACGGTGTCGGTCTTGGCGGTGAGCATGACGATGGGGACCCCGGACTCGGCCCGGATCTGGCGGCACACCTCGAGCCCGTCGGTGCCGGGCAGCATCACGTCGAGCAGGACGAGGTCCGGGCGGTAGCGCCGGAACGCGTCGATGGCCTGGCCGCCGTCGGCGACGTGCTCGGTCTCGATCCCCTCACCCCGCAGCACGATGCCGAGCATCTCGGCGAGCGCCAGGTCGTCGTCGACGACGAGCACACGACCCTTCACTCCGTCCCCGTCCTTCCCCGAGCGCTGACAGGAAGCCATCATCACACAATCGGCTGTCGCGTCCCGCGAAACGCAGGAGTCCCAGCGCCCACAGCCGTACCCTGTGGGCGTGGTGCACACCCTCGGGCTGTCGCGGCTGGACGCGTCGGCCACCATCCGGCTCGCGTTCGCGGTCCTCAGCCTCTTCCTCGGCGTGGCCTCCGGCCACCTGATCCAGGCCCTGCCGTGGCTGCTCGCCGTCATCGTGCTCGACCTCGTCGTGGGGTCCCTCGACCGGATGCCCATCTCCCGCCAGGGCCTGCTCGACACCGTCGTGCTCACCCTGCTCTGCCTGTCGGCCGCGGCCGCCGGTGCCGGCTACGCGCTCGTCCAGCTCGGCGCCGCCCTGCTCATCCTCATCCCGGCCTACCACGCGGGTACCCGGTTCGGGCGGGTCGGCTACCTCCTCACCGGGGTGGTCGGCAGCCTCGTCTACCTCATGGTCGCCTCGAGCGACATCGCCGGCGACAGCGGCCTCCAGGTCGGGCTCGTCGCGTGGCTCGCGGCGGCGCTGGTGCTCGGCGCGCTCGGCGCGTGGAACCAGCGGCTGGCCTCCGAGCAGGGGTACGAGGTCTCGGACCCTGCGGCGCGCGAGGCGATCCAGCTCATCCAGCGCCTCCACGACCTCTCCGAGGAGATGGCCACCGGCCTCGACGCCCCGGCCGGCGCGACCCTCGCCCTCGACCTGCTGGCCGCCGAGGTGCCCTCGGCCCGCAGCGCGGTGCTCGTCGCATCCGACTCCGAGCACCTCGTGCCGGTGGCCCTGCGCGGCTCGACCCGCGCGCCCTGGCACCTCGCCGAGGCGATGTCGGACCTGCTCGCGCAGAACTCCGCGAGCTGGCGCCCGACCGAGATCCCCTTCGCCGACGAGATGGGGCGGCGCAGCGCCCTCGTCGTGCCCTTCGCCTACGGCGCCGGCCCGACGACGGTCGTGGTCGTCGAGCGCGGGGTGGACCACCCCTTCACGCCCGACGAGCGCAAGGCCGTCTCCGAGGTCACCCGCCGGCTCGCCCCGACCGTGCAGGCCGGTCTCCTCTTCGGCAACCTGCGGCAGTACGCGAGCCTCGAGGAGCGCAACCGCATCGCGCGCGACATCCACGACGGCATCGCCCAGGAGCTGGCCGCCCTCGGGTACGGCCTCGACGCGCTGCGGATGCAGGCCGGCCCGCCCGGGCAGGGCATGCGCGACCAGCTCGACGCCCTGCGCGAGCAGCTGAGCGAGGCGATGGCCGACCTGCGCCTGCACATCACCGACCTGCGGGTCGCGGAGCGTCCCGGCACCGGGCTGGGGGCCGTGCTCGGGGCCGCGGTCCAGAGCTTCGGCTCGATGACCGGGGTGCGCACGACCATCACCGTCAGCGAGGGCCGGCGCCGCCTCGACCCGCGGGTCGAGATGTTCGTGCACCGCCTCGTCATGGACGTGCTGGCCGACGCGCAGGCCTCCGGGGCCCGCAACGCGTGGGTCAGCCTGACCACCTCGGTGGTCGGTCCGGCGGTCGTCGACGTGTCCCACGACGGCGACACGCGGCGGGCGCGGCGCTCCTACCGCAACACCACGCTGGACGAGCTGGACGGGACACTCGTGGTCCGCAACGAGCCGAATGGTCGCACCACCGTTAACCTGACCGTCGAGGAGCCGTCCACCGCGGGTGCGCTCCGGGCCACCTGACCCTGGAGGAGAACACCGTGACGATCAGCGTGGTGCTCGTGGACGACCACGCGGTGGTCCGCGAGGCCGTCGCCGGCATGCTCGGCGCCCAGCCCGAGATCAGCGTCGTCGGCCAGGCCGGCTCGCTGGCCGAGGGGCGGGCGCTGTTCGACCGGCTGCTGCGCACGCCGCCGCCCGGCAAGGTCGTGGCCGTCATCGACGTGACCATGCCCGACGGCAGCGGCCTGGCCCTCGTGCGCGCCGTCCGCGAACGCTCCCGCGACATCGGGCTCGTGGTCCTGACGATGCTCAGCGACGACTCGACCCTGCTCGAGGCCCTCGACGCCGGCGCCTCGGCGCTGGTGCGCAAGAGCGCGCCCGCGGACCAGGTGCTCTCGGCGGTGCGCCGTGCCGCCGACTTCCCGCTCGAGTTCTCCGCCAGCGGGCTCGCCGAGGCGATGCGCCGCCAGCACGAGACGCCGCAGACGACGCTGACCAGCCGCGAGACCGAGGTCCTGAAGCTCCTCGTCGAGGGCGCGTCGGTGGCCCAGGTCGGCCGCCAGCTCTTCATGAGCCCGTCGACGGTCAAGACGCACATCGGGAAGATCTACGAGAAGCTCGGCGCGCACAACCGCGCCAGCGCCGTCATCGCGGCGGTGCGCCTCGGCCTCGTGGCCGACGTCGACCGCACCTGACCACAGCCGGCGCATCGTTAGGTTCCGCGCCGTCACGGTGATGACGCGGAAAGCCGTCCGATGACGCGGTTGTACCCGCGTCCGGCGCCATCTTCCGCGTCATCCCGGTGACGGCGCGGATGCTCCGGCCGTCACGCCGGACCGGTCACATGCCGGAGAAGGCGTCGATGATCTGCAGCGCACCCGGACCGATGATGACGATGAACAGCGCCGGGAAGATGCAGAGGAGCAGCGGGAAGAGGATCTTGACGGTCACCTTCTGCGCCTGCTCCTCGGCGCGCTGACGGCGCACCACGCGCATCTCCTTGGTCTGCTCGCGCAGGACGCCGGCGATGGGCAGGCCGAGCCGGTCGGCCTGCACCAGCGTCGACACGAAGTTCTTCAGCTCCGGCGCCGTCGTGCGCTCCCCGAGCGAGGAGAAGGCCTCGCCGCGGGACTTGCCGATCTGCATCTCGGACAGGACCCGGGCGAACTCACCGGCGATCGGGCCGGTCACGGTCCGGGCCACCTGGAGGATCGCGGCGTCGAAGCCCTGACCGGCCTCGACGCAGACGGTGAGCATGTCGAGCGCGTCGGCGAGGCCCTTGCGCATGTCCTGCTGGCGCTTCAGGCCGGCGTTGTAGACGAGCAGGTCGGGCAGGAAGAACCCGGCGGTCCCGGCCGCGAGGGCGACGAGCAGGCCCTTCGCGGTGAAGCCCATGAGGGCCAGCACGAGCACGATCCCGACGATGAGGCCGAGACCCTTGGCGCCCATGACGCGCTCGACGGTCCAGGCCTTCGGGTTGCCGGCCCGGTCGAGGTTGCGGGCGATCCGCCCACCGGTGCCGGCCGGCGAGATGCGGGCCGAGAAGCCGCGCAGCCGCTCGAGCATCGGGGCGAGGAGGCGCTCCTGCACCCCGAGCTCGTTGCGGGCGACCTCGTGGACGGTCGGCCGGTGGTCGAGCAGCTCGAGGGAGCGGGCCACACCGGTCGAGCTGTTGGCGCCCAACCCCACGGCCAGCACGAGCAGGACCAGCGCGAGGCCGATGAAGACGACGGCGAGCAGGAGGATCACGTCACACCTCGATCTTGACGATCTTGCGCATCCAGAGGATGCCGAGCCCGATGGCCACGATCCCGCCGCAGAGCATCATCAGGCCCAGGGTGCGGGTCCACAGCATGCTCACGTACTCGTAGTTGGCCCACATGCTGTAGAAGAAGATGCCGATCGGCAGCCCGACGAGGGCGTACGCCGACAGGCGACCCTCGGCCGAGAGGGCCTTGACCTGGCGCCGCAGCATCTCGCGCTCGCGCAGGGTCGCGGCGGTCGTCCGCAGCGTCTCGGCGAGGTTGCCACCGACCTCGCGCTGGATGCGGATGGCCATCGTCGTCCAGCGCATGTTGTGGCTGTCCATCCGCACGGCCATCTTGTCCAGCGCGTCGGAGACGTCGGCGCCGATGCGGGCCTCGGCCAGCGCCCGGCTGAACTCCTTGGCCGCCGGCTCCGGGGCGTCCTTGGCGACCGAGTCCAGCGCCTGGAGCAGGCTGAAGCCCGACGCCAGCGAGGTCGCGACGAGCATCATCACGTCCGGCAGGACGGACTCGAACTTGCGCGTGCGGCGCTTGGCGAGGAAGCGCAGGACGAACGGCGGTGCGAGGGCGCCGATCACGACGCCCACCAGCCCGCCGATCAGGGGCATCGACCCGAGCAGGAGGATGCCGCCGGCGATGCCGATGACGACGGCGACGAGGCGCATGACGAGCCACTCCCCCGCGCGCCAGGGCAGGTCGGCGCGCACGAGCAGCTCCATCGTGCGGGTCGTGGACTCGCGGCCCTCCATGAAGCTCTCGCCGACGGAGACGATCTGCTCGCTGATGGCCGAGGCGTTGGCCGTCTTGCGCTGCACCGTGCGGGCCTTGCCGAGGCCATAGTCCTCGATGGCCGACAGGCGCTCGCTGCGCCGGCTGCGGAAGACGGGCCCGGCGAAGGCGACCGCGAGCACGAAGACCCCGAGGAAGACGATCGCCACCGCGGGGACCAGCAGGGTCGGGGACAGCGCGGTGATGCTCGCCAGGGCGGCCGGCTCCTCGTCGAGCGGCGGGGCGGTGAACGTCCCGTCCTCCTCGGGGACCTCGACCGGTGCCGTGTCGCCGAGGTCCAGCTCGGAGGTGTTGCGGAAGGTCTTCCCGGAGGCGGTGCCGTCGACCGCGAGGGTCTGCTCGCCACCGACGTCCGCGGGGCGGGTGATCGTCAGGCGCACCTGGGAGTCCAGCGCGACGGCGGCCGCCGAGAACGCGGCGGAGACGGCGGCCCGGTCCGTGGCGTCGGCCACCGACCCGCCGCCGACGTCGGCGAACTTGCGGAGCACGGCGACGTTGGCCTCGCCGGAGTTGAAGGAGACGACCTCGGCGCGCACCTTGGCCCGGCGCAGCGCGGTGAGGGCGGCCTGGCGCTGCGCCTCGGAGGCGGCGTCACCGCCCTCGGCGCCGGCGACCGTGTCGCCGCCGTCGCTGAGCAGCAGGATGCTGCGTTCCCCCGAGGTGCCGAGGCCGCGGACGGCGTCCTGCACACCGCGGTACAGCGAGGTCTCGCCGCCGGAGCGCAGCGCGTTGACCGCCTTGGCCACGCGCGCCCGGTCGGTCGTCGGCGCGACGTCGATGCCGGAGGTCGAGGCGAACGAGACGACGCCGACCTTGACGTCCTTCGGCACCTCGGCGAGGAACTTCGCGACGCCGGCGCGCACGGTGGCCATCCCGGAGGCGCCCATCGAGCCGCTGGTGTCGATGACGAGCATCGTCGAGCGCGGCTGCTTGGAGGGCTCGGAGACGGCGACCGGCACGATCCGGCTGCCGAAGGTGGCGGTGACGCTCTTCCAGTCGACCTTGACCGCGCTGCGCGGGCGCAGCACGAGGGTCGCGGTGACGGTGTCCTTGGCGACGCGGACGTTGCTCAGCGTCGCGGGGATGTCGTCCGCGGCGGACGCGGACGGCGCCGCGAGCACGGGCACCACGAGCGCGGCGAGCACCGCGAGCACGGCCGCGACCGCGGACGGCCGGCGGGTGCGGGCGGGGGTGGTCCTCACGTGAGCCTCGCCCCCGGGACGAAGAGCTGCGGGGAGACCGCGACCCCGAGGTCCTGGAGGTCGGTGAGGAACTTGGGGCGCAACCCGGTCGACATGAGCGTGCCCTTGAAGCGCCCGTTCTCGTCGCGGCCGGCCGACCAGTCGAAGGTGAAGATGTCCTGGAGGGTGACGACGTCGCCCTCCATGCCGACCACCTCGGTGATGGCGACGATGCGGCGCGAGCCGTCCTTGAGGCGGGCCTGCTGGACGATGAGGTCGACGGCGCCGGCCACCTGCTCGCGGATCGCCCGCACCGGCAGCTCGACGCCGGCCATGAGCACCATGGTCTCGAGGCGGGAGAGCGAGTCGCGCGGAGTGTTCGCGTGGACGGTGGTGATCGAGCCGTCGTGGCCGGTGTTCATCGCCTGGAGCATGTCGAGCGCGGCGCCGTCGCGGACCTCGCCGACGACGATGCGGTCGGGGCGCATGCGCAGGCTGTTCTTCACGAGGTCGCGGATCGCGATCGAGCCCTTGCCCTCGATGTTCGCCGGGCGGGACTCGAGGCGCAGCACGTGGTCCTGGTGCAGCTGGAGCTCGGCGGCGTCCTCGATGGTGACGATGCGCTCGTCCTCGGGGATGAAGGAGGAGATGACGTTGAGGGTCGTCGTCTTCCCCGAACCGGTGCCGCCGGAGATGATGACGTTGCGCCGCCCGACGACGCAGGCCTTGAGGAAGTCGCGCACGCTCGCCGTGATCGTCCCGAAGGCGATGAGGTCGGCGTCGGTGTACGGGTCCTGCGAGAACTTGCGGATGGTGAGCATCGCGCCGTCGAGGGCGATCGGGTTGATGACGGCGTTGACGCGCGAGCCGTCGGGGAGGCGGGCGTCGACGAGCGGGCTGGCCTCGTCGACGCGGCGGCCGACGCGCCCCACGATCTTGTCGATGACCCGGCGCAGGTGCGCCTCGTTCGAGAAGTGCGTGTCGACGCGGTAGAGCTTGCCGCTGCGCTCGACGTAGATCATGTCGGCGCCGTTGACCATGATCTCGGAGATGTCCGGGTCGCGCAGCAGCGGCTCGAGCGGGCCGTGGCCGAGGATCTCGTCCGAGACCTCCTGCGCGATGCGCGTGCGGTCGGCGTGCGAGAGCGGCGTCTGCTCGGCGTCGATGGTCTCCTGCAACGTGGTCCGCACCTGCTGGGCCAGCTCGGCCTCGGGCAGGTGGGGGTCGTACAGGCGCGGCCCGAGGCTGTCGATGAGGGCCTGGTGGACCCGGCCCTTGACCTCGGAGAACGGGTCGACGACCCGGCGCTTGGCGACGTGCCCCGGGCGGGGTGCCGGGCTCGAGCCGCCGGCCGACGGCGTGGCCTGGGCGGTCGCCGCGGCCTGGGCGCGGCGGACGCTGTCGAGACGGTCGGCGAGGCTCATCGACGGCTCCTGAACAGGCCCTTGCGCGCGTGGTGCTCGGCCGCGTCGGCCTCGTCACCGGCGCCGTGGGCGCGGATGTGGGACTCGACGAGCTCCTTGATGGCGACGGTGACCGGCGCCTTGGGGTCGTCGAGGACGATCGGGACTCCCCGGTTGACCGACGCGGGGACGGTCAGGCTGTTGGGGATGTTGACGGCGATGCCGGTCTTGATGGCCGACTCGACGTCCTCGGGCCGCAGCCCGACCTTGGTGTCGGCCTTGTTGAGGACGATGATCCGCGCGTCCTTCGGGCTGCCGATCATGTCGAGGGTGTCCAGCGCGACGCGCAGGTTCTTCACCGCGGGGATGTCCAGTGTCGCGATGAGCACGAGCGCGTCGGATACGTCGATCGAGGCGAGGACGTGCTCGGTGAACGAGGGCGGGGTGTCGATGAGGACGTAGTCGTAGTGGCGCCGGGCCACCTTGATGATCTCGGCGACGGTCGGCACCGGGATGCGGTCGGCGTCGCCGGGGTCGTTCGGCGCGCAGAGCACGTCCAGGCCGCTGGCGTCGTGGCGGGTGACGAGGCTGCGGATGGCCTCCTCGTCGATGTTCCCGGACATCGAGACGGCGTCGAAGATCGACTGGTTCGGCACCAGCTGGAGGCTGATCGCGACGTCCCCGAAGGACAGGTCGAGGTCGATGAGCAGGGTGCGGGCACCCTCGCTCGCCAGCTGCACCGCCGTGTTGGTCGAGAGCGTCGTCTTGCCGACGCCGCCCTTGGCCGAGAACACGGTGATGACCTTGCCCTCGCGGGAGGCGCCACCGGAGGCGTGCCCGACGAGGCGGGAGGTCAGCTCGCGGCTGCGGCGCAGCGCGTCGGCGATGGCGGTGTGGTCGTCGCCCGAGACGACCTCTCGCACACCGGCCCTCAGCGCCTGCGACAGGGTCGTGACGTCGATCCGGTTGCGCAGGAGGATGACCCCGAGCTCCGGCCGGTCGAGGCGGGCGGCCTCGGACAGCTGGCAGGCGTCCTCGAGCTCGACGTCCGCGCCGATGACGACCTGCTCGACCTGGGGGTTGTCGTGCAGCGCCCGGGCCACCATGCCGGCCGAGTCGAGCGACGTGGTGTCGGGACCCAGGGCGAAGCGGTACCGCTCCAGGCTGGTGGGGTCGGGGTCCCAGAGGATGTTCACCGGACCTTGTCCTTCAACATCGTCAGGTCGCTCACCGCGAGGTTCGGGTCGATCTTCAGCTCGGACCCGCGCAGGCCGGCGTAGAGCGTGTAGTTGTTGACGCCGTGGACCAGGCGCGCGGCCTGCTCGGGCGTCACCTCGAGCGTGACGAGGAAGCTGGCGGCCTGCTGGGCGGCCTCACCCTCGCCGGTCGGCTGCACCGGCGTCAGGGAGGCGTCGCCCATGGCGATCACCTTCACGTTGTCCAGGAGGATCGAGGTGCCCGAGCCGAGGTCGGTCTTGGACGTGTCGCCGCTGGACTGCTTCTCGAGCTTGGCCAGCTCGTAGGTCATGAAGATCGTGAGCATCGAGCCGGGCCGCACGAAGTTGCCGACCCGGGCGGGGTCCTGCAGCTGCACGGAGACGGCGAGCTTGCCGGCGCCCACCTGGAGCGCCTTCTCACCGAGCGGGGTCTCACCGAAGCCGGCGGCCAGCACGTACTGCCCGGGCGCGATGTCGGTGAGGGAGACCAGGTCGCTGTTGTTCTCGTCGACGGTCTCGAGCGCACCGACCGGCTTGGCGCGGGCCGCCACGTCGGTCTGGGTGACCTGACCGAGCCGGACGGCGTCCTTGAGGGTGGTGCCGGCCGGCACGACCGAGGTGGTCACGTAGACCTTGGCCGGGCTGGCCGCCGCCACCGCGCGGGCGTCGGCACCCCGGGCGTAGACGAGCACGAGGACCGCGCCGACGAGGGCGATCACAGCAGCCGCGAGGATGGCGAGGATTCGACGACCCATGGGAAAACCGTGTCCTTACAGAGGTGGAGGGCAGCGCCGGGCGCGGCCCGGTTCGTGCGGAGGGCGGCGGACGGAACCGGTTCGGTTGCTCGTCCTGTGCGGCGCACGGGCCGGGGTGGGGCTGGTGCGTGGGTGGGTGGGTGGTGTGCGTCCGGACGCCGGCCTCGGGATGAGGTCAGAAGCTGGTCGCGGCGTTGGTGAAGATGAGGGTCAGCTTGCCGCCGAGGACCATCACCGACGCCACGATGACGATGGCGATGAAGGCCAGCATGAGTGCGTACTCGACGGCGGTCGCGCCGCCCTCTCGACGGGCCCGCAGGACCGGCGCGAGCCGGGAGCGGACACGTGCGGAGGTCCGGGAGAGGCGTGAGCTCATCAGGGGTGTCACCTGTCCTTCGGAAGTGGATCGGGGCGCCGGCCCTGTCGGTGACCCGACGGTGACCGACGCCCCGACCTGTGGCGATCCGTTCGGATCAGATGCTGGTGGCGACCGAGTTGAACATCGTCTTGAGGTTCGTGCCCAGGAGGGCGACGGCGACGATGATGACGACCGCGATGAGCGCGACCATGAGGCCGTACTCCACGGCGGTGGCGCCCTTCTCGGAGCGCATCTCGGCGATCTTGAACTGGAGCTTGACGAGAGCCTTGGTCATGACGGTGGTGCCTTTCGGGATGTGGAGGATGCTGTCGAGCAGGCACAACGTTCGCAGAGCACCGCTCCGGGCGACATGGCCCGATGGGGTCTCCTTCCGCCGCCCGATCGTCCGCGGCGGGTCAACCGTTCGGACGATCGCCCCGGAGGCCGTCGCCGGCCACCTCGTGCGATGCTCGACCTCCCGCCCGCAGGACCCCCCGGAGTGACGCATGACCGTGCCGCACGAGCGCCACGACGTCGGCGACGGCGAAAAGCGTTCCGGCGCAGCGACTCTCTGGTTCCTCTGGATGCTCGTCGCCGTCGTGGTCGCCCTGTTGCTCAGGCTGCGCACCACCGTCGACCTCGACCTCTGGCTGCACCTGCGGGTGGGTCGCGCCCTGCGTGACGGCGTGTTCTTCCAGCAGCTGCCCGATCCGCTCGTCGTGCTCGCCGACCGGCCGTACGTCCCGACGCAGTGGCTCTCCGAGGTCGTCGGCAGCGTCGTCGAGCAGGGTCTGGGCGTAACCGGGATCCACCTCCTGCGCTGGCTGGCCCTCGTGGTCGTGGCTGCTGCGGTGCACCGGACCGCGCGGCGGTGGGCCGGCCCCGGTGCCTCGGTGACGGTCACGCTCGCGGTGCTCTTCGGCACCGCCGCCGGGTGGGGCGAGCGGCCGCAGCTGCTGGGCCTGGCACTCCAGGCGGTGGTGCTCCTCCTGTGGTCCGGCACGCTCGCGGACGGCCGGGCCCGGTGGGCGCTCGTCCCGGTGACCTGGCTGTGGGCGCTCTGCCACGGCTCGTGGCCGATCGGGCTGGGTGTCGGTGGCCTCGTCGTGCTCGCCCTCCTGCTCTCCCCCGGACGCCGCGCCGTGGCCTGGCGTCCGGTGGTGGCCGTCCTGGTCGCCACCGCCGTCGTGCCCGCCCTCACGCCGCTCGGGCCCCGCCTGCTCCTCGAGCCGTTCGCCGTCGGCACGGCGGCCCGCGCGACGGTCAACGAGTGGCAGTCCCCCTCGCCGGGGAACCCGCTGCTCGTGACCGTCGTCGTCCTCGCGGCCTTCGTGCTGTTCCGCTGCCTCCGCCGCCGGCCGCTCGACCTGCCCGCCGTCCTCCTGGCCCTGTCCGCGGTCGTGCTCGCCGCGTGGTCGGTGCGCACCATCGCGGTCGGCGCGCTGCTGCTCACCCCGGCGCTCGCCCGCGCCCTGGCGCCGGCCGTGCCGGTGGCCCGCCGTCGCGCGGAGGTGTGGCCGGCGCTCGCCGCCGCGCTCGCCGTGCTCGCCGTGCCCGGTGTCGTGCTCGGTGGGCCCGACGCGGGACCCCTCCCGGCGCGGGTCGACGCCGCCGTCGCCGCCCTGCCGCAGGGGGCGCGGGTCGCGGTCGAACCCCGCGCGTCGGGCTGGGTCCTGTGGGCGCACCCCGGGGTGGTGCCCCTGCGCGACCTGCGTGCCGAGGTCTACACGGAGCCCACGGCCCGGGCGTACGAGGACTTCTTCGCCGCCCGCCCGGGGTGGCAGCGCTACGCGGACTCGCACGACGTCGGCGCGCTGCTCGTCCGCCGCGGTGAGCCGATCGACACCGCGCTGGCCGCCGACGGTGGGTGGCGGTCGGCCGGGGAGGCCGACGACTGGGTGCTCTGGGTCCGCGGGGCGGCGCGCTAGCGCACCCGCTCGAGGACCACGATGTCCCCGAGGTCGCGGACCGTGCGCCACGTCCCCGAGGCGGAGGCCGCCCGCACCTGCCCCCTCGGGACGACGACGACCTCGACGTCCGCCGACCTCGGCACGACGCCGTCGTGGAGGAAGTCGAGGAGGTCGGCCTGGACCGAGCGGGGGAAGGCGTCGATCGGGTTGGCGGCCCAGACGGTGACGCCGTCGCGGGCCAGGGTCTCCGCCAGCGGCTCGACGGCCAGGACCGGCCGGCCGGCGGCCACCTCGCGGACGGTCGCCACGAACCGCTCCCCCGGTGCGCCGGCTGCCGGTCCCCGGACGACCAGGGCGAGGGCGCCGGCGAGGGCCGCCGCGACCAGCGCTCCGGCGGTGAGCATCCGGCCTCGGGAAGGCGGTGGCGGCGACGCGAGGTCGTCGGAGGGTGGCGTGCGGGGGCGCATCGCGGCCGCGGCCAGGAACAGCACGAGCCAGACGCCGTTGCGAGCCGCCGAGGCGGTGCCGAGCGCCAGCCCGGCCGCGGCGGCCCACTCCCACAGGGGTGGCCGGCCGCGCGCCGCGAGGAGGAGGAGGACGAGCGCGGCGAGGAGGAGGGCGACGTCGAGCGGGTGCCCGAGGTCGACCCTCGCCCAGAGGTCGGTGCCCCGCGCAGCGGCCTCGTTGCCGAGCGCCGAGACGTAGTAGGCGGGCGTCGCCGCCCCCGCGGAGGTGACGACCAGCGAGAGCGCGCAGCCGAGGCCGACGCCGACGCGGCGCAGGAGCGGACCGCCGCCCGGGGAGAGCACCAGGAAGACCCCGAGGACCGCGAGGCCGACGAGCACCGCACCGTGCAGGTTGCCCCAGACGAGGTAGAGGGGCACGAGCCACCAGAGCCCGCGGCCCGGCGCCCGGTGCTGGCGACGCATCAGGGCCACGGCGAGCACGAACGGCAGGAGCGAGAGCGACGGGAGCCGGGTGACGACGAGCGCCGAGGCCGCGCCGACGACGACGAGCGTGACGACGAGGGCACCCCGGCCCTCCGAGCCGCCGAGGCGGCGACCATCGGCGAGGACGGTCAGGAGGACGGCGGTGACGACGACGAGCTGGAGCGCGGCGAGGGCCACCGTCCCCAGACCGTCGACCGCGGAGAGGAGCAGCTCGGCGAGGACGATCGGGTTGTGCCAGTCGGCCTGCGGCGCGCTGGCGAACGGGATGCCGTCCGGCACGGCGCCGTCGGCCCGGACCCGGTCCCCGAGGGCGACGACCCACAGCAGGTCGGCGCCCTGGACGACGAACCAGGAGAGCACGGCGACCCACGCGGCGACGGCGACGTCGGCCCACGGGAGGGGGCGGGGCGGGCGGGCGGCGGTCCGCGACATGACGGGATTCCTCGAGCTGCCGGGGTCGGAGCGGGGGCTCGACCATAATCGACCACCATGACCCGAGCGCCCGCGACACCACCGCGGCTCCGCCGTGAGCTGCCCTGGCTGGCGGCGACCGCCCTCCTCGCGTTCGCCGTCGGTGCGTGGTCCCTCCGGTTGTGGGAGTGGGACCCCCGCGTGCCGTTCGCGCTCGGCATGGACCACACGCAGATCTCGATGCAGCTCAAGGACCTGCACGACCACGGGTGGTACTGGCGCAACCCCGACCTCGGGTTCCCGCTCGGGCAGAACGGATCGTTCT
Organism: Phycicoccus avicenniae; assembly: GCF_050496545.1. GTDB lineage: Bacteria > Actinomycetota > Actinomycetes > Actinomycetales > Dermatophilaceae > Phycicoccus > Phycicoccus avicenniae_A. The sequence goes on along the minus strand of NZ_JBNVZV010000004.1, from coordinate 157,910 downwards.
TCCCCGAGCTCAACGTGGTCCACATGCTCGCCATCAAGGCCCTCGACGTGGTGCTGCCGGGCACGTTCGCGGCCGGCGGCGTCTACTTCGTCCTCTCCTTCCCGCTCACCGGTCTGACCGGTTACCTCTTGGCGCGCAGCCAGGGCCTGTCCCGGGCGGCCGGTCTCGTGATCGGTGTCCTCTTCGCCAACGCCCCGGGGCACGCCGAGCGGTACGGGCACCTCTACCTCGCGCAGTACTGGGTCGTCCCGGTCGCCCTGTGGCTCGTCCTCGAGGTCGCGCGCGGCCGAGCGCTCCTGTCCGCCAAGGACTCCGGGACATCACGCTGGCGCGGTGCCCGCACCTGGGTGACGGTCGCCGCGGTGCTCGTCGTCGGGCTGAGCGGGGTGTACTACGTGGCGTTCACCCTGGTGCTGCTGCTCGTGGCCGCGGTCGGTCGCCGGGTCGCCGGCACCCCGGCGGACCTGCTGCGCGGGCTCGCGGTCATGGCCGGCCTCGGCGCGTGCATCGCACTCCCCCTCGCCGCGGCACGGGTCGGCATCCGCGGCGACCTCGTCACGGGGCGGGTCCCCGCCGGGCGCAACCCGGCCGAGTCCGAGGTGTACGCCGGCAAGCTGATGGACCTCGTCCTGCCCTGGCCCGACCACCGCGTGCCGGCGCTCGAGTACCTGAGCTTCGCCTACCGCACCGCCACCCGCGCGACGGTCGAGACCTCGGCCCTCGGGGTCGTCGGGACCGCCGGCATGGTCGGCCTGGCGGTCATCGGGCTGCTCGCCCTGCTCTCCGGGCGCCGGGCCGCCGCCGACCACACCCGCTGGTCGGGACTGATGCTCGTCGCGTTCCTCTTCTTCACCGTCGGGGGGCTCGGCTCCTTCGTGGCGGTCTTCGCGACGCCGCAGGTGCGCACCTGGTCGCGCATGTCGCTCTACGTCCTCGTCCTCGCCCTGCTCGCCGTCGGCTCGTGGCTGACCCGGCTGGAGCGGCGGCGCGGTGTCCTCACCGCCGGGGTGGTGGCCGGTCTGCTCGTCGTCGTCGGCAGCCTCGACCAGACCAACCCGGCGGCCGCCCCCGACCACCGCGCCAACGCGCGGGAGATGGCCGGGCTCCGTTCCTACACAGCCGGGCTCGAGCAGCGGGTCGGCTCCGGGTGCGGGGTCTTCCAGGTTCCGGTGCTCCCCTACCCCGAGACCCTCGGCCCCCAGCGGATGGAGGGCTACGACCAGCTCAAGCCGTACCTCGCCTCCGGTGACCTCCGGTTCAGCGTCGCCGCGATGCGGGGCACGGCGGCCGCCGAGTGGATGAACGCCGTCGACACCCGGGACCTCGGCGCCCTGGCCGCCGACCTCCGCTCGCTCGGCTTCTGCGCCCTCGAGGTCGACATCGAGGGGTTCGCGCCCGAGCAGGACCCGTCGGCGCGGCTGACCTCGGCCTGGGGCGAACCGGCGGCCCGCACCCCCGACGGCACGTTCGTCGCGTGGGACCTGCGCACCGCCGGCGCTGCCGGTGAGGGTGACTCCGCGCGCCGCACGGCGGTCCTCGAGCCGGTCGTCGTCTCGGTCGGCGGCTACGAGCCCGAGGAGGTCGACGGGACGCTCGGCCAGTACCTCGGTCCGCTGGGCGGACTCTCCGTCGCCAACCCGGGTGCGCCCGAACGGGTCACCATCGGGATGGACGTGCGGGGCGTCGGCGCGGCCTCGCGGGAGGTGACCGTGCTCGACGGCGCCCGGGAGCTCGCTCGGGTCACCGTCTCGGACGAGCGCGCCACCCGCCTCTCCGTCGTCGTCGACGCCCCCCGGGGTGCGACCAGCCTCTCTGTCCGGGTCTCCGGCCCCGCGGACAAGGACCTCACGGGTGAGCGCGTGACAACCGCGTTCGTCAGCGGCCTCACCGTGACCGCCGGCGACGGCCGACGTGCCGTGTCGCTCCTCGACCAGGTCGACACCGGCTGGGTCATCCCCTGACCCGACCGCCGGCGGGCGCGTAGGCCGTCAGGCGCGCCGGCGGAAGGTCACCCGCAGGTGGCCGAGGAAGGAGAGCCCGACGACGAGGACCAGGACGAGCAGCTGCGCCACGAACGGCCGCAGACCGAGCGCCTCCACGCACAGGGGCACGCCGACGATGCTCGTCAGGGCCCCGGACCACCACACGCCCAGGAAGGTGACGAGCTGGCGCCCGATCGGCCCGGTCGCCTGGAAGACCAGCCCGCGGTAGGCCGGGAAGGCGAAGACGATGGCGGCCAGCTGCGCGGTGACGAGGGCCAGGAGGTAGTGCGCACCGAGCACCAATCCGCCGCCGAGCACGGAGAGGTAGACCACCTGGGTCACCCCGCCCACGACCCCGTAGCGCAGGACCGTCGGCAACGCCGCCCAGGTGCGGCGGACCCGACCGAGGTCGGGGGTCACGGGCACGGGGGCCAGGGTCGGCTGGGCCATCGGGCTCCTCGGGACGGGGGTGGCGCGGTCCCGGGCACGCTACGGCCGGCGCCGCCCTCCGCCGCGGGTGCGGCGTCCGAACGGTCCGTTCGGCCGACCACGACGACCCGGTCGGCAGGGCCTCGGCGCGGCGTGGGTCAGTCGGTGGGGACGGTGACCACCCGCAGGTCCGGCACGCACGCGTAGCGCGCGCGCACGTCGGCCTCCGGCCGGTCGGTGAGGACGGTCGGGGTCGCCGCCGCCTGCAGCAGGGCGCACTCCTCCTCGACGCTCGCCGAGTGCTGGAGCGTGTCGGACGTGCGCTCGCCGGACCGGTAGGCGTCGAGCAGGATGCGGGTCACGGCGTCGGTGACGAGGACGCCGTCGGACCAGACGACCTGGGCCCGCTCCGCGCCGGGCGCCGCGAGCAGTCGGAGGACCGTCGCGCCGTCGCTCGAGCGCCAGGCGCCGGTGAAGGCGCCCCACGGCGCCACGAGGGCTCCCACGGTGCAGGCCGCCGCGACCGTCGCGAGGAGCCCGCGGACGACGACCCGGCCCGAGGACGACGCGTCCCGTTCCCACGTCAGCGCGCCGACGACGGCGAGCGGGGAGAGCCCGAGGACGGTGGTGTGCCACAGGAGCTTCGCGGGGTAGTACCGCGTGACCGGGATGCCCAGGCGGAGCGCCAGCACGACGGCCGTGAGTGCCGGGAGCGCACAGAGCAGGAGCGGGACGACCAGCCCGCGGTCCTTCCGGTGCGCCACCACCAGACCGGCGGTCGCGACGAGGCCGAGGACGAGCAGCCACAGCGGCACCGGTGCCTCGACGTCGGCGACCACCGCGTGCCCGACGCCCACCGTCTCGACCACCGCGGTGAGCGGGGGCAGCGACACGGCACCGGCGAGCAGCGCGAGCCCGGCGACCGCGGCGACCGACCGGGGCCGCGCCGCCCGGGTGCGCCGGATCCACGCCCACGACGCCGTGAGCGCGAGCAGCCCCGACACCGGGAGGAGGAGCTGCCAGGTGTGGCTCATGACGAGCACCCCGCCCCACGTCGTGAGCAGGGCGGTGACCGATGCCGGCCGGGCGAGCACCTCCCGCAACCCGACGGCCAGCAGCAGGGCCGCGGTGAACGTGCCCTCGAAACCGAGGGCCTGGTAGCTGCCGAGGAAGGCCGGCCACAGGGTGGCGGCCCCCGCCAGCGCCGCCGCGACGGCCGCCGCGCGGGGGCGGACACCGACGCGGTGGGCGAGGGCCGCGGTGAGGGTGGCGGTGGCCAGGGTCAGGGCCACGGACAGCAGCCAGCAGAGCGCCGACATCACCGACACCAGCCCGAGGAGGTCGGTGCGTGGGCCGGTGGGCCCGGTCAGCGACCAGACCAGGGTGACGAGCGTGTGCCACCCGCGGGGGTAGTTGCGGGCGGAGTAGTCGAGGGCGCCGTGGGCCCGCTCGTCGGCGACGAGGACGACGTTGCGCACGTGGTCGCCGCCGAGGAACCACTCGACCCGCGCGGCCGTCGGCAGGGCCAGGCTCCCCAGGAGCAGCGCGAGGAGCAGCAGCGCGGGCGCGGCCACGAGCAGGCCCCTGCCGACCGCGGCCCACCGCACCGGCGACCTCCCCGACCGCGCCGACCCCGCCGACCGCTGATGCAGCGCGAGGGCGACCACCGGCGCGAGGGCGAGGACCAGCGCGACCACGCTCCCCGAGCGCGTTGCCAGCGGCCGCAGCCCCAGCAGCTCGGCGGCGGTCCCGACGACGACGACGCTCGCGAGGAGCACGACGAGCAGGGCCGGGCCGTCGGCGAGCGGCGCGGCGACGTCCCGGTCCTCCGGTGTCGGCGCGCCGGTCGCGGGCTCGGCCCCCACGGGCGCGGTGACGCGGCTGCTCATCAGCGCGAGCATAGGCACGACGGTCCGCCGGCGCCGCACATCGCGCCGCCCGCGAGGTGGGCGACCGGCGCCGACCTCGTCCGTTCGGCCAGTCCCCCGCGACATCCGGCCCGGACCGGCGGGCCGCTCCTGTACGGGCTCGCGGGCACCGCACTAGCGTCGCGGACGTCCGATGAACCCTCGACCTGCGGAGCGTGCCGCGTGAGCACCGACGAGAGCGCCCCCCTGCGCGTCGCGGCGATCGTGCCGTGCCACGACGAGGAGCTCGCCGTCGGGAAGGTCGTCAGCGACCTGTACGAGGCGGTGCCGGGGATCTCCGTCTACGTGTACGACAACCGCAGCACGGACCGCACCGCCGAGGTGGCGGAGGCCGCCGGCGCCGAGGTCCGCTTCGAGGGTTGCCCCGGCAAGGGCAACGTCATCCGCCGGGCGCTGGCCGACATCGACGCCGACGTCTACGTGATGGTCGACGGCGACGACACCTACGACGTCTCGGCCCTGCCGGAGATGCTGCGCACGCTCGCCGAGGGGCCCTACGACCAGGTCACCGGGGTGCGGGTGGCGGCGGACCGCGGCGCGTACCGCTCGGGTCACGAGCTCGGCAACCGTGCCTTCAACCGCGTCGTGTCGACGATCTTCGGGCGGCCGGTCACCGACATGCTGAGCGGCTACCGGGTCTTCTCGCGGCGCTTCGTCAAGTCCTTCCCGGCGACCTCGCGGGCCTTCGAGATCGAGACCGAGCTGACCGTGCACGCCATCAACACCCGCGTGCCGCAGGCCGAGGTGCCGGTGGGTTTCCGCGACCGTCCGGAGGGCTCCGAGAGCAAGCTGCGGACCTACCACGACGGCGTCCGCATCGCCCGGATGATCACCCGGCTGCTGCACCACGAACGGCCGCTGGCCCTCTACTCGGTGCTCTCGGTCCTGACCGCGTTGCTCGCCGTCGGGCTGGGCGTCCCGGTCGTCGACGAGTACCTGCGCACCGGTCTGGTCAACCGCTTCCCCACGGCCTTCCTGGCCTCCTCGCTCGTCATCGTCGCGTTCATCGTGCTCGTCGTCGGGATCCTGCTCGACGGGCTGCGGAAGGTGCGCCAGGAGGCGACCCGTATCGCCTACATGCGCGAGCCGGCTCCCCGGCGGGTCGCCCGGCCGGTCCGCCGGGAGGCGCCCGCGCCCTCGTCCGTCCCCGCCGCTCACGTGCCCACGTCGTTCGCCCGCCGCGCCGGGCAGCCCGTGTGAGCACCGCGGTCGTCGTCGTCGGGTTCGGTGACGAGCCCGTCCTCGACGCCTGCCTGCGCTCGGTGCTCGCGCAGCTCGGGCCGCACGACGAGGTGGTGCTGGTGGACCACGGCATCACAGCTGTGCCGTCCGTCGAGGGGGTCCGCACGGTCCGGCCGGAGCTCAACGGGGGCTTCGGCGCCGGGTGCGCCGCAGGCGTCCTCGCGACCACGGCCGAGCTGCTGGTGTTCGTCAACTCGGACGCCGTGCTGCGCCCGGGCGCGCTCGCCGCGCTGTCCGAGCGGGCCCTCGACCGCGGAGTCGGGCTCGTCGGCGGGCTCGTGCTGCTCACCGACGGCGGCGAGACGGTCAACTCCGCCGGCCTCCCGGTGCACCTCAGCGGGCTGAGCTGGTGCCACGGGTACGGCGAACCCGTTGCGGCGCACCTGCGCCCGCGGGGTCTGACGTCCGTGGCCGGCGCGCTGTTCGCGTGCCGGCGCGAGGTGTGGGAGCGGCTCGGCGGGATGGACGAGGCGTACTTCATGTACCACGAGGACACCGACCTCAGCCTCCGCGCGCACCTCGCCGGGCTCGAGGTGGCCTACTGCCCCGAGGCCGTCGCGGAGCACGCGTACGAGTTCTCCCGCAACGCCCGCAAGATGTTCTTCCTCGAGCGCAACCGGTTCCTGACCGTGCTCGGCGACTACCCGACCCACCTGCTCCTGCGCGTCCTGCCGGTCCTGCTCGCCCTCGAGCCGCTGTACCTCGTCATCGCCCTGCGGGACGGCTGGGCCGGCGAGAAGGTCCGGGCGTGGTGGTGGCTGCTGCGGCACGCGGGCACGGTGCTCGGCCGACGCCGTCGCGTGCAGGCCGCCGTCGTCGACCGTCGGGCCCTCGACGCCCTGCTGACCCCCGCCATCACCCAGAGCCAGCTCGAGCGCCCGGGTGCCCTCGAGCTGCTCAACGGGGTGCTGCGCGGGTACTGGCGCCTCGCGCGCCCGCGACCGGTGGCGTCGTGAGCACCCCACCCGTGTCACAGCGACCCGGTGTCGTCGTCCTCGCGGCGTACCGGCCCGACCCCGTCCTGTTCACCCGCCAGCTGGTGTCCGTCGCGGAGCAGACCCGCACGGACTTCCGTTGTCTCGTCGGGGCCGACGGTGGGCAGGCGGAGGTGCGTCGGCTCGTCGCGGAGGCGGTCGGCGACGACCCCCGCTTCGAGGTCCTCGGATGGGACGACAACCTCGGCTTCTACCTGAACTTCGAGCGGCTGCTCGCCGCGGTGCCCGAGGACGCAGGATGGGTGGCGCTCTGCGACCAGGACGACCGGTGGTACCCCGACAAGCTCGACCGGCTCCTCCCCCTTCTCGACGACGCCGACCTCGTCACCGGGCAGGCCCGGGTGGTCTCCTGGCCCAGCGGGGAGGTCCTCCTCGAGCGCACCGGCCGCTGCGTCGTCGAGGCGGACGACCTGCTGTTCCAGAATCAGGTGACGGGGGCCTTCACCGTCGTGCGCAGGCAGCTCCTCGACATCGCCCTCCCGTTCCCGCGCCTGCACACGGTGACCCAGCTGCACGATCACTGGCTCGCCCTGTGCGCGGTGACGACCGGCCGCTACACCGTCCTTGACGAGGCGGTGCAGGACTACGTACAGCACGGTGGGAACCAAGTGGGGGAGATCGCGACCCACCGGGGCTGGACACCTGCGCGGTTCCTCCGCCGCGTCATCGAGCTGGGTGACACCTACGAGGGGGGCCACTCGCTCGTCCAGTGCGCCCGCGCCTGCCAGGTGCAGTCGTTCGAGTGGCGCCGCCTGGTGCTGGACACGCTGCGGGGGCGAGTCGGGGTCCTCCCCGAGTCCCTCGAGCGGGAGTGGGGCCGTCTCGCTCCGGCCGCATCCGCGTGGGCCGTGGGGGCGCAGCTCTGGCGAGCGACCCGGTCACCCGACACCTCACCGTGGGTCGTGGCCACCTTCCTGCCGGGCATCCCGTACGAACTGTTCCGCCGACGCCGGGCGCGCCCGGCGGCCGGTCGGCAGACCGCGGGACCCACCTCGTCTAAGGTCGAACCCGTGACCCGAACCCGCCAGGTCGGCCGGAGCACGTCCCGATGAGCGACGCGCGTCCCCTGCACGTCGGCCGGCCGAACCTCGGCCCGCGCGAGGTCTTCGACCGCTACGTCGACCGGATCTACTCCGGTGGGTGGCTGACCAACGACGGTCCCCTCGTCCGCGAGCTCGAGGAGGAGGTCGCGGCGCGCACCGGCGTCCGGCATTGCGTCGCCATGTGCAACGGCACGGTGGCGCTCGAGATCGCCGTGCGCGCCCTCGGTCTCGAGGGCGAGGTCGTCGTTCCCGCGTTCACGTTCGTCGCGACGGCGCACGCCCTCTCCTGGCAGGGCATCCGGCCGGTCTTCGCGGACGTGGACCCGCGGACGCACACCCTGGACCCCCGCAGCGTCGAGGCCGTGATCACCCCGCGTACGACGGGCATCATCGGCGTGCACCTGTGGGGACGCCCGGCCGACGTCACGGGGCTGCAGGACGTCGCAGACCGGCACGGGCTGGCCCTGATGTTCGACGCCGCGCACGCCTTCGACTGCACCGCCGGGGGCCGCCCGGTCGGCGGCGCCGGCCGGGTCGAGGTCTTCAGCTTCCACGCGACGAAGTTCTTCAACACCTTCGAGGGCGGCGCGCTCGTCACCAACGACGACGAGCTCGCGCACACGGCCCGGCTGATGCGCAACTTCGGGTTCGCGGGGTACGACACGGTCGTCCACCCCGGCACGAACGGGAAGATGTCGGAGATTGCGGCGGCCATGGGACTGACGAACCTGCCCGGTCTCGATGCGCTCATCGACGCCAACCGCGCTGTGCACGAGTCCTACTCGCGAGCGCTCGCGGACATTCCGGGGGTCGAGGTCCTACAGCCCGACCCGCTCGAGCGCAGCAACTTCCAGTACGTCGTCGCGGTGGTCGAGGACGGTGCGGAGGCGAGGGATCGTGCCGTCGCCGCACTGCACGCCGAGGGCGTCCTCGCACGCCGCTATTTCTGGCCAGGGGTCCACCGCATGCAGCCGTACGCCTCCTGGGATGGTCCGGCGCCGTCGGTTCCGGTCACGGAGTGGGTCGCAGACCGGGTCGTCGTCCTCCCGGCCGGTCCGGGGGTGACCCCCGACGACGTCAGCACCGTACGGCGCGTGATCGCGAGCGCCGTGGACGGTGCGCCCACCCCCGACCGACCCGCCGCGGCGCGACGATGAGCACCCGGTCGCGCATCGCCGCCGACGCCATCGAGCAGGCCGTCTGGCGCGCACGCGCCCTCCCCGTGCGGGCCGGCTCGTTGCTCGCCCCCGGAACCATGGTCCGGCGGGCCACCGGCGCCCGTAAGGTCCACCTCGGCTGCGGACCGCACCTTCTCGACGGCTGGGCCAACCTCGACATGGGCGGCCCACCCGGTGTCGTCCGCTTCGATCTCAGCCGGCCCCTGCCCTTCCCCACCGGAGGGCTCGTTCGTATCTACACCGAGCACTTCGTCGAGCACCTACGACGCGAGCAGGTCGAGGCCCTCTTCCGCGAGTGCGCACGCACGCTGGCCCCGGACGGTGTCCTGCGCGTCAGCACGCCCGATCTTCGGGTCCTCGTGGCGGCCTACCTCGAGGGGCGGACCGGCGACTGGTCGGACATGCAGTGGACCCCGGCCTCTGCGTGCGACCTCCTCAACGAGGGGATGCGCCTCTGGGGGCACCTCTACGTCTGGGACGAGGAGCAGCTCACCGCGTCGCTGCTCACCGCCGGCTTCTCCCGGGTCGAGCGGGTCCGGTGGCGCGAGAGCGAGCACGAGGACCTGCGCGGTCTCGAGAGCCGTCCCGACCACGACGACCTCATCGTCGAGGCCCGCCCGTGAGGGGTGGCGTGACGCGGGGATGAGCCGTCGGGTCGCCTTCGTCGCCACCGTGGGTAGCGGGGCCGAGCTCGTGGTCCGCCAAGGCGGCCAGTTCGTCATCCTCCTCGTCCTCGCGCGGCTGGCCACGCCCGCCGACTTCGGCACCGTGGCGCTGCTCGGCGTCGTCGTCGGCGTCGCGGTCGTCGTCGCGGACGCCGGTCTCACCACCGCCCTGCTCCAGGCGCCGGAGGTCTCCGACGCGGACCTCGACACCGCCTTCTGGACGACCGTGGCCGCCGGCTCGGCCCTCACCGTCCTCGGCGTCGCGGCCGCCGCTCCGCTCGCCTCCGCCGTCGGCCGACCCGCCCTCGGGGGCACGGCCGCGCTGCTCTCCGTCGCTGTGCTCGGCTCGGCGGTGGGCCTCGTGCCGTCGGCGGTCCTCGTGCGCCGCAGGGCGTTCGGCCGCCTCTTGGTCTCCGGCGCCGTCGGCGTGCTGCTCGGCGGAGGCATCGCGGTGGTGGTCGCTGCCGTTGGCCGGCCGTTGCTCGGGCTGGCCCTGCTCGCGGTCCTCGTGCCGTGCACGACCGGAGTGCTCACCCTCATCCTCAGCGGGCTGCGTCCACGGCTGCGCTGGGAGCGGGCCTCAGCGACCCGGCTGCTCGGTGCGGGGCGCTGGGTACTCGCGGCGAACGTCCTCGACGCCACCTTCCTGAGAGTCCAGGTCGTCGTCCTCGGTGCACTGTTCGGGCCGGCGGCGCTCGGGCGCTACCAGCGCGCAGACTCGACCCAGCAGATCGCTGCGGACACGACCTCGACGGTCGTCGGCCGCGTCGCACTCCCCCTCTTCGCCGCGTCCGCGCACCGTCCCGACCTCGTCCGAGCGGGGTACCTCACGGGCGTCCGGTCCGTCACGGCGGTCACTGCGCCGGTCATGGCTCTGCTCGCCGCGCTCTCGACGCCGGTGCTCGAGACGGTCTTCGGCGCCCAGTGGTCAGGGGCCGGTCCGTTGCTCTCGGTGCTCGCCGTGAGCGGCCTGCTGTACCCGCTGCACAGCATGGCCATCAACGTGCTCTACGCGATGTCGCTGAACCACAGGGTGTTCCGCATCGACGTTGTCAAAAAGGTCCTGGCCCTCGCCGCCCTGGCCGTCGGTGCAACCTTCGGGGTCACCGGGGTGGCGTGGGCCCAGGTGGCTTTCAGTGTCGCGGCGCTCGTCGTCAACGGACTGGCCGTCCGCGCCGCGGTCGACCTGGCGCTGGGCGACCAGGTGCGCTCGGCCGCGGCTCCCGCGGCCGTCGCCGTCGCCGTCGGGGTGGGGGTCCATCTGGTGGCCCGCGCCTGGGAACCGGCAGCCTGGGTCGAGGTCCTCGTGCTCGGGGCCTCCGGTGCGCTCCTCTACCTCGTCGGTGCGGTGGTGCTGCGCGTCGGCGCGGTCACCGACCTGCTCGCCCTCGCACGTCGCCCCGCTCAGGAGGTCGCCGGTGCCTGACGACGCCCCGGTGGACGTGAGCGTGCTCGTCCCCGCCTACAACCACGAGCCGTACGTCGAGGCGTGCCTGGACAGCGTCCTCGCCCAGCGCTTCGACGGGACGCTCGAGGTCGTCGTCGGCGAGGACCACTCACCCGACGGCACCCTCGCCGTCGTCCGCTCGGTTGCCGCCCGAGACCCGAGGGTCCGGGTCGTCACCGACGATCGCAACGTGGGAATGCACGCCAACAACAGCCGGCTGCTCCGGGCAGCGCGCGGACGGTACGTCGCGTACTGCGAGGGGGACGACCTCTGGCACGATCCGACGAAGCTGCAGCAGCAGGTCGCACATCTCGAGGCGCACCCGGAGCTGTCCGGGGTGCACTCCGACGTCGACCACCTCGTGGGGACGCGCCGGGGGTGGGTCCGCCGCGTCGGCGTCTGGTCCGCCGCCGCTCCCGACCGGCGGCCGGTCACCACGCTCGAGGACCTGTTGCGCCGCAACGTCGTCCAGACCTGTTCCGTCGTGATGCGACGCGAGGCCATCGTCGACTACCCGGATTCCGCCCTAGCAGCCGCCACCTACGCGGTCGAGGACTGGCCGATGTTCCTCCACGCCACCTCCCGCGGTCCGCTCGGACTGCTCGACGCCTCGCTCGCCACGTACCGCCGTGTGGAGGGCTCGGTCACCAACGCCGGTGCCGACGCCAACCATCGGAGGATCGCCGACCAGCTGCGGATGCTCACCGACGCGGCTGCGCTCCACCCGGACCTTGCCGCCGCCGCGCAAGAGGGCCTGACCCGTACCGTCGACGACCTCGTGCTCCACGCCGTCCTCGCCGGCCGCCGCGACCTGCTGCAGCGCGCCCTGGTCGCCGCCGATGAGCGCCTCCGAAACCCGACCGCCAGCACCCGCGCGGGCCGGGTGCTCGCCGCCGTGCCCGGGCTGCTCGCCTTCGTCGCCGCCACAGGACGGATGGTGCTGGCCGTCGCCCGGCTGCGGGCCTACCGTCGAGACGTGCGCGCCACCCCCGACGGAGGACCCGATGAGTGACCCCCTCGACCGGCTGCTGGTCTTCGGCGCAGGAGGGTTCGGCCGGGAGGTGGCCTGGCTGGCTCGCCTCGCGCACCCGGGTGTCGAGCTGACCTTCGTCGTCGACAGGCCCGAGTACGCCACCGGGCCGGTCGACGGCATCGAGGTGCGCCTCGTCGACGACCTCCCGGTGGGCTCGGGTATCCCCTATGTCGTCGGCATCGGCGACCCCACGGCCCGACGTCGTGTCGCCGAGGCATGCGACGCGCGGGGGCTGAGGGCCGTCCCGCTCGTGCACCCCGGTGTGGACACCTCGGGGCGCCTCGAGGTCGGCGAGGGCAGCATCCTCTGCGCCGGTGTCGTCGTGACGACCGGCATCGTCATCGGACGGCACGTGCACCTCAATCTCAACAGCACGGTCGGCCACGACTGCGTGCTCGGTGACTTCGCGACCGTCTCGCCGGGGGTCAACATCTCGGGCCAGGTGCGGCTGGGCACCGGGGCGTTCATCGGCACCGGCGCCGCGATCATCGACGGTGACGCCGGCGCTCCTCTCGTCGTCGGCGACGGCGCGGTCGTCGCCGCCTGCGCCTGCGTGACCCGCCCGGTCGAGCCGGGCGCCCTCGTCGCCGGGGTGCCGGCCGTTCGTAAACGCTGAGCGGCTCCTCCCCCTCGGCCCCTGCGGGTTCTCCCGGAACGGCCTTGGCGGCCCGGCACCCCCCGGTAGCATCGGCGCCGGGCCGACCACGGGGGACGGCGGCGGTCGGTCACCGGGGAGGGGTCGTCGATGTCTGACGTGGTGGCGCGGCGTGCCGAGGGGTGGGGACCGCGAGGCCTGCTGTGGGCGCTCGCCCCGGTCCTCCTCGCCGTCCCGCTCCTCCTCGCGCCGCTGCGCGCGCCGGTCGCCGGCTCGGACGAGGGGCTGCTGCTCGTGCACCCCGACTCGGTCGCTCGCGGCCAGGTGGCCCACCGTGACTTCGCCACCGTCTACGGACCGATGACCTACTGGGTGCTCGCCGCCGCGTACCGGGTGTTCGGGGACGACCTCGTCGTCGAGCGCTCGGTCGGGGTCGCCTACCGGGTCGTCATCGCCCTCGCCGTCGTGCTGCTCCTGCGGCGCTGCGTCCCCCCGGTGGCGGCGTCGTCGGCCGGGCTGGCCTCGGTGGTCCTCGCATCGGTCCACGCCCCCCTCGCGTACGCGTACCACGGTGCGGTGGCCGCCGTCCTCACCGGCCTGGTGCTCCTCACGTCGGACCGGACCGTGGCCCGCGCCCTCGGCGGCGTGGCCATCGGCCTGGCCGCCTCCTTCAGGCCGGAGATGGGGCTGCTGGGCCTCGCGGCCGTGCCGCTGCTGCGCGGCCGCGCCCTCGGTCCCCCGGTGCTCGGCTGGGTGCTCGGGCTCGCACCGCTCGTGGGGCACCTGGTGGTCGGGGGCCGGAGCGTCCTGGACGACGTCGTCCTCGGCCGGGCGGGCGTCAACTCGCAGGTCAGGCCGCTCAGCGCGCTCCTCGTCTCCGCCGCCGTGGTCCTCGTGGGAGTGGCGGCGCTCCTGTGGCTGCACGGCCGTCGCGCCGGAGACCCTGCCGTCCGCGCCCTGGGGGTCCTCGGCGTCCTGCTCGTGCCGAACATGGTGCAGCGCCTCGACATCCCGCACGTGATGTGGCCGGCATCGGTCGTGCTCGCCGCCGGGACCGCGGTCCTCGTGGCCCGCGTGCCGTGGCTGCGGGCCGGTCCGCTGCGCTGGGTCCCGGGACTGTCCGCTGCCGGGCTCGCCGCCGTGCTGGGCGTCCCGGCGCTCCTGCAGGCCGCGCCGGTCGTGCACCACGACGGCCGCTCGATCCACGTCGCGCCCGCCCAGGTCGGGCCGGTGCAGCAGGTCCTCCGGACGGTCGACGAGGTCAGCGGGCCCTCCGACGTGGTGTTCGTCGGCGCGCAGGACCTCAGCCAGCCGGTGCTGCCCTCGAGCTGGCTCTACCACCTCCTCCCGGCCCACCCCCGTCCGTTCCGCTACGAGGAGTTCCTCCCCGGCCGCACGGAGCAGCACGGGTCGGGGCTGGTCGAGGACCTGCGCGCGTCCGACGTCCTCGTGCTCGAGGACCTGGACGAGCTGGGGACCCGGCTGGCGCCGTACGTCCCCCGCGGGCCCGAGGCGGCCAACGACGTCGTCCGGCGCGAGTTCCGCCCGGTCGCACGGCACGGCGACACGCTGGTCCTCGTGCGTCGGGACCGCTGACCCCCGGACGCGGCGAGGGCCGCCCGGACGTGTCCGGACGGCCCTCGCGTGCGCGGGTGCTGCTCAGTAGCGGTAGTGCTCCGGCTTGTACGGGCCGGCCACGTCGACACCGAGGTACTCGGCCTGCTCCTTGGTGAGCTCGGTGAGCTCGACCCCGAGGGCCTCGAGGTGCAGCTCGGCGACCTTCTCGTCGAGGTGCTTCGGGAGGGTCTTGACCTCCGGCCTGCCCTCCTCGTCGACGTACTCGTCGGTCTTCGAGAACAGCTCGATCTGGGCGATCGTCTGGTTCGAGAACGAGTTCGACATGACGAACGAGGGGTGGCCGGTGGCGTTGCCGAGGTTCATCAGGCGGCCCTCGGACAGGACGATGATCGAGTCGCCGTCCTCGAAGGTCCACTCGTGCACCTGCGGCTTGATCTCCTGCTTGGCGATGCCGGGGACCTTCGCGAGGCCGGCCATGTCGATCTCGTTGTCGAAGTGGCCGATGTTGGCGAGGATCGCCTTGTTCTTCATCTGCTGCATGTGCTCGGCGGTGACGACGTTGAAGCAGCCCGTCGAGGTGACGACGATGTCGGCCTGGTCGACGACGTTCTCGAGCTTGGCGACCTGGTAGCCGTCCATCGCGGCCTGGAGCGCGCAGATCGGGTCGATCTCGGTGACGATGACGCGGGCGCCCTGGCCGCGCAGCGACTCGGCGCAGCCCTTGCCCACGTCGCCGTACCCGGCGACGACGGCGACCTTGCCGCCGATGAGGACGTCGGTGGCGCGGTTGAGGCCGTCGATGAGCGAGTGGCGGCAGCCGTACTTGTTGTCGAACTTGCTCTTGGTGACCGAGTCGTTGACGTTGATCGCCGGGAAGAGCAGCTCGCCGGCCTCGGCCAGCTGGTAGAGGCGGTGGACGCCGGTCGTGGTCTCCTCGGTGACGCCCTTGATCTCGGCGGCGACCGTGGTCCACTTCTGCGGGTCCTGCGCCATCGTGCGCCGGACGAGGGCCTTGAAGACGCCGAACTCCTCGGTGTCCTCCTCGGTGGTGGGGGGCACCTGGCCGGCGGCCTCCCACTCCTTGCCCTTGTGGACGAGCATCGTGGCGTCGCCGCCGTCGTCGAGGATCATGTTGGCGCCCTGGCCACCCGGCCAGGTGAGGATCTGCTCGGTGCAGTCCCAGTACTCCTCGAGGGTCTCGCCCTTCCAGGCGAACACCGGGACGCCCTGCGGGTCCTCGGGGGTGCCCTTCCCGACGACGATGGCCGCGGCGGCCTCGTCCTGCGTGGAGTAGATGTTGCAGGAGGCCCAGCGGACCTCGGCGCCGAGCGCGGTGAGCGTCTCGATGAGCACCGCGGTCTGCACGGTCATGTGCAGCGAGCCGGCGATGCGCGCGCCCTTGAGCGGCTGGGCGTCGCCGAACTCGGCGCGCAGGGACATCAGGCCGGGCATCTCGTGCTCGGCGAGGCGGATCTGGTGGCGACCGGACTCGGCGAGCGAGAGGTCGCGGACCTTGTGGTCAACGGACATGCGTGAGCTCCTCGGAGACATCGTGTGTACGAGTTGACCGGCGTCGCCCATCTGGGCCGCGCAGTGCGAGGGTCATCACCCAGGCCGGTAGTGCGTCGATCAGGATACCAAGCGGGGCGTTGCGCACCCAACCGCCGGCGCCCCGGTTCGACACGCGCTCAGCCGCGGGAGGCGTCCTCGACGGCCGACTCCTGGCGGTCGGCGCTCCGGCCCGGCCCGTCGACGCTGGGGGTGCCGGGGGCCTGGTCCAGGTCGGGCTCGAGGTAGATCACGAGCTTGAGCTGCGGCACGCTCTCGCGGGCGGCGCGCTCGGCCTCGTTGATGGCCGCGATGACCTCGGCCGCGCTGTCGGTCTCCCCCACCGCGAGCTTGGCCGCCACCAGCAGCTCGTCGGGGCCGAGGTGCATCGTCCGGCTGTTGATGACGCGGTCCACGACCTCCGGGGACTCCAGCGCGGCGAGGATGCCCTTGCGGACCGGCTCGGAAGCGGACTCGCCGACCAGCAGCGAGCTCATCTCGACGGCGAGCACGGCGGCGAGGACGACCAGGAGCAGGCCGATGGCGCCCGACCCGAGTCCGTCGAAGACCGGGTTGGCGGTGACCAGGGTGAGGCCGACGCCGGCGAGCGCGAACCCGAGGCCGATGATCGCGCCGAAGTCCTCGAGGAGGACCACCGGCAGCTCCGGCGACTTGGTCGTGCGGATGAAGCGCACCCACGAGCGGCCCCGGCGGATGGCGTTGGACTCGCGCACGGCGGTGCGCAGGCTGAACCCCTCGAGCACCATCGCGACCAGCAGGACGACGACGGGGACCCACCACCAGCGCGACTCGAACGGGTCGTAGTCGGTCTCCTGCGAGGCCTCCCGGATCTTCTCGTACGCCTCGTAGAGGGCGAAGACGCCACCGAGGACGAAGAGCATGATCGCGACGATGAACGAGTAGACGTAGCGCTGCTGGCCGAAGCCGAAGGGGTGCTCGAGCGTGGCCTCGCGGCGGGCCCGCTTGCTGCCGACGAGGAGCAGCACCTGGTTGCCGGTGTCGGCGAGCGAGTGCACGGACTCGGCGAGCATCGAGGAGAACCCGGTGAGGAGGAAGGCCACGAACTTTGTGACCGCCACGCCGAGGTTGGCCAGCAGGGCCGCCAGGATCGCCGCACGTCCGCCTTCGCTCGCCATGGGGCCGATCCTAGGGACCGCCGGTCGGCTAGCGTCGGCCGCATGCCGAGCTCTCGCGGAACCCTCGACTGGTCCCCCGCCGCCGGGCGCGCCGAGCTGCTCGCGCCGCCCGTCGCCGCCGTCGTCGGCGCTGTGCCGGGCGCGCTCGTCGCTCCCATCGACCCCGACGTCGCCGACACCGCCGCGTTCTGCGAGACCTACGACGTCGCCCTCGCCGCGAGCGCCAACTGCGTCGTCGTCGCGGGGAAGCGGGCGGGCGTCGTCACGTACGCGGCCGTCATGGTGCTCGCCACCGAGCGGGCCGACGTCAACGGCGCGGTCCGCCGCCACCTCGACGTCCGCAAGATCTCCTTCGCGCCGATGGACGACGCCGTGGGTCTCACCGGGATGGAGTACGGCGGGATCACGCCCGTCGGCCTGCCCGACGACTGGCCCGTGCTGGTCGACGAGCGCGTCGTGGCGGCCGGCGAGGTGGTCGTCGGGAGCGGGCTGCGGCGCAGCAAGCTGCTGGTGACGGGTGCGGACCTGCTGGCGCTGCCGGGTGCGCAGGCCCTGGCCCTCGCCCAGCCGGCGGGCTGACGCGCGCGGTCGCTCAGGAGGTGCGGTCGCGCAGGTCGGTGACGTGCCGCGAGACGCTGGGGTCGAGGCCCAGGCCGAGGGCCAGGTAGGTGGCCGCGAAGTCGGTCAGGCCGATGAGCGAGGCGAGCCGCTCGACGGGGTGGCCGGCCCGCGCCTCCTGCTCGAGGACCACCGCGCCCGAGGCCCGCGCCGCCTCGACCACGGCCTCGGCGAGGGAGGCGCCGGCGGGCTCGAGGGCGGGGTCGCGCAGCGCGAGCAGGCCGAGCCGGGGCACGGCCGGACCGTCGAGGTAGGGGTCGGCGAAGATGTCCCCTCCGCTGCCGCGATGGTCGCCGAGGCCGCTGCCGAAGGGGCCGTCGAGCGTGGCGACGACGGAGGCGGCGGCATCGGGCAGGGCGCCGTGGGTGGCCGGCACACGGGCCGTCCGCGACAGCATCTGGGCGGCGCGGCAGGCGGCGACCCCGGTGAGGGCACCGTCGCCGAGCACGACGGGCACCGTGCCGTCGAGGCCGGTGGCGAGGACCTTGGCGGGGTTGACGAAGGACTCCGAGGACGGCCGGCACTCCTCGGCGACCTCGTCGAGGACGTCGGCGACGGACTCGAGGACCGTGCGCGAGCAGGCCGCCAGCCCGAGGGTGTCGGCGGCCAGGAGCACCGGCGTGAGCAGCGACCACAGCGCGGTGCGGGAGGACGGCGCCGGCAGCGCGACGTCGACGTGGACCCCTCGGGCCCGGGCCGCGACCTCGGCGAGCGGTGAGTCGGCGGCGCCCACGGTGAGCAGCGAGGCCCCACGCCGGGCGGCCTCGGCGGCGAGCGCCAGCGGTCCGGCGGCGCGCCCCGACTGGGACACGGCGACGACGAGGTCGAGCGGCCCGACCCATCCGGGCAACGGGGCGTCGCGGCGCGCGGAGACGGGGACCGGGGAGCCCGGCTCGGCAAGCAGGTCGAGGACGTCGCCGACGACCGCGGAGCCCCCGAGGGCCGCGACGAGCACCGACCGGGGACGCTCGCCGCCCCCGACGCGCTCGATGCCGGCCTCCTCGGCGGCGACCACGGCGCGGCGCACCTGCGCCCCGGCCGAGGCCAGGGAGCGCAGCGTGTCGCGGGAGTCGAGGGCGCCGAGCGCCTCGACGTCGTCCAGCCGTGTCTCGTCGACCCACGCCATCGTGCGCAGCTCCTCGGGTCGGGGCCCGCGGGTGGCGGGCCGGGGGTTCAGGCCGGGCGGCGCGCCTCGTCGACGAGCAGGACCGGGACCCCGTCGTCGATGCGGTAGGCGAGGCCGCAGGTGTCACTGGTGCACACGAGCTCGGGGCCGGTGGGGCCGGTGTCGTCGCGCAGCTCGCTGCGGCACGCGGGGCAGCGCAGGATCTCGCGCAGCCACGGCTCGAGGTGGGAGCCGGGTCCGGCGGGCTGGCTCATGGGGTCCTCTCGGGAGGGCGACTCGGGCGCCCCGATCCTCGCACACGCGGCGCCACCGGGCAGCCCTCCCCCGGCCCGCCGTGTTGTGGGTGCCGCGGGTCCTGCCTAGGGTCGCAGGAGACGACACGAGGGGAGGCCCGGTTCCTGGTGCAGCTGCAGATCCTCGGACGGGTGTGCCTGTCCACCGATGCCGGGCCGGTGCGCCTCACCGAGCTCGAGCACGGCCTGCTCGCGCTGGCGGCACTGCGCGGGCACGTCGAGGTGGACTCGCTCGCCGAGTGGCTGTGGGACGGCGAGCCGCCCAGCTCGGTCCGCAACCGGGTGCAGGCCCTGGTCTCGGGCATCCGCCGCAAGGCCGGCGCCGGCCTGCCCGTCGTCGTCACCGACGGCCGCGGCTACCGGCTCGGGGACGGCGTGCTCGTCGACCTGGCCACCTGGACCCGCGAGGTCACCACCGCCCGCACCCGCCGCGGCACCGACGCCGACGCCGCCCTGGCCCACTACGACGCCGCCCTGGCCCTCGGTGAGGACCCGCTGCGCGGTGCGCCCGGGACGGGGGCCGTCGAGCTCGAGCGCTCCCGGCTGCTCCAGGAGCGGCTCGCGGTGGTCGAGGAGCGGCACGACACCGCCCTGGCGGCGGGGGCCCACGAGGGCCTGGTCCCCGCCCTGGAGGCCCTCTGCGCGCACCACCCGTACCACGAGCGGTTCACCGCCCTGCTGATGCGCGCCCTCGCCGCCACCGGCCGGCAGCACCGGGCCCTCGAGGTCTTCCACGAGACGCGGGTCCTGCTCGACACCGAGCTCGGGGTGCGCCCGTCCGAGGCCCTCGTCCAGGCCCAGCGCGCCGTCCTGGCCGGGTCCCCGGCCGGCTCGCCGGCGGTCCTGCGGCTGCCGGTGCCGCGGACCCTCCCCCGTCGCCCCGACGGCTTCGTCGGCCGCACGGCCGAGCTGGCCGCGGTCGTCCGGGCGGCCGACGGGCTGGCCCGCGGCCCGGTCGTCGTCGCGGTCACCGGTCTGCCGGGCTCCGGCAAGTCCGCGCTGGCCCTCGAGGCGGGGCACGCCCTGCGCGAGCACTTCCCCGACGGCACGCTCTACCACGACGGCGCGAACGCCCCGGGCGGCGTGGGCGTGGACGCGGTCGTCGCCGCCTTCCTCCCCCTCCTCGGGGTGCACCCCGAGGCGGTGCCCGCCTCGGCCCCGGCCCGCAGCGGGATGCTCCGCTCGCTCCTCGACGGGCGCCGCGTCCTCGTGGTCCTCGACAACGTCGCCGGTGAGGAGGCCGGCTCGCGGCTCGCCGACCTGCTGCCCGCCGCGCCGGGGTCGATGGCGCTGGTCACCTCGCGCCGCGCGCTCGACGCCGTGGGCACGCGGCACCGGGTCCGGCTGCCCAGCCTCGACCCCGCCTCGGCCCGCACCCTCCTCGAGGCGCTCGTCGGCCCCGACCGGGTGGCCCGCTCCCCCGAGGCGGTGGCCGACGTCGTGCGGCTCACCGGCGCGATCCCCCTCGCCCTGCGACTGGCGGCGGGTCGGGTGGCCCAGCGCCCCGACCTCGGCCTCGACGACCTCGCGGAACGGTTGCAGCGCAAGTGGTCCGGTGCCGGCGCCGACGAGATCGCCGTGCTGCACGCCAGCCTCGACCGGCTGCTGGAAGGGCTGGCCCCCGAGGCGCGGGAGGCGGTCGACGCGCTCGCCCACCTCTCCGCGGATGCGGTGAGCGGATGGGTCGTCGAGGCCGTGACGGGCGACCACGTCCTGGGGGACGCCGCCCTCGACGCGATGCTCGAGTACGGCCTCGTCGAGCCCGTCGTCCGCGAGGACCACGACACGCAGTACCGCCTCCACGACCTCGTCCGGTCGCACGTCCGCGGCCGCACCGGGCGGGGGGCCGAGCACGGCGTGGACGGCGCGGACCACCCGGCGAGCCGGCGCGAGGCCGAGGTCGTCGCCGAGGCGGCGGTCGCCCGCTCGGCGGTCTTCCTCGAGGACCGGCCCCACCGCTTCCTCCCCGTCGCCGCCCGGCCTTCGGGGCTCGCCGCACCCGACCCGCTGCCCCGCACCCGGCGCCGGTCCCGCCGCTTCTTCCGCACCGAGACACCGCTGTTCGTGGCGCTGGCCCGTTCGGTGGCCGATGTGCGGCCGGACCTGGCGTGGCGGCTCCTCGCCGACTCCGCGCTCGGCACCGACGCCTCGAGCGACCTGCACGCGTGGTTCGAGGCCGAGCGGGAGGTCGACGCCTCGCTGCGGGAGGACGACGACGGGCGGCTCGGCGCGGCCTCCCTCCTCCTCTGCCGGGCGTGGCTGCTCCAGGACCGCCGATCGGTCTCGCGCGAGGCACGCGAGCTGGCCGAGGCGGCCCGGCGCCGGCTCCTCCTGCTCGGGGCCTCGGAGGCGGCCGCGGCGGCCTCGCTCGTCAGCAGCCAGGCCTCCACCTCGCTCGGGCACCGGGCCGAGGCCGAGGCAGCGGTCCGTGCCGCCGAGTCCGTCCTGACCCGGACCGGCGACCCGAACCTGGCCGCGTGGGCGGCGATCGCGCGGGGCACGCTGCACAACGACTACGACGAGATCGAGGACGCGGCGCGCGAGTTCACCCGTGCCCGCGACATCCTCCGGAGCTCGCCGCGCACCGTCGCCTACGCCCTCGCCACCCTCGAGCTCTCCCGCTCGCGGCGGCGCACGGGAGAGCTGGCCGCCGCCACTCTGCTCGTCGACGAGGCCCTCGAGCTGCTCCTCGAGATCGAGGGCGTGCATATGTACTCGTACGCCCTCGACGCCCGGGCCGAGGTCAGCCTGGCCGCGGACCGGCCGGAGCAGGCGCTCGACGAGTCGGCCACGGCCCTGGCCCGCGCGTCCGCCGCTCGGGACGCCTTCCTCACCGCGCGGGCCCGGCGCACCCACGCGCGGGCGCTGCTGGCCCTGGGTCGCCTCGAGGACGCGGAGACCGCCCTACGCACCGTGGTCGAGGAGTTCACCGCCCTGGACCGCCCGCTGAGCGTGGCCTTCGCCTACCAGGTGCTCGCAGCCGTCCTCGACGCCCGGGGCGACCCGGTCGGGGCGAGCGAGGCGCTGCGCCTCGAGCAGGCCGCCCTACGACGCGCCACCGCCTCACGCACCGACGCGCCGCAGCGGCGCAGCCCCGGACCCGCCTGAGCCGGTCGCGGGCGGCTGCGCGGGGTCAGCTCCGCACGATGGCCAGGACGGCGTCGCGCACCCGCTCCATCGTCGCGGCGTCCGCGGCCTCGACGTTCAGCCGCAGCAGGGGCTCGGTGTTCGAGGCGCGCAGGTTGAGCCACCACATGGGGTCACCGTCGCCGCCGTCGTGCACGAGGGTCAGCCCGTCGAGCCGGTCGACCGTGACACCCTGCTGCTCGCCCCACGCGAGGACGGCCTCGGTGGCCGCAGCGGCGTCGGACACGGTCGAGTTCACCTCTCCCGAGGCCGGGTAGCGGCTGAGGTCGGCCATCAGCGCGCTGAGGGGTGCCGGCTGCTCGCCGAGCGCGGCGAGCACGTGGAGGGCGGCCAGCATCCCGGTGTCGGCGAACCAGAAGTCGCGGAAGTAGTAGTGGGCGCTGTGCTCGCCGCCGAAGACCGCACCGTGGCGGGCCATCTCGGCCTTGATGAACGAGTGGCCCACGCGGGTGCGCACGGCCCGGGCCCCGGTGGCCTCGATGACCTCGGGCACCTGGGCCGAGGTGATGACGTTGTGCACGACCGCGACGTCGGCGGCGTCGGCGCCCTCGGCCACGGCGCGCGCGACCTCGCGGCGCGCGATGAGGGCGGTGATGGCGCTGGGGCTCACCGGCTCCCCGCGCTCGTCGACGACGAAGCAGCGGTCGGCGTCACCGTCGAAGGCCAGCCCGAGGTCGGCGCCGTGCGCCACGACCGCGGCCTGGAGGTCACGCAGGTTCTCGGGCTCGAGCGGGTTCGCCTCGTGGTTCGGGAAGGTGCCGTCGAGCTCGAAGTACAGCGGCTCGACGGCGATCGGGAGCTCCGGGAGGCCGGCGCCGGTTCCGAGGACCGCGGGCACCGTGAAGCCGCCCATGCCGTTCCCGGCGTCCACGACGACCGTGAGCGGCCGGATGCCGGAGAGGTCGACGAGGCCGCGCAGGAAGCCGGCGTAGTCGGCGAGCAGGTCGCGCTCGGTCCGCGAGCCCGGCGTCGCGACGGCCTCGGGGGTGACGTCCCCGTCGAGGATGCGCTCGGCGAGGGTGCGGATGTCGGCGAGCCCGGTGTCCTGGCCGACGGGCCGAGCGGCGCTGCGGCACAGCTTGATCCCGTTGTACTGCGCCGGGTTGTGGCTGGCGGTGAACATCGCGCCGGGCAGCTCGAGCGCACCGCTGGCGTAGTAGAGGCCGTCGGTGCTGCACAGCCCGACGAGCGTGACGTCGAGGCCGCGCGAGCAGACGCCGTCGGCGAAGGCCTCGACGAGCGCCGGGCCGCTGTCACGCATGTCGTGGCCGATGACGCAGCCGGGCGCGCCGTCCGGGCCGATGACGACCTCGGCGAACGCCACACCCAGGGCGCGGGCGACCTCGGCGTCGAGCTGGTCGGGGACGGTGCCGCGCACGTCGTAGGCCTTGACGAGGTCGGCGAGGGAGCGAGCGGTCATGGCCGACGAGCCTACGGGAGACCCCGGCCCGGACAGGGGGTGGGCCGGGGTCTCCGAGGTCACTCGACGAGGCGGATCGGGTCGCCGTCCAGGGTCGCGCTCCACGACGTGGTGTCGGTGGGGTTCGAGCCCGTGCCGTAGTTGAACTCCAGGCGCACCCAGCACCCCGTCGGCGAGGAGTCGGTGCACGAGTACGTCGACGGGATCGGGACGGTGATGGTCTGCCATCGCCCGTCGAAGGTGCTGCTCACGGGCACCCTGCAGTTGGTCAGCGCCCCGTTCACACGCCCCTTGCCGACGCACCCGGAGAAGTTGCCACCGGTCTCGGTGGGGGGCACGACACGCACGTAGCTGGTGCCGCTCGCCGCGCCGTCGCCGATGTCGAAGAGGTTGACGTTGAAGAACTGGCCGCTGGAGTTGGTGGGGATGCGGGCCAGGTAGAAGGTGGTGATGCTGCTCGGGGTGTTGGCGAAGAGCGCCATCTTGCTGAAGCCCGCGACGGCGATGTTGTCCTTGTCCCCGCCGCTGCTGCCGTAGGCCCGCAGCGAGAACCGGTTGTGACCGCCCTGGCTGCCGTTGCCCAGCCCGTTGGTCTGCACCTGGACGGCGTACGTCCCGGCCGGCGTCGTCCCGGGCTTGGTGCAGAGGTTGACCCACTGGCGGAAGTTCTGCGCGACGTCCGGGCGGCTCGTGTAGGCCGCCGTCGTCTTGTCGAGGACGGTCGAGAGGTCCCCGTTGTAGGGCTGGAAGGTCTTTGGCGCACAGGTGCCGGACATCTCCGGCCACGCGGCCGGCTCCCACGGGTTCGTGCCCGGCGAACGCACCGTGAACTTCACCTTCGCGAGTCCGCTGCCGCTGAACGAGGAGTCGCCGGTGCACCAGTCGCCGGCGCCGACCTGGTAGCGGACCGACGGGTTGGACACGACGGTCTTCGAGGCCGGGAGGGCCGCGGCAGCCGCGAGCTTGTTCGTCGTGGTGCTCGTGCAGGTGGCGCCGGTGACGACCTCCGCCGGGTCGAAGGCCTCGATCGTGAGGTTGTTGACCGCCTGCCGCAGGGTGACGGTGTAGATGTAGCCGTCGTCGTCGTAGTCGTTGTTGTTCCCACTCGTGCAGCCGTCGGAGGTGCTGCTCGAGCAGGCGTCGTTCTGGAAGGCGTCTCCCTGGACCTTGTCGACGGCCTCGCTGCCGACCATGGCGAAGAAGTTGCCGGCAGCAGAGCAGTTGCTGCTGATGTTCGACCCGGGGTCCGGGTCGTCACCGAACCGGTTGCACGGGCTGCCGAGCGGCACCGGACCGGCGAACTCGGCGATGGCGTGCCGGGAGACGGTCGTCGTCGGGGTGCCGAGGAGGCCACCCAGGATGTTCGGCACGGTGCTGCTGATGTCGACCCGCAGCCGGGTCGAGCCGCCGGCCAGCGACGGGGCGACGATCGTGTTCGCACCGCTCGTGAAGTCGTTGGCGGTGGCGTACTTCCGGGCCTCGTTGTAGGCCGCCGTCCGGTCGTCCGGCAGCTTCGTGACACCGGCCAGGGCGGCGGCGTCCGCGGCGCGCTGGGCCCGCTGACCCTCGAGGTACCAGTGACCCACGTCGACGGCGAAGGCGGAGAAGCCGAGGAGCACGATGAGCAGCAGGCCCGAGGCGACGGCCACGTAGCCGCGCTCGTCGCGCCGCTGCGAGCGGCGGCGGGGCAGGTGCGGGCGCCTCATGGCTTGCACGTCTGGGTCTGGGGCTTGGGCTCGAACCGCAGCACGGCGTTCTCCTCGATGGTGATCGAGCTGAAGACGAACTTGGTGAAGGCGGTGTGACGCACCTTCATGTACACACCGACGCGGTCGGGGGCCGTCGTGGCCGTCTGCGCGCAGGCGTTCTGGTCGACGGCGTTCCAGTTCGAGTACGTCGGCGCGAACTTGGTCCCGTTCCAGGTGAACTTGACGCAGGTCGTGCAGCTGGCGAACTTGGTGATATTGGTGTTGCCGGCCGGCCAGACGTCCGTCGGGTTGGCCTTGTAGACCCACAGCTCCTGGACCTGGCCGCGGTTGAAGACCGTCCCCTCCGCCGCGACGCTGTCGGCGGCGTCCTGGGCGTAGGTGCTCATGCGGGGCTCGGCCGAGGCGGTGCGCACCCCGGCGCGGACCGCGCTGGAGACCGACAGGTAGTCCTTGAAGAACATGCCGAACTCGATGATGCCGACGATTAGCAGGATGAACATCGGCGTGACGAGGGCCGCCTCGACGGCCACGGCTCCGCGCTCCCGGCGGCGGGTTCCCATGCTCACACGCCCACGCAGGTCTGGGTCGACGGGATCTGCTCGAGCCGCATGGCGACGTCCTCGGTGATGACCTGGTTGTTGGCGAACATGACCGGCGCCTTGTTCGTGTACTTGACGAGCACCCCGACGGTGTCGATCGTCGTCCCCGAGCAGGCGTTGCGCAGGGTCCACACGCCGGTCCCGGCGTTGACCGTGCCGGGCGCGGTCACGGTGAACTTGACGCACCCCACGACCCCGCAGGAGGTCGGGACGTAGAGGGTGTTCGTCGCGGTGTTCGCCTTGTAGACCCAGATCTCGGTGATCCGCGTCCAGTCGAGGTCGGTCATGGCGGATGCGGCCTGGGTGGCGGTCACCTTCGCGAAGTTCGCGTTGAGCGGGTCGGCGGAGCCCATCCGCGCCCCGGCCCGCGCGCCGGAGGAGACCGAGAAGGTGTTCTTGAAGAAGATCGAGACGTCGATGACGCCGGCGAGGATGAAGAACAGGAACATGAACGTCAGCGCGGCCTCGAGGGCCACGGCACCCCGCTCGTCACGGCGGGCTCCCACGGCACGACGGCCGAGGGGACGCGGACGCAGCCGGTGCACGACGAACCTCTTTCCCTGCGCGAGATCTGGGCGGAACCGACGCTAGGGCGCGCCCATTCGGCGCGGGAGGGGTCGCAGGGGTGGATCGTCCGAACGGCCGACGAGGTCGGTCCGTGTGGGTGGGCCGCTCAGGCCTCGGCGCTGCCCCGCAGGACGCGCAGGTGCCCCCGGCGGGCGACCTCACCGGTGACCGGCGGCTCGGCCTGGGGCACGGCGGCGGCCGGCCGCGGGCGCCCGGCCTCACGGACGGCGTCGGCGAGCGCCAGCAGGTCGTCGGAGGAGGGCTCGGGCTCGGGGTACTCCGTGGCCAGGCGCAGGACGTCCCACCCGCGGGGGGCCGTGAGTCGCGTCGCGTGCTCGGCACACAGGTCGTAGGTGTGCGGCTCGGCGTACGTGGCGAGCGGGCCGAGGACCGCCGCGCGGTCGGAGTACGCGTACGTGAGCGTCGCGACCGCCGGCTGGCGGCAGCCGGTCTTCGTGCACTTCCGCGACAGGTTCACGCCAGAGACTCTAGGCGGCGGCTGCGACATCCCCCGGCAGGCACGCCGTAGCATCGCCGGGGTGACCGCCCGCCGCCGCGACCGCCACGGCCGGGGCCATCGCGGACCCCTCGCCTGGCCCACCGTCCCGTCGATGACGACCCGCCGCCAACGCTTCGACGACCTCGTCCTCGACGCCGCCGACCGGATGCGGCCGCACCTCGGGACCCGGTACGCGGGAACGGAGTTCGCCGTCCAGGACGTGCCCCCCACCGATCCCGCGCCGTGGGAGGAGCAGGTGGCGCCGCTCGGGCGGCTGCTGCGGGCGGGCGCCGAGCGGACCGACCGCGTCGTCGTCTACCGCCGGCCGGTGGAGGCGCGCGCGCACGACGAGCAGGACCTTGCCGACATCGTGCGCGAGGTCGTCACCGAGCAGGTGGCGGCGCTCCTCGGCGTGCCGCCGCGCGAGCTCGACCCCGACGCCGACCCGGACGCCTGACCACCCGGGCCGGGAGTCAGGGCAGGGGGAAGGCCCGGCTGACCGGCGAGGTGACGGCCACCGGCTCGAGCGGCACGACGGACAGCAGGAGGTTCGCGCC
Source organism: Phycicoccus avicenniae (assembly GCF_050496545.1). Lineage (GTDB taxonomy): Bacteria > Actinomycetota > Actinomycetes > Actinomycetales > Dermatophilaceae > Phycicoccus > Phycicoccus avicenniae_A. The sequence goes on along the minus strand of NZ_JBNVZV010000004.1, from coordinate 130,555 downwards.
GGTGCCGGCCGTCGAGACGAGGCCGCCGCGCAGGCTGCCGGAGCCGCCGGTGCGCTCGACCCAGACCGCCGAGGCGCCGGCGAGGTCGACGTCGACGGCACGGTCGGCGAGCAGGCTGACCGAGCGGGCACGCTCGTCGCCGCCGACGACGAGCGTCACCTCGGCCGTCGAGGCGCCGCCGGTGCTCACGAGGCGCAGCACGCGGCTCACACCGCTCGTGGCGGGGAGCGCGGCGCCGCCGACGGAGGCGATCGAGGGAGCCGAGACGGCCCATCCGATGTCCCCCGGCGCCCTGCCCGCGCCGACCTCGGTCAGCACCCCGGCGACGACGGGTGTGTCGGACCGGACGACGACGGAGTAGGCACCCGCGGGGAGCTTCGGGAGCGCCAGCTCGGCCACGCCCTGGGCGCCGGCCGTCACGACGGTGTCGGCCGAGGTGGTGACCGGCCCGTCGCGGCCGATGACGGTGACGCTGGCGACGGCCTCCTCGTCGGTGGGCGAGACGACCCGCAGCGTCGCCTTCCCGGGGCCGACGACGGCGGCCGGGACGACCTGGACGGTCGAGGCGGCGTCCGCCGGGACCACGGTCTCGACACCGCGGGGCGTGCTGCCGTCGATCCAGCTGTCGGTGAGGGTGGCGTGCAGCCCACCACCGGTGGCGACGACGTGCACCGCCGGGGCGCCCTCCTCCCCCGCGACGGCGTCGAGGAGGACGGTGACGCGCCCACCCGGGGAGACGGTCTCGGTCCGCGGCTCGGCCACCGGTCCGGTGGCCCCGTGGACGGTGACCTCGGCGGTGACCGGGTTGCCGCCCGGGTTGACGAGGACGAGCCGCTCCTGGCGGCCCGCGCCGGCACCGCCGCCGAGCAGCCACAGGTCGGACCCCGCCGCGAGGCACGGCGTGGTGACCAGGCCGCGCCGGTCGGAGCGGGTGGCAGCCCACTCCTGCATCCCGACGACCGCGGGCGCGAGGGAGCCGGTGGCCCGCAGCGCGACCGGGCCCGAGCGCGGGAGGCTCGCTGCCGCGGCGTCGGGGCGAGCGGTGAGCCGGTCGAGGCGCACCGAGCCGGCGGTCAGCTGGGCGGCACCCCTGCCGCCGGCCGGCACCGGCAGGAGCGAGTCGGGGCCCGCGGCGGCCGCCACGCGGCCCCCGACACCGACGTCGTCGATGCCCGCGACACCGCTGAGCTCGTTGCCGGGGCACATCGTGTCGATGCTCGTGGCGAGCGCCGTGGGCGCCACCGGCGCCTCGCGCATCCCGCTGGCCGCGGCGAGGTCGAGGGTGGCCCCGTGCGTGGTGGCGAGCCAGACGAGGCCCGCCGCCGCGCCGGCGCCGAGGACGACACGGGTCGCGGCCGGCACGGCCGGGTGCAGGCGGGACAGGGCGCTCATCGGGTCACCATCCGGGTCTCGCGGCGGCCGAACGGGATGGCCAGGAAGCCGAGCACGGCCAGGGCCAGCAGCTGCCCGAGGTGCCACCAGCGCTGCGGGTCGGTGAGGGTGACGGTGAGCTCACCGCGCCCCGGCGGCAGCTCGTAGGTGGGCGAGGCGGCACCGGCGACCGGCTGGAGCACCCGCCGGTCGACCTCGACCACGGCGTGCTCGGCCCAGCCCGGGGGCTCGGCGACGACGAGCCGGGCGCCCTCGGGGGCGTCGACACCGGTGGAGGTGGCGCCGTGCATCCCCGTGGTGACGACCAGCCGGGTCTCGCCGGCGGCGGTCTCCATCCGCAGGCGTGGCGGCGCGACGAGCGACTCGGAGCTCTTGCCGGTGGGGCTCAGCCGCCACAGCTGCCAGCCGTCGCGGGGTGAGATGCGCTGGAGGCCGTCGGTGGCGTCGAGGCGGCGGACCACCTCGGGGACCTGCTCGCCGCGCACGGCGAGGAGGTCGGCGGCGCCGGCTCCGACGAGCTGCTCGCTCCCGGGGACCGCACCGAGCAGGCCGGTGACGTCGCCGGACACCGCGGTGTCGGCGGCCGTGGCCGACGGCAGCGCGCGCACGAGGCGGGCGTCCTCGCGGCCGACGAAGCGGTATGCCGCGCCGCGCTCGCCGGGGACGACGAAGAGCGCGCGGGTGGCGAAGGCCCCGGCGGACTGGTCGACGGCGACGGCGGGTCGCGGGTCGCGCCAGGGCGCCAGCGAGGTGCCCAGGGTGGCGAGGACGACGCCCCCGACGACGGCGAGCACGGCGGCCACGGCGGCGCCGGCGACGAGCCGTGGCAGGACGGCCGCCCGGCCGCGGAGGCCGGCCACGGGCAGGGCGTCGAGGCCGTGGGCGAGGGCCAGGACGAGGACGAGGACGACCGGCAGGAGCATCGTGCCGGCCCACGGCGTGATGGCCTCGCCCGCACGGTCGCTGCCCGACGGGACGGTGCCCAGCCGCAGGCGGGGGGCCGCCAGCGCGAGCGCGAGGAGCACCGGGAGGAGCAGGGCGAGCGCGGCGGGGGCGCCGCGCCAGGACCGGCCGCGGACGAGCCCGAGGACCCCGGCGACGACCAGCGGGACCGCGGTCCACACGAGCGGGGCACCCGCGCCGCCGGCGTCGAGGAGCGCCAGGCGCCAGGCGGCCGGCGCCTCCCCGCCCCACTGCGCGAGGCCGGTGCCGGCGACGACGGCCGGCCACGACGCGGCACCGGCAGCCAGCACCCAGGGGGCGAGGACGGCGGTCGGCACGAGCGCGGCGACGAGGGCGTGCACCCGGACCCGGCTGCGGACGAGCGCGAGGACGAGGGCGAGGAGGACGACGAGGCCGGCGAGGACCGGCGCGAAGGCCCCGAGCAGCGTGGCGCCCAGGGCGGTGGCGAAGGCGCTCGTGGCGGTGGAGCGCCGGGTGGCCACGAGCCACAGGCCGGCGGCGGCACCCGGGAGCAGGACGAGCGCGACGACCGCCCCGAGCCGGCCCTGGGCGACGGCGGCGGCGGCCGGGCCGGAGCAGGCCCAGGCGACGGCGCCGAGCGTGCGGACCCAGCGCCGCGTCGCGACCACGCGCAGGGCGAGGTAGGCGGAGGCGGCGGCGGCCGGCATCGCGAGGAGCACCAGCAGCGCGACGACCGCGCCGCCCGGCGACACCGGGGCGGGGACGAGGGGCAGGTGGTCGAGGACCCAGGCCGGGGCCGCGAGCAGGGCGCTCGCCGGGCCGGACTGCTCCGGACCGCCGAGCCCGCCGCCGGACCAGCCGTCGCGCCAGGCGTGCCACAGCCCGGCCGGGGTGGCACGCGCACCGACGAGCTCGCCGCCGACCAGGCCGTTGCCGAGCCCGGTGACGACGCCGAGGCCCAGCGAGCGGCCGGCCGCGACGGTGGCGGCCAGCGCGACGAGCACCGCGACCACGCCGGGGTGCCGCACGACCTTGACGACCCACGAGCGCGGGTTGAGGTCGGCGGCCTCGTCGCCGATCGGCGCCTGCGGCGGGACGAGCGCGTGGTGGACGGAGTCGCCCCACGACGTGAGCACGGCCCGGCGCGGCTCGAAGACGGCCCGCAGGTCGCGGCGGCGCACCTGCGGGCGATGCCGGGTGCGCCAGCGTGAGCGCCAGCCGCGGACGGGGTCGAGGGAGGTGAGCGAGGCGACCTCGGCCCACGCGGCCCGGGGACGCTTGAGGAGCAGCAGCCCGAGCGCCGCCAGCACCGAGCTGACCGCCACCCAGAGCGCGAGGAAGGGCGTGGACCACCAGGGGGCGCGGGCCATCGCGACGCGGCGGGCCGCGCGGCGGCGGGCGCCGGTGGTGGCCGTGGCGACGGCGACCCCGGCGCGCGAGCGCACCCGTGAGCCGGGGACGACGACGACGCGCCGGCCGCTGGACTGGGCCCGCCAGCCGAGGTCGAGGTCGGCGCCGACGTCGCCGAAGCCGGCCTCCCAGCCGCGCAGGCCGACGAGGAGCTCACGCTCGACGAGGGAGCCGGCGAAGGGGACGGCGAGGACGTCGCTCGTGGTGTCGTACTGGCCCTGGTCGGGCTCGCCCGGCTGGGGGCGGGACAGCAGGCGACCACCACGGGTCGTGCGGATGCTCACCGCACGCAGCCGGTGCGGCGCGTCGGCGTCGACGTGCTTGGGGCCGACCACGCCGGTGGAGGGCGAGCGGCGCCAGGCATCGACCAGCCGGACGAGGGCGGAGGGCTCGGGGTGGGTGCCGACGGGCAGGAACCACAGGAGGGTGGGGGCGCCGGCGGCCGGCTCGTGGTCGAGGACGGCGCGGTAGGCGGCGCGCCGGGCGGCCCAGCGCGGGTCGGTGGGGACCACCGTGACCGCGAGGTCGCGCGCGCCGGAGGCGAGGACGTCGGCGAGCGAGCGGCCGGCGTCGGGGTCGCCCTCGGGGAGGGCGGCGCCCGCGGTGCGGTCGAGGACGAGGACCTCGTCCGGGCGCAGGGTCTGGGCGTGCAGCGCCTCGAGGACCTCCCGGACACCGCCGGGGTCGCGGTGGGTCACGACCAGGGCCGTGACGACGGGAGGCGCCGCGCCGGAGGAGGAGGCCGGGGCGGTGTCGGAGGGGCGCGGCGGGGCCAGCGTCATGAGGTTGCGGTCGGCAGGGGGACCCCCTGCGTCAGACCGCGCGCTTCTTCAGCTTGCGACGCTCGCGCTCGGACAGCCCGCCCCAGATGCCGAAGCGCTCGTCGTTGGCGAGGGCGTACTCGAGGCACTCGGAGCGGACCTCGCACCCGACGCAGACCTTCTTGGCCTCGCGGGTGGAGCCCCCCTTCTCCGGGAAGAACGCCTCGGGGTCGGTCTGCGCGCAGAGCGAGCGCTCCTGCCACGACAGCGCCCCCTCCTCGGGCTCGACGTTCCCGAGCATCCCCTCGACCAGAAAGAGCTCGTGCATTGGTTCCTCCTCGACCTCGACCCGTGCACACCGGCCGTTCGCTCCGGGGTACATGCATGGAATTACACGCGTGTCATGCCACGCTCGTCAAGCCGTTCGGTGTTATCGGGCGGATTTCTCGCGATCCGGTGCGTGTGGTACGCGAGTGACGCGGGTGCCTGATTCGGTCCGGGGCGGTCCGGCTGGGAGACTGCGACCCATGCGCATCACCGCTCTCGCCGGCGGGGTCGGCGGCGCCCGGTTCGTTCGCGGACTGCGGCACCACCTCGACACCACGCCCGGCCTCGAGGACTCCGAGGTCACCGTCGTCGCGAACACCGGCGACGACATCACGCTCTTCGGGCTGCGCGTCTCCCCCGACGTCGACACCCTCCTCTACACCCTCGGCGGCGGGGTCGAGGAGAGCCAGGGCTGGGGCCGGGAGGACGAGTCGCACGTCGTCCAGTCCGAGCTCGCCGCCTACGGCGCCCTCCCCCAGTGGTTCACCCTCGGCGACCGCGACCTCGGCACGCACGTCGTGCGCTCGCAGTGGCTCGGGCAGGGCGTGCCGCTCTCCGAGGTCACCGCGCGGCTCGCGGCCCGGTGGGGCCTGCCGGAGCGGCGCATCCGCCTGCTGCCGATGACCGACACCCCGGTCGAGACGCACGTCGTCGTCGGGGACGAGGACGGCTCGGAGCGGGCGATCCACTTCCAGGAGTGGTGGGTCCGCCACCAGGCCTCGCTGCCGGCGCGGCGGTTCGTGGTCGCGGGCCTCGACCGCGCGGCGGCCGCGCCCGGGGTGCTCGACGCCATCCGCCAGGCCGATGTCGTGCTCCTGCCGCCGAGCAACCCGGTCGTGTCGATCGGCATCGTCCTCGGGGTGCCGGGGGTGCGGGACGCCCTGCGCGGCACCGCGGCCCCCGTCGTCGGTGTCTCGCCGCTCATCTCCGGCCGGCCGGTGCGCGGCCATGCCGACGCCTGCCTGCGCACGGTCGGTGTCCCGGTGACGGCCGCCGGGGTGGCCGGGCTCTACGAGGACCTCCTCGACGCCTGGCTCGTCGACCCCGCCGACGCCGACACCGTCCTGCCGCGGGCCCGGGTCGAGGCCTTCGACGGCCCGCTGCTGATGACCGACGTGGAGGCGACGGCGCGCATCGCCGAGCACGCGCTGCGCCTGGCCACCGCGGTCACGGCGTGAGCCGGGGGGCGGTCCTCGAGGTCGTCGCCCTTCCGGGGGTGCCCGAGGTCGTCGCCGGGGACGACGTCGCGGGACTGCTGCTCGAGGCGCTCGGGCGGGCCGGGCTCCGGCTCGAGGACGGCGACTGCCTCGTGGTGTCGAGCAAGGTCGTCTCCAAGGCGCTCGGGCTGACCTGGGCCGGTGCGCGCGAGGACGCCGTCGACGCGCACACCCGGCGGGTCGTGGCGGAGCGGGCCGGCGCGACCGGCGGCGTGACGCGGGTGGTCGAGGCGGCGGCCGGGCCGGTGATGGCCGCCGCGGGCGTGGACGCCTCGAACACCGGGCCCTCCGGCGCCGTGCTGCTCCTACCCGAGGACCCGGATGCCGAGGCGGCCCGGCTGCGGGCCGCGCTCGTCGCGGGCGCCGACCTGGGCGCCGACGCCGCGCTCGCCGTCGTCCTCTCCGACACCGCCGGTCGCCCGTGGCGGGCCGGCCAGACCGACTTCGCGCTCGGGGCCTGCGGGCTGGCGGTCCTCGACGACCTGCGCGGTGGCGTCGACCACGACGGACGGGCCCTGGCCGTCACCGCGCGCGCGGTGGCCGACGAGGTCGCCGCCGCGGCCGACCTCGTCAAGGGCAAGGCCGACGGCGTGCCCGCCGCGCTGCTGCGGGGGCTGCCGACCGGATGGTTCGCGCCTGCCGGCGCCGAGGGTGCCCGCTCGCTGGTGCGCACCGGACCCGGCGACTGGTTCGCCGTGGGGCACGTCGAGGCGCTGCGCGGGGCGCTCGGGGTGGCTGCTGGGTCGGCGGACTCGCTGGCGGTGGGCATCCGGTCCGTGGCGCCGGAGCCGCTCGGGGACCGCGTCGCCCGGGTCGTGGCCCTGGCCCTGCACGACGTCGAGGACGGCTCGGCGGACGTGTCCGTCGGTGACGCGGTGGCCGAGCTCGTGCTCGCCGCGCCCGACCCCTACGACGTCGGCCGGCTCGTCGTCCGCGCGCAGGTGGCGGCGGCCTCGGAGGACCTCGTGGCCGAGGTCGTGGCCCGCGGCCCCGCATCGGTCACCCTCCGCCTCACCTGAGTCCGCGCTCGGAGGGCACCCACCGCGGAGGATCCTCCGGGTGATCACCCCGACGATCCTCCGCGGGAGGACGGATTCGGCGTTGCCACGGGCGGCCCGGCGCGGGAGGATGCTCGCCAGGCCGGCGGGCCCTCGCCGTGCCGGACGCAGGGGGGAGCCGACGATGGCCGCACCGACCGACCCGCACCACACGATGAACCACGTCATCCACCGCGCGCTGCGGCGCGACCTGGAGCGGCTCGAGGTGGTCACCCGTGAGCCCCTCGACGACGCCCGCCGTGCGGCGGTGTGCGCGCACGTGACGTGGCTCCTCGACTTCCTGCACCACCACCACGTGTCCGAGGACGAGGGCGTGTGGCCGCTCCTGTTGCGGCGCCGCCCGGACCTCGCGCCGATGGTCGAGGAGATGAACGCCGAGCACGCGGTCCTCGCCGCCGGTTCCGACCGCCTCCGGGCCGCGGCCGCGGAGCACGCGGCCGACGGCTCCGACGCCGCACGCCGGCGCCTCCACGACGCGGTCGTCGGGATGCAGGAGGCCACCCTCCCCCACCTCGAGCACGAGGAGGCCGTGGCGATGGTGCCGCTCGTCGAGTCGCTCTCCCCCAGCGACTGGGACGACCTGAGCCGCAACCACTTCCGCAAGGGCCTGTCCTTCGCCGACTCCGGCACCTCGCTGATGTGGGACCTCGACGACGCCGACGCCGCCACGGCCGCGACGGTCCGCTCGGAGGTGCCGGGGCCCGTGCTGTGGCTCCTCACCCGGCTGTTCGGCGGCCGCTACGACCGTGCCGCCGCCGTGCGGTGGGGGCCGCTGGCCGGCACGCGCGCCTGAGCGGGCGCCGCGACGCGGGTCAGCGGCCGCGGGTCGGTAGGTGGGTCGGCAGGGTCATCCGCGGTCCGCGCCGTGGCCGGTGGTGGCCGCCGAGCTCGAGGAGGCGCTGCACGCGGTACCGGTGCCCGCGCCACGGCTCGAGCAGCGCCTCCAGCGCGTCGTCGTCCTGGGGCGTGCCGGTGAGGGCCCAGGTCATGTCCTTGGCCACGTGGTAGTCGCCGAAGCTCACCTCGTCGGGCAGCCCGAGCGCGCGCTGGGCCACCTCGGCCCACGTCCACCGCCCGATGCCGGGCAGCGCCGTGATGCGGGCGCGCGCGGCGGCGGCGTCCATCGACACGCACTCCTCGAGCCGCCCGGCGTAGCGGACCGCCGCGGCCACCGTGCGCGCGCGCTGCGGGTCGACGCCCGCCTCGAGCCACTCCCACGACGGCACCGCGGCCCACCCGGCCGGCGTCGGGGGAACGACGAGGCGCAGCTCCTCCCCCGGCCCGGGCGCCGGCTCCCCGAAGCGCCGCACCAGGCGCCGGTACCCCGCGAAGGCCTCCTTGCCGGTGACCTTCTGCTCGATGACCGAGGCCACGAGGTTCTGCACGACCAGCCCCGAGCGCGGCACCCGCCACCCCGGCCGCCGCCGCCACTCCTCCGCCACGAGCGGGTGCAGCGAGGCGTCGAACCCGGCGGGGTCGTCCCCCTCCCCCACCAGCGCGGGCACCTGCTCGAGCATCCAGCCCGCCCCGGGGCCCCACGCCCGGGCGCCCACCTCGGCGGAGGCGCCACCGACGACGGTGAGCCGCAGCGTGACCGGGCCGTCGGGGGTGCGCCAGGCGAACCACCAGCCGGCGTCGTCGCGCCGGCTCGTGGGGTCACCGGCGCCGCGGCGGAAGATGCCGACGACGGCCCCGAGCGGCACCGGGCGCGCGGCCCGGACGACCCGCTCGGCCCCCTCCCCGGACATCAGCGCACGTGGCGCGGGGCGACCCGCAGCGCCGGGCCGGCCGGCGTGACGCTCCCCTTGAACGCGGCCCAGACGTAGGTGGGCACGAGCGGCAGGCCGGCGGCCAGCACGCGCTCGGGGACGCGGGCCGTCCAGGCGGGCACGTTGTCGCCGGCGGAGAAGGCGGCGGGGTCGGCGAGCACCGGGAGCGTGTAGTCCCAGACGTCGAACGCGCCGAACAGGCGGCGCAGCCCGCGCGGTGTGTAGTAGTGCTCGTAGTACTGCTCGCCCTTGCCGGTCAGCTGCATGTACCGGTCGGCGGCGCGCTGCGGCAGCCACGACAGGAACGGCAGCCGGTGGTGCGGCTCGATGACCTGCCACCGGTGTCCCACACCGAGGTACAGCAGACCGCCCGGCCGCAGGACGCGGTGGATGTCGGCGACGACGGCCTCGGGGTCGACGACGTGCTCGTAGATGTGGTTGAGCACGACGACGTCGACGGAGCCGTCGTCGAAGGGGAGGTCCTCGCCGCGCGCGAGCCGGAAGTCGACGCGCTCGCCGAAGCGGGCCCGCGCCTTCTCCAGGCCAGGCTCGTCGATGTCCACGCCGGTGGTGGTGGCGCCCGCCAGGGCCAGCTCGTCGGCGATGAACCCCGCCGAGCAGCCGACGTCGACGGCGACGAGCCCCTCGAGCGACTCCACCCCGAGGGCGTGCCGGACGACGGCGATCAGCTTGGCCGCCTTCTGGCGCCGCGCCTGCTCGTCGAGCATCTTGGCCATCGACTCCGAGTAGGCGAGCTGCTCCTCGCGCTCCGGTCGCTCGCTCATCCCTGGGATCCTAGGAGGTGGTGCCGACGTCCCCACGACCAGGCCGCGCCCGCGCACAGCAGGTCGGCGACGATCGCGAGGAACCGGGCGACGACGACGACCGCGGTCGCCGCACCGACCGGCATGAAGGTCACGAGCACGAGCCCCAGCACGCCGTCGCGCACGCCGACGCCGGCGGGCACGAGGACGGACAGCTGGCCGACGGCCGAGGCGAGGGCGAAGCCGCAGACCACCCCGACGAGCAGGTCGGCGGTGGACGCGTCCGGCGCCAGGGCCAGGACGAGCACCGCCACCCCGAGCCCGGCGACCACCCAGGCCCCGGCGAACCACAGGCAGGTGAGGAGGATGGCCCGCCCGCTCAGCGCGTGCTCGAGCGGCTCGCGCCGCAGGATGCGCAGCCCGAGCGCGAGCAGGGCGTTGAGCAGGCGCGGCCAGAGCAGCACGCCGCCGAGCAGGGCGGCGCCGACGAGCACCCACAGTGTGACGGGAGACCCGCCGCGCGCCAGCAGCCGCGGCAGCGCGACGACCCCGACGAGGCTGCCGACGAGGATGGCCAGCAGGATCGAGAGCAGCCCGGTGACCGCCATCCGGCGGCGCGGCACGCTCAGCCGCGCGCCCATCTCGGCCTGGGCGAGGACGGTCCACACCGACCCGGGCACGTACTTGCCGAGCTGCCCGACGAGGAAGATGCTCGCCGCCGGGGCCGCCGGCAGCCGGGTGCCGAGGTCGGCGAGCAGCACCCGCCACCCGAACAGCGTCGCCACCGGGGCCGCGGTGGTGAGGACCAGGGCCAGCAGGAGGGCCGGCCAGCTGATCCGCCCGAGCTCGCGGGAGACCTCGTCCCAGTTGCGGGCCAGCGCCCACGCCACGGCCGCCAGCACGAGCACGAGCAGCCCGTAGCGGACGCCGACGAGGAGGCGGGAGCGGGTCATCGGCGGCCCGTCACCGGCGCCGGAAGGTGAGTCGCAGGACGGCGTACGCGGGAGAGCCGTTGTCGCCGAACGCGATCCGGGCGTCCCGCATCCGACCGAGGACGTCGCCGTCGACGTCGCCCACGAGCGTCAGCCCGAGGTCGTCGGCGCGGGCGAGGATGCCGCGCACGTCGGCGGGACGGACCGCGAACTCGGGGTCGTCGTCGCCGATGGGCACGGTGAGCAGCAGCAGGCCGCCGGAGCGCAGCGCCCACGACGCCTGACCGACGACGACGTCGACGTCGGTGGCCGTGCACCCGCCGGGGTGCAGCCGGGCCACGACGTCGAGGCTCGCGGTGTCGACGTCGAGCACCTCGACCGCCGCCCGGGGACCGGTGAGCTCGAGCTCCACCGGCGCGAAGCCGAGGGCCCGCGCCCAGCGGGAGAAGGGGCTGGCCGAGCCGGACTCGTCGACGACCACGGCCGTGCGCGAGCGGTCGTCGAGGACGCGCACGAGGGCCGACACGGCGCCGAGCGCGGCCCAGGCGGCCACCGGGTCCTTGGCGCGCGGCAGGCCGAGCGCGCGGGCCACGTCGGCGGCCTCGACGGCCTCGGCGTCCACGGTCAGCAGGTCGGTGGCGCGCAGGCCGTCCGGCAGGTCGGCGGGCCCGAGGTCGAGGACCGGCCCGCGGCGAGCCCGCCACACGGCGGCCACCGAGCGCACGCGCGCGACGGGGTTCATAGGGACGACGGGTGCGGGCTCGTCGTCGTCGAGCACGCCCGATGGTCCGGCGGCCAGCGCCTCGAGGGCGCCGACGTAGTTGGCCCACGGCCCCGAGAGGTCGGGCTCGCGGACCTCGGCGGCCAGCGCCGCGGCCGCACCGGGCTCGGCGAGCCGCCGCAGCGCCCCCACGAGCGCGTCGCGGTCCGAGGGCGGGACGAGCAGCCCGTCGACGCCGTCGCGGACCTGGCCGGGGAAGGTCCCGACCGCGGTGGCCAGCACCGGCACGCCGTGGCGCCGGGCGAGGAGGACGTTCTGCGAGGCGGTGGCGGCGCGGTACGGCAGCGCGACGACGTCGTGGCGGGCCATCAGCCCGGCGATGCGGTCGGCCGGCACGTAGCCGCCGTGCACCTCGACGCGGTCGCGCAGCCGGGGGTCGGCCGCCAGCTCGCGGACGCGGCGGCCGGCATCGCCCCACAGCTCGCCGGCGACGGTGAGCGTGGGCCCGTCGACCTCGCGCAGCGCCTCGAGGAGCAGGTCGACGCCCTTGTAGTCGCGCACGATGCCGAGCGCGAGCAGCCGGACCGGACCGTCGTGCGCCGGGCGCTCCTCGCGCGGGCCACCGGGCAGGTGCGGCGGCAGGTCGACCTCGCGGACGCGCGAGGCGCCGAGGTCGGCGGCGACCCGGGCCTGCTCGTCGGAGTGGACGACGACCGCGTCGGCGCGCCGCAGCAGCGCCCCGACGAGCTGCCGGTCACCGGGGTTGGCCTCGTGGGGCAGGACGTTGTGGGCGATGACGACGGCCCGCGGACCGCGCCCTCCCCCACCGGCGCCGGCCGCCCGCAGCAGCGCGAGGTGCGCGGGGACGACGGCGGGCACGACGTGGACGAGCACGACGACGTCGACGTCACGCAGCCGGCGGCCGACCCGCACCCACGTGTCCGGGCGGGCCCAGGAGAGGACGCGCAGGGTGCGCGGGAAGGGGTCGACGTCGGGGGCGCCGCCCGGTACGGCCTGCTCGCCCGGGTAGAGGAACGAGGGGTAGAGGTGGCTCCACGACACGAGCGTCACGTCGTGCCCGGCCTCGGTGAGCTCGTGCGCCAGCGTGGTCGTGTGCGCCGCGACGCCGCCCTTGAACGGGTGCGTGGGGCCGACGAGCGCGACCTTCAGCGCCGCGCCCGACACCTCAGACACCGTCGCGCGAGCGCACGACGAGGTCCGAGAGCAGCGCGAGGGAGCCGATCATGATGCCGCTGACGACGAGGAGCACCGTGCTGGCCGGGAAGTAGAACGGGTGGCGCACCATGTCGACGACCGCCTTGACGACTCCGATGCCGACCAGCCACAGGGCCGGCGGCATGAGCACCTTGAGCGGGTCGAAGTACATGACCATCCGCAGCACCTGGAGGATGTAGCGGTACGCGTCGTTGACGAAGTGGAACTTGCTGACGCCGGCGCGCTTGGCGTAGCTCGTCTCGACGTACTTGATGTCGTGCTGGTTCGAGAGGAACGCGATGGTGATCGTCGTGACGCACGAGAACCCGGCCGGCAGGAGGCGCAGGTAGGGCAGCGAGACGTCGCGGCGGAAGGCGCGCAGGCCCGAGTTGAGGTCGGGGATGCGGGTCTTGGTCAGCCACTCGGCGATCTTGCGGATCAGCCACTTCGCCGGGACGCGGGCCCACTTGTGCGTGCCCTCCTCGGTGGTGCGGGCGCCGACGACCTGGTCGTAGGTGGGGTCGTCGCGCAGGACCCGCACGAGCTCGGGGATGCGCTCGTTCTCGTAGGTCATGTCGGCGTCGGTCCACACGACGATCTCGCCGCGCGCCTGCTGGGTCCCGATGCGGCGGGCGGTGCCGGAGCCGCCGTTGCGCCGGAACGGCAGGACCCGGATGTGCGGGTAGCGGGCCTGGGCGCCGCGGAGCACCTCGAGGGTGTCGTCGGTGCTGGCGTCGTCGATGCACAGGATCTCGTAGGTGAGCTCGGACTCCTCGAGCACCCGCGAGCAGCGGTCGATCTCCTCGAGGACGTGCGCGCCCTCGTTGTAGCAGGGCAGGACGACGGTGACGTAGGGGGCGGGGCCGGGGCCGTCGGGGCCGTCCTCGATGACGTAGCCGCCGCTCGTGCGGGGGCGGACCGTGCCGCCGGTGGAGGGGTCCGCGCCGCGGCCGGCGAGCTCGCCGGTGCGCACGTCGATCTGCTCGGTGGGGGCCGCGTGGAGGGCGTCGTGGTCGGCCGCCGGGGCCTGCGGGTGCTCAGTCATATCGCCCGCGAGCCTACCGGCGCGGCGGCGCTGCCCCGTCCGCGACCGGCGGACGACACGGTCGCCGCGTCACCCGCCGGATCCCGCACGGCAACGCGTCGCCCGGATGCTCCGTGTCGTCGGCCGGCAACGAGGACCGGGGGCGCCCCCGCCCCTCAGGCGCGGTCGATGAGCCGCGCCACCGCCTTCTCGATGGCCGCCTGGCGCTTGCTGTCCTCGCGGTACCGCGTGCGCAGCGTGGCCGCGATGGTCACGCCGTCCTCGTACTGCTCGATGACCCGGGGGTCGATGTAGGACTTCCGGGCGATCGTCGGGGTGTTGCCGAGGTAGGCCGAGACCTCCTCGACCGCCGCCTTGACCGCCCGCTTCTGCGACGCCGCGGTGTCGCCCTTCTCCGGGGACTCCGCGAGCGCCACGGCGGCCAGCACCGTCGCGTGCCAGGTCCGGAAGTCCTTGGCGGTGAGGTCCTCGGCGATCATCTGCGAGATGTACTCGTTGACGGCCGCGGCCTGCAGGTCGGCCCACCTCGCCTCGCCGCGGTAGGCGAGCAGCCGGGTCGAGCCACCGCGCCGTCGGCGCATGTAGTTGAGGGACTCGATGACCTGCGGGTCGCTGACGGTGATCGAGTGCTCGATGCCGGACTTCCCGACGAACGAGAACACCAGGTCGGTGCCGACGCGGCGCACGTGCCGCCGCTCGAGGGTGGTCAGGCCGAAGGACCCGTTGGCGTCGGTGTAGGCGTCGGACCCGATGCGGAAGTACCCGAGGTCGAGCAGCCGGGTCGCGGTGGCGGCCGCCCGCGCCAGCGGCATCCCCTCGGCGGCGAGGTCGTCGATGATCCGCTCGCGGGCCTTGGCCAGCCGCGTGCCGGCGGCCTTGACCCGGTCGAACTTCAGCTCGTCGCGCTTGGCCCGCCAGTCCGGGTGGTAGAGGTACTGGCGCCGGCCGGCGGCATCGGTGCCGATGGCCTGGATGTGCCCGTTGGCGTGGGGACAGATCCAGACGTCCTGCCACGCGGGCGGGATGGCGAGCGAGCGGATGCGCTCGACCTCGGCCTTCGGCAGGGCCTCGCCCCCGGCGTCCCGGTACGAGAAGCCCTTGCCGGCCCGCTTGCGCGTCCACCCCGCCGACCGCGGGGACACCCGCCGCAACCTCGCCATGGCGCGACCCTACCCATCGGACGCACGCGCCAACCGGCAGGTGAGCGGCTCGGCGGCAGGCGGCCCGGCTCGACACCGGACCGGTTCGCGCGTCGGCGTTTTGGTCGGCCCGCGCACGGTGTGGAACCGTGGGCCCATGCCCGGCCTCTCGACCGACGCCGTCGCCGACCTCCTGCGCGAGGTCGCCGCCGAGGTCATCACCCCCCGGTTCCGCTCGCTCGCCGACGGCGAGGTGATGGAGAAGAACCCCGGCGACCTCGTCACCGTCGCCGACCGCGAGGCCGAGGTCGTCATCACCCGGCGACTCACCGAGGCCTACCCGGACGCCGTCGTCCTCGGCGAGGAGGCCTACGCGGCCGACCACACGCTGATGGACCGCTACCTCGCGGCCGGGCACGCCTTCACCGTCGACCCCGTCGACGGCACGAAGAACTTCGTCCACGGCTCCCCCGACCACGCGGTCATGGTCGCCGAGACCGTCGACGGCGAGACGGTCCGCGCCTGGATCCACCAGCCCGAGCACGGCCGGACCTGGGTGGCGGAGAAGGGGTCCGGCACGTGGCGCGATGGCGAGCGGATGCGCACGACACCCGTCGCCGAGGACCGCGAGCCGGTCGGCGTCACGTCGATGTGGGCGCTGCGCGACCACGCGCTCGAGGGCCTGCCCGCGATGCGCCTGTCGTGGGTCTGCTGCGGCGTCGACTACCCGAAGCTCATCGAGGGCGAGGCCGACTACATCGTCTACTCGCGCTCCAACCCGTGGGACCACGCGCCGGGCACGCTCCTCGTCACCGAGGCCGGCGGCGCGGTCGCGCACCCCGACGGGTCCGCCTACGGCCCGCGCTCGCTGCGCCCGGGCCTCGTCGTCGCGGTCGACGCGCACCTCTGCGGCGCCGTGCGGCGGCGCGCGCAGGACGCCTTCGCCCGGCTCTGAGCCGTCGGGCTCAGCCCGCCGGCACCTCGGCCACCGAGACCCGGATGCCCCCGAGGTCGGTCTTCCGTGGTGGACGGTCGAGGGCGTGCTCCTCCTCGGGGAAGCGGATGTCGACGACGGAGCGGGGCGTCAGACCCAGACCCTCGATCGCCTCGGGGCCGTCGGCGGCCAGCACCACGAGCCGGTGCCCGGTGGAGGACGCCCCGCGGGCCAGCTCCGCCACGAGCGCGGCGAGCCGTGCCGGGTCCTTGCGCACCGGCGTCGTCGCGACGAGGTAGGGCACGCCGCACATCCCCCGCACGGTCTGCGGCCACTCCGACGAGGCGCGGCTGTCGATGCCCAGCACGACGTCGTCGGGGCGCAGCTGCGCGCAGACGTCGTCGACCGCGGCGAGCGACCCGCGCTCGACCCCGACGCCGCGGAACGGCCACGTGGCGAGCACGGCCGGCACGCCCACGGCCAGCACGGTGACCACCGCGACCACCGGTGTCCCCCACCCCTTCCCGGATGCGGCGAGCCGGCGCGCACCCCACGCCGCCGCCACGACGACGAGCACCACGACCAGCGGCAGCGCGATGAGCAGCCGGCGGTCGGCCCACGGGTGGTCCGGCGTGATGCCCGGGCGCAGGAGGGTGAGGACGCTCGAGGCCGCCGTGACGACGAGGACCGGCGCCCAGGCGACGAGCCGTCCCTCGCCCAGCCGCCCCAGCGCCCGCCGCACGAGCAGCGCCAGCGCCACGAGGGCGACGACCAGCGCCACCCAGCCGAGGTACCAGGAGAGCCAGTCGACGGTGTGCTCCGCGTAGGTGCGTCCGCCGTCGACGGGCAGGCCCTGCCGGCGCTGCATCCCGGCGACGTAGCGGGCCCCGGGGTCGTTCGGGTCCTGCCGGACCGTCATCCACCACGGGCGGCTCCACAGGCCGAGACCGCCGACGACGACGAGGCCGGCGACGACGTCGGGCAGCCGGCGCACCAGCCCGCCGGACAGCCGCCGGCCGCGGCGCCACAGCCACAGCGCGCCGAGCGACCCGGCCAGCACGACGACGAAGATCGCGAGCAGCGGCAGCAGGCTGGCGTGGATGTCGCCCAGGTACCGGTACGACAGCCCGACGGCCAGGGCCCAGGCGACGACGGTCGTCCCCACCAGCCCGAGGACCAGCGGGCGCACCCAGCGCTGCCCCAGCGCCGCACCGATCGCGAGGAACGGCACCAGCAGGAGCACCTCGCGCAGGGCGTCGACCCGGGCCAGGGCGGTCCCGCCGACGAGCACCCCGGCGAGCAGCGCCAGCCGCCGCGACCGCGCATCCTCGTCGTGCTGCACGGCCAGGGTCAGCGCGAGCAGGCCGCCGGCGAGGGTCAGCAGGGCCAGCTGCTCGGAGTACGTGCCGCGCGCGGCGTTGAGCACCGGGAACAGCACGGCGGTCAGGCCGGTGGCGGCCACGCCCCACCACGGCCCCGCGACCTGCGCGGCCAGCAGCCCGACGAGCAGCAGGGCCAGCGCCATGACGAGCGCCGGCAGCAGCTGGGCGAGCCCCGGTCCCCCGGCCCACACGCCGAACCCGTAGACGACGGCCGGCGCCATGAGGAACTGCGGCTGCACGGCGGGGTCGTCGGGCGACCCGACCTGGTAGAACGCGGCGCTGGCCACCGAGACGTCGCCGCGCTCGAAGGCGGCCGCTCCCCCGACCACCGACACGTCGACGGGCACGACCCGCTGGTGCGTCGCGGCGAGGCTGACGGCGGCCTGGAGGTTGCTCGCGGCGTCCCGCCGGGGCAGGACGTGCTCGGAGTGGGTGACCCCCGCGTAGACCGCGAAGCCGGCGACGACGGCGACCATCGCGAGCGCCGCACCGGGGGTGAGGCGCACCACCGGCAGGCCCCGGACGGCGAGGCCCGCACCGACGGCCACGAGCAGCGCCAGCGGCCAGGCCACCCAGGGCGTCCACCAGCCGACGGCGGCGAGCACGCCCCCGACGGCCGTCACGCCGACCACCCACAGGCCCGCCGCGAGCGCCGGGGCCGTGACGGCCCGACCGGTCACGAGCCGAGGCCGGCGATGTGCTCGATGATGCCCGTCGTCGAGACCGAGGGCGTCCGCGGGAGGTAGACGACCTCGCAGGCGTCGGAGACCCAGTCGAACTTGCCGGCCCAGTCGTCACCCATGACGAGGACGTCGGCACCGTGCTCGACGACGTAGTCGCGCTTGGCCTCGAGGGACTCCTCGACGAAGACCTCGTCGACCACGCGCAGCGCGCGCACGATCTCCATCCGCTCGTCCTGCGTGTACACGGGCGGGCGGCCCTTCTTCGACACGTTGAGCGCGTCGGCCGAGACGCCGACGACGAGCCGGTCGCCGAGGGCGGCGGCCCGCTCGAGGACCCGGACGTGGCCGACGTGGAAGACGTCGAAGGTCCCGAAGGTGATGACGGTGCGCCCACTCATGGTCAGCGAGCCTAGTCGGTGGCCGCGTTGCTACCGTGCGGGCGATGGCCTCCCCCGCACGCACCCCCTCCGCCCTCCTGGCCCGCCTCGTCGCCGCCGACCCGGGGCGCCCCCGCATCACGGTCTACGACGACACCGACGGCCCGACCCGCGGCGAGCGCGTCGAGCTCTCGGCCCGCGTGCTGGCCAACTGGGTCGCCAAGGCCGGCAACCTCCTCCAGGACGAGCTCGACGCCGGGCCGGGGACGGTCGTGCGCCTCGACCTGCCGCCGCACTGGCGCACGCTCTACTGGGCGTTCGCGGCGTGGTCGGTCGGCGCCTGCGTCGAGGTGGCCGACGACGGAGCGGAGCCGTCCGGCCCGGTCGACGTCGTCGTCACCGACGACCCGACCCGCGCGGGCGGCGTCGAGCACGTCGTCGTCGTCACGCTCGCGGCGCTGGCCCGCCGGGCCGTCGTCGACCTGCCGCCCGGTGCGCTCGACGAGGCGCACGACCTCGCGACGCACGGCGACGTCCTCACGCCGTGGGACGAGCCCGACCCCGCGGACCCGGCCCTGCGGACCGGCGACGGGGAGACCGCCTTCGGGGACCTCGTCCCGGACGAGGCCCGGACCGGCCGCATCCACACCGCGACGACGAGCAGCGCCGAGCTGCTGCGCCTCGCCCTCGCGGTGTGGGCCGCCGACGGCTCGCTCGTGCTGACGCGTGGCACACCGCAGCCGGACGCCCTCGCCGCCAGGCTGGCGAGCGAGGGCGTCACGGATCAGGCGTGAGCCGGGCGGTCAGCGCCCGCGGGCCTCGACGGCCTTCCAGGTGAGGGTGGCGACGACACCGGTCTGCGCCAGGTGCGCGGCCTTCTGCGCGGCCTTGACCGCGGCCTCGGTGGCCGGCCCGTAGGACCCGTCGGCGGTGATGCGCAGCGCCTTCTGCAGCGCCACGACGGCCGCGCCGCGCGAGCCGCGCTTGAGGACCGTGCCCCAGTACGGCAGCAGCGGGTGCGCCGAGCGCTCGACGGCGTCCCAGGTCGCCCGGTCCACGACTCCGGTCGCCGGCAGCTTCGCGGCCCGCTGGAGGGAGACGACGCGGGCCTGGGTGGCCGGGCCGTAGCGGCCGTCGACGGCGAGCCCGCCGAGGGCCTGCTGCAGGACACGCACCGCGGTGCCGGAGGAGCCGACCCGCAGGGCGGTGGCCTTGTACGCGGTGAGCGTGGTGGTGGTGGACGACGCGACGGGCGCGGGTGCCGGGGCGACCGACGGCTTCGGCGCGGCGACGGAGGCGGTCCCCCCGGCGAGGACCTTCCAGTCCTTGGCGTCGATGACGCCGTCGACCGGCAGACCCTTGGACTTCTGCCACACCTTGACGCGGGCGAGGGTCTTGGGCCCGAAGGAGCCGTCGGCGACGAGGCCGCCGACCGCCTTCTGCATCGCCGTCACGGCCACGCCGCGGCTGTGCAGCCGCAGGACGATGCCGGAGTACTTCGAGAGGGCGCTGGTGGTCGGGGTGGACGTCGAGGTGGTCTTCTTGCCCATGAGGGCGTTCCAGACCTTGCCGTCGACCACGCCGTTCTGCGCCAGGCCCTTGGACTTCTGGTACGCCTTGACCCGGGCCTCGGTGGCCGGGCCGAACGAGCCGTCGACGCTCAGCTTCCCGACCGCCTTCTGCAGCACCTTGACCGCCTCGCCCCGGGAGCCGCGGCGCAGCACGGTGCCGGCGTACTTGGCGAGCGAGGACGAGGTCGAGGTCGACCCGGAGCCGGCCGGGGTGCCGGGGGTGGCGCCGACGAGCGCCTTCCAGACGCGGCTGTCGACGATGCCCGTCGCGCTGAGGCCCTTGCTGCTCTGGTACGCCTTGACGCGGGCCTCGGTGGCGGGGCCGAACGAGCCGTCCACCCCGATGCCGCCGATGGTCTTCTGCAGCACCTCGACCGCCTTGCCCCGCGAGCCGCGGCGCAGGACGACGTTGACGTAGTCCTTCGGGTTGTTCGACGTCGGCTGCGCACCGGGGGGGCCGGTGAGGTAGCTCGTGACGGCGGTGCCCGTCCACCAGGAGGTGCGCTTGACCGCGCCGTCCCAGGTGAAGGAGAGGTGGATGTGGTCGGTGTGCGGGGAGGAGCCGTGGTAGTCGGTCCAGCCGCGCTCGGGGGCCCAGGCCTTCCACTGCTGCCGGTTCCAGATGATGTAGTTCACGCCGAACCGGCGGGCCATCGCGCCGGCGCGGCCCTGGGCGTCGGGCGCCGCGAGCCAGCGGGTGATGGCGTTGCCGAGCGCGAGGTCGGCCGGCTTCTTGGCGTTGAGCATCCAGTCCATCGCCCGGCCCTCGCCGTGCTCCTGGTCGCACTTGCGCAGGACGCCGTAGACGTGGGCGCCGTACGTCGCGTTCAGCAGCTTGGCGAAGGCGACCGGGCCGGGCTGGTCCTCGGTGAGGCACAGCGTGCCCGGCTGGTACGGCGGGGCGACGTCGAGCGCGGACGGCAGCGCCCGGCTCGGCTTCGGCAGCGGGATGCTCGCCGCCTGGGCGGTCCCGCCGGCGAGCGGCAGGGCGATGACGGAGGCCGACAGCGCGCCGAGGGTGCGCACGGGGACACGTCGCAGGGTCGACGCGTCGGGGCTGGGCAGGGTCACGCAGGGCTCCATCCACGGGTGGCGCGTCCGGGGCAGGGGTCCGGACGCACCCGGGAATCCGTGGTCACAGACGTCACACCCGCCACCACCGGATCACCGGACACACCTGTTCTCCCACTGAGCGTCCGGGGTGCGCAACCGTTTCCGTCGAATTACACACGTGTACTTGTCACTTTCCGGCCGTTCGACCGACGACCGAGCCGGGTCCGGGTGTCCGACAGGGGTGGTCGCCCGACCCGCCTCCTGACCGGACCTGTGTGCCCGGCACCCGTGGTCGGGCCCCCGGCGCCCCGCGCTAGGGTGCCGAGCATGGACAAGGTCGTCGCCACACCAGCCGAGGCCGTGGCCGGGATCTCCGACGGGGCGACCCTCGCCGTCGGTGGGTTCGGGCTCTGCGGCATCCCCTCGGTCCTCATCGCCGAGCTCCACCGAGCCGGCACGAGTGACCTCGAGGTCGTCTCCAACAACTGCGGGGTCGACGACTGGGGGCTCGGCATCCTCCTGCAGAGCAAGCAGATCCGCCGGATGGTCTCGAGCTACGTCGGGGAGAACAAGGAGTTCGCCCGGCAGTACCTCGAGGGCGAACTCGAGGTGGAGCTCACCCCGCAGGGCACGCTGGCCGAGCGGCTGCGCGCCGGCGGCGCCGGCATCCCCGCGTTCTTCACGCCCACCGGCGTGGGCTCCCAGGTCGCCGACGGCGGCCTGCCCTGGCGCTACGACCACGAGGGCAACGTCGCGGTCGCCTCCCCCGCCAAGGAGGTGCGGGTCTTCACCGGCGCCGACGGCGCCGAGCGTGAGTACGTGCTCGAGCACGCGATCGTCGCCGACTTCGGCCTGGTGCGCGCCTGGAAGGGCGACCGCCACGGCAACCTCGTCTTCGACAAGTCCAGCCGCAACTTCAACCCGCTCTGCGCGATGTCCGGCCGGGTCACGGTCGCCGAGGTCGAGGAGCTCGTCGAGCCCGGCGAGCTCGACCCCGACGAGGTGCACCTGCCCGGCATCTACGTCCAGCGCGTCCTGCCGCTCACCCCCGAGCAGGCCGCGGACAAGCGCATCGAGAAGCGCACCGTGCGCGCGACCCAGGAGGCCTGAGCCATGCCGCTGACCCGTGAGCAGATGGCCGCCCGCGCCGCCGCCGAGCTGGAGGACGGCGCCTACGTCAACCTCGGCATCGGCCTGCCGACCCTCGTGCCGAACTACGTGCCCGACTACGTCGAGATCGTCCTGCAGTCCGAGAACGGCATCCTCGGCGTCGGCGCCTACCCGACCGAGGACGCCGTCGACCCCGACCTCATCAACGCCGGCAAGGAGACGGTCACGGTCCGCCGCGGCGCCTCCTACTTCGACTCCGCCCTGTCCTTCGGGATGATCCGCGGCGGCAAGGTCGACGCCGCCATCCTCGGCGCGATGCAGGTCTCGGCCACCGGCGACATCGCCAACTGGATGATCCCCGGCAAGATGGTCAAGGGGATGGGCGGCGCGATGGACCTCGTCCACGGCGCGAAGAAGGTCGTCGTCCTCATGGAGCACGTCGCCAAGGACGGCTCGCACAAGATCGTCGACGAGTGCAGCCTGCCGCTCACCGGCAAGCAGGTCGTCCAGCGGATCATCACCGACCTCGCCGTCATCGACGTCACCGACGACGGCCTCGTCCTGCGCGAGCTCGCCCCCGACGTCACCGAGGAGCAGGTCCGCGAGGCGACCGGCGCCCCGCTGACCGTCGACCTCGCCTGAGGGTGCCGGCGCGCACCTCCGCCGCCGCCCTCAGAGGAGGAGCCGGGAGAACATGTTCCACCCGGTGCCGACCTGGCGGGGCGCCGTGACGCCACCGGCGCCGTTGCCGGGAAGCACCCAGAGCCGGCCGTCGGCGGTGCGCCCGAGGACGTCGTTGCGGCCGTCGCCCGTGAAGTCCCCGATGGCTGTGAGTGCCGTGTACCTCTGCCATCCGGTGGCCACGGTGCTGCGCGGCAGCTTCCAGCCGCCCGCACCGTTGCCGCGGTAGAGGTAGGTCACCCCGGCGGGCGTGCGGGCCAGCAGGTCCGGCGCGCCGTCCCCGTCGAGGTCACCGGGGCTGAGCACCGCGTCGAAGATGTTCCACCCCGTGCCGATCTCCGAGCCGGTCCCGGGGACGAACCCGCCGGTTCCGTTGCCCCGGTACAGGAACAGCCGACCGTCGGAGGCCCGGCGGGCCAGCAGGTCGGTGGCGCCGTCCCCGTCCCAGTCGCCGACGGGGACGACGAGGTTGTGCACGGTCCACCCGCTGCCGATCTGCCGGGCGGTCCCGAAGGTCCCGGTCCCCGTCCCGGGACGCAGGAAGAGCCGTCCGCTCGTGTCCTGCAGCAGGAGGTCGGAGACGGGGCCGGCGTCCCAGGTGCCGGCGGTGAGGACCTTGGGGAACGCGGTGAACCCGCTCCCCTGCACGATCGGTGCCTTCCACCCACCGGTCCCGTTCGAGGGGTAGACCCGCAGGGCCCCGCCCGAGGACTCGACGGCCAGCAGGTCGGCGCGCCCGTCGCCCGTGACGTCGCGCGGGTACGAGGGCGAGGAGGCCGGGACCTGCGGCGTGAACCAGTGGTGCTTGAGCCCCACCCGGGACGCGAACGAGGTCCCGGTCGTCGCGACCGACCCCGAGGCGCCCTGGACCGTGATGCCGAGGACGCGCCCACCCTCGGCACCGAGACCGGTGCGCGAGGTGATCCGCAGGGCCTGGAGGCGCCCGACCGACGGGTAGGCGGCCTCGATGGTCGAGATCGCCACCGTCGTGTGCCACGTGTGGTTCGGGTTGCTCGAGACGGCGTCCCACGGGTCGGCGACGGCCGCGAGGTAGGGCTTGCTGCCGGTGTTGGTCCAGCCGCCGCTCGACGAGCTGAACTGGGCGTAGACGACCTGCCCGCCGTAGAGCAGCACCCGGCCCGCCGTGGCCCTGACCGCGGCGGAGGACGAGGCGTACTCCTTGGCCGAGCCGCCGACCCGCGTCCCCGGGAAGACCTGGCTGCGGGTGTCGTCGTAGACGTCGTACCAGGCCCGGTCGATGGGCAGGAACTGGCGGTGGTACTCGGCGAACGAGCGCGCCGCGACCGCCTGGGCGCTCAGCGCGGCCGACGGCCACGACGCGGGCGACTCGTTCGGCACGACCGAGAGGAGGTAGTCCTCCATCGGGAGGGCGACGACCGGCACGAGCGACTCGGCCCCGGCCGAGCCGATGAGCGTGCCGCGCACCTGGCCGCGGTAGACGACCTGCGTCGAGCCGCGCAGCGTGGTGACGGTGCCGCTCGTGGGGTTGAGGAAGGCCGCCGTGCCCGGGACGGTCGCCGTGGACCACAGGCGCCACGTCGAGGAGCCGGCGGCCTGGTACTCGAGGCGGAACCTCGTCCTCGTCCCCGAGACCTTGGTGGCCGGCGCGAGGCGCCACATCGTGATGGTGCTCCCGCCGGAGGTCGTCCTCGCGAGCTCGGCGGAGGCGCTGAGGTCCCAGGTGACCCGCAGGCCCGCCGCGGGCAGCGCCTGCACGGTCGAGCCCAGCGAGGCGACCCGCACGCGCAGGGTCGGGTTGGGGATGGAGCCGACGGTGGTCCCGGTGTAGTACTTCGCCACGATCTGCTGCCAGGTGGCGCCGGCCTGGGCGCCACCGAGCGCGCCGTACTGCGACATCCCGTTGCCGTGGCCCCAGCCGTGGCCGAGGAACTCGATGGTCCTCCCCGCGGGGCGGGGGTAGACCTCGTCCGCGGAGGCGGCGGGCGCGGCCACGAGGCCCGCGGCGAGGACGACCACCCCCGCGACGAGCACACGGACACTGCGCCGCAGGCGCTCAGCTGATGACGACACCGGGGGCCTCCTGGGGAGATCGGACGAGCTGGCGGGGGCGGAAGCCCCCCGAACGGTTGCCGGGGTAGACGTAGAGCCGGCCGGCGGAGGACTGCCCGACGACGTCGTTGACGCCGTCGCCGGTGAGGTCGCCGGTCCCGACGATGCCCACGAGGTCGGTCTGGCCCGTGAGCACGGTGCTGTACACGGTGAGCGCACCCGGCCCCGTCCCACGGTAGAGCCGGATGCTTCCGTCGTCACGCAGGACGACGACGTCGGCGTTGACGTCGGCGTTCACCGCGCCGGTCGCGGTGATGCTCCGGGCGCCCTGCCACCCCGTCCCGATCGGGAGGGACCACGCGAAGCGGAAGTCGCGCGTCATCGCGTAGACCTTGAGGGTGCCGTCGGGCAGGCGGCCGACGAGGTCGGGCACACCGTCGTTGGTGTAGTCACCGACGGGCTGGATGAGGTTCAGGCCGCCCCAGCCGGTCCCGATGCGGGCGCTGACCCGCGCGAAGGACCCGTCGCCGCGGCCGCGCAGCCCGACGAGGTCGCCCGCGGTCGTGCGGGCCACGGCGTCGGCGTAGCCGTCTCCGTCGACGTCGCCGACGATCCGCACGAGGTTCGCGTCGGCCACACCGGTGCTCATCCGCAGGGGCGCCGGACTGAAGTCACGCTGCCCCGTGCCCGGGTACATCCGCAGGTCGCCCGTGGCGCCGACCCGGCCCAGCACGTCGGGGACGCCGTCCCCGTCCCAGTCGACGCGGGCCGAGAGGGAGTCCAGGCCGCCCCAGCCGCTGCCGAAGGTGTTGACGCGCGGCAGGTGACCCGCGACGTCGGCGTAGTAGGAGCGCATCCGGCCGTCGGCCTGGCGGGTCAGGAGGTCGCCCCCGTTCCCGTCGCCGTCGAGGTCGGCCGACATCAGCTGGTCCAGGCCGGACCATCCGGCGCCCCAGCGCACCGGGGCCGTCACGCCGCCGTCGCGGGTGCCCCGGTGCAGCTCGAGGACCTGGGTGGCGGTCGTGATGGTGAACAGGTCGCCGACACCGTCGCCGTCGACGTCACCGGCGTCGACGACGCTCCGGTAGGCACCGAACCCGGTGGCGAGGACGCGCGCCGAGGTGAACCAGCCGGCGCCGTCGCCGACCTGGAGGACGAGTGCCCCGTCGGTGCGGACCACGAGGAGGTCGCCCCGTCCGTCACCGGTGCGGTCGCCGGTCGCGACGACCCGCGTGATGCCGCCCCACCCGGAACCGCGCTCACGCATGGCGAGGAAGCCGCCGGCGCCGTTCCCGGGGTACACGCGCAGCGCGCCGGCGCTCGTCGCGGCGACGACGTCCGGGCGCCCGTCGCCGGTGAGGTCGGGGGTCGGGGTGATGAGGCGCAGGCGGTTCCAGCCGGTGCCGATCCGCACCCCGGGGCGCACGGGCGTCGGCGAGGCGGAGCGCAGGACCTGCAGGTCACTCCCCGCCGTGGGGCCGGAGGACGTCCCGTCGGTGCCGGCGAGCAGGTCCGGTGTCCCCCCGCCGTCGACCGAACGGTGCACGGTCGAGGGTGGACGGGTGCCGAGCCGGCCCGCGACGGCCGTGCGCAGCCAAGGGATCCTGTCGTAGAGCCTCGCCCCCGGGCACGAGGTCTGGTTGGCGTCGCGGTGGCCGGAGATGCGCTCGAAGGACTTGTCGGCGATGACGACCCGGCCGGTCGCGGGGATGCCGTGGACCGAGAACTTCCACGCGAACAGGTTGGCCAGGGCCGTGGTCACGGCGGCGGGCGGTGTGGCCGACGTGAAGTCACCCATGACCGACGCGCCGAAGGAGCCCGAGTTGTACCCCTGGGCCTGCGCCCCGACGACGGCCTTGTCGACCCCGCCGGCCCGCCCCTCCCAGATGCGACCGAACCGGTCGACGAGGAACTGGTAGCCGATGTCGTTCCAGCCGCGACCGTTGACGTGGAAGTCGTAGATGCCCCGGATGATGCCCGGGACCTGCGCACTGCTGTAGCTGTTCGTGCCGACCGTGTGGTGGACGAACCCCGCCTGCACCTGGCCGTAGTCCGGCGTGCTGCGCTTCAGCGACTCGTCGGCGCCCCAGTCCTTCCGGGTGTGGATGGTGGGCCGGGCGGTCGCGGCGGAGGCGCTGCCGGGCACCGCGTCGCCGACGCCCGCGTCGGCCGCGGAGGTCCCGGGGTCGACGAAGAACACCTCGACCTTCGGCGCCGTCGCCCGGTCGGTGACGACCCGCACCTGCGCGTCCTCCCCGTCGACGACCACCGGGAGCGTCGACCCGCGTGACGACCTCGCCTCGGCCGTGCCGGGGTCGGGACCGTGCTCGTCCTCCTCGACGGGCATGTCCTCCCAGGACTGCCAGACGCCCTTCTCGCGGACCCGGATCTGCACCGAGTCGCCGCCGCCGAGGGCACCGGGCGCCCAGGTGGCGCCGACGACGGCGAGGTCCGCGTCGACCCGGTGGGGTTCGGTGATCGCCCCGGCCCGGGTGCCGGACGGGAGCCGGCCCCCGAGGTCGCGGGTCGCGACCCGTGTCGGGGCGACCTGGTCGTGGTGGGTGACCACGGGTGCCGGGCGGGCGGTCGCCGTGCTCGCGGGGCCGACGACCGCCACCGTGACGGGGGCGAGGAGGGCGACGGCGAGCGCGACGGCGAGGCGGCGGGTCGTGCGGTGCGGGGACGGGCGCAGAACGGGACGCAGGGTCATGACGGACTCTCGGGGAAGCGGTGCAGGGGGCCGCGACCGAGGACCGCCGGCCGACCGGGAGGGTTTCCCACACGTCACAACGGTCACTCGACCACCGGCAGGTTAACCCGGGGCCCGGCGACCCGCCCGGCGATCGGGGAATCCGCCGGTTTCGGTGCACGGGCGGCGGGCCCCTAGGCTGTGTGCCGATGAACGCGGCCCCGACACCCACCGACGACGTCTGGCTCGTCATCCCCCTCTTCAACGAGGGGGAGGTCATCGGCGACGTCGTCCGCGACGCACGGTCGACCTTCCGGCACGTCGTGGTCGTCGACGACGGCTCCGCCGACGACGGGGCCGAGCAGGCCGCCCGCGCCGGTGCGGCCGTCGTCCGGCACCCGGTCAACCTCGGGCAGGGCGCCGCCCTGCAGACCGGCTTCGAGTACGCCCTCGGCCGACCGGGGATGCAGTGGGTCGTCACCTTCGACGCCGACGGTCAGCACCAGGTCTCCGACGTCCTCGAGATGCTCGAGCAGGCCCGGGCCCAGGACCTCCAGGTCGTCTTCGGGTCCCGCTTCCTCGACGACCGCACGACGCCGGGGTGGGCCAAGAAGGTCGTGCTGCGGCTGGCCGTCGGGTACACGAACATGACGACCGGCACCAAGCTCACCGACGCCCACAACGGCCTGCGCGTGCTGCGCCGCGACGTCGTCGAGCGCCTCGACATCACCCAGAACCGCATGGCCCACGCGTCCGAGATCGTCGCGCAGATCGGCGCGATGCACGTGCGCTACGGCGAGAGCCCCGTCCACATCCTCTACACCGACTACGCCCGCTCCAAGGGCCAGTCGCTGTGGAACTCCGTCAACATCCTCGTGGAGCTGATCCTGCGATGAAGATGGTCCTCATCCAGGTCCTGCTGATCGCCGTCGTCATCGCGGTGGTGGCGCGGATGTTCCGCTCGCGCGGCGCCCGGGCCCAGGCGATCCGCCGCATCGGCCTGCTGCTCTTCGCCGGGTTCGCGGCCATCTCGATCCTCTTCCCCGACGTGTGGAGCCGGCTGGCCCGCATCGTGGGGGTCGGCCGAGGCACCGACCTCGTCCTCTACGCCCTCGTCGTCGCGTTCCTGTCGTTCACCGTGACGACCTACCTGCGCTACCGCGAGCTCGAGACGAACTACACCCGCCTCGCGCGGCGCATCGCCCTCGACTCCGCGACGTCGGAGCAGGGCGAGCGACCCACCCCACCGGCGCCCCCGACCGTCTGACCCGGGAGGGCCCGGACCTCAGGACCCGGTGGTCCCCTGGTCCTCGTTGTACTGGGTGAGCACCTCGTCCATCGAGCCGTCCATGACGAGCCGGCCGGAGCGCAGGTACAGGGCGCGGTCACCGAAGCGGCGCAGGTCCTTCTCGCTGTGGCTGACGAGGAAGAGCGTGCGCCCCTCGGCGAGCAGGCCCTCCATCCGGTCGTAGCACTTCTCGCGGAAGGCACGGTCGCCGACGGCGAGGACCTCGTCGACGAGCACGATGGGCTCGTCGAGGGTCGTGACGACGGCGAAGCCGAGGCGGACCTTCATCCCCGAGGAGAAGTGCCGGTAGGGCGTGTCGAGGCCGTCGCGGACCTGCGGCCCGGCGAAGTCGACGATCTCGTCGAAGCGCTCCTCGATGGTCGCCTTGTCCAGGCCGTGCAGCCCTCCCATGAGGTAGATGTTGTCGCGGGCGGTCAGCTCGCCGACGAACCCACCGGTCAGCTCGATGAGCGGGGCGACGCCACCCTCGACGGTGACGGTGCCCTCGTCCGGCAGCAGCACCCCGGCGAGCATCTTCAGCAGCGTCGACTTGCCGCCGCCGTTGCCGCCGACGACGCCGACGGCCTCGCCGGGCATGATCTCGAAGGAGACGTCGCGCAGCGCCCAGAAGGTCTCGCGGGGTGCCCCGCTGCGACCGCGGAAGAGCATCTCGCGCACCTGCATCCGGCGGCGGCGGGAGCGGTAGAACTCGATGCCGAGGCCGTCGACGGAGATGACCGGGGACGCCATCAGATCTCCTTGAGGACGGGACGCTCGAGCCGGCGGAAGACGGTGACGCCCACGACGAGCAGGACGACGGAGACGACCGCGGCGGTGGCGATCGAGCCCCAGACGATGGCGTAGCGGTCGTGGCGGAAGAAGCCGGCCCGCATCATCTCCAGGACGCCCGTCAGCGGGTTGAGCCAGGTGATCTTGTCGTACGGCTCGGGGACGAGGTGCGTCGTGTAGATGACGGGCGTCGCGTAGAAGAGCATCCGCAGGACGATCCGCACGACGCGCTGCATGTCGGTGACCAGCACCGTGATCGGCGCCAGGATCAGCCCCAGCCCGAGCAGCGAGACGGCCTGCACCACGATGGCCAGCGGGAACATCACCAGCCAGCCGTTGAGGTGGGCGTCTCCGCGCACCAGGTAGAACAGCAGGAAGGCCAGCAGCACCGGCAGCGAGAAGAGGAACTCCACGCCCTTGCTGGCGATGACCCGCACCACCCAGATCTCGCGCGGCAGGTTGGTCGAGCGCACGAGCTTGGCCTCGGAGAGCAGGGCCCGGCTCGTGTCGGTGAGGGAGGCGGAGAACCACTGCCAGCTGAGCAGGCCGATGACGAGGAAGAGGAAGTAGGGCTGGTGGCCGAGGTCGCCCCGCTTGAGGATGTAGACGAAGACGACGAAGTAGATGAGCGACATCAGGAGCGGGTCGAGGACGGTCCAGACGTAGCCGAGGGCGCTGCGCGCGTAGCGGACCCGCAGGTCCCGCACCACGAGGGTCGACAGGACGCTCCGGCGTTCCCACAGCGCGCGGGTGCGGCGAACGAGTTCCATGGCTCCTCGGGGGTGCTCGGGGTGGCGGGTGCCGACGGGACACGCTACCCGGCGTCGGGGGTCCGCCCGCGGAGGAGGCGGTCGCCGTCCCCGACTACCATCGGGGACGGCCCGACCCGACCCCTCCGAGAGGTTCCAGCCCCATGCAGTCCCTGCGGGACCCCGCGGTCCGCACCGCCGCCGTCGGCGCCCTCCTCTGGGCCCTCGCGGTCGTCGTCGCGGGCACCGTGGCCGTCCTCGACCTGCCCGCGGTCGGCCTGCTCGCCGTCCTCGCGATCTACGTCGGTGACGCCCTCGTGCAGGCCGGTGACCCCCGGGTGGCCGCCTGGCTGGCCGACCGCGAGATGGCCCCCCTGCAGCGCGCCATGCTCCGCGACGCCGTGGCGGTCCTCGCCTGGCTGCTGGCCACCGCTCCCCCGGCCCCGGTCGTCACCCTCGTCGTGCTCACCGTGCTGGCCGTCCCCGCTGCCCACCTGGGCTACCGGGTCCTCACGAGCCACCACGCCTCGGTGCGCCGGGGCCGCATCGCCTGGCGGAACCTCGACGTCGACGGCGAGCGCGAGGGCCCGCTCCGCCTGCCCCCGATCCTGCCCGCCATCGGTCCGCTGCGCGGCCGCGTCGTGCTCCTCGCGAGCGACGTCTTCGTCGTGCTCGGGCTGTGGGGTGTCGTCGCGGGGGCCGGCGACGTCGTCCTCGTCGTCGGGGCGGTGCTCACCCTCCTCGCCCTGCTCGCCTGCCTGGCCGCGGGCGTGCGTCGCAGCCTCGCCGTGCGGCACCTGCCCTCGGCGAGGCAGGACAACGCCCGGCTGCGGACGGCGCTCGAGGAGTACGCCCCCGAGGTCGTCGTCTACTTCAGCGGCCCGGTCGGTACGACCTACCAGCTCAACGTCTGGCTCGAGGCCCTCGAGAGGGTGCGCCGCAGGGTCCTGGTCGTCATCCGCGAGCGCCACCACCTCGAGGACCTGCTGCCCTCGACGCTCCCCCTCGTGGTCACGACCAGCGCCACCCAGGTCGAGTACGTCCACACCGACTCGGTCCTCGTGGCGCTCTACCCCACGACCGTCATCCGCAACAACCACATGATCCGGCTGCCCGGCGTGCGGCACGTGTTCATCAACCACGGCGACGGCGACAAGGCGGTCACCTACAGCCCCCTGCACCGGGTCTTCGACGAGATCTGGGTCGCGGGGCAGGCCGCCTGCGACCGCTACCTCACCAAGGGCGAGGGCGTGCGCCCCGACCAGCTCCTCGTCGTCGGGCGCCCCCAGCTCGCGCACGTCGCGCTGCGCCCCGCCCAGCCGGCCACCGACCAGGTCACCGTCCTGTACGCCCCCACGTGGGAGGGCAACTTCGACGACGTCGACTACTCCTCGGTCGCGTCGATGGGTGTCGAGCTGGTCCGCGAGCTGCTGCGGGCCGAGCCGCCCATCCGGGTCCTGTTCAAGCCGCACCCCGCCACCGGCAACCGCCGCTCCGACGCCGCGGCGGGACGCGCCCAGGTCACCGAGATGGTGCGCCGCTCGCCGCGCGGCGTCCTCGTCGGGCCCGGCCCGGAGGCCCTCTACGACGCCTTCAACACCTGTGACGTCCTCGTCGCCGACGTCTCGAGCGTCGTCGCGGACTTCCTCGCCTCGCGCAAGCCGTACGTCGTGACCAACCCTCGCGGGCTGGACCCCGAGACGATGCAGCACGACTTCCCCTCGACCTCGGGCGGCCCGCTGCTCGCGCGGGGCAGCGGTCGGGTCGTCGAGGAGGTGCGCGCCGCCGTCACCACCGACCCGTTGCGCGAGCGCCGCGAGCGCCTCGCCACGTACTTCCTCGGCGAGCCGTCCGCCGACCCCGTCGGGGTCTTCGCCGACGAGGTCGACGCCGCGTGCCTGCGGGCCGCGGCGCGCCACGACCACGCGCTGCAGGCCGGGCGGGAGGGGGCCCGGTGAGACGCGACGTCCTCCCCCTGCTCGCCGTCACCGCCGCCGGGCTCCTCCTCGGCGTGCTCGCGCTGCTGCTCTCGGGCACGCCGGCCGCCGGCGGCCCGCTCCTGGTCGCGGCGGCCCTGGTCGCCGTCGTCGTCGAGGCGGCCCTGCAGCGCCGCCCGCCGGTCCTGCGCTCGCTGGAGTCCGCGCAGGTCGGTGCGACGGTGCGGGCCGGCGCGCGCGACGCCCTCCTCGTCGGCTTCGCCGCGGTGTGGCTCGGCACCGACCGCGACGCCTTCCTCGTGCTCGCCGGGGCGGTGGGCCTGGTCTGGCTGCTGCGCGGCGCCACCGAGGTGCTGCGCCACGACACGGTGCTCCGGCGCGAGCAGCGGGTCTCGTGGCGCAACCTCGACGTCCCCGCGGCCGGCGTGGCCCGACCGCTCGCACCCGGGCTGCTCGGCGCCCGCGACGTCGTGCTCTCCGTCGTGCTCGTCCTCCTCTCCGCGGTCGCGGCCGCCCGGGCTCTCGGCGCCTCCCTCGAGGTGCTCTGGGCCGGGTGCGGCCTCGCCGTCGCCGTCGCGGCGGCGCTCACCGCCCTGGCGGTCACCGACGCCCTGCGCGTGCGCCGCGAGCCCGGCCCGACCCGGCTGGCCACCCTCGTCGGCGAGCGGCTCGCCGAGCTCGACGCCGAGGTGGTCTTCTACTACAGCCGGCCCGAGGCGGTCGGCTACATCGCCAACGTCTGGATGCCGGTGCTCGAGCAGCTCGACCGGCGGGTCGTCGTCCTGGCCCGTGAGCAGTACAACGCCGACCTCGTCGAGACGACCCGCCTGCCCCTCGTCTGCGTCACCGCGGCCACCGACATCGAGCGCGTCGTGCCCCCCTCGGTCCGGCTCGCGATGTACCCCTCGAACGTCGCGACGAACTACCACCTCATCCGGGTGCCGGGCATCGTCGACGTCTTCGTCGGGCACGGCGACAGCGACAAGGGCGGGAGCGCGACGACCCTGACCCGCATCTTCGACGAGGCCTGGGTCAGCGGTCCCGCCGCCCGCGAGCGCTACCACGTGGAGCAGGTCGGGGTCCGTGACGACCAGATCCGCGAGATCGGGCGGCCCCAGCTCGCCGAGATCGAGCGGGTCATCGCCCGGGCGGAGGACGACGACGAGGACGTCGACACCGAGGCGCTGACCACGGTCCTCTACGCACCGACCCGCGAGGGGTTCTTCGCCACCTGGCAGTACTCGTCGGTGCTGGCGCAGGGGGCCGGGATCCTCGAGACCCTGCTCGCGATGCCCCGCGTCCGGGTCCTCTTCAAGCCCCACCCCGGCACCGGGACCGACGACCCCGCGTTCGGCGCCGAGGTCCAGCGCCTGCTGCGCCTCGTGCGCTCCGCCGGCGGTCCGCACGAGGTGGTCGAGTCCACGGAGGGCCTGTACGCCGCCTTCAACCGGGCCGACGTGCTCGTCAGCGACATCTCCAGCGTCATCACCGACTTCCTCGCCTCCGGCAAGCCCTACGTCGTCACCGACCCCAGCGGCGGTGCGGTGGAGGAGTTCCGGCTGGCCTTCCCCTCGGCCCGGGGTGCCTGGATCCTCACCGGTGACGGCTCGGGCGTGCGCGAGGCGGTCGAGGACGCGCGGGGTCGGGACCGGTACGCCGCCGAGCGCGCCGCCACCGCCGCGCACCTGCTCGGGGACACCTCCGGCGACCCCGTGGCCCGCTTCGACGCCGCGATCGACGCGGCCGTCGAGGCGGTCACGACCCGCCAGCGGGTCCAGGCCGCGGCCGCTCGCACGGGGTCGCGCCCCTGACGCTCAGCCGCGTCCGAGCAGCGCCCTGACCACGCGCCGCACCCGCGGGTGACGGGCCAGCACGGCCCGGACGCCGGTGGGCTGCTGCGGGGGGCGCGGGGCCTTCGGGCGGTGCACGCCGTGGCGCACGCTGAGGTTGCCGTGCTCGGTGACGTACAGCTCGATGCGGCGCTCGCCCTCCCCGGTGCTCGCGAGGACCGCGCCCGGCTCCGCTCCCTCGGGCGCGGCGAGCCGCCGGATCATCGACCACCCGCCGACCCAGAGGCGGACCTTGAGGTCGAGCGGCTCGGTGGGGGCGAGCTCGCGCAGCAGCGCCCCGGTGAGCGTGGCCGTGCCGGTGCCGCGTACGACGAGGGACCCGGGGTCGCCCGCGAGCGGCTCCGCGCGCACCTCGCCGGTGGTGTCGACGAACCGCTCGTCGAGGCTGCCGCGCTCGACGACGAGGCCGTCGAACCGGGCCGCGGCGACGTCGCGGGTGGCGTCGCGGACCTCCGGGCGGCGCACGACGTCGGGGGTGCCCGCGGGCACGCACAGCAGGAGCCGGTCGTCGTCGGCCTCGAAGGCCAGCGGCCGTCCGTCGCGGTGCTCCATGGTCATGGTCACCGAGAAGGTGACCGCGTCCTGCGAGGTCCCGACCCCGGTGGTCACGAGCCGCCCGACGACGTCGACGTCGGACTCCGCGAGCGGCTCGAGCGCGTCGAGGTCACCCGCCCGCAGCAGCGCGGAGCGCATCCGGACGCGCACCGGCAGGTGCTGGTCCACCGACGGTGGGACGGTGCTCGCGGTCAGCTCGCCGATGGCGTCGAAGAGCTCGCGACGGCGTTCCGGCGTGTACTTGAGGAAGCGCTTGTCGGTGAGCCGCATGAGCATCTTCGTGTCGTACCAGTGCGCGAGCAGGCGGTCCCGCAGCTCCGCGTCGGGCACGGCGTCGTGGACCACGCGCAACGTCGCGTGCAGGCTGCTCAGGTAGTAGTCGGCACCCGACCACTCGTCGTAGGACGCGTTGGTGCTGCCGTCGGGGTCCTTGCGCTTGGTCCAGACGTAGCAGGGGAAGCCGGCGTAGACGGCGATGCGCTCGGCGGCGACGAAGGACTGGATGTTGAAGAGGTGGTCCTCGAGGCGGAAACGCCCCTCCCGGAACCGGATCCCGTGGTCGGCGAGGAACTGGCGCCGGTAGAGCTTGTGCGGCGTGAGGATGCCGAGGATCGGGTCGCGGCCGAGACGGGCGTCCGGCACGTCCCGCCGGAACACCTCCTTGGACACGATGCGGCCCCGGCCCACCTCGCGGGCGACGAGCACGTCGGCCCGGTGCTCCGAGGCGAAGGCGTGCATCAGCTCGAGGCCACGCTCGGGGATGACGTCGTCGTTGTCGGCGTAGAAGACGTACTCGCCGCGGGCGAGGTCGGTGCCGACGTTGCGCGGGCGACCGGGCCACCCCGAGTTCTCGATCCGCGTGTAGGTGAGGTGGGGCGCGCGCTCGCACTCGGCACGCAGCGACTCGCCGGTGCCGTCGGTGGAGCCGTCGTCGACGAAGACCACCTCGAACTCGCCCGCCGGCAGGCTCTGCGCCTCGAGGGACTCGAGGAGGAAGCGGATGTTCGGGCCCGGGTTGTAGACCGGGACGACGACCGAGACCTTGGGCTGGGGCTGGGGCACCGCGACCGCCTGCGTGCTCAGCCGGCGGACGCCGCGTCGGCGCCGTCGGGCATCTCGTCGTGGGGTTCGGTCTGGTGCATGTCGTCGGCGACCTGCGCGCTCAGCTCGTGGCTGGCGAACGGGTCGGCGCGGCGGACGTCGATGACCGCCCCGGTCTGCGGGGAGAGCATGACCCGCAGCGCGGCCCGGGCCACGGTGCGCGAGTCGAGGAGGGTGTCGGCCGGCTCGGCGCCGAAGGCCTTGCTGCGCATCGGGGTTCCCGTGCGCTCGGGGTTGACGCAGTTGACCCGCACGCCGTCGCCCGCCCACTCGTCGGCGAGGGCCTGGGTGAGGTTGACCGTGGCCGCCTTCGCCGACGAGTACAGGCTGTAGCCCGAGCGACCGCGCGTGTAGGAGCTCGACGTGAAGAGCAGCAGCCCACCGGAGGTCTCGCGCAGCCAGGGGTAGAACTCCTGGGCGATGAGGATGGGGGCGATGTAGTTGATCTCGGTGGCCGCGTAGATCGTGTCCTCGCTCGTCTCCTCGAGCGTGCCGCGCGGGAGCACGCCGGCGGTGTTGACGACGAAGTCGATGCGGCCGGTGTCCTCGAGGACCTGCTCGCGCGCCCGGCGGATGTCGGAGCGACGCTCGACGTGCGTGCGGGTCGAGGACCGGCTGAAGGACCGCACGTCGGCACCGAGCTCGGTGGCGAGCTCGACGATGTCGGCGCCGATGCCGTAGCTGCCGCCGAAGACGACGATGGTGCGGCCCTCGAGGGCGGCGCGCATCTCGTCGTCGGAGCGGTCCTGCGGCAGGTCGTGGCTCGTCAGCTGGAAGAGCTTGTCGGCGAGGTAGACGTCGATCGGCTCGGTGACCTTCATGTTCCGCTCGTCGCCCTTGACGACGTAGATCGGCACGTCGGGCTGGTAGCGCAGGACGACGGTGCAGTCGTCGGTGGCGGTGAAGTCGGGGTCCTGCGCGGCGACCTCGTACGCGCGGGCGATGACCGAGCGGCGGAACCCCTGCGGCGTCTGGCCGCGGCGCAGCATCGCCCGCGGCGGGACGTCCCGGATGACCTCGCGCTCGTCGACCTCGATGATCGTGTCCGCGGACGGGATGGCGGTGTCGACGGCCTCGTAGTGCTCGAGGGCGGCGACGCACTCCTCGATGATCCGCTCGCTGAGCAGCGGCCGGACGGCGTCGTGGAAGAGGACGTTGCACTCCTCCTCGCCGATGGCCTCCAGCGCCCGCACGGTCGTGCCGTTGCGGGTGTCGGCGCCGGGGAGGATCCGCGTGACCTTCGAGTACCCGCCCTTGTCGACGAGCTCCTGCACGGGGTCGAGGTGCCCCGGCGTCATCATGACGATCACCTCGTCGACGAGCGGGCTCGCGTCCAGGGTCTCGATGGTGTGCTCGATGATCGGTCGCCCGGCGATCTTGATCAGCTGCTTGGGGATGCTCAGTCCGACCCGGCTCCCCACGCCTCCGGCCAGGACCACGGCGACGGTCCGCAGTTCACTCACGCGCCGACCCTACCGGGGCGGCGACGGCCCCCGGGAACCCGCCGCGGGAGCGGCCCCGGGGCCGACGCCTAGACTCCCGCCATGCTCCAGCACGGTGTCCTGCCCCGCCCCTGCGAGCCCGCACCGTGATCTCACCGGCCCCGGAGACCTGGCTGAGCGCCGCCCCGGTGCTGGCGGTCGCCGTCCTCCTGCTCCTCGTGCCGGGGGCGGTCGCGCTCCGGCTCGCCCGCGCCGACGGCCTGCTCGCCCTCGGCGCCGCCGGTCCGCTCACGGTCTCCACGCTCGTCGTCGCCGGCGTCCTCGCCGGGGGGCTGGGTGTGGCGTGGACCCCGGCGACCCTCGGGGCGAGCGTGCTCCTCCTCTGGCTCGGCGGGGCCCTCGTCGGGTGGCTGCGCAGACGGCGGGAGTCCGGGGGCGGCCGGTCCCCGGTCGACGGCCGGCTCCTCGCCCTGGGCCTGGTCGTGGCCGCGGTCGTCGGCGCCTGGCCGCTCATGGCGGCCATGGGCCTCCCCAACTCCCTTCCCCAGCAGCCCGACACGATCTTCCACGTGGGCACCATCCAGTCGATGGTCCGGGCGCAGGACGTCTCGACCCTCCACGCCGTCGGCTTCACCCGCCCCGGCGCCACGGGCTACTACCCCGCCGCCTTCCACGCCGTCGCCACGACCCTCGTGCAGCTGACCGGGACCCAGGTCGACGTCGCGGCCAACGTCGTGGCGCTCGTCGCCGGGGCCGTCGTGTGGCCGGCCGGCGTCGCCCTCCTCGCGGCGGTCCTCCTCGGCCGCCGCTCCCCCGGGGTCGCCATCGCACCGGTCGTGTCCGTCGTCTTCACGGCCTTCCCGGCCTGGTTGTCCGGCTACGGGGTCCTCTGGCCGAACCTGCTCGGGCAGGCGCTCCTGCCGGGCGCGCTCGCCGTGGGGCTGCTCCTCCTGCGGGACCCGCGCCGGGGCTGGTGCTGGGTCCTCTTCCCGGTCCTCGTCCTCGGCCTGGGGGCCGCCCACCCCAACACCGTGTTCGGTCTCGTGGTCCTCGGTGGGATCGCGCTCGGCTGGCGGCTGCTCGTCCTCACCGCCACCGCCGAGCGACCCCGCTCCCGCCTGCTCGCGGGGGCCGCCGCCGTCGTGCTGCTGCTCGGCACCGCCGCGGTCTGGCTGGGCGGGGCCCGGGTCGCGACCTCGATGCGCGCCTCGAACCCCGCCGGTCCGGAGGCGTCCTGGCGCGAGGGCGTGCGGGACGTCCTCCTCGCCTCACCCCGGAGCTCGCCCGAGCTCTGGGTCACCGGCGCGCTCGTCCTCGTCGGTGTCGTCCTCACCCTGCGCCGCGCCCGGACGGCGTGGGTCCCGATGTCGTGGCTGGCGCTCGCCGGGGTCTACCTCGCGCTCGTGGCCGTCGACTCGAACCGGACCCGCCTGCTGACCTGGCCCTGGTTCAACAACTCCCCCCGGCTCGCCGGCCTGCTCGTCGTCCCGATGGTCCTGCTCGTGGTGGCGGCCCTGGCCGCGCTGGCCCGGGCCGGCCGCGGCAGACCCGTGGCGCCCTGGCGCACCGTGGCCGTCCTGGCCGCCTTCCTCGCCGTGACACTCGGGGGCAACGCCGCGGCCCGCGCCCAGATCCTCGAGTTCTACTACCCCGCCGAGGACCGGCAGACCTGGGTGAGCCGCACCGAGCTCGAGGCCCTCGACTCCCTCGGCGAGGAGCTGCCCCGGGGTGCCGTCGTCGCGGCGAACCCGTGGAGCGGCGGGTCCTACCTCGCGCTCGTCGCCGACGTGCAGATGCTCTTCCCCACCGAGAAGACGCTGCCGGGCGACCCGGTGCAGAAGCTCCTCGGCAAGCGCCTCGACCAGGCGGTCGAGGACCCGACGGTGTGCCGCGCGGCCACCGACCGCCGGGTCGGGTGGGCGATCACGGGAGGGAGCCCCGCCACGAGCGCCCGGAGCGCCCGCACCGCCTACGCCGGCGTCGACGGTGTCGACGGAGCCCCCGGGTGGGAGAAGGTGCGCACCGCCGGGCCCTACACGCTGTACCGCTTCGCGGGCTGCGGGGGCTGACGGGTCAGCTGTCGAGGGCCGCGAGGACCGCTGCCCGGAAGCGCGCCGTCGCGGCACCGGGCGAGGTGTCGCCGAAGTAGTGCTCGACCAGCGCGGCCCAGTCCTCGGGCATCCGCCCCTGCAGCGAGCGCAGCAGCGTGGGCGCCGAGGCGGCGTCACCGGCCGCCAGGCGGGGCACGGCCGCGAGCAGCGGCGAGTCGCCGGCCGGCGGCACCGCCGGACCGGGGTCGGTGACGACGAGCGGCTTGCCGGTGGCCGCCCAGTCGTAGGCGACCGAGGAGACGTCGGTGACGCACACGTCGGCGAAGCGCGCCTGCCACCCGTAGCGCCCGGTGTCGACGAGGTGGTCCGGGGCGGTGACGAGCGCGCGCACCTCGTGGTCGGCGCGCCGGTACGCCGCCGAGGTCGTCCCGGCGCGCGGGTGCGGCCGGTAGATGACCCGGAACCCCCCGTCCTCGACGAGCGCCCGGACGAGGGCCGGCCCGTGCGTGCGCACCGAGCCGTACGCCATCGCCGGACGGTCCCCCTCCCACGTCGGGGCGTACAGCACGCGGGGGCGCCCGTCCGGCGCCCAGTCCGGCGCGCCGGGTGGGACGTGGTCGAGCTGCGGCCGGCCGACCATGGGGGCGCGCACCTGCGCGTCGTAACCGCGCAGGACCCGCTGGAGGCGCTCGCGCCCGGCCTCGCCCGCCACGAGCGAGAAGTCGTAGGCCTTGTTCTGGTTCGAGATGCTCGAGTCCTTGTCGCTCTCGC
Organism: Phycicoccus avicenniae; assembly: GCF_050496545.1. GTDB lineage: Bacteria > Actinomycetota > Actinomycetes > Actinomycetales > Dermatophilaceae > Phycicoccus > Phycicoccus avicenniae_A. The sequence continues at coordinate 90,837 of NZ_JBNVZV010000004.1, read as the reverse complement.
CGTGGCCGAGGTAGACGTGGACCGGCTCGGGGAAGCGCAGCATCCGGAAGTTCCGCTCGAGGTGGTTGACGTACAGGACACCCCGCAGCCCGTCACCGCGCACGAGCCGTTCCAGGTCGGGCGCCCCCTTGGCGAGGCGCACCGGCAGCGGCGTGGCCTCCATCACCGCGCGGGCCCCGTCGGCCCGGGTGCAGACGAGCACGAGCGGCACGACCTCGTCGAGGTCCTCGAGGACGGGGAGCCAGTCGGCGAGCTGGTACAGCTCCACCGGGCCGCCCGCGAAGAAGACCGCCACCGGGTGCTCGGGCAGCGTCCGCCGCGCGGCGGAGCGGGCGGTCGCGTCGGCCCGCCACCAGTTGCTCGCCTGGACCCGCAGGGTGCGCGCGACGTGCCCGATCGTGCTCATCGAGGGGAGCATACGGGTCGGGTAGCGTGACCTCCCCGCATCCCCGACGACAGGTCCGCCGTGCCCGCCCCGAGCGTCTCCTACCTCGTCCCGGTCCTCAACGAGGCCGCACGGCTCCCCGACGCGGTGCGCGGGGCCCTGGCCCAGGACTACGCCGGCGCCCAGGAGGTCGTGGTGGCGCTCGCGCCGTCCACCGACGGCACCGCCGAGGTCGCGGCCCGGCTGGCCGCGCAGGACGAGCGGGTCCGCGTCGTGGACAACCCCGCCACGGACATCCCCGCGGGCCTCAACCGGGCGCTGGCCGCCTCCACCGGTGAGGTCGTCGTGCGGGTCGATGCCCACTCGGCGCTGCCCGAGGGGTACACGCGGCGGATGGTCGAGGTGCTGCTCGAGACGGGCGCGGCGAACGCGGGCGGCATCATGCGAGCCGAGGGCCGGACCCCGCTCCAGGAGTCGGTGGCCCGGGCCTACAACAGCGGGCTGGGCCTCGGCGGCGGGGTGCACCACGCCGGCGAGTCCCCCGGTCCGGCCGAGACCGCCTACCTCGGCGTCTTCCGCCGCGAGGCGCTGCTGGCCGTCGGCGGCTACGACGAGTCGCTCCGGCGCGGCGAGGACTACGACCTCAACGTCCGGCTGCGCGACGCCGGGTACGACGTGTGGTTCGTCCCGGACGTCGAGGTCACCTACTGGCCGCGCGAGTCCTGGCGCCCGCTCGTCCGCCAGATGTGGGCCACCGGCGTGTGGCGCGGGGAGATGGTGCGCCGCAGCGGCCGCACGCGGGTGCGCTACCTCGCGGCGCCCGCGGTCGTCGTCGGTCTCGGGGCGAGCGCCGTCGTCGCCGCGTCGGGCCTGGACCGCCGCCACCCGCTGCCGTTCGCGCTCGCCCACCTCGCGCCGGTCGCCTACGGCGGGTTCCTCGCCTACGCGGGCGCCACGGCCGGGGCGACAGGTCTGCGCCCCCGGCTGCGCGACGCCGCCGTGGTCGCCACCATCCAGGCCTCGTGGGGTGCCGGGTTCCTCAAGGGCGTCACCCGGGGTGCTGGCACGACGGTCGACCGCTCGCGGGTGCGCCGGGGCTGAGTCTCGCCGGTGCCCGACGGCCCCGCCGGTGTGCCATGACACGACGACACCGCAACCTCACCCCGGCACCGCAGCCCGACCCCGGCACCGCAGTCCGACCCCGGTAGCACGGAACCACCCCGAATCCGCTTCGCCGGTGCCCGACCGCCCCGCCGGTGTGCCATGACACGACGACACCGCAACCTCACCCCGGCAAGGCAGCCCGACCCCGGCACCGCAGCCGACCCGGCGACGGGAGACGTCAGCGGCGCGGGAGGGTCCCGAGCGCGAGCAGCCGGGCCACGACCCGCTGGGAGGCGTGGCCGTCGTCGAGCGGGTTGAAGTCCGCCCGCCACCGGGCGTAGCGGGTGGCCCAGCGGGCGCGTTCGTCGGGCTCGTCGGCCCGGGCCACCGCGGCCGCGACCTCCTCGGTGGTGCGCACGAGCGGCCCCGGCGCGCGCCCGGCGAGGTCCCAGGCGAAGCCACGCACCTCGTTCTCGTAGTGCTCGGCGTCGGCGACGTGGAAGACCATCGGCCGGCCGGTGGCGCTGAAGTCGAACATCACCGAGGAGTAGTCGGTGACGAGGACGTCGGCGAGCGCGAGGAGGTCGCTGACGTCCGGGTGGGCGGTGACGTCGAGGACCCGGTCGGCCGCCACCTCGGTGCGCAGGCCGAGGGTGCGGGCGTGGCCGCGCACGAGCACGGTCCACCCCTCCCCGAGGTGCTCGGCGAGGGCGACGGGGTCGAGGGGGTCGGGTCCGTCAAGCGCGTCGTCGCGCCAGGTGGGGGCGTAGAGCACGACGCGCGGCGTGGCGACACCCAGGGCGGCCCGCGTCTCCTCCCCCGACGAGGTGACGACGAGGTCGTTGCGGGGGTATCCGAGGGTCCACATCGGCCGGACGACGGCGTAGCTGCGCCGCAGGGCGCGAGCGCCGAAGTCGTTCTGCGCCAACATCGCCGACCATCTCGTCGACTGCTTGACGACGGCGGCGAACAGGCGCGGCGTGCGGTCGCGGCGGCCCAGGGCGATGCGCTTGAGCGGCGTGCCGTGCCACGTCTGGAGGACGAACTGGTCCCGCCGGGGGCGCCACGAGTCCTCGATCCAGTCGTTGAGCACGAGGAGGTCGGCGCGGTCGCGGGCGGCCCGCCACTCCGGGGTGCCGACCCGCACCGCGGTCGCGCCCTCGGGCACCTCGACGCCGTCGCGCGCCACCGACCAGACGCGCTCGACGCCCGGGGCCACCCGGGCCAGCTCGCGGTCGATGGCCGCCGGGTTGCAGGAGACGTTGCGGCCGTGGAAGCTCTCGAAGAACGCGACGCCGCCGACCGACGACGGTGCCACCGTGGGCGCGCCGGTGCCGATGACGGCGTCGACGCGGTCGACGACCCGGGCGGCGGACCGGCCGTCGCGGTGCTCGTGGAAGCGGTCGGCCAGGGCGCGGGAGAACGCCAGCGCCTCGTCCCGCCCGGGCGAACCGGGCCAGCCCTCAGTGAGCCGCTCGAGCGCCTCGGGCCACGTGGCGGCGACCCGGCCCCCGGTGGTCACGGCGTACGGCTCGTAGAGGCCGTGCCGGCGGCCGTACTCCTCGACGTCGGGGGCGAGGAAGACCAGCACCGCCCCCGTGGCCGCCGCGTCGACGACGATCGAGGAGTAGTCGCTGACCACGGCGTCGGCGGCGGGCAGCACCCGCAGGACGTCGGGCTCGGCGCGCGCGTCGAGCAGCCGGACCGCCTCGGACCGGTGGCTCCAGTCGCCGACGGCCAGCGGGTGCGGGCGCACGAGCAGCACGGCGTCGTGCGCGGCCAGCCACTCCTCGATGCCCCGCCACTCCTGCGCCGTCGGGACCACCGGGTCGGCGGCACCGTCCCGCCAGGTCGGCGCGAGGAGGACGACCCGGCGCCCGCCGAGCGCGCCGACCGCGGCCTCGACCCGGGCCCGGGCCGCGGCCCGCCGCTCGTCCTCGGGGCCGCGGAAGAGCACGTCGGTGCGCGGCTCGCCGAGGACCTCGACGCGGGAGGCATCAGCCCCGAGCGAGGCCGCTATCCGCGGCACGACGGTGGCGGACGAGACCGGGATCAGCCCGATGCGCTCGCCACCGCGGCGGTACATCGCCGCGAGCAGCCGAGGCACCGGGCCACGGTCGCCGACCACGGGCAGGCGCATCGCGGCGGGGCTGTCGAGGTGCATCCGCTTGAGCGGGCTGCCGTGCCAGAGCTGGAGGACGAAGGCACCACCGGTGCCGAACCGGCTGGCGTCCCCGAACCCGTGGGTGAGGACGACGACGGCGGCCCGGGTCGCCGCCCGGAAGGCCGCGAACGAGCCGTGCGCGAGGACCCGGACGCCGAGGGCGCGGGCGTCGGCGGCCTCCTGCGGGGTGCGGGCCAGCCAGGTGACGCGGTCGGCGCGGCCGCGCGCGACGAGCTCCTCGACCAGCGCCCGGGCGCCGTCGTGCACGCCGTACGCGCTGCCGACCACCCAGGTGCCCGGCCGGCGCGGCACGAACCGGGTCACCAGGTCACCAAGGGCGTAGCGCGGGAGCCAGAGGACCTTCTCGACGTTGCGTCGGGCAAAGGCGGTGTCGGGCACGGGCGCCATCATTGCGCATGCGCCACGGGCGGCACGGGCGGCGCCGGGTCAGCCGGCCGAGCAGACGGTCGCGAGGTCGCCGGTGTTGGCGTCGGGGTCGGTGCCGGGCCGCTCCATGACCGCGGGCGTGGAGGCCTTGGGCTTCGGGGCGGCCGCGCTCTTCGCCGGGGTGCCGGCCTCGGGCTTGGTCGTCGACGACGTCGTCGGCGGCGCGCTGGTGTCCTCGGACGCCTCGATGGCCTTGGCCACCGTCGAGCGCACGACCTGCGGGTCGTAGTCCCACGGCTTGATGAGCGGCGGGACGAAGTTCACCGCGGTGATCTTCTCCTGCTTGGTCTTCACCGCCACGTCCGCGAGGCCGGCGAGCGCCTCCTGCGGGATGTCGGTGCGGAAGACGCCCTTCGTCGCCGCGGCGAGGTCGCCGAAGTTCAGCAGCACCGTCTTCGGGTCGAGCTGCTTGACCAGGGCGGTGACGACGCAGCGCTGGCGCGCCATCCGCTCGTAGTTGGTCGACTGCGTGCGGCTGCGGGCGTACCAGAGGGCGTGGAAGCCGTCGAGGTGCTTGCGGCCCGGCTCGATCCAGTCGAAGATCTCGCGCGACCCGCCGCCCATCGGGGTGCGCCGCTGGACCGTGATGTCGAGGCCGCCCACCGCGTCGACCAGGCTGCTGAACCCCTTGAGGTCGACCATGACGTAGTACTGGATGTCCAGGCCGGTCAGGCTCTCGACCGCCTCGCGCGTCGCGAGCAGCCCGGGGTCCGGTGTGCCGGCGGGGAAGCGGTCGGCGTGGTCGTGGCCCCAGGTGTACAGGGCGTTGAGGAGGCACTCGTCGCCGCAGGTCCACCCCTCCGGCATCAGCCCGGCCATCACCGACCCCGGGCGGAAGTGGATGTTCTCGGTCTCGCGCGAGAACCCGAACAGGACGGCCTTGCCGGTCTCGGCGTCGACGCTGGCGAGCTGGATGGAGTCCGGGCGCAGCCCCACGCGCCCAGCCCCGCTGTCGCCACCGAGCAGCAGCACGTTGTAGCGGCCGTCGACGGCCCCCGCCGCCTGGCCGGTGCCGAACACCGAGGTCATCGCGGCGCGCGCGGTGCCGACGGTCGAGCCCAGCCAGCCGACGAGGCCGGGCACGAGGAGCAGGACGAGCAGGAGGACGAGCATCCGCTGCCGGTCGCGGGCCGGGAGCCGGTCCGGGCGCCCGAGCCGCCACGCGTCGACGAGCAGCACGACCCACAGCACCGCGAGCGCGACGAGCAGACCCTGGAGGACGAGCAGTCCGAGGCTCGAGGTGACCAGCGCCAGCACGGCCGCGCGGTCGAGCAGGCCGACGAGGACGAGGAGGATCGCCGCGGCGATGACACCGGCCCACACGCGCAGCGCGAAGCGGCCGAGCGGGCGGCTGCCCGCCGCGACCTGGGCGCTGCCGGGGAGCACGAGGGTGAGCAGCAGCAGGGTCACCGCGCGGCGGCGCTCCCGGCCGCCGGCGCCGCGCCCGCGCGTGTCGACCCGGACGGCGTCGGGATCGACGCGCCGGTCGAGCACGCCGGTACCCCGTTGCTCTCCCATGGTGAGCCAGTATCGGCAGGGTCGGCGTGGGCGTGGTCGAGGCGCGCCGGGGCCGGGGGGACCGGCTCGGACCGCCCGTGCGGGCCCAGCCGCCATACTGGGTGGTCGCACCGAGAGGACCGGGAGCCCACGATGACCGCTGACGACCGCGCCCGTCCGATCCCCCAGGGGTCGGCCGGTCGGTCCGACGACGACGTGTACACGGTCGACACGCGTCGCCGCGGCCGGGCTGCGCCCTCCACCCCGCGCGCCGGCCGCCCCCGGGCTGCCGCGCCCCCGCCGGCCCCGCCGGCGGGCGGCTACGACGAGTACGGTCGCCCGCTCCCGAGCGGTGGGGCACCCGGTGGCCGCCCGCCGGGGACCGGTCGACCGCTGCGCGAACCCCGCGAGCCGCGCGGCCCCCGCCGACCCCGTCGCGCCCGCCGGGTCCTCTCCCTCGTCGTGCTCCTGCTGGTCGGGTGGGTCGCGTTCACCGCGGTGGCGCCGTGGCACGCGTGGTCGACCGTCAGCCGCGAGGACACCGAGCCCTCCGGGGAGCGCCCCGCCGCCGGCGACGGCAACACCTACCTGCTCGTCGGCTCGGACAGCCGCGAAGGACTGAGCGCCGCGCAGAAGAAGGCCCTCGGCACCGGCAGCGCCGAGGGCCGCCGCACCGACTCGATCATCCTCGTCCACGTCCCGTCCGGCTCGGGCAAGCCGGCGCTCATCTCGATCCCCCGCGACAGCTACCTGCCCATCCCCGGCAAGGGCAAGAACAAGGTCAACGCCGCGTTCGCGCTCGGCGGCCCGAAGCTCCTCGTCCAGACCCTCGAGCAGGCCACCGGCCTGCGCATCGACGGCTACGTCGAGATCGGCTTCGGCGGGTTCGCCACCGTCGTGGACAGCCTCGGCGGCGTCGACATCTGCGTGCCGCGGAACATCAAGGACGCGAAGGCGCACCTGAACGTGAAGAAGGGCTGCCAGACCCTCGACGGCGCGACCGCGCTGGGGTACGTCCGCGCCCGCTACTCCGACCCCAAGGGTGACCTCGGCCGCGCCGAGCGCCAGCGCCAGTTCCTCGGGGCCGTGACGAAGAAGGCCGCGACGCCGGGCACCGTGCTGGTCCCCTGGCGCTGGTGGGGCTTCACGCACGCGGCCGCCTCGAGCGTGTTCGTCGGCGAGGACACCTCGCTGCTCGACGCCTACCGCATCCTGTCGACGATGCGGAAGGTCTCCTCCGACGAGGCGCTCAGCCTCGTCGTGCCTGTCTCGGACCTCAACGCCAGCACGAACGCGGGCTCCTCCGTGCTGTGGGACGACCAGCGGGCCAAGGACCTGTTCGGGATGCTGCGCGACGGCACCCCGCTGGAGTCGCCGCCCGAGGGCACCGACGGCAAGCCGACCGGCGGCTGACCCCTCCCGGCACCCCGCCGGCGCTCTCAGGGGACGCCCAGCCCCGGCCGTTAGACTCCCGGGGTCCCGCGCCCGCGGGACCCCCACGAGCACCCCGACGAGAGGACCCAGGTGGACGGCGCCGCGCACCGCGGGGGCGAGCACGAGCCCGACCCGCACGACGCCTTCCCCAGCCGGCGCGAGGTGCACGGCACGGGTCGCCGCCCGTGGCGCCGCCGGCTGGCCATCGCCCTGGTGCTCGTCGTCGCCCTCGGGGGCGCGGGCGTCGCGTACGCGACGTGGCGGCTGAACGCGAACATCACCAAGGTCGACGTCTCGAAGGCCATCGGCACCGACCGCCCCACCCAGGCCGCCCAGGCCCGCGGCGCGGTCAACATCCTCCTGGTCGGGTCCGACACCCGGGAGGGCAAGGGCAACGACGCCATCGGCAAGGTCGTCGAGGACCCGGGCCAGCACTCCGACACCAACCTGCTGGTGCACCTGTCCAAGGACCGCACCTGGGCCACGGTGGTCTCGATCCCCCGCGACTCGATGACCAAGGCCCCGCCGGAGTGCTCCCCCACCGCCCCCAAGGACCAGTGGGTCACCCGGCAGTGGAACCACAACTACAAGATCGGCGGCATCGGCTGCCTGATCCGCACCCTCGAGGGCAACACCGGGGTGCGCATCGACCACTACGGCGTCGTCGACTTCCGCGGCTTCCAGTCGATGGTCCAGGCGCTCGGCGGCGTCGAGGTCTGCACGACCGAGGCGATCGACGACCGCGAGTCGGGCCTGCGGCTCAGCCCCGGCACGCACACCCTCAAGGGCAAGCAGGCGCTGGCCTACGTGCGCACCCGCAAGTCCGTCGGTGACGGCTCGGACCTCGGCCGCATCCAGCGCCAGCAGGCCTTCCTGTCCTCGATCGCCCAGAAGGCCACCTCGAGCCAGCTGCTCTTCGAGCCGACCCGCCTCTTCGGCTTCCTCGACGCCGCGACCAAGTCGCTGACCACCGACCCCGAGTTCGGCCTCGGCACGATGAAGGACCTCGCCGAGAGCGTGCGCGGCATCGGGCTGAAGAACATCGAGTTCGTCACCGTGCCCAACGAGGTCTACCCGAACGACGAGAACCGCGTGCAGTGGCAGCCGTCCGCCGAGCTCATCTGGGAGTCCTTCCGCGAGGACCACCAGCTCGGGCGCAAGCCCAAGCCCGGCGCCACGCCGTCGCCGAGCGCCACGCCGCTCAGCGTCTCCCCCGATGCCGTCCGCGTGCAGGTGCTCAACGGCTCCGGCGCCTCCGGCCTCGCGAGCCAGGCCGCCGCCGCCCTCGGGGTGCAGGGCTTCCGCGTCACCGGCACGGGGAACGGCGAGTCCCGCACCGGCACGCTCGTCGAGTACTCCACCGGCCAGGAGGAGGCCGCCCGCACCGTGGCCGCCGCCTTCCCGGGGGCGAAGGTCGAGGAGGCCACCGGCCTCGGCCGGACCGTCCGGGTCACGATGGGGGCCGGCTCGAAGAACGTCGTCGAGGTCGAGAACCGCACCGGCACCAAGGCCCTCCCGAAGCAGCCCGTCTCGGCCCCGACCCCGGCGCCCACCCCGACGCCGACCATCTCGGCCCGCGCGGCGAACGCCGACATCTGCAAGACGTCCTGACCCCGGTCACCGCACGAGGTCGTGCACCGCGCGGGCGGCCGCACCGAGGGCCGCCTCGGCCGCGGGCTGCACCGAGGCCGGGACGCTCGACGTGCTGAGCGCCACGACGACCACCCGGGCCCCGTCGGCGTGCTCGACGACCCCGGCCTCGTGCCGCAGGTTCAGCAGGGTGCCGGTCTTGGAGGCCCACCGCGCGTCGTCGGAGGACAGGTCCGGTGCGAGACGGTGCCGGATGACGTTGCCGCGCAAGTGTTCCCGCAGCCGTTCGGCCACGAGGGGATGCAGCCCGCGCCCGGTCCACACCACCTCGAGCAGGTCGGCCGCCGATCGCGCGGTCAGCACGTTGGTGCGCGCGACGTCGAGCTGCCGGACGGGGTGCCCCCGGGCGGGGGTGCTGCCGCGGATCGCCAGCGTGTGGGCCAGGTGCCCCTCGTGGACCGGGAGCCGGTCGAGCGGGGTGTCGGACAGGTCGGCGAAGGGGTGCCGCACCACCATCGGGGTGATCCCGAGGTCGGCGAGGTCGGAGGACACCTCCTCGGGAGGCACCAGGCGCAGCAGCGCGTCGGCGGCGGCGTTGTCGCTGACGGTGAGGGCCATCCCCACGAGGTCGTCGACGGCGACGCGGGCCGGGTGGCGGAAACGGCCGAGCCCGGGCGTCACCTCTCCGGGGTCGCCGGCGGGCACCTCGACCGGCATCGCGCCGTCGAGCCGGCCGTCCGCCACGCGGGTGCACACCGCGAGCGTCAGCGGCAGCTTGGCCAGCGACGCGGCCGGGGTGAGGACGTCGGCGTCGAGGTCGGCCTCGCGCCCGGAGCGCAGGTCGCGGGCGAGCAGCCCGGCCCGGAGCCCGGCGTCGGCGAGGTCGTCGCGCAACCGGGCGAGCACGCCGGAGCGGCCCGTCCGCTCAGCCACCGGTCACCCTCCGCGCGCCGAGTGCGGCGCCGAGGTCGCCGGCGACCGCCGCCAGCAGGGCCCGGACGTCGTCGCCGCTCTCGCCGACGAGCCGGTACCCCCGGACGAGCTCGACGCCGGCGAGGGGCCGCCACTCCAGACCGAGGTCCTGCGCCTCCAGGGCCGAGCACAGCAGCAGGTCGTCGTCGGCGAGGACACCGGCCAGGGCCGCGGTCCGGCTGCCGTCGACGGGTAGCTGCCCCGGCAGCAGCCCCGCGGCGGCCCCGGCCCGCACGAGCACGTCGCGCACGTGCGGCACGTCGTCCTCGGGCGCGGTCCGCAGCCGGGTCCCGGCGAGCGCGTCCGGGTGGCCGCGTCCGCGCCGCGAGGTGCGCAGCCGCTCGAGGCGCACGGGCCCCTCCCCCGGCACCCGCCCGCCCACGCCGAGCGGGACCGTCCAGGTCGCCTCGTCGCCCGGGGCGGGGAGGAGGGCGGTGCGCACGGCCTGGCGGGCGACGAGGTCGGCCCGGGCCACCGGCCCGGCGGCCAGCGGCTCGACCCGCAGGCCGGCGTCCCGGCCGCCGGCATCGAGCACCGCGAGGTCACGCACGGCGCACGCCTCGGGGACCGCGAGGGTGAGCGGTCTCCGGCGGGCGCGCTCGGCGTCGAGCTCGAGCTCCTCGGCGAGGGCGACGAGCCTGCGGGCGGTCGGGACCAGATCGCGACCGAGCGGCGTGAGCACCGCCCTGCGGGCGGTCCGTTCGACGAGGGCCCCTCCGAGGTGCTGCTCGAGGGCCGTGAGCCGGCGGCTGGCCACGGACTGCGCGATGCCCAGCGCCCCGGCCGCCGCGGTGACGCTCCCCCGCTCGTCGAGCTGCGCGAGCACGCGACAGGCGGCGAGGAGGTCCACCCCGCCACCGTACGGCGCCCCGCCCCCACGACCCATGCCGGATCGGCATCGGTCCGCGCGTTCGCGCACTCGTCCGCATGAGTCGGGCGCCGCAGGGTGGGCGCATGACCACGACGACCCGACGTGCCCTGACCACCCTCCCCCTGCTCGCCGTCCTGACCCTGGGGTCCGGCGCAAGCGCCCCGGCCGCGGCCCCGGCCGCGCCCCCGAGCGCGACCGCGCACGCCGGCGACCGCGCCTTCACCGCCCTCGAACGCACGCACGGCGCCCGCCTCGGCCTCACCGCGGTCGACACCGGCACCGGCCGGGTCGTCTCGTGGCGCGGCGGCGAGCGCTTCCCCTTCGCCTCGACGAACAAGGCGTTCATCGCAGCGGCGGTGCTCGACCGGGCGAGCGACGCCGAGCTCGACGAGGTCGTCCACTACACGCGGGCCGACCTGCTGGAGTACGCCCCGGTGACCAGCCGCTTCGTCGACACCGGGATGACGGTGCGCGAGCTGATCGACGCCTCGATCCGGTACAGCGACAACACCGCTGCCAACCTCCTCGTCGCGCGGCTCGGGGGCACGACCATGGTCACGTCCTGGCTGCGCGCCCACGGCGACCGGGTGACGCGGGTCGACCGCCTCGAGCCGGAGCTCAACGAGGCACTGCCGGGCGACCCACGGGACACCACCACGCCGCGCCAGTTCGCCGACAACCTGCGCGACACCGTCCTCGGACGGGACCTCGAGGTCGGGGACCGCACCCTGCTGCGCGACCTCATGCTGAACTGCCTCACCGGGGACGGCACCGTGCGGGCCGGGGTCGACCCGGCGTGGCCGGTCGCCGACAAGACGGGGACGGCCGAGTACGGGGTGCGCAACGACGTCGCCGTCGTCTACCCCGCCGGGCGCGCACCCGTCGTCGTCGTGGTCCTCACCCGCACCGACCGCGCGGACGCCGCGCCGGACGACGCGCTGGTCGCGGCGGCCACGCGCGAGGCCGTCACGCAGCTCACGGGTCGGCGCTGACGAGGCCCACGTCGTTTCTTGACCGGATCTTTCTCGACCTGCCCGCGGCGCGACCGATGGGAGGGCTGACCACCAGCCATCCCGGAGAGGGGTTCCCCATGACGCGCACGGCGCCCAGCGGTGTCGAGCGGACGTTCGGTCGCGACGAGATCATCGTGACCAAGACCGACCTCCAGGGTCGAATCACGTACGCGAACGAGGTGTTCTGCCGAGTCTCGGCCTTCGACGAGGCCGACGTCATCGGCAAGCCGCACAACCTGATCCGTCACCCGGACATGCCGGCCGGCGTGTTCAAGCTGCTCTGGGACCGGCTTCAGGCCGGTCAGGAGCTCTTCGCCTTCGTCGTCAACGTCGCCGGTGACGGAGCCCACTACTGGGTCTTCGCGCACGTCACGCCGACCTTCGACGCGCACGGCACCATCATCGGCTACCACTCGAACCGGCGGCTCCCGAGCCGTACGGCCCTGGGCACGATCGTGCCCCTGTACCGGGAGATCCGGGCGCACGAGGCCGGCTTCAGCCGCGCCACCGATGCCTCGGCCGCCGGGCTGTCCTTCCTGCACGAGCGCCTCGCGGGGCTCGGCATGACCTACGACGAGTGGGTCTGGTCGCTCGTCACGGAGGTTGCGGCATGAGCATCGTCAGCAGGCGCGAGCGCGCCCCACGGAAGCAGGCCGCGAGCGGCCGTCGTCCCGAAGTCGAGGTGCTCCGCGACGCGCTCGCCGAGGCCCACCGGGTGGCCGCGGCCGCGGCGAAGGGCGACTCCGAGGCCCGGTTCACGAGCATCGACGGCGAGGAGGCGCACCCCGAGGTCGTCGGCCTCCGGCTCGCGCTCAACGACTCCCTCGACCGCACGGACGCCTTCGCACGGGAGGTGACCGGGGCCCTCGAGGCGATCAACGAGGGCCGCTACTACCGCCAGGTGCTGCCGGCGGGCCTCATGGGCTCGTTCCTGCGCGGTGCGCGCGCCATCAACGCCGCCCGTGACGCGATGATCGAGTCCGACGGCCGGGCCAAGGCGGCCGTGACCGAGCGGCTCGAGCTGGCCGACCAGTTCGAGCAGACGGTGCTCGCCGTCGCCGAGCAGGTCGCCGCAGCCTCGACCGAGCTGTCGGCCACCGCCGCCAACCTCGGCCGCTTCGCCGAGGACGCCGTGCGCCAGGCCGACGACGCCACGGCGACGATGGCCAACCTCGACGGGTCGTCGCGGGAGATCGAGAACGTCATCGCCTTCATCTCCTCGGTGGCGGCGCAGACCAAGCTGCTCGCCCTCAACGCCCAGATCGAGGCCGCCCGGGCCGGCACCGCGGGCCGCGGCTTCGACGTCGTCGCCTCCGAGGTCAAGTCGCTGGCCGAGACCACGGCGAAGTCGACCGAGGACATCACGAACCAGGTGCAGGGGATGATCGACGTCTCCGGCCGCAGCACCACCGCGATCAAGTCCGTCCAGGGCATGGTCCGGGAGATGTCCCCGATGGTCGACGACCTCCGCTACGCCGTCGACGGCAACAGCGAGGCCGGCGCCCAGTCCGCCCACGGGCTCGACCCGCGGATCGGCCAGGGCCTGGCCCAGATGGCCGAGATGCTGCGGGGCGAGGTCGGTACCTTCCTGGCGGTCATGCGCCAGGCGTGACCCCGCGACCCGGCCCGCGTGGAGGCGTGCCGGACGTCGGTGGAGCAGTGCAGGTCGAGCGAACGTGTGTGAACCCGCCGGGGATCCCCGGCGGGTTCACACGCGTTCGCGGGGGCCCGACACGCGGTGCTGGGGTTCGGTGGTGCGGGTCCGGCCGTTCGGGCCGTGCCAGGTGATGGTGCCGTCGGGTGACATGACGGGTCGCCAGCGGCCGAGCTGCTTGAACCGGTGGTGGCGCCGGCAGAGGTCTTCGAGGCCGGTGGGCGTGGTGGTGCCGTCGGGCCAGGCCGTGACATGGTCCAGGTCGCAGCGTTCCGCGGGCCGGGTGCAGCCCCACATCCGGCACGTCCCGTCGCGGGTCTTCACGAAGTCCGTGATCGCCTTGGTCGGCCTGTACGCGCTGGTGGTCAGCGAGGCCAGGGTGCCGGTCTCGGCCTCCAGGACGGCCCGCGCGACCTCCATCGGGAGGACCTTCAGCAGGTTCGCGAGGGTGGCCGGGTCGACCCACCCGAGGTTCGGGAGGTGCGTGCCGGAGACCGCGAATCCCGGTGAGACCTCGGCCATGGTGTCGGCCCGGTCGCAGAACGACTCGGGCGACATCGTCACCCACGAGAGCTCCTCGCGGGTGGCGGGGTCGAGGTCGCCGTAGCGGGTCTCGACCCCGGTGGTGTGGTCGATCAGGGTGTCGTCGTCGTCCCAGTCCACCCGGAACCGCTCACCCCGCATCGGCTCCGGTGCAGGCTCGTTCGTGACGACCGGAACCCCGAGGGTGACCTGCGCGGTGACGCTCACGCTCCGCAGCACCAGGTCGGTCAGGGCGTCGGCGCGGGACTCCGGCACCGACAGCGAGTCATCGACCTGCCGGTACTCACCGGCCAGCTGCTCGACCGCCGACCACATCGCCGCCGAGGTCGCGGTCGGGAGCGAGGCGAACCACTCCGACAGGCCGTCCGCGCCGGGGCACACCTCCACCCGCCGCCCCGTCTTCGTCAACGCCACGTGCGCCGCGACCTGGTCCGCCGCCACCCGCGTGGCCACCCGCCGCGCCTCGGACATCACCCGCGCCGGGTCCAACGCCGCCAACCGGGGCGCGAGCTCGGCATCCACCCGACCGCACGCCTCCACGTCCAGACCGGCGCAGGCGTCGACGATCTTCTGCGCGGTGATGGTGCCCACGGCGCCCTCGACCAACAGCGCGCGCGTGCGGGGGAAGCGCTGCCCCAGCACCGCCCCGAGCGTGACCTTCCGCCCCGCCACGCCTTCGGTCAGGCCGGCCTCCAGGCAGAACATCACCCCCGACATGCCGTCCACGAACCCCACCGGGTGCACCCGCTCCGCCGGGCCATCCCCCGACAGCCGCGTCTCGAACCGCGCACCCCACGCCGCCGACACCGCCACCAGGGCATCAGCACTGTTGGCCAGTCCCTGCGCCTCCCCGGCGAGCGCGAATGCGTCCTCCGACGACAGCCCGTGACCGGACTCCACGAGCTCACGACCCAGCCGCGCGCACTCATCGCGCAGTGCCGCGATGCGGCTCGAGATCGTCCCCCTGTCCATGCCTCATCGTACCGAACAGACGTACGATCGACAAGGGCTTACACAGACGAATTTGGCTGCACCACAGACATTTCGGCTCGGACCCCGGAGCTCGTGAACCAGCGCGTCAGTCTATCTGCGAGGCCTCGCACCGCGCCGCCAGCAGCTCCCAGAACCGGTCGGGGTGCGTGGTCGCGACCGGTCCGAAGAACCCCTGGAACACTCCGCGCACGACGTCGGCGTCGAGATGCTCCAGGCCCAAGAGGGCCTCCGCCTCGGGCAGGTACTCGTCGTCCGGCGCACCGAGGGCGACGAGGCCCTCGGGGTCGGCCTCGGCGAGCGCTCGGCACAGCGACTGCAGGGTGGGACGGGTCATCGGGTCTCCTCGGAAGGCACCGGGGCGCGTCAGGGTGACCGCCCGCTCCAAGTACGCCGCCACGTCGTGGCGCACGCCCACCGCGCCGGACGACGCCACCGCGCCCCGACCCCCGCCTCAGCCCTTGAGCAGCTGGCGCGCCATCACGATCCGCTGGACCTGGTTGGTGCCCTCGTAGATCTGGGTGATCTTGGCGTCGCGCATCATCCGCTCGAGCGGGAAGTCGCGCGTGTACCCGGCGCCACCGAGCAGCTGGACGGCGTCGGTGGTCACCTGCATCGCGACGTCGCTCGCGTAGGCCTTGGCGGCGGCGCCGAAGAACGGGAGGTCGGCGTCGCCGCGCTCGGACTTGGCGGCCGCGACGTAGACCAGCTGGCGGGCGGCCTCGAGCTGCATCGCCATGTCGGCGAGCATGAACTGCACGCCCTGGAACTCGGCGATGTTCTTGCCGAACTGCTTGCGCTCCTTGACGTAGGCCACCGCCTGGTCGAGGGCACCCTGCGCGATGCCGACCGCCTGCGCGCCGATCGTCACGCGGGTGTGGTCGAGGGTCGCCAGCGCGATCTTGAGGCCGGCCCCGACCTCGCCGACGACGCGGTCGCCGGGGATGCGGCAGCGGTCGAAGTGCAGCTCACGGGTGGGCGAGCCCTTGATGCCGAGCTTGCGCTCCTTCTCACCGAAGGAGAACCCCTCGTCGGACTTCTCGACCACGAAGGCCGTGATGTTGTTGCCGCGCGGACCGTCGGGGTCGGTGACCGCCAGGACCGTGTAGTACTCGGACACACCGGCGTTCGTGATCCAGGACTTCTGGCCCGAGAGCACCCAGTCGTCGCCGTCGCGCACGGCCTTGCACTTCATGGCGGCGGTGTCGGACCCCGCCTCGCGCTCGGAGAGGCCGTAGGAGAACGTCGACTCCCCCGCAGCCAGCGGCGTGAGGTAGCGCTTCCTGACCTCGTCGGACCCGGCGATGACGAGCGGCATCGAGCCCAGCTTGTTCACGGCGGGGATGAGCGAGGACGAGGCGCAGACCCGGGCGACCTCCTCGATGACGAGGCAGACCGCGAGCGCGTCGGCGCCGACCCCGCCGAACTCCTCGGCGACGTGCGGCGCGAAGAAGTCCGAGGCGACGAGCGCGTCGTGGGCCTCCTGCGGGTAGCGCGACTCCTCGTCGACGGCCGCCGCGAACGGCGCGATCTTGTCCTCGGCCACCGCACGGACCGCCTCGCGGATCGCCTCGTGGTCCTCGGAGAGCCGGTAGGTGTCGAAGTCGCGGTTGCCAGTCATGCGGGACACGTTACTCGCGGGTACGAAAGCGCCGACGACCCACCTCCTGCGAGTTTTCGCACAAACCGTGGTCGCGGCGGGCCCCGCCGTCCTACATTGCCCTCGGCAGCCGCCATCACCTGACCCCCCGGGGGACGTCCCATGACCACCACCTCTGCACGCGGCCGCGCCCGCGTCCTGCTCGCCGCCGCCGTCGCCGGCACGCTCGTCGCCGGCGCCGTGAGCACCACGCCGGCCGTCGGCGCCGCCCGCCCCGCCGACCCCCGAGCCGACCTCGTCCGGGCCCTCGCGGCCGACGACGCCTCCACCGGGGGGCGCGTCCTCGGTGCCGCGCACGCGTCGGCCGCCCCCGGTGCCCGCAAGGCCTCCCGCACCCTCGAGGCGCCCGGCGCCGCCGGCGTGGCCCCGAGCACACCGTCGGTCGCCGCCACCTGCGACGCCATGAAGGTCGGTGTCACCCAGACCCTCGACCGTACGTACGTGGTCTGGAACCCCGTCGACAACGCCACGAGCATCAGCGTCTCCCGCCAGCGCTTCGGGGGCAGCGCCCGCACCATCGGCTCGGCGCTCCCCGGAGGCACCACGAGCTTCCGCGACACGGGTCAGAACCCGATGGGCTCGGCCGCGTGGTTCGTCACCGCCACCGTCGGCAGCGCGAAGGTCACCTGCCGCACGCCGTCCGACGGCGGGTGGTGGTCGATGAGCAGCGTGGACGGGACCGGTTACCCCGACCTCTTCTTCGCCGGCAACAGTGCGGTGTACGAGCAGGACGAGTTCGGCTTCGCCTTCAAGGCCTGGGACGGCGCCATGGCGCGCCCGACGTTCTCGGCCGACGGCCGCCTCGTGGCCGGGCTCGAGGGCACCGGTGCGGGCACGCAGCTGACCGTGCGGGTGGCCCGCACGGGGGCGGTCCTCTGGCGGGTGGCCTCCCCGGCCGGGACGGCCCTCGACGAGCCGGCCTTCTCCCCCGACGGCCAGCGCATCGTCGCCGGCGCCGTCGACCCCACCGACGCCTCGGTCTCCAAGGGGCTCTACACCATCCCGGTGTGGGGCACCCACACCCCACGGCTCGTGCCGTCCTCGGCCGGCCTCTCCACGCCGGACTGGGTCGACAGCCTGCTCGCGACGCCGTCGACCACGCTCGTCGCCGCCGACCTCGCCCCCGGCGGCGGGCTCGTGCGCGTCGACGCCTCCACCGGGGCGCGCACCCTGCTCGCCGGGACGGGCGGCGGTATCGACCCCACGGGCCTGCGGGACGGCTCGATCCTCTTCGCGACGAACACCTCGACCGAGGCCACGGTCAAGGTCCTCGCCCCCGACGGCACCATCGACACCCGCCAGACCTACCCGAGCAGCGACGTCCGGTGGCCGGTCATGACGCCGGACGGGACGGTCTACCACTTCATCCGCTACCCCGACCCGGACCCGAACAACGCGGGCGGGTTCCTCTGGTCGGTGTTCGCGGTCCCAAACACGCCGAACGCCGTCGGTGAGGCGACCTTGGTCGGCGGCACCTTCGACGGCAGCTCCCCGGGCTTCCAGGGGTTCGACCTGCGCACACCGTTCTCGGCCGGCAGCTCGGACTTCGGCGGCTCGGCCAACCACGACATCATCGCCCGGTCCAGCACCGGTGTCCTCTACTCGTATCCGCTCTCCGCGGACCTGAACCAGGACTTCGAGCCGCGCGGTCGGATCGGCAGCGGCTGGAACGTCATGCGCCAGGTCGTGACCATCGGCGACCTGAACGGCGACCGGCACGGCGACCTCGTGGCCGTCGACTCCAGCGGGAACCTGTGGTTCTACCCGGGCCGGGGCGGGTTCGCGATGGCCAGCAGGGTCAAGATCGGCACGGGGTGGTCGTCCTACGCGGTGCTCGGCACCGGCGACTTCGACGGTGACGGCCGCGCCGACCTCATCGCGCGCGACTCGGCCGGCCGCCTCTGGCTCTACCCGGGCAGCGGCACCGGAGGTGTCCTCCCGCGCCGGCAGATCGGCAGCGGCTGGAGCATCTTCAACGCGATCATCGGCCCGGGCGACTGGAACTACGACGGCCGGACCGACCTCCTGGCCCGCGACCGCTCCGGTGTGCTCTACCTGTACCCGGGCAACGGCAGCGGCGGGTTCGGGACGCGCAGCGTGCTCGGCAGGGGCTGGGACGCCCGGTTCGGCTTCGCCGCCGTGGAGGTCTGGGGCGGCGTCAACGCCCTGTTCACCAAGACGAGCACCGGCCAGCTCCTCGACTACGACAGCGTCGGGGACGGCGTGATGAACAGCAACTACGTCTTCCTCGTCGGAACCGGCTGGTCGTCCTACACCATCACCGGCTGAGTCGGAGCCGGGCGGTCCCGTGGTCGCGACGGGTGGCCCGCACCGCCTCGGGCGTGCGGGCCGCCGTCGTGGATTCGGCGCGGGTCCGGGCCCTCGGTACAGTCCGTGTCCGTGAAGGTGCTCAGCGTCGTCGGCGCACGTCCCCAGTTCGTCAAGCTCGCCCCCGTCGCCACCGCCCTGCGCGCGGCCGGCCACGAGCACGTCATCGTCCACACCGGGCAGCACTACGACGTGGCCATGTCCGACGTGTTCTTCACGGACCTGGGCATCCCCGCGCCGGACACCCACCTCGCGGTGGGCTCGGACACCCACGGGCGCCAGACCGGGGCGATGCTCGCCGCCATGGACGGCGTCCTCGAGGAGCACCGCCCGGACTGGGTCCTCGTCTACGGCGACACCAACTCGACCATCGCCGGTGCGCTGTCCGCGGTGAAGATGCACCTGCCGCTGGCCCACCTCGAGGCCGGCCTGCGGTCGTTCAACCGGCGGATGCCCGAGGAGCACAACCGGGTGCTCACCGACCACGCCGCCGACCTGTGCCTGGCCCCCACCGAGGTCGCCCTGGGCCACCTCGCCGCCGAGGGCCTCGCCGACGTCAGCGTGCTCGTGGGTGACGTCATGACCGACGTCCTCCTGACGGTCCGCGACGCCGTCGCCGGCACCGAGAACGTGCTCCCCGGCGGGGTCGACCCGGCGCAGCGCTACTACGTCGCCACGCTCCACCGCGCCGAGAACACCGACGACCCGCAGCGGCTCCGCGCCATCGTCGACGAGCTCGCCGGGCTCGACGCCCCCGTCGTCCTCCTGGCCCACCCCCGCCTGCGGGCCCGTGCCGCCGAGCAGTCGCTCGACCTCTCGCGCGGCGCCGTCGTCGCCACCGACCCGCTCCCCTACCCGGCGCTCATCCGGGCCGCCATGGACAGCGCCGGGGTCATCACGGACTCCGGGGGGCTGCAGAAGGAGGCGTTCCTGCTGCGGGTGCCGTGCACGACGGTCCGCACCGAGACCGAGTGGACCGAGACGGTCGACCTCGGATGGAACGTCCTCGCCGGCGGGGTGTCCGGTCTCGCGGAGGCCGTGGCCCGCCCCGCCCCGCAGGCCACGGACGCCACGCCGTACGGGGACGGGCACGCGGCCGAGCGGGTCGCCACGGCCCTCGAGGCGGCCGGTCGCGGCCGCGCGCTCGCGTAGGATCGCCGCCGTGCCACGCCCCCGGATCCTGTGCATCTCGCTGTCCCCGATCGCACGCGACGCCCGGGTCCTGCGCCAGCTGCGCGTCCTGCGCGAGCACGGCGACGTGACCACCGTCGGCTACGGGCCGCTCCCGGACGGAGCCACCGACCACGTGTCGGTTCCCGAGCAGCTGAAGACGCTGCCGCAGACGCCGGTCGGTGCCCTCAAGCTCGCGCTGCGCCGGTTGCGCAGTGCCGAGCTCGACGCCCCCGCGGTGCGGTACGCCCTCGCGGCCCTCGACGGGCGCCGCTTCGACCTCGTCGTCGCCAACGACGCCCGCGCCCTCGCGCTGGCCTTCGCCGTCTCGGGCGACGCCCCCGTGTGGGGTGACATGCACGAGTGGGCCCCCGGCCAGCGCGACCAGTACTTCGTGTGGCGGCACATGGTGGCGCCGTTGATGGACCACATGTGCCGCACCTACCTCCCGCGCTGCGCGGCCGTGACGACGGTGGCCGAGAGCCTCGTCGCCGAGTACGACAAGGTCTACGGCACGACCGCCGGGCTCGTCCGCAACGCACGCCCCTGGGAGGACCTCGAGCCCTCGCCGATGCTCGACGGCGGCCGGATCCGGTTGGCGCACAGCGGTGGAGCCGAGCCCAACCGCAACCTGCGCATGCTCATGGAGGCCAGCCTCGAGCTCGAGCACACCTCGCTCGACCTCTACCTCGTCCCGGCCGGCGACGGCGGCGCCTACCTCCGCGAGCTCGAGGAGCTGGCCGCGACGAGCGAGCGCCTCACGATCCACCCGCCCGTCGCGCCCTCCGAGCTGCCGAGCGCGCTCAACGCGTACGACGTCGGGGTGTTCTCGCTGCCGCCCGACAACTTCAACATGGCGAACTGCCTGCCCAACAAGCTGTTCGACTTCCTCCAGGCGCGGCTCGCGTTCGCCGTGAGCCCCTCCCCCGAGATGGCCCGGTTCGTCACGGCCAACGACCTCGGCGTCGTCTCGACCGACTACTCGAAGGAGTCGTTCGTCGCGGCCCTGCGCGAGCTGACCCCCGAGCGCGTGGCCACGGCGAAGCAGGCGGCCCACGACCACGCGCGCACGCTGAGCGACGAGACCGACGTCGCCACGTCGCACGCGCTCGTGCGACGCCTCCTCGGGAGCTGACCCCACCCGTGGCGACCGCAGGTCCGGGAGGCGGGTGGCGCGACCTCCTGCGCCCCCTGCGCCTCGACCGCGAGGCGCCACCGCGCTCGCTCGCCAAGGACAGCGCCCTGAGCATGGTCGGCCTGCTCGCCCAGGGCGGGCTCCGCTTCGTCACGAGCTGGCTCGTGGGCCGTCTGGCCGGCCGCGCGGTGCTCGGCGCCCTCCAGTCGGCGATGTCCACGGCGAGCCTCCTCGCCCTGCTCGGCCCCACCTCGGTGGGCAGCGCGGCCTCGAAGTACCTCGCGCGGGCCCGGGCGACCGGCGACCGCGACGAGCTGCACGCCGTCGCGGTGCACCTGAGGCAGCGCGCGGCCGTCCTCTCGCTCCTCCTCGGTGGGGTCGGCGTCGCCTTCTGGGTCGTCTACGACGGGGGCCGGTGGGTCGACGGCCTCTGGGTGGGCCTCTTCACCGCGGCGTGGTCGGGCTACAGCTTCACGCGCGGCGTCCTCTTCGGCACGGGCCAGGTGCGGCGGGCCACCGCCTGGGACCTCCTCAGCGGGATCGGGGGCGTCGTCGTCCTCGTCGTCGCGCTGCTCCTCGGCCTGCGCGGCCCCGCGCTCCTCGCCCCGCTCGTCCTGTCGTACACGGCCTACGTCCTCGCCAGCTGGCCACGGGTCGCCCGGGCCGAGCGCACCCCGCTCGCCCGCCCCCTGCGCCGCGAGCTCGACGAGTTCGTCCTGCTCGGGATCACCGGGACGGTCGCGAGCGCCGGGTTCCTCCAGGTCGCGATGATCGTCGCCAAGGGCACCGGACCCGAGGACGCCGGACAGTTCGCGGCCTCGATGGCCACCGCCACACCCGCCTCGCTGCTGGCCGTCTCGTTGAGCCTGGCCCTGTTCCCCTCCCTCGCCGAGTCGTGGGCCCGCGGCGACACGGCGACCTTCCTCGACCAGACCGACCGGGCCGCACGCGTCCTCCAGGTCGTCATGGTGAGCATCCTGGGCAGCCTGGCCATCTGCTCGCAGCTCATCATGGCCTTCGTCTGGGGTCCGAAGTTCGACCCCGAGAGCCCCGTGCTGCCTGCCCTCCTCGTCGCCATCACGATGACGACCGTGGCCGTCCCGAGCGTCAACGCCCTCGTCACCCGCTCGCGCCGCCTCATGCGGGTGACGACCGGTGCGAGCTTCGCGGGCCTGTGCACCGGCGCCCTCGTCTGGTGGCTCCTCGGCCCCTCGAGCGCCGTCGACGTCGCAGTCGGCTTCCTCGCCGGCTCCGTCGTCAGCGGCGCCGTGCCGCTCCTCGCCGAGTGGAGGGTCGGGCGGCACCGCTGGGGCTGGGTCGTCCTGCGCCTGCCGCTCGCCGTGCTGCTCGTCGTGGGGGCCGTCGTCGGCCAGCGTGCGCTCGGCCTGCCGGTGTGGGCCGAGCCGTTGACCGCGCTGCTCTTCGTCGCGGTGTGGTGGGTCCTCTGCCGCCGCGACCTCGCCCTCGTGCCGCTGGGTCCGCTCGCCCGGTTCCGGCGGCGCCCCGGCGACGACGTGGCCTGAGACCCGCGGCCCGCCGGGTCAGCGGGTGCGGTGCACCGCGTCGAGGGTGGCGGAGGCCGCCGACCTCGCCGCCGCGCCGAGCGAGGCGTTGGCCTCGGTCCAGTCGGCGAGCCGCGTGGTGCGCTCGGGCGTGCGCTGCTCGCGGACGGCCGCGGACATCGCGGCCGCGACGGCCTCGACCTCGTAACCCGGAGCCCACCCCAGGCGCTGGCTCGTCACGAGCTCGCGCCCCGCGCCCTCGCCGGCGAAGACCACCGGCGTTCCGCTGCCGGTGGCGGCGTAGATCTTCGTGGGCTTGGCGAAGTCGTAGCCGAGGCCGGGGCGGATGGAGACCAGGCCGGCCGCGGCGCCGCGCATCGTCGAGGCGACGACCGCGGGCGGGACCACCCCCCGCAGCTCGACGGCGCCCGGCACCGTGCGCTCGGCCAGGGCCCGGAGTGCGGCCTGCTCGCTGCCCTGCCCCATGAAGACGATCCGCGCGTCGGGGTGCTCGCGGCGCACGAGGGCGAGGGCCTCGACGAAGACGTCGGCGCCCTGCCACTCGGACATCGTTCCGGCGTAGGCGAAGTAGGGCCCGGCCTCGCCGGCGTCGGGACCGTCGGGGGTGAAGACCGAGGTGTCGACCCCGTTGCCCACGAGGAGGATGCGCTCGGCGGGCACGCCGAGCAGCTCGAGGCGCTCGGACACCCCCTCCGAGACGGAGAGGACGAGCACGGCGCGCCGCAGGACGGCGGCCTCGAGGCGGCGCAGCAGGGAGACGACGACGCCGGGTGCCCCCGCGCTCGCGGCGCCGTCGGACCAGACGTCGGCGGCGTAGTAGACGTAGGGCCGCCGGTGGAGGGCGGCGACCAGCCGCACGACGAGCCCGGTGGTGGGCGGCGGTTCGGCGACGTAGAACGCCGGGGGGCGCCGGGCGAGGAGGCGCACCAGCGCCGGCGCGTCGAAGCTGAGGTAGTGGACGTACCCGCGCACGTTGCCGTTCTCGTCGCGGAGCACCGGCCAGCGCGAGACCCTCAGGGCCCCGTCGTGGGTTCCGCCCGCGGTCTGGAGGACCTCGGCGGGCGGGCGGGTCGTCACGACCTCGACGGAGCAGCCGAGCTCGGAGAACGAGTCGGCGAGGACGCGCTGGCGGAACGCGGCCGCACCGACCTCGGGTGCGAAGAGCCGGGTGACGAGGCGGACGACGGGGGCGGGCACGCCCGCGACCCTACCGACCGGGGCGGGGCCCTCCGGGTCAGGGGACATCGACGACCTCCTGGAGCCGGGCGAGCGCGGCGGCCGCGAGGGAGCGCGCGTAGGTCGCGGTGAGGTGGCTCTCGTCGCGGAAGACGAGGACGTGGCCGATGACGGGGGCGCAGCGGGTGTCGGGGCAGACGAAGTCGTTGAGGTCGAGCAGGTGGACCCCCTGCTGGCCCTTCGCGGCGGCCGTGACCGTGGGGGCCGCCAGCGAGAGGGCCGTGGACCGCTCGGTCGCGCAGGTGGTCAGCGACCCCTCGTTCGCCGAGACGCACTCACCCATGTCGAAGCCGGGCCGCGGGGTGTCGGCGATGGGGACGACGCTCGCCCCCAGCGCGACGAGGCGGGCCCAGGACTCACGGAACCCCTTCTCGACGGCCGCGTCGGAGGCAGCCTGGTCGAGGACCCCGCCACCCTCGTTGACGAGGTACGACGTCGAGGAGGTGAGGACGAGGTCGGGCCGCTCGCGCGCCATGATCCGCTGCACGTCGGCGTTCCAGCCGGCACACCCGGCGTACGGGCGGTCGTCCTTGCCGTAGGCGATGCTCGCGTCGACGAGCGGGCAGCTCGACTTGGTGTAGACGAGCAGGCGCCAGCCGCGCTGGTCGGCGAGGGCCCGGAAGGTCGGCACCCACTGGGCGGCGTGCGAGTCACCGAGGAGGGCGACCGTGTAGTCACCCTTCGGGTCCCCGTAGGTGCACCCCACGGCCTTCGGCGACGGGTTGTCCTGCACGTGGCACCCGTCGGGGTAGCTGCTGGGGATGTCGTCGCGCACCGTGGCCGCCGGCGGCGTGAAGCGGCCCGGGTCGTCGACGGCGCGCCCGGCCGCGGACCCGCGCGGGTCACCCGTGCCGAGGACGGCCGCCCCGGTGGCGTTCGCCGGGGGCCGCGCGGCATCGCGCTCCCAGAGCGCGGCCACGCCGACGAGCGCCAGCCCGGCCGTGAGGGACAGCGCGGTGCAGGCCGCCCCCATCGACAGCGACCAGCGGCGCAGGTCGCCGGTGCTGGAGCGGCGCTGGCGCACCGGCTCCTCGACGAAGCGGAACGACAGCCAGGCGGGGATGACCGACAGCGCGACGACGGCGACGCCGACGGTGGGGTCGAGGTGGCCCGGTCGGTCGAGCAGCAGCGCCGTCGCGACAACGAGGACGGGCCAGTGCCAGAGGTAGAGCGAGTACGACAGCTTCCCGATCTGCTGCATCGGGCGCGGCCGCAGCACGGCGACCGGCCCACGGGGACCCGCGACCGGCCCGACGGCGATGACCGCGGCCGTACCGAGCACGGGGAGGGCGGCGACCCATCCGGGGAAGGGGTAGGTCTCCTGGAGCAGGACCATGGTCGCGGCGACGACGGCCAGCCCGGCCCAGCCGACGGCGGCGGCGACCCGGGGCGCGATGAGCCGCGCCAGCGCCGGGCCGAGGACCGCGACGAGACCACCCACCGCCAGCTCCCAGAGACGGGTCGTGGTGACGAAGTAGGCCTTCTCGGGCTCGGCGGAGGTGTAGTGCACCGACCAGAGGAAGGACGGCACGGCGATGAGGGCCAGCCCCCACGCGACCGGCCCCGTCGTGGAGGCCCGCCGGCGTGCGAGCAGCCCGATGAGGGCGAGGACCAGCGGCCAGAGGATGTAGAACTGCTCCTCGACCGCCAGCGACCAGAAGTGCAGCACCGGGCTGGGCGCGTTGTCGGCGGCGAGGTAGTCGACCGACCCCTCGGCCAACCGCCAGTTGATGACGTAGAGCGCGCTGGCGACGATGTCCCGCCCGACCTCGGCCGCCCGGATCCGCGGCAGCAGGACGAGGGTGGCGAGCGCCACCACGACGAGGGTGACCGAGGCCGCGGGCAGCAGCCGCTTGGCCCGGCGGGCGTAGAACCCGAGGAACGAGATGCGCCGGCGCTGCTGCAGCTCGCGGGCGAGCAGCCCGGTCATCAGGTACCCGGAGATGACGAAGAAGACGTCGACGCCGACGAAGCCACCGGGCAGGAACGGCAGGCCGGCGTGCCACAGCATCACGCTGACGACGGCGATGGCCCGCAGCCCCTCGATGTCCGGCCGGAACCTCGACCGGTCGACCGCCGGGGCCGTCGTGCCGGGCTCGGCCGGGGCCGTGCGGACGCCGGCCGCGCCGGTGCTCACCTCGTCCACGGCCGGTCCTCCTCCGCAGCGCTCGACGACGCCCGGGGGGCGCCTCCGAGGATCACGACACGTCGAGGGCGACGGTGGTACCCGTCGCGGCCGACTCGAGGCAGGCCTCGGCGACCCGGACCGTGCGCAGGCCCTGGGCCATCGTCACGATGTCGGCGTCCTGGCCCAGCACGGCGTCGCGGAACTGCTCGTGCTCGGTGCGCAGCGGCTCGGGCTTGGCGATGGCGAAGCGGACGACGTCGCCCTCGGAGACCCCGCGGAACTTCGAGATCGCGTCCCAGGCCTGCTCGGTCTTGCCGTTCGCGTGGAAGGTGAGGTCGGCCGTCAGGGTGTCGGCGACGAACGAGCCCTTCTCGCCGGTGATGACCGTGAGCCGCTCCTTGAACGGGGTCAGCCAGTTGACGAGGTGGTTGGTGATGGTGCCGAGCGAGAGCTGGCCCACGACCGAGACCATGTCCTCGTGCTCGCGGCCCGAGCGGTGCGTGGTGCGCGCGGCGACCGAGACGAACTCCTGCTGGGTGACCCAGGCGGTGAGGTCGATGTCGTGGGTGCCGAGGTCCTTGACGACGCCCACGTCGGCGATGCGCGCCGGGAACGGGCCCTGCCGGCGGGTGATGACCTGGTACACCTCGCCGAGCTCGCCGGCCTCGATGCGGGAGCGGGCCTGCTGGAGGGCCGGGTTGTAGCGCTCGATGTGCCCGACGGCACCGACGAGGCCCTGGGCCTCGAAGGCCTCGGCGACGCGCGTGGAGGACGCGGTGTCCTGGGCGAGCGGCTTCTCGATCATCGCGTGGACGCCGGCCTCGGCCAGCGCCAGCCCGATCGCCTCGTGGTAGACGGTGGGCACCGCGACCATGCAGTAGTCGAGGCCGTGGCCGATGAGCGCCTCGATGTCGGCCTCGACCGGGCGCCCGCCGGAGACGCCGTGGACGTCACCGCCCGGGTCGGCGACGGCGACGAGGTCGACACCGGGGAGGCTGGCCAGGACGCGGGCGTGGTGGCGCCCCATCATCCCGAGGCCGATCAGGCCGGCACGCAGGTTCGCCATGCTCAGGCACCTGCCTTCGCGAGGGTGTTGACGGCCTCGACGACGCGCTCGAGGTCCCCCTGCGAGAGCGAGGGGTGCACGGGCAGCGAGAGGCACTCGGCGGCGGCCCGCTCGGTCTCGGGCAGGTCGACGTCCACCTGGAAGGGGGCGAGGCGGTGGTTCGGGACGGGGTAGAACATCCCCGAGCCGATGTTGAACTGCTCCTTGAGCGCCGCCGAGAAGGCGTCGCGGCCCTCGGGCACGCGGATCGTGTACTGGTGGTAGACGTGCACGGCACCGTCGGCCACCGGGGGCACGGTGACGCCCTCGAGGTTCGCGTCGTAGAAGGCCGCGTTCGCCTGGCGCTGGGCGGTCCAGGCGCCGACCTTGGTCAGCTGGACGCGGCCGATGGCGGCGTGGATGTCGGTCATGCGGTTGTTCAGGCCGACGACCTCGTTGTGGTACTGCTTCTCCATCCCCTGGTTGCGGTAGAGCCGCACGAGGCGCTCGACCTCGGCGCTCTCGACCGAGACCATGCCGCCCTCACCCGAGGTCATGTTCTTCGTCGGGTACAGCGAGAACATCGCGAAGGTGCCGAAGGCCCCGACCGGGGTGCCGTTGAGCGAGGCGCCGTGGGCCTGCGCGGCGTCCTCGAAGATCTTGAGGCCGTGCTTCTCGGCGACCGCGCCGAGGGCGTCCATCTTGGCCGGGTGGCCGTAGAGGTGGACCGGCATGATGCCCACGGTCCGCTCGGTGACGGCGGCCTCGACCGCGGCCGCCGACAGGCAGAAGTCGTCGGCGTCGATGTCCGCGAACACGGGGGTGGCGCCGGTGAGGGCGACCGAGTTGGCGGTGGCGGCGAAGGTGAAGGACGGGACGATGACCTCGTCGCCGGCCTTCACGCCGCTGGAGAGCAGGCCGAGGTGCTGGCCGGAGGTGCCGCTGTTGACGGCGACGCAGGCGCGGCCGAGCCCGAAGTGCTCGGAGAACTCCTGCTCGAACGCCGCGACCTCGGGGCCCTGCGCGAGCATGCCGCTGCGGAGCACGCGGTCGACCGCCGCCCGCTCCTCGTCGCCGATGAGCGGCTTGGCGGGCGGGATGAAGTCGTTCACTGCGGGTCCTCCGTGAGGGTCTCTGCGGTCTCGGTGTAGGTCCGGCCGGTGCTGGGGCACACCCAGCTGCCGTCCGTGGGTCCGGGCTCGAGCGGGACACCGGCCCGCCCGACCCAGCGGATGCGCCGCGCCGGGACACCGGCGACGAGCGCGAAGTCGGGGACGTCCTTGGTGACGACCGAGCCGGCCGCGACCATGGCCCAGCGGCCGACGGTCACCGGGGCGATGCACACGGCCCGGGCCCCGATCGAGGAGCCCTCGCGGCAGGTGACGCCCACGGCCTCCCAGTCGTCACCGCGCTTGAGGGTGCCGTCGGGGGCCACCGAGCGCGGGTAGTGGTCGTTGGTGAAGACGACGGCGGGCCCGACGAACACGCCGTCCTCGAGGACGGCCGGCTCGTAGACGAGGGCGTAGTTCTGGAGCTTGCAGTTGTCGCCCATCCGCACGCCCGTGCCCACGTAGGCGCCCCGGCCGACGATGCAGTTCGCACCCAGGACGGCGTCCTCGCGGACCTGGGCCAGGTGCCAGACCGAGCTGCCGTCACCGATGCTCGCGGACTCGGCGACGTCGGCGGAGTCGACGACACGCACCGCCATCAGGCGACCTCGGCCTGGCCGACGACGAGGAAGCGCGCCTCGGGGAAGCGGTCGCGGTCCAGGACCCTGCGGCCGTCGACGACGACGGTGGCACCGGGGAGGTCCTCGGCGCCGAGGTCGCGGTACTCGGCGTGGTCGGCCTGGAGGACGACGAGGTCGGCGGGCTCGCCGAGGGCGTACGGCTCCCAGCCGAACGCGGTGATCTCGTCGGCGGAGTACATCGGGTCGTGGACGAGCACCTCGGCCCCGGCGTCGCGCAGGGCGGCGACGGTGGCGAAGATCCCCGAGAAGGCGGTCTCCTTGACCCCACCGCGGTACGCGGCGCCGAGCACGACCACGCGCCGGCCGGTGATGTCGCCACCGGCCGCACCGATGGCCAGGCCCACGGTGTAGGCGGGCATCGACGCGTTGGCCTCGCGGGCGGCCCGCACGACGGTGGCGTCGGGGTCGTTCCAGAGGTAGAGGCGCGGGTAGACCGGGATGCAGTGCCCACCGACGGCGATGCCGGGGCGGTGGATGTGGCTGTAGGGCTGGCTGTTGCTCGCCTCGATGACCTGGTGGACGTCGATGCCGTGCGAGGCGGCGAACGCGCCGAACTGGTTCGCGAGACCGATGTTGACGTCGCGGTAGGTGGTCTCGGCGAGCTTGGCCATCTCGGCGGCCTCGGCCGAGCCGAGGTCCCAGACGCCGTTGCCGCGCTCGAGGTCGGGGCGCTCGTCGAACTGGAGGGCCTGCTCGTAGAAGTCGGTGGCGCGGGCCGCGCCCTCGGCGGACAGGCCGCCGACGAGCTTGGGGTACTTGCGCAGGTCGGCGAACACGCGACCGGTGAGGACGCGCTCGGGCGAGAAGACGAGGTGGAAGTCGGTGCCCTCGGTCAGGCCCGACCCCTCCTCGAGCCGCGGCTTCCAGCGCGTCCGCGTGGTGCCGACGGGCAGCGTGGTCTCGTAGACGACGAGCGTGCCGGGCTTCAGGCCCCGGGCGATGTCGTCGGTGGCGGAGTCCATCCAGCCGAAGTCGGGGCGCGCCTCGTCGTCGACGAAGAGCGGGACCACGACGACCACGACGTCGCTCTCGGCCACGGCCGCCGCGGTGTCGGTGGTCGCCGTGAGCGCCCCCGACCCGACGACCTCGGCGAGGTACTCGTCGAGGTGCGCCTCACCGGGGAACGGCTCGGTCCCCGCGTTGACGGTGGCGACGGTCCCCTCGTTGACGTCGGCCCCACGGACCTCGTGACCCGAACGGGCGAACTGGACTGCGAGCGGGAGGCCGATCTTGCCCAGCCCGACGACGGTGACCCTCACCGACACTTCCTTTCCTTGCGAAACGACGCGACCGATACTAGGGCCTCACCCCCCGGGTGGCCGATTCGCGGGATCGGGTCAGGCGGTGATCGTGCCGCCCTCGAACACCCCGGTGGAGGTCCCGTCGGCGTTCGCGACGACGTGGGCGAGCGGGAAGCCGTAGCGCCCGCCGGCGCCGCCCGCAGCGGACCACTGGTCGAGCACGGCCCCGTGGACGGCGTACCCGGCCCCGCCGGTGCGGGCCCAGATGCCGCCCCGCTCGAAGGTCTGGCTCGTCCCGCCGGGGACGTCCGCGACCGGGGCCGACGGGAAGGCGAGGACGCCGCCCTCGCGCCCCACCTGCTGCCACGCCACCCACATCGCCCCGAGGACGGTCGTCGGCGTGGTGCGCGGCCCGTCCGTGATGCAGCCGCGCTGGAAGCGCTGGATCCAGGCCCCGGTGTAGAGCGGCTGCACGTCGGCCACGGGGTAGCCGAGGACACCGGTGCCGCGGTTCAGCGCGGTCCAGGTCGTCCAGCGCGGACCGTAGACGACGGCCGGCGGGGTGGCCGTGCTGTTCGTGATGCAGCCCTTCTGGAAGAGCTGGATCCACGACCGGTCGGCGCGCACCTCGACCGCGGCCGTGGGGTAGCCCAGCACGCCCTTCTCGCGCTTGGTCGCGACCCAGAGGGTCCAGCGCGCGCCCGTGACGGCCCACGCGCCGGTGCCCGGCGTGTAGACGAGTCCGCCCTTCTGGGTGACGTGCAGCCAACCGGTCCCGGGCAGCCCGTTGATCCGCGCCCCCTTCGGGTAGCCGAGCGCGGCCGGACCTCCGGCCTTGGCGTAGGCGGCGTCGGCGAAGGTCGACATCGCGACCGCGCCGCTGGCCTTCGTGTACCAGATGCGCCCGCCCTTGAAGGCGATGTAGCGACCGACCCCGTCGGCCGCGGGACGGATGGGCCCCAGCGACGCGCCGAGGAAGGACCCCTGGGCCCCCATCGAGGCGTACAGCTTCTCGAGCGGGCCCCAGGCGGGCAGGTAGGCCGAGCTGTGCTCGGCGGTGGAGTCGCTGCGGAACGAGGTGGTCGAGCAGCTCGCCCACCGGTACGGGGGCACGCACGACACGACCCGGCAGTGCACGCCGCCGCTGCACGCGATCTGGGTGTTGCACTGGCCGTAGCGGAAGGCGTTGCAGCAGTTGCGTCGCTGGTCGCAGGTGGCGGTCGAGCCGGTGGAGCACGAGCAGCTCCAGCACCTGCTGTCGCAGAGGTGGTCGGAGCACCCGCTGGTGCAGGACTTGCAGGTGGCGTTGCAGTCGACGATGTAGCGGTAGCCGCCGCCGCACCAGGAGGAGTCGGCCGCCTTCCACCACCCGGCGGTGAAGCTGCCGGGCGGGCAGGCGTTGAGCCCCTTGTTCACCGTGGCGCAGAAGATCGACCAGCCGGACGAGGCGGTGTTGGCCGGACCGCAGATGGTGGCGTAGGCCGTCTGCGGCCGCAGGGCGTAGGCCTTGGGGTCCGTGACCAGGGCGGACCCGGCCACGGCCGCCCCGACGAGCACGCCCCGCCGGCCGACGCCACGGCCGCGGGCCAGCCGGTCGATCAGCCCGACGACACCGCGCGGCCGCCCGATCACCTCGTCGAGGGTCGCCCGGGACCCGGCCGGTGCGGTGGTCACACGACCACCCCCCGCCGGCGCATCGAGGCCGCCGACTCGGCGCCCAGGGTGCGGACCACCCCCGCGGCCCGCGGCACGCTGGCCATCCGCCGGCTGTGCTCGCCGATGACCGTGTAGAGGCAGAAGGCGCGGTCGGCGACGCTGAAGAAGTGCTGGCTGGCGCTGCGGCCGGGGAGCTGGCGGAACATCCGGTTCGGGGAGAACTGCGAGGGGGCCAGGCGCGGCCAGCCCGAGCGCTCGAAGAGCCCGGTGCCGGCGAGGTCCGACCCGTACTCGACGAGGGCGATGAACACGTCCTCCCCGGTGAGCAGCTCGACGAGGCCGGCGCCGAAGTCACCGGTGCCGGACGGGATGGCGCGCGAGCAGAGGTGGGCGACGGGGAGGGTGCGCTCGACCGGGGCGGCGTCCCGTCCCGCGGACGCGGCCGGCGGGGCGATGCCGCGTGCCGAGAGGACGGCGTCGTCGTCGCCGGGCCGCCGGCCGATCGCCGCGGACCAGCCCGTGGGGACCTCCACCGAGAGGCCGTACCCGCTGCGTCTCATGCCACTCCGCCCAACGCCGTCCACGCGAGGGCCGAGGCCCCAGCCAGGAGCCCCACCCTAGCGACGACCTCGGCCGCCGGCGCGCCGAGCTCCACGCGGCGCAGGACGGCCCAGAGCGCCTCGCGGTCGTGCACCCCGACCATGCCGACGAGCGGGAGCGCCCGGACCAGCCCGAAGACGAGGCCGAGGAGCGCCCCGACCCACGGGGTGCCGCCGAGCGCGGCGAGGACGAGCACGGCGTAGGTCGTCGAGCTCGTGACGATCGTGACCACCCCGACCCCGAGCTGCGCCCCGAACCCCGCCCCGACGACCCAGCCGCGGTACCGGCCGATCCACGCCTCGTCGACCTGGCGACGCCAGGACGGGAGGCGGCTCCCCCCGACCCGGGCGTCGAGCAGCAGGCCGAGGACGAGCAGGGCCGCCGCGAGGCCGACCCCCGCGGGCGACCAGCGCCACCGCTCGGGCACGGCCGCGCCGAGCAGGGCGGAGAGCAGCCCGACGAGGGTGCCGCCGAGCGCGGAGGAGAGGACGTAGGCCGTGGTGGTCAGCCACCAGCGGGAGGCGCGGGCCCGCTCACCGAACGGGCTGATGCTCGCGAGCATCGACTCGCCTCAAGGGCTCCAGGTGGCGCGCAGCGCGGCCAGCACGGCCATCGGCAGACCGGCCGCGAGGACGACACCGAGCACGCTCACCCGCGCGGACCGTCCGGCACGTCGGGGTCCGGCGGCGTGTGCAGGCTCGGGTGGCCCGGCGTGATGCCCGCCGCGAGCAGCTCGGCATCGATCCGGCCCAGGTCGTCGCGGTCGCCGCGGTCGAGGATCCCCGGCCCCGACCGGCCGGCGGCGGCCCGGGCGTGGGCGCTCTCGTCGACCGCCTGGGCGAGCAGGTCGCTGACCGCCGCCCAGGAGGTGGCCGAGCCCTCCCCCGTGACGACGCCCTGCTCGACGAGGACGAAGTACGGCGAGCCGGGGATGTCGTAGTCGGCCCACGCGGCGCTCGAGGCCACGACGCTCACGCCGGGGCGGGCCAGCCGGGCCAGGACGGTCGGCGACTCGTCGGGGGCGTCCTTGACGACGACGACCACCCGCGCGTCGGCGGGTGCCCGGGTCGTGGCGTCGAGCTCCTCCCAGAACGTGAGGCAGACGCTGCACCCGGAGGAGAGGAACGCGAGGAGGACCGGCCGGGGGCCGTCGACCTCGACCGCCGCGTGCCCGCCCTCGAGGTCGACGCCGACGACGGCGAAGGAGGTGCTCGAGGAGGCCCGGGTGGCCGGGACGACGCCCGGCTCGATCTGCACGGGCACCGCGCCGGGCGGACCGCCGTGGCCCGCTCCCCCGCCCGCCTCGTCCTCGAGGTCCAGCCCGGCCCCGAGCTCGTGGAGGGCCTTGAGGATGAGGGCGTGGCTGCGCAGGAGCCCGAGGACGAGGACCCCGAGCAGCGCGATGGCCACCCCCTCGGCGACGACGACCCAGACCATGCTCAGACCCTCCTCGTGCTGGCGCTGCGGACCGCGCGCCGGTCGACCGACGGCAGGACGGCCATGACCTGCCAGGCGAGGAACCCGACGAGCGCGACGAGGGCCAGGCCCCCTGCGGCGGTCCCCGTGCCGACACCCTGCCACGGGTCCGCCGGGGCCGCGACGGCGACACCGGCACCCACGAGGGCGGCGGCCCCGGTGAGCGCGGCGTGGGTCCACGTCGGCGGGGTGTCCGCCTTCCCGAAGCAGCCACAGCTGGAGAGCACGCCGCCGCGGAGCAGCGCCCGGGCGACGAACGCGGTGAAGCCCGCGTAGAGCACCGCCACGGCGGCGCCGGTCACTCGCGACGGCACCACGACCGCGGCCACCCCTGCGAGCACCTCGACCGCGGCGAACACGCGCACGCCGACCGCCGGGGCGGGCAGGCCGGTCGAGCGCAGCGCCCGGACGAGGTCGCCCGGGCGCACCACCTTGGGGGCGCCGGCGAGCACGAGCAGCGCCGCGGCCGCCAGGAACGGCACCGCGAGCACGGACCAGGCGCCGCCGGTCACGTCACTGCCCGCGCAGCAGGTGCCAGAGGTGCCCGTGCTGCTCGCGGTCACCGAGCTCGGGGAGCACCTCGCGCTCGAACAGCTCGACGCCGGAGAGGTCGTAGGCCTGCTCGACGAAGTAGGTGATGGCGTAGGTCATCCCCCGCCGCTCGAGGTCCTTCAGGCGCTCCACGACCTGCTCGGGCGTGCCGACGAGCGGGCCGGTCTCGAAGGAGCGGACGGTGTCCTCGACGACGTCGGCCGGCAGCCCGGCGGACGCGTAGTGGTTGCGAATCCACCCCAGCCGGTCCTGCACCTCGCGCTCGTCGCGGCCGATGACGACGTTGTAGTTGGCGCTGCGGACGATCTCGCCGAAGTCGCGGCCGACGTCGCGGCAGTGCCTCTCGAGGACCTCGCTCTTGTGCGAGAAGCCCTCCGGTGAGCCGTCGAAGTTCGTGTAGTCGGCGTACTCGGCCGCGATGCGCAGCGTCTTCCTCTCCCCGCCGCCGGCCACCCACATCGGGATGCCGTTGGCCGCGCTGCCCGGGAGCGAGGTGCCCTGGAGCGGCTGCGGGAAGCACATCGCGCCGTCCACCTGGTAGTGCTTCCCGTCGAGGGTGGCCCGGCCGGTGGTCCACATCTGGCGCATGACGTCGACGCCCTCGCGCAGCATCGCGAGCCGCTCGCCGGCCCCGGGGAAGCCGTAGCCGTAGGCGCGCCACTCGTGCTCGTACCACCCGGCACCGATGCCCATCTCGAGCCGGCCCTCGGAGACGACGTCGACGGTGGCGGCGACCTTCGCGAGGTAGGTGGGCTCGCGGTAGGCCATGCACGTGCACATCTGGCCGAGGCGTACCCGGCCGGTGACGCCGGCGAAGGCGGCCATCAGGGTCCACGCCTCGTGGACCGCGGCCTCGGTGGGCCGCGGGACCGGGTGGACGTGGTCGTACACCCAGATGGAGGACCAGTCCTCGTTCCCGTCGGCCCGGCGGGCCAGGCCGGCCATGACGCCCCAGTGCTGGTCGGCGTCGATGCCGACCAGGTCGTGGCGCCAGCCCTGCGGGATGAACAGTCCGAACTTCATGCGCTCTCCTGAATGGTGGGGTCACCCGATCATGCCGCAGGGCCCGGACGGTGGGGGCGCCGCGGTCCGCCCCGACCGTAGGCTGCCCCGGTGGCACACACCATCTGCGTGGTCGGCACCTCCTACGTCGGTCTCTCGCTCGCCGTCCTCCTCGCCCGGCACCACGACGTCGTCGCGTACGACATCGACGAGCGCCGGGTCGAGATGCTCCGCGCCGGCCGCAGCCCGATCTCCGACCCGGACATCGAGGAGCTGCTGGCGGCCGGTGGGCTGCGCCTGCGCGCGACGACGGACAAGGAGGAGGCCTACCGGGGCGCCGAGTTCGTGGTCGTCGCGACGCCGACCGACTACGACCCGGCGACCAACTACTTCGACACGAGCAGCGTCGAGCAGGTCGTCGCCGACGTGCGGGCCATCGAGCCCTCGGCCACGGCGGTCGTGAAGTCGACCGTGCCGGTGGGGTTCACCGCCCGCCTGCGGGAGCGGCTCGACACCGAGCGCGTCGTCTTCTCCCCCGAGTTCCTGCGCGAGGGTCGTGCGCTGCACGACAACCTCCACCCGTCGCGCATCGTCGTCGGCGACCGCGGCCCGGCCGGCGAGCGGTTCGCCCGGCTGCTGGCCGACGCCGCCCTCGACGATGACGTGCCCGTGCTGCTCACCGACAGCACCGAGGCCGAGGCGATCAAGCTGTTCGCCAACACCTACCTCGCGATGCGCGTCGCCTACTTCAACGAGCTCGACACCTACGCCGCCACCCACGGCCTCGACACGCGCCAGATCATCGACGGCGTCGGGCTCGACCCCCGCATCGGGACGCACTACAACAACCCGAGCTTCGGCTACGGCGGCTACTGCCTGCCCAAGGACACCAAGCAGCTGCTCGCCAACTACGCGGACGTGCCGCAGACCCTCATCCAGGCCATCGTCGACGCCAACACCACCCGCAAGGACTTCGTGGCCACCGACGTCCTGGCCCGCGGGCCGCGCGTCGTCGGCATCCACCGGCTGATCATGAAGTCCGGGTCCGACAACTTCCGCAGCAGCAGCGTGCAGGGCGTCATGAAGCGGCTCAAGGCCAAGGGCGTCGAGGTGCTCGTGTTCGAGCCCGAGCTCGACGCCGACGCGTGGTTCGGCTCGCCGGTCGTCGGGCTCAAGGAGCTCAAGCGGCGCTCGGACGTCATCGTCGCCAACCGGCTCACCGAGGACCTCGCCGACGTCGCCGACCGCGTCTACACGCGCGACCTCTTCGGCGGGGACTGACCCGCCCACCTCCCCCCGGCGGACCGACGGGGGGAGCATGATGGCCGCCATGTCAGCGCTCAAGCACCAGAACGACCCCGACCTCGTCCGCGAGCTCCTCATGGACCCCGGCATCTGGGTCGTCGTCGGCCTCTCGAACAACCGGGCCCGGCCCGCGTGGTCGGTGTCGCGGTGGATGACCTTCGAGCTCGGGACACCGATCATCCCGGTGCACCCGAAGGCCGAGACGGTGCACGGCGCGCAGGGCTACGCGTCCATCGCCGACATCCCGGACCAGGACCTCAAGGTCGTCGACTGCTTCGTCAACTCCTCGAAGGTCGGTGCCGTCGTCGACGAGGCCATCGCGCACAAGGACCGCCTGCAGCTCGACGCCATCTGGATGCAGGTCGGGGTGGTCGACCAGGACGCCGCCCGCCGCGCCCGGGACGCCGGCCTCGACGTGGTCATGGACACCTGCCCGAAGATCGAGTGGCCCAGGGTGCGCGGCGACGGCATGCAGCGCTGACGCGCGCGACGCTCAGGCGTCGCGACGGGCGCGCAGCGCCGCGCCCTTGGCGTGCGCCTGGTCGCGCAGGGCGGTACGGA
Source organism: Phycicoccus avicenniae (assembly GCF_050496545.1). Taxonomy (GTDB): domain Bacteria; phylum Actinomycetota; class Actinomycetes; order Actinomycetales; family Dermatophilaceae; genus Phycicoccus; species Phycicoccus avicenniae_A. Next base: position 53,805 of record NZ_JBNVZV010000004.1, on the reverse strand, counting down.
ACTCGCCCATCGCGGCGCGCAGCCGCTCGGCCTCGGGCCCCTCGCCGGCCCCGAGGATGCGGGCCGCCAGCAGGCCGGCGTTGCGGGCGCCCCCGACCGACACGGTGGCCACCGGCACGCCGGCCGGCATCTGGACGATCGAGAGCAGGGAGTCCATCCCGTCGAGGTACGTCAGGGGGACGGGCACGCCGATGACCGGCAGCGAGGTGACCGAGGCGAGCATCCCGGGAAGGTGGGCGGCGCCCCCGGCGCCGGCGACGAGGACGCGCAGCCCGCGCCCCTCGGCGGAGCGGCCGTACTCGAGCATCTCCTCGGGCATCCGGTGGGCCGAGACGACGTCGACCTCGCAGACCACGCCCAGCTCGTCGAGGGCGGTGACGGCGGCCTCCATCACGGGCCAGTCGGAGTCCGACCCCATGACGACGCCCACCACGGGCGCCCCTGCGGCGAAACGCTGCTCGGTCATTCGGTGACCACTCCTCGGATGTAGTCGGCGGCGTGGCCGGCCCGCTCGCGCAGGTCGGCGAGGTCGTCGCCGGTGACGGTGACGTGGCCGATCTTGCGACCGGGGCGCACGCCCTTGCCGTACAGGTGCACCTTCAGCCCGGGGTCGCGGGCCATCACGTGCCGGTACGTGGGGTAGAGCTCGGGGTAGTCGCCGCCGAGCACGTTGGCCATGACCGTCCACGGCTCCAGCGGGCGGGGCGAGCCGAGCGGCAGGTCCAGAACGGCCCGCAGGTGCTGCTCGAACTGGCCGGTCACCGCGCCGTCCATCGACCAGTGCCCCGAGTTGTGCGGACGCATCGCGAGCTCGTTCACGACGAACTCCCCGCCCTCCAGCTCGAACATCTCGACCGCCAGCACCCCGGTGACGCCGAGCGCGCCCGCCACCCGCAGCCCGGCCTCGACCGCGCGGGCCGACAGCTCGGGGTCGAGGTCGGGCGCCGGGGCGAGCACCTCGGTGCAGATGCCGTCGGTCTGGACCGTCTCGACGACCGGCCACGCGGCGGCCTGGCCGGACGGGCTGCGGGCGAGGAGGACGGCGAGCTCGCGGCGGAACGGGACCCGCTCCTCGAGGAGCAGGCCGGTGCCGGCCTCCTGCGCGCGGGCCAGCCAGTCGGTCAGCTCGTCGGCGGAGGACACGACCGCCACGCCCTTGCCGTCGTAGCCGCCGCGCGGGGTCTTGGCCACGACCGGCCAGCCCACCTCGGCGCCGAAGGCCTCGACCTCCTCGGCGGTGTCGGCCCGCACCCAGCGCGGGCACGGCACCCCGAGGTCGGTGAGCCGCTCGCGCATCGCCAGCTTGTCCTGGGCGAAGCGCAGCGCGTCGGGGGTCGGGTGCACGGGGACGCCGGAGGCGACGAGCGCGGCGAGGACGTCGGCGGGCACGTGCTCGTGGTCGAAGGTCACCACGTCGCAGGCCTCGGCGAAGCGCAGGACGTCCTCGGTGTCGGTGTGGTCGCCGACCGGTGAGCTCGGGACGACGAGGGCGGCGCTGGCGTCCGGGGCCTCGGCGAGAACGCTCAGCGTGAGGCCCAGCTCGGCGGCCGGGCCGGCGCACATCCGGGCGAGCTGGCCCCCACCCACGATGCCGACGACGGGGAAGCCTCCGGGGGCACGACGTGGGGTGGTCACCCGGACGATGCTAGCGACGGCTCTGTATAGGCTGCGTGGGTGACCGCCCAGGACGCCCCGTCACGGGGTCCGATCTCCCGCGCCCTCGAGGCCGCCCGGGGTGCGGTCGACGTCCTGTACCGCGAGGTCATCAAGTTCGGCGTCGTCGGGGCGGTGGCCTTCGTCATCGACCTCGGCCTGGCGAACGTCCTGTGGCACACGGTCCTCGAGGACAAGGTCACCACCGCCAAGATCATCTCCGGAGCGGTCGCCACGCTCTTCGCGTGGATCGGCAACCGGCAGTGGACCTTCCGGCACCGTCGCAGCCGCCCCGTCCACCACGAGGTCGCGCTGTTCTTCGGCGTCAACATCGTGGCCCTCGGCATCTCCGCCGTCACCCTCGCCGCCTCGCACTACGCGCTGGGCTTCACCACCCGGCTCGCCGACAACGTCGCGACCGTGGTCGGCATCGGGCTCGGCACGCTGTTCCGCTTCTGGGCCTACCGTCGCTGGGTGTTCTCGCACGAGACCCTCTGACGGCCGGCCCGGGCGGGCTCAGCCCTGGCTGACCGAGAGGAAGAGCGCGAAGACCGGCGGCGCGGCCCGCGCCAGCTCCAGGCGCCCGCCCGCCGCCTCGGCGAGGTCGCGCGCCAGCGACAGGCCCAGGCCGGAGCCGGACGAGGACACCGAGCGCTCGAAGATGTGCGGGGCGAGCGTCGGCGACACGCCGTCGCCGGCGTCGGAGACCTCGATGACCACCGACGGCCCCGCCCGGCGGGCGTTGACCTCGACGGTGCCGCGCCCGTAGGCGAGCGAGTTCTCGAGCAGGGTCGTGAGGATCTGGCCGAGCGCGACCGGCGTGGCCTTGACGACGAGCCCGCGCTCACCGCTCACCTTCACGCTGCGCCGGGCGCCCGCGAAGGCCGGCTGCCACTCGCGCTGCAGCGAGGCGAGCACCGAGTCGAGGGAGACCGACGGGTTGGCCTCGGCGCCGTGCCGGGTACGGGTCATCAGGTCGTCGACGACCTTGCTGAGCCGCTCGACCTGACCGATGGCGATCGTCGACTCCTCCGCGACGACCTCGAGGTCGTCGGTGAGGTTGATCTCCTCGAGCCGCATGAGCAGGGCGGTGAGCGGCGTGCGCAGCTGGTGCGAGGCGTCGGCGGCGAAGTCCCGCTCGGACGCGAGCCGCTTGGCCCCCTGCTGCGCCCCGCGGATGAGCGCGGCATCGAGCGTGTCGACCTCGGTGATGCCCGAGTGCAGCGGGACCGGGCGGTCGCCCTGGTTGAGCCGGTCGACCCGCTGGTGCAGCGTCCCGAGGAGGGTCGAGAGCCGCGAGGCGCTGCGGTCGGCGACGTAGACCGAGCCCAGGACCGCGACGGCCAGCGCCGCGACGACCGCGACGCCCGGCACGACCCAGGTCGCGGGGTCGTCGGCGACCGGCACGTGGCCGGTCCCGATGACCACCGCGGCGACCGTGACGCTCAGGCCCGTGATGACCGCTGCCTGGACGGCGACCCCGAGGACGATGCGGCGCACCGGCGCTCAGTCCTCCGGCGCGTCGAAGCGGAACCCGAGACCGCGGATCGTCGTGATGTACCGCGGATGGGCCGCGTCGTCACCGAGCTTCCGGCGGAGCACCGAGATGTGCATGTCGAGGGTCTTGGTCGAGCCGTACCAGGCGCTGTCCCAGACGTCGCGCATGAGCTTCTCGCGGGAGACGACCTTGCCGGCGTTGGCGACGAGCACGCGCAGCAGCTCGAACTCCTTGCCCGTCAGCTGGACCTCCTCGCCGCGGAGGAAGACGCGCCGGCCGTCGGGGTCGATGTCGAGGAGCTGGTCCTCGTCGCTCTCGGCGGCCTCGACCACACCGCGCCGCAGCAGCGCCCGGGCGCGGGCCAGCAGCTCGGCGAGGCGGAAGGGCTTGGTGACGTAGTCGTCGGCGCCGGCGTCGAGCCCGACGACGGTGTCGACCTCGTCGGCGCGGGCCGTGAGCACGAGCACCGGCACGGTCGAGCCCTCCTGGCGCAGCCGGCGGCACACCTCGAGGCCGTCCATCTTCGGCAGGCCGAGGTCGAGGACCAGCAGGTCCGGGGAGCGCAGGGCGTGCTCGAGGGCGGACTCGCCGTCGGTGCACACGTCGACCTCGTACCCCTCGCGCCGCAGCGCACGGGCGAGCGGGTCGGAGATGGCGGGGTCGTCCTCGGCCAGCAACACCTTCGTCATGCGGCGATCGTAGTCACGAAGTCGCGTTCGGCACGGCGGGACGTCGCCCGAGGGGCGCGCGTCGCAGCTCGTGGAGGGTGACGACCCCGATGCCGCGCAGCATCCGCCGGCGCCGCTCGACCGCGGTGAACCCCGAGACCGAGCCCAGCGCACGCGCCATGTCCTCGTCGACGTAGACGGTTCCCGAGGGGGTGACGGCGGTGATGCGGCTCGCCTTGTTGACGGTGACCCCGAAGACGTCCCCGAGGCGCGAGACCACGCGCCCGTGCGCCAGCCCGACGCGCACCGGCGGCAGCAGCTCGTCCTCGGCCATCGCGTCGACGAGGTCCAGGGCGATGGCCGAGGCCGCGGCGGCGTCGGTGTGCACGAAGAGCACCTCGTCCCCCACGGTCTTGATGACCCGCCCGCCGTGCTCCGCGACGACGTCGCTGGCGAGCAGCTCGAAGTGCTGGACGAGCCGGGCCAGCTGGCGCTCGCTCATCCGGCGCACGAACGAGGTGAACGCGACGAGGTCGGCGAACCCGACGGCGCGCACGGGGGCCGAGGGGTCGGACCGGACGGCGGGGTCGGCGTCGGCGAGCATGCGCTGGATGGCGTTGGTCAGGTGCCGGCGCCAGACGTAGACGAGCAGCGGCTCGATCTCGTCGATGGTGCGGGCCAGCAGGTTCGCGGCGTCGGCGGCGATCCCGGGCTCGGGCACCGAGCGGGTGTCCTTGCCCTCGAGCCCGTCGAGCGGGTCGGGGGTGAGGGTCTCGGCGACGAGCTGGGTCTGCCAGACCGCGAGCCGGTCGGCGGTGCGGGCGAAGGCGCGGGTCATCCCCAGCGCGAGCTCCTCGCTGACCCGGCCGGCGCGGACCATCTCGGTGACCCGGCGCAGGGCCTCGCGGTCGGCGTCGGTGAACATCGCCTCGTCGTCCTCGACGACCTGGAAGCCCATCGCGTGCCAGAACCGGCGCGCCTCGGCAGGGTCGACGCCGGCGCGCTCGCTGACCTCGGCCCGGGCCATCGAGGCCGAGCGCCCGAGGAGGGCCCGCTCGACCCGCCCGGCGAGGTCGTCGGCGGCCGGCTCGGGGGGCGGCAGGGCCTGCTCGTCGCGAGGGGTCTCCCCCGGCTCGTCGTGCGGCATCCCACCTCCTCGGTCAGCGCGGCCGGACGTGGACGACGTCCCCGGCCGAGACGCTCGTGGTCCGCCCGTCGGTGCGCACGGTCAGTCTGCCCTCCGCGTCCACGCCTGTCGCCCTGCCCCGTCGGACGGTTCCGTCGGGTGCGTGCACCTCGACGTCCTGCCCGACGGTGCCACAGGCGTCGCGGTAGGCGGCGACCGACGGCCCGGCGGGGCCGGTGTCCTCGCGCAGGACCGCCGCGAGGTGGTGCAGGTAGGCGGTGAGCAGGGCCGCGCGGTCGACACCGGGCGCGCCCGCGGCGCGCAGCGAGGTGGCGGTCTCGAGCGGCAGGTCCTCGCGTGCCGTGTCGACGTTGACGCCGGTGCCGACGACCACGCCGTGCGGCGTCCACTCGCAGAGCAGGCCGGCGAGCTTGCGGTCGCCGTCGGCGGGGACGAGGACGTCGTTGGGCCACTTGAGGACGGTCCGGACCCCGGCGACCTCGGCGACGGCGCGGTGGAGGGCCAGGCCCGCCAGCAGCGGCACCCATCCGGCCCCCGACGGCGGCTCCGCCACGAGGACCGACACGGCGAGGGCCGTGCCGGGGGTGGTGGTCCACGCGCGGCCGAGGCGCCCGCGCCCCGCCTCCTGCACCTCGGCGACCACGACCCGCCCCGGTCTCGGGTCGCGGCGGAGCTCGTCGTTCGTCGAGCCGAGGGTCTCGAAGACCTCGACGGGCAGCCACGGGTCGCCGGGTGTGACGGACACCGCGCCGAGCGGTCGTCCGAGGGCCTTGTCGCTCACGGCCCCAAGGCTAGGCTCGGAGCATGGCGAGCAGCGACCTCCACACGATGGGCGGGACCGACGTCCCCCACGACATCGACACCACCACGACCGCCGGGAAGCTCGCCGACCTCAAGCGCCGCGTGGCCGAGGTCGCGAACGCCGGGTCGGAGCGGGCCGTCGAGAAGCAGCACGCGCGCGGCAAGAAGACCGCCCGCGAGCGCCTCGAGCTCCTCCTCGACGAGGGCTCGTTCGTCGAGATGGACAAGTACGCCCGGCACCGCTCGGTCGCCTTCGGGCAGGACAAGAACCGGCCGTACGGCGACGGCGTCGTCACCGGCTACGGCACGGTCGACGGGCGCACCGTCGCCGTCTTCGCCCAGGACTTCACCGTCTTCGGCGGCTCGCTCGGCGAGGTCTTCGGCGAGAAGATCGTCAAGATCATGGACTTCGCCATGAAGGTCGGCTGCCCGGTCGTCGGGCTCAACGACTCGGGCGGGGCACGCATCCAGGAGGGTGTCGTCTCGCTCGGCCTGTACGGCGAGATCTTCCGCCGCAACGTCCACGCCTCGGGGGTCGTCCCGCAGATCTCGCTGATCATGGGCCCGTGCGCCGGCGGGGCGGTGTACTCCCCCGCCGTCACCGACTTCACCGTGATGGTCGACCAGACCTCGCACATGTTCATCACCGGCCCGGACGTCATCAAGACCGTCACCGGCGAGGACGTCGGGTTCGAGGAGCTCGGCGGCGCCCGGACGCACAACACGAAGTCCGGTGTGGCGCACTACATGGGCACCGACGAGGACGACGCCGTCGAGTACGTGCGAGCACTGCTCTCGTACCTGCCGAGCAACAACATGGAGGACCCGCCGGTCTTCGGCGAGGAGAACGACCTCGAGGTCACCGACGACGACCGCTTCCTCGACACGATCGTCCCCGACAGCCCGAACGTGCCGTACGACATGCACCAGGTCATCGAGAAGGTGCTCGACGACGGCGAGTTCCTCGAGGTCTCACCGCTGTTCGCGCCGAACATCATCACCGGGTTCGGGCGCATCGAGGGCCGCTCGGTCGGTGTCGTGGCCAACAACCCGATGCAGTTCGCCGGCACCCTCGACATCGACGCCTCCGAGAAGGCCGCGCGCTTCGTGCGCACCTGCGACGCCTTCAACGTGCCGGTCCTGACCCTCGTCGACGTGCCGGGCTTCCTCCCGGGCACCGACCAGGAGTGGGACGGCATCATCCGTCGCGGCGCCAAGCTCATCTACGCCTACGCCGAGGCCACCGTCCCGCTCGTCACCGTGATCACCCGCAAGGCCTACGGCGGCGCGTACGACGTCATGGGCTCCAAGCACCTCGGTGCCGACATCAACCTCGCCTGGCCGACCGCGCAGATCGCCGTGATGGGCGCGCAGGGTGCGGTGAACATCCTCTACCGCAAGGAGCTGAAGAAGGCTGCGGAGAAGGGGGACTCGGTCGAGGAGGCGCGCGCGAGCTTCGTCCAGCAGTACGAGGACGCCCTGGCCAACCCCTACGTCGCCGCCGAGCGCGGGTACATCGACACCGTCATCACCCCGTCGAACACCCGGATGAACGTCACCAAGGCGCTGCGGGCGCTGCGCACCAAGCGCGAGTCCCTGCCGCCCAAGAAGCACGGGAACATTCCCCTATGACCTCTTCGCAGGCTCAGAGCTCAGGGGGACCCGGCCCTGTGACGGCAGACGACTCGCAGCAGCCCGCGATCCGGGTGCACGGCCCGGCGACGCCCGAGGACGTCGCGGCCATCGTCGCCGTCCTGGCGGCGGCCGGTGGCGGAGGCGAGCCCGAGCCGTCCCGCGACCCCTCCACCTGGGCCTCGCGCGCGGCTGCCACCCGGGGCCCGCTCCCCCACGGCCCCGGCGCCTGGCACACCACCTACCGCCACCGCTGACCCACTGGCCGAGCCCGGCCGACCACCCACTCGGCCCCACCCCGGGCGTCCCACAATCGTCGAATGTGTCGATTCTTGGACACCGTCCACTGATCGACGAATGTGTCGATTTTTGGACACCGCACCGGATGCTCCAGCTGACCTGTGGATGACCGCCGCCGGCCCTTCGAACGGTGACAGGCTCGGAGGATGCACGAGCCGATGCACCCGACGTGGCCGTTCCTCGCCACCGACGCCGGCCTGCTCGGCATCCCCCAACGCCGGCTCAGAGGGCCGTCCTTCCGCACCGTGCTCCACGGTGTGCTCGTCGATGCGCGGGTGCCGGACACCGTGGTGACCCGCGCACGCGCCGCGCTGCTCCTCGCGCCGGATGGTGCGATCCTGAGCCACTGGACGGCGGCCCGCCTCTGGGGAGGTCGCGTCCCCGACAACGACTTCGTCCACCTCTCGTTCATGCGCCGGGTGCGGTGGCGTGTGCGGGGCATCAAACCTCACTGCTTCACCCACCGCCTCGATGTCCTCCGCCGTCACGGCTTGCCCGTGACGTCGCCCGGACAGACGTTCTGTCACATGGCGCGCTTCCTGGGGCTCGTCGACCTGGTCGCTCTCGGCGACAGCCTGGTGCGGAAGGGCCGGATCACCACCGACGAGCTCGTCGCCTACGCCGAGGACTGGGTCGGGCAGTACCGGAGCGAGGCCGTCGACGCGGCACGTCAGGTGCGCGAGGGCGTCGACTCCTCACCCGAGACCGCCCTGCGCCTGCTGATGGTGCTCGCAGGTCTGCCCGAGCCGACGGTGAACGTCCGGATCCGGCGGACGGATGGCAGTGTGCGGTTCCGGATCGAGCTCGCCTATGAGGACCACCAGCTGGCGATCGAGTACGACGGTCGCTGGCACGCCGAGCCCGAGCAGAGCGCGCACGACGCAGCCCGACGGGAAGAGCTGAACCGGTCGGACGGCTGGCACTTCGTCGTGGTCACGGCAGATGAGCTGTATCAGGACCAGGAGTCGTTGCTGGTGCGGTTGTGGGACGAGCTGCGTGCCGCCGGGATGCCGGTGCCCCCTCACCCCGAGGACGCCTGGCGCCATCACTTCCGCGTGCAGCGAGTTGCCGCCTGACGTCCACGAACTGACACATTCGTCGATTGCTGGACGTCCACGAACTGACACATTCGTCGATTGTTGGACGTCGACGTGTCCGGAGGTGGCGGAGCGCGTCAGGTATGGCGGGCGGTGACGCGCTCGAGCTCGGCGAGCTCCCGGCCCTCGAAGGCACCGGACCCGATGGCCGCGCGGGCGGCCGCGACGTCGCCGAACCACGCGGCGAGGACGACGGGGACCGCGACCCCGTGCTCGGGTCGGGACACGACCTCGATGGCGTCGCCCACCGTCACCGTGCCGGGTTCGACGACGGCCAGGTAGGCGCCGGACCGGCCGTGGGCCACGAACCGCTTGACCCATCCCTTCTCGCCCATCCACGCCGCGAAGTTCGCGCACGGCACGCGCGGACCGGTCACCTCGAGCAGCACCGGCCCCACCCGCCAGCGCTCCCCGACGATCGCGGCGTCGACGTCGAGGCCCTCGGTCGTGAGGTTCTCCCCGAAGCAGCCGTCGGTCAGCTCGCGACCCAGCTCGCCGGACCAGAGGTCCAGCTCCTCCCGGGCGACGGCGTAGAGCGCCTGGCGCGACCCCCCGTGGTGGCGGCCGTTGAGGACGTCGTCACCGACCGCTCCGCTGCCGAGGCCGGTGCCCTTCGGCCCCGGGTCCCGGACCTCGACGGAGCCGACCGGGCGCTTGTCGATGCCGGTCCGGCGCCCCTTGACCCCGATCCCGCTCCGCCCGACCCCGACGTTCACCGACCGCACCCGCGCACCCATCCCCCGAGGGTAGGCACCCTGACCGGCAATGGGGAGGAGGGCGACGCCGGGCTCGGGTAGCGTCCGCCGGGTGAGCGAGACCACCGACGCCCAGCCCACCCGCCGGCCCACTGCCGTCGACGCCGTCGCCGACGCGCACTTCGACGCCGTCGTCGCCCTCAGCCCGATCGAGGCCACCTACCTCGGCGTCCCGGGCCACGAGGCCGAGCTCGACGACCTCTCCCCCGAGGGGTACGCCGCGCACGCCGACCTGGCCCGCGACACCCTCGCGCGGCTCGGCGCCACCGAGCCCGTCGACGACGTCGACCGGGTCACCGTCGCGGCGATGCGCGAGCGGCTCGGGCTGGTGCTCGAGACGCACGAGGCCGGGTACGACCGGATGGAGCTCAACGTCATCGCCTCCCCGCTCCAGGGCGTGCGCGACGTCGTCGACCTGATGGCCACCGAATCCCAGGAGGACTGGGCGACCATCGCCGCGCGCCTCGCGGAGGTGCCGCGCGCGCTCGAGCAGTACGCCACGACGCTGCGCGAGTCCGCCGACCGCGGACTGGTCACCCCGCGCCGCCAGGTCGAGGCGTGCATCCGGCAGTGCGAGGACCTCACGACGTCCGACGGCTACTTCGCGACCTTCCTGGCCGGCGCCCGGGCCGGTGACGCGCCCCTCGACGACGCCGTCGCCGCCGACCTGCGCCGCAGTGTCGAGGCCGCGGCCGGCGCGTACGCCGACGCGGCGCAGTGGCTGGCGCGCGACCTCCTCGACCGGGCTCCCGAGTCCGACGCCGCGGGCCGCGAGCGCTACCAGCTGGCGTCCCGGTCCTTCCTCGGTGCGAGCGTCGACCTCGAGGAGACCTACGCCTGGGGCCAGGAGGAGCTGGCCCGCATCACCGCCGACATGGAGGCCACCGCGCGGCGCATCGTCCCGGGCGGGTCGGTCGCCGACGCCATCGCCCACCTGGACGCCGACGAGGCCTACGTCCTGCACGGCACGGACGCCCTGCGCGAGTGGATGCAGGTCAAGGCCGACGAGGTCATCACCGACATGGCCGACCGGCACTTCGACATCCCCGGGCCGGTCCGCAGCATCGAGTGCCGCATCGCGCCCACCCAGACCGGCGGCATCTACTACACGGGCCCGAGCGACGACTTCTCCCGCCCCGGCCGGATGTGGTGGTCGGTGCCGAAGGGCGTCACCGAGTTCGGCACCTGGAAGGAGCTGACCACCGTCTACCACGAGGGTGTGCCGGGTCATCACCTCCAGGTGGCGCAGACGGTCTACCGCCGCGAGCTGCTCAACAAGTGGCGCCGGATGATGTGCTGGGTCAGCGGGCACGGCGAGGGCTGGGCCCTGTACGCCGAGCGCCTGATGGCCGAGCTCGGCTACCTCGAGGACCCCGGCAACCTCCTCGGGATGCTCGACGCCCAGTCGCTGCGGGCGGCGCGCGTGGTCATCGACATCGGTGTGCACTGCGGCTTCGAGGCCCCGGCCGAGGTCGGCGGCGGGGCGTGGACCTACGACAAGGCCTGGGAGCTGCTCACCCGGCACGCGAACAACGACGAGGCCACGCTGCGCTTCGAGCTCGACCGCTACCTGGGCTGGCCGGGGCAGGCCCCCAGCTACAAGGTCGGCGAGCGGCTCTGGCTCCAGATGCGCGACGAGGTCGCTGCGCGTGACGGAGATGCGTTCTCGCTCAAGGACTTCCACCGCCGCTCTCTCGACGTCGGCTCGGTCGGGCTCGACGTGCTGCGCGAGGCGGTGCTCGCCCGCCCCTGACGCCGCGCTCCTCGGGGCTTCCGCCGCGCGGTCGGGCGGGACCATACTGTCCGTGTGTCCTCGCCGGTGGTGCGGCGGGGCTCGGAGGAGGACGGGTGGCCCGTGCGCGAGGTCGTCGCCCCGCGGGGAGCAACACGCGGGAGGCGATCGCCGCCGCCGCCAAGCACCAGTTCGCCGAGCTCGGCTACCCGCGCACCACGCTGCGCGCCGTCGCCCGTGAGGCCGACGTCGACACCCGCCTCGTCACGCACTACTTCGGAAGCAAGCAGAACCTCTTCATCAGCGTCGTCGACTTCCCCTTCGACCCCGAGGCCCTCGCCGACGGCGTCCTCGCGCAGGGCCCCGAGAACGCCGGCCGGCGCCTCGCCGAGCTGACCATCCGCACCCTCGAGGACCCCGCGGCCCGCCAGCCGATGACCGGCCTCCTGCGCGCCGCCGCGTCCGAGGACGAGGCGGCGATGCTGGTGCAGCGCATCCTCACCGAGCGGATGCTCACGCCGCTCGCCCACCTGCTGGGCGGCGACCGCCCCGAGCTGCGGGCGGCGCTCATCGGCGCCCAGCTCACCGGGTACCTGTTCGCCCGGTACGTCGTGGCCCTGCCCGGCCTCGCCGACGCCGACGTTTACGAGCTGGGCGAGGTCGTCGGCCCGGTGCTCCAGCACTACCTCACCGGCCCGCTGAGCACCGTCGACCCCGGCTGAGCGTCCGCGGGCGGGACCCGTCCCCCACGACGTCCTCCGAGGGGCGAGAATCGACGACGTGGAACAGGCCGTGCTCGTCGTCGCCATCGTCCTCGTCGTCATCGTCGTCAGCCGCCTGGCGGGTCCGCGGAACATCCCCGTGCCCATCGCGCTGCTCGGCGTCGGGGCGATCGCCTCCGTCCTGCCGCAGGTCCCCGAGGTGCGCCTCTCCCCGGAGGTCGTCCTCTTCGGGCTGCTGCCGCCGCTGCTGTACTCGGCCGCGCTGTCCAGCTCGCTGGTCGACATCCGCGCCTTCCGGTCCAAGATCCTCAGCCTGTCCGTGGGGCTGGTGCTGTTCACCGCGGTCGGCGTGGCCCTCGTGGCGACCTGGCTCATGGACATCGACTTCGCGCTCGCCCTGGCCCTCGGCGCCATCGTCGCACCGCCGGACGCGGTCGCCGCCACCGCTGTCGCCCGCCGGATCGGGCTGCCCCGCAAGATCACCACGATCCTCGAGGGCGAGTCCCTCCTCAACGACGCGACGGCCCTCGTGACGCTGCGGACGGCCCTGGCCGCCGCCGGTCTCTCCGCGCACGGCGCGGAGCCGGCGGGCATCAGCTTCGGCTCGGTCGGCCTCGACCTCGTCGTCGCGGCCGTGGGCGGCGTGGCCTTCGGCGTCGTCGTCTACCTGGTCGTGGGGTGGCTGCGCCGGCGCCTCACCGAGGTGCCGGCCGACACCGCGCTCTCCTTCATCGTGCCGTTCGCGGCCTACGCCCCGGCCGAGGTCGTCGGCGCGTCCGGCGTGCTCGCCGTCGTCACCGCCGGCCTCCTGCTGGCCTACCGGGCGCCGGTCCTGCAGTCGGCTCCCTCCCGCCTGGCGGAGCGGATCAACTGGTCGAGCGTCACCTTCGTCCTCGAGAACGCCGTCTTCCTGCTCATCGGCCTCCAGGTGTGGAGCCTCGTGCAGGACACCCGCGACGGTGAGCTCGGCACCGGTCGCACGCTGGCCGTCGCGGCCGCGGTGCTCGTCACCGTGCTCGTGCTCCGCCCGGTCTGGCTGCTCGGCCAGGCCGCCGTCCAGGTCCTGCGCGGCCACGCGGACCGGCGGCAGGTGCTCGGCTGGTCGCTGGTCAGCGGTTGGGCCGGGATGCGGGGCGTCGTCACGCTCGCGGCGGCCCTGACCCTCCCGGAGGACACCCCGATGCGTCCCGAGCTCGTGCTCATCGCCCTCGTCGTCACGGTCGGCACGCTCGTCCTGCAGGGGACGACGCTGCCCGCCCTGGCCCGCGCGCTCGACGTCCGGGGCCCGGACCCGCGCGAGGACGCGCTGCAGGAGGCGACCGTCCTGGGTGCGACCACGGGCGCGGGCCTGCGCGCCCTCGAGGACGACCCGACCAACGACGCCGAGGTGGTCGAGGTCATCCGCCAGCAGGCGAGCGACCGGGTGAACCGCAGCTGGGAGCGGCTCGGCACCCTCGGCCCCGGCGAGCGGGAGAGCCCCGCCGAGGCACGTGCCCGCCTGCGCGTGGAGATGATCCAGCACGAGCGCGACGAGCTGCTGCGCATCCGGGCCGCCGGGCAGGTCGACCACGCGGTCCTCACGAGCGTCCTCGGCCAGCTCGACGCCGAGGAGACCGCCCTCGGATGGGCCGCGACGCGCACCGCGGGGGTCCGCGAGTCGGTGCTCCGCCCACCGGAGCGGGTCGCGGGGGCCTGCGACCACCTCGCGGACGACGGTGCGCCGCACCCGCCCTCGGAGACCGACGGCTGCCCGGAGTGCCGCGCCGAGGGGCTGACGTGGGTGCACCTGCGCTCGTGCACCACGTGCGGGCACGTGGGGTGCTGTGACTCCTCGGTCGGCCGGCACGCGAGCGCCCACTTCGCCTCCTCGGGGCACCCGGTGATGCGCTCCATCGAGCCCGGCGAGGCGTGGCGCTGGTGCTTCGTCGACGAGGTGCTCGGCTGAGCCGGGGCGCCGCCGTCTACGGTGGCGCCATGCCCGCCACGACGCTCCTCCTCGCCTCCGCCTCCCCCGCCCGCCTCGCCACGCTGCGCTCGGCCGGCGTCGAGCCGCTCGTGCGGGTCTCGGCGGTCGACGAGGACGCCGAGGTCGCCGCCGCCGAGGCCGCCCACGGCACCCTGGAGGCGGCCGACGTCGCACTGCTGCTCGCCCGCGCGAAGGCCGAGGACGTCTCCGCCGCGCTCGGCGACGAGGCGGTCGCCGACCTGCTGCTCGGCTGCGACTCGGTGCTCGAGATCGACGGCGAGGTGCACGGCCGTCCCGCCGACGCCGCCGAGGCCGTCGCCCGCTGGCACCGGATGCGTGGGCGTTCCGGCGTCCTGCACACCGGGCACTGGCTGCTGGACCTGCGCGACGACGACGAGGGTGGCAGCGGCGGCATGGTCGGCGGAACTGCTTCCACCACAGTGCACTTCGCCGATCTGACCGACGACGAGGTCGACGCGTACGTCGCCACCGGGGAGCCGCTGCGCGTTGCCGGGGCGTTCACCCTCGACGGGCTGGGGGCACCGTACGTCGCCGGCATCGAGGGCGACCCGAGCAACGTGGTCGGCGTCTCGCTGCCGCTGGTGCGCGAGCTGGTCGCCGAGCTCGGCCTCGCGTGGCACGACCTGCGCACCCCGTGAACGGTCACGCGGCAAGTACTTGACAGGGTGGAAAGTACTTTCGTAGGGTCGAGGCATGCACACGACCCCACGGGAGGGAACCCCCATGAACGACATCACGCCCCAGCAGGCCCGCGAGCAGCTCGCCCACGCCGAGGCCGCCACCGGCCGCCGCGACGCCGAGCGCCGCATCCACGCCCTGGCCACCGCCGGCTTCGGGCTCCTCGTCGGCGCTTTCCTCGCCGTCTCGCGCGTCACCGAGGACACGCGCTACGAGTCGGTCGTCATCGCCTTCTACGTCCTGCTGCTCCTCGCCCTGACGACGTGGCAGACCCGGGGCGCTCGGGCCTGGCCGCGCAACACCCGCCGCACCAGCTGGATCGGGCTTGGCGTGACGATGGTCCTCTTCCTCGCCGCGATCATCGCGTTCAACGTCCGCGAGGCCCAGCAGGAGCTCGACGGCGTGCCGCAGACCGAGAACGTCGGGCTGCTCGTGCTCGCCGGCCTGGTCGTCGCCGCGCCGATGGTGCTCGCGGCCGTGCGCATCCGCCGCGGGGGCACCCGGTGAGCACCGACGGCGCCACGCGACCGGCCCACGCGCGCCACCGGCTCGACGACGTCATCCACGCCCCGGTCCGCTTCAGCATCGTCGCCACGCTGGCCGGGGTGGACGAGGCCGAGTTCGCGCTCGTCCGCGACGAGGTCGAGGTGTCGGACTCGGTGCTGTCCAAGCAGGTGTCGACGCTCGAGCAGGCCGGCTACGTGAAGGTCCGCAAGGGCTACGTCGGCAAGCGGCCGCGGACCTGGTTGTCGCTGACCCGGACCGGGCGCACCGCCTATGACGGGCACCTGGCCGCCCTGCGCGAGATCGCCGGCGCCTGACCAAGTCGAGTGAACGCCGACCGTCAGACCGGCGGGACGTCGCGGCGCTTGGTCGCGAAGTGCCGGTCCCGGCGGGCGGCGTACCGCAGCCGGTGCAGCAGCTCGGCCCGCAGCTCCTCGGGCTCGACGACCTGGTCGACGACGAGGTCGGCGGCCAGCCGCTCGAGGTCGACGTCCTCGAGGTACTCGGCCCGCCGGGCCTCGACGAACGCGTCACGTGCCTCGGTGCCCTCGGAGGCCTCGACCTCGGCGATCTTGTTGGCGTACACCGCGTTCACCGCGGCCTCGGGCCCCATCACCGCGATGCGGGCGGTCGGCAGCGCGATGGTGGCGTCGGGGCCGAAGCCGGGCCCGCCCATCGCGTACAGCCCTGCGCCGTAGGCCTTCCGGACGACGACGCAGAACTGCGGCACGGTGGCCGAGGCGACGGCGGAGACCATCTTCGCCCCGTGCCGGATGATGCCGCCGCGCTCGACCTCGGAGCCGATCATGAAGCCGGGGACGTCGGCGAGGTAGACGAGCGGGATCGAGAACGCGTCGCAGAGCCAGATGAAGCGGGCGGCCTTGTCGGCGGAGTCGGTGAAGAGCACGCCACCCTTGACGGCCGAGTTGTTGGCGACGATGCCCACGGTCTCCCCCGCCATCCGCCCGAAGCCGACGACGAGCTCGGGCGCGAAGAGCGGCTTGACCTCGAAGAAGCTGTCGTCGTCGACGAGCCCGTCGATCAGGCCGTGGACGTCGAACGGCTGGCTCTCACGCTCGGGCACGCTGGCCCGGGTGAGCGGCTCGGCCGGCTCCTCGGGGTGATAGGTCGGCAGCGGCGAGCGCCACGTCTCCGGGAGGTAGGAGAAGTACAGCCGCGCGAGCTCGATGGCCTCGGTGTCGTCGGCGGCGAGCAGGTCGCCGACGCCGGAGACGGTGCAGTGCATGCGCGCACCACCCATCTCCTCGAGGGAGACCGTCTCGCCGACGACCATCTCGGCCATTCGCGGGCTGCCGAGGTACATCGAGGCATTCCCCTCGACCATGATGATGACGTCGCAGAAGCTCGGGATGTAGGCACCGCCCGCGGCCGACGGCCCGAAGAGGCAGCAGATCTGGGGCACCTTGCCGGACAGCGCGACCTGGTTGTGGAAGATGCGCCCCGCGCCACGCCGACCCGGGAACATCTCGACCTGGTCGGTGATGCGGGCGCCCGCGGAGTCGACGAGCCAGAAGACGGGAAGCTCCTCGCGCAGAGCGGTCTCCGTGGCCCGGACGATCTTCTCGACGGTGCGCGCACCCCACGAGCCGGCCTTGACGGTCGGGTCGTTGGCGATGACGACGACCGGCCGGTCGTCGACCGTGCCGCGCCCGGTGACCACGCCGTCGGCCGGCAGCCCGGCCGCGCGCGAGTTGGCGTAGCGCCCGTCCTCGACGAAGGACCCCTCGTCGACGAGCAGCGCGATGCGGTCGCGGACGTAGAGCTTGCCCTGGCCGGCGAGCTTGGCGGCGGCCTTCTCGATCGGTGCGGCCGACGCCGCGTGGGCCGCCTCGAGGCGGGCGCGGACGTCGGCGACGCGCGGGTCGGTGGTCACGGGGTCGGTGCTCATGCCGGGAGGCCGAGCCCCTTCGCGAGGACCATCCGCTGCACCTCGGAGGTGCCCTCGCCGATCTCGAGGATCTTGGCGTCGCGGTAGAAGCGGGCCACGGGGTACTCCTCCATGAAGCCGTTGCCGCCGAAGACCTGCGTCGCGATGCGCGTGGCGGTGACGGCCGCCTCGGACGTGTACAGCTTGGCCTTCGCGGCGGCCTGCTTGACCTCCTCGACCGAGCGGCGACCGGCCTCCTGCTCGTCCTTGAGCCACGCGGCGCGGTAGGTGAGCAGGCGCGCGGCGTCCTCCATGACGGCGAGGTCGGCGACGGGGAACGCGACACCCTGGTTGACACCGATCGGGCGCCCGAACGCGGTGCGGCTCTTCGCGTACGCGGCCGCCTCCTCGCGCATCCGGGTGATGAGGCCGAGGGCGAGCGCGCTGATGGCGATGCGGCCGTCGTCGAGGGTCTTGAGGAACTGGTGGAAGCCGCGGCCGCGCTCCCCGAGGAGGTTGCCCTCGGGCACGCGGCACCCGGCGAACGAGAGGCCGTGGGTGTCGGAGATGTTCCAGCCCATCTTCTGGTACGCCGGCTCGACGGTGAATCCCGGTGTGCCGGAGGGGACCATGATCGCGCTGATCTCCGGACGGCCGTTCTCGAGGGTGCCGGTACGGGCGGTGACGGTGACGACCGAGGTGATGTCGGTGCCCGAGTTGGTGATGAACGCCTTCGCGCCGTCGACGACCCACTCCCTGGCAGAGCCAGGGGCCCGCCCCGTCGCGTCGTCGAGGACCGCCTTGGTGCGCGTGGCGCCGGCGTCGGACCCGGCGTCGGGCTCGGTGAGGCCGAAGCCGGCGAGCGCACGACCGGCGACGAGGTCGGGAAGGAAGCGCTCCTTCTGCTCGTCGGAGCCGTAGGTGAGGATCGGGTTGATGCCCAGGCCCACCCCGGCCGAGAGCGTGATGCCGATCGACTGGTCCACCCGGCCGAGCTCCTCGATGGCGATGCACAGGCTCGTGAAGGCGCCGCCGTCGGCGTCCTCGAGCGAGCCACCGAAGGCCTCCGGCACGACGAGCCCGAAGAGGCCGAGCTCGCCCATCCGCGGCACGAGGTCGGCCGGGAAGTGGTGCTCGCGGTCCCACTGCGCGACGTGCGGCTCGACGGCCTCGGTGGCGAACTCGCGGACGACCGCCCGGAAGTCCTCGTGGTCCTTGCTGAGCTCGTACATGGGGCGCCCCTTCGCGCTCGTGGCACCGGCCCCGGGTCGCGGCGGCCGGCAGGTGGTCACGTTCTTGACGTTGACGTCAACGTAAAGCAATACTCGCCTCCGTGACAAGCCCGAGCACGGCGCCAGCGGCCGCCCCCACCGACGACGCGTCCCGCACGTGGACCATCGCCGAGGTCGCCGACGAGTTCGGCGTCACCCACCGCACCGTGCGCCACTACGAGGACCTCGGGCTCATCTCCCCCGAGCGGCGCGGCACCACCCGCGTCTACCACCGCCGCGACCGCACGCGGCTCGGGCTCGTGCTGCGCGGGAAGCGCCTCGGGTTCCCGCTCGAGGAGATCCGCACGATCATCGACCTCTACGACGCACCCCGTGGCCGGCGCAGCCAGCTCGAGTACGTACTCGCGCAGATCGACGAGCGCCGCGAGGACCTCGAGCAGCGCCGCCGGGACCTGGAGGCGGCGCTCTCCGAGCTCACCGAGTTCGAGCGCCGCTGCCGCTCCGACCTCGACCGGCTGGCCTGAGCAGCAGGTCCTCGAGGCACGCGAGCCACCAGTCCTCGACCTCGTCGGCACTCCACCCGCCCTCGCGCACCGCCACGTCGTAGCTGTCGAGCGAGACGACCATCGCGTAGACCGTGAGCGCACGCTCCACGTCGACCCCGGTGCGCCACACCGAGGCCGGCCAGGTGGAGAGCACCCGGCGTCGCTGCTCCCCGCCGCGCCGCCGCCCCTCGTCGTACGCCTCGCCGAGCTCGGGGTGCTGGCGCCGAGCCTCGCCGAGGACCCGCAGCACGTCGCCACCCCTCTCGAAGAGCCGCCGGTCGAAGCCGACGAACGTCGCGAGCTGGCCCCGGGGGTCGCCCTCCCGCTCGACGAGCTCGGCCGCCGCGCGCCGGACGTCCGCCCCCTCCTCCGCGGCGTCGACGAGCGAGACCGCGAGCCCGGCCTTGCTGCCGTAGACGTTGTAGACGGTCGCCTCGGAGACGCCGGCGGCCTCCGCCACCGAACGCACCGTGGTGCCCGCCCAGCCCGCGGCGACGAAGCGGGCGCGGGCCTCGCGGGCGATGGCGGCACGGGTGTGCTGCGCCTGCTGCTCGCGCAGCTCGGAGCGGTAGGTCCTCGACGAGCTCATGGAGACCACTGTACAGAATCGCTGAGTCGGTCTATATTCACTGAGCATCGCTTGATCCAATCAAGACCAACTCACCGAAAGGCACGACATGACCACCGCCACCACCACCCCACCCCGGACCACGGCGGTCCCCCTCGCCGGGGCCGATCCCGCGACCCTGGCCGACCGTCTCGTCACGCGCCTGGCCCGGGCGTGGAACGCCGGCGACGGAGAGGCCTTCGCCTCGGCGTACGCCCCGGACGCCACGTTCGTGAACATCCGCGGCGAGCACTTCCGCGGTCGGGACGTCGTCGCCGCCGGGCACGCCGGCATCTTCGCGACGATCTACCGAGGCAGCCACACCACGATGCAGGTCGTGGAGTCCCGACTCCTCACGGACGACACGGCGCTCGTCGTCATCCGCAGCACGCTGCGGGCCCCCACCGGGCCGCTCAAGGGCACCCACAGCTCGCGCATGACCCACGTGCTCGTCCGCCACACCGACGGCACCTGGCTCGTCGCCGCGTCGCACAACACCCTCGAGGAGGGCTGAGATGACCACCCTGACCTCCCCGGCTACCCGCACCGACCACCCCGCCGGTCGCCGCCGTCCCCGCCGCTGGGCCGCCACGGCGACGCTGGGCCTCGGTGGCCTGCTCCTGGCAGCCGGCGGCGGCCGGCACCCCCAGGGCTCCGGCGCCACCGTGCAGGAACACCTGGCCTCGATGCTCTCGGCACCGACCTGGGGCGTCTCCCACGCCCTGCTCGTCGCGGGCACCGCTCTCGGGGCCGTGGGCCTGACCCTGCTGGCCCGCTCCGGGTCGCTGACGCGGCGGACCCGCCGCTGGAGTGCGCTCACCGCCGCCGGCTGGGTGTTCGGGACCGTGGAGATGGTCGTGCACCTGCTCGCCGCGGGCGACGCCCACCACCTGGAGCACGGCGAGGCGACGCCCGTCCTGGACCTCCACGTCCTGCTGTCGGTCGGCGCGACACCCCTCACCGGGCTGCTCCTCGCCGTGCTCGCCGTGCTGGTGGCCCGCGACGAGAGGACCTGGCCCGCACGGCTGCTGGCGGCACCGGGTGTCGTCGGCGGGCTCGGGTACGGGGTCGCGGCCCCTCTCGTCGTCGTCACGGACGACGTGGCCTGGACGGCCCTCTTCCCCCTCCAGGCGGGGATGGCCCTCTGGCTGGTCGGCACGGCACTGCGCCTCGCCCTGCGCCGGACCGGCCGAGACGTCGAGGCACCCTGACCTGGCCGTCGAGCCGGTGCGACCGCCTACGCTGGCGGTCGCACCGGATTGACGTTCGCGATCGCGAACAGTATGTTTGCGATAGCGAACACCAGGGGAGGAACCGATGCCACACCACCGCACGTCCCGCCTCGCGGCCCTCGCCGCGACGCTCGCCCTCGTCACCGGGGTCGCCCTCGCGGCACCGAGCCACGCCGACGACCCCGTCCCGGGGCGGCTCCTGCTGATGCTCGACGCCTCGGGCTCGATGAAGAAGCCGGACCCGTCGGGCCTGACCAAGATCGAGGCGGCCAAGAAGGCACTCACCGCGGTCGTCGGGGCCCTGCCGGAGGGCAGCCAGGTCGGGCTGCGCGTCTACGGCGCGACGGTCGACAGCAACGGGAAGCCGACCAAGGCCGCGTGCGCCGACACCCAGAACGTCGTCCCCGTCGGCGCCCTCGACCGCCCGGCCCTCACGAAGGCCGTCTCCCGCTTCACGGCCGTGGGTGAGACGCCCATCGCGTACTCCCTGCAGCAGGCCCTCGCCGACCTCGGGCCGACCGGGAAGCGCAACATCGTCCTCGTCTCCGACGGCGAGGAGTCCTGCGTGCCCGACCCCTGCCCCACGGTCAAGAAGCTGGTCGCCGACGGCGTCGACCTGCAGATCGACACGGTCGGGTTCGCCGTCTCGGGGAAGGCCCGCGCGCAGCTGCAGTGCATCGCCGACGCCGGGCGCGGCACCTACTACGACGCGAAGGACGCCGACGCCCTCTCCGCCTCGCTCGGCAAGCTCTCGCAGCGCGCCCTCCGGCCCTTCACGGTGAGCGGGACGCCCGTGGTCGCCACCGAGACGGCCGAGACCGCACCGGTCCTGCGGCCGGGGCAGTACACCGACTCCTTCGCGCTCGGCACCGCGCCCCGGTACTACGAGGTGCAGCGGGCGGCCGGCTCGACGATGCGCCTCTCCCTCACCGCCCGACCGCCCGCCAACCCCGACGACTACTCCACCGAGCGGCTCGACGTCACGGTCACCACCGCGGACGGGAGGCGCTGCGGCAACGACAACGCCCTGCGCTTCGACCCGGGCCGTCGCACCGAGGCGGTCGTCTCCCAGATCCGCGTCGACGGTCCGAAGGACGACTCCGACACCGACCCCTGCCACACCGCGACCTCGCTGCGGGTGAGCGTCGACCGGCCGAAGGGCGTCGACCAGGCCGTGCCGGTCGAGGTCGTCTACATCGAGGAGCCGGCCGTCACCGGTGCCGACGCGCTGCCGCCCACCCTCGAGCCGACCGGGGTCGAGCCCTTCATCGCGCCGGCCTCTGGCGCGGGCGAGACGGTCGTCGGCGGCGGAGGGTTCTCCGACGCCCTGACGCTGACGCCCGGCACCTACCGGGACACCATCCTGCCCGCCGAGCAGATCTTCTACCGGGTGCGCCTCGACTGGGGCCAGCGCGCTGCGCTCACCGTCGACGCCCCCGAGCCCGGCGAGAAGCTGACCCTCGGGTCGACCTCGTACACAGGCTTCGCCGTCGACGTCTACGCGCCCGACCGCGCGGTGCTCACCCGCACCTCGGGCGAGCCCCGCAACGCCGGGTCGCTCGGCCCGGCGGGAACCTCGCTCCAGCTCACCGAGTACACGCCCGAGGTGCGCTGGGCGAACCGGCGCGCCTTCGGCAACGGGGCCTACTCGTTCGTGCAGCTGCGCAAGGCGTCGCTCGCCGGCTACCACTACTTCGCCGTCGGCCGCACGTACGAGCCCGACGGCGAGGACAGCGCGGCCCCGGTCGACATCCGCCTCAGGGTCTCGGTCGAGGGAACACCCACCGGCGCACCGCAGTACGCCGGCGCGGTCTCGACGTCCGGACCGTCCGCGAGCCCCTCCCCCACGCCGTCGACGTCGGCCACGCCCGTGGCGTCCGGCCCGGCCCGCGAGGAGGACGACGGCAGCCCGTGGCCGCTCGTCGCGGGGGGCGGTCTCGTGGCGCTCCTCGGCGCCGGCGGTGTGCTCTACGCGCTGCGCCGCGGTCGGGCGACGGC
Organism: Phycicoccus avicenniae; assembly: GCF_050496545.1. Lineage (GTDB taxonomy): Bacteria > Actinomycetota > Actinomycetes > Actinomycetales > Dermatophilaceae > Phycicoccus > Phycicoccus avicenniae_A. The sequence goes on along the minus strand of NZ_JBNVZV010000004.1, from coordinate 31,129 downwards.
TCAGCCGCCGGGCGGGTCCCAGGCGTAGCGGCCGTCGGGTCGCTGCCGGCAGACCACGGGGTCGCCGTCGACGGTCTCCTCGCGCAGCCCGACGTCGCTGAACGAGCACTCCTGCCCGACGGCCACGACGACCGTGCCCACCGAGACGCTCCCCTGCGTCGTCGACGGCGTGGGCGACGGTGTGGCCGCGCTCGGCGTCGGCGTGCCGCTCGGCGTGGCGGGTCCGGACGAGCCGACGGACGGGGACGGGGTGGTGGACGGCCCGGGGCCGCCGTCACGCCCCACCGCCCACCACGTGACGCCGCCGCCCAGGAGGGCGACCGCGAGGATCGCGGCCACCAGCGGTCGGCGGGCCCCGGTCCGGTTCGGGGACAACGCGTCCGACGCACGCGGCGCGGGCGTCGGCGGCTCCGCCGCGGGAGGCAGGGTGGGGGTCGCGACCCGGGTCGGCAGGTCGTCGTCGGGCTCGACGCGCACCTGGGGTCGGCCGTCCCCGAGCGGCGGCACGTGGGTGAGGACCTCGACCTCGCCGAGCGCCGCCTCCGACCACGCGAGCGCGGGCACCGCCAGCAGCTCACGGGCTGCCCGCGCCGAGGACGGTCGCGCCGACGGCTCGGGGTCGGTGAGGGCCTCGACCGCCGCGCGCAGGGCATCGGGTGTCCCCATGGGCAGCGTGGCCGCTGCCGGGTCGCTCGGGCGGGTGCCGGTGAGCAGCGCCCTCGCGACCTGGCCGGCCGCGTAGAGGTCGACCGCCGGGGTGGGGTCGGCGCCCAGCTCCGCCTCCGGTGCGATGTAGCCCGGTGTGCCGGTCACCCCACCGGTGTGCGTGAACCGGGGCACCCGGTCGTCGACGGCGATGCCGAAGTCGGTGAGCAGGGCGTGCGGCCGGCCGGTGCCGGTCGCCACCAGCAGCAGGTTGGCCGGCTTGACGTCGCGGTGCACCATGCCGGCGCCGTGCACGGACTCCAGCGCCGAGAGCAGCTGGCGCAGCAGCTCGGCGACGAGCACCGGTGGCAGCGGGCCGTGGTCGCCGACGAGCGTGGCGGCCGACCCGCCGTCGACGACCGGCATCGTGAAGAGGACACGGTCGTCCTCGCCCGCCCAGCCGAGCGGGGTGAGGACGTGCGGGTGCCGGACCCGCACGGCCTGCTCGCGGACGAACCGCAGGAGCGAGACGGCGTCGGACTGCTTGAGCACCTTGGCCGCGACGACCCGCTGCTCGCGCCGGTCCCACACGCGCCAGACCGAGCCCATCCCCCCTTCCCCGATGAGGTCGACGAGCTCGTACCTCCCGGCGAACACCTCACCCACGGGCAGCGAGGTCCGCGGCCTGACGGAGGAGGTCGGCGAGGGGCGCCGAGCGCACCTCTCCCGCGGCGGCGAGCAGCTCGTCGGCGGGCACCACCCGGGCGAGCGCGCGGGCCGCGGCCGTGGCGTCGGAAGCGGCGTCGCCGGTGAGGGTGGGCTGCTCGGCCCGGATCTGGGCGAGCCGGGTCGCGACGGCGTCCGCCGGCAGCCCGGACGCCTGGCGGGCGAGGGTGAGGACGGCCTGGAGCCGGTGCACGACAGCGGGGTTGCCGATCTTGACCCGCTGCCCGCTGAGCAGCTGCGAGAGCATCGGCGCCGAGAGGCCGAGCACCTCGGCGAGCCGGCCCTGGGTGAGCCCGAGCGCTCCGGTGGCCTCGGCGGCGAGCTCGGAGAGCGGCGCCCCGTAGAGGGTGCGCTGCTGCTCGAGGGCGTCGGCCGGGCTCACGCGCGCCAGTCTGGCACGGGCCGCGGACCGGTTCAGGCCGGACGGCCCGCGAGGAAGGCGTCGATCTCCGCGCGGGTCGGTGCGGTGTCCGGGCCGCGGCGGGTGACCTTGAGGGCGCCCGCGGCGTTGGCCCGGGCCGCCGCCTCCGTCCACGACAGTCCGGCCGCGCGCTCGGCGAGCAGCACCCCGGTGTGGGTGTCGCCGGCGCCGTTGGTGTCGACCGGCCGACGCGGATGGCCCGGGACGAAGACCTGCTCGGACCCCTCACGCACGAGGCAGCCGCGCGGCCCGTCGCGCACGATGGTGACGGCGTCGGGGCGCAGCATCCCGGCGACGACCTGGACGGCCTCGCGGATGCCCCGCACCCCGGCCAGCGCGTCGGCCTCGTCGGTGTTGCCGGTCCAGACGTCCGTGCGGCGGAGCACGGTGTCGCGGACGGCCGCGTCCACCTCGACGAGCGCGGCGCCGGGGTCGAGGACGACGACGACCCCGTCGGGCAGGGACGTCAGCCACGCGACGAGCGGGTCGCGGGTGCGTCCGAGCAGGCTGTAGCCGCTGACGCAGACGAGGTCGCCCGGCCGCGGCTCGCTCGTCTGCAGCGACTCCGGCGTGATGGTGCGCTCCGCGCCGAGGGTCGTGACGAAGGTCCGCTCGGCGGTGGGTTCGACGAGGACGACGCAGACCCCGGTGTCGACGTCCGGGACGGGCGGCGCCGACACCTCGACGCCGTCGGCCGCGAGCGCGGCGCGCACGATGTCGCCGTTCGGGCCGGTGCCCACCGCCCCGGCGTGCACCGCGTGGGCGCCGGAGCGCGCGGCGGCGAGGAGGATGGTCACCGCTCCCCCGGCGTAGCGCCGGTAGGACTCGGCCATGACGTTCCCGCCGCGGGCGGGCAGGGCCGGGATCTCGAGCACCGCGTCGACGAGGGCCTGGGCGGTGTGGATGACACGGGGGGCGGCCATGCGCCGACCCTAGCCGCGCCCGGACACCGTCCGGTTGCGGGTTCCCGCGATCCGGCTCGTCCTGCGGCCGCCCACTCGCGAGGATGGGCGAGAGGACTTGACGTTCGCGATCGCGAATAAGTAGATTCGCGATCGCAAACATCCGGAGGGGACCCACGATGACCATCCGCACGACGCCGCGCCGCGCCGCGGTCACGGCACTCCTGGCGCTCGGCGGCCTCGTCGCCGCGGCCGCGCCCTCACCGGCCGCCCCCGCGCCCACTCCGGGGCCGGCCGCGGCGAGCAGCGTCCTGCTCCTCCTCGACGCCTCCGGCTCGATGAAGCGGCCCGACCCGTCCGGCCTGACCAAGGTGGAGGCCGCGAAGAAGGCCCTGACCGGCGTCGTGCGACGGCTACCGGAGGAGACGCGGGTCGGGCTGCGGGTCTACGGCGCCCGGGTCGACGGCGGCGGGAAGCCGACGAAGGCCGCCTGCGCCGACACCCGGCTGGAGGTCCCCGTCGGGCCGCTCGACCGCGTCGCCCTCACCACCGCCGTCGGCCGGGTCCGCGCGGTCGGCGAGACACCGATCGCCCTCTCGCTCGAGCAGGCCCTCGACGACCTCGGACCCACCGGCAAGCGCACCGTGGTCCTCGTCTCGGACGGTGAGGAGTCCTGCGTCCCCGACCCCTGCCCCGTCGTGCGCCGGCTCGTGGGCGCCGGCATCGACCTGCGCATCGACACCGTGGGCTTCGGTGTGGGCGCCGCCGCCCGCCGGCAGCTCCAGTGCATCGCCCGGGCGGGCAACGGCACCTACTACGACGCGGCCGACGCCGACCAGCTGACGGCCGACCTGGCCCGCATCTCGGTCCGGGCCGCCCGGGCCTTCACCGTCTCGGGCACACGGGTCACGGGCACGCCCGCGCCGTCGGGCGCCCCGGATCTGACCGCGGGGCAGTACGTCGACACGTTCACGACCGGCGCCGGCGCACGGCACTACACGCTGCGACGCACCGTGCCCGGCTCGACCCTCCACGTCTCGGTGTCCGCCCGCCCCGCGGTCGACCTCGACGGGGGTGGCTACAACGCCGAGGACCTCCGGTTCCGCGCGACCGCGCCGGACGGCACGTCGTGCACGAACCTCCCGGGCCGGGCCGAGCGCCTCGGCCTGTCCTCGCTCGCCTACGTCGTCGCCGACTCCATCGCCCTCGACGGCGGCCACTCCGAGGGATGCGGCACCGCTGTGTCGCTCGACCTCGAGGTGGACCGGGTCGCCGGCGGGAAGGACCCCGTCGACGCCGAGCTGCTCGTCCTCGAGGAGCCGCCCGTCGACGGCGCCGACGCGCTGCCGGACCCCGCACCGGTCCCCACCCCCGAGCCGGCCCGCTCCGACGGGACGCCGCAGGAGGTCGTCGGAGGGACCACCTTCTCCGACGCCACGCCCCTGTCGGACGGCACCTTCACCGAGACCTTCGTGGGCGGCGAGACGATCTTCTACCGCTTCCCGGTCGACTGGGGACAGGGCGTGCGGCTCACCGTCGACTCGGTCCGCCCCGTCGGCGGGGGCAGCGCGAGCGGGCCCCTCTACGACGTGCGGCTGTACGACCCCACGCGCGGCAACGTCCGCTCGGGCAGCGACCCGCTCCAACCGGTGGGCGCCGAGGACCGACCGGCGGTCCGCGAGCTGGCGCCCGTGCGCTACCGCAACCGCGAGGAGCTCGCGACGAGGTTCGCCTCGCTCGCCGGCCAGTACTACGCCGCCGTCTCCGTCCCCTCGCTCGACGACTCCGCGGCCGTCCCGATGCGGGTCACCTTCACCCTGGAGACCACGGGCGAGCCGGCGGGGGCGCCTCGGTACCGTGCGGCGGCGGCCGCACCGTCCGTCGGGGCCTCGTCGCCGGCGGCCACCACACCCGCCGCCGCCGCACCGAGCCGGCCGGACCGTGCCACCGACGCAGGACGTGGGTGGGTCGCCTGGGGTGTCGGCGCGGCCCTGCTGCTCGTGGCGGGGGCCGCCGCCCTGGTCGCCAGGGCGCGCCGACGGGCCTGACTCACCCGACCTGCGTGCGCACCTCGTAGAGCTCGGGGAAGAAGGTGAGGTCGAGGGCGCGGCGCAGGAAGTCGACGCCGCTCGACCCGCCGGTCCCGGTCTTGTGGCCGATGGTCCGCGTCACGACCTGGAGATGACGGAAACGCCACTGCTGGAACAGGTCCTCGACGTCGACCAGCTCCTCGCAGGTCTCGTACACGCCCCAGTGCTCGTCCGGTGCGGCGTAGACGGACGCGAAGACGGCGACGAGGTCCGGGTCGAGCCGGTACGGCTGTGTGACGTCGCGGTCGAGGACGGACGCGGGGACGGCGTACCCGCGCCGCGCGAGCAGCCGCAGGAACTCGTCGTAGAGCGTCGGCTCGGCGAGCAGCGAGGACAGCCCGCCGTGGGCGCGCGCGTCGTGCTCGAAGACGCGGAGCATGTCGGCGTTCTTGTTGCCGAGCAGGAACTCGACCGCCCGGTACTGGTCGCTCTGGAAGCCCGAGCTCGTCGCGAGGAAGGGCCGGATGAGCGAGTACTCGCTCGGGGTGAGGGTGGCCAGGACGTCCCACATGTCGACGAGCTGGCGTTGCACGTGCTTGACCCGGGCCAGCCGCTTGAGGGCCGGCGCGAGCTCGTCGGATGCGAGCAGCGTTCGCGCCGAACGCAGCTCGTGGAGCAGGAGCTTGAGCCAGAGCTCGGACACCTGGTGCTGCACGATGAACAGCAGCTCGTCGTGCTGCACCGGCTCGCTGCGCGGGTGCTGCGCCGACAGCAGGGTGTCGAGGTCGAGGTAGGCGCCGTAGGACATCGCGGTCCCGAAGTCCCGCAAGATGCCTTCCTCCAGCGCCCGCTGGGCCCGGTCGACCGCGTCGTCGCTCATGGGCGCCATCGTGCCACCGCCCTCACGACGGCGACGACCACCCCGCCAGCACGCGCGCGGCCAGCTCCTCGGGGCCTGCCGGCCCGGTGTCGAGCAGCAGGTCGACGGAGTCGGGCGCCACGACCACCCGCTCGGGCTGCCGGCCGGCCTTGGCGACGTCGCGCGGCAGGCCCCGCGCCGCGACCCGCTCGACCACGACGGCCGGGTCGACGTCGAGCCAGCAGGTCGTGACGTCCGACGCCCCGGTGGCCCTCCCCCAGGCGCTCCACGTCGCGCCCGTGGCCTCCCGGGTGAACGGCGCGACGACGACCACGTCCACACCGGCAGCGATGCAGTCCGCGGACACGTCTGCGAGACAGGCGTACCGCGCATCCCGCAGCGCCGCGTACCGGGGCGCGTCGAGGTCGGCGGCGTCACCGGCCGACGCCGCGACGGCGTCGACGAGCGGCGTGGTCACGCTGTCGAGGTCGACGAGCGCCGCGCGGGCGGCCCGCGCGACGAGCCGCCCGACGGTGGTCTTGCCGGCCCCGGGAGCACCCCCTACGCAGAGCAGGCGCCCGGGGCGGGCGGCATCGCTCATCCGGCGGAACCCACCGCGCCCCGGTACCACTCCGGCCCGATGAGCCCGGCGACCTCTTCCTGCTCGACCGGCGTGTACGCGGGCGCGCCGCGGCCGTCGAGGACCTCCGCGAGCTCGTCCAGCCGGCGGGCCGCGAGGTCGGCGCCGTCCTGCCGGGCGGCCGCGTCCATCCGGCCGACGGCGTCGCCCCAGATGGCCCGGCCGGCCATGAAACCGCTGCACCCGTGGTCGGCCGCGACGTCGAGCTGGGTACGGAAGCCCTCGTAGGTGACGCCCGCCGACAGCAGGACCCAGGGCCCGTCGATCGCGGAGTCCAGTGCGGCACAAGCCTCGTGGGCGGCATCGAGGTCGGTGAGGTCGAGCACGGGGAACTCGACCTTCATGATGTCGGCCCCCGCCTGGCGGAACGACCGCGCGGAGGCGAGCACGCTGCTGCGGCGGACCGCCTGCACGGCGGGGTCGGAGGTGTCCTCGTCGCCGACGGGGAACCACAGCGGCTCGACGACGAGCGGCAGCTGGTGCGCCCGGCACTGCGCGGCCGCCTCGGCGACGACGGCGTGCTGCTGGGCCACGACGGCCTCGTCCTGGTCCTCGCGGTGGAAGACGACGAGCTTGGCCGCGTCGGCGCCGAGGTCCGTGAGCACCGAGGGGTCCCAGCCGGGCCGCAACCGCAGCTCGGTGTCGAAGCCGATGGCGCTGTCGGGGCGGTAGTAGAGGTCCTCGATGCCGCTGATGACGCCCACGTGCCCGGGCACCGCGCCGGCCGCCACGGCCTGGCCGAAGCTCCACACGGGGTCGACGAGGACGGACGTGGAGTGTTCTGCGAGAACGCGGATCATGTCGAGCTTGGACTCGACGACCTCCTCGAAGGAGACGGCCGAGAGGTCGTCGTCGAAGAGCTTGAGGTAGTTCTCGGGGTGGTCGATGGCCATCGTGCGGATGTGGCCCTGTGCGTCGCAGATGCGCGACAGCCGGCGGTGCAGGCCGATGGTGGACGGGCTGGGGACGCGGGGTGTTGACAGCGCTGTCATGTCGCCATACCTTACGGATCAGCAGGTTCTCCGACAAGAGTCGGAACTGATGACAGCGCTGTCGCTCTGGGCGAGGAGGCCCCCTGTGCTGGTCGTGACCCCCAACACGTGCATCGACGTGACGACGTGGCTCACCACGCTCGCGCCGGGCACCGTGAGCCGCTCCTCCCGCACGGTCTCGACCGCGGGCGGCAAGGGCGTCAACGTCTGCCGCAGCCTGCGCGCCCTGGGCCGCGCGCCGCGGCTGGTCGGCCTCTCCCCCGCCGACGACCCCCGCCTCGAGCAGCTGCTCGCCGCCGAGGGCACGCGCTTCGCGCCGGTCCCGCACCGCGGCCAGGGGCGCATCGCGATGATCTTCCTCGAGGACGGCGGGCGGGTCACGGTCGTCAACGGCCGCGGTCCCGAGCCCGAGGACTGGGACCCGTCCTCGTTCCTGCCGCGGGTGCGCGCCGAGCTCGAGGGCGCCCCGGCCGTGGCGTGCTCCGGCTCGCTGCCCCCCGGTCTCCCCGACACCACGTACGCCGAGGTGGTCACCGCCGCGCACGAGCGCGGCATCGAGGCCTGGGTCGACGCCGCCCCCGCCGTGCTCGCCGCCACCCTGCCCAGCGGCCCGGACCTGGTGAGCCCCAACGTCGGTGAGGCCGAGGCGCTCCTCCACGGCCGCACCGACGAGCACGTCGAGGAGTCCGGCGACGACCTCCTCGACCGCTGCCTCGAGGCCTCCCGCGAGCTCCACGCCCGCGGCGCCCGCCGGGCCGTCGTCACCGCCGGGTCGCACGGCGCCGCGCTGACCACCGCGGACGGCACGTGGTGGCTCGGGGCCGCGCGCGTCCCCGTCGCCAACCCGATCGGCGCCGGCGACTCCTTCCTGGCCGGCACCTCGGCCGCCCTCCTCGACGGCGCCGGCGACGTCGAGGCCGTCCGGCACGGGATGGCCGTCGCCGCGGCCGCCGTGCAGCACGAGCAGGGCGGCATGCTCGACGCCGCCCTCGTGGGCCCGGCCCTGCTCGCCCTCCCCGAGGCGGTGCTCGCATGAGCCGCCCGACCATCTACGACGTGGCCCGCGAGTCGGGCTACTCCATCAAGACCGTCTCGCGCGTCATCAACGAGGCGCCGAACGTGCGCAAGGAGACGGTCGAGCGCGTCCGCGCGGCCATCGAGATGCTCCAGTACCACCCCGACCCCGCGGCGCAGCGGCTCGGCGGCGGCAAGCTGCCGACCATCGGGGTCCTCGTCGACTCCATCGACGACCCGTTCTTCGCCCAGGTCGTGGCGGTCATCGAGGCGCGGGCGATGGAGGTGGGGATGGACGTCCTCGTCGCCTCGACCGGCATGGACGAGAACCGCATGCGGATGCAGATCCAGCGCCTGGCCCGGCGCGGTGTGGCCGGTCTCGTGGTCGCCCCGTTCGGCGACGGCCGGCACGTGGCCGAGGCCCTGCCCGACGACGTCCCCGTCGTCGTCGTCGACCGCAAGTGCGGCGTCACCGACAAGGACGTCGTCCGGGTCACCGACGAGCAGGGCGCCACCGACGCCGTCCGGCACCTCGTCGCGCGCGGCCACCGCAGGATCGGCTTCCTCGGCAAGGTCTCGGCCTTCGACACGCTCCACGACCGGTACACCGGCTACGAGAAGGCCCTCACCGAGGCCGGCATCACCGTCGACGCCCACCTCGTCGAGACCCGCGCGTGGACCGCCGACGAGGCGTACCCGTACGCCCTCGCGATGCTCGCCACCGCCGACGCCCCGACCGCCGTGTTCGCCGCCTCCCCGATGATGGGCCTCGGGGTGCTGCGCGCCCAGCAGCGGCTGCACCGGCAGGACGTCGCGCTCGTCATCTTCGGCGACTACCCCGTCGCCGAGCTGATGACGCCGCCCACCACGGTCGTCGACCAGCGCCCGACCGCGTTGGCGGACACCGCTTTCGACCTCCTCGCCCGGCGGATCCAGGACCCCTCGGCGCCGGTCATGGAGACCGTCCTGCCCACCCTGCTCGTGCCCCGCGGCTCGGGCGAGCTGGCTCCGAGGGTCGAGCCGTGAGCGCCGTCGACCTGGGCTTCGACCTCGGCACGACCGTCACCAAGGTCAGCGCCGTGGCCGACGACGGGCGCCGCCTCGTCGACCACTCCGTCGCCACCGACTGGCGGGAGACCGGCGAGGGCCGCGTCGACCGGACGCCCGCCTCGGTCGTCGAGGCGGTCGAGCTGCTGCTCGCCGAGGTCGCCGCCGACCTCGAGCCGGGCACCACGGTCCGCTCGATCGGGTTCACCTCGATGGCCGAGGCCGGCGTCCTCGTCGACGCCGCCGGGCGCGAGCAGTGCCCGGTCATCGCCTGGTACGACCCGCGCGGGTCGGCCCAGGCGGCCGCCCTCCCCGCGGACCTCGCTCGTGACTTCCCCGCCCGCACGGGCCTGCCGGTCAGCCACGTCGCCTCGTTCTTCAAGCTGCTCCACCTGCGGGACGAAGGGCTCGACCTGCGCGGTCTCCAGTGGCTCTCGGTGCCCGAGTTCGTCGTCCTCCGCCTCGGCGGCCGGCGGGTCGCCGAGCTCTCGCTCCTCGGGCGCACCGGCCTCCTCGACGTCCACACGAACACCCCGTGGCAGCCGGCCCTCGACCACCTCGGCGTCGGGCCGGACCTGCTCCCCGAGATCGTCGCCGCAGGGGCACCGGCCGGTACCGTGCGCGCCGACCACCCCGTCGCCGCCGTCCGTGGCGCGGTGCTGACCGTCGCCGGCCACGACCACGCCGTGGCCGCCGCCGCGACCGGCTGTGGCGCACCGGGATCCGCCCTCGACAGCTTCGGCACGGCCGAGGCCTACCTCGCCTCCGCGTCCCACGTCCCCGACCCCGACGTCGTCCGCGACCTCGCGCTCCGCGGCATCTCGGTGTACCCGCACACCGTCCGCGGCGCGACCGGCTTCATCGGCGGCACGCGGACCGGCCTCGTGCTCAAGCGCGTCCAGCAGGTGCTCGACGCCGAGCACGACCCGGCGCGGGCCGCCCTCGACGAGGCCACCCTGCGGCTCGCCCCCGGCGACACCGCCGACGTCACGGTCACCGGCTACGCCATGGGCGACCACGAGGTCGAGATCCTCCTCGGCTCCGAGGCCCACACGCCGGCCCACGTGTGGCGGGCCGCCATCGACGGCGGCACGGCCCGCGGCATCGAGCACCTCTCGGTGCTGCGGGGCGCGGGTGTCGCCGTCGACCGGCTCGTCGTCGCCGGCGGGTGGACCCGGATGCGCTCCGTCCTCGCCGCCCGCCAGGACCTCGCCCCCGTCGTCGAGGTCTCGGCCGTCGACCAGCCCGGCACGTGGGGCGCGGCGCGCTTCGGCGCCTGGGCCGCCCAGCACGCCGAGCAGGCCGGCCCCGACCGGCGACCCCCCGCGGAGTGGTTCACCGACCACCTCGCCCCCGAACCCCGACAGCCCATCCAGGAGGCACACGCATGACGACCACCGGACTCGACGCCATCGCCACCGAGGCAGGCACCTTCGCCGTCCTCGCGATGGACCAGCGCGGCACCCTGCGCCGCATGCTCGACGCGGTCGGCCGCGCCGGCACCACCGACGAGGAGATCGTCGCCTTCAAACGCGACAAGATCGCCTCCCTCGCGGGGAGCGCGTCCGCCTTCCTCGTCGACCCCACCTACGGCCTGCCCGGCGCCCGGGCCGCCGAGACGAGCGAGCCGTTCGGCCTCCTCCTCGCGGCGGAGCCCTCGAGCCGGGGCACGCACGACGGCGAGCCGACCGTCGCCCTCGACCCCGCCCAGGACGCGGCGTGGGTGCGCGACAGCGGAGCCCACGCGATGAAGTTCCTCGTCCAGGTCCGCGCCGACCGCCGACCGGGCGCCGACGGCCGCGACACCACGGCCGAGGCCGTCGAGGTGATGCGCACGCTCGTCGCCGACTGCGCCTCGGTCGGCGTCCCTTCCGTCATCGAGAACCTCATCTTCCCGCTGGCCGGTGAGGAGCCGCTCTCCCCCGAGGCGCGGGCGGACGCGATCATCGAGGCCGCGGTCCTCATCGACCAGCTGAACCCGAGCCTCCTCAAGCTGGAGTACCCGGGCAGCCCCGAGGCGTGCCGCCGTCTGGCGGAGCGGATCTCGGCACCGTGGGCCGTACTGTCGGCCGGCGTCTCGTCCGACGAGTTCGCCGACGTGCTGCGCGTCAGCTGTGACGAGGGCGGCGCCAGCGGGTTCATCGCCGGCCGGTCGGTGTGGCGCGAGACGGTCGCGATGGACCACGCCGAGCGCGTCGCCTTCCTCTCCGACACCGGCCGCCGCCGCCTCGACGAGTACCGCTCGATCATCGAGGGCCGGGCCCGCTCGTACCGGGAGGCGGCCGCATGAGCCCCCGGTTCGAGGCCACCGGGCTCCGGCGCAAGTTCGGCCGCGTGCAGGCCCTCGACGGAGCCGACTTCGACATCGAGGCCGGCGAGGTCGTCGCCCTCATCGGCGACAACGGCGCGGGCAAGTCCACGCTCGTCAAGGCCCTGACCGGCAACCTCGACCTCGACGCGGGCGAGGTCCGCTTCGAGGGGCAGCCCGTGCACTTCGAGACGCCGCAGGACGCCTCGCGCCTCGGCATCGAGGTCGTCCACCAGGACCTCGCGCTCGCCCCCCACCTCGACGCCGCGCAGAACATGTTCCTCGGTCGCGAGGTGATGCGCCCCGGCGTGCTCGGCCGGCTCGGGTTCATGGACACCCCGCAGATGCGCCAGCGCTCGGCGCAGGCCTTCACCGAGCTCGGCTCGGCGGTCCGCAGCGTCGTCGTCCCCGTCGGGGCGATGTCCGGTGGCCAGAAGCAGACCGTGGCGATCGCCCGCGCGGTCGCGTGGGCCGACAAGGTGCTCTTCCTCGACGAGCCCACCGCCGCCCTCGGGGTGGTCCAGACCCGCAACGTCCTCGACACCATCAAGAAGGTCCGCGACCGCGGCCTGTCGGTGGTGCTCATCTCGCACTCCATGCCGCACGTGCTCGAGGTCGCCGACCGCGTCCAGGTGCTGCGGCTCGGCCGGCGCGTGGCCACCTACCGCGGCGCCGACACCAGCGTCGAGGAGCTCGTCGGTGCGATGACCGGCGCGCTCGACCCGAAGGAGGGAGCCGCGTGAGCACCCAGACCAGCACGGCCAAGCCCACGTCCACGATCGAGACCACCGCGAGCCACGGCAGCCTCGCCGAGCGCGTCAAGAGCATGCAGTCGGTGTGGATCCTCGGCGTCCTCGTCGTCATCGTCGCGGTGTTCGGCGTGCTCTCGCCGAGCACGTTCCTCACGACGGGCAACCTGACGAACATCGCGCAGAACGTGTCCATCTGGGCCGTGCTCGCCGTCGGGATGACCTTCGTCATCATCACCTCCGGCATCGACCTGTCCGTCGGCTCGGTGCTCGTCGTCTCCTCGGTGGTCTCGGCCAAGGTCATGGAGTCGATGGGCGACACCGGGTGGTCGACCGCGCTGATCGGCCTCGTCCTCGCCGTCGTCGTCGGCGTCTTCTGGGGGGCGCTCAACGGCTTCCTCGTCGCCCGCGCCAAGGTGCCGCCGCTCATCGTCACCCTCGGCACGCTCTCGGTGGCGCTCGGCGTGGCACAGATCCTCACCGGCGGCCTCGACATCCGCTCGGCCCCGCAGGTGCTCCAGGACAACATCGGCTACGGCCGGCTGGCGGGCATCCCCGCGATCACCATCATCGCGCTGGTCATCGTCGTCATCGGCGGGATCATGCTGCACCGCACCCGGTTCGGCCGGTACACCTACGCCATCGGGTCCAACGAGACCTCGGCGCGCCGGGTCGGCATCAACGTCGACCGCAAGCTCGTCCAGATCTACGCGCTGTCCGGCTTCCTCGCCGGCATCGCCGGCATCCTCTCGCTCGCCCAGTACGGGACGACGACGATCGCCGGCCAGTCCCTCACCAACCTCAACGTCATCGCGGCGGTCGTCATCGGCGGCACGTCCATCTTCGGCGGCCAGGGCTCGATGTTCGGCTCGATGGTCGGCCTCTTCATCCCGGCGGTCCTCCAGTCCGGGTTCGTCATCGTCGGCGTCTCCCCGTACTGGCAGACGGTCGCCGTGGGTTCCATCCTCATCACCGCCGTCTACGTCGACCAGCACCGCCGCGCCGCCGCGGTGCGCGGAGGCTGACGGTCTCTCGAACAGCAGTACCCGACAACGAAGTCACCCCATGAGAAAGGCACGACCCATGCGAAGCACCCTCAGGCTCACCGCAGCCGGACTCGGAGCAGTCCTCGCCCTCGCGGCCTGCTCCACCGGCGCACCGACGTCCGACTCCTCGGCCGGCTCCGGTGGCGGTGGCAACGACAACAAGAACATCGCCTTCGTCCAGGGCGTCGCCGGCGACGAGTTCTACATCACCATGCAGTGCGGCATCGAGGCCAAGGCCAAGGAGCTCGGCTACACGGTGACCACGCAGGGTCCGCAGAAGTTCGACCCGACCCTCCAGAAGCCGATCGTCGACTCGGTCACCGCCTCGAAGCCGGCCGCGCTGCTGGTCGCACCGACCGACGTCCAGGCGATGCAGGCCCCGCTGCAGCAGGCCGCCGCGGCCGGCATCAAGGTCGTCCTCGTCGACACCACCGTCAACGACCCGTCCTTCGCCGTCTCCGAGATCAGCTCGGACAACGTCGGCGGCGGGAAGGCCGCCTTCGACGCCATCAAGGCCGCCAAGCCGCAGGGCGGCAAGGTGCTCGTCATCTCTACCGACCCCGGTGTCTCGACGGTCGACGCCCGCGTCAAGGGCTTCGAGGACGCCACGAAGGCGGACAGCGCTTTCCAGTACCTCGGCGTCCAGTACAGCCACAACGACCCGGCGACGGCGGCCAACCTGGTCTCCTCGGCGCTGCAGAAGGACCCCGACATCGTCGGCATCTTCGCGACGAACCTGTTCTCGGCCGAGGGCTCGGCCACCGGTGTCCGGCAGGCCGGCGCCAAGGGCCTGACCATCGTCGGCTTCGACGCGGGCCCGAACCAGATCAAGGCCCTCGAGGACGGCACCGTGCAGGCGCTCGTCGCGCAGCAGCCGAGCACGATCGGCACCGACGGTGTCGAGCAGGCCGTCGCCGCCCTGACCGGCAAGTCCGTCGAGAAGACGATCCAGACCGGCTTCTCCATCATCACCAAGGACAACCTGTCCGGTGAGGGTGGCCAGGCGGCCTACAAGTCGACCTGCTGACGCGGGTCCCCCGACCGCGGGGCCGCCACGAGCCGTGAGGGGCCGTGGCGGCCCCGCTGCACGTGCGGATGCGGGCCGGGCGTGCGCCGCACACCGTGCCTCCCCGGATCCCGGTCGCATCCGTCGTGCGGCACGGCCCGGACCCGGCCGGTCGGGAGCGGCAGCCCGGCTGCTCGGACGACTCACCGTGTCGCTCGGGGTGTGAGGGAGCCCTCGCCCGAGCCGCCCGACCCCCCGCGCGGCGGAGCGCTAGAGTCCGAGACATGCCGATCAGCAAGGTCCTCATCGCGAACCGGGGCGAGATCGCCGTGCGCATCGCCCGCGCCTGCAAGGACTCGGGCATCGCGTCCGTGGCCGTGTACGCCGACCCCGACCGCGACGCCCTCCACGTCAAGGTCGCCGACGAGGCGCACGCCCTCGGTGGCAGCACGCCCGGCGAGTCCTACCTCCTGCAGGACAAGCTCATCGAGGTCGCGAAGGCCGCCGGTGCCGACGCCGTGCACCCCGGCTACGGGTTCCTCGCCGAGAACGCCGACTTCGCCCAGAAGGTCATCGACGCCGGCCTCATCTGGATCGGTCCCGGCCCCGAGGCCATCGACTCCCTCGGCGACAAGGTCAAGGCGCGGCACATCGCCCTGGCCGCCGACGCGCCGCTCGTCCCCGGCACCAAGGACCCCGTCGAGGGCCCCGACGAGGTCGTCGCCTTCGCGCAGGAGCACGGCCTCCCGGTCGCCATCAAGGCGGCCTACGGCGGCGGCGGCCGCGGCCTCAAGGTCGCCCGCACCCTCGAGGAGATCCCCGAGCTCTTCGACTCCGCCGTCCGCGAGGCCGTCACCGCCTTCGGCCGCGGCGAGTGCTTCGTCGAGCGCTTCCTCGACCACCCGCGCCACGTCGAGACCCAGTGCCTCGCCGACCAGCACGGCAACGTCGTCGTCGTCTCCACCCGCGACTGCTCGCTCCAGCGCCGCAACCAGAAGCTCGTCGAGGAGGCGCCCGCGCCGTTCCTCACCGAGGAGCAGCACACCGAGCTGCTGCGCGCGTCCAAGGAGATCCTCCGCAAGGCCGGCTACGTCGGCGCCGGCACCTGCGAGTTCCTCGTCGGGCCGCAGGGGGACATCAGCTTCCTCGAGGTCAACACCCGCCTCCAGGTCGAGCACTCGGTCTCCGAGGAGGTCACCGGCATCGACCTCGTCCGCGAGCAGTTCCGCATCGCGAACGGCGAGGCGCTGGACTACCCGGACCCCGAGCCGCACGCGCACTCCATCGAGTTCCGCATCAACGGCGAGGACGCCGGCCGGAACTTCCTCCCGGCCCCCGGCACGGTCAGCACGCTCGTCGTGCCGCAGGGCCCCGGCGTGCGCTGGGACTCCGGCATGGTCGAGGGCGACACCGTCGCCGGCGCGTTCGACTCGATGATCGCCAAGCTCGTCGTCACCGGGCGCACCCGGCAGCAGGCGCTCGAGCGCTCGCGCCGCGCCCTCGCCGAGCTCGTCATCGAGGGCATGCCCACCGTCGTCCCGTTCCACCGCAAGGTCGTCGCCGACCCCGCGTTCGCCCCGGCGGACCCCGACGAGGCGTTCACCGTGCACACCCGGTGGATCGAGACCGAGTTCGACAACGACATCGAGGCCTACGCCGGCCCGAGCGCCGACGCCCCGGAGGCGCAGGAGCGCCAGACGGTCGTCGTCGAGGTCGGCGGCAAGCGCCTCGAGGTCTCCGTGCCCGGCGGCCTCTCCTTCGGCGGTGGCGGCGGCGGTCACACCGGCGGCGCGCGCAAGAAGGCCCCGCGCCGCTCCGGTGGCGGGTCCGGTGGCGCTGCGGCGTCCGGCGACTCCCTCACCGCGCCGATGCAGGGCACGATCGTCAAGGTCAGCGTCGAGGAGGGCGCCACCGTCGCCGCGGGCGACCAGGTCGTCGTCCTCGAGGCGATGAAGATGGAGCAGCCGATCACCGCGCACAAGGCCGGCGTCGTGACCGGGCTGAAGGCCGAGGTCGGCGCCACCGTCACCAACGGCGCCGTCATCTGCGACATCACGGACGCGCCCGACGCCGAGGCCCCCGCCGACGCCTGACCTAGCCCAGGTCGCGGCGGGGCTGCGGGTCGTCCCCCGTGCCCGGCGCCGGGTTGGGCGCCACCGGCGACGGGTCGGCCGGGTCGTGCGGGTGCCACGGCTCCACGGGGTCGGGGTCGAGGGTGTCCGGCGCGTCGGGGTCGACGGGGTCGGGGACCTCGGGAGCGCCCGGTAGGTCCTCGTCGGGGAGGTCCGGGTGCTCCGGACCCGGCTCGATGCTCACCGCGGGCCGCTCAGTGCGTGGGGCCGGAGGACGGCGGGGGCGGCGGGGGAACCTGGCCACCGCCGGTCACGCCGGGGCCTGCGGCACCGCCCTGGGGCGGAAGGCCGAGGCCCTTGCGCACGGCGTCGCTGCCCTTGCCGACCTTGTCGGCGTGCTGCGGCCCGGCCTTCGAGCGCACGAAGCCCTCGACCTTCCCGATGGCCTCGTCGGCCTTCTGCGGGTTGTTGCGGGCGTAGTCCTTGACCTTCGTGACGGCGGCGATGAGCGCCGCGGCGCGACCCTTGGCCATGTCGTCCTCCTCGGATGGGGTGTCTGACAGGTCAACCCATCCTGCCCGTGCAGAGTTCCCGACGGGGCCCGCGGTGTCAGGCGATCGGGTGCAGCCGGCGCGCGGCCTCGGCGACCGACCCCGAGAGCGAGGGGTAGACGGTGAACGTCGAGGCCACCTGGTCCACGTTGAGCCGGTGCTGCACGGCGAGCGTGACCGGGAAGATCAGCTCGGAGGCCCGCGGCGCGACGACCACTCCCCCGACGACCGCCCCGGAGCCCTTCTGCGCGAACAGCTTCACGAAGCCGTCGGTGATGCCGAGCATCTTCGCGCGCGGGTTGCGCGCCAGCGGCAGCATCAGCACCTCGGCGTCGACGCGGTCCTCGTCGACGTCCTTCTGGGTGATGCCGACGGTCGCGATCTCGGGGTCGGTGAAGATGTTCGCCGAGACGACGCCCAGGTTGAGCGGCGCCACGGCGTCGCCGAGCGCGTGCGACATCGCGATGCGGCCCTGCATCGCGGCCACGGAGGCCAGCGGGAGCACGCCGGTGCAGTCGCCGGCGGCGTAGACACCGCGCACCGAGGTGCGCGAGACGCGGTCGACGGCGACGTGGCCGGAGGGCAGGAGGTCGACGCCGACCTCCTCGAGGCCGATGCCGTGGGTCAGCGGCACGGACCCGACGGCGAGCAGCGCGTGGCTGCCGGTCACCTCGCGGCCGTCGACGAGCCGGACGAGCACGCCGTCGGACGTGCGCTCGACCGAGGCCATCCGCGAGCGCCCGAGCACCTCCATGCCGCGCTTGCGGAAGACGTCCTCGATGACGGTGGCGGCGTCGGGGTCCTCCCCGGGGAGCACGCGGTCGCGCGAGGAGACGAGGACGACCTCGGAGCCGAGCCCGAGGTAGGCCTGGGCGAGCTCGGCGCCGGTGACGCCGGACCCGACGACGACCAGCCGCTCGGGCAGCTCGCGCAGGTCGTAGATCTGCTGCCAGGTGAGGATGCGCTCGCCGTCGGGGACGGCGGTGTCCATCACGCGCGGTGCCGCGCCGGTGGCGACGAGGACGACGTCGGCGCCCAGCTCCTCGGTGCCGTCCTCGCCCTCGACCCGCACGGACGTCGGGGAGGTCAGCGAGCCGGCCCCGTCGACGACCCGTACCCCCACCTCGCCGAGGCGGGTCCGGATGTCGCGGCTCTGGGCCCGGGCCAGGGCGACGACGCGGCGGTTGACCTCGGGGAGGTCGGCGACGGCGTCGGTGACCTCGTCGCCCTCGTGGTCCTCGAGGTGGACGCCGAGGTCGGCGACGGTCTCGAAGCCGCTCATGTAGTCGGCGGTCGAGATGAGGGCCTTGCTCGGGACGCAGTCGGTGAGAACGGCCGCTCCCCCGATGCCGGTGCGCTCGACGACGGTGACGTCGGCCCCCAGGTGGGCCCCGACGAGGGCGGCCTCGTAGCCACCGGGGCCCCCGCCGAGGATGACGACTCTGCTCGACCGCGCGCTCACGGCCCCCATCCAACCACCCCGGCGCAGGTCACGATCCGGCCACCCGGCACGACGAAGTGGCAATGGTCCCTTTCCGAACCACTATGTGTGCGCCTAGGGTGCGAGCGGGACCGTCGACCGGTCCCCGGCGCTCTCGCCGTCCCTCTCGAGGAGGTCCACATGTCCCGTCCCCTCGGCAGCCGGGCCGGTGTGCTCGCCGCCGCCGGCCTGACCGCTCTCGCCCTCGTCGCCTGCTCCCCGCCCACCGAGTCCGGGTCCGGCGACACCGCCTCGGGCGGCGGGTCCTCGGCCAAGACGGCCACCTCCGCCGAGGAGCTCGGCGGGATGGACGCCCTCGAGGCCGCCGCGAAGAAGGAGGGCGCGCTCAACGTCATCGCCCTGCCCCCGGACTGGGCCAACTACGGCGAGGTCATCAAGGCCTTCCAGGCCAAGTACCCCGACATCAAGGTCACGAGCGACCAGCCGGACGCCAGCAGCGCCGACGAGATCGCCACCGCCAAGCGGCTCAAGGGCCAGTCCGGCGCGCCGGACGTCTTCGACCTCGGTGCCGCCGTCGCCCTGGCCAACACCGACATGTTCGCCAAGTACAAGGTCGCGACCTTCGACGACATCCCCGCCGACTTCAAGGACGCCGACGGCACCTGGGTCAACGACTACGGCGGCTACATGAGCATCGGCTACGACTCGGCCAAGGTGCCCGCCCCGACGAGCGTCAAGGACCTCCTGAAGGCCGACTACAAGGGCAAGGTCGCCCTCAACGGCAACCCCACCGAGGCCGGCGCCGCGTTCGCGGGCGTGCAGATGGTCTCGATCGCCGAGGGCGGCAGCGCCGGTGACCTCACCAAGGGCGTCGACTTCTTCAAGCAGCTCAAGTCCGCCGGCAACTTCCTGCCGGTCGACCCGACCGCCGCGACCGTGGAGTCCGGGCAGACCCCGCTCGTCATCGACTGGGACTACCTGAACGCCGCGTACTCGGCCAAGCTGCCGACCTGGAAGGTCGTCGTGCCGAAGGAGGCCGTCGTCGCCGGCTACTACTACCAGGCCGTCAACGCCGACGCCCCGCACCCGGCCGCCGCGCGCCTGTGGCAGGAGTTCCTCTACAGCGACGAGGGCCAGAACCTCTGGCTCAAGGGCGGCGCCCGACCGGTCCGCTTCGACGCGATGGAGAAGGCCGGCACGCTCGACAAGGCGGCCGCGGCGGCGCTGCCGGCCGTCGAGGGCACCCCGGTCGTCCCGACCCAGGCCGACTCCGACAGCGGCAAGAAGTACCTGGCCGACAACTGGGCCAACGCGGTTGGCTGACACGGCGACCGCTGCCCCCACGGGGGCGCTGCGACGGCTGCGGCCGTCCGGCGCCCTCGCGGGGGTCGTGCCGTTCTTCGCGTACACGACCGTCTTCCTGCTGATCCCGACGCTCGTCGTCGTCATCGGCGCCTTCCTGGACGGCTCGAACCGGTTCACCCTCGGCAACCTCGAGGGCCTCACCTCGCCGTCCGTGGTCCGCGGCCTGGTGCAGTCGCTGGTCCTGTCGGCGGTCACCTCGCTCGGCGGGGCGGTCATCGGCGGCCTCCTGGCGTACGCGGTGAGCACCGCTCGGGAGGGGTCGGTCACCAAGCGCTTCTTCACCTCGCTGTGCGGCGTGCTCGCCCAGTTCGGTGGTGTCGCACTGGCGTTCGCGTTCATCGCCTCCTTCGGCAGCACCGGCCTGCTCACCGTGCTGCTCGGCAAGGTCGGCATCAGCACGGGCACCGGCTTCTGGCTCTACGAGTGGGACAGCGGCCTGATGCTCGTCTACCTGTACTTCCAGATCCCGCTGATGCTCATCGTCTTCCTCCCCGCGGTCGAGGGGCTGCGCCCGCAGTGGCGCGAGGCCACCGAGACCCTGGGCGGCACGACGTGGACGTACTGGCGCCGGGTCGCGGCGCCGATCCTGCTCCCCTCGTTCGTCGGCGCGACGCTGCTGCTCTTCACGAACGCGTTCTCCGCGTACGCGACCGCCAAGGCGCTGGTGTCGCAGGGCTCGCCGCTCATCCCGCTGCAGATCGGCAGCACCTTCACCTCCGAGGTCATCCTCGGCCAGGAGAACCTCGGCAAGGCCATGGCGCTGGCCATGGTCGTCGTCGTCGCGGTCGCCATGGCGCTGTACGCGTGGCTCGACAAGCGGTCCAGCCGCTGGATGCAGCGATGAGCGGGCAGCGGGCCCGGTTCCGGCGCAAGCAGGCCCTGCTGCGCTGGGCCGTCCTCACCGTCGTCCTGCTCTTCTTCGTCCTGCCGCTGCTCGGCATGC
Source organism: Phycicoccus avicenniae (assembly GCF_050496545.1). GTDB lineage: Bacteria > Actinomycetota > Actinomycetes > Actinomycetales > Dermatophilaceae > Phycicoccus > Phycicoccus avicenniae_A. The sequence continues at coordinate 10,372 of NZ_JBNVZV010000004.1, read as the reverse complement.
TCGACTTCACCACCCAGGGGCCCGGCGGACAGGGCCGGACCCTGGAGACGTGGCGCACGCTCGCCGACGTCAGCCGGATCTCCACCGACTACCCGGCGCTGCGCGAGGGCTTCCTCGCGTCCGTCGGGCTGGCGGTCGTCACGCCCGTCGTCATGCTCGTGCTCCTCGTCCCGACGATGACGTGGGTGCGGCTGCGGCTTCCCGGTCTCTCCCGCACCGTCGAGTTCGTCTGCCTGCTGCCGCTCACGGTGCCGGCCATCGTCCTCGTCGTCGGGCTCACGCCGGTCTACGCGTGGGTGTACTACCTGCTCGGCGACTCCACGCTGTGGCTCGGGCTCGCCTACGTCGTCCTCGTCCTGCCGTACGCGTACCGGGCGCTCGACGCCGGGCTGCGCGCCATCGACGTGCGCACCCTCGCCGAGGCCGCCCGCTCCCTCGGCGCCTCGTGGACCACCGTGATGTGGCGGGTCATCCTGCCCAACCTGCGCACCGCCGTCCTGTCGGCCTCGTTCCTCTCCGTGGCGCTCGTGCTCGGGGAGTTCACCATCGCGAACCTGTTCTCCAAGAAGAACCTCCAGGTGGCGATGTACGAGCTCGGCAAGTCCGACGCGAAGATCTCGGTCGCCGTCGGGCTCGCCTCGCTCGTCTTCGCCTTCGTCGTCCTCTTCGCGATGTCGTTCGTCGGCAGCGGTCGGGCCGGCACCTCCCCGTTCTCCCGCCTCCGTCGCCGCAAGGAGCCGACCGCATGAGCGCCACCGCCACCGCGCAGGGCACGCCCGTCCAGCTGACCGACCTGCGTCGCGTCTACGGGGGCGTCGCCGCGCTCGACGGGCTGACGCTGCACCTCGAGCCCGGCGAGCTCGTCGCGCTGCTCGGGCCGTCGGGCTGCGGCAAGACCACCGCGCTGCGCTGCCTGGCGGGCCTCGAGGACCCCGACTCCGGGACCATCGAGGTCGGCGGTCGGGACGTCACCGGAGTCCCGACGAACAGGCGCGACATGGGGATGGTCTTCCAGGCCTACAGCCTCTTCCCGCACATGACCGCCCGGCAGAACGTCGAGTTCGGCCTCGAGCTCCGGGGCCGTGACAAGGCGGCACGGCGCGCCCGCGCCGCCGAGATGCTCGAGCTCGTGGGGCTGGCGCAGCACGCCGACAAGTACGCCCACCAGATGTCCGGCGGCCAGCAGCAGCGCGTCGCCCTGGCGCGGGCGCTGGCCATCGAGCCCCAGGTGCTGCTGCTCGACGAGCCGCTGTCGGCCCTCGACGCCAAGGTGCGCACGCAGCTGCGTGACGAGATCCGGCGCATCCAGCTCGAGGTCGGCACGACGACGCTCTTCGTCACCCACGACCAGGAGGAGGCGCTCGCCGTCGCCGACCGGGTCGGGGTGATGTCGGTCGGGCGGCTCGAGCAGCTCGCCGCCCCCGCCGAGCTGTACACCTCGCCGCGCACCCCGTTCGTCGCCGACTTCGTCGGGCTGACCAACCGGATGCGGGCGCGCGTCGAGGGCGGGCGCGCCCACGTCCTCGGCGGCAGCGTGCCGTTGCTCGACGGCTCGGCGACCGGGCCGGACGTGGTCGTCCTCGTGCGGCCGGAGGGGGTCACCGTGGCCCCGGCCGAGGGCGGGACGGCCGGCAACGCCTCGGTCGTCAGCGCGAGCTTCCTCGGCGGCCACGGGCGGGTCATCGCCCGGACCACCGACGACGAGCTCGTCACGGTGCAGGTGCCGAACACCGACGTCACGCGCTACCGCCCCGGCGACCCGGTCGTGCTCGGCTCGCGCGGCGACGCCGCGCTGGCGGTCGCCGCCGACTGACCCGGCCCCTCGGGAGAGGATGGCCCCATGATCGAGATCCTGGGGCCCTCCGAGCTCGCCCGTGGCCGCGAGGCCGGCGCGCTCGTCGCCGACATCCTGCGGACCCTGCAGGGGCGGGTGGCCCCCGGCACCAACCTGCTCGAGGTCGACCGCTGGGCTCGGGAGATGATCGAGGCGGCGGGGGCGGTCTCGTCCTACGTCGACTACGCCCCGAGCTTCGGGCGCGGGCCGTTCGGGCACCACATCTGCACGTCGGTGAACGACGCCGTGCTGCACGGCCTCCCGCACGACCGCGTGCTCGCCGACGGCGACCTGCTCTCGCTCGACCTCGCCCTGTCGGTCGGCGGCATCGTCGCCGACTCGGCCCTGAGCCTCGTCGTCGGGGACGCCCGGCCGGCCGGCGCGCAGGCCCTCGTCGACGTCACCGAGGAGGCGCTCGCCGCGGCCATCGCCGTCGCCGGGCCGGGCGTGCACCTCGGGGACGTCTCGCACGCCATCGGCTCGGTGCTCACCGGCGCCGGCTACTCGGTCAACACGCAGTTCGGCGGGCACGGCGTCGGCTCGACGATGCACCAGGACCCGCACGTCTCGAACACCGGCCGGCCCGGCCGCGGCTACCGGCTGCGGCCCGGGCTGCTCATCGCCATCGAGCCGTGGGTGATGGCCGACACCGACGAGCTCGTCACCGATGCCGACGGCTGGACGCTGCGCAGCGCCACCGGGTGCCTCACTGCGCACAGCGAGCACACGGTCGCCATCACCGAGGACGGGGTCGAGGTCCTCACGGCGCGCTGACCGCGGGCGCCGGGGTGGCCCGGCGGGCCAGCCGGTCCCCCACGACGACGAGCGCGGCGGTGACGGCGGCGAGCACGAGCAGCGCGGTCACCGCTCCGAGGGGCTGGTCCACGGCGAAGGTCGGGATCATCCGCTTCGGCACCGCGACGGCGAAGACCATCGCCACGGCCGACCCGATCCAGCTGCCGATCATGTTGCCCTGGTGGGAGCGGACGTCGCCGCGGCGGATGGCGAGGACGCCGAGCGTGACGGTGACGAGCGTGACGAGGCTGAGGATGTGCAGCCAGCTGAAGGCACCGTCGCGCAGGTGCCGGATCCAGAACGAGGAGAGCGCGGTCCACAACATGAGGCCGACCCACACGCGGCCGAGGTGACGGTGGCGGGCATCGCCCTTGCGGCGCGAGAGCTGGACGACACCGAGGCCGACCGAGACGAGTGCGGCGGCCACGTGGGAGGTGAGCAGGAGGGTCCAGGCGTGCACGGTCAGTCCTTCCGGAGGGCGGTGGAGATGGTGGTGACGACGTGGAGGAGGTGGTCGGGGTCGGCCCCGACCGCCCGGACGGCGTCGTCGAAGCGGTCCCCGAGGACCTCGCTCGAGGCCCTGAGGCGGGTGACGCCCTCGGGGGTGAGGGCGAGCTCGCGGCGGTTGCCGTGCGCGCGGCCTACCTCGAGGAACCCGTCGGCGGCGAGCCCGGCGACCATCCGGCTCGTCGCGGCCTCGCTCGTGCCGAGGGCGTCGGCGAGCTCGCGCTGGGTGGGGCGGTCGAGCCGGGAGACGGTGAGGACGGCGAGGTAGCGGCGGTAGGTCAGGCCGATGCCCGAGCGGGCGAGCAGGGTCTCGGCGCGCCGGTCCATCAGGGCGACGAGGACGTGGAGCTCGTGGGCGAGGCTGGCCATGCCGCAAGACTTGCACATGCAACTTGCATCCGCAAGTCTCCTCCCGATCGGCTCCCACCTCGCACGTGCCGGGTTATCGCTGTCGCGTCCGGGACCGACAGCGATGACTCCGCACGTGCGCGAGAGGTGACGGAGCCGGGGGCGGTGCGCGCCGCCCGCGGCCGTCGCTACGCTGCCCCGGTGACCGACACCGCCGCCGCCCACGACCTGTCCGACCCGAGCACCGACCCGTTCGCGGTCGCCGAGGCCGCCGCCGCCGTCATCCGCGAGCGCACGGGGGTGGAGCGCCACGACGTCGCGCTCGTGCTCGGCAGCGGCTGGGGCCAGGCGGGCGACCTCATCGGCGAGACCGTGACGACCATCGAGAACACCGACGTCCCCGGGTTCGGCAAGGCCGCCGTCGCCGGGCACAGCGGCTCGATGCGCTCGGTCGCGATCGGCGACACCGGGCGTCGCGCGCTCGTCTACGGCACCCGCACCCACTTCTACGAGGGCCGCGGCGTGCGGGCCGTCGTCCACGGCGTGCGCACCGCCGCCGCCGCGGGCTGCTCGACGATCGTCATCACCAACGGCTGCGGGGGGCTGAACCCCGACTGGGCGCCCGGCACCCCGGTGCTCATCAGCGACCACATCAACCTCACCGCGCACTCCCCCATCGAGGGCGCGACCTTCGTCGACCTCACCGACCTGTACTCCCCCCGACTGCGCGGCCTGGCCCGCGAGGTCGACCCGACCCTCGACGAGGGCGTCTACGTCCAGTTCCGCGGGCCGCACTACGAGACCCCGGCCGAGGTGCGGATGGCCAAGGTGCTCGGCGGCGACCTCGTCGGGATGTCGACCTCGCTCGAGGCCATCGCGGCCCGCCAGAGCGGCCTCGAGGTGCTCGGCGTCTCGCTCGTGACGAACGCGGCGGCCGGCATCAGCGAGACGCCGCTGAGCCACGAGGAGGTCCTCGAGGCCGGGCAGGCCGCGGCCGAGCGCTGCGGGCGCCTCCTCGCCGACGTCGTCGGCCGCATCTGAGGACGGCCGCCGTGAGCACGACGACCGACCTCGACGCCCTCCTCGCCGCGGCCCGCGCCTGGGCCGCCGACGACCCCGACCCCGTCACCCGCGCCGAGCTCGAGGGACTCGCCGAGCGCGCCGACGCCGGGGACGACGCCGCCCGCGACGAGCTCGCCGACGCGATGTCGGGGATGCTCGAGTTCGGCACCGCGGGCCTGCGCGGGAAGCTCGGCGGCGGGCCGAACCGGATGAACCGCGCCGTCGTCATCCGGGCCGCGGCCGGGCTCACGGCGTACCTGCGCACGGTCGCCGACGAGCCGTTCGTCGTCGTCGGCTTCGACGCGCGCACCAACTCCGACGTCTTCGCCCACGACACCTGCGCGGTCGTCACCGGGATGGGCGGGCGGGCCGTCGTCCTCCCCCGACCGCTGCCGACGCCGGTGCTGGCGTACGCGATCCGCCATCTCGGCGCCGACGCCGGCGTCATGGTCACGGCGTCGCACAACCCGCCGCAGGACAACGGGTACAAGGTCTACGTCGGCGACGGCTCGCAGATCGTGCCGCCGGTCGACGGGCTCATCGCGGCCGAGATCGCCCGGGTCGAGTCCGTGGCGTCGGTGCCGCGCGCCGAGGACGGCTGGGACACCCTCGGCGACGACGTGCTCGAGGCCTACCTCGCCGACGTCGTCACGGTCGTCTCCCCCGACAGCCCCCGCGACCTCACCGTCGTGCACACGGCGCTGCACGGCGTCGGGTCCGAGACGGTGCAGCGCGCCTTCGTGGCGGCGGGGTACGCCGCTCCCCTCCCGGTCGCCTCCCAGGCCGAGCCCGACCCGATGTTCCCCACGGTCTCCTTCCCGAACCCCGAGGAGCCCGGCGCGATGGACGCCGCCCTCGAGCTCGCCGAGCAGACCTCGCCCGACGTCGTCGTCGCCAACGACCCCGATGCCGACCGCTGCGCCGTGGCGGTGCCCGGTCCCGGGGGGTGGCGGATGCTGCGCGGCGACGAGGTCGGTGCGCTGCTCGGGTCCCACGTGCTCGCTCAGGGGGTCGAGCAGGACTCTCCCGAGGCCGTGTTCGCGAACTCCATCGTCTCCTCACGCTTGCTCGCGACGATGTGCCGCGCCGCCGGCGTGCGCCACGAGGAGACGCTGACCGGCTTCAAGTGGATCGGGCGCGTGCCCGGCCTGCGGTACGGGTACGAGGAGGCGCTCGGGTACTGCGTCGACCCCGGGCACGTCCGCGACAAGGACGGGGTCTCGGCGGCGCTGGTGGTCGCCGAGCTCGCCGCCACGCTCAGGGCCGAGGGGCGCGGCCTCGTCGACCGGCTCGACGACCTCGCCCGCGAGCACGGCGTGCACGCCACGGACGCGCTGTCGGTGCGGGTCGAGGACCTCTCCCTCATCGGCCGCGTGATGGACCGGCTTCGGGCCGAGCCGCCGACGTCGGTGGCCGGCGTCGAGGTGGCGCGCATCGACGACCTCGCCCGCGGTGACGGCGGCCTGCCGCCGACCGAGGGGCTGCGCTGGTACCTCGTCGACGACTCGCGCGTCATCGTCCGCCCGTCCGGCACCGAGCCCAAGCTCAAGGTCTACCTCGAGGTGATCGAGCCGGTCAGCGACGACGACCTCGCCGGCGCCCGCTCGCGCGCGGCCACCCGGCTGGCCGCCCTGAAGGCCGAGCTCGAGGTCGCCACCCGCCCCTGACCTGCGGTTATGGTGGATCGGTGACCTCGCAGGACGGCACCGGTCCGACCGATCCCGCCCGCCGGCCCGCCGGCCCGTCGGCCGGAGGGCGGTCGCGGCGGGAGCGGCCTGGGCCGTCCCGGTCATCGCGGTCGGCGCCGCCGCACCCGCCGTGGCCGCCTCCCTCTGCCCGGTCATCCCCGCCTTCGCCGACCCTGCCTGGCGGCTCACGACGAGCGGCACGAGCGTCTCCGGCAGCGGGGCCGCCTCGTTCAGCGGAGGGACGTTCGAGCAGACCCTCGACGCCGCGCGGGGCACCACGTTCACCGCGACCGCGACGACCTCGGTCTCCGTGGTCACGGGGACGATCTACACCTTCGTCCTCAGCTACCGCGCCTACGTCACCAACGCCCAGCCGATGCGCACCTACCTCGACGTGGCCGGCGTCCCCCTGACCGGTCTCGCCCTGGTCGACACCGCCGTCCTGAGTGTCAACTCGGGGGCCAACCACAACGTCGGCTCGAGGACGGCCGTCCACGTCGCCACGACGACGGGCACGGTCAACCTCGCGGTCCGCACGGTCGTGAGCACGCCGTCGGGCGGCGCCACGGCGGGTGACGACATGCTCGTCCACCCCCTGGTGCTCACCTGCACCTGACGGGGGTCGGACTGGCGAGACCTGACGACAGGGCCCCGACCGCGTCGTCCGGAGGTGCCCGCTCCGGGGTCGGGGAGGCCCCCGCGACCCCCGTACACTCTCGGGGTGAGCACCGCGACCGACCTCGACCCCACGGCGCGCGCCCGCGACATCCTCGGGGTGTCCCGCCTGACGAACTCCGCCCTCACCGGCTGGCTGCACGGCCTGCCCGGGGTGGACCAGGTCGGCTGCGAGGCCCGCGCCGCGGCCCTGTCCACCCGCTCGATCAAGACGACGAGCAAGGCGTGGGCCATCGACACCGCCATCTCGATGATCGACCTGACGACCCTCGAGGGTGCCGACACCCCGGGCAAGGTCCGCGGCCTGGCCACCCGCGCGCTCGTCCCGGACCCCAGCGACCTGTCGACCCCGAGCCCGGCCGCCGTCTGCGTCTACGGCGACATGGTGCCGTTCGCCCGCGAGGTGATCGGCGACCGCGCCGTCAACATCGCCGCCGTGGCCACCGCGTTCCCCAGCGGCCGCGCCAGCCGCGCCGTCAAGCTCGCCGACACCCGCGACGCCGTCGAGAACGGTGCCGACGAGATCGACATGGTCATCGACCGCGGGGCCTTCCTCGCCGGCGACTACCTCTCGGTCTTCCGCGAGATCGCCGAGACCAAGGAGGCCTGCGGCGACGCACGCCTCAAGGTGATCATGGAGACCGGCGAGCTGGTCACCTACGACAACGTCCGCCGCGCCTCGTGGCTCTCGATGCTCGCCGGCGGCGACTTCATCAAGACCTCCACCGGCAAGATCTCCCCGGCGGCGACCCTGCCCGTCACCCTCGTGATGCTCGAGGCGGTCCGCGACTGGCGCGACGCCACGGGCGAGCAGGTCGGCGTCAAGCCGGCCGGCGGCATCCGCACGAGCAAGGACGCCATCAAGTTCCTCGTCACCGTGTCCGAGGTCGCGGGCGAGGACTGGCTCTCCAACGAGTGGTTCCGCTTCGGCGCCTCGAGCCTGCTCAACGACCTCGTCCTCCAGCGCCAGAAGATGACGACCGGCGCCTACTCCGGCGCCGACTACGTCGCCGACGACGCCCCCAGCGGCTACTGACCCACCCCGAACCGGCAAGGACACCGATGCCCACCTTCGAGTACGCGCCGGCCCCCGAGTCCCGGGCGGTCGTCGACATCGCGAGCAGCCACGGCCTCTTCATCGGCGGCGAGTTCGTCGAGGCCACCGGCGGGAAGCCGTTCAAGACGGTCAACCCCGCCACCGAGGAGGTCCTCTCCGAGGTCTCCGAGGCGACCGCCGACGACGTCGACGCCGCCGTGCGCGCCGCCCGCAGCGCCTACACGCGCGTCTGGTCGCGGATGAGCGGCGCCGACCGCGGCAAGTACCTCTACCGGATCGCCCGCATCCTCCAGGAGCGGGCTCGCGAGTTCGCCGTCCTCGAGACCCTCGACAACGGCAAGCCGATCAAGGAGAGCCGCGACGTCGACGTCCCGCTCGCCGCGGCGCACTTCTTCTACCACGCAGGATGGGCCGACAAGCTGGGCTACGCGGCGCTGGGCGAGAACCCCCGCCCCGTCGGGGTCGTCGGCCAGGTCATCCCGTGGAACTTCCCGCTGCTCATGCTCTCGTGGAAGATCGCGCCGGCGCTCGCCTGCGGCAACACGGTGGTGCTCAAGCCGGCCGAGACCACGCCGCTCACCGCGCTGCTGTTCGCCGAGGTCTGCCAGCAGGCCGAGCTGCCCCCGGGTGTCGTCAACATCGTCACGGGCGCGGGCGCCACCGGGCAGGCCATCGTCGACCACCCGGGCATCGACAAGCTCGCCTTCACCGGCTCGACCAACGTCGGCAAGATGATCGCCCGCTCGATCGCCGGCACCCGCAAGAAGGCCACGCTCGAGCTCGGCGGCAAGGGCGCGAACATCATCTTCGACGACGCCCCGGTCGACCAGGCCGTCGAGGGCATCGTCAACGGCATCTTCTTCAACCAGGGCCACGTGTGCTGTGCCGGCAGCCGGATCCTGGTGCAGGAGAACGTCGCCGACGAGGTCGTGCGCCGCCTGAAGCGCCGCCTCGGCACCCTGCGCGTGGGCGACCCGATGGACAAGAACACCGACGTCGGCGCGATCAACAGCCGCGCGCAGCTGCGGCGCATCGAGGAGCTCACCGCGGCCGGGGCCGCCGAGGGCGCCGAGCGCTGGGACTCCGGCTGCGAGCTGCCGGGCACCGGGTTCTGGTTCCGCCCCACCGTGTTCACCGAGGTGAGCCAGTCGCACCGCATCGCCCAGGAGGAGATCTTCGGGCCTGTCGTCTCGGTGCTGACCTTCCGCACCCCGGGCGAGGCCGTGGCCAAGGCCAACAACACCCCGTACGGGCTCTCGGCCGGCATCTGGACCGAGAAGGGCAGCCGCATCCTCTGGATGGCCGACCAGCTGCGCGCCGGTGTGGTGTGGGCCAACACGTTCAACAAGTTCGACCCCACCTCGCCGTTCGGCGGGTACAAGGAGTCCGGGTACGGCCGCGAGGGCGGCCGCCACGGGCTCGAGGCCTACGTGAAGACCGGTGGTGACCTGTGAGCGCCCGCGTGGACGTCCGCAAGACGTACAAGCTCTACATCGGCGGGAAGTTCCCCCGCTCCGAGAGCGGCCGCTCCTACGAGGTGATGGCCGCGCCGTCGGGTCGGCGGGCGACGCCGCGCTTCCTCGCGAACGCCGCGATGGGCTCGCGCAAGGACGCCCGCGACGCCGTCGTCGCCGCCCGCAAGGCCCAGCCGGGCTGGGCCGGCGCCACCGCGTACAACCGAGGCCAGGTGCTCTACCGCGTCGCCGAGGTGATGGAGGGCCGCCGCGCGCAGCTCGTCCAGGACGTCCGCGACTCCGAGGGCCTGACCCCCGCGCGCGCCGACGCCGTCGTCTCGGCGGCCATCGACCGGTGGGTCTGGTACGCGGGCTGGTCGGACAAGTACCCGCAGGTCCTCGGCGGACTCAACCCCGTCGCCGGGCCGTACTTCGACATCTCGGCGCCGGAGCCGACCGGGGTCGTCGCGGTGCTCGCGCCGCAGGCGTCCTCGCTGCTGGGGCTGGTGTCCGTCGTCGCGCCGGTCGTGGTGTCCGGCAACACCTGCGTCGTGCTCGCCTCAGAGGACCGGCCGCTGCCGGCGATCGACCTCGCCGAGTGCCTGGCGACGTCGGACGTGCCGGGCGGCGTGGTCAACGTCGTCACCGGGCGGACCGCCGAGGTGGCCCCTTGGCTGGCGTCGCACCGCGACGTCAACGCCATCGACCTCACGGGCGCCGCGGGTGCCGCCGGTGTCGAGTGGGGTGACCTCGAGCTCGCCGCCGCCGAGAACCTCAAGCGCGTGCTGCGTCCGGGTGGCTCGGGCGCCGAGGCCGTCGAGCCCGACTTCGAGGCCACTCCGGACCTCTCGCGGATGACGGCGTTCCTCGAGACCAAGACCGTCTGGCACCCGAAGGGCCGCTGACCCCGCGGCTCCTCCCGCGAACGTGTGTGAACCCGCCGGGGATCCCC
>NZ_JBNVZV010000003.1:0-262558 GCF_050496545.1 Phycicoccus avicenniae | reverse complement strand
CCCCCCCCCCCCCCCCCCCCCCCCCCCCCCCCCCCCCCCCCCCCCGGTCGGCGGGGTCGCCCACCGGGGGCTCGCGGGTCGCGGAGTCGCTCACTGCGAGGCGTCCGCCCCACCGTCCGCGCCGCCGTCGTGCTCGCCGGGGGTGCCGGACTCGCCGGCACCGCTGTCGGCCGGGCCCTCGGCGCCACCGTCGGCGCCGCCGTCCTGCTCGCCGGGCACGCCCGACTCACCGGCACCGCTGTCCGCGGGGCCCTCGGGGTCGATGCCGCCGCCCGCGCCGCCGTCGGCGCCGCCGTCGTGCTCGCCCGGGACGCCCTGCTCCTCGGCGCCGCTGTCGGCCGGTCCCTCGGTGGGGTTCTCGCTCATGTCGTGCCCCTCTCTCCGTCGGTGGTGCCCGATGGCACCGGTCCGCTCATCACAGCAGGTCAGCGCGCTGTTGTGGGGCTCGTGCGCAGGCTGACACCATGGGGTCATGCCACCGGACGTGGAGCTGGCCGAGGTCCGGGAGTTCCTGGGCCGCCACGAGCCCTTCGCGGGGCTCCCGGCCGACGTGCTCGCCGGTCTCCCGGTGCGGATGACCGTCGAGTACTTCCGGCGCGGGTCGGAGATGATCCCGCGCGGCGAGGACAACCACCACCTCTACGTGCTGCGCTCCGGCGCCGCCGACGTCCGGGACGCGCAGGGGACCCTCGTCGACCGCGGCGGGGAGGGCTCCTCCTTCGGCTCCATCACGCTCACGCAGGGCAACCCCTCCGCCTTCTCGGTCACCGCGATCGAGGACTCGCTCGCGCTGCTGCTGCCCGAGCAGGACTTCCACGCCCTGTGCCGGGAGCACCCGGACTTCGACGCGTTCTACGACGCCCAGCGACGCAGCCGGATGCGGGGGGCCGTCGCCGAGCTGCAGGTCCCGACCTCGGGCACGGCGGTCCTCACGACGACGGTGCGCGAGCTGGTGGGCCGCGACGTCGTCTCCGTGGTCGCGACCGCGAGCATCCGTGAGGCGGCCGAGGTGATGGCCGACCAGGGCGTCTCCTCGCTGCTCGTCATGGACGGTCAGCGGCTCGCGGGCATCCTCACCGACCGCGACCTGCGCACGCGCGTCGTCGCGGCGGGCGTCGACCCCGGGTCGCCGGTCACCGACGTGATGACGGAGGACCCGGTGACGGGGTCGGTCGAGTCGCCGGCCTTCGAGGCGCTCCTCGAGATGACGAGCCGGCACATCCACCACCTGCCGGTCCTCGACGCCGCCGGGCGCCCGGCGGGCGTCGTCACGACGACCGACCTGCTGCGCCTCGAGGAGGCCAACCCGGTCTACCTCGCGGGCGACGTCGCGAAGCAGCCGGACGTCGAGGGCGTGGCCCGGGCCGCCTCGCGACTGCCCAGGGTGGTGGGCGCGCTCGTCGAGCAGGACGCCTCGGCCGACGACATCGGCCGCGTCGTCACGGCCGTGGGGGACGCGGTCGAGCGGCGGCTCCTCGCCCTCGCCGAGGACGTGCTCGGTGCACCGCCGGTGCCGTACTGCTGGGTCGCGCTGGGCTCCCGCGCGCGGCTGGAGCAGGCGCTGGCCACCGACCAGGACACCGCGCTGGTCATCGACGACGCCGTCGACGAGGCCGGGCTGGCGTGGTTCGAGGACCTCGCGGACTGGGTCACCGCCGGCCTCGTCCGCTGCGGCTACCCCCGGTGCCCCGGCGACGTCATGGCCACCAACCCCCGGTGGCGGCGGCCGCTGTCGCAGTGGCGCCGCGAGCTGTCGGTCTGGTTCGCCGAGCCGACGCCCGACGCGGTGCTGCACTCCTCCATCGTCCTGGACATGCGCCCGGTGCACGGCGACCCCGCCCTCCACGCCCGGCTCCAGGAGCACGTCCTGTCGGTGGCGCCGGACGCTCGCGTCTTCCTCACCCACCTCGCCCGGCAGGCGGCCGGCCACGAACCGCCGCTCGGCTTCTTCCGCGGCTTCGTCCTCGAGAAGGCCGGCGACCACCGCGACACCCTCGACGTCAAGCGCGGCGGCATCCTGCCCGTCGTCGAGCTGGCCCGCGTGCACGCGCTGGCCACGGGGTCGCCCGCCGTCAACACCCGGGCCCGGCTGGGGGCCGCGCACGCCGCCGGGGTCCTCGGCGACGAGCTCGCCGACGACCTGCGCGACGCCTTCGAGTTCCTCGGCTACGTGCGGCTGCGTCACCAGTGGGAGCAGGTCCGGGCGGGCCGCCCGGCGGACAACTTCGTCTCCCCGGACGCGCTGTCGAGCTTCGAGAAGCGGCACCTGCGCGAGGCCTTCGCCATCGTCCGCTCGGCGCTGGGCTCGCTCGGGAGGGGGTACCAGACCCAGATCGTCTCGTGATGCCCTGGCGGCGCGGCGTGCCGGCGCGTCGGGAGCGGGCCCTGCGCCGCTGCGCCCCCGGCCCGCTGCACGACCTCCTCGACGGCCCCGTCCCGGCGCGCGACACCCCGCTCGACGAGCTGCCCCTGCTCGCCGTGGACATCGAGACGACCGGGCTGGACGCGCGCCACGACCGGGTGCTCTCGGTCGGGTGGGTGCCGGTGGACGGCGGTCGGGTCGTCCTCGCCGGCGCGGGCGGGGGCATCGTCTCCGACGCGGGCGAGGTGGGCCGCAGCGCGACCGTGCACGGCCTGACCGACGACGCCCTGGTCGGCGGCGCACCGCTGGAGACCGTCCTCGCCGCACTGCTCGGGGCCCTCGCGGGCCGGGTGCTGCTCGCGCACTTCGCGCGGATCGAGACCGGCTTCCTCGGTGCGGCGTGCGAGCGGTTCTGGGGCGCGGACCTGCCGGTCGAGGTGGTCGACACCTTCGAGCTGGAGCGGCGTGCGCTCGGCGGGGGGTGGGACGCCGCGTCCGACCCGGCCGCCCTGCGGCTGTGGGCGGCTCGCGCCCGGTACGGGCTGCCCGTCTACCGCGCGCACGAGGCGCTCACCGACGCGCTCGCCTGCGCCGAGCTCTACCTCGCGCAGCGTGCGGCGCTCGCCGCGGCCTCCCCGGAGACGACGACGACCCTCCGCCACGTGGTGGCGTGAGGGTCGGTCTGCGTGCCGCTGGGCCCCCGGTGGGTGCTCAGATGTGACGCGGGAGGTGGTGCGAGGTCTGCGAGAGGACGTAGAGCTCGTTGGCCTCGCGGACGAGGTCACGGTCGACGGTGCCGTTCCAGCCGCGGCCGGAGCTGCGGGTGGTGCGGAGCGAGGAGGCGAGGGCGCGGGCCTTCTGGACGGAGAGCGATGCGGCGTTCATGACTCCTATCTTCCGCCTCCCAATGCTTCAGCACAACGTCACTTCGCTTCAGAACCCCGCAGTGTGGCTTAACATTCAAGGATGCTCGACCCGCACCGCATCACCGTCTTCCGGTCCGTCGTCGCGAGTGGCTCCGTCCAGGCCGCCGCGGACAACCTCGGCCTCACCTCTTCTGCGGTCAGCCAGCACCTCTCGGCGCTCCAGCGCGAGACGGGGCTGACCCTCTTCCAGCGCGCCGGCCGGGGCATCGTCCCCACCGAGGCCGCCCTGGTCCTCGACGCCCAGAGCGACGAGCCGATGAGCCAGTGGGACCGCCTCGAGCAGGTGGTCTCCGACCTGCGCGACGGTCGCTCGGGCCGGCTCTCCATCGGGTACTTCGCCTCGGCCGGGTCGGCGTGGATGCCGGCCCTCGTGCGCCGGCTGTCCTCCGAGTACCCGGACCTCGTCCTCGAGCTGCGGCTCAACGAGGTCGAGCAGCGCGGCCCCCGCCCCGACCTCGACCTGGCCATCGACCCGCCGGACACCCCGCTGGCCGCGGGCCTGCGTCGCGTCGACCTCACCGAGGACCCGTTCGTCGCCGTGCTGCCGCGCGACCACCCGCTCGCCGGGGAGGCCGAGATCGCCCTCACCGACCTGCGCGGCGAGACCTGGGTGAGCAACGACTTCCCGGGCGCGGTGGGGCACCGCATCCTCGTCGCCGCCTGTGCCGCAGTGGGGTTGCGGCCGCGCTTCACCGTGCAGGCCCAGGACCACCACACGGCGATCGGGTTCGTCGCGGCCGGCGTCGGCGTCTCGGTGATGCCGGGCCTCGCCGCCCGGAGCCTGCCGGCGTCGGTCGTGCGCGTCGACATCTCGGCGCCCGCTCCGGTGCGCCACCTCTCGGCCGTGGTCCGGCAGCTCGGCGCCTCGACGGCGCCGACCGAGCGGGCCGTCCAGCTGCTGCAGGACCTCATCGCCCACCCGAGCGGGCGGGTGCCCCGCCGGCCGGTGCCGCGGCGTCAGGCGCGGTCGGCCCAGTAGAGCGCCCGCGCCGGGCAGAAGGTCACGGCCTGCTCGCCCTCGGCGCGGCCCGGGTGCGGGTCCTCGACCACGGGGTAGCCCCACTCGTCGAGGTGGACCCGTTCCGGCAGGAGGGTGGCGCACAGGCCGTGGCCGGTGCAGGCGACGCGGTCGACGCGCAGCTCAGGCGTGCTGGACACGGTGTCCCACCTCCGGTCGGGGGCAGCTCCCCGTCGCGTGCGCGGCGAGGTGCGGGGCGAGCACGGTCAGGGCCGAGGCCGCGAAGCGTGCGACGCCGTCGGGGAAGCGGCAGGCGCCGCGCCCGGGCAGCAGGCCCGCGTGCCGGCGCACCTCGTCGCGGGAGGCCGCGTCCGGGCGGGCGGCGAGGCGGTCCCAGGCGGCCGACAGCGCCGGCACGCCGAACATGCACGGGCCGCACTGGCCGGCGCTCTCGCCGGCCGCGTACGCCAGGCGCTCGCGGACGACGTCGAGCGGGCAGCGGGACGGGTCCAGGACCTCGAGCACGCCGGGCCCGACCGACCCGCCGTGGTGCGCCAGATCCGCAGTGCTCCAACGCAGCCCACGAGCGTCCGAAACGGTGAGGAGGATGCCTCCCAGCCCGCCGACGCCGACGTGGGCCGCGGCCGGCGCGGGCGAGGCGGCATCGAGGAGGTCGGCGAGCGGCACGCCCGCCGAGGTCTCGAGCACCCCGGGACGGAGGACGGCACCGGAGACGGTGACCAGCCGCGGACCGGGCTCGGCCGCGGTCCCGAAGGAGCGGAACCACCCCGGGCCGTGCGCCTCGACCTGGGCCACCCGCCAGAGGGTCTCGGCGTTGAGGACCACGGTGGCCGGGATGCGCCGACCGTCCGCGTGCTGCCCGCCGGTGACCACCGGGCGCCGCTTGGTGAGGGGGCGCGCGAGGCCGCCCTCGGCGAGCGAGACGAGCGCGGTCTCCTCGGAGGAGACGTAGCGGCCGGGGACCTCGAGGAGGTCGACGCCGGCGGCGGCGAGCAGGGCGGCGGTCCGCGAGCCACGGTGGGCGGCGAAGCGCACCGACCGCCGGCCCCTGCGGCCACCGACCACGAGCGCGGCGCCCCGGGCGAGCTCGTCGAGGTGGTGCTCGACCACCCAGGCGTCCTTGCCCGCCCCGAGCTCGCCGTCGCAGGCGTTGACGACGAGGTGGGCGCCGTGGTCGTGGGCGGCGCGGATCTTCACCGCGGTGCTGAAGGCGGCGCCGCCACGGCCGGTCAGGCCGGCGGCGTGCAGGTCGTCGACGAGGCTCATGTCCAGCTCCCCTCGAGGGCGGCGGCCCGCTGGTCGCGGTCGGGCTGGCGGGCGAGGAGCCGCCAGGCCACCGCGCCGGCGCCGACGGCGCCGCAGCCGATGGTGACGAACCGCAGCAGGGGCTGGTCGGAGGTGCCCATCGCCAGCCCGTGGACCAGCGCTGTCGGCCACAGGGCGTAGCCCGCCCAGTGCACGGCCCGCCAGGCCCGCTCCGGGATGCGGTGCCGCAGCCACGAGGTCGCGGCCACCGCGACGAGCAGGTCGACGGCCAGGGTGCCGAGCCCGACCCAGAGCCGCTCGTAGCCGCTCGTGAACGGGACGAGGGCGGACACGGCGTCGATGCTCACGTAGGTCTCGGCGACGGCTGTCGCGACGTGCGCGGTGACGAAGGCCAGCATCCCGAGGGAGAGCCAGCGGTGCACGGCCATCACGACCGTCGCGGACTCGCCGTGCGGGCGGCGCCGGCCGGCCGTGACGGCGCCGAGGACCACCACGGCGGTCAGCAGGGCCATGCTCGCGACGCCGGTGCCGCGCGAGAGGTACCAGAGCGCCTCGTTCACGGGGTCACCTCCTCGGGCCAACCGGGGGTCGTGACCACGTCGGTACCGGTGTCGAGCCGGGCGGCGAGCCCGTGCCCGGCGAGCCACGCGGGGGCGTCCGGGCCGAGGACGACGGCGGCGGTGGAGGCGGCGTTGGCCTCGAGCGCGTTCGCGCCGACCACGGTCACTTGGGCCCAGGTGGAGGGGGCGGTGGCTCCGGTGCGCGGGTCGACGACGTGGTGGCGGGTGCCCCCGCCGGCCACGGCCCAGGTGCGCCGGCGGGTCGAGCTGGTGGCGACGGCCTGTCCGGCCCGGAGGGCGAGGACCTGCACGACCGCGCCGCCCTCGTCCTCGACGCCGACCTGCCAGCCGTCGTCGGGGGCGGTGCCGAAGAGGGCGATGTCGCCACCGAGGTCGACGAGGAAGCCGCCCGGGAGGCGGGTCGCCAGGTGCCGCGCGATCTCGTCGGCCGCGTGCGCCTTGGCGGTCGAGCCGAGGTCGAGGAGGCAGCCGGCCGGGACCTCGATCCGGTCGGTCACCGGGTCGACGCTCACGGCGCGCCATCCGGGGACCGCCGCGACGGGCCGGGCCGGGGCGACCCGGGCGCGCACGACATCGAGGTCGGCGTCGTAGCCGCTGGCGGCCACGGCACGGCCCACGGTGGGGTCGACGAGCCCGTCGGTGATGCGGGCCGCGCGCAGGGCCGCCCGCAGCGAGCCGGCGAGGACGGGGGAGGCGAGGGCGCTCGCCGGGCCGGTGGCGGCCGCGTCCGCGAGCCGGCTGACCTCGGAGTCGGGGCGGAACCGGGAGGCGGCGAGGTCGAGGGCGGCGAGGTGGTCGCGGGTGAGGGCCTCGGCCTCGGCGAGCACGAGCGGGTCGGTCACGACGAGGCGCACGGTCGTCCCGAGGGCCGGGAACGAGGTCGCGGCGGGGGCGAGGAGGGTGTCGGCGGTGGTCACGGCGCGGTCCTCAGGACCCGTGGGTGGTCGACTGCGTCGAGGACCCGGAGCCGGAGGAGACCGTGCCCGACGAGGAGAAGCCGGAACCGCTCGAGGAGTCGGACGAGCCCGACGAGGACGAGCCCGTGTCGGACGTCGTCGAGGACGAGGAGTCGTCCGAGCCGCTCGTCGTGGAGGCGGTCGCCGTCGTCGTGCTCTGCGAGGTCGCGAGGTGGTAGCCCGTGACCCCGGTGGTGAGGGCGGCCGCCGTGACGGCCGCCGCCGTCCAGGCCTTGGCCCGCTGGAGGGCTCTCGGAGTGCTGCGCATCGTCGTCACCTTCGGTCGGTCGGGGGGCTGCTACCCCTCGACCTTCCGCCGGTGCCCTGTGCAGTTCCTGTGCCGGTGCGATGCCCCCTCTGTGGGGTCAGCGGCTGCCCGCGGCCACCGGGTCCTCGGTGTCCTGCGGGGTGCGCGTGCCGCGCTCGGCCGCCGCCTGCTCCTCCAAGTGCTCGGCGAGCCGCAGACCCTCGACGTCGAGGTCGGGGAGCAGCCGGTCGAGCCAGCGCGACAGGTACCACGCCCGGTCGCCGAGCAGGTGCATCAGCGCCGGTGTGAGGGTCATCCGCACGAGGAAGGCGTCGATGAGGACGCCGACGGCGAGCCCGAACCCGATCGGCCGGACCATCACGAGGTGGCTGAACGCGAAGCCGAGGAACACCGACGTCATGATGATCGCCGCGGCCGTGACGACCTTGGCGCCGTGGACGAAGCCGGAGCGCACGGCCGTGCGCGAGTCCTCGCCGTGGGCGCGGGCCTCGTGCATGCCGGAGACGAGGAACATCTGGTAGTCCATCGCCAGCCCGAACAGCACGCCGATGAGGATGATCGGCATGAAGCTGAGCAGCGGGCCCGGCTGGGTCACGCCGAACAGTCCTCCGAGCCAACCCCACTGGTGCACGGCCGTCGTGGCCCCGAAGGCAGCCACGACCGTCAGCAGGAACCCACCGGTGGCCACGAGCGGCACGACGACCGAGCGGAACACCACGGTGAGGATGAGCAGGGACAGGCCGACGACGACGACGAGGTAGGTCGGCAGCGCGCCCGAGAGCCGCTCGGAGATCTCGATGTTGGCGACCGTCTGGCCGGTGAGCCCCACCTGGACGCCGTCGTGGCGCTCGAGCAGGCCGGCGGTCCGGCGGATGCCGTCGATGGTCGCCGGGGTGGCCTCGTCGGCGGGCCCGGTGCGGGGGACGACCTGGAAGGCCAGGGTCTCCTTGTCGTCGCTGACGCCGAACGGCACGACGCTCACGACGCCGTCGACCTCACGCAGCGCGGTGGCGATGCGGGCCTGCGCGTCGACCACCTGCGCATCGGTGCGGGTGCCGTCGGTGGCGGGCAGCTCGGCGACGGCGACGACCGGGCCGTTCATCCCGGGGCCGAACTCGTCGGCGACGGTGGTGTACGCGGTGTAGGCGCTGGAGCCCGTGGGCTCGCTGCCGCCGTCGGGCAGGCCGAGGCGCATGTCGAGGGCCGGGATCGCGAGGACGCCGACGATGCCGACCACCCCGAGCACGGTGAGCCACGGGTGCCGCGTCACGGCACCGACGTAGCGGGAACCGTGCTCCTCCGGCCGGTCGTCCGGGTGGTCACCGCGGCTGGTGGGGTCGCCGGGCGTCGCGAAACCGGCTCTGCGCCAGCCTCGCCGCGACACCACACGGGTGCCCATGAGGCGCATCACGGCCGGGGCGACGGTGACCGCGACGAGGACGGCGACGGCGACGGTGACCGCCGCCACGACGCCCATCTCCGCGAGGATCGGGATGCCCGAGAGCACGAGCGCGGCGAGGGCGATGACCACGGTGGCGCCGGCGAACGTGACGGCCGAGCCGGCGGTGGCCACGGCCCGCGCGATCGACTCGCGCTGCGGCATCCCGTGCAGGATGTTCGCGCGGTGTCGGTTGACGATGAAGAGGGCGTAGTCGATGCCGACGGCGAGGCCGAGCATCAGGGCGAGTGCCGGTGTGGTGCTGTTGAGCTCGATGAACGCGGTCGCCGCCATCGCCCCGCCGAGGCCGACCCCGACGCCGAGCAGCGCGACGAGGAGCGGCAGGCCGGCGGCGATGAGGCTGCCGAGCACGAGCACGAGGACGAGGAGCGCGACGGCGAGGCCGAGGATCTCGCCCGGGCCGATGAAGGCCAGCTCCTGGGTGATCTCTACGCTGTAGCTCGGCGTGATGCCGGCCGCCTCCAGCACCGGGTCGCCGCGCTCGGGGATGAGCGCGCGGTCCTCCGGCGGCACCGACTGGGCGTTGTCGTCGAACTGGACCTGCACGACGGCGGTGCGGCCGTCCTCGCTGACCAGGCGGGTGCCCGCGGAGGCGGCGGCGACGGCGGCACCGTCGGTGTACTGCTCCTCGCCGGCCTTCAGCTGCTCCTCGGAGGTCGCCAGCTGCTCCTTGCCGCGCTCGACCTGCGTGCGACCGTCGGCCACCTGCGCCGCGAGGGCGGGGATGCCGGGGTCGTCCGGGTTCTGCTGTCGCAGCTGGGCCAGGAGGGCCTCGCCGCCGGCCAGCTGCCCCTCGCCCGTGGCGAGCTCCTTCTTCCCCGCCTCCAGCTGCGTGCGGCCGTCGGCGAGCTTCTGCTTCGCGGCGGCGAGGTCGGTGGCGGAGGTCTCGATCTGCTGCTGCGCGGCGAAGGGGTCGACGACGCGCTCGACGTGGGGGACGCCCTTCCACCGGTCCATGGCGTCGGCGATGGCCGCCTTCTGCGCGTCGGTGAAGGCACCGGAGTCGCTGGTGAGGACGACACGTCCGAAACCACCTGCGGCCGAGGGGATCTCGGTGCCGAGCTGCTGCACGACGCGCTCGAACTCGGTGCCGGGGATGGACACCTGGTTGGTGAGCGGTCGGCCGACGGTACCGGCGAGGGTGCCCGCGACGGCGAGGACGACGAGCCAGAGGGCGACGACGGGCCAGGCGTGGGCGGCGCACCAGCGGCCGAGGCGGTACAGGGCGGTGGACATGCGGTGACCTTCCGGGGTGGGTCAGGCGGTGGGGGTGCCGGCGAGGAGCCCGGAGCGCAGGTGCCCCAGGGACTCGGCGAGGACGACGTGGAACGCGGGCGGCTGCTCGCCGGCGACGACCGAGCGGGACCAGACCCGGATGGCGGCCTCCCCGCACCCGAGGATCGCGCCGGCGAGGGTGGCGACGTGCAGGTCGGTGGGACCGGGGCCGACGCGCTCGCGGAGCCAGGCCTCGAACCAGTCGAGCCAGGTGTGGAACTCGGCGAGGATCAGCCCCTTGGCGTGCGCCGAGGTCTCGCCGGCCGCGGCGAGCACGCCGATCCGCTCGACGAGCGAGAGGTCGCCGGGCCGGTCGACGACCGCGAGGACGCTGGTCAGCACGTCCTCGTCGGTGGGCCGCTCGGTGAGCCGGGCGCTCAGGGCCTCGAAGAAGTCGGCGACGCTCGCGGTGAGGACGGACTCGACCGAGGGGAAGTAGTTGAAGAACGTGCGCCGCGAGACGCCGGCCCGCTCGGCGACGGCATCGGCGGTGACGGCGTCGACGCCGGCGTCCCGCACGATCGCGTACGCGGCGCCGGCGAGGGCGCGGCGGGTCTGCTCGCGCTTGCGGTCGCGCAGCGTCGGGATCACGCAGGACGGGGTACGGCTCACGGGACGAGCGTAGGCGCCCGTTGCACCACCGTGCAAATCTGCACCTTGATGCATGTGGAAGGTCGAAGCCGAAGGGACGTCGGGGCGCGGCCGCGACGGGGACCGCTGCGCGGAGGATCATCGGGGTGGTGACCCGGACGATCCTCCACCGGGTGGCCTGATGTCGGCGCGACCCGCAGCCGGGCCGGCGCTCGGTCCGTCTCGGATGCGAGGCGCGGGCGGACCCGTCCGCGGCGCGGCCGACGGGCCCCCGTGGGACGCTGGGCGCATGACCGACCGCGCTGCCGCCGAGTCCCGCGCCGACGCCCTCCTGCAGCGGATCCGGGAGTCGGTCATCGGCGAGGACCACGTGATGCAGACCCCCTACGGGCCGCGTCGCGTCACCTACGCCGACTACACCGCGAGCGGTCGCGCGCTCTCCTTCATCGAGGACTTCCTCCGCGACGAGGTGCTGCCGGCGTACGCCAACACGCACACCGAGTCCAGCGGCACCGGCCTGCAGACCACCCGCCTGCGCGAGGACGCCCGGCGGATCATCCACGACGCCGTGCACGGCGACGACGACACCGTCGTCGTGTTCGCGGGGTCGGGCTGCACCGGTGCGATCGACAAGCTCGTCGGCGTGCTCGGCCTGCGCGTGCCGAGCGCCCTCGAGGACCGCTGGCAGCTCTCGCGGCACGTACCCGCCGACCAGCGGCCGGTCGTCTTCATCGGCCCGTACGAGCACCACAGCAACGAGATCCCCTGGCGCGAGACCATCGCCGACGTCGTGACCATCCGCGAGGACGCCGACGGGCAGATCGACCAGGACGACCTGCGCACCCGCCTCGAGGAGCTCGCCGACCGGCCGCTGCTCATCGGCTCGTTCAGCGCGGCGAGCAACGTCACCGGCATCGTCAGCGACACCCACGGCATCTCCGCGCTCCTGCACCGGTACGGCGCGCTGGCCTTCTGGGACTTCGCCGCCGCCGGGCCCTACGTCGACATCGAGATGACCGCCCCCGCCGGCGGGGACCCGTTGTCCTACAAGGACGCTCTCTTCCTGTCGCCGCACAAGTTCATCGGCGGCCCGTCGACCCCCGGCCTGCTCGTGGCCCGCCGCGAGCTGTTCGCCAACCGCGTGCCGGTCACCCCGGGCGGCGGGACCGTCGCGTACGTCAACCCCGAGGACCACGCGTACCTCCCGGACCCCGCGCACCGCGAGGAGGGCGGCACGCCGGCCATCATCGAGTCGGTGCGCGCCGGACTCGTTTTCCAGCTCAAGGAGGCCGTGGGGGTCGAGACCATCCGGGCCCGCGAGGAGCGCTTCCTCGAGCGCGCGGTCACCGCCTGGCGCGACGAGCCCGGCATCGAGATCCTCGGCAACCTCGATGCGCCCCGGCTCTCCATCGTCTCGTTCGTGGTGCGCTCACCGTCCGGCAGCCACCTGCACCACAACTACGTCGTCGCGCTGCTGAACGACCTCTTCGGCATCCAGTCCCGCGGCGGGTGCTCGTGCGCCGGCCCGTATGGGCACCGGCTGCTCGGCATCGACCTCGAGCGCAGCCACGAGTTCGAGCGCGAGATCACCGGCGGGTGCGAGGGCATCAAGCCCGGCTGGGTCCGGGTGAACTTCAACTACTTCCTGTCCGACGTCGTCGCGGACTACGTGGTCGAGGCGGTCCGGATGGTCGCCCGGGACGGCTGGCGGCTGCTCGGCGACTACACGTTCTGCCCGGAGACGGGGATGTGGCGCCACCGCCGGGGCGTGATCGAGCCGCCGCTGCGGCTCGGTGACGTGCGGTACGGCGACGACGGGTCGATCTCGATGCCGTTCTCGGACACCCGCGGTGGTGAGGAGATGCTCGCCGAGCACCTGCGGGAGGCGGCCGAGCTGCTCGCCGCCGCGACCCCGCCGGACCTCGGGGCGCCGGACCGGCACGTCTCGGCCGACTTCGAGCACCTGCGCTGGTTCGACCTCCCGGACGGCGTGGTCGTCAGCTCCTGAGCGGGCCGGCGGCCGTGACGGCCGCGACGTCCAGCGGCCCGTAGAGGTGGGGGAAGAGCTCGTCGGACTCCGGGTGCGGGGCTTCCCAGCGCACCGGGGCGCTGAGGCGGGAGGGGTCGACCGTGAGGAGCACGAGCTCGCCGTCGTGGTCGTCGTAGAAGCGCTCGAGCACCCCGGGCCACTGCTCGGCGGTCGACAGGTGGACGAAGCCGACGTCGGCGAGCGACAGTCCGCGGGTGGAGCGTTCGTAACGGCCCACCGCGCGCGCGGCTTCCCACTCGGTGGCGTCGGCGACGTGGAAGAGGAGGTCGGTCACGGCGACCACGGTGCCACGGCCCGCGCGCACCGGCGACCCGGGACCGGTCCGCGGGCCGTGGTCCTTCTCACGAGGTCGCGCTGCGCCCCCACTCCCGCAGCAGGTGCCACGGGAGGTCGTGGTCGCCGGTGACCGACGAGCGCAGGGCCGGTCCGGTCGTGGTGGAGGTGAGGGCCAGCCGAGCGCCCGGCCCCTCGACCTCCAGCACCAGGGGGCCGGTGTCCGCGGCGCCGCGCAGCGCGCGCACCAACCGGTCGGCGGTGGCGTCGTCCCAGTCCTCGAGGTCGACCCGCAGGGTCCGCCGGTAGCCACCGGTCACCTCGACCCCGCGCACGTCCCGGAGGGCGTCGAGCGCCGGGGCGAGGACGAGCAGGTCGGCCGGAGTGCTGTTGAGCACGGCGCCGTCCCGGCGCAGCTGCCACTGGGTGGTGGGCGCGAGGGCGGCCACCCGGGCCAGCAGGGCGACCGCCGGTTCGGAGGCCGCACCGGGTGCGAGCTCGACGCGCACGAGGCTGCCGTCGGCGCTCACGCGGGCGACGCCGGTGGGGGCCGCGGTCGCGACGGCCGTCGCCGAGACGACGTCGTCGGGGGTCGCGGTGTCGGCGAGGGCGCCCAGCGACAGAGTGAGCAGGGGCGAGGAGACCGACCCCCGGGCATCCGCGAACGCGGCCCGCAGGGCGCGGGCGGTCGGCAGGACCGCCTCGGTGCGAGCCACGGCGACCTCGACGCCGGTGACCCGTCCCGCGCCGCCGCGCAGGACAAGGTGGGTCGGCTCGGTCCCGCTCAGGGCGCGGTCGAGGGTGTCGAGGGAGCCGGTGCCGCCCGCGACGGGCAGCGCGAGGAGGTCGGGCGCGTCACGCTCGAGCGAGGTGGCGGCCTCGACGCACCCGGCCCGCGCCTCGTCGTCGGTCGCCAGAGCCTTCCGGGAGGCGGCGAGCACGGCGCGCAGGCGCTCGAGGGGGGCCACCACCCGGATGCAGGCCGCATCCGCCTCCGCCGAGGTCGACGGCCCGAGGTCCGCCGGCACCCGGACCGCCTCGACCCCCTCGACGGCCGTCGGACCGGAGCGCAGCAGGGACCAGGCACGGGCGGCGAGGGCCGCGCGGTCGCCGCCCGCGCCGAGGGGGAGCAGGTCGGGGCCGACCGCGAGGGTGATGTCCGGCCGGTCGCCGAGGTCGGTCCCGTCGGCGAGGTCGGCGAACCCGCCGAGCAGCCGGGCGACGTCGGCCGGGTCCGTGCCGGGCACCGCCACGAGCCGGCAGGTCAGGGCGTTCTGCGGCGGGTCGTCGACGAGCCGGGCCTCGCACTCGCGCACGGTGGCGATGCCCGGCTGCGTCCCCGCCCACTCGCGCACGCGGTCGGCGCCCTCCTGCGACGCGCACCCGGCGGCGACGGCGAGCAGCAGCGCGGCCGGCATCCCGACCGCGACCCGAGACCACCCCGCCGCCCCCACGGGGCCAGCCTAGGGTGGCGCCCATGGCCACCGCTCCCGGTCGCGTGCGACCCGCCACCCCCGCCGACGTCCCCGCGATCGTGTCGATGATCCGCGACCTCGCCGAGTACGAGAAGGCTCTCCACGAGGTCGAGGCCACCGAGGAGCACGTCGGGGCGGCGCTCTTCCCCGAGGGCGGCGCGCCCACCACGTTCGCGCACGTCGCCGAGGTCGACAGCACGGTCGTCGGTGCGGCGGTGTGGTTCCTGTCGTTCTCGACCTGGACCGGCACCAACGGCGTCTGGCTCGAGGACCTGTACGTCGACCCCGCCCACCGCGGCTCCGGTCTGGGTCAGGAGCTCCTGCGTGCCCTCGCCACGCTGTGCGTCGAGCGCGGGTACCACCGGCTCGAGTGGTGGGTCCTCGACTGGAACTCAGCCAGCATCGGCTTCTACGAGTCGATCGGGGCCCGGGCCCAGGACGAGTGGACCCGCTTCCGGCTCGACGGCGACGCGCTCGCCGCCCTCGCGGGCGGCTGACCCGGGGTCACCCCGCGGCGGGAGCGCCGACCGTTGGGGCGTAGGGGGTCAGCAGCTGGTCGACCGGTGCGTGGTCGTCGGTGAGGACCGGTGAGTCGCCGACCCACGCGTCGAGGGCGGCACCGTCGATGACCGCCCAGTCGAGGTCCCGGGCCGCGATGGCCGCGCGCCAGGCTGCGACGTCGAGCGGTGCGTCCGAGGCGAGCACGACGAGGTTGCCGCCGCCCTCGCCGCGGGTGGCACCGGGTGTGGCGGCGAGGGCGAGGTGCTCGAAGACCGTTCCGAGGGTGCGCACCTCGGCCCGCGCGAAGGCCAGCGGCTGGTGGTCGATGAGGTTGGCGGCGTAGAGGCCGTCGTCGCGCAGGGTCCGCCGCACGTCGGTCATGGCCTCTCGGGTGGTGAGGTGCCACGGCACGCTGACCCCGCCGAAGGCGTCGCCGACGACGAGGTCCAGGGAGCCGGAGCCGACCGCGCGCAGCCCCACCCGGGCGTCCTCGACCCGCACCCGGAGGTCCGGGCCGGTGCGCAGGCCGAGCCGCTCCTCGTCGACGGCGACGACGCCGGGGTCGATCTCCGAGACGGTGCTGACGGTGCCGGGGCGCTCGGCCGCGAGGAAGCGCGGGAGGGTGAGGCCACCGCCCCCGAGGTGGTGGGCCCGCACCGCGCCGGCCGGCAGCTGCGACTCGGTCGCGGCCGCGAGGGCCTTGACGTAGGCGAACTCGAGGGCCGTGGGGTCGGCGAGGTCGACCGCGGAGTGCCGCAGGTTGTCGAGCACGAGCACCCGCTCGGAGGGGCGCGCGGCATCCGTCGTGACGACCGCGCAGTGGTAGGTGGTCTCGACGTCGCAGCCGCTCGGGGCGAGCGCCGCCCCGAGCCCACCGACCACCGTGACGACGGCCGCCGTGGTGGCCAGGGCCCGCCGCGACCCGACCTCGACGACCACACCGCCGAGGACGAGGAGCACACCGAGCCCGACCATGATCCACGTGACCGGGACCCGCGAGATGAGGACGAACCCCGTGAGCACGGTGCCGAGGATGGCGCCCGCGGTGCCGAGCCCGGACAGCCGACCGACCACCGACCCGGTCTCCTCGAGCGTGGAGAGCCGCAGCGCGGTGACGACGGGGTGCACGGCCGACAGGAGCGCGCCCGGGACGATGATCGAGGCGCCGGCGACGAGGATCAGCAGCGAGCCGTCCGCGATGCCGCCCGCCCCCCGCACGAGGAACGGCGTCGCCGCGACGACCGCCCCCGACACCACCAGCAGCAGCCCGAGCAGCGCCCGGCCGTCCCGTTCGTCGGCCCAGCGCCCGCCGAGCCAGGCGCCCCCGGCGATGGCCGCGAGCGCGAGCCCGATGACGAGCGTGCTCGTCTCGAGGGTCAGCCCGAGGTAGGGCGCGAGCAGGCGCAGCGACACGATTTCGACGACGAGCACCGCTGCGGAGGAACCGAACACGAGCGCCACCGCCGTGCGGGCACCGATGCGCGGCTCGCGCCGGTCGGCCTTCCTCACGACGCGGGAACGTTCTCGTCGAGCTCGGCGAGCCAGGCCGTGGCGGCGGCGTCGGAGGGCATCCGCCAGTCACCGCGGGGCGAGAGCGAGCCACCCGCGACGACCTTGGGGCCGTTGGGGATCGCGGAGCGCTTGAACTGGTTCTGGAAGAACCGCTTGAGGAAGACCGCCATCCAGGAGCGGATGGTCGCGAGGTCGTAGGCGACGTGCTCGGCCTCCGGGTAGCCGGCCGGCCAGTCGCCGCGCGAGGCGTCGGCCCAGGCGTGCTCGGCGAGGAAGGCGATCTTGCTCGGGCGGAACCCCCACCGCAGCACGTGGAACAGCGTGAAGTCGTGGAGGGCGTACGGGCCGATGGTGTCCTGCGTCGACTGCAGCTTCTCGCCCTCCTTGACCGGCACGAGCTCGGGGCTGATCTCGGTGTCGAGGATGCCGAGGAGCGTGCGGTCGGCCGCGGGGTCGCCCAGCTCGCCCGCCGAGACGACCCATCGGATGAGGTGCTGGATGAGCGTCTTCGGCACACCGGCGTTCACGCCGTAGTGCGACATCTGGTCTCCCACACCGTAGGTGCACCAGCCGAGCGCGAGCTCGCTGAGGTCGCCGGTGCCGAGCACGATGCCGCCGCGCTGGTTCGCCGCCCGAAAGAGCAGGTCGGTGCGCAGGCCGGCCTGGACGTTCTCGAAGGTCACGTCGTACACCTCCTCACCGTCGCCGGCGGGGTGGCCGAGGTCCTTGAGCATCTGGGTGGCCAGCGGCCGGATGTCGACCTCCTCCCACTCGATGCCGAGGGCCTCCATGAGCTGCACGGCGTGCGTCTTCGTGCCTTCGCTCGTCGCGAAGCCGGGCATCGTGATGCCGAGGACGTGGGTGCGGGGCAGGCCGAGGCGGTCGCAGGCCTTGACCGCGACGATGAGCGCGTGGGTGGAGTCCAGGCCCCCGGAGACGCCGATGACGATGCGCGGCATCCGGTCCGGCACACCGCCGCCGATGGCGCGCATCCGCTGCTCGAGCCCGGAGACCTGGATGTTGTACGCCTCGTAGCAGTCCTGCGCGAGGCGGGCCTCGTCGTCGGGGACGAAGGGGAACCGGTCGAGGGGGCGGCGCAGCCCGAGGTCGCCGGCCGGCGGGCGCACCCGGAACGGGACCACCCGGAAGCCGGCGTCGTCGGCGGAGTACGCCTCGGCGTTGTCGTCGAAGGAGCCGACGCGCATCCGCTCCTGGCGCAGCCGGTCGAGGTCGACGTCGACGACGGTGCGGCGCGGGCCGTCGGGGAAGCGCTCGGACTCGCCGAGCAGCGCCCCGAGCTCGTAGGCGATCGTCATCCCGTCCCAGGACAGGTCGGTGCTCGACTCACCCTGGCTCGCGGCGGCGTACAGGTAGGCGGCGTCGCAGCGGGCGCTCGCCGAGCGGGCGAGGAGGTGGCGGTCCTCGGCCCGGCCGACGGTGATGGGGGACGCGGAGAGGTTGAGCAGCACCGTGGCTCCCGCGAGCGCGGCCTCGTGGCTCGGCGGTACCGGTACCCAGACGTCCTCGCAGACCTCCATGTGCACGACCAGGCCCGGGACGTCCTCGGCGGCGAGCAGCAGGTCCGGGCCGAAGGCGATCTCGCCGTCGACGTCGGCGCCGGGCCAGTGCGGCCGGACGAGGAACTGCCGCTGCTGGCCGGCACCGGAGGCGAACCAGCGCTTCTCGTAGAACTCGCGGTAGGTCGGCAGGTAGGACTTCGGGGCGACGGCGAGCACCTCGCCCCTGTGGATCGCGACCGCGCAGTTGTACAGCCGGTTGCCGTGCCGCAGGGGGGCTCCGACGACGACGAGCGGCGTGAGGCCGGCCGTCGCCTCGGCCACCGCGACGACGGCCGCGTCGACGGCGTCGAGGAGGACGTCCTGGAGGAGGAGGTCGTCGATCGCGTACCCGGAGAGCGAGAGCTCGGGGAAGAGCGCCACGGCCACGCCGTCGTCGTGGCAGGCGCGGACCTGCTCGACGATGCGCCGCGCGTTCTCCGCGGGGTCGGCGAGCGCGACGGGCAGGGTGCACGCCGCGACCCGGGCGAACCCCTGGGCGTAGACGTTCCGGAAGTCCATGCCCCCGAGGCTAGTCGGCCTGCCCGCCGCCCCGACTCATCGCGCCGTCACTGGGATGACGCGGATGTTTGCTCGTGCCAGGGATGCATCCACGTCATCGATGATCTTCCGCGTCGTCTCCGTGATGACGCGGATGCTCGCCGCAGCGACTGGTCAGTCGGCGAGCACGACCGCCTGCATGAACCGGGTGGCCGACTCGACGAGGTCGTCCAGCGGCGCGTCGTCGGGGGCCTCGATGGCCCGCAGCGCGACCTCGTTGAGCCCGCCGACGACGCAGACCGCCTCGAGGTGGCTCAGCCGGCGCACGCTCGTGCCGGCGGTGCGGGCCTGCTCGAGCATCCGCAGCAGCGTCTCCGCGTGCCGGTCGACGACCTCCTGGCGGGCGAGGACGCCCCGCTCGCCGATGGTCGTGATGTCGACGACGTGAGCCCGCCCGAGCGCGCGGTCCTCGGTGAGGAAGGTGAGGAAGGCACGGGCCACCTCCTGGAGCTGCACCGTGGCCGGGGTCGCGCCGGGGGAGAGGGCGGCGTCGACGGCCTCCATCAGCTGGCCGCTGCGGGTGCGATAGAGCGCGAGGAAGCACTCCTCCTTGTCGGCGAAGTGCTCGTAGAAGGTGCGCTTGGAGGTGCCGGCGAGCCGCGCGACGTCGGCGATGGTCGTGGCCGCCAGGCCCTTGTCGGCGACCGCGCCGGCGAGGGCGCCCTCGAGGCGCTCGCGGACGGCCGCGGACCGGGCGGTGTCGCCGGCAGGGCCGCGGTCCGCAGTGCGGGAACGGTGTGGAGTCGCGGTCGTCATGACTGGTACTGTACCGTACCAACCGACTGGTACCAAGCGGTACCGCCTCTCCCACAGTCCTGGAGGACCTCGTGCAGCTCGTCGCAGACGCCGTGTCCGTCGCCGGCACGCGCAGCCCCCTCGTCCGGCCGACGTCGTTCACCGCCGCGCCGTCGCACGTCACCCCGGTGGCGGGCGACCCGGGTTACGGCCAGGTCGCCCTCGCGCTCGCCCTCGCCGGCCGGATGCCCCTCGCCGACGGCCGCGTGCTGCTCGACGGCGACCCGGACCCGGCGCGCCTGCGCCGCCACGTCGCGCTGGTCGACGTCCCCGAGGTCTCCGCGCCGGAGGACGGCCTGGCCGTCCACCACGTCGTCGCCGAGGAGCTCGCCTTCGCGGGCCGGCCGTCGGGACGCCGGGCGGTGGCCGCCTTCCTCGAGCGGCACGGCGTGACGGCCGCGGCCGACGAGCCGTTCGAGCGGCTCGCGCCCGAGGAACGGGTGCGGGTGCTCACCTCCGCCGCCGCCGAGCGGGCCGCCACGCGCGTGCTCGTCGTCACCAACCCCGACCGCCGGGGCGGTGACCCGCGCCTCTGGTGGCCGATCCTCACGCACCACGCGGCGTCGGGCCTGACCGTCGTGGTGCAGCTGACCCACGCGACGATGCGCCAGCTCGGCGTGCCGGTGCGGGCCGAGCTCGGCTCCACCGAGGAGGTGGCCGCGTGACCGCCCTGCGCCTCGCCCTGACCGAGCTGCGCCGCATCGGGGCCAGCCGGGTCGGCCGGCTCGCCCTCGTCGCGATGGTCCTCGTGCCCTCCATCTACGGCGGCCTCTACCTATACGCGAACGACGATCCGTACGGCCGGCTCAGCGAGGTGCCCGCCGCCCTCGTCGTCGAGGACGCCGGGACCACCCTGACCGGCGGCGAGGAGCTGCGGGTCGGCGACCAGGTGGCCGACACGCTCGTCGACAAGCGCACCTTCGACTGGTCGCGGGTCTCGCGCCAGCGCGCCGACCGCGGTCTGCGCGACGGCGACTACGATCTCGTGCTCGTCCTGCCGAAGACCTTCTCCGAGGACCTCGCGAGCAGCGCGACGAACGACCCGCGGCAGGCGACCCTCGAGATCCGCACCAACGATGCGAACAACTACCTCGCCCGCACGATCGCCAACACCCTCGTCAGCCAGGTGACGGCCTCGGTCGCCGAGCAGGTCAGCAACACCGCGGCGAGCCGGTTCCTCGAGGGGTTCTCCGACATCCACGCCCAGGTGGTCGACGCGGCCGACGGCGCGAAGCAGCTGGCCGACGGGGCGCGCACCGCCTCCACGGGTGCCGGGGAGCTGGCCGACGGGGCGGACCAGCTGGTCAGCGGTCAGGAGAAGCTCGCATCCGGCGCGGACGAGCTGGCCTCCGGCGCAGGCGACCTCGCGGACGGGCTCGGCACGCTGCGCTCGAGCACGGCGGCGCTCCCGGACCAGACGCAGCAGCTCGCGGACGGCGCGCGCCAGGTGTCCGACGGCAACGCGAAGGTCGCGGCTGCCGGGCGCAGGGTGGCCGGCGCGGCCGACACCCTCCTCGGCGACCTCACGGCGACCAGGGGCCGGCTCGCCACCGACCTCACGGCGGCCGGCCTGTCCGACAGCCAGATCCAGACGGTCCTCGACCGCGTCGACGCCCTCTCCGGACCGGTGACCGACGCCAACGACACCGTCCAGTCCACCGCCGACGACCTCGACCGGCTCTCCTCGGGGGCCGATCGGGTGGCCGACGGCGCCGAGCAGCTGGCCGCGGCCGCGCCGAGGCTGAGCGCAGGCATCGCGACGGCCGCGGACGGCAGCGAGCGGCTCTCCTCCGGCGCCACCCGTCTCGCCGCCGGCGAGCGCGACGCCCTCGACGGCACCCGGCAGCTGGCCTCCGGGGCCCACGACCTCGACGACGGCCTCGGCGAGCTCTCCACCGGTGCCACGAAGCTCTCCGACGGCCTCGCGAAGGGCGCCGACTCCATCCCCGACCCCTCCGAGGCCCAGCGCCGGGCGATGGCCGAGACGATCGGCAGCCCGGTCGCGGTCTCGCGCGACGCCGAGGCGGCCGCCGGCAGCTACGGCGCCGGGCTCGCCCCCTTCTTCATGAGCCTCGCGCTGTGGATCGGCGGGTTCGTCCTCTTCACCCGGATGCGGGCGCTGTCCGCGCGGGCCCTCGCGGCCGGGCAGCCGGCGTGGCGTGTCTCGCTCGGCGGGTGGCTCGGGCCGGCGCTGCTCGGCGCCGCCCAGGCGGTCGTGGCGTTCGCGGTGGTCGGGTTCGGCGTCGGCATCGACGTCGCGCACCCGGTCCTGCTCGGGGTGTGGATGGTCGCGGTCTCGGCGGCCTTCCTCGCCGTCATCCACCTGCTGATGGCGCGCTTCGGGGTGGTCGGCCAGTTCATGGCCCTCGTGCTGATGGTCCTGCAGCTCGTGAGCGCCGGTGGCACGTTCCCCTGGCAGACGCTGCCCGGGCCGCTCCTGCCGCTGCACCACGTGCTGCCGATGTCCTACGCGGTCGACGGCGTGCGCCGGCTCATGTACGGCGGTCCGCTGGACCAGCTCTGGCTCGACGTCGCGGTCGTCGGCGGGTGGGGGCTGGCGGCCCTGGCCCTCGGCTCGCTGGCCGCGCGCCGGGCGGGCACGTGGACGGCGGCCCGGGTCAAGCCCGAGCTCGCCGCCTGACGTCGGTCGGTCGGGCCGGCTCAGCCGTCGTCGCCGTCGCCGCCGCCCTGCGGGGCCGGCTGCGAGCCGATGCCGTTCCAGACCGCCTTGGCGCCGCTGTGCCCGACGAGCACGACGTCGACGGTCAGGCCGACGGCCGCGAGCACGCCGACGACCAGGAGGACGCGCAGGAGCGCCGAGGGCTTCCGGGTCCCGGCCTCGGCGTCGCGGGGGGTCCGCTTCCAGACGAGGTAGATGACCCACGACAGCACCGCGACGCCGATGAGGATGAGCGGCAGGACGTCGCCGAGCTCGGCGTGCTGCTCGACGAGCTCGCCGCCGGTGCCGTTCAGCCGGCGCTCGAGCGACTCGCCGGACTCCTTGGCCACGTACCCACTCGCAGCCGTGACGGTGGCGAGCAGCGGGAGCGCGATGCCGATCCGGGCGCGCAGCTTCTCCGAGACGGCGGCGAGGACGAGGAGCAGGGCCGTGAGGGGCGCGAGGACCACGACGGCGTGGACGACGAGCGCGTGGACGGGGATGCCGAAGACGGTGTCGAACAAGGCAGGACCTTCCGCAGGGGACGTGGCAGGACCACGGTGTGGGCCAACTCTGCCCGCTCGTCGAGCCTCTCGACGTCAAGGGAGCGTCAAAAGAGGCTGGGACTTTCGTCCGTGGGCCGATGGTCCGATGGCGCAGGTCAGGGGGTCAGGAGGACCTTGCCCTGCGCGCGCCGCTGCTCCACCGCCAGCAGGGCGTCGACCACCTCGTCCAGCGAGCGCACCTCCCCGATGACGGGCGCCACCGCGCCGGAGGCGAGCAGCGGCACCAGGCGGTCCCACTGCTCGCGCAGGTAGCCGGCACCGGGCCCGTGCGGGTGGGTCCACCACGCACCCCAGCCGACCCCGACCACCGAGATGTTGTTCAGCAGCAGGCGGTTCACCTTCACCTCGGGGATGGACCCCGCGGTGAACCCGATGACGAGCAGCCGGCCGCCCGGGCCGAGCGAGCGCAGCGAGTCGGTGAAGCGGTCGCCACCGACGGGATCGACGACGACGTCGACGCCGCGGCCGGAGGTGAGCTCGGAGACGGCGTCGCGGAAGCCCTCGGCGAGGACGACCTCGTCGGCGCCCGCCGCCCGGGCGACCTCGGCCTTGGCGTCGGTGGACACGACGGCCAGGACCCTGGCGCCCCGTGCCGCCGCGAGCTGGATCGCCGCCGTGCCGACCCCGCCGGCCGCGCCGTGGACGAGCACGGTCTCGCCCTCGCGCAGGCGGGCGCGCTCGCCGAGGGCGAACTCGCAGGTGAGGTAGTTCATCGGCAGGGCGGCGGCGGTGTCCCACGGGGTGTCGTCGGGCAGCGGGAAGACCATCGCGGGGTCGACGGCCACGGCCTCGGCGAACCCGCCGAGCACCGGGAAGGCCGCGACCCGGTCGCCGGCGGAGAAGCCGCTGCCGGCCGGGGCGCTGCGCACGACCCCGGCCACCTCGGAGCCCGGGACGAAGGGCGGGTCGGGCTTCATCTGGTACTGCCCGCGGGTCAGCAGGACGTCGGGGAAGCAGACGCCCGCGGCGGCGACGTCGACCACGACGCTGCGCTCCGCGCCGTCGCGTTCCTGCGGGTCGGGGAGGTCGAGCACCTCGACGCTCTCGGGTCCGTCGAGCCGGGTCACCTGGGCTGCACGCATCCGGCCATCCTAGGAACGCGGTCCGGCGTGTGAACTCCGTGTGACATCGCCATCGATCCGGCGGGTCCGGGAATGCGCGGGCGGGCGGGGTTCCTTGCACCTCCCGTGCCCCAGCCCCGCCACCCCGCCCTCGCCACCGCCGCCCTCATCCTCGGCGGCGTCGCCATCGGCACGACCGAGTTCGTGACGATGGGCCTGCTGCCCCGGATCGCCGACGGTGTCGGCGTCGGCATCCCCACGGCCGGGCACACGATCTCCGCGTACGCGGCCGGGGTGGTCGTCGGGGCGCCGCTGATCGCCGCGCTCGGTGCGACCCTGCCGCGCAAGGGCCTGCTCGTCGGGCTGATGGCCGCCTTCGCCGTCGGCAACGCCCTGAGTGCGGTCGCGCCCGGGTACGAGACGCTCGTCGCGGCGCGGTTCCTGTCGGGCCTGCCGCACGGCGCGTTCTTCGGGGTCGCTGCCCTCGTCGCCGTCGACCTCGCGCCGGCCGGTCGGGCCGGGCGGGCGGTCGGCACGGTGATGCTGGGCATCCCGATCGCCAACGTGCTCGGGGTGCCCGGGGCCACCTGGCTCGGGCAGACCCTCGGGTGGCGCTCGGCCTACTGGCTGGTCGCGCTGCTCGGGCTGGCCACCGTCGCGCTCGTGGCCGCCCAGGTCCCGCGGCTGCCCGGTGACCGCACCCGCACCGTGCGCGCCGAGCTCGGCGCCCTGTCCAACCCGCAGGTGCTGCTGACGCTGGCCGTCGGCGCCATCGGCTTCGGCGGGATGTTCGCCATGTACTCCTACATCGCGCCCACCGTCACCGAGGTCACCGGGCTGTCGGAGTCGGCGGTCCCCGTGTTCCTCCTCGTCTTCGGTGCGGCCGGCTTCGTCGGCAACCTCGTCGCGGGCCGGATGGGCGACTGGTCGGTGCTGCGCTCGGTCGTCATCGGGATGGTCGGGCTCGGCGTCGCCCTCGGGCTGTTCGCGCTCGTGGCGCCGTACGCCGTGCCGGCGCTCGTCGTGCTCGCGCTCGCGTCGGTGCTGGCCTCGGTGCTCGTCATCAACCTCCAGCTGCGGCTGATGCAGGTCGCGGGCGAGGCGCAGACCCTGGCGGCCGCCGGCAACCACGCGGCGCTCAACCTCGCCAACGCCCTCGGTGCCTGGCTCGGCGGCGTCGTCATCGCGGCCGGGTACGGGTACACCGCGCCGTCGTGGGTCGGGGTGGGGCTGGCCGTGTTGGGGCTGGCCGTCCTCGCGGTCTCGGTGCGGGTGCACCGGCGCGACACCCGCGGTGCCGCCCGGGCGGCGGCCCCGGCACCCGAGGTCACGACCCCCGCCTGACCCTCCGACCTCCCCGAACGTGTGTGAACCCGCCGGGGATCCCCGGGCAGGTTCACACACGTTCGCTGCGAGGAGGCGGGTCAGGCCGACTTCCGCTCCTCGTCGTCCTCGAGGAACGGGTAGTCGGTGTAGCCCTCGGCGCCGCCGCCGTAGAAGGTGTCGGCGTCCGGCTCGTTGAGCTCGGCGCCCTCCTGCCAGCGGCGGGGCAGGTCCGGGTTGGCGAGGAAGAGCCGCCCGACCACGACCGCGTCGGCGTCGCCACCGGTGACGAGCTGCTCGGCCGACTCCTTGGTCGTCACGTCGGAGAACCCGGTGTTGAGGAGGAGGACGCCGTCGTGGAGGTCGCGGATGCGGGCGGTCACCTCGGCCTGCGGGTCGGCGAGCACCGAGACGTAGGCGATGCCGAGGTCGCGGATGCCCTCCAGGAACGCCGTGTACGTGGCGAGCACGTCGGCGGGGTCCTCCTCGGTCGCACCCTGGATGTTGTGCGCCGGCGAGAGGCGCAGCCCGACCTTGTCGGCGCCGATCGCGTCGACGACGGCGCGGACGACCTCGACGCCGAAGCGCGCCCGGTTCTCGGGCGAGCCGCCGTAGCCATCGGTGCGGTGGTTCGAGCCGGGCGCGAGGAACTGGTGGATCAGGTAGCCGTTGGCGCCGTGCACCTCGACCCCGTCGAGGCCGGCCTCGACCGCGCGGCGGGAGGCGTCGACGTACTCGGCGACGACGGAGGGGATCTCGTCCTCGGTCAACGCGCGCGGCACCGGGTGCGGCTTCATGCCGTCGGCGGTGAACATCTCGCCGGGAGCGGCCAGCGCGCTCGGCGCGACGGTCTCGAGGCCGTGCTTGTTGTCGGGATGGGCGATGCGGCCGGCGTGCATCAGCTGGACGACGATGCGGCCCCCCTCGCCGTGCACGGCGTCGGCGACCCGGCGCCAACCGGCGACCTGCGCGTCGCTGTGGATGCCGGGGGTGGTCAGGTAGCCCTGACCGACGGCGCTCGGCTGCGTGCCCTCGGTGATGACGAGGGCGGCCGAGGCGCGCTGGCGGTAGTACTCGACCTGGAGGTCGGTGGGGACGCCCTCCGCGTCGGCGCGGTTGCGGGTCAGCGGCGCCAGCACGATGCGGTGCGGCCACTCGCCGAACGGGGTGGGCAGGGGGGTGAACAGGTCGGGCACGGTGGTGTCCTGTCTCTCGGGGGTGGGACGGTCGCCCGCCTCGTGGGCGGGCCGACCCGTCATCCGGTTGAGGGTTCAACCACCTCGCGGCGCGGCCATTCCCGGGGAACGTCCGCTGTCGAACCCGGGCGCGGGACGCCGCCGTACGCTGACCGCATGTCCGCGCCCGTCACCTGCACCGTCGAGGGCGGCATCGCCCAGGTCCGCCTCGACCGCCCCGACAAGCTCAACGCCCTGACCCTCGACACGCTCGAGGGCCTGGTCGAGACCGCGCGCTCGCTGCGGGCCGACCGGACCCTGCGCGGGGTCGTGCTCGGTGGGGCCGGTGACTCGTTCTGCGCGGGCCTCGACTTCGCGACCGTGCTGCGCGAGCCGCCACGGGTGGCCCGGGCGTTCGTCCCCCGACCGTGGCGCGGCACCAACCTCTTCCAGGAGGCGTGCTGGGCGTGGCGGCGGCTGCCCGTGCCGGTCGTGGCCGCCGTGCACGGCCACTGCTACGGCGGCGGGCTGCAGATCGCGCTGGCCGCCGACCTGCGGATGACGACCGCCGACGCCCAGTGGTCGGTGCTCGAGGCGCGGTGGGGGCTGGTCCCCGACATGAGCGGCGTGCAGGCCCTCTCCCAGCAGGTCCGCCTCGACGTCGCCAAGCGGCTGACGATGACCGGCGAGGTGGTCAGCGGGACGCGCGCCGTGGAGCTCGGGCTCGCGAGCGAGGTGCACGACGAGCCGTTCGTCGCCGCGACCCGGTTCCTCGAGGAGGTCGCGACGCGCTCGCCCGATGCCGTCGCCGCGACCAAGCGGATCTTCGAGCGGACGTGGAGCGCGGGCCCCCGGCGCACCTTCGCGCGTGAGCGCCTGGAGCAGGCGCGGCTGCTGGGCCGCGGCAACACGAAGGCCGCCCGCGAGGCGGCGCTGCGCCGCGAGGCCCCCTCGTTCGGGCCGCGCGCCCGATGACGACGACGACGCGCCGCGCCTCCTGCACTCTGTGCGAGGCGATGTGCGGCCTCGTGCTGACGCAGGACGACACGGGCGCCGTGACGAGCATCCGGGGTGACGAGGCCGACCCGCTCTCGCGGGGGCACCTGTGCCCCAAGGCGTTCGCGCTCCCCGAGGTCCAGGACGATCCCGACCGGCTGCGGCGGCCGCTCGTGCGCGGCGCCGACGGTCGGCTGCGCGAGACGTCGTGGGACGCCGCCATCACGCGGGCCGCCGAGCTGCTCGCCGACGTGCAGCGCGAGCACGGTGACGACGCGCTCGCCGTCTACCTCGGCAACCCGAACGTGCACAGCCTCGGCGCCCTGACCCACCACCCGACGCTCGTGCGGCTGCTGCGCACCCGGAACCGGTACTCGGCGACCTCGGTCGACCAGCTGCCCCACCACGTCGTGGCGTGGGCGCTGTACGGGCACCAGTTCCTCCTGCCGGTGCCCGACATCGACCGCACCGACCTCCTCGTGCTCGTCGGCCACAACCCGATGGCGTCCAACGGTTCGCTGTGGACGGTGCCGGACTTCCCGGGCCGCCGGCGCGAGCTCGCCTCGCGCGGAGGGAGGCTCGTGGTCCTCGACCCGCGGCGCACGGAGTCCGCGAAGGTGGCCGATGCCCACCACTTCGTCCGGCCGGGCTCCGACGCGGTGGTGCTGCTCGCGCTCGTGCGGGAGGTGCTGGCCTCCGGGCGTTCACGGGCGCCGGCCTGGGTCGACGGCGTCGAGGCCGTGCGCGCCGCCGTCGAGCCGTTCACGCCCGAGCTCGCCGAGCGGGCGAGCGGGATGCCGGCCGACGCGGTGCGGGGGCTGGCGCAGGACCTCCTCGACGCACCCTCGGCCGCCGTGCACGGCCGGATGGGCGCCTCGACCCAGGCGCACGGCGTCGTCTGCCAGTGGGCGGTCCAACTGCTGAACATCCTCACCGGCAACCTCGACCGGCCGGGCGGGACGATGCTCACCACGCCGGCCGTCGACCTCGTCGGTCGCGGTGTGCTGGGTCCGGGTGGGTTCTCCCGCAGGCGGACCCGAGTGCGCGGTCTGCCCGGCTTCGGCGGCGAGCTGCCCGTCTCGGCGCTCGTCGAGGAGATCGCGACGCCGGGTGAGGGGCAGGTCCGGGCGCTGCTGACCATCGCGGGCAACCCGGTGTCGTCGACGCCGGGCGGTCATCGCCTCGATGCGGCGCTCGGGTCGTTGGACGCCCTGGTCTGCGTCGACATGTACCTCAACGAGACGACCCGGCACGCGGACGTCGTCCTGCCGCCGACCGGTCCGCTCGAGCGTGACCACTACGACCTGGTCTTCCACCTGCTCGCCGTCCGCGACACCGCGCGCTTCACCCCCGCGGTGCTGCCGAAGGACCCGGGCGGACGGCACGACTGGGAGATCGCCCGCGACCTCGGCCTGGCGTACCTCGCGGCCGGTGGCACGTCGCGGCGGCGCCGGCTGTCGCGGGCGACGCTGGCGCTCGAGGCGCGGCTGCGGACTTCGCCGACCCGTCAGCTCGACCTCCTGCTGCGCACCGGTGGTGCGGGCCTGTCGGTGCGGCGGCTACGGCGAGCAGGGCCGGGCGGGCTCGACCTCGGGCCGCTGCGCCCGCGGTTGCCGGGCCGGCTGCGGACCCGCGACAAGCGCGTCGACCTCGCGACGCCACTCGTGCTCGATGCCCTGCCGGGCGTGCTCGCGTCGTTCGAGGGCGCC
Source organism: Phycicoccus avicenniae (assembly GCF_050496545.1). Classification (GTDB taxonomy): domain Bacteria; phylum Actinomycetota; class Actinomycetes; order Actinomycetales; family Dermatophilaceae; genus Phycicoccus; species Phycicoccus avicenniae_A. Next base: position 233,683 of record NZ_JBNVZV010000003.1, on the reverse strand, counting down.
GGCAGCGACGGGCTCGTGCTCATCGGGCGGCGGCACCAGCGCGACAACAACTCCTGGCTGCACAACGCGCCGGTGCTCACGAAGGGGCGCCCGCGGCACGCGCTGCTCGTCCATCCCGACGACCTCGCCGCCCACGGGCTGGCCGACGGCGACCGGGTGCGGGTGGCGTCAGCGGTCGGCGCGGTGGTCGTCGAGGCCGCGGCCAGCGAGGACGTCATGCGCGGGGTCGTGTCGCTCCCGCACGGGTACGGGCACGCGCGCGACGGGGTGCGGCTGCGGACGGCGACGGCGCTGCCCGGCGCATCCGTCAACGACCTCACCGACCCGGGCGTCGTCGACCCCCTGAGCGGCAACGCGGTGCTCAACGGCGTCCCGGTGACCATCGCCCCCGCCCCCTGACCTCCCTCCCTCTCCGCGAACGTGTGTGGTCTCGCCGGGGATCTCCGGCGAGTTCACCCACGTTCGCGTGTAGGGACCAGGAGGGTCAGGAGTGGTCGGCGGTGAGGTGGGTGAGGGCGCGGACGCAGTGGTCGACGAGGGCGTCACGCCCGGCCTCCCGCTCGGCCGGCTCGAGCGCCGACCACTGCAGCGCGCGGTCCTCGAGGTAGGCGACCCATCCGTGCGCCGCCGGCAACGCATCGTCACCCAGCACCAGCTCGCGGCAGACGAGCTCCGCGACGAACCACGTGACCGTGCCGAGCGGGTCGCCGGACGCCGCCCGCGACAGCTCGGTCTGCCCGCGCACGAGGGCCAGGTACCAGGCGCGCCGGCGCTCGACCTGGGCGAGGAAGCGCTCGACCACCTGCCGCACGGCGGCCTCGCCGACCGCCCCGTCGTCGGGGGTGACGTTGCGCCGCACCCGTCGACCGGCGGCGGCCACGACCGCGCGGTGGTACTCGGTCTTGGTCGGGAAGTAGTGGAAGAGCAGCCCGCGCGAGACCCCGGCCGCCTCGGCGACCTCGTCGAGCGAGAGGTCCTGGACCGGGCGTTCGACGAACTTGCGCAGCCCGATGCCGACGAGCTGGCGCCGCCGCTCCTCGGGCGTCATCCGCGTCCGCGCTGCCGTTCCCACGCTATTGAGCATCGCTCAACAAGGGTCTAGGGTCAAGGACATGGACTTCGCCCCGTCCGCCCGCGCCGCCGAACTCGCGGCCCGCGTCCGCGCCTTCGTCGACACCGAGGTCGCGCCCGTCGAGGAGCGCCTCCTCGCCGACGTCGCCGCCCGCCGCGCCCGCGGCGAGGACCCGTGGCCGCCCACGCCCGAGGTCGAGGACCTCAAGGGGAAGGCCAGGGCCCAGGGCCTCTGGAACCTCTTCCTCCCCGCCGGCGAGGGCGATGAGTGGGCCGAACGCTTCGGCACCGACGGCGGCACCGGGCTGACCAACCTCGACTACGCCACCGTGGCCGAGCAGACGGGCCGCTCCACGCTGGCCCCCCTCGTCCTCAACTGCAACGCCCCGGACACCGGCAACATGGAGGTGCTCCTGCGCTACGGCACCCCGGAGCAGCAGGACGCCTGGCTCGTGCCGCTCCTCGAGGGCCGCATCCGCAGCGTCTTCCTCATGACCGAGCCCGGGGTCGCCAGCTCGGACGCCACGAACATGGCCGCCACCGCCACCCCCGACGGCGACGAGGTCGTCCTCGACGGCCGCAAGTGGTGGACCACCGGTGCCGGCCACCCCGACAGCCGGCTCGGCATCTTCATGGGCCTCACCGACCCGAGCGCCCACCGCCACCGCCAGCACTCGATGGTCCTCGTCCCGATGGATGCCCCCGGCGTGCGCGTGGAGCGGATGCTCTCCGCCCTCGGCCAGTACGACGAGCCGCTCGGGCACGGCGAGGTGTCCCTCGACGCCGTGCGCGTGCCCGCCGGCAACGTCCTCCTCGGACCCGGCCGCGCCTTCGAGATCGCCCAGGGCCGCCTCGGGCCCGGCCGCGTCCACCACTGCATGCGGCTCGTCGGCCTCGCCGAGAAGGCCCTCGAGATGGCGTGCGAGCGCGCCTCCACGAGAACGGCCTTCGGCAAGCCCCTCGCGAACCTCGGCGGCAACCGCGAGCGGCTCGCCGGCGCCCGCATCGCCATCAACCAGGCGCGGCTGCTCGTGCTCCACGCCGCGTGGAAGCTCGACACCGTCGGCATCGAGGGTGCCCTCTCGGAGGTCAGCGAGATCAAGGCCGCGGTGCCACAGATGGCCTGCGACGTGATCGACCTCGCCATCCAGCTGCACGGCGGTGGGGGCATGAGCGAGGACTTCCCGCTCGCCGCGGCCTACGCCGGGGCGCGCAGCCTGCGCCTCGCCGACGGCCCGGACGAGGTCCACCTCGGGGTCGTCGCGCGCCACCTGCTGAAGCCCTACGCCCCCCGCGCCCAGGAGGCCACCCGATGACCCGCCGCGCCCTGGTCACCGGCGGGGCCTCCGGCCTCGGTCGTGCCCTCGTCGAGCTGCTCGTCGCCCGGGGCGACCGCGTGCTGGCCGTCGACCTCGCCGAGGACCGCCCGGCCTCCGTGCCGGCCGGTGCCGAGTACCGGCGCCTCGACGTGCGCAGCCAGCAGGACTGGGACGCCGCGCTCGCCTGGGTCCGCGAGGAATGGGGCGGTCTCGACCTGCTCGTGAACAACGCGGGCATCGCGACGGGCGGGCGCATCGAGATCGAGGCGATGGCCGACTGGGAGCGGGTCGTCTCGATCAACCTCCTCGGCGTCGCGCGTGGGTGCCACACCCTCACACCGCTGTTCAAGGAGCAGCGGGCCGGCCACATCGTCAACGTCGCCTCGCTCGCCGGCTTGGTCCACGGCCCGGGGATGTCGAGCTACAACGCCACGAAGGCCGGCGTCGTCGCGCTCTCCGAGACGCTGGGCTTCGAGCTGGGGCCGTGGGGCATCGACGTCTCGGTCGTCTGCCCGGCCTTCTTCCGCACCAACCTGCACGAGTCGTTCGCCGGCAAGGACACCGCGATGCAGGAGGCCGGCATCCGGCTCATCACGAAGGCCTCGGTCGAGGCCGCCGACATCGCCCGCATCGTCCTCGACGGCATCGACAAGAAGCGGCCCATCATCCTCACGGACCGGATGGGCAAGCAGGCGTACTACGGCAAGCGGTTCCTGCGGCCGCTCTACGACCGGATGATGGTCGGCCAGGCCAAGCGCCTCGCGCGCAAGGCGGGTGCCGACCCGCAGGAGTACCTGCCGTGACCGTGGTCGCCGGGGCCTCGCGCGTCCGTGACGAGGACGCCTTCGACGTCGCGGCCGCCGTGGCGTGGCTGCGCGAGAACGCAACCGACGCAACCGGTCTCGACGGCGATCCCGAGGTGCGCCAGTTCGCCGGCGGGGCCAGCAACCTCACCTACCTGCTGCGCTGGCCGGGCCGCGACCTCGTGCTGCGGCGCCCGCCGTCGGGCACCAAGGCCAAGGGTGCCCACGACATGCGCCGCGAGCACGACCTCCAGGCCGGCCTCGCGGCCTCCTTTCCCCTCGTGCCCACGATGGTCGGGTACTGCGGCGACGAGTCGGTCATCGGCTCGGAGTTCTACGTCATGGAGCGCATCGCGGGGACCATCCTGCGCAAGGACGTCCCGGAGGATCTCGGGCTCGACCGCGATGCCGTACGAGCGTTGTGCGAGAACGCGGTCGACGTGCTCGTGCGGCTGCACGACGTCGACGTCGACGCCGCCGGGCTGCGCGGCCTCGACCGCGGCGACGGCTATGTCGAGCGCCAGGTCGGTGGCTGGGCGGGCCGGATGCGCCGCGCCCACACCCCCGACGTGCCCGACCACGAGGCGACCATGGCCTGGCTCGAGGCGCACCGCCCCGCCGACCGGCCGCACACGTTGATCCACAACGACTTCCGCTTCGACAACCTGGTGCTCGACCCCGACGACCCCACCCGCGTCGTCGGTGTTCTCGACTGGGAGCTCGCCACCGTCGGCGACCCGCTGATGGACCTCGGCTCGGTGCTGGCCTACTGGGTGCAGGCCGACGACGACCCCACCTTCGTCGAGCTCCGGCTCCAGCCGACACACACCCCCGGGATGCTGACCCGTGACGAGGTCGTCGAGCGCTACTGCGCGGCCCGGAGCGTCGAGGTCTCGCCGCGCGACCTGCTGTTCTACGAGGTGTTCGGCCTCTTCCGGCTCGCCGTCATCGCGCAGCAGATCTACTACCGCTTCCACCACGGCCAGACCACCAACCCCGCGTACGCCGCGTTCCGGCACGTCGTCGCCCACCTCGACCAGCGGTGCGCCCGGCTCCTCGCCGAACGCGCCTGACCCGCAGCCTGACCCGCAATTCGACCGACCGACCACCGACGAGAAGGACCGACCGTGCCGACGACGATCATCACCGGGGCCAGCTCCGGCCTCGGGGCCGAGATGGCCCGCCAGCTCGCCGCCCGCGGCTGGGACCTCGGGCTCTGCGCCCGGCGCACCGAGCGGCTCGAGGAGCTGCGCGACGAGATCGTCGGGCGCACCGGGAGGCGTGTCGAGATCCGTGCCCTCGACGTCACCGACGACGACGCGGTGTTCGAGACCTTCCGTGCCTTCCGCGAGGACTTCGGCACCATCGACCGCGTCGTCGTCAACGCCGGGCTGGGCAAGGGCGCGCCGCTCGGCACCGGCCGTTACGACGCGAACCGGCAGACGGCGATGGTCAACTTCGTCGCCGCGCTGGCCCAGACGGAGGCGGCGATGGAGGTATTCCGTGCGCAGAAGCGCGGCCACCTCGTGATGATCTCGTCGGTGTCGGCGATGCGCGGGATGCGCAAGACGGTCACGACCTACGCGGCGACGAAGGCCGGGGTCGCCGCGCTGGCCGAGGGCATCCGCAACGAGATGCTCGGCGAGCCCGACCTCGACATCCGGGTCTCGGTCATCTACCCCGGGTACATCCGCTCGGAGATGAACGAGAAGGTGTCGCACACCCCGTTCATGGTCGACACCGTGCCGGGTGTCACCGCGATGGTCGACGCCATCGAGAAGGAGAAGGCGCACGCGCTCGTGCCGTCGTGGCCGTGGGTCCCGGTCGGCAAGGCGCTGCGCCACCTGCCACTTCCCGTCGTCCGGAAGATCATGTGACCGTGGGCGTCGTCGTCCTCAGCCGGCTGCCCGGTGACGCCGTCGAGCGGCTGCGCGCCGAGCACGAGGTCCGCTACCGCGACGAGGACTCGCCGGTGCCCGTGCGTGACCTGCCGGTGCTGCTCTCCGGGGCCGAGGCCGTGGTCGTGACGCTCGGCCACCGGGTCGACGACGCCTTCCTCGACGCCGCCGGTCCGGGCCTGAAGGTGATCTCCAACGTCGCGGTCGGGTACGACAACATCGACGTCGAGGCCTGCCGCGCCCGGGGGGTGCTGGTTACGAACACCCCTGGTGTGCTCACCGACGCGACGGCCGACATCGCCTTCGCGCTCGTCCTCATGGCGACGCGGCGGCTCGGGGAGGCCGAGCGCGGGGTGCGCAGCGGCCGGCCGTGGGGTTTCGGGATGTTCCACCTGCTCGGGACCTCGGTGCAGGGCAAGGTGATCGGCATCGTCGGGCCGGGGGCCATCGGCCTCGCGACGGCCCGGCGCGCCCGGGCGTTCGGGATGTCCGTGCTGCTGTGGGGCCGGTCGGAGCCCGACCCCGCGGCCGTGGCCGCACTGGAGGCCGAGGTCGTCGGGTTCGAGGAGCTGCTCGAGCGGTCCGACGTCATGTCGGTGCACGTACCGCTCTCGGCGGCGACCCGCCACCTGGTCGATGCCGAGGCGCTCGCACGGATGAAGCCGGGGTCCTTCCTCGTCAACACCGCCCGCGGGCCCGTCGTCGACGAGGCCGCGCTCGTCGACGCGCTGGAGTCCGGGCACCTGGCCGGGGCCGGGCTCGACGTCTTCGAGGAGGAGCCGCGGGTGCACCCCGGCCTGCTCGCCCGCGAGGACGTCGCGCTCCTCCCGCACATCGGCTCGGCGACCATCGAGACGCGCACCGCGATGGCCGGCCTCGCCGCCGACAACGTCCTCGCCGTGCTGGGTGGCCGAGGGCCCATCACCCCGGTCCGCTGACCCGTCGGAGGTGGCCGTCGTCCACAGGCGGCAGATCCGAGCTCGGTCGTCCACAGGTGTGTTCGGTGCCCGGGGGCACTGTCGGTGGTCGGTGCTTGGATGGTCACATGTCAACGGGGACAGTCGAACTCGCGGAGCGTCGCTCCGTGATGGAGGCTGCCGGGGACGCGTTGGCCGGGTTCTCGGACGTGCTGTCCGCGGCGTCGGGGGCGGAGCTGGGTGAGCTGCTCGCGGTGGCCGACCGGTTGGCGGCGTTGGCCTCGGCGGCGCGCGTCGCGGTGGCGGTGGAGGCGGCCCGGCGGGGTGAGGTGGCCGGGTCCGAGGTGGCGGCGTGGCTGCGGCAGCACTCGCCGTCGCTGCGGCAGGGCGGCGCGGCGTCGGTGGCGCGGATCGCCGTCGACGTCGCGGCGGCCGGGTCGGCCCTGCCCGGTGACGGTGCGGGCCCGGACGAGGACAGCCCGCTCGGGATCGTCTGGGACGCGGTGCGCGAGGGCGCCCTGGAGGCCGGCACCGGGTGCACGGTGCTGCGGGAGGTCACCCGCCTGACGCCGCTGCTCCAGGACCAGGCCCTCCCGACCGTGGCCACCGGCCTGGTCGAGCTCGCGGCCGAGCACGGGACGTCCACGATGCGCAGGCTGCGCCCGGCCCTCATCGCGCAGCACGGCCACCATGGCGCCCTGGACGACCTGCAGGCCCGGTTGGAGTCCTCGGCCCGGCTCTCGATGCCGCACGTGGAGTCCGGGGACCTGACGGAGTACCAGCTGTGGATGACCCCGGAGCAGGCCGCCACCCTCGAGGCAGCGATCGGGCCACTGTCCGCGCCCCGCCCCAATGAGGAGACCGGCGAGAAGGACCTGCGCCCGGCCGGGCAGCGCCGCGTCGAAGCCCTCACCGAGGTCTGCTCGACCGCCAGTGGCGTCGCGGCCGGGACCAAGGCCGGGTCGCCGGCCACGCTGCACCTCACGATGACCCTGACCGACCTCCAGCCCACCACCGGCGCCGGACAGGTCCTGGCCTCCACCGCCGGCGGCACCCTGCTGGCACCCGAGACCGTGCGGCGCCTGGCCTGCGATGCCACGCTCGTCCCGCACCTGCTCGACCTCACCGGGGCACCCCTGGCCCTCGGCGCGGCCGTGCGCCGGTTCACGACCCCGCAGCGCCACCACCTCTGGCTGCGCGACCGGCGCTGCACCTACCCCGGCTGCACCGCCCCCGCCGCCTGGACCCGCGCCCACCACGTCCAGCACTGGGCCGACGGCGGACCCACCGACGTCACCAACGGCGCCCTGCTCTGCCAGCGCCACCACACCACCGTCCACCGCCGCCGACTCTGGGCCACCGTCCGAGACCAACCGGACGAGCGCGGCCGGTACGTCATCTGGGACCTCACCCACGGCTCCTACGACCGCGCCCTCGCCGCCCTCCCACCACCCCGACCGAGCACCAGCCCCGCACCCGACACCGGGCACCACGACGACCTCGACCAGTGGTGGGACGAGCTCCCCCTCGACGAGGACTGGCACGACACCCCCGCTGCCTGATCGGTAGCGCAACGGAACCATCACTCATGCCGATGAAGGCGAACATCCGCGTCGTCACGGTGACGACGCGGAAACCCGACCTATGACGCGGATACATCCGCGTCACGCGCCAAATTCTGCGTCATCCCGTGACCGTACGGATGCGTCGCTCATGCCGCGGTGCTCACGGTCCTGTCGGTGCGATGAGGCGGATGCACGACGTTCTCAGCCGAAGCCCACCGGCTCCCGCTGGAAGTCCCATGTGAGCTCTGGCTGGTCGTCCTCCGTCCAGTAGTTGACGACCGCGTAGCGCGGTTCGTCCCCTGGCACCTCGAAGGACTCCGTCAACGTTGCTCCGGTGTCGGACTCCGCGGTGAGCCGGTGGCTCCCGGGCTGGAGAGCCAAGGGGAAGCGGATCCAGGTGTGCTGCCCCTTCACGTGGAACTCACCGTCGACCACCGTGACGCCGTCCACCCTGAGCTCCAGATCGACATCGCCGTCCTCGAACGACTGGTTGCTCACGTAGAGGAGGAGGTCTGCCTCTGCCTCACCAACGAGCCGCACCGTCGAACCGGATGCGGTCACCTGAGGGTGCGGCAGGGGGTCCTGGTCGTTGCTGCACGCGGTCACGGTGGCCGCAGCGAGGGCCGTGCCGAGGGCCACCGCGACGGACGAACGCATGCTCATGGGCATCCGACGCAGGCGGCGGCGATGTCGCTCCGTCGAGGGGCACCGCAGTTCGGCACGCTGATCGGAGGGCGTTCTCCGACCCCGACGATCTCAAGGGCATCTCGGCCCGAGTGCACCGATCGCTCCCGGCGTGTGGGTGGCGTTCTCCGTGCGTGCGCATCTCCGATCGGGACCGCACGCCCATGCCGAGCGGGAGGGCCGCGTCAGAGGTGGCGGTGCATGACGTGCAGCCCGACCCGGCCGTGCCGGCGCGAGTCGAAGGCCTCGGGGACGGTCCCGATCACCTTGAACCCGAGCGATCGCCACAGGCCCACGGCCGCCGTGTTGGTCTCGACGACCGCGTTGAACTGCATCGCCGCGTAGCCGTCGGACCGTGCGCGCTCGAGGACCCACTCGCCGAGCGCCCGACCCACCCCACGTCCACGGGCGGCCTCGGCCACCATGAACGACGCCGTCGCGACGTGGGCGCCGCGCCCCGGCCGGTTCGGGCCGGTCTTCGCCGAGCCGAGCAGCTCCCCGCTCGCCTCGTCGACGGCCACGACCGTCACCCCGGGAGCCGCCTCGACCCAGAGGGCCCGCACCTCCTCGGCGCCCAGTCCCTCGGGGTACGCGTACGTCTCGCCGTCGTCGACCACGGCGTGGAACACCGGCAGGAAGGCGGGCAGGTCGGCATCGGCGAAGGGACGGACGATCACCTCGCCGAGGATAGGGCGCGGGTCGGGCCGCCGCTCAGGCCTTTTCCGGTCGTATGTGCCGCCACGGCCGGGTGAGCGAGAAGCGGCGCCCGGTCAGCTCGTCGACGCTGATCGCCACCACGTTGAGCTTGACGGTGTCGACCCAGGGCCGCAGCGGAAGCTCCTCGGTCTCGTCCGCCTCGTGCCCGTCGAGGGTGCGTGCCCGCCCGCGCACGACCACGCTGCGGGCCTCGTGCTCGTCGATCTCGTCGACCTCGAAGGCGACGTCGGCGTTCATCGTCAGCCCGAGCAGCTTGCTGCCCTCAGCGGTCCGCACGACGATGCGGCCCTGCGCGTCGACGGCGTAGTTGATGGGGGTGATGTGCACCTCGTCCGCCAGGTGGAAGGCGAGCCGACCGAACTCGTTGTCGCGCAACATGGCCCACGAGTCCTCGCGGGTGAGGGTGCTGACGGGTGACTCGGACATCGAGGCCTCCTCGAGGTGCAACGGACTTTCTACTACACAGAGTAGTGGATGGATGTGCCGTAGGCCCACCGGACGTGGGTCACACCGGGGTAGCCTCCGGAGCGTGGAGGACTCCGGAGGCCGCACCGAGGAGGTCGTCGTCGTGGGCGCCGGCCCGGGCGGGCTGGCCGTCGCCGCCGCCCTCCGCGACCGCGGGGTCCAGGCCCTCGTCGTGGACCGCGCCGAGCAGGTGGGGGAGTCGTGGCGCAACCACTACGACCGCCTGCACCTGCACACCCCCCGCGGTTGGTCGCACCTGCCGGGCTACCGCATCCCCCGCCGGTTCGGCCGCTGGGTCGCCCGCGCCGACGTCGTGCGCTACCTCGAGGAGTACGCGCGCCACCACCGCGTCCGGCTCCGGCTCGGCACGGCCGTGACGCGCGTGGAGCGGCTCGACGCCACGGACCGCGGCGCGCGCTGGGTGGTCCACCTCGCCGACGGCACCGACGTTCGCGCCCGTCACGTCGTGATCGCCACCGGCTACAACCACACCCCGGTCGAGCCGACCTGGCCGGGCCTGGACGGTTTCACCGGCGAGCTAGTCCTCGCCCGCGACTACCGCAGCGGCCGGCCCTGGGCCGGGCGCGACGTCCTCGTCGTCGGCACCGGCAACACGGGCACCGAGATCGCCACCGACCTCGCGGAGCAGGGCGCCACCCGCGTCTGGCTCGCCGTCCGCACACCGCCGCACATCCTGTCCCGCACGCGTTTCGGCGTCCCGGCGCAGGCGACCGGCATCGCCGTCCGCCGCCTCCCGCCGAAGGTCGTCGACCGCGTCGCGGGCGTGCTGGCGGCCGTCCAGGAGCCCGACCTCACCGAGCACGGGATGCCCCGCGCCGGCCGCGACCTGTACTCCCGCGTGCTCGAGGGGCGCATCCCCGTGCAGGACGTCGGGGTCGTCGGGGCGATCCGGTCCGGACGGGTCGAGCCGGTCGCCGCCGTCGAGGCGATGGACGGCGCCGACGTCGTCCTCTCCGACGGCACCCGGCTGACCCCCGACGCCGTGGTCGTCGCCACCGGCTACCGGGCCGGGCTCGAGCCGCTCGTCGGGCACCTCGGGGTCCTCGGCGAGCGCGGGCTGCCGACGACGCACGGGGCCGAGCCGGCAGCGGGCGCCCCCGGCCTGTGGTTCACCGGCTTCACCAACCCGATCTCCGGGATGCTCCGCGAGCTGGCCATCGACGCCGAGAAGATCGCCCGTGCGGTCACCCGGACCACCTGACGACGGTGCGACCCGGGCGGTCAGTCGGGCAGGCGGGTGACGTCGAGGGTGAAGCCGTGCGCCCGCAGCCGGTGCACCAGCGGCATCCCCAGTGCGCTGGCCGGGGTCAGCACCCCCGCAGCGTCGGGCAGCCCGACGTCGCCCTCCGCGAGGGCCAGCGCGGACTGGCCGAGCATCACGGCCGTGCCCGAGTAGCCGGGGTCGTAGGGCGCGGCGACCGTGGCCCGGTAGCGCGCGCCGTTCGTCGCCTCGGCGGTGACCTCCATCCGGAACCGGCCGGCGGCCATCGCCTCGTCGCTGGGCCCTTCGCCGGGCGCGGGCAGGACGCGGTCGAGAACGGCGCGGGTGGGCGCGAAGGCCATCCCGGCGAGCCCGGCCAACAGCCCGGCCGAGACGACCCCGGCCGTCACCGCGCCGCGCGGGCCGGACCCGTAGTCGGAGTACTCGGTGTAGCGGAACCCGTCGCCGTACCCGAGCAGCGAGGCCGACCGCGCCACGACGCGGGTGTTGAACGCCGCCATGACGAAGGGCCCGGTGAAGTGGGCGTTGTCCGGGTCGCGGCGCACCGGCGAGGCCTTGACCACCCGGTCGAGCGCCCCGCCGACACCTCCGCGTCGCGTCCGACCGGACCCGGCCGGGCGCGGCGGCCGACCGCCCTCGGCCAGGGCCCACGGGTCGCCGGCGATGCGCCGCGTCGCGGGGTCCTCGCGCATCTCGAGGGCCTGGGTGCGCGCCGAGTCGATGGTCCCGCCGCTGAAGCCGCCCTTCATGCTGCGGACGGCCAGCCGGGTGGCGCCCAGCTCGGCGCCGTCGGCCCGCGCGGCGTCGGCGCAGAGCATCACGCCGAGGTCGCTCGGGATGGAGTCGAAGCCGCAGGCGTGCACGATGCGCGCGCCGGACAGCATCGCCGGCTCGTGGTTGGCGCCGACGCTGCGGTGCACGAAGAGCACCTCGCCCGTGAGGTCGCAGTAGTGAGTGCCGGCCTCGGCGCACGCGGCGGCCAGCGGCACACCGAACTTCGCGTACGGGCCGACCGTGGTGACCACGACCCGGGCCCGGGCCGCGAGGTCGGCGACGGCAGCGGGGTCGAGCGCGTCGAGCACGACCAGCGGCCAGTCCGCGCCTGCCTCCCCGAGCGACCCCCGGACCGCCTCGAGGCGGTCGAGCGAGCGCCCGGCGAGGCCGATGCGCAGCCCGGCCGGCGCGTTCTCGGCGAGGTGCCGCGCGGTCAGCCGCCCGACGAACCCCGTGGCGCCGAAGAGGACGATGTCGAGCTCGCGGCTGGTCATCGCCCCACCGTAGGGGGTCGCCCGTCCCGTCGAGCCGGTGCGTCGGGCAGAGTGGGTGGATGAGGGCGACGACGCGGGTGCTCGGTGTGGTGCAGGCAGGCGGGGCCGGGTCCCGGATGGACGTGCTGACGCGGGAGCGGGCCAAGCCGGCCCTCCCGTTCGGCGGGTCCTACCGCCTCGTCGACTTCGCCCTCTCGACCCTCGCGGGGAGCGGCGTCACCGACGTCTGGCTCTCCGTGCAGTACCGCGCCGGCAGCCTGCACGGCCACGTCGCCGGCGGTCGCCCCTGGGACCTCGACCGCACGCGCGGCGGCCTCCGGTGGCTGGTGCCCGAGGAGGGCGGCGGCTCACCGACGCAGGAGGGCTTCGCCGAGGGCAACGCCGACGACCTGCACCAGTACGTCGACGCGATCGACTCCTTCGGGTCCGACGTCGTCGTCGTCACGAGCGCCGACCAGGTGCTGGGCGTCGACCTGCGACCGGTCATCGACGAGCACCTGGCCTCGGGCGCCGACGCCACGCTGCTGACCACCGAGGTCACGCGCACGCGGGCCCGCGAGAAGACCGTCGTCGTCACCGGCCGCGGCGGCGCGGTGCGGCGGGTGGAGGAGAAGCCGGACGACCCGTCCGCCACGACGATCGCCGCCGAGGTGTTCGTCTACCGGCGTGAGGTCCTCGTCGACGCCCTCGGCGCCCTGCGCCGCGACGTGGCCGTCCGCGACGGTGACGCCGACGACCTCGGCGACTTCAGCGAGCACCTCCTGCCCGGCCTCGTCGAGCGCGCCGACGTCCGGGCCGTCCCGCTGCCCGGCTACTGGGCCGACTGCGGCACCCCGGCCGCCTACCTCGCCGCCCACCGCGACCTCGTCGCCGGCCGGGTGGGGCTGATGACCGACCCGCCCGTGCCCCTGCTCACGCGCTGGCCCGAGCGGCGCCCGGCCGTGGTCGCATCCGGTGCGGTGGTCGAGGACTCCTGGCTCGCGCCGGGCTGCGACGTGCGGGGGACGGTGCACCGCAGCGTCATCGGGCCCGGCGTGGTCGTCGAGGCCGGGGCCGTCGTCGAGGACTCGGTGCTCATGGAGGACGGCCTCGTGCGCCGGGACGCCCGCGTGGCCACGGCCGTCCTCGACGAGCGCGTCGTCGTCGGCCGCGGCGCGCGGGTCGGCCGCCTGCCCACCGCGACCCGGCTCGCCGACTCCCACGTGACGCTGCTGGGGCGCGACGCATCAGTGGCCGCCGGCGCCGAGCTCGACCCCGGTGCGCGGATGGAGCCCGGCGCGACCGCCTGACCCCTCGCGCTGCCTCAGCCCTGGGCGCCCGGGTGCACGGCAGCGAGCACGGCCGCGTAGCGCTCGCGCGCCTCACGGCCCTGCTCGGCGGCGGACGGCTCGACGGTGGTCTCGACGGCGACCGGCCAGTCCGGCGCGGCCTCGGCGCCGGATGCCGCCCACGCCGCCTGGCGAGCCGCGCCGACCGCGACGTACTCGCCCGGCGCCGGCACGGCGACGGGCGCGCCGAAGAGGTCGGGCGCGATCGTGCGCACGGCCGTCGAGGCGGCCGCACCACCGATGAGCAGCACCCGGTCGACGGGGCAGCCGGCGTCGCGCACCGCGTCGACGGCGCTCGCCAGCCCGAGCAGCATCCCCTCGACCACCGCGCGCGCGAGGTTCTCGGGTGTCGCGTTCGAGCGCGTGATCCCGTGCAGCGCACCGGTGGCGGTCGGCAGGTTGGGGGTCCGCTCGCCGTCGAGGAAGGGGAGCAGGGTCAGGCCACCGGCGCCCGGGTCGGCGGCCAGGGCCAGCCGGTCGAGCCCGGCGAGGTCGACGCCGAGCATCGCGGCGCCCGAGGTGAGCACCCGCGCCGCGTTGAGGGTGCAGACGAGGGGGAGGAAGGCGTCCTCGGCGTCGGCGAAGGACTGGACGAAGCCGCGGGCGTCGGCGGTCGGGCGGTCGTGACGCGCGAACGCGGTCCCGCTGGTGCCGAGCGAGACGACGACGTCCCCCCGCCCCAGCCCCAGACCGAGCGCGGCCCCCATGTTGTCGCCGGTCCCCGGTGCGACGGCCAACCCGTCGCGGGTGCGACCGACGACCTCGGCCGGGCCGGCGACCCGCGGCACGGCGAGGTCGCGGCCGGCGGCCATCCGCAGCAGGTCGGGGCGGTACTCGCGCGTCGCCGCCGAGAAGTACCCGGTGCCCGAGGCGTCGCCGGCGTCGGTGGTCCACTCCTCGAACCCGCCTCCGGCAGAGAGGATCCGGCCGGTCAGCCAGTCGTGGGGGAGGACCACGCGGGCCGCGCGCCCCATCGCCTCCGGCTCGTGGTCGCGTACCCACCGGACCTTCGCGGCGGTGATGGCCGCCAGGGGCACGATGCCGACCGCCTCGGCCCAGGCGGCGGCGCCGCCCAGCTCCTCGACGAGGTCGCGGGCCGTGCCGGCGGAGCGGGTGTCGTTCCACAGGAGCGCGGGACGGACCACCTCGTCGGCGTCGTCGAGCAGGACCATCCCGTGCTGCTGGCCGCCGACCGCGAGGGCGCCGACGCCGTCGAGCAGGCCGCCGGCGGTCGCCTCCTCCCAGGCCCGCCACCAGTGGGCGGGGTCGACCTCGGTGGCGTCGGGATGGGCGCCGCGACCGAGCCGGACCACCTCCCCGGTCTCGGCGTCGCACACGGCGACCTTGCAGGACTGCGTCGAGGTGTCGACGCCGGCGACGAGCGGGCGGTCGGTCATCCGGGGCCTTTCGGGGGCGGCGTTGTCGCTGCGGGCTCAGGTGAACGATAATCCGCTCACGTGAGACTGTGCAGGCCCGGCCCGTGAGCGAGACCGAACCCCTCCGTGCCACCGACGCGGTGCAGGCCGGCGAGGCCGCCCGCCGGTACTACCTCGCGGGCGAGAGCAAGGTCGAGATCGCCGCCGCCATGGGCGTCAGCCGCTTCAAGGTGGCCCGGCTGCTCGAGGCCGCGCGCGCGGCGGGCATCGTGCGCATCGAGGTGGTCGACCGCGGCGGGGTGGATGCCGAGCTGTCCCGGCGCCTGCGCGAGGCGTTCGGGCTGCGTCGCTGCGTGGTCGTCGACTGCCCGGACGACGCCCCGCGCCTGCGCACCCACGTGGGGTCGGCCGGCGCCGACGTCCTGCTCGACGTCCTCGGCCCGGACGACGTGCTCGGCCTGCCGTGGGCCCGCACCGTCAGTGCCCTGCTCGAGGCGCTGCCCGCGCTGCCGCCCGTGCCGGTCGTCCAGCTGAGCGGCTCGATGGTCATCCCGGGCGAGCACAGCCCGGTCGACATGGTGCGGGCCGCGGCCGCGCTCAGCGGCCACGACGCCAGTGTCTTCTACGCGCCCTTCATCCTCGACGACGCCGCCAGTGCGGCCGCCCTGCGCCGCCAGCCCGCCGTCGCCGCCGCGATGGCCGAGGCCGGGCGGGTCACCGTGGCCGTCCTGAGCATCGGCGCCTGGGTGCCCGGCCACTCGACCATCCACGACGCGGTCGACGATGCCGTGCGCGCCGACGTCACCCGCGCCGGGGCGGTCGGCGAGGCGCTCGGCGTCTTCGTCGACGCCGATGGCCGGGCCGTCCACCCCGAGCTCGTCGACCGGATGGTGACGATCGACGCCGAGCAGCTGCGGCGCATCCCGGAGCGGGTGGCGCTGGCCACGGGGGCGCCCAAGGCGTCGGCGGTGCACGCGTTCCTGCGGGGCGGGTGGGCGACGGCGCTGGTCACCGACCGCTCGCTGGCGACCGCCCTGGCCCGCCGCGCCGGCGCCTGACCCGTCGAAAGGACAGAACACGCCGTCCGCGCCCAGGCGCACACGGCGTGTTCTGTACCTTCGACGGGTCGGTCGGGGCGTCAGCGGGTGGCGGCCGCCCGGTGCTCCGCGGCCTGGCGCTGCGACCAGATGCGGTCGGCGCGGTCCACGCTCGCCCGGTCGTCGACGTCGACCCCTGCCCGCCGCGCCGCGGCGAGGGCCTGCGGGCTGTGCAGGTCGGGGGTGAGCACGCGCTCGGGGGTGATGCCGCGGTCGAGCTCGGCGTAGCGGCGCTGGGTGGCGGCGAGCCGCTCCTCGGAGCCGGCCGCCTCGCGCAGCAGCGCGCTGGTGGTGCGCACGGTCGCCCCGGTCAGCAGCGGGCTGACGGTCGGGGTGTAGCCGTTCGCGTGGCCCTCCTTCTTCGGGTGGTAGGACTCCTCGATCGGGTTGGACAGGCCGTTGATCCACTCCGGGGAGTCGCACACGGCGTGGCCGACGAAGCGCGAGGTCGGGTTGGCGAAGGAGAAGCCGGCGGCCGAGGCCCGCTGCGAGGTCACCGAGTTGACGAGGTCGGCCATCGCGTTGAGACGCGCCTCCTCCTCCGGCGAGAACCAGGTGAGGGCGTTGCAGTCCTCGCCGTTAAAGATCCGGGGGTAGCCGACCACGGTGACCTTGGCGTTCGGCGCCTTGGCCCGGATGCTCGAGTACAGCGAGGACAGCCGGCTGGGCAGGGTGCCGTTGACGAAGGCCTGCGCGCCGTCGACCGCGCCGTTGCAGTCGCTCATCCACCCCGGCTGGGCGCACTCGGTGAGGACGTCGGCGAACCCGGCGTCGTTGCCTCCGATGGAGATCGAGACGTAGGAGGTGGAGGCCGACAGCGCGGGGAGCTGGCTGTTCGTGACGTCGGCGACGGTCGCGCCGGAGCAGGCGCGGAAGGTCAGGGAGTACCCACGGGCCGCCGCGATGAGCGAGGGGTAGGCGTACGCGGAGCGCAGGCACGAGGTGCCGTCGGCGATGTAGTCCCGGGTCCCGGTTCCGGAGGAGTAGCTGTCGCCCAGGGCGACGTAGGTCGGGCCGGCCGCGTGCGCGGGCAGGGCGCTCAGCGCGAGCGCGACGGTCGATCCGAGGGCGGCGGCGGCCATGGCACGTCGTCGGGACATGGGTGATCCTCCAGGGTGTGGTCGGGGGGTGGGTGCCGTTCACGCTAGGACGGTCTCGCACAGTCCGCGCGGCGAGCGGTTCGCGCGGGTTCTTCCGCCGGGGCGCCGCGTCGCTTATCTTTGGGCCGTGAATCCAACGGGTCCAGCGCCGGGCTCGCAGGCCTCCCTGCGCGAGAGGAACCGCCTGCGGGTCCTCGACGCCGTCCGCGAGCACGGTGCGCTGACCCAGGTCGAGATCGCCGGGGTGACCGGCCTGTCCGCCGCGTCGGTCTCCACCCTCGTGCGCGAGCTCGACGTCGCGGGCGCCGTGCAGCTGCGCCCGAGCATCCGCAACGGGCGCCGGGCCACCCAGGTCTCGGTCGCGACCTCGAGCGGGCTGGTCGGTGCGGCCGTGTTCGGTGACCGCGACATCCGGGTCGCGGTGGCCACCGGTCCGGCCGACATCGTGAGCCAGAAGCGGATGCCGCTGCCCGCCGACCACGCGGCCGACGAGGGGATGACGCGCGCCGCCCGCCTGCTCCAGGAGCTCGCCGAGGGGGCCGGTCACACGGCCGCCGACATCCGCGCGCTCGTCGTGGGCCTGCCCGCACCCATCGACACCGTGTCCGGTGAGGTCGGCTCCGAGGGCGTGCTCCCCGGATGGCGGGGCGTCGCCGTCGGTCAGGCGATGCAGGACGCCCTCGGCGTGCCGGTGCTGCTCGACAACACCTCGAACCTGGCTGCCGTCGGTGAGTTCAAGCTCGGTGCGCTGCAGGGCATCTCGACCGGTGTGTTCCTCAAGGTGTCGTACGGCGTCGGCGCCGGGCTGATCATCGGGGGCGAGCTCTTCCGGGGGAGCGCGGGGACGGCGGGCGAGATCGGGCACGTCACCATCGACGAGAACGGACCGGTGTGCCGGTGCGGCAACCGGGGCTGCCTCGACACCTTCGTCGGGGCCCGGGCGGTGCTCGCCGCGCTGCTCCCCACGCACGGCTCGCTGACCCTGCGCGACGTCATCAACCGCGCGCTCGACGGCGACCCCGGCTGCCGCCGCGTGCTCGAGGACTCCGGCCGCCACCTCGGTGTCGCGCTCGCCGGCGTCGTCAACCTGCTCAACCCCGAGGTCGTCGCCCTCGGCGGTCAGGTGGCGCGGGTGGGGGAGGTCGTCCTCGGGCCGATGCGCGAGGCCATCGAGCGCTGTGCCATTCCCAGCGCCGCCGCGTCGGTGGACGTGCGGGTCGGCGAGCTCGCGCCGGAGGAGGCCGACGTGCGGGGCGCGCTGGCCGTCGCCGACCAGCTGCGCGAGGACGCCGACCGGGCCGCCCTGGCCGTCGGGTGAGGCCGTGACCGAATCGTGTCCCGACCACGTTGTATTCAAGCCTTGACGTCAAGGCCTGAAGCGAGTTGAATCCGTCAGGACCGCACCAGAGAGGCTGCGGACGTCAGGCACAGGAGAGACACATGACCCCTCGACTCACCCGATTCGCCGGTGCCACCCTGGCGCTCGGCCTCACCGTGGCCGGCCTCGCGGCCTGCGGTGACGGCGGCAGCGGCGGCGGCTCGAGCTCGGACTCCGGTTCCGGCTCCGGCGGCGCGAAGAAGATCGCCCTCCTCCTCCCCGAGAACAAGACCGCCCGCTACGAGGCGTTCGACCGCCCGATGTTCGAGGCCGCCGTCAAGGCCGCCTGCGCGGACTGCGAGGTCGTCTACAGCAACGCCGAGCAGGACGCCGCCAAGCAGCAGCAGCAGGCCGAGGCCGCCATCACGCAGGGCGTGAACGTCCTCGTCCTCGACGCCGTCGACGGCAAGTCGGCCGCGACCATCGTCCAGAACGCCAAGTCCCAGGGCGTCCCCGTCATCGCCTACGACCGCTTCGTCGCCGGCTCGGACTACTACGTCTCCTTCGACAACCAGAAGGTCGGCGAGCTCCAGGGCACCGGCCTGGTCACCGCGATGAAGGCCGCCGGCAAGACGAGCGGCGACATCGTGATGATCAACGGCTCGCCCACCGACGCCAACGCGGCCGACTTCAAGAAGGGCGCGCACAGCGTCCTCGACAGCAGCGGCTACACCGTGAAGGCCGAGTACGACACCCCCGACTGGAGCCCGGACAAGGCCCAGGCGTGGATGGAGGGCCAGGTCGGCACCGTCAAGGGCAACCTCGTCGGCGTCTACGCGGCCAACGACGGCACCGCCGGTGGCGCCATCGCCGCCCTCAAGGGTGGCGGCGTCAACCCGCTCCCGCCGGTCACCGGCCAGGACGCCGAGCTGGCCGCGATCCAGCGGATCATCGCCGGCGACCAGGCGCTGACCATCTACAAGGCCATCAAGCCGCAGGCCGAGGACGCCGCGAAGAACGCGATCGCCCTGGCCAACAAGCAGAAGCCTGCCTCCTCCGCCGACAAGGAGGGCGTCCCCTCGACCCTCCTCGACCCGGTCGTCGTCACCAAGGACAACATCAAGGACACGGTCATCGCCGACGGCTTCTACAAGGCCAGCGACGTCTGCACCGCCGAGTACGCGGCCAAGTGCACCGAGCTCGGCATCAGCTGACCCTCCGCCCCATCCCTCACGAAGGAGTGAGCCGACCGTGACCACCACCACCCCGGCCCCCGTGCTCTCGATGACCGGTGTGTCGAAGCGCTTCGGAGCAGTCCAGGCGCTCAAGGACATCGAGTTCCACGTCGGTGCCGGGGAGGTGGTGGCCCTCGTCGGTGACAACGGCGCGGGCAAGTCCACGCTCGTCAAGGCGATCGCCGGCGTCTACACCCCCGACTCCGGCGACGTCACCTTCGACGGCCAGAAGGTCGACATCACCACCCCCGCCCAGGCCCAGGCCCTCGGCATCGCCACCGTCTTCCAGGACCTCGCGCTCTGCGACAACCTCGACGTCGTGGGCAACCTCTTCCTCGGCAGCGAGGTCAAGCGCAGCGGCGCCCTCGACGAGGTGACGATGGAGCAGGAGTCCTGGCGGCTGCTGCGCGAGCTGAGCGCGAAGATCCCGAGCGTGCGCATCCCGGTCGCCAGCCTCTCCGGCGGCCAGCGCCAGACGGTGGCCATCGCCCGGTCCCTGCTGGGCGCGCCGAAGGTCGTCATGCTCGACGAGCCGACCGCCGCCCTCGGCGTGGCCCAGACCGCCGAGGTCCTCAACCTCGTGGAACGGCTGCGCGAGAAGGGACTCGGGGTCATCCTCATCAGCCACAACATGAGCGACGTCATGGCCGTCGCCGACCGCGTCGCCGTCCTGCGGCTCGGGCGCAACAACGGCGACTTCCGGGTCGCCGACACCAACAGCCAGGAGATCATCGCGGCCATCACCGGCGCGACGACCAACGCCGTCACCGCGCGAGCCGCCCGCCGGGCCCCGCAGGAGGAGCAGTCGTGAGCACGCAGACCCCGCCCCCCGCCGACCCCACCGCCGCCGCGGCGATCCCGGCCGACCTCCAGGACGAGCGGCTCATCGCCTCCCAGGGCGTCGGCGGCTGGGCCTCCGCGACCTGGACGCGCATCCGCTCCGGCGACCTCGGCTCGCTGCCGGTCGTCGTCGGCCTCGTCATCATCTGGGCGGTCTTCTACGCCCTGAACCCGGCGTTCATCAGCAGCCGCAACCTCGTCAACCTCACCCTCCAGATGGTGCCGATCGGCATCCTCGCCATCGGCGTGGTGCTCGTCCTCCTGCTCGGCGAGATCGATTTGTCGATCGGCTCGATGTACGGCCTGTCCGGCGCGGTGCTCGTCGTGCTGTTCGTCAACCAGGGGATGAGCGTCTGGGTGGCGGTGGTCGCCGCGCTGGCGGCGGGCGCGGTCGTCGGGCTCGTCTACGGGTTGTTGTTCAACCGGTTCGGCGTGCCCAGCTTCGTCATCACCCTGGCCGGCCTGCTCGTGCTCCTGGGGCTGCAGATCCGCACGCTCGGCAAGGACGGCACGGTCAACCTGCCGTTCGAGTCCTCCCTCGTGCAGTTCGCCTCGCAGAAGTTCCTGCCGCACTGGCTGGCCTACACGCTGGCCGTCGCCGTGCCGCTGCTCTACCTGCTGGCGCGGCTGCGCACCAACCAGCGGCGGACCGGCGCCGGCCTGTCGGCCACCCCGGTCACGGCGCTGGCCGTCCGGGCGGGTCTGCTCGCGGTGGCGCTGGTCGTCATCACCTACCTGCTCCAGCGTGACCGGGGCATGTCCTACATGGTCGTGCTCTTCCTCGTCCTCGTCGTCGTCATGGACCTCGCGATCCGGCGCACGACGTGGGGCCGCTCGGTGCTGGCCATCGGCGGCAACGTCGAGGCGGCGCGGCGGGCCGGCATCAAGGTCAAGCGCGTCTACCTCAGTGTCTTCGTCCTCTGCTCGACGTTCGCGGCGCTCGGCGGCATCCTCGGTGCGGCGCGGCTGGCCTCGGCCAACCAGAGCAGCGGTGGCGCCGACACCAACCTGAACGCCATCGCGGCGGCGGTCATCGGCGGCACCTCGCTCTTCGGTGGTCGTGGCTCGGCGTACTCGGCGCTGCTCGGCATCCTCGTCATCTACTCGATCAGCAACGGGCTGGCCCTGCTCTCGGTCTCGGCGGACGTGCGCTACGTCGTCACCGGTGCGGTCCTCCTCCTCGCCGTCGTCATCGACAGCCTGAGCCGCCGCAGCCGCGCGGCCCACGGCCGGGCCTGACCTCGGCCGTCCGGCCGGACCCCCGGGGCCTGCGCCCCGGGGGTCCGCCGTGTCCACGTAGCATCGCCGGATGGCCCTGACCGACCTGTCCCGCTGCTCGGCCGCCGCGCGCGACCGCGGCGAACCCCTCGCCGGCAGCGCCCCCGTGGCCAGCCGGTGGCTGCTCGTCGAGCACCCCGGCCCGTGGTCCAAGGCGCCCCTCGAGACCCCGCCCTTCCTCGGTCGGGTGGGCGCGGAGATCGAGTCCACGTGCGCGTCCTTCGGCGGGCGGGTGCTGCTCGTGCGGCGCCAGGGCCGCCGCGGCTCCGAACCCGGTGCGCGCCAGTGGTTCGCCGTCGACACCGTCCGCGGCACGTGGGTGCGCGGCACGTGGCGCACCGCCGAGGACGTCGTGGCCGCCGCCCGCTCGCTGGGGACCGCGTTGAGCGCCAGCGACACCGACGCCGAGCCGATGCTCCTCGTCTGCACGCAGGGCACGCGCGACGCCTGCTGCGCGGTGCGCGGCCGGCCGATCGCGGCCACCCTCGCCCGCGAGTGGCCCGAGGAGGTCTGGGAGTGCACCCACCTCGGCGGCCACCGCTTCGCGGGGACGATGCTGAGCCTCCCCGACGGCGCCTGCTACGGGTACCTGGACGCCGACCACGTCGTCGACCTCGTGCGGGGCCACCTGGCCGGTCGTGCCACGGCCCGGCACCTGCGGGGGGTCACGCGGTGGGAACCGGCGGTGCAGTCGGCGCTGGCCACGGTGCTCGCGGAGCACGGGCCGGCGGGCCTCGACGACGCCGTGCCCGGGCGGGTCGACGCCGACCCCGCCGGCGGGCCGACGCGGGTCGAGGTGCTGGGGTCCGGGCCGGTGCCCGACCGGGTGCTCGTCGAGGTCACGGCCGAGACGGTCACGGACTTCGCCCTCAGCTGCGGCGCCGGCCCGAAGCCGGCCGTCGTGCACCGCGCGCGCATCCTCCCCTCCGACTGAGCGACCGACGACGACGGCCCGCCCCCGCGGTGGGGACGGGCCGTCGGTCGGACGAGGCGGTCGGTCAGGAGGTCGCGACCGTCACGCCGTAGTACGAGGCCGCGTCGACGACCGGCTGGTAGAAGCTGTAGCTGCCCGCGCCGTAGCCGGCGTTGAAGCCGCACTCGACGCCGACCGGGCCGCCGGAGGTCATGCCCTGCGCGTAGTTGTTCGTGCCGATGTACGCGCCACCGGAGTCACCGCCCTCGGTGCAGACCGTGGCCCGGGCCAGGCCGCTCACCGAGGTGCCGCCCTGGTAGTTGACGGTGACGTTGTAGGCCTGCACCTGGCCGCAGGTCCAGCCGGTCGTGTTGCCGGCCTTGCAGATGTCGGAGCCGACGGGGTTCTTGCTGGCGCCGTACACGGGGACGTTGCCGGAGAGGCCGCCGCGGGTGTCGACGTAGGGGCGGCCGACGTCCTCGGCGTCGATGTCCATGAGGCCCATGTCGACGCTCGCCGCACCGGTGACGAACCGGCTGCTGACGCCCTTGCCGATGTGGGTTCCGTTGGCGTCGAGGATGTCCGGGAGCCCCTCGACGCAGTGGCCCGCGGTCAGCAGCACGTTGTTGCCGCTGGAGGTGGTGCCGGGGAAGCCGAGGCTGCAGTTCGTGCCCGGCGAGAGGTCCATGATGCGACCCGGCACGACGTCGGCCTGCGTGGTGAGCGGCGCGCCCTCCTCGACGGTGACGCCGGCGACGCGGGCGAGCGCCGACCGCAGCGAGGCGGGGGCGTCGGGGGCGACCTCGGCGACGACGGTCTGGCCGGCGAGGTCGGGGGTGAGGGACACCAGCTCGCTCGAGCCCTTCGCCGCGGCCTGCGCGGTGCGCGCGATGGCGTCGAGGTCGCTCTGCCCCCGGCCCTGGCGGGCGACGAGGCCCTCGGCCTGCACGGAGCGCGCGGCGGCGGGGGAGTCCACGAGCACCACGAGCCGCTCGCCGTCGAAGTAGGCGCCGTCGGTGGCGACACCGCGGCGGTCGAGGGACTCGTAGGTGCGCTGCCGGTCGGCCTTGCGCTCGAGGGACTGGCGGGCCTGCTCGGTGCTGACGCCGTCGCGCTGGGCGACGAAGCCGGCCACGACGTCGTCGGGGGTCGGGAGGGGGGCGGCGCTCGGGGCGGCCCAGGCGCTCACGGATGCGGCGGCGACGACGGCGCTCGTGACGACGCCGACGGCCAGGACGCGGTGCTTCATCGGGGACTCCTTCGTGGGGGTCGCCGGACCGAGGGGGTCCGGCGGCGCGGCGCCGGGGGTGGCGGCACCGGGGCCACCCGCCGGCGGCCCACCACCACCTCCGCAGGCCGTGACGCCGATCGCAAACCGGGACAGCCGTTTTGACCGAACCCATAACGGATCCTCGACCGACGCTGGGTTCCTCGTGACCACCCTCGGGGGTGTCCTGTGGGCACTCTTTACCCACGATTCCGCTCTCGGCGTAACTATCCGCCGTCGGCCGGAGGTGGGGTGGCGGCGGCGTCCGGGACGGTCTCGAGGGCCAGCGGCGCGCCCGCCTCGCAGGTGCGTCCGGGGTCGGCCTGGCGCGTGTCGATCCGGTCGCCGTTGGTGATCGACACGTCGTCGTAGGCCGGCCGGCCCTCGATGACGTCGCGGAACCGGTACCGCGTCAGCGACGAGAGCCGGCAGTCGGTGCCGAAGGTCAGCACGTCGAAGGACGACGGCTGGCCGACGAGCTCCTCGCCGGGCGCGTCCGCGGTGAAGTGGGTGAAGGGCCCGCCCCCGGTGAAGGTGCCCACCTGGATGCGGTTGCCCTCGAGGTCGCTGGAGTGCATGTGCCCGTTGAGGAGCACCCCACCGGACAGGCCCTGGACCGCCCAGGGCTCGTGGCTGACGACGATGTCCGTCGCCTTGCGGCCGGTGAAGGCCTCCTCGAAGGCCGTCCGGGCGGGGAGCTGCTTGAGCCGCGACCCGGTCCCGGAGTCGCCGAACCAGCGCGGGTCGTTGAAGCCCGAGATGGTGACGCCGCCGATGCTCGCCTCCTGGTACCCCCCGGTCGGTGGCTGCAGCAGGACGACGTTGGGGACGCGCGACATCCGGCGCAGGACGGCGGCGTCGGTGGCGGAGGTGGCGTCGTGGTTGCCGCGGGTGAAGACGTACGGCACGCCGAGCGAGCCGATGCCCTCGAAGATCCCGGCCGCCTCGCCCTCGGCGACGGTCCCGAAGTTCACCAGGTCGCCGGTGTCGACGACGACGTCGATGCTCTCCTCCTCGACCACGGTGCGCATCAGCGGGTACTGGTTGCCGCCGTGGATGTCGCTGACGAGCAGGACGCGCAGTGCGGGGTCGGCCTCGAGCGAGCCGGCGGCGTACTTCTGCTGCAGCGCGGTCGAGAGCGCGAGGAGGTTGCGCAGGTACGGCGTCACCTGGGCGGCGCGGGTCTCGACGTCGCCGAGCAGGCCCTGGTTGCGCTGGAGGGTGCCGAGCACCTCGGTCGCGGTGAAGGTGCCCTGCCGGCTCGGCTGGTAGGTCGTGTAGAGCGCGGCCGTCGTGCCGGCGGTGGCGACCGTCCAGCCGACCACGGTCGCGACGACGAGGGCGCGCGGCGGGCGGCGGCGCCGTGCGGCCGACCACGTGACGAGGACGGCCAGCCCGGGCAGCAGCGCCCCGAGGGCGAAGCGGGAGAGGACGTCGACGGCGGTGTCGCGGATCGCCGAGTCCAGCTCCTCGGGGCCCGGGCGCAGGCTGGCCAGGCTGACACCGGGCCGGGACAGGGCGTCGGTGATGTTCGCCCGCACCTGCGGCACGACGCGCACCCCCGGCGCGAGCCCGGTGAAGGAGACCCGCACGTCGCCGAAGGTCGTCTCGGCCAGCAGCTCGCCCGACAGCCGTGGGTCACCGGCGAGCGAGACGCTGGCCTGGTAGTTGCGGGTCTCGGCGGTGGCCGGCACGAGGGAGGTCGCCGCGACCCCGGCGCCGGCGCAGGCCGCCGTGAGCAGGACGACGCCGAGCGCGTGGCGCAACCGGTGGGACCCGAGGCGGTGCCCCGCCGCCCACCAGACGCCGACCGCCGTCACGAGCGGCCACAGCACGGTGAGGACGGCGACCACCCGCTCGTGCAGCCCGAAGACGCCGCCCCCGGTGTCGACGGTGAGCGAGGCCACGGCGAGGACGAGGACGGCGCCCGCCGGGAACGCGACCCGGCGATCCAGGACCGCCGGCCCGTCCCGCCGGGCGGCGAGGAGCGGCCAGAGCGCGAGCAGCCCGAAGGACAGCGTCGCGACGGCGGTGTGCGCTGCCGAGGACCCGGTGCGCGAGGGCAGGGGGAGCAGCGCGACGAGGAGGGTGGCCGCCCCGCCGGCGGCCAGCGCGATGCGACCCGTGGGCCGGGCCGCGCCGAGGGCCCACGCGCTGACCAGGTGCGCCACCCCGGTGACGACGAGCGCGGTCGTCATCACCCAGCGGTGCGGGGTCTCGAGCGAGGCGAGCGCGCTGATCGACTCGGCGGTGGGGTCGAAACCGCCACCCACGAGCCCGGCGGCCCACGTCCAGCCGCCCACGAGCGCGACGGACGCGACCGTCGCGCTGGCGACGGCGGTACGCAGGTGTCCGGCGGGCCGGGGCATGCCTCCACCCTAGGTCGGTGCTCCGGGCGCCCACCGGCGGTCCCCGGGATCGCGCATAGGGTGACGTCATGCCGGAGCCCGTCACCTCGTCCGACCCGCTGCCGGATGCCCTGCGCCGCTCCTTCGCGGCCGTCCTGTTCGACATGGACGGCACCCTCATCGACTCGATCGGCGCGGTGACCCGGTCCTGGTTGCGCTGGTGCGAGGAGTACGGCGTGGACCCGCAGCGCCTGGTCGGCTTCCACGGGGTGACCGCCGAGAACCTCATCGCCGGGCTGCTGCCGGAGGAGCGCCGCGTCGAGGCCTTCGCGCGCATCCGCGAGATCGAGCGCAACGACGTCGAGGGCATCGTCGTCCTCCCGGGGGCCGCCGAGCTGCTGCGGGCGCTCGCGGACGCCGGCGTGCCGACCGCCATCGTCACGAGCTCGACCGACGACCTCGCCGAGGCGCGGCTCACCGCGACCCGGCTGCCGCACCCGCCGGTCGTCGTCACCGCCTCCGACGTCGAGCGCGGCAAGCCCTTCCCCGACCCGTGGCTCCTCGGCGCCGAGCGGCTCGGGGTGGACCCGGCCGACTGCCTCGTCGTCGAGGACGCCGTCGCCGGGCTGCAGGCGGCGCGGGCCGCGGGGTGCGGTGGGCTCGTGGCCGTGACGAACACGATGGAGCGCGCCGAGCTCGAGCCCGAGGCGCACCTCGTCGTGCGCGACCTGTCCGCGCTGCGTGTCGAGGCCGCGGACGGGACCTGTCGCATCGTGGGTCACGGCGCATAGGGTTCCGAGCGTGGATGCCGACGTCGTCGTCGTGGGAGCCGGGCTCGCCGGTCTCGTCGCTGCGTGCGAGCTCGCCGACGCGGGCCGTTCCGTGGTGCTGCTGGACCAGGAGTCCGAGGCCAACCTCGGCGGCCAGGCGTGGTGGAGCTTCGGCGGGCTGTTCCTCGTCGACAGCCCCGAGCAGCGCCGGATGGGCATCCGCGACTCCGCCGACCTGGCCTGGCAGGACTGGCAGGGGACGGCCGGCTGGGACCGGCTGACCACCCCCGACGGCTCCCCCGGGCCCGACCACTGGGGACGCGAGTGGGCCCGTTCGTACGTCGAGTGGGCTGCCGGCGAGAAGCGCGACTGGCTTCGCGCGCAGGGCGTCTCGTTCTTCCCCGTCGTCGGCTGGGCCGAGCGCGGCGACGGCACCAGCGGCGGGCACGGCAACTCGGTCCCCCGGTTCCACATCCCGTGGGGTACCGGCACCGGTGTGGTGGCGCCCTTCGAGCGGCGGCTGCGCGAGCACCTCGCCGGCGGTCGCGTCTTCTACCGTCCACGGCACCGCGTCGACGCCATCGTGATGTCGAGCGGCGTCGCCTCCGGCGTGCGCGGTTCGGTTCTCGCGGAGGATGACTCGCCGCGGGGTGTCGAGAGCAGCCGAGAGGTGGTCGGCGAGTTCGAGTACGGCGCGCAGGCGGTGCTGGTCAGCTCGGGTGGCATCGGCGGCAACCACGAGCTGGTGCGCGCCAACTGGCCCGAGCGCCTCGGCGCGGCACCCGAGCACCTGCTGACCGGCGTCCCCGCGTACGTCGACGGCCGGATGCTCGCCATCACCGAGGCGGCCGGCGGGAGCATCGTCAACCGCGACCGGATGTGGCACTACGTCGAGGGCGTGCGCAACTGGGACCCGGTCTGGCCGGGGCACGCCATCCGCATCCTGCCCGGCCCGAGCGCCCTGTGGTTCGACGCCCACGGCAACCGGCTGCCCAGCCCGTTCCTCCCCGGCTTCGACACCCTCGGCACGCTGGACCACCTGCGGCACACCGGTGCCGACCACTCGTGGTTCGTCCTCAACCGCTCGCTCGTCGGCAAGGAGTTCGCGCTGTCGGGCTCCGAGCAGAACCTCGACCTCACCGAGAAGCGGTACCGGGACGTGCTGAAGCGCCCCGTCACGAAGGTGCCGCCCGCCGTGCAGGC
The DNA here is from genome assembly GCF_050496545.1 of Phycicoccus avicenniae. Lineage (GTDB taxonomy): Bacteria > Actinomycetota > Actinomycetes > Actinomycetales > Dermatophilaceae > Phycicoccus > Phycicoccus avicenniae_A. Next base: position 205,660 of record NZ_JBNVZV010000003.1, on the reverse strand, counting down.
CTTCCTCGACCACGGCGAGGACTGGATCACCGCCGACACCCTCGGCGAGCTCGTCGCGCGGATGAACGCCCTCGAGCCCGGCACCCCCATCGACCCCGCCCGGCTCGAGCGGCAGGTCGTCGAGCGGGACCGCCAGGTGGAGAACGGGTTCACCAAGGACGCGCAGGTGGCGGCCATCCGGGTCGCGCGGCGCTACCGCGGGGACCGGCTCACCAAGCGGGCCTTCCCGCTGCACCGCATCCTCGACCCGAAGCACGGGCCGCTCGTGGCCGTCCGGCTGCGGGTCCTGTCCCGCAAGACGCTCGGCGGCCTGCACACCGACCTCGACGGCCGGGTCCTCGACGCGGTCGGCACGCCGGTGCCCGGGCTGTACGCCGCCGGCGAGGTGGCGGGCTTCGGCGGCGGTGGCGTGCACGGGTACCGCGCGCTGGAGGGGACGTTCGTCGGCGGCTGCCTGTTCAGCGGACGCACCGCCGGCCGCGCCATCGCCCGCGCCCTCTGACGCGGCCGGTCAGGCGCCCGGCTCGACGAGGACCTTGAGGCTCGTCGGGTCGCTGCGCAGCGTCTCGAGGGCGTCCTCGTAGCCCGACAGCGGGAACCGGTGGGTGACGAGCCCGTCGGTGCGGACCCGCCCCGAGCGCAGGAGGGCCAGCGAGCGGTCCGTGCAGTCGACCTGGGCGAACGAGCCCTTGACGGTGAGCTGGCGCCGGAAGACGTCGTAGGGGCTCAGCGGGATGCGGGCGTCCTCGTCGCACATGCCGTAGACGAAGACGGTGCCGTTGGTCGCCGTGAGCGAGGGCAGCATCGCGACGACCGACGCCGACCCGGTCACGTCGACGGTGACGTCGAAGCCGCCCGGCTGCAGGGCGGCCAGGGTCCGCGCGGTCTCGCCGGCGTCGCGGGTCACCCGCACGACGCGGTCGACGCCGTAGCCGTCGGCGAGCTCGAGCTTGAAGGGCGTCGGGGCCGCGACCGTCACCCGGCCGGCGCCGCCGTGCAGCAGCAGCTGGGAGAGCAGCAGCCCCGTCGTCCCCGCACCGACGACGAGCACGTCGGCCCCCGGCCGCAGCGCGAGGACGTCCATCCCGTGCACCGCGCAGGCCAGCGGCTCGGCGAGGACGGCGACCTCGGGGTCGAGGTCGTCGGCCGGGTAGACCTTGTGCGCCGGGCTGAGGAGGGACTCGGCGAAGCCACCCGGGGCGTTGACGCCGAGCGAGAGGAATTGCTCGCAGAAGAGGTGGTTGCCGCGCGAGCACTCGGGGCACCGGCCGCACGACGAGGCGTTGTCGACGGCCACCCGCTGCCCGGGCCGCAGGTGGGTGACGCCGTCGCCGACCTCGCGCACGGTGCCGGTGGACTCGTGGCCGGGCGTCAGCGGGAAGGTGGCGAAGAACCCGCCCTCGTGCAGGTGCAGGTCGGTGCCGCACACCCCCGCGAGGTCGACGTCGACCACGACCTCGCCCGGCCCGGCCGACGGCCGCTCCACCTCGCGCACCGCGAGCGAGCGCGGCGCGTCGTAGACGACCGCCCGCATCGTCCGGCCGGGGTCGGGGGGCGCCGCGGGGGGGACGGGGGGCGGCGCGTCGTCGGGCACCCGTCCTTCCTAGCCGACCGGCGCGATCGGCGGTAGGGCCGTCCCGTCACGGGTTAGGCTCCGCGGGTGCCGACGACGCCCGCCACCTCGCGTGCCCCGGGCCGGACGCGACCCTCGTGAACGCCGTCCTCACCGGGCTCGGCCGCCTCCTCGGGCTCCAGCTGATCCTCCGGCTCACCGACGGGATGCCGCGTGCCGCGGCCCGTGCGCTCCTCGCCGCGACGGTCGTCGTGGTCAACGCCGCGCCGGTGCTCGCCGTCCTCACCGGCGCCATCGGGTACGGCGACGTCTGGCTGTGGCTGGCCGTCGAGGTCGTGACGATCTACGTGTGGACGCTGGTGCGCGCCCTGGTCGCCCGCGGCGCCGACGGGCGCGGCCGGGCCCGCTCGTTCGGCACGGTCTTCTTCGCGTTCCACTACGGAGGCTTCGCCGTCGTCCCCTTCCTCGTCGGGCTGGCCACCGTGCTGCCGGTGGCGCCGTTGCGCGGCCCGTGGCTGACCGTGCTCGTCCTCGGCGGCATCGGCTTCCTCGCGGCCGGTTGGGCGAGCGCCGGCCGGCTGCGCGAGCGTCAGCCGCTCGGCATCGGAGACTACGTGCGGGCCTACGCCCGGATGGCCCTCGCCTACGCCGCCCTCTTCGCCCCGCTCGTCGTGCAGGGCGTGGGCAGCAGCGATGACCTCACGCGACTGTCGGCCGGCCAGGAGCGCGGGGTCGCCCTCGTGGTCCTGGCCGCCAAGCTGGTCCTCGAGCTCCTCCTCCTCCTGGCCGTCGAGCGGCGCGAGGGGCGGCTCTTCGTCCTCGGCCGGCCGGTCGTCGTCACGGTCCGGAGAGCGGCGTGAGCGCCGACAGCACCACGGGTGCCCCTCCGCTGCACCGTGACCGCGACTTCCGCCGGTTCTGGCTGGCCCGCCAGGTGTCCATCGCCGGGACCCTCGTGACGGCGGTCGCGCTGCCGGTGCTGGTGTACCGGCTCAGTGGGAGCCCGTCGCTCACGGCGCTCGTCACGCTGGTCGAGGGCCTGCCGTACCTGCTCTTCGGCCTCGTCTCGGGCGCGGTCGCCGACCGGCTCGACCGCCGCCGCGTCATGGTCGTCGCCGACCTCGCGAGCGCGCTGGCCATCGGGTCGGTGCCGCTCGCCCACGAGCTCGGGGTGCTGACCGTCTGGCACGCCCTCGTCGCCGGCTTCGTCACCCAGGCCTGCTTCGTGTTCTTCGACGGCGCCGCGTTCGGCGCGCTGCCGGCCATCGTCGGCCGCGACCGGCTCGGGCCGGCGAACTCCGCCATCTGGGGCTTCGGCTCGCTCCTCGACCTGGGGGTGCCGATGCTGGCCGGCGTGCTCCTCGCGGCACTCCATCCGGCCCTGCTCCTCGGCGTCGATGCGCTGAGCTTCCTCGCGTCGGCGGCGGCCGTCGTCGGCATCGCGGCCCGGCTCTCCGGTGCCCGCGACCTCCCGCCGATCAGCGCCCGCGCGGTCGCCGACGAGGTGCGCGTCGGGCTCCGCTTCCTCCTCGACCACCCGGGCGTGCGCTCGCAGACGGTGATCGGCTTCCTGCAGTCGCTCTCGGGGGCCGGCTTCATGGCGCTGTCGGTGCCGTACGCCGACCGGCTGCTCGGGGTGGGCACCAGCGGGTGGCGCTTCGGTGCGGTGTTCGCCGCGTGGGGGATCGGCGGGGTCGTCGCCGCCACGCTGACCCCGCGCCTGCATCGCCGCTTCTCGATGCCGCGCGCCACGCTGCTGGCCCTCCCGGTCTCGGCGGTGGCCGGGCTCGTGGTCGCGACGACCTCGTCGTTCGCCGTCGCGGTGGTCGCCATGGTCGGCTGGGGGATCGCGTACCAGGCCGTGGTCCTCACCTCCATCACCTACCGGCAGCAGGCGACGCCCGAGCACCTGCTCGGCCGGGTGAACACCACCGGCCGGATGCTCTCGTTCGGCGTCGGCTGGACCTCGGGGGCGCTCGGGGCCGGGGCGGTGGCCGGGCTGCTCGGGACGCGGGGGGCGATGGTCGCCATCGTGTCCGTCGGGGTGCTGGCCGCCGTGTACGGCTGGCTGTCGCCGCTCCGCACGCTGCGCGAGGTCCCGGTGCCGGCATGAGCGCGGCCCCGACCGAGGTGTCCGTGCGCCCGTCGCGCTGGGGGCTGCTCGCGGCGTTCGCGCTGCTCGTCGCGACCACCCAGGTGCTCTGGCTGACCTTCGCGCCGGTGACCGTCGAGTCGGCCCGTGCGCTGGGGGGGTCGGAGGGTCTGGTCGGCGACCTCGCCGTCGTCAACCCGCTGCTCTTCGTCGTGCTCGCCCTCCCCGCAGGGCGGTTCGTCGACCGGTCGCTGCACCCGACGCTCACGGCCGGCGCCCTCTTCACCGCGGCCGGCGCCCTGGTGCGGTTGGTCGACCCGGGTTCCTACGGCTGGCAGCTCACGGGCCAGCTGCTCGCCTCGGTCGCCCAGCCGCTGGTGCTCACCGCGACCACCACGCTCGCCGCCCGGGCCTTCCCGGCCCGCGAGCGCACCACCGCCATCGCCGTCGGGTCGGCGGCCCAGTTCGTCGGGGTGCTCGGGGGAGCGCTCGGCGGGGCGCCGCTCGTCGCGGCCGGCGGCCTGCCACTGCTGCTGCGGGTGCACGCCGGCCTGGCCGTGCTCGCGGCGGTCGGGGTCGTCGCGATGCTCCGCGTCGCCGTGCTCGCGCCCGTGGGGACGCGGGACGCCCACGGCCTGCGCTGGCTGCGGCACGAGCCGCTGCTCTGGCGGCTCGCGGGACTGCTGCTCGTCGGCGTGGGCGTCTTCAACGCGCTCGCGACCTGGCTCGACCCGGTGATGGCCGGCCTCGGGCACCCCGGGACCGGCGGCCCGCTCATCGCGGTCACCACGCTCGCCGGGATCGTCGGTGCCGCACTGCTGCCCGGCCCGGTGGCCGCGCGGCGCCGCCGACGGAGGTTCCTCGTCGCCGCGACCGGTTGCACGGCAGCGGTGTTCGTTCTGCTCGTGGTGGCGAACACGCCGGTCGTGGCCGGCGTGCTGCTCGCGCTGCTCGGGTTCGTCCTGCTCGCGGGGCTTCCCGTGGCGCTCGAGTGGTCCGAGGCGCACGTCGGTGTCGCGCGCTCGGGGACGGCGACGGCGTTCCTCCTGCTGGCCGGGAACCTCGGCGGGGTGCTGCTGGTGCTGCTCGTCCAGCCGTTCGTCGACGCGCCACGGGTGGCGCTCGTCGTCATCGCGCTCGCGGCCCTGCCCGGCGCGGCCGTCGCGCTCTCGCTGCCGCGCCGCGAGGAGGCCGGCTGACGGTACCCGCCGTCAGAGGTACTGGCCGGTGCCCTCGGCGTGGCCCGGACCGTCGGGCCGCTGGACCCCGGGCAGGCCCCCCGGGCCCTGCGGGGTGTGGCCGTGGCCCTGCCCCGGAGCCATGCCCGGCGGGAGCGCGCGCATCTGCTGGAGCTGGGCCTGGGCGGCCATCTGCTGCGCGACCAGCGCGGTCTGGATGCCGTGGAAGAGCCCCTCGAGCCAGCCGACCAGCTGGGCCTGGGCGATGCGCAGCTCGGCGTCGGTGGGCTGCTCGTCCCTGAACGGCAGCGCGATCCGCTCGAGCTCCTCGACGAGCTCGGGGGCCAGGCCGTCCTTCAGCTCGGCGATCGAGCGGTCGTGGATCTCGGCGAGGCGGGCGCGGCCGCGGTCGTCGAGGGGGCTGCTGCGCACCTCCTCGAGGAGCTGCTTGACCATCGACCCGATGCGCATGACCTTGGCCGGCTGCTCGACGAGGTCGGCCGGGTTGGTCGGGCCCTCCCGACCCTCCTGCTCACCGGTCTCGGGCTCGCGCGGGGCGACGCCCATCCCCTCGGGGGTGACGACGACGATGCGGCCCTCGTCGCCGACGACGGTGGCGGGGACCGCTCGGGTCTCGTCGCGGTCCTGGTCCTCACGGGGCTGGTCGCTCATGACCCCATCCTGCCCCGAGGACCCGACGTCCATCCGTTGACATCGTTCCTCGATATGCATATCGTCTCTCGATAGTACATCGACGATCGATAGCCAGGAGATGCCATGAACGCCGCGCCGCGACGACGCAAGGACCCACTGACGTTCGACCGCTGGGACCGGTGGGGGCTCACGGCGCTCCTCGGACTGGCGGCCGTGGTGACCGTCCTCGGTGGCGTCGTGGGCCCCGTGCGCGACTGGGTGGCGGGAGCCCCGGTCCGCGTCGAGGCGCACGCACCCGTGTCGGTGCCCCGGCTCGACGCCGCCGGCGTGCAGCACGGGTTGGCGACCTTCGACATCGAGGTTCCTGCGGTCGGTGGCGGGCTGCGCCTGCTCTCGCTGCTGCCCGGGGTGCTGGTCGCCCTGCTGGTCGTCGTCGGCGGGTGGCTCGTGCTGCGGATCATGCGGACGGTGGCGGCGGGCGAACCGTTCGCGGCGGTCAACGTCACCCGGATGCGCGCGCTGGCGATGGTGCTGGTGCTCGGCTCGGCGGTGGTGTTCTTCCTCGAGCTGTCCGTCCGTGGTGCCCTGCTGGGCTCGGCGGAGCTCGGAGGCCTCGAGCCCGGGGTCGTCCTCGACGTGCCGTGGCTCCCGATGCTGTCGGGACTGGTCCTCGCGATGCTCGCCGAGGCGTTCAGGACCGGCAGCAGGCTGCGCGACGATGTCGAGGGTCTGGTCTGATGCCGGTCGAGGAGCCGCACCGCGTGGTCTGCCACCTCGACCGGCTGCTCGAGGAGCGGGGGATGACCCTCGCCGCGCTCGCCGAGGCCGTCGGGGTCACCGTCGTCAACCTGTCGGTGCTCAAGAACGACCGGGCCAGGGCCATCCGGTTCAGCACGCTGACGGCGGTCTGCGACGTCCTCGGTTGCCAGCCCGGTGACGTCCTCACCGTCGGGCCCGCCGCCGACTGACGAGGGCTCGAGGGCTCAGGTGGTCGCCGGAGCGGCCACCTCCGCACTCGACTCCGCGGCCGACCCCCGGCGCAGCAGCGGCTGCGACGCGGCGGCGAGGACGAGGGCCAGCACGCCCGCCGACACCGTCACCGAGAACGCGCCCTGGTGCCCGTGCAGGTCGGCCAGCCGGCCGGCGACCGCCGACCCGAGGGCGTAGCCGAGGCCGGTCACCGCGGCGAGCAGGGTCATCGCGGTGCCGACCCGGGGGGCCGGGACGGCCCGCTCGCCGAGGACGAAGACGCTGATCATGTAGGGCGCCACGACGAAGCCGAGGACGAGCACGACAGCGAACAGCCGCGGCACCGAGTCGGTCACGAGCAGCGGGGTGGAGAGCACCGCGAGGCCGGCGGCCGTGACGAGAACCCGTGAGGGGAAGCCGAACCGGGCCGGGAGGCCGGCCACGGCGAGCCCGGCGAGGACCGAGCCGACACCCAGGGAGGCGTGGACCAGCCCGGCGAGCCCGGGCTGGCCGGCCGCCGTCGTCAGCACCGTCGTGCCGGTCTGGATGGACCCGAAGACGACACCGATGAGCAGCTGCGCGCCCAGCAGCACCGCGAAGACCGGGGTGAGCAACCGGCCCGCGGCGACGGCGGTCGGCCGGTGCGCGTGCGCCAGGGCGGCGGTGGGGTGCAGCGCGAACGCGGTGCCGAACGCGAGGAGCAGGACGGCCGCCACCGACACCGCGAGGGCCGGGCTGACGAGGACGACGAGCACACCGATGAGCGCCGGCCCCATGACGAACGACGCCTCGTCGGCGGCGCCCTCGTAGGAGAAGGCGGTCTCCATCAGCCGGGGCTGGTGCTCGCCCTGGGCGCGGGTCATCGGCCGCCACCGGACGCGCGCCAGCGGGCCGATCTGGGGCATCGCCGCCCCGGCGACGGCGGCCGCCGCGATCACCGCGGCCGGTGCGACCCCGGACGTGGCCAGCGCGACGAGGACGAGCAGCGCCGCGCCGCCCGCGAGGGACTGGACGAGGACGACGGGGCGCTGGCCGATCCGGTCGGCGACCGCTCCGGCCACCGGCGCACCGGCGGCGTTGGCGACCGCGAGCGCCCCCGCGGCACCGCCGCCGAGGCCGTAGGAGCCGGTGGTGCCGGCGACGAGCAGGAGGGTGCCCATCTGGCTCATGGCGAGCGGCAGCCGCCCGACGAAGGCGACGAGGACGTAGAGGGGTCCGGCGAGCGAGAACAGCCGCCGGTAGCTGGCGAGGGGTGACATGGGGGTCGTGCTTCCTGGGTCCTGCGCCCGGGTAGGGCGGAGCGGGCGTGCGCCGAACCCGCCTCCAACGACGCACCAGGACCCTGTGCTCCGCCGATTCTACCGCCCCGAGAACGATGCCCCCGCCCGTCGCCGCAGGGGCGCGGGCGGGGGCATCCCCCTGCCAGGGGTCTTTGGTCAGGTCGCCCGGCGGGTGACCTGCGGGGCGCGGCGGATGCCGGCCGCGGCGAGCCCGGCCGCGACGACCGGCACGAGGAGCCCGACGACGAGCAGCGAGAGCCACGGGACGACGAGCAGGCCCGTCCCCTCGACCGAGCCGCCGGTCAGCGGGTCGTAGCCCTGGCTGGTCAGCGGCCGCGCGATGGCGATGCCCGGCACGAGCCCGACCGCCACGCCGAGCACGCAGCCGACCGCGGTGAGGACGAAGGCCTGGCCGGCCGCCATCACCCGCCGGGTGCCCCTCGTCGCCCCCAGCGCGGCGAGGGTGGCCTGGTCGGTCTGCTGCTCGGCGAGGGTCAGCGCCGTCGAGGTGAGCGTGACGACGAGGATGAGGACCCCGAACACGGCGAGGAGGATGGCGACCACGACGCGGTCCTCGCGCTGGAAGCCGTCCTCGCGCTGCACGCCGACCTCGTCGCCGAGGCGCTGCTGCAGCTGCTCGACCGCGGTGTCGGACACCGCTGCCCCGCTGGGGTCGCGCACGGTGAACGTCCGGTTGATGGTCGGCCAGCCCTGCGAGGTGGTGGTGTCCGCGGCGAACACGACGGTCGCGCCGAGGACTCCCGCGAAGCCCTCGCCGGTCGGCGGCACCCGGACGACGGGGACCTCCACGTCCTGGACGAGCCGGACGTCGGGGTCGGGAGCCTGCGTGGAGTCCGTGGCCGTGGGGTCGGTGGCGTAGGTGCCACGGACCACCCGGACGGTGTCGACGGGCAGGCCGCGGACGACCGCCGCACCGGCGCGCACCTTCGCGGCCGCGGCGGGGTCGAGGCCGAGCCGCCGGACGATCTCGTCGGCCGGGAGGACCGGCACCTCACCGGTCCCCGTGCTCTCGGTGCCGGCGACCGTGCAGCGCTCCTGCGGGCTCTCCTGGAACATCCCCCAGCCGAGGGTCTGCTCGGGGGTGCAGCCCTCCGGGACGAGGCTGAGGAACGGGACGCGGTAGGCCTCCTGCGGAGGTGTCTCGGCGTACCGCGCCGGGTCGAAGGCGAAGACGGGGTCGGGAGCCACGGTGAGGCCGGGGGCGGCGGCGACGTCGTCCGCGCGGATCGCGCCCTCGCCGAAGCCCCCCGAGACGAGGACCTCGCCGGGCAGCGTGCTCGGCACGTACTCGCGGCGGTTCTGCTCGGTGTCGCTCGCGAGGCCGGTCAGGCCGAAGGTCAGCCCGGCGACGACGGCGAGCACGGCCGCGACCGATGGCGCGCTGCGGGCCCGGTGCCGGGCGATGTCGCGCGCCGCCATCCGCAGCGAGGTGGGGAGCCGGCCGCCGAGCCGCCCGAGGCCGGCGAGCAGCACCGGGACGAGCAGGAGCGACCCGACGATGAGGACCACCGCGCCGACGACGACGAGCATCTCGCCGCTGTCGGAGGAGAACATCGGCAGGACGGACCGGGCGTCGACGACCCCCGTCCCGCCGAGCGTGAGCACGGAACCGGCCGCGGTGAGCAGCGCTCCGAGGGCGAACACGAGCACGCTCGGCCGCGGCGAGACGCTCTGGCCGCGCATCACCCCGACGATGTCGAGCCGCCCGAGCCGTCGCGCGGGGATGAGCGCCGCCACCAGGGTCGAGGCGATGGCACAGGCGGCGACGGCGAGGAGCACCGGCAGGCGGACGTCGAAGGGGCCGCCGAAGCTGGGGTACTGGGTCGTGGAGTCCCAGAGCACGAGGAGGCGGGCCAGGCCCACGCCGAGGGTGACGCCGAGCACCGCGGAGCCGGCGCCGAGCACGAGCGCCTGGGCGAGCACGGTGCGCCGCAGCACCGGCGTGTGGGCGCCGTTGCTCGCGGCGAGCGCGAGGGTGCGCCGCTGGCGGGTGGCGCTCACCGCGAAGGCGGGCCCGACGAGGAGGGTCGTCGAGACGAGGAGCATGACGGCGGCGAGCCCGACCATCAGGCCGGTGCGGGCGTCGTCGCCCGAGGTCATCTCGGCGATCTCCCGGGGCACCTGGTCCGGCGACGGCGGGTTCGCGAGCACGTCGGCCGAGGCGACCCGGAGGCCGTAGGTGTTGAGGTCGCGGACCTCCGGCCAGGTGACGGGGTCGTTGCCGAGGACGATCCAGCCGCCGTTGCCGGTGACGGCGGGCCCGTCGGCCTGCAGGAGGCCGGCGGTCACGACGCCGGGGACGGACCAGCCGTCCTGGGCCTCGGCGACACCGACGACGGCCAGCGTGCGCTCGGTGCCCTCCGAGGTGACCCGGACCGTCCCGCGCTCCGGCAGCCCGCGGGCGATGCCGACGGGGGTGACGAGGGCCTCCACCGGCGCCGAGGCGTCGCCGGAGGGAGCGGCCGGCCAGCGCCCGGAGACGAGGCGCAGCTTGTCGCCGAGCCCGACGGTGCCGTCGAGGGCGAGCCCGTCGAGGGAGACGCGGCGGTCATCGACGGTGGTGCGGATCGCGAATCGTTGCAGCGGAACGACATCGGCGCCGACGAGGCGGGAGACAGCGGGTGCGTTGTCGAAGAGGGAGGCGTCGCGGTCGTAGCCCGGGATCGCCCGGGCGTCCTCCGGGCCACTGCCCCCGGCCTGCGAGGGGTCGGCGCCCTGCAGGACCCGGCCGGAGTCGGGAGGGTCGATGAACGCCTGGCCGGTACCCATCGTGGCCGGGATCTTCTCGGCCCCGGTGACGTCGGAGGTGTAGGCGATGGTGACGACGGTCGACAGGAGGAGCGTCGGCAGCAGCACCATGACGACGACGAGCGCGCTGCGGCCGGTGTGGCGGCGCACGTCGCGGCGGGCCATCCGGAGCGCGACGGCCCACGACGAGCGCCACTGGGCGAACCGGCTCGGTTCCGCGGCAACGGGTTCCGGCGTGCCGGTGACCCGGTCGAGCTCCGGGCGGGGAGGGGCGGCGGTGCTCACCGTGCGCCGCCGGAGGCGAGGAGGTCCTCGGGCCGGTCGAGGCTCCCGGTGCTGTCGACGACCTTGCCGTCGCGCAGGAAGACCACCCGGTCGGCCCAGGCGGCGTGCCGGGCCTCGTGCGTGACGAGCAGGCCCGCGACGCCCTCGTCGCAGCGCTCGCGCAGGACCCGAAGCACCTCCTCGCCGGTGTGGCTGTCGAGGGCGCCGGTCGGCTCGTCGGCGAGGACGAAGCGGCGCGTGCCGACGAGGGCCCGGGCGATGGCCACGCGCTGCTGCTGGCCGCCGGACATCTGGTCCGGGTAGCGGTCGGAGAGGGCCATGAGGTCCATGAGGTCGAGGGTGCGGCGGGCGTGCCGGCGGGCCTGGCGCGCCCGCATGCCGTCGAGCTCGAGGGGGAGGGCGACGTTCTCGGCGGCGGTGAGGCTGGGGATGAGGTTGTAGTCCTGGAAGACGAAGCCCATCCGACGGCGGCGCAGCTTGGCGAGGTCGCGGGCGGAGAGGTCGCCGAGCGACTGCCCGCCGATGCTCACCGTGCCCGAGGTGGGGCGGTCCAGGCCGCCGGCGACGTTGAGCAGGGTCGACTTGCCGGAGCCGCTCGGGCCCATGACGGCGACGAGCTCGCCGGGCTGGATCTCGAGCGAGACGTGGTCGAGGGCGACGACGCGCATCTCGTCGTGGCCGTGGACGCGGGTGACGTCGGAGATGACGACGTGTGGCGTGCTCATGCGTGGGTCCCCTCCCGGTGGGCCGGCACGGTGCCGGCGTGGTCGTGCGTGGTGGTGTCGCTGGTGGCACGGCCCCCGGCCGGTGCCCGGCGTGCGTGGCGGGCGAGCGCGGACTCGACGTGGTCGAGCCAGCGGACCTCGGCCTCCGCGCCGAAGACGAGGTTCTCGAGGACCAGCAGCCAGGCCAGCCCGTGCTCGGCGTCGCGCGTGCCCTCGCCCGACCCCTCCGCCCGGTCGAGGGCGTCCCGCTTGAGGCGGGTGAGGTCGCGCAGCTGGCGCAGCGTCGAGGTGCGCTGGGCCTGGACGACGCGCTGGACGTCGACACCCGGGGCGGTGACGGCCAGCGCGAGCTTGATGGTCAGCTCGTCGCGCGGGGTGCTCGTGCGGTCGACGGGGGTGTCCCACCAGGTGCCGAGCTCGGCGTGGCCGGCCGCGGTGAGGCGGTAGGCGATGCGGCCCTCGGCGTCGGCCTCGCCGGCCTGCTCGACGAGGCCGTCCCGGACGAGCCGCTCGAGGGTCGTGTAGACCTGCCCCACGTTGAGCGGCCAGGTGCCTCCGGTGCGCTCCTCGAAGTCGGCGCGCAGCCGCGCGCCGTAGGAGTCGCCCTCGGCGAGGAGGGCCATGAGCCCCAGGCGGACCGACACCGGTGCCTCCGTCCCCCGGTGGTGATACCGGGTATTGCGTGCTGACGAGGAGATGTATACCGAGTATTGGGGCCGGTCGTCAAGCATCCCGGCCGGTCGCGTGCGACCGCCGGTGGCGCCGGAGCGACCTCTCGCCGACCGGACAGTGGCGGCGGCGTCCCCGGTCGCAGAGGATGGCCCCAGCAGACCCCGACGGAGAGGAACGCCGATGCTCGTCCCGATGACCGTGTCCGACTTCATCGACCGCGCGAGGACGGTCTACGGCGAGCGGGTGGGTGTGGTCGACGAGCCGCAGCAGCCGGCCGACCCGCTGCCGGACCTCACCTACGCGGAGGTGGCGGCGCTGGCGCAGCGTCAGGCGGCACGGCTCGACGAGCTCGGCATCGAGGTCGGCGAGCGGGTGGCGATCGTGTCGCACAACGCGGCCCGGATGCTCGTGTCGTTCTTCGGCGTCTGCGGGTCGGGTCGGGTGCTGGTGCCGGTGAACTTCCGGCTGCGCCCGGACGAGGTGCGGTACATCGTCGAGCACTCCGGAGCGCGCGTGCTGCTGGTCGACCCCGAGGTCGAGGCGTCGCTCTCGTCGGTGACGGCCGAGCACCGCTTCGTGCTCGGCGAGGACTCCGAGATCTTCGCGCCCGAGGGGGCGACGCCGCGGGTGTGGGAGCGGGACGAGAACGCGACGGCGACCATCAACTACACCTCGGGCACGACGGCCCGCCCCAAGGGCGTCCAGATCACCCACCGCAACATCTGGACCAACGCGCTGACCTTCGCGCTGCACGCCGGGGTGAACGACCGCGACGTCTACCTGCACACCCTGCCGATGTTCCACGCCAACGGCTGGGGGATGCCGTTCGCCACGACCGGGCTCGGCGTGAAGCAGGTGGTGCTGCGCAAGGTCGACGGGGCCGAGATCCTCCGGCGGGTGCGCGACCACGGGGTCACGTTCATGTGCGCGGCGCCCGCCGTCGTCAACGCGGTGCTCGAGGCGGCGCAGACGTGGGAGGGCGAGGTACCGGGCCGGGACCGGGTGCGCATCATCGTCGCCGGGGCGCCGCCGCCGACGAAGACGGTCGCGCGGGTGGAGGCCGAGCTCGGGTGGGAGTTCGTCCAGATCTACGGGCTCACGGAGACCTCGCCGTTGCTGACCATCAACCGCACGCGCGCCGAGTGGGACGACCTCTCCACCGAGGAGCGGGCCGAGCGGCTCGTGCGGGCCGGGGCGCCCGCGCTCGGGGTGACGCTGTCGCTGTCTCCCGATGCCGAGGTGCTGGCCCGCTCGAACGTCGTGCTCGAGGGGTACTGGGAGCAGCCGGAGGAGTCCGCGCGGGCGCTCGAGGACGGCTGGTTCCACACCGGCGACGGCGGGACCATCGGCGAGGACGGCTACCTGACCATCTCGGACCGCAAGAAGGACGTCATCATCACCGGTGGCGAGAACGTGTCGTCCATCGAGGTCGAGGACGTCATCTTCAGCCACCCGGCGGTGACCGAGGTGGCGGTCATCGGGGTGCCGGACGAGAAGTGGGGCGAGACCATCAAGGCGCTCGTCGTGCTGGCGCCGGGGGAGTCGGTGAGCGAGGCCGAGCTGATCGCGTGGTGCAAGGAGAAGGCGGCCGGCTACAAGGCGCCGACCTCGGTGGAGTTCCGCGACGAGCTCGCCCGCACCGCCACCGGCAAGCTGCAGAAGTTCAAGCTGCGCGCCCCCTACTGGGAGGGCCGCGACCGCCAGGTCAACTGACGGCGCGGACCCGGGGTAGGCGCCGGCTCAGTGGGCCAGGACCTGCGCCACCAGCGCCAGCGCCGCCGGCAGGGCCTGCACCACGAGGATCCGCTTGTTCGCCGTCGCCGCCCCGTAGACCCCGGCCACGACCACGCACCCCAACGTGAACAGCGCGAACGCGTACCGGTGCTCCTCCGGGCCGACCGATGCCAGAGCGATGCCCGCCACGAGGAAGCCGTTGTAGAGCCCCTGGTTGGCCGCGAGCACGGTGGTCTGCCTCGCCAGCTGCGGCGTCGTGCCGAAGGTGGCCCGCCCGCGCGGGGTGTCCCAGAGCGCCATCTCGAGGACGACGATGTAGACGTGGATGAGCCCGACGAGGGCGGTGAGGACGGTCGCGACGACGCTCATCCGCGATGTCTACCGCACCACGGCCCGCTGCCGCAGCCCCTCGTCCACCCGGGCCACGGGCGCGGCCCGGGCGGTCAGCCCGTCGTCAGCAGGATCTTGCCGATGTGCCCGCTCTCCTCGAGCTCGGTGTGCGCCCCGGCGGCGTCCGCGAGCGGGCGCCGCGAGTGCACGACGGGTCGCACGACCCCGTCCTCGACGAGCGGCCACACGTGCTCGCGCACCGCGGCGATGATGGTGGCCTTCTCCGCCGCCGGGCGCGCCCGGAGCGATGTGGCGATGACCGCGCCGCGCTTGGCGAGCAGCGCCCCGAGGTCGAGCTCGCCGACCCGCCCGCCCTGCATCCCGATGACGACCAGCCGTCCGTTCGTGGCGAGGACGTCGACGTTGCGCCCGAGGTACTTCGCACCCATGTTGTCGAGGACGACGTCGGCGCCGTGGCCGTCGGTGGCCTCGCGCACGCGCTCGACGAAGTCCTCCTCGCGGTAGTTGACGAGGACGTCCGCCCCGAGCGCCCGGCAGGCCTCGAGCTTCTCCGCCGAGCCGGCCGTCACGGCCACCGTCGCCCCGACCGCCTTGGCGAGCTGGATCGCCATCGTCCCGATGCCCGACGACCCGCCGTGCACGAGGAAGACCTCGCCCGGCTGGAGGTTCGCGGTGAGGAAGACGTTTGACCACACCGTGCAGGCCACCTCGGGCAGCGCGGCGGCGTCGACGAGCGACACCCCGGCCGGCACCGGCAGCAGCTGCCCCGCCGGCACGCGGACGAGCTCTGCGTACCCACCGCCCGCCAGCAGCGCGCAGACCTCGTCGCCGACCGACCAGCCCTCGACGCCCTCGCCCAGGGCCTCGACCGTGCCGCTCACCTCGAGGCCCGGCACCTCGGACTCGCCCGGCGGCGGCGGGTAGAAGCCCTGGCGCTGCATCGAGTCGGCCCGGTTGACGCCGGCGGCCGCGACGCGGACCAGCACCTCGCCGGCACGCGGCTCGGGTACGTCGACGTCGGAGAGGACGAGGGCCTCGGGCCCACCGGGTGCGGGGATGGTGATCGCCTTCATCCCCCGAGGCTATGCCCCGCACGCGGCCGGTCGGCACACCCCCGTTGCCGTCGGTGGAGTTCTACGGTGGAGGATCCGTCCGCCACCGATGGGAGCCAAGGCCATGTCGATCGAACGCCGCACGATGCTCAAGGGAGGGGCGGCCGTCGCCGGCGGCGCCGCCCTCGGGGGGCCGTTCCAGGGGCTGGTCGCCGCCCCCGCGTCAGCGCTCGGAACCAGCCCGGCAGGCCTCGGCGCCCCGGCCTTCCGGGGCCTGCGCCCCGCGCCCGACGAGCGCGACGGCGCGGTCCGCCTCCACGTGCCGGAGGGGTTCCGCTACCGCTCGTTCCACGACACCGAGTCGCCGGTCACCCTCGACGACGGCACCGCCCTCCCCGGCCGTCACGACGGGATGGCCGCCTTCCGGAACCGGCACCGCGGCCGCGTGACCCTCGTGCGCAACCACGAGGTCAACAACCCCGGTCCGGCGTTCGGCCCGGTCGGTGACCACACCTACGACCCGATGGGGCGCGGCGGCTGCACCGTCGTCGACGTCAGCCTCACCGGCGAGGTCGCGAGGTCCTGGACCGGCCTCAACGGCACGATGATGAACTGCTCGGGCGGCCCGATGCCGTGGGGCACCTGGATGACGTGCGAGGAGACGGTCAACGGCCCCGACGTCGGCCCCGACTTCACCGGCGCCTCGAACGTCCCGCTGACCAAGCCGCACGGCTACGTCTTCGAGGTGCCGACGAAGGGTCGCGCGAGCGGCGAGCCGATCACCGCGGCCGGCCGGTTCGCCCATGAGTCCGTGGCGTTCGACCCGCGCGGGGGCAGCCTCTACCTCAGCGAGGACAACTTCGCCTTCCCCTCGGGCTTCTACCGCTACACCCCGCGGAAGTCCCCGATGAGGTCGGGTCACCTCGACAACCGCGGCCGGCTCCAGATGCTCAAGGTCAAGGGCACCGACAACGCCCACCTCGAGGCGAACCAGCGCCGGGGCGCGTGGTACCGCGTCGAGTGGGTCGACATCGACGACCCGGACCCCACGTACGCGTACACCCCGGGCCAGACCGCGCCGACGAGCAACGACACCGCCATCAACCACGTCGGCGACCAGGGGCGCGCCCAGGGTGCCGCGCACTTCTCCCGGCTCGAGGGGACGATCTACGACCAGGGCGTCGTCTACTTCACCTCGACCCAGGGCGGCGGCGCCGCGATGACCGGCCCCGACTCGGTCGGCGGCTACGGCAAGGGCTTCGGCCAGGTGTGGGGCTACGACACCCGCCGCGAGGTGCTCTTCCTCGTCTACCAGTCGCCGGGCAAGGAGACCTTCGACTTCCCCGACAACATCACCGTGAGCCCCAAGGGCACGCTCGTCGTGTGCGAGGACAGCAGCGCCGACAACTACGTCCGCGGGCTCTCGCGCCGCGGGCAGCTGTGGGACATCGCGCTCAACCGGGTCCAGAGCTCCCGCACCGGGCAGCCCCGCTACGACGACGAGTTCGCCGGCTCGACCTTCAGCCCCGACGGGCGCACCCTCTTCGTCAACATCCAGGCCAGCGCCGGGATGACCTTCGCGATCTGGGGGCCGTGGCACCGGATCGGCGTCTGACGCACGGCCGCACGGGCCTCAGCGCGCCCGACCCACCCGTGCCGCGAGGGCCGCCGCCGTCTGCCGCACGGCGCGCACCAGCACCTCGCGGGCCGCGTCGTCCACGGCGTCCTGCGGGTAGGTGACGGCCACGGCGGCGACGGGGTAGTCGTTGGCGTCGAGCACCGCCACGGCCACCGAGCCGAGCCCCGGCGTCACGAGCCCGTCCTCCACGGCGTACCCCCGCTGCCGCACCGCCTGCAGCCACGAGCGCAGCTGGGTCGTCGACGCCGGCCCGCGCCCGTCCCGGTGCACCAGCGCGGCCCGGTCGGGGAACAGCGCCCGCACCTGGGCCGCCGGCAGCGCGGCGAGCATCGCCAGGCCGGTGGCGGTCAGTGGCGCCGGAAGCCGCACCCCGACGTCCGTCACCAGCAACGGCCTTCCGGGAGAACGTTGCTCGACGACGTAGAGGACGTCGGAGCCGTGCAGGACCGCGAGGTGCGCGTTGTGCCCGCACGCGTCGACGAGCCGGTCCATCGGGCCGCGCGCCATCCGCTCGAGCGGCGCCTGCCGCTGGTAGGCCGACCCCAGCTCGTAGGACGTCAGCCCGAGCCCGTACCGGCGCTCCTCGGGCAGGTGCCGCACGTACCCGCGCTCGACGAGCACCGCGAGCAGGTGGTAGACGCTCGAGCGGGGCAGGCCGAGGTCACGGGCGATGGCCGCGGCGGGCACGGGCTCGCCGTGCCGGGCGATGAGGCCGAGGACGTCGAGGGCGTGCGCGGCCGCGGGAGCGTTGGCCATCGCTCAGCCGATCCACCGGTAGAGGCGCTCGGGCCGTCCGGTCGAGCCGTAGCGCAGCCGGACGTCGGCGCGGCCGACCCCCGCGAAGTGCTCGAGGTAGCGCCGGGCGCTGACCCTCGAGATGCCGACGCTCTCGGCGACCTCGGTGGCGGACACCGCGTCCGGGGCGGAGGACAGGGCCTCCTCGACGAGCCGGGCGGTCTCGGGGCTCAGCCCCTTGGGCAGCACGACGGCCCCGCCGGATGAGCTCCGCCGGAACACCCGGTCGACGTCGTCCTGGCCCGCCACCTCGGTGCGGTCGAGGACGGCGCGCTGCGAGGCGTACCGGCGCAGCCGCTCCTCGAGGTCGGGGAAGCCGAACGGCTTGAGCACGTAGTCGGCGACCCCCAGCCGCACCGCCGCGCGCACCGCATCGCTCTCGCGGGCCGCGGTGATGACGATGGCGTCGCACGGGCTCGGGCCGGTGCGCACCTCGGCGAGCAGGTCGAGCCCGAACCGGTCCGGGAGGTAGAGGTCGAGCAGGAGCAGGTCGGGGCGCAGCTCCTCGACCGCCTCCAGGGCCTCCGCACCGGTGTGCGCCGTCCCGACGACCTCGAAACCGTCGACGCGCTCGACGAAGCCGACGTGGATGCGCGCCACCATGAAGTCGTCGTCGACGACGAGGACCCGGATCACGACCGGCCCCCCTGCGCCGCAGCCGAACCGGCGCCGGCAGGGGCCGCAGCGTCGACGACCGTCGACACCCCGAGCCGCGCGGTGAACCGCGTCGAGCCGTCGACCCGGTCCACGTCGATCTCCCCTCCACGGCGCCGGCACACGAGCCGGGTCAGGGCCAGCCCGACACCGTGCTCCATGGGGTCGACCCTCTTGCTCGTGACGCCGTGCTCGAAGAGGGAGGCCCGCAGCTCGTCGGGCACACCCGGCCCCGAGTCGTCGACCACGATCTCGACCGTGCTCGCGTCCTGGCGGATGCGCACCCGCACGGACGGCGGTGTGGCAGAACCCCTCGGCGCGTGCTCGAAGGCGTTGTCGACGAGGTTGCCGAGCACCGTCGCGACGTCGGCAGCGTCGTGGGTCTCGAGCCGCTCGAGGCGCGAGTCGTCGGCGATGGTCAGGTCGATGCGCCGCTCGTTGGCGGTCGCGGCCTTGGCCATGAGCAGCGCCGCGATGGTCGGGTCGCCGACGAGGGTCGTGACGACGAGGTCGAGCGCGGTGCGCTGCTCGCTCAGGGCATCGACGTAGCGGACCACCTCGTCGAGCTCGCCGATCTGGATGAGGCCGCTGATGGTGTGCAGCTGGTTGGCGAACTCGTGTGCCTGCGAACGCAGCACGTGCGCGGTGGACCGGAACGAGCCGATCTCGCGCTCGAGGTCGGCCATCTCGGTGCGGTCGCGCATGGTCGTCACGGTGCCCAGCACGCGGTCGCCGCTGACGACCCGCATCGTGCTCATGACGAGCACCCTCCCACGCCGGATGACGACCTCGTCACGCGCCGCGGTGACGTGGTCCTCGGGCGCGGCGTCCGCACCGGAGCGGGGGTTCTCCCCGACCAGCACCTCGCGCAGCCGCCCCTCGATGCGCAGGTCGGCCACCGACGTGCCGACCGCGTGCTCGGGCAGGTCGAGCAGCCGGCGCGCGACCTCGTTGACGAGCGTGATGCGGTGCTGCGGGTCGAGGGCGATGACCCCCTCGGCGATGCCGCGCAGCATCGCCTCGCGGTGCTCGGCGAGGCCGGCGATCTCGCGCGGCTCCATCCCGCGGGTCTGGCGCTTGATCCGCCGGGACAGCAGCCACGAGCCGCCGAGCCCGACGACGAGGGCGATGCCGAGGTAGGTGAGCAGGTAGGAGCTGGTGCCCTGCAACCGTTCCCACGTGGTCGGTGCCTCCTCGGCGACCATCACCGTGCCGAGCAGCTCGCCGGCCCGGGTGGGGGTCGTGGGATCCTTGTCGTCGTCGTCACCCGCGAGGACCGGTACCTGCGAGGCGAGGTACTCGCGCCCATCGACCGTGAGGGTCCCGGACCAGCTGCCCCCACGGGCCACGCGCGGGTCGCCGAGCGGCAGTGGGCGCTCCTCGAGCGAGGGGTCGGTCGAGACGCGGACGTCGAGGTCCGGCTCGGCGAACGACACCGACGTGATGTTCGCCTGTGCGACGAGCCCGAGCGCGAGGGTCGCCAGCCCGGTGCGGCTCTCGGGCTGGTCGAGGTTGGCGCGCACCAGGGGGTTGGAGGCCAGCTGCTCGCCCAGGGCCGAGACGCGGCGCCCCTCGGTGCGCTCGAACGTGGCCGCCGACTGCGCGAGCGAGACGGCGGCGACCGCCACGAGCACGACGAGGATGATCGCGAGCTGGAGCGCGAAGAGCTGCCCGGCGAGGGTCGCCCGGCGTCGTCGGCGCGTGACCACTATGAACTCAACCTCCACTGCGGACGAAAGCGCGACAGGCTCCGTACCGGTCGCCCACGATCATCGCGTTCCACTCCACCACAGGAAAGGGATCTCGACGATGAGACTCCACCGCATCGCGCTCGGCGCACTCGTCGCGGCCACGCTGGCCCTCACCGGCTGCGGCGCCACGAAGGACCAGGGCAGCGGGGGTGCCTCCTCCTCCGGTGGTGGCGCGCCGGCGACCGGCCTCCAGTACATGGTCCCCAACAGCCCCGGCGGCGGGTACGACACGACCGCGCGCACCGCGGCCCAGGTGATGGAGAAGGAGAAGATCACCGGCAGCGTCCAGGTCTTCAACCTCCCCGGCGCCGGTGGCACCGTCGGCCTCCAGCGGGTCGTCAACGAGAAGGGCAACGGCAAGCTCGCCATGCAGATGGGTCTCGGCGTCGCCGGCGCCGCGTACACCCAGAAGTCGCAGGCCAAGCTGTCGGAGACCACCCCGATCGCCAAGCTCATCGAGGAGGCCGGCGCGATCGTCGTGCCCAAGGACTCCCCGTACAAGGACATCACCTCGCTCGTCGCGGCGTGGAAGGCGAACCCGAAGGGCCTCGCCGTCGGCGGCGGCTCGTCCCCGGGCGGCCCCGACCACCTCCTGCCGATGCAGCTGGCCCAGGCCGCGGGCATCGACCCCAAGACGGTCAGCTACGTCAGCTACGACGGCGGCGGCGAGCTCCTGCCGGCGCTGCTCGGCAACAAGATCGCCTTCGGCGCCAGCGGCTTCGGTGAGTTCCTCGACCAGGTCGAGGCCGGCGACGTCCGCATCCTCGCGGTGACCAGCGCCGAGCGGGTCGCGGCCCTCCCCGACGTGCCGACCCTCAAGGAGTCCGGCATCGACCTCGAGTTCACCAACTGGCGCGGCGTCGTCGCCCCTCCCGGCCTCTCCGACGCCGACAAGGCCGTCTGGGTCGACGCGTTCACCAAGATGCACGCCTCCGCGGCGTGGAAGGCCGAGCTCGAGAAGCGCGGCTGGGTCGACGCCTTCGAGACCGGCGACGAGTTCGGCTCCTTCCTCACGGCACAGGACGCCGAGGTCGCCAAGATCCTCCAGACCCTCGGCCTGGCCTGACATGAGCACCGAGGCCACCACCGCCCCGCAGGGCACCGCGCCCTCCGGGGCGGGCCCCCTCGGCCGGGTCAGGGACCGCGCCCAGCTCGGGCTGGCCGCGGCCCTGGCCCTCGTCGGGGTCGTCGTCGTCGTCGACGCGGCCCGGCTCGGCCAGGTCACGAGCAGCAACGACCCGGTCGGCCCGCGGGCCATGCCCTTCCTCGTCGGCGGAGCGCTCCTGCTCGTCGCGGTCCTCTACGCCCTCGACGTCCTGCGCGGCGGGGTCGGCGAGGCCGAGGCCGGCGAGGACGTCGAGCTCGGCCACCGCGCCGACTGGAAGACGGTCGGCCTGCTCGCGGGCGCGTTCGCGCTCAACGCCGTGCTCATCGAGCCGCTCGGCTGGGTCATCAGCGGTGCGCTGCTGTTCTTCCTCTCCGCGTTCGCGCTCGGCAACCGCCACCACGTCCGCGGCCTGGCGATCGGTGTCGCCCTCTCGCTCGCCACCTTCTACGCCTTCGCCATCGGGCTCGGGGTCAACCTGCCCGCCGGCATCCTCCAGGGGATCCTCTGATGGACAACGTCAACGCCCTGCTCGGCGGCTTCGCCGACGTCATCACGCCGATGAACCTGCTCATCGCGCTCCTCGGGGTCACCGTCGGCACCGCCGTCGGCGTCCTCCCCGGCATCGGGCCGGCGATGACGGTCGCGCTCCTGCTGCCCGTCACCTACGGGCTGCCGGTCGAGCAGTCCCTCATCCTCTTCGGCGGCATCTTCTACGGCGGCATGTACGGCGGGTCGACGACGTCGATCCTGCTCAACACCCCCGGCGAGTCCGCCTCGGTCGTCACTGCCCTCGAGGGCAACAAGATGGCCAAGTCCGGACGGGCCGCCCAGGCCCTCGCGACCTCGGCGATCGGCTCGTTCGTCGCCGGCACCATCGCCACCGCGGCCATCGTCTTCGTGATGCCTCAGGTCGTCGACTTCGCCGTGACCCTCGGGCCGCCGGAGTTCCTCGCGATCATCCTCGTCGCCTTCGTCGGCACCGCCGCGATCCTCGGCTCGTCCCGGGTGCGCGGGTTCGCGGCGCTCCTCGTCGGGCTCGCCCTCGGCCTCGTCGGCACCGACTTCGTCACCGGCCAGCAGCGGCTGACCTTCGGCAGCCCGTTCCTCGCGGACAACATCGACGTCGTCGTCATCGCGGTCGGCATCTTCGCCGTCGGCGAGGCGCTGTGGGTCGCCGCTCACCTGCGGCGCAAGGCCGCGACGGTCATCCCCGTCGGGCGTCCGTGGATGTCGAAGCAGGACTGGAGCCGGTCCTGGAAGCCGTGGCTGCGGGGGACCGCGCTCGGCTTCCCGTTCGGGGCCATCCCCGCCGGTGGCGCCGAGATCCCGACCTTCCTCTCCTACCTGACCGAGCGGAAGCTCACCAAGCACCCCGAGGAGTTCGGCAAGGGCGCCATCGAGGGCGTCGCGGGCCCTGAGGCCGCGAACAACGCCTCGGCCGCCGGGACGATGGTGCCGCTGCTGGCCCTCGGCCTGCCGACCAACGCCACCGCGGCGATCATCATCGCGGCGTTCATGTCCTACGGCATCGAGCCCGGGCCGCTCCTGCTCACCAAGGAGCCGGACCTCGTCTGGATGCTCGTCGCGAGCCTCTTCATCGGCAACCTCCTGCTACTCGTGCTCAACCTGCCGCTCGCGCCGGCCTGGGCCAAGCTGCTGCGCATCCCGCGGCCCTACCTCTACGCGGGGATCCTGTTCTTCGCGTCGATGGGCGCCTACGCGGTCAACGCCCAGCCGTTCGACCTGTTCCTGCTGCTCGGGCTCGGCGCGGTCGGCTTCGCGATGCGGCGCTTCGGCCTGCCGGTGCTGCCGCTCATCGTCGGCGCCATCCTCGGCCCGCTGGTCGAGCGCAAGGCCCGCCAGGCGCTGCAGCTGACCGGCGGTGACGCCTCGGGCCTCGTCGGCGGGCCGGTGGCGTGGGTCTGCTACGCGTTCATCGTCGCCGTCCTGGTGTGGCCGCTCGTCGCGAAGCTGCGTGGCCGCGGGCGTGGCGGGGACGACGACGGCCCGGCCGACGGTGACGGTGGCTCGCCGGACCCGCAGGTCGAGCTCGCCCACGCCTCCTCGGAAGGACACCGGTCATGACCGTGCTCGTGGGCTACGTCCCCAACCCCCTCGGCGAGGCCACCCTGCGCGCCGGCGTCGAGGAGTCCCGCCGCCGCTCCGAGCCGCTCGTTGTGCTCAACATGGCGCGTGACGACGTGCTCGTCGACGCCCGGCGTGCCCCGGCCGACGACCTCGCCCGGGTCGGGCGCGACGTCGCCGAGCTAGGGGTCGACGTCGAGGTCGTCCAGGTCGAGGAGGGCAGCGACCCCGCGGACGTCATCGTGTCGGAGGCCTCGTCGCGGGGTGCGTCGGTCGTCGTCATCGGCCTGCGGCACCGCACTGCCGTCGGCAAGCTGATCATGGGCTCGGTGGCGCAGCGCATCCTCCTCGATGCACGGTGCCCCGTTCTCGCCGTCAAGGAGGACGAGGCATGAGCACCGGGGACTTCACGACCGCCGACCTCTACGACGAGCACGGCGACGCGCTCCAGTCGTGCTCGGTGCAGCTGCGCCGGTACGGAGGGGTCGCCCGCTTCACCGGGCCGGTCAGCACGGTCCGCTGCCACCGCGACAACGCGCTCGTCAAGGCCGCGCTCGCCGAGCCCGGGGAGGGCCGGGTGCTCGTCGTCGACGGCGGCGGCTCGCTCGAGTCGGCGCTCATGGGCGACCTCATCGCCGGCTCCGCCGTGGCGCAGGGCTGGGCGGGCGTGGTCATCCACGGCGCGGTCCGTGACGTCGTGGCCCTCGGCGACCTGCCGCTCGGGGTGCTGGCGCTCGGCTCGAACCCGCGCAAGTCCGCGAAGGACGGTGTGGGGGAGCGTGACTCGCCGGTCGCCTTCGGTGGTGTCGAGTTCGTGCCCGGGGCGACGCTCTGGGCCGACGAGGACGGGGTGCTCGTCACCCGCCCCTGACGCCCAGCCCTCTCCGGACCGGTCGGACCCCTGCCCCCACCGGTCGAGAGACGAGAACATGCCGCGTGCCCCTGAGAGCGCGCGGCATGTTCTCGTCGTTCGACGACGGGGTCAGGCGTCGGCGTCGGCGTCGAGGCGCTCGAGGATGCGGCGCAGCGTCGCCCGGTCGGCGGCCGGCAGCCGGGCGAAGGATGCCTCGGCGGCCTCGCGCCGGGCCTCGTCGACCCGCTCGAGCAGCGCGCTGCCCTCGTCGGTCACCGAGACGACCTGGGCGCGCCGGTCGACGGGGTCGGGAGAGCGCCGGGCCAGGCCCCGCTCCTCCAGGGCGTCGACGACGTCGGTGACCGAGCGCGGCGCGACGCGCAGGTGCTGCGCGAGCTCGCCGAGGCGCATCGAGCCGTGGTGGCCGAGCACGCGCAGCGCGCGGGCGTGGTGCGGTGCGAGGTCGTGGGGCTCGAAGGCCACCATCCCGCGCCGGCGCAGGTCGCGGGCGAGGCGCATCACCAGGTCGCCGAGGTCGAGGTCGGCGGCGGGACGGTCGTCGCGGGGTCCGTGCACGCGGGAATGCTAGCGCGAGGTGCTGCGTTGGGCTCATTGTGAGGTAACCTCAGCAACGACCCGACCGGAAGGAGGGGTGCCCGTGACGGCGGCCCCGACCCAGACCCCCACCCGTTCCCGCGCCGCCGACCCGCTCGCGGTGCCGGCACCCGGCCCGACCCACGGCGGAGGCCGGGGCGGTCGCGGCGGCCCGATGACCGTCGACCCGCGCGACCGCGCCCGCCTCGAGGAGGCGCCGGTCAGCCTGCGCCGCGTCCTCGACCTGTTCCGCCCGCACCGCGGCCGCATCGCCGTCGTCGTCGGCATCATCGTCGTGACGAGCGTCGTCGGCCTGGCCCAGCCGTTCCTCGTCCGCGAGGTCGTCGACGTCGCCCTCCCGCAGCAGGACGTGCGGCTCCTCGTGCTCGCCGTCGCCGCGATGGTCGCCGTCGCGGCTGTCACCCAGCTGCTCGGCGTCGTCCAGACCTGGCTGTCGACCCAGGTCGGCCAGCGCGTCATGCACGGCCTGCGCACCGACGTCTTCACCCACCTGCAGCGCCAGTCGCTCGGGTTCTTCACCCGCACGCGCGGCGGTGAGGTGCAGTCGCGGCTCGTCAACGACGTCGGCGGGATGCAGGGCGTCGTCACCTCGACCGCCACGTCCATCGCCTCGAACGTCACGACCGCCGTCGCCACCGCCGTCGCGATGGTCGCCCTCTCCTGGCGGCTCTCGCTCCTCTCGCTGATCGTCGTGCCGCCGGCCCTCTGGCTGACCCGGCGCGTCGCCCTCCTGCGCCGCGAGGTCACCGCGCAGCAGCAGCGACGGCTCGCCGACCTCAACGCCCAGATCGAGGAGGGACTCTCGGTCAGCGGCGTCCGCCTGGCCAAGACGCTCGGCACCGGTCGCGCTGCGGCAGAGCGCTTCTCGTCGACCTCCTCGGACCTCGTCGGGCTCGAGCTGCGCTCGCAGCTCGCCGGGCGCTGGCGGATGGCGACGATGCAGATCGTCTTCGCGGTGATCCCCGCGCTGGTGTACCTCGCGGCCGGGCTGCCGGCGACGTCGGGGTCGATGACCATCGGCACGCTCGTCGCCTTCACCGCGCTGCAGGGCGGCATCTTCCGGCCGCTCATGGGGCTGCTCAACGTCGGTGTCCAGTGGGTCACCTCGATGGCCCTGTTCTCGCGCGTCTTCGAGTACCTCGACCTCGTGCCGGACGTCCCCGCGCCGACGCACCCGGTGCCGCTCGACCCCTCGCTGGTCTCCGGCCACGTGCGGCTCGACGACGTCAGCGTGCGCTACCCCGGGTCGGACCGGGACGCCGTCTCGGGCGTGACGCTCGACGTGCCGGCCGGTTCGACACTGGCCCTCGTGGGGGCCACTGGGTCCGGCAAGTCCACGCTCGCCGGGCTGCTGGCCCGCCTGCACGACCCTGACACCGGGCGGGTGACGGTCGACGGCGTCGACGTGCGCGACCTCGACCCCGAGGTGCTCGCCTCCGTGGTCGGCACGGTGTCGCAGGAGAGCTACCTCGTGCACGCGTCGGTGCGCGAGAACCTCCTCCTGGCGCGGCCCGAGGCCACCGAGGCCGAGCTGTGGCGGGCGCTGGCCGCCGCCCAGGTCGCCGACCTCGTGGCGTCGCTGCCCGACGGGATCGAGACCGTCGTCGGCGCGCGGGGGCACCGCTTCAGCGGCGGCGAGCAGCAGCGGCTGGCCGTGGCGCGGACCATCCTGCGCGACCCGCCGGTGCTCGTCCTCGACGAGGCGACCTCGGCCCTCGACACCGCCACCGAGCGGGCCCTGCAGGCGGCGCTCGACGATCTCGCCCGGGGTCGGACGACGGTGACCATCGCCCACCGGCTCTCGACCGTGCGGCGCGCCGACCGCATCGCGGTGCTGGACGCCGGTCGGGTCGTGGAGTCCGGGACGCACGAGCAGCTGCTGGCGCTCGGCGGCCGGTACGCCGACCTCGTCGCCGCGGCCGAGGGTGCTCCCGTCCCCGCCTGAGCACCCCACCCCTGCCGGCATCCGGAGAGAGTTGAGGTCTCGGGTGCGAGACAGGATGCGGGGCGGCGTGCTGGTCGCGCGGCGCGGTCGGCCCTCCAATGGGAGGCATGACCGCTGACGCCCCCACCGCCCCGCCCGTCGTCGTCGGGTCGGGCCCGCTGACCGTCGAGGACGTCGTGGCCGTCGCCCGCCACGACGCTCCGGTCCGCCTCGGCGATGCCGCCCTGGCCGAGGTCCGCCGCACCCGCGAGATCATCCGCGGGCTCGCCGACGACCCGCAGCCGCACTACGGCGTCTCGACCGGATTCGGCGCGCTGGCCACCCGCCACATCCCCGTCGACCTGCGACACCGGTTGCAGCGCAGCCTGATCCGCAGCCACGCCGCGGGCTCCGGCCCCGAGGTCGAGCGCGAGGTCGTCCGCGCCCTGATGCTGCTGCGCGTCGCCACCCTGGCGACCGGCCGCACCGGCATTCGCGAGGAGACCCTGCGCACCTACGCCGGGATGCTCGACGCCGGCATCACGCCCGTCGTCCACGAGTACGGCTCGCTCGGCTGCTCCGGCGACCTCGCCCCGCTGTCGCACTGCGCGCTGGCCCTGATGGGGGAGGGCGACGTCCGTGATGCGAACGGCGCCCGGATGCCCGCCGCCGACGCCCTCGCCGCCGCCGGCCTCACGCCGGTCGAGCTCGAGGAGAAGGAGGGCCTGGCCCTCGTCAACGGCACCGACGGCATGCTCGGGATGCTCTGCCTCGCCCTGCACGACCTGCGCGGGCTGCTCGTCGTCGCCGACGTCGCCGCCGCCATGTCGGTCGAGGGGCTGCTCGGCACCGACGACGTCTTCGCCGCGGACCTGCACGCCCTGCGGCCCCAGCCCGGCCAGGCCGTGAGCGCTGCGAACATCCGGAAGGTCATGGCGCACAGCCCGATCCGCGAGTCGCACCGCACGGAGGAGTGCACGCGCGTCCAGGACGCGTACTCGCTGCGGTGCGCGCCGCAGGTGGCCGGTGGCGCCCGGGACACGGTCGAGCACGCCGCCCGGGTCGCCGGGTTCGAGCTCGCGTCGGCGGTCGACAACCCCGTCGTCACCCCCGACGGCCGGGTCGAGAGCAACGGCAACTTCCACGGCGCGCCGGTCGCCTACGTCCTCGACTTCCTCGCGATCGTCGCGGCCGACCTCGCCTCGATTTCCGAGCGCCGCACCGACCGCTTCCTCGACGTCTCGCGCAGCAACGGCCTGCCGCCCTTCCTCGCCGACGACCCCGGCGTCGACAGCGGCCACATGATCGCCCAGTACACGCAGGCGGCCATCGTCTCGGAGATGAAGCGGCTCGCCGTGCCGGCCTCGGTCGACTCGATCCCGAGCAGCGCGATGCAGGAGGACCACGTCTCGATGGGCTGGTCCGGCGCCCGCAAGCTGCGGCGCTCGGTCGACGGCCTCGCGCGCGTGCTCGCCGTCGAGGTGCTCACCGCCGCCCGTGGGCTCCAGCTGCGGGCGCCGCTCGAACCGGCCCCCGCATCCGGTGCGGTCGTCGCGGCGCTGGTGGCCGCCGGAGCATCGAGGCCCGGGCCGGACCGCTTCCTCGCCCCCGAGGTCGAGATCGCCCACCGTCTCGTCATCGACGGCACGGTGCGCCGCGTCGTCGAGGAGGTCACCGGCCCCCTCGCCTGACCCCCGAGACCGCTCCCACATCGCGAACGTGGGTGAAACCCTTCGGTATGGCGAAGGTTGTCACCCACGTTCCGGAGGAGGGCCGGAGTGGCGTCAGGCGGTGCGGGTGGCGCGGACCACGAGGTCGTCGGCGTGGTGCGCGCCGGCGCCGCCGCTGATGAGCCGCGGCCGGCGCTCCTCGAGCACCTCCCACCCGTCGGCCTCCCGCAGCCCCGCCGCGACGTCCTTCGGTGCCAGCAGCGTGTCCGGGTCGAACCCGTGGGCGATGGCCCGCTCGCGGTCGACGTCGGCGTGGTGCACGACGAGCAGCGTGCCGCCCGGCGCGACGAGCGCGGCGAGCTGCGCCACGGGGTCGATGTCGAGGGAGATCGCCGGGTAGAAGACCGAGACGAGGTCGAAGCCGGCATCCGGCAGCTCGACCTCGCCGAGTCCACCCCGGAGCCACGTCACCTCGACCCGGCGCTCGCCGGCCGCCCTGCGCGCCCGCTCGAGCGCGACGCCCGAGGGATCGATGGCCGTCACGCTCCATCCGCGGGTGGCGAGCCAGACCGCGTCCGCACCCTCGCCGCACCCGACGTCTAGCGCGCGGCCGGGCACCAGGGCTGCCGCCTCGACGGTGAGCCCGTGGTTCGGCTCGCCGCTCCAGATGCGGTCGGTCTCGGAGTAGCGGGCGTCCCACACGGACTCGTCGTCGCGCAGGGCGTACCCGTGCTCGTGCCGGAGGGGCGTCCCGGAGCCGTGCTGGTGGTCGTGGCCCGCGGCGTGGCCGGCATCGTGCGTACTCATGCCCCGAGTGTGCTCCGCCGGGGTGCTGCGCGTGGGCATCCCGTTGCCGTTCCGGCAACCGGCACGACGCAGGACACCCGGCCACGTCTCGGATGCCAGACGCCGACGGCCGATGCCCCCTCCTGCCGCGCCCCCGGCGCCGCGACAGTGGGGGGAACGCGACGAAGGAGACCGACATGGACGGCGCCCGCCCGGTCCGCAGCCCCCGCGGCACCACCCTCACCGCCCGCCAGTGGAGCACCGAGGCCCCGCTGCGGATGCTCATGAACAACCTCGACCCCGAGGTCGCCGAGCGCCCCGACGACCTCGTCGTCTACGGCGGCACCGGCCGCGCCGCCCGCGACTGGCGCTCCTTCGACGCGATGGTCCGCACCTTGACCGACCTCAGGGCCGACGAGACGATGCTCGTCCAGTCCGGCCGCCCGG
Organism: Phycicoccus avicenniae; assembly: GCF_050496545.1. Lineage (GTDB taxonomy): Bacteria > Actinomycetota > Actinomycetes > Actinomycetales > Dermatophilaceae > Phycicoccus > Phycicoccus avicenniae_A. The sequence continues at coordinate 175,999 of NZ_JBNVZV010000003.1, read as the reverse complement.
TCGGTGTCTTTCGGACCCACGAGTGGGCGCCGCGGGTGCTGCTCGCGAACTCCAACCTCGTCGGCCACTGGGCGACCTGGCCCGAGTTCCGCCGCCTCGAGCACCTCGGCCTGACGATGTACGGCCAGATGACGGCCGGCTCGTGGATCTACATCGGCACCCAGGGCATCGTCCAGGGCACCTACGAGACCTTCGCCGCGGTGGCCGAGAAGCGCTTCGGCGGAACGCTGGGCGGCACCCTCACGCTCACCGCCGGCTGCGGCGGGATGGGCGGCGCGCAGCCCCTGGCGGTCACCCTCAACGACGGCGTCTGCCTCGTCGTCGACGTCGACCCGAGCCGCCTCCACCGCCGCGTCGAGCACCGCTACCTCGACGAGGTCGCCGACGGCCTCGACGACGCCGTCGAGCGCGTCCTGCGCGCCAAGGCCGAGCGCCGGGCCCTCTCCGTCGGCGTCGTCGGCAACGCCGCCGAGGTCTTCCCCGAGCTGCTGCGCCGCGGCGTCCCCATCGACGTCGTCACCGACCAGACCAGCGCCCACGACCCGCTCAGCTACCTGCCCGAGGGCATCGGCCTCGACGAGTGGGCCGAGTACGCCGAGAAGAAGCCCGAGGAGTTCACCGACCGCGCCCGCGCCTCGATGGCCCGCCACGTCGAGGCGATGGTGGGCTTCCTCGACGCCGGCGCCGAGGTCTTCGACTACGGCAACTCGATCCGCGACGAGGCCCGTCAGGGCGGCTTCGCGCGCGCCTTCGACTTCCCCGGCTTCGTCCCGGCCTACATCCGCCCGCTGTTCTGCGAGGGCAAGGGCCCCTTCCGCTGGGCCGCGCTCTCCGGCGACCCGAAGGACATCGACGCCACCGACCGCGCGGTGTTGGACCTCTTCCCCGACAACGACCGGCTCCAGAAGTGGATGCGCGGCGCGCGCGAGCGGATCGCGTTCCAGGGCCTGCCGGCGCGCATCTGCTGGCTCGGCTACGGCGAGCGCGAGAAGGCGGGGCTGGCCTTCAACGACCTCGTCGCCTCGGGCGAGGTCAGCGCACCGCTCGTCATCGGCCGCGACCACCTCGACTGCGGCTCGGTCGCCTCGCCCTACCGCGAGACCGAGTCGATGCTCGACGGCTCCGACGCCATCGCCGACTGGCCGCTGCTCAACGCGATGGTCAACACCGCCTCGGGCGCGAGCTGGGTGTCCATCCACCACGGCGGGGGCGTCGGCATCGGCCGCTCGATCCACGCCGGGCAGGTCTCGCTCGCCGACGGCACGGCGCTGGCCGCCGAGAAGCTCGAGCGCGTGCTGACCAACGACCCGGGGATGGGCGTCATCCGGCACGTCGACGCCGGGTACGAGCACGCCGACGAGGTGGCCGAGGAGCGTGGCGTCCGGGTCCCGATGCGCGAGGGCATCTGACCCCCCGAGCCCACTGATTGCGCATCCGCCACCTCGGAGGGCCCGAATCGGCCTCCGCGAGGTGGCGGATGCGCAAGAAGTCGGGTGGTGTGGCCCCGGGTCAGCGGGGGGTGACGGGGTCGGTGACGTCGGCGACCTCGGCGTCGAGGGCCGCGACGAGGGCGTCGGCCCCCACCGTGGCCGCCACCCCGTGGGCGCCGGCCCCGATCGAGACCGTCCGGCCGGTGAGCGTGGCGTCGGCGACGACGGGCAGCGCCCGCAGCGACCCGAACGGCGTGATGGTGCCGCGCTCGTAGCCGGTGACGTCCCGGGCGACGTCGGCCGGAGGCATCGAGAGCCGGTTCACCCCGAGGTGCGCGCGCAGCTTGGGCCAGGAGATCTCGCGGTCGCCGGGCACGAGGACGAAGAGGTGGTCGTCCTCGCCGCGGCGCACCACGAGGGTCTTGACGATGCCCGCCGGCTCGACGCCCCGGAGGCGGGCCGCCTCCTCGAGGGACCCCACCCGTCCGTGGCTCGTGATCTCGTGGGCCAGCCCCGAGGCGGCGAGTGCCGCGCGGGCCCGGTCGGCTCCGTCGTCCATGGCCGTCAGCCTAGGGCGACAACCGTTCACCGACATCGTCTCCCCGGCGAGACAATCGCTCGTCCCTCCGCCCCCACCAGCCCGTCCGGCTTGGTCCAATGGTCGACATGTCCAGCAGGCAGGTCCCCGACGGGGCGACGCTGGCCTTCCGGAGGATGTGGCAGGACCTCGAACCGCTGGGGCTCGACGCCACCACGGGGGGCTACCGCCGGTATGCCTGGACCCGGACCGACCACGACCTGCGCGAGTGGTTCGCCGGCGAGTGCGCGGCCCGCGGCCTGGACCTGACGACCGACCGCATGGGCAACCAGTGGGCGTGGTGGGGCGACCCCGACGCCGCGGCCGCCGCCGGCACGCCCGGGGTCGTCGTCGGCTCCCACCTCGACTCGGTGCCCGACGGCGGGGCCTTCGACGGCCCGCTCGGCGTCGTCAGCGCGCTGGCCGCCGTCGACGCCCTGCGCGCGAAGGGCTTCCGTCCCGACCGGCCCATCGGCGTCGTGAACTTCGGTGACGAGGAGGGATCCCGGTTCGGCGTCGCCTGCGCCGGGTCGCGCGTCATCACCGGGGCGATGTCCGCCGACCGCGCCCGCGGCCTCAAGGACCTCGACGGCGTGACGATGGCCGAGGCGATCGAGCTCTCGGGCGGCGACCCGCGCCACCTGGGCCGCGACGACGAGACCCTCGCCCGGGTCGGCACGTTCGTCGAGCTCCACGTCGAGCAGGGCCGGGCCCTGGACCTCCTGGACCGGCCGGTCGGGGTCGGCAGCGACATCTGGCCGCACGGCCGCTGGCGCATCGACGTGCCGGGGGAGGCCAACCACGCCGGCACGACGGCCCTCGACGACCGCGAGGACGCGATGCTGGGCCTGGCCGCGGCCATCATCTCGGCCCGCCGGTCCGCCGAGGAGCACGGCTGCCTCGCGACGATCGGCAAGGTCGAGGTCGTCCCGGGCGGCGTCAACGCCGTCGCCAGCTGTGCCACCGCCTGGCTCGACGCCCGCGGCACCGACGCCCACGCCGTGCGCCGCGTCGTCGCCGACGTGCGCGACGTGGTCGCCGACTTCGACGCGCTCGTCACCGAGGAGTCGTGGACGCCCACCACCGACTTCGACCCCCTCCTCGTGCGGAGGCTGTCGACGCTGCTCGGCGGGATCCCGGTCATCGGCACGGGTGCCGGCCACGACGCGGGCATCCTCGCCAACGCCGGCGTGCGCACCGCGATGTTGTTCGTGCGCAACCCGACCGGCGTCAGCCACAGCCCCGACGAGTGGGCAGCGGCCGATGACTGCCTCAGCGGCGTCGCCGCGCTCGCCGACGTCGTCACCGACCTCGCGGGACCGACTGCTGCATGACCACGTACTGGTGCGAGCACGCGGTGCTCCCCGGGGGTGCGCGGCGCCACGTCCGGGTCGTCACGGAGCGCGGCCGCATCCTCGAGGTCGTCGGCGACCAGCCGATGGAGCCCGGGGACGTCGTCCTCCACGGGCTCGTCCTCCCCGGCCTGGCCAACGCCCACAGCCATGCCTTCCACCGGGCGCTGCGCGGCCGCACGCACGGCGAGGAGGGCAACTTCTGGACCTGGCGCGAGGGGATGTACGCCCTCGCGCGCCGGCTCGACCCCGACTCCTACCGCCGCCTGGCCACGGCCGTCTTCGCCGAGATGGTGCTGGCCGGCTACACGGCGGTCGGGGAGTTCCACTACCTCCACCACGGCCCGGACGGGACCCCCTACGACGACCCCAACGCGATGGGCGTCGCGCTCGTCGAGGCAGCGGCGGCGGCGGGCATCCGGCTGACCCTCCTCGACACCGTCTACCTCGCCGGCGGCCTGACCGGGGGTGGGCACGTGCCCCTCGACGCCGTGCAGCAGCGGTTCTCGGACGGCTCGGCCGAGGGCTGGATCGAGCGGGTCAGCGCCCTGCGCCCGGGGGAGGGCTGGCGGGTCGGGGCCGCCGTGCACTCGGTGCGCGCCGTGCCGCTGGACGACCTGGCCGTCGTCGGTGACGCCGCCGTCCGCGAGCTGTGGCCGCTGCACGCCCACATGTCCGAGCAGCCGGGCGAGAACCTCGCCTGCGAGTCCTTCTACGGCCGCACCCCGGCCCGCCTCCTCGCCGACGAGGGCCTGCTCACGGGGACCACCTCGCTCGTCCACGCCACGCACCTCACCGACGACGACGTCGCGCTGCTCGGCGGGTCCGGTGCCTGTGCGGTCTTCTGCCCCACGACCGAGCGCGACCTCGCGGACGGCATCGGCCCGGCCCGCGCGCTCGCCGACGCGGGGGCGCGGCTCGCGGTCGGCTCGGACCAGCACGCCGTCGTCGACCCGTTCGAGGAGGTGCGCGGGGTGGAGATGCACGAACGCCTCGTCAGCCTCGAGCGCGGCCGGTTCGCGCCGGCGGACCTCCTCGCGATGGCCACCCTCGACGGCTACCACTCGCTCGGCTGGCCGGACGGTGGTCTCATCGCCGGCAACCACGTCGCCGACCTCGTCGCCGTCCGCACCGACAGCCCGCGCACCGCGGGCTGCTCCCTCGACCAGGTGCTCTACGCCGCGACCTCGGCCGACGTCACCGACGTCGTCGTCGCGGGCGAGCACGTCGTCAGTGCAGGCGTTCACCGTCTGGGTGACGTCGGGCGGCTTCTCTCCGAGGCGATCACGGCGGTCCGCCGATGAGTGGCGGTGCGGCGCAGCTCGTCACGGGTATCGGCCGGCTCGTCACGTGCGCCGGGCCCGACGGTGACCTGCCGGTCGCCGACCGCTCGGTGCCGGCCGAGGAACGCCTCGGGGTGCTCACCGACGCCGCGCTCGTCGTCGAGGACGGCCGCGTCGCGTGGGTCGGGCCGGCCGACCGGGCTCCCTCCGCCGACCGGGCCACCGACGTGGGCGGCCGCGCCGTCGTCCCCGGGTTCGTCGACAGCCACTCGCACCTCGTGTTCGCGGGCGACCGGTCCGCGGAGTTCACCGCCCGGATGGCGGGAACCCCCTACGACGGCGGGGGCATCGGCGTCTCCGTGGCGGCCACCCGGGACGCGACCGACGACGAGCTCCGTGCCCTCCTCGCCGCCCGCGTCGCCGAGGCGCGTGCGCTGGGCACGACGACGCTCGAGGTGAAGGGCGGGTACGGGCTGACCGTCGAGGACGAGGCGCGCTCGCTGCGCCTGGCCGCCGAGGTCACCCCGGAGACGACCTTCCTCGGTGCCCACGTCGTGCCGCCCGAGGCCCGCGGGGACCGCGCCGGCTACCTCGACCTCGTCACCGGCCCGATGCTCGCCGCCTGTGCTTCGCACGCCCGCTGGGTCGACGTCTTCTGCGAGCCGAACAGCCCGCACGCCTTCACGGGGGAGGAGGCGCGCCGCGTCCTCGTCGCGGGGCGCGATGCCGGGCTCGGGCTGCGGGTCCACGGCAACCAGCTGGGGCCCGGTCCGGGCGCGCGGCTGGCCGTCGAGCTGGGCGCGGCCTCCGTCGACCACTGCACGTTCCTCGACGACGCCGACGTCGAGGCGCTCGCCGGGGCAGCCGACACCACCGCGGCCACCCTGCTGCCGGGCGTGGAGTTCTCGACCCGGATGCCCTACCCGGACGCCCGCCGCCTGCTCGACGCCGGCGCCTCGGTGGCGCTGGCCTCGGACTGCAACCCCGGCACGTGCAACACCGCGTCGATGCCGTTCGTCATCGCCCTCGCCGTGCGTGAGCTGCGGATGACCGCGGCCGAGGCGCTCGTGGCGGCCACCGTGGGTGGGGCGCGGGCGCTGCGGCGCGAGGACGTCGGCCACCTGGCGGTGGGGGCCAGGGCCGACCTCGCCGTGCTCGAGGCGCCCGGCCACGAGCACCTCGCCTACCGGCCCGGGATGCCCGTCGCCCGAACCCTCGAGCTGGCCTGACCGCGCCGGCTCCCGCCCTGGCCGCGCCGGGACCACGACCCGAGGTCGCAGGGGTGTGCGCCCGGGACCCGGTCGTTCCGACAGGGATCCCGGTCACCAGGGGAGGGATCGTGGTCGCGCGGTCAGGGATCCCGGTCGCCGGGGGAGGGATCGTGGTCGCGCGGTCAGGGATCCCGGTCGCGGCGACCGCATCTCCGGGAGCACAGGGTGCGTCCTCGGGGCCACGGTCAGCGCTGGACCGCCCGGCCCGGTGCCCGGCGGCTCGCGGGCGGGCGCGGCTCAGCTGACCGGCTGGTCCTTGATCTCGGTGGGCAGGTGCCCGGCCGAGCTGCGGTAGTACTGCGCGGCCTTGCGCTCGGTGAGGGTGCGCGCCGCGCCGACGGCCAGGCCCATGACGGCGGCGTACGCGAGGGCCTTGACGGCCGGGGCGTCGGGGTTCTTCGGGTTGATCTCGTCCTGACCGGCCTTGGCCCAGACCATGTTGACGAGCTTGGTGGCGACGATCCCGGCGAGGATGGGCCCGCCGGTCCCGAGGATCTTCCAGGCGAGCTTTCCCATGGTCGTACCTCTCGACGGATCCGCAGGTCAGGCGACTGCCCGACCGGTCCTCGCCACTCTAGTGCGGACGGGGATATGCTCGGGACGTCCAACGACAGGGGAGCGCCCAGGCGCTGAGAGTGCGGTCCGACCGCAGACCCTCGAACCTGATCCGGTTAGCACCGGTGGAGGAAGTCGGGAATCTCAGGTGTGCTCCACCGTCGCACGGCCGCGCCGCGGTCGCGTGCCGGTGGGGTCACGCCTCCCCGAGGTCATCACCGACCACGGGAGAAGCACAGACATGGCCACGTCCACCACCGACGCGCCCTCGCGTCGCTCCGTCACGGCGACCGGGCGCCTCGCGTCCTGGCGCACCGTCGACATCATCACCATCGCGTTCCTCGGTGCCGCCTTCGGCATCGTCTTCTGGGGCTGGGCCTTCGCCTACGAGCCCCTGAGCAAGCTCGTCACCGTCGCGTACGTCCCCCTCACCGGGCTCTTCGCGGGCACCTGGTTCCTCGCCGGCGTCGTCGGCGGGCTCGTCGTGCGCCGGCCGGGCGCCGCCCTCTTCTGCGAGGTCGTCGCCGCGCTCGTCTCGATGCTCCCCGGCACGCAGTGGGGTGCCTCGACGCTCGTCAGCGGCGTCCTCCAGGGCCTCGGCGCCGAGCTCGCCTTCGCCCTCCTCGGCTACCGCGCGTGGGGCCCGGCTGCCGCCGCCCTCGCCGGCGCGCTCTCGGCCCCGCTCGAGTGGGTCTTCGAGGTCATGAAGTTCCCGGCCTCGTGGGCCGACGTGCCGGTGCTCGGCACGGTCGCGGGGGGCGGCGGCTGGTACGCCGAGCTCGTCCTGCGCGACAAGATCGCCTACCTCGGTGCGCTCGGCGTCTCGGGCGCGGTGATCGCGGGCGGGGTCGGGTGGCTGCTCACCCGGCAGCTGGCCCGGGCCGGGGCGCTGTCCGCCTTCCCGGCGGGCCAGGAGGTCCAGGAGGCCCGGGCTGTCTGACACCGTGCGCACCGCGCAGCGCGGGAGCGTCGAGGTCGAGGGGCTGACCTGGCGCCCCGTCGGCCGCCGCGAGCCCGTGCTGCGCGACGTGACGCTCACCGTGCGCCCCGGCGAGCGCGTCCTGCTCGCCGGGGCGTCCGGGGCCGGCAAGTCGACCCTGCTCCGCGCGCTCACCGGGATGCTCGGCTCGCTCGAGCCGGGCGAGCTCTCGGGGTCGGTGAGGCTCGACGGCGTCGCGCCCGGCGAGCGCCCCGGCGCGGTCGGGCTCGTGCTCCAGGAGCCCGGCAGCGGTGTCGTCGCGGCCACCGTCGGCCGCGACGTCGCCTTCGGCCTCGAGAACGTCGGGGCCGACCCCGCCGGCATGGCCGCCACCGTCGAGCGTGCCCTCGCGGCGGTCGGCCTCGGCGACCTGCCCCTCGACACCCCGACCTCCGCGCTCTCCGGCGGGCAGACGCAGCGCCTCGCCCTGGCCGGCACGCTCGCCCTCGACCCCTCGCTCGTCCTCCTCGACGAGCCGACCGCGATGCTCGACCCCGGCTGTGCCGCCGAGGTCCGCGATGCCGTGGCGGCCCTCGCGGCCGACGACCCGCGGACCCTCGTCGTCGTCGAGCACGTGCTCGGTCCGTGGGTGCCGCTCGTCGACCGGCTCGTCGTCCTCTCCGCCGACGGCCGCGTCGTCGCCGACGGCCCGGTGGCGGAGGTGCTGGCCGCCGAACGCGACACCTTGCTCGCGATGGGCCTCTGGGTGCCCGGCGAACCGGCCCCTCGGCCGCTCCCGGTCGACCCCGCCCTCGTGGCGCGTCCCCAGACCGGCCGGAACGAGTCCGCCCTCACCGCGACGCCGTTCGCGGTCGAGCGCACGGTCCGCCTCGTGGACGGCAGCAGCCGCACGGTGCCCGCAGCCCGGCTGGACGAGCCGCTGGATGCCCCGCCGGGCGGCCTGACCGTCCTCGTCGGCCCGAGCGGCTCCGGCAAGTCGACCGTCCTGGCGACGCTGGCCGGGTTCCTCGACCCCACCCCGGACGGCGCGGTCCGCGTCGGCCCCGGCGACGAGGCGGCGGACCCGCGCCGGCTCGACGCGGCCGGCCTGGCCGCCCGGCTCGCCTGGGTCCCGCAGTGGGCCAGCTCGACCCTCGTGGCCCGGACCGTCGTGGACGAGGTCCTCGTCACCTCGCGCACCCTCGGGCGAACCGACCCGCAGGAGGAGGCGCGGGCCCTCGCCCTGCTCGACGCCCTCGGCCTCTCGGAGCTCGCCGCGGCCGACCCCCGCCACCTGTCCGGCGGCGAGCAGCGGCGGCTCGCCGTCGCCGCTGCCCTGCACCACGGGCCGCCGGTGCTCCTGGCCGACGAGCCGACGGTGGGGCAGGACCGGCACACCTGGGCCGCGGTCGTGGGTCTCGTCGCCGCCCACCGGGCCGCCGGCGGTGCGGTCGTCGCCGCCACCCACGACGCCGAGGTCGTGGCGCGCGCGGACCGGGTGCACTCGCTCGTGGCCCCCGCGAGGCCCCCGGAGCCGGTTTCCCGACGGGTGCCGCTGGCCGCCCGCTGCGGACCGCTCGCCCTCCTCGCCGGCGCGATGCTCGGCATCCCGGCGGGCGTCGTCTCGCCGCACTGGACGACCTCGCTGGTGGTCCTCGCCGCCCAGGTGGTCCTCGCCGGGGTGGCCCTGGCCGCTCCCGGGCCGGGGCCGGCCCCGACCGGCAGGCTGCGTCGAGTGCTGCTGCGCACCCTCCCGGGTGCGCTCGCCGCGCTGTCGACCGGATGGTCCACCTGGTGGCTCGCCGGCCACGACCTCGACACCGCCCTCACCGTCGCGCTGCGGGTGCTCCTCATCGTCATCCCCTCGGCCGTGCTCCTGCCGTGGGTCGACCCCGACCGGCTCGGTGACCACCTCGCCCAGCGCCTCCACCTGCCCGACCGCCCGGTCGTGGCCACGGCCGCGGCGCTCCAGCGGGTGCACACCTTCGGGGCGGTCTGGACCGAGATCGGCCGGGCCCGACGGGTCCGCGGGCTCGGGTCGAGGGTGCGCCGTCCGGGGGAGGTCGCGCGCCACCTCGCCGCGTCGACGACCGGACTGCTCGTGCGCACCCTCGGCGCCGCCGTCGAGCTGTCGGTGGCGATGGACGCCCGCGGTTTCGCCACGGCCCGGCGGCGCACCTGGTGGGCACCGGCGCCGTGGCACGGAGCGGACAGCCTGCTCGTCCTGCTCGCGACCCTCCCGACCGTCCTGGCGGTCCTCGTCCGCTCCGGCGGATGACGCCGGTCATCCGGGGAACCTGCCTGTCCGGAGGGGGGATTGATCAATCCTCGGTCGACGAATAGTAGAACAAGGTCAAGTCTTGGCAAGGGTTCGGTCAAGAAGCCCGCCGGGGTATATGACAACGTTGTCAGAGGTCCTATCGTGGCGAGGCATCGCGCGCTCGCGAGCCACGGTGCGTCGAGTTCCTTCCGGGGGGTCATCCGACACTCCGGTCCCATTCCGGCGGAGCAGGGCCACCGGCACAACGAAGGTGGACGCAGGGTGCGCGGCTCGCTCCTCGGGAGACTGCTGGGTCTCGGTCCGGGCGAGCGCCTGCCCGCCCGCCGCCGCCTCGCGATGCTCCTCGCCACCGCGCTCGTCGTGGTCCTCGGCGGCGCCGTCGTCCTCCCCGCCAGTGCCCAGGCCGCTCCGCCCGCCGCCGCCACCACCGCACAGGCACCGGCCGGCGCGGGCACCACGACCGGCCTCGCCGCTGCCGCGCCCAGCGCCACCCTGTCGGTCAGCGCGAACCCGACCTCGCTGCCCTACGGGGGCGGCAGCGTCACCTACACGTACACGCTGGCCAACAACGGCGACTCCCGGCTCTTCTTCCAGTCGGCCACCGACACGGTGTGTCCCGCGATCGAGTACGTCTCCGGCGGCTCGACGACGGGGGTCGACAACACGCGGGTGGTCGACGCCGGCGGGTCGCTCGTCTTCCGCTGCACGACGACCGTCACCGCGACGGCCACGAGCACCGCGACCTTCACCTTCGGCTACGGCAGCTTCTGCCCCGTGCAGTGCGACGGCTCGCTGACCCGCACCGCGCAGGCGACGGTCACCGTCCAGCAGCCGCTCTTCCCCTGCACCAACATCTGGTACGGCTCGGTCGGTACGTCGTCGACGACCGCAGGGTCCTACGGCCGGATCTTCCCCACCGCGACCTCCGTCGGGAACATCGTCCCGCCCGGACTCACCGGGTCGTGGAGCACGTCCGCCATCGCGATCGACCCCACCAACCCGGACTTCCTCTACTACACACCCCGCACCTCGAACGTCTCCGGCAGCTTCTCCAACACCCTCTACCGGGTCGACCTCAACACCCAGGTGCAGACCAAGGTCGCCGACGGCACGACCGGCGGCCAGGAGTTCGTGACCAACCGGCTCGCGTTCGACGTCAACGGCCGGCTCTGGAGCTTCGCCAACACCGGTCTCATCTACTCGTGGACCGCGGCCGGTGGCTTCTCCGCGGCGAAGTCGCCGACGACGAGCAACGGCGTCCTCTTCTCGAGCCTGCAGTCCGGAGACATCGCCTTCGACGGCAACGGCACGATGTACGTGCTCGCCGCCGATGCGACGACGACCTACCTCTACCGCATCACCGCCGCGTCGCTGGCCACCGCGACCCCGAGCGCCCAGCTCGTCAACACCTTCGCGGCCCCGACCGTCGGCGCCTTCTACAACGGCCTGGCCTTCTCCTCGGACGGCACGCTCTACGCGACGTCGACGAACACGGGGACGGCCACCTACGCGCTCTACAAGGTCGACCCCGACCGCGGCACGGTGACCCAGCAGACCACGGGCACGAACCTGCGCATCGTCGGCGACCTCGCCTCCTGCGCCATCCCCAAGCCCGCACTGCGCGTCACGAAGACCGTCTCGCCGAGCACCGCCGTCCGGGGTGGCGAGACGCTGACCTACACGGTCAAGGTCGACAACATCGGCACGCTGTCGGCGCTCGCGACGGCCGTGCAGGACGCCATCCCGGCGAACACGACCTACGTCCGCAACTCCACGACGCTGAACGGGACGGCGGTGTCCGACACCGGGTCCGCGCCCTTCTTCCCCTACGCAACGTCGACCGCGGTCAACTCGAGCGGTGTCAACAGCGGCATCGTGGCGCAGGGTGCCTCGGCGACGGTGACCTTCCGCGTCACCGTCAACTCCCTGACCGCGGCGGTCCGCTCGGTCTGCAACCAGGCGACCGTCACGGCGAGCGGCCTCAGCTCGACCCTCTCGGACGACCCCGGGGTCGCCGGGTCGGGTGACCCCACCTGCAACCTGGCGTACACGCCGGGCATCCAGGTCACGAAGACGGCCAGCCCGACGACGGTGAACATCAGCGGCCCGGTCACGTACACGTACACCGTCATCAACAACGGCAACGAGCCCCTGCGCGCCGTGACGTTGGCCGACGACAAGGGGACGGTCAGCCAGACGCACACGGGCGACACGAACAACGACAACCTCCTCCAGATCGGGGAGGCGTGGGTCTACACCCTGACCCAGACGCTCTCGACGACGACCACCAACACCGCGACCGCCACCGGCACCGGCAACGTGAGCGGGGCGGCCGCCTCCGACACCGACACCGCGACGGTCACCGTCACGCGGCCGACCCTCAACCTGGCCAAGACCGCGGGGGCCGTGACCGGGCCGGCCGGCGACGGCACCTACCGCGCGACCTACACGGTGACGGTAGGCAACACCGGCAACGGTGCCGGTACCTACGGGCCGATCACCGACACCCCGGCGTTCGCCGCGAACCTCCAGCCGACCGGGGCCTCGTGGAGCGGGCAGGCGACCGGTTCGGCGACGGGCGCCGGCCCCTACTCGATCGGCGCCGCCGGGACGAGCATCGCCGCCGGGGCGACGCACACCTACACCGTCGTCGTGACGTTCCGGTACACCAACGGCACCCAGGCGGTGGCCTGCGCGGGCACCGGGACCGGCCTCTACAACGGCGCCACGTTGCCCGCCGGGCAGGAGGCGGGCGGCACGACCGACAACGCCGCCTGCGCCACGCCCCCGGCCCCGCCAGCCCCGGGGCTCACCCTCACCAAGACCGCCGGTGCCCTCCAGGACCTCGACGGCAACGGCGCCGACGCCGGTGACCGCATCGTCTTCTCGTTCGTCGTCCGCAACAGCGGGAACGTCGACCTCGACACCGTGGCGCTGAGCGACGCGAAGGTCGGCCTCCCCGCGCTCACGTGCCCGGCCACGACGCTGGCGGTCGGCGCATCGATGACCTGTACCGCGGTGTCGTACACCGTCACCCAGGCCGACGTCGACGCCGGTGCCGTGGCCAACACCGCGACGGTGCGGGGCAACGCACCGAACGGCGTGACCACGACGGCGACCTCCTCGACCTCGACGCCCCTCCCGCCGTCCCCGCGCCTGTCGCTCACCAAGGCCGTCGCCGAGGTGACCGACGTCAACACCAACGGTGTCACCGACCCCGGTGACCGCATCCGGTACACGTTCAGCGTCACGAACACCGGCAACGTCACCCTCGGGTCGCTCACCGTCACCGACGCCAAGCTCGGCCTGAGCGCCGTGGCGTGCACCACCGGCTCGCTCGCGCCCGGTGCGACCGCGACCTGCACGACCTCGCCCGTCTACACCGTGACCAGCGCCGATGTCACGGCGGGCGCGGTGACGAACAGCGCGACCGCCTCCGCGAGCCCCGTGAGCGGTGGGTCGGTCACCTCGAACACCTCGAGCACGAGCACTCCCGTGGCCTCCGCCGCGTCCCTCGACGTCGTGAAGACGGCCGGCTCGCTGAGCGCCCTCGACCCCGAGACCGGGCGCTACACCGCGACCTACACCGTGCAGGTCGTCAACTCCGGCCAGACGCCGACGACGTACGGCGCGCTGACCGACACCGCCTCCTTCGGTCCGGGCATCGCCGTCGAGGGCGCCTCGTGGACCGGCCCGACGACGGGTACCTCCTCGACCACCGGGCCGTACACGCTCGCCCCTGCCGGGACCTCCGTCGGCGGGACCACGACGCAGACCTGGACGGTCACGGTGCGCCTGCACATGACCCGCACGACGCCCTCGACGGCCTGCGCCGGGCCGGGCTCCGGCCTGTACAACGCCGCCTCGCTGCCGGCCGGCCAGGAGGCGGGCAGCACCGCGAACAACGCGGCCTGCCTCGCCCCACCGACCCCGCCGGCCCCGTCCATCGACCTCGTCAAGACCGTCCAGGGCGTGCAGGACGTCAACGGCAACGGCCTGACCGACGCCGGCGACCGCATCACCTGGGCGTTCACCGTCCGCAACACCGGGACCATCGCCCTCGCCGGCGCCTCGGTGAGCGACCCGCGCCTCGCGGCCGCGGGCATCACCATCACCTGTGCCGACCCGGCGCTGTCGGTGGGTGAGAGCACGGCGTGCACGGTCTCCGGCCCGTACACGATCACGGCCGCCGACGTGACGGCCGGAGCGGTCGCCAACACGGCGACGGCCACGGGGACACCGCCGTTCCTCCCGGCGGTCACCGACACCGACTCGACGAGCACCCCCACGCAGACCGCCTCGCTGGTCCTCACCAAGACCGCGGGCGCCGTGACCGACGCCAACGGCTCGGGGCGCCAGGACGCCGGGGACGCCGTCGCGTACACCTTCTCGATCCGGAACACCGGCAACACCGCGCTCAGCGACCTGCGGATCGGTGACGCGCGCCTCGGGCTGGGGAACGTCCTCTGCGCGGCGGGCCCCCTGGCTGCCGGCGCGACGACCTCGTGCACCCGCACCTACACCCTGACCCAGGCCGACGTCGACGCCGGCTCGGTCACCAACACGGCGACCGCCACGGGCACGCCGCCGAACGGCGCCACGCCGGTGAGCAACACCTCCTCGGCGACCGTGACCGTGGCCCCCACCAACGGTCTGGCGCTGACCAAGACCGCCTCCGGCATCGCCGACACCAACGCGGACGGCCGACCCTCCGCCGGCGACCGCATCACCTACGGCTTCTCGGTGCGCAACACCGGGACGACGACGCTCACGAACGTCACGGTGACCGACGCCAAGCTGGGCGTCTCCGGTGCCGCCTGCGTGGCGACGCTCGCGCCCGGCGCCACCGCCACCTGCTCGACGGTCGTCGCGTACCCGATCACCCAGGCCGACGTCGACGCCGGGTCGGTCACGAACACGGCCTCGGCCACCGCGACCCCGCCGAGCGGCGCGGCGCCGACCGCGAGCTCGAGCACGACGACCCCCGTCACCACCGTCGCGGCGATCTCGCTGACCAAGACCGCGGGAGCGGTGGCGGACACCAACGGCAGCGGCCGCCAGGACGCCGGCGACCGGGTCACCTACTCCTTCACCGTCACCAACACCTCGAACGTCACGCTCGGCAACGTCACCGTGACCGATGCCAAGCTCGGTCCCGTCACCTGCGTCCGGACCACGCTGACGCCCGGGCAGTCCACGACCTGCTCGGCGGCGGCGTACGTCCTCACCCAGGCCGACCTCGACGCCGGACGGGTCGACAACACGGCGAGCGTCAGCGGCACCACCCCGGGCGGCGGGACGGCGACGGCGACCGCGGCGGCGGTCGTCACGCTCGTCCCCGCGGCGTCCGTGGCCCTCGTCAAGGTGAGCGAACCGGTCCAGGACCTCGACGGCAACGGCCCCGACGTCGGGGACACGGTGGCGTACTCGTTCCGTGTCACCAACACGGGCAACCAGAGCCTCTCGACGCTCAAGATCACCGACGCCAAGCTGGGCATCAACGGATCCGCCTGCGCCGCAGGACCGCTGGCTCCGGGTGCCACGGCGACGTGCGTGGCCCCGGCGCCCTACGTCCTCACCCAGGCCGACGTCGACGCCGGCTTCGTCGAGAACACCGCGACCGTCGACGGCACCGCCCCCGCGGGACCCGTGACCGCGAGCGACGTCGAGCGCCGCGCCCTGGCGCCGACGTCGTCGGTCTCCCTGCGGAAGGTGGCCGGCGCGGTCACCGACCTCGACGGCAACGGCCAGGACGCGGGCGACACCGTCGCCTACTCCTTCGAGGTGACCAACACCGGCGCCACGACATTGCGCGACGGCGTCGTCATCGACCCCAAGCTCGGGCTCACCGCCTTCACCTGCGCCCCCGGCGCGATCGCGCCCGGCCAGAGCGTCTCCTGCCCGGCCCCGCGCGAGTACGTCCTGACGCAGGCCGACGTCGACGCCGGCGGCGTGACGAACACCGCGTCGGTGAGCGCGACGACCCCGACGGGTGGCACCACGGCGGTGACGACCGGCACCTCGACCCGGCCGATCGTCCCCACGAACTCGATCGCCCTCACCAAGACCGCGGGAGCGGTGGTCGACACCGACGACAACGGCCCCGACGCCGGTGACACCGTCACGTACACGTTCACCGTCCGCAACACCGGCGGCTCCACCCTCGACGACATCCGGCTGGACGACGCGCTGCTCGGGCTCTCCGGCAGCGTCTGCGCGGCAGGACCGCTGGCTCCCGGCGCCACCCTCTCGTGCCCCTCGGCGACGTACACGCTCACCCAGGCCGACCTCGACGCCGGCCAGGTGGTCAACACGGCGACGGCGTCCGCGACGCCGCGGGCGGGGTCCCGGCCGACCGCCTCCGCGAGCGCCGTCCGCGACGTCGACCAGCTGGCCACCCTCACCGTCGCCAAGACGGCCGGCCCGGTCGTGGACGCCAACGGCTCGGGGCGCCAGGACGCCGGTGACACGGTGTCGTACGGCTTCCGGGTCACCAACACCTCGAACGTCACGCTCAGCCTCGTCCGCGTCAGCGACGCGATGCTCGGCCTCTCCGGCGAGGTCTGCGGCACGGGCACCCTGGCGCCCGGTGCCTCCACCACCTGCTCCGGCTTCATCCACACGCTGACCCAGCAGGACGTGGACGCCGGTCGGGTGCAGAACACCGCCACGGCGAGCGGCCGGACGCCCGGCGGCACCACGGCCACGGCGGTCGCCACGGCCGTCCGCGACGTCACCGCACCGAGCTCGCTCAGCGCCACGAAGACCGCCGGCGCGGTGGTCGACGCGAACGGCTCCGGTCGCCAGGACGCCGGCGACACCGTGACCTACACCTTCACCCTGCAGAACACCGGGGCGAGCACCCTGACCGCCCCCCGGGTCACCGACCCCCAGGTCGGCGTCGTCGACTACGCCTGCGGGACGGGCTCGCTGGCGCCCGGGGCCTCCGCCACCTGTACCGCCCCCGCGTACACGCTGACCCAGGCGGACCTCAACGCCGGCCGCGTCGACAACACGGCGACGGCGGCGGCCACCACGCCGGCGGGCGACACGGTCTCGGCGTCGGCGAGCGCGACCCGACCCCTGTCGGCGGCTCCCGCGCTGGAGCTGACCAAGCGCGCCTCGGCGGTCACGGACGTCGACGGCAACGGCGCGGACGCCGGCGACACCATCACCTACTCGTTCGCGGTCCGGAACACCGGCAACGTCTCCCTGACGGACGTGCGGGTCGACGACGCCAAGCTCGGGTTGTCGGGGACGCTCTGCGTCACCGGTCCACTCGCACCGGGGGCGGCGTCGGACTGCACCGCGACCCGCACCTACACCCTGACCCAGGCCGACGTCGACAGCGGAGCCGTGTCGAACACGGCGACCGCGACGGCCACCGGCGCCTCCGGCGGGACCGCCTCCGACGGGTCGAGCACGACGACCACCCTGACGACGGTCGCGGCGGTGGCCCTCACGAAGACGGCCGGTGCCGTGGTCGACGCCAACGCCGACGGGCGACAGAGCGCCGGCGACACCGTCGCCTACACGTTCACCGTCCGCAACGTCTCGACGGTGACGCTCTCCTCCGTCTCCGTCTCCGACCCGCGCCTCGGCACGGTGACCTGCACCGCGACGACCCTCGCGCCGGGGGCGAGCACGACGTGCACCGCCGCTCCGTACCGCCTCACCCAGGCCGACCTCGATGCGGGGACGGTCGTCAACACGGCCTCCGTCACCGCGTCCGACCCGCGCGGGGGCACGGCCACCGCCGCGGCGTCGGCCACCGTCACCCTGACGCCGCCGACGACCCTCGCCCTGGACAAGTCCGCCGGGCCCGTCGTCGACGTCGACGGCAACGGCGTCGACGTGGGGGACACGATCACCTACTCGTTCTCGGTGACGAACACCGGCAGCGTCACGGTGACCAACGTGGTCGTCAACGACAACAAGCTGCGACTCACCGGGTACCTCTGTGCCGCAGGGCCGGTCGCGCCCGGGCAGACGGTCGGCTGCACCGCCCCGGCCTTCGTCCTGGCCCAGGGCGACGTCGACTCCGCACGCGTCGAGAACCTCGCGACCGTCACGGCCACCACGCCCGGCGGCGGCACGAGCACGCCTCCGGGCCAGGACTCGGTGGTCACGCCGCTCTCGCCCACCTCGGCGCTCCTGCTCCTCAAGACCGGTGGGGAGCTGCGTGACGCCAACGACGACGGCCTCCCGAGCGCGGGGGACGAGGTCGTCTACACGTTCACCGTGACCAACACCGGCGCCACCACGCTGCGCGACATCCGGGTCACCGACGACAAGCTCGGCCTCGTCGACTACCTCTGCAGCGCCGGCCCGGTCGCGCCGGGGGCGAGCGTGACCTGCCAGGGCCCGCGTCCGTACGTCCTCACCCAGGCCGACGTCGACTCGGGGTCGATCGAGAACACCGCCACCGCGACCGGCCGGCCGCAGGTCGGGTCGACGGTCAGCGACTCCGACACGGCCACCACGCCGGTCGACCAGGTCGCCGAGATCATCCTCGACAAGGCCGTCGGCTCCGTCGCCGACACCAACGGCACGGGGCGGGTCGACGCGGGCGACCGGGTGACCTTCACCGTCACGGTCACCAACACGGCGGCCGTCACGCTGACCGACCTGGCCGTGTCCGACCCGCGGGCGGGAGCGGTGACCTGCGTCCCGACGGTGCTCGGACCGGGGGAGCAGGCGACCTGCACCGTGCCGCCGGTGACGATCACCCAGGCCGAGGCCGACCGGGGTGCCGTCTCCAACACCGCGACCGCCACGGCCCTCGAGCCGGGCGGCGGCACCGTCACGAGCACCGACACGGCGAACCTGCCGATCGCGCAGGTCGACGCCGCCCAGCTCGACAAGACCGCGGGCGCGGTCCTCGACACGAACACGTCGGGGACGGTCGACGCCGGCGACACCGTCACCTACACGTTCGCGGTCCTCAACACCGGGACCACGACGCTGCGTACCGTGCTCGTCGACGACGCCCGGATCGGGCTCAGTGGCTTCTCGTGCGCGGGCGGTGGCTCGCCCCTCACGCCGCGCAACACCCGGACCTGCACCAGCCCGCCCTACACGCTGACCCAGGCCGACATCGATGCCGGCCGGGTCGACAACACCGCGACGATCCGGGCGACCGGGTCCGCCGGGACGGCCACCGCCCAGGACGACGCGACCGTCCTGCTCCCGAGCAGCGGCGACATCGAGCTGACCAAGTCTGCCTCCACCCCCGTCGACATCGACGCGGACGGTCGGATCGAGGCCGGCGACACCATCACCTACACGTTCCTGCTGCGCAACACCTCGACGGTGACCCTGACCGACGTCACGGTGAGCGACCCCCTGCTGGGCCTGGACGGCGCGCGCTGCGGCGCGGCGTCCCTGGCGCCGGGGGCCACCACCACCTGCACCCGCACCCACGTCGTCACGCAGGCCGAGCTGGACGCGGGGGGCGTCGACAACACGGCGAGCGCCCGGGCCCTGCGGCCGGACGGCTCGGCGAGCACCGACACCTCGAGCGCCCGGGTGCCGCTGCCCGGCACCTCCCAGCTGCAGCTGACGAAGTCGGCCTCCGGCGTGGTGGACGGGGACGGCAACGGCCCCGACGCCGGCGACACCCTCGAGTACTCGTTCAGCGTCCGCAACCTGGGCACGACCAGCCTCACGGACGTCCGGGTCTCCGATCCCCGCACCGGCACCGAGGCGGTCCTGTGCGCCGCCGGACCGCTCGCGCCCGGGGCGACGGTCCCCTGTGCGGCGACCGCCACCTACACGCTCACCCAGGCCGACGTCGACGCCGGCGCCGTGGCCAACACCGCGACCGCGACCGCCGTCCCGCCCTACGGCACGACGCCGACCGCGACCAGCTCCACGCTGACGCCGGTCGACAGCGTCGCGTCGATCTCGCTCACCAAGAGCGGCTCGGCCCCCGAGGACACCGACGGGTCCGGCTCGGTCACCGTCGGCGACACCGTCCGCTGGTCGTTCACGGTCACGAACACGACCACCGTGACGCTCAAGGCGGTCCGCGTGGTCGACCCCTCGGCCGGCGAGGTGACCTGCCCGGTGACCACCCTGGCTCCGGGCGAGAGCACCGTGTGCACCATCGCCGGGCACCGCCTCGACCAGGCCGAGGTCGACGCCGGCCGCGTGGACAACAC
This sequence comes from Phycicoccus avicenniae, assembly GCF_050496545.1. Classification (GTDB taxonomy): domain Bacteria; phylum Actinomycetota; class Actinomycetes; order Actinomycetales; family Dermatophilaceae; genus Phycicoccus; species Phycicoccus avicenniae_A. The sequence continues at coordinate 156,168 of NZ_JBNVZV010000003.1, read as the reverse complement.
CGCCACCGTGCGCGCCGAGGACCCGCGCGACGTCACCGTCACCGACACCGACAGCACGAGCGTGACGTTCGCGCCGCCGTCGTCGCTGACCCTCGAGAAGACCGCCGGCCCGGTGGTCGACACCAACGGCTCGGGCCGTGAGGGCGTCGGCGACACGGTCACCTACACGTTCAGCGTCCGCAACACCGGTGCGACGACGCTGTCCTCCGTCACGGTGGACGACGCCCGCATCGGCGTCACCGGCCTCGCGTGCGGCACGGCGCTCGCACCGGGGGCGACCACGTCCTGCAGCGCGACCTACACGCTCACCCAGACCGACGTCGATGCCGGCCGCGTCGACAACACCGCCACCGCGTCGGCGGGCACGCCCTCGGGCGGCTCCGTCACGGACGACGACGCGGCGTCGGTGACCATCCGACCGACGACGTCGGTCGAGCTGACCAAGACGGCCTCGGGCGTGACCGACGTCGACGGCAACGGCCCGGACGCCGGTGACACCGTCGAGTACTCGTTCTCGGTGCGCAACACCGGGTCCTCCACGCTGACCGCGGTCACGCTCGACGACCCGCTCCTGGGTCTGGAGGACGAGACCTGCACGACGACGCCGCTGGCGCCCTTCGCGGTCCAGCCCTGCGCGGGAACCTTCGTCCACGTCCTGACGCAGGCCGAGGTCGACGCCGGTGCCGTGCGCAACACGGCGACGGCGACCGCCACGAGCGCGGCCGGCGCCACCGCCACCGACGACTCGACCGCCACCGTGTCCGTCGACACGTTGGCCGCCCTCCGCCTCGACAAGGCCGTGACCGGGGTGGCCGACACCAACGGCAGCGGCCGCCGCGACGCCGGGGACACCGTCACCTACGGCTTCACCGTCACGAACACCTCGGCGGTCACGCTGACCTCGGTCACGGTCGAGGACAGCCGGATCGGCCGGGCCCAGAGCGTCTGCGGGACGGGGACCCTGGCCCCCGGGGCGAGCACGACGTGCTCGTCGACCTACGTGCTGACCCAGCCCGACGCCGACGCCGACCGGGTCGACAACACGGCCGTCGCCCGCGCCGCGACCCCAACCGGCGGCACGGTCGAGGACGACGACACCGCCTCCCTCGTCCTCGGTGCACCCGCGTCGGTCGAGCTGACCAAGACCGCCGGTGTGGTCGTGGACGCCAACGGCTCGGGTCGCCAGGACGCCGGAGACACCGTCGAGTACTCGTTCTCGGTGCGCAACACCGGTGCGGTGAGCCTGACCGACCTTCGCCTCGAGGACCCGGTCGCCGGCCTCTCGAACGCCCTCTGCGCGGCCGGCCCGCTGCTGCCGGGCACCTCCACCCCCTGCGCGGTCCGCGGCACCCACGTCCTCACGCAGGGCGAGGTCGATGCCGGGGTCGTCGACAACACGGCGGTCGTCTCCGCCGCGGCCGCGACCGGCGGCCGGGTCACCGACGCCGCCGAGGCCTCGCGGGCGGTCGACTCATCCCCGCTGGTCGACCTGGCCAAGGAGGGGTCGGCCGTCGTCGACACGGACGCCAACGGCGCGGACGCCGGGGACACCGTCACGTGGACGTTCACGGTCACCAACACCGGGCCGACGACGCTGACCGGCGTCACCGTCACCGACCCGCGCATCGGGGTCGACGCGCTCGTCTGCGCGCCGTCGCTGGCGCCGGGCCAGGTCGTGCGCTGCGCGGTCGACTACTCCCTCACCCAGGACGACGTCGACGCCGGGACCGTCGAGAACACCGCGGGCGTCACCGGCACCGACACCCGGGGCCGCACGGCGACGGACGACGCCACGGCGTCGGTGGCGGTCGACGCGCTGGCCGAGATCACCCTCGACAAGACCGCCGGCGACCCGACGACCGCGCAGGGCGCCGACCCCGAGCGCGTCGACGCCGGGGACACGGTCACCTACACGTTCACGGTCAGGAACACCTCCGCCGTGACCCTGCGGGGCGTCACCGTCACCGACCCGCTGGTGGGCTCGGTCACCTGCCCGCTGACCACCCTGGCCCCGGGTGGGTCGACGACGTGCACGGCTCCCGCGTACGTCCTCACCCAGGACGACCTCGACACCGGGGTCCTGGACAACCGCGCGGAGGTGGCGGCGACCGGGACGAACGGCACCGTGCGCGCGGCCGACGTCGCGACCGTGACGCTCCCGCAGGAGAGCGGCATCGTCCTCACCAAGCTCTCGGGCGGGGTCTCGGACACCGACGGCAGCGGCCGGGTCGACGCCGGAGACACCATCGACTACTCGTTCCGTGTGACGAACACCGGCACCACGCGGCTGGACCCGGTGCGCATCGATGACGCTCGTCTCGACGTCAGCGGACTGCCCTGTGGCAGCGCGCCGCTCGAGCCGGGTGAGACGCGGACGTGCTCGGGGCCGGTCCTCGTCCTGACGCAGGCCGACATCGACGCGGGCTCCGTCACGAACACCGCCACCGCGACGGGCACCGACCCGGGTGGGCGTGACGTGACCGACGAGGACACGACGACGACCCGGTTCGACGGACCCGCGACACTGAGCCTGGCCAAGTCCGCGGGTGCCGTGCAGGACACGAACGGCAGCGGGCGCCAGGACGCCGGCGACACCGTCACCTACACGTTCACCGTGACCAACACCGGGGCGCGGACGCTGCGCGACATCGCCGTCCGCGACGAGCTGGTGGGCGCCACCGCCCTGCCCTGCGCCACGGGTCTGGCGCCCGGCGCCTCGGCGACGTGCTCGGCCGACCTCGTGCTCACGCAGGAGGACGTCGACCGCGGCCGCGTCGACAACACCGCCGACGCCACCGCGACGACGCCAGACGGTGGCAGCGTCTCGGCGGACGCCTCGGCCTCGGTCGTGCTCGCCCCGGCGACCGGCCTGGACCTGACGAAGACGGCGTCGGCCATCCGCGACGTGGACGGCAACGGGGCCGACGCCGGCGACACCATCACGTACTCGTTCACGGTGCGCAACACCGGGACGACCCGCCTGACGGACGTCCTGCTCACCGACCCGATGCTGGGCCTGGACGCGGTGCCCTGCTCCGCCGGCCCGCTGCAGCCGGGCGAGACGGTCGGGTGCGACACCGCGTACGTGCACACCCTGACCCAGGCCGACGTCGACGCGGGGTCCGTGGCGAACACGGCCTCGGCGGCGGCCACGACCCCCACCGGCTCCGCGCCGAGCGACACCTCCTCGACCGTCACCCCGCTGGACCGCGTCGCGGAGCTGCGGCTCGAGAAGGCGGTCGGCAGCATCGCGGACGCCAACGACTCCGGTCGGGTCGACGCCGGCGACACGACGACGTACACGTTCACCATCACGAACACCTCGAACGTCACCCTCTCGACGGTGCGGCTGACCGATGCCCGCCTCGGGCTCGAGGACGAGGTGTGCGGGGCGGGCTCGCTGGCGCCCGGTGCCTCCACCGAGTGCACGAGCGACCCGTACGTGCTGACCCAGGCCGACGTCGACGCCGGGCGCGTCGACAACTCGGCGACGGCGACGGCCACCGGGCCGGACGGATCGTCCACCCGCGCCGATGCGGCCGCCACCCTGCGGGTGCCGACCGTCAACTCGATGTCCCTCGACAAGACCGCCGGGACCCCGACCACGGACCGGGGCCTGGACCCCACCACCACCGACGCGGGTGACGTCGTCGACTACTCGTTCCGGGTGACCAACACCGGGACCCAGACCCTGGACCTGCTGACCGTTGCCGACCCGCGGATCGGGTTGACCGCGCTGCGCTGCGTGGCGACCCTGGCTCCGGGCCGCTCGGTCGACTGCGCGGGCAGCTACACGCTGACCCAGGCCGACATCGACGCCGGTGGGCTCTCGAACACCGCGACCGCCACCGGCTTCACCCCGCCCGGTGACCCGGTGCGGACCACCGACGGCGCCGACCTCGAGGTGACGGGTCGGAACGCCTTGGCGCTGACCAAGTCCGCGTCGGCCGTGGCCGACACCGACGGCAACGGCGCCGACGCCGGCGACACCATCGAGTACTCGTTCTCGGTGCGCAACGACGGCACGACCACGCTGCGCGACCTCACGCTGACCGACCCGCTGCTCGGTCTCTCGGCGGCGCCGTGCGCCAGCGGTCCGCTCGCGCCGGGCGCCTCCATCCCGTGCGACCGCACCTGGACCTACACCCTGACCCAGGACGACATCGACGCGGGCGCGGTCTCCAACACGGCGACGGCCACCGCGGTGCCCCCGTCCGGCACGCCGTCCACCGCCTCGTCGTCCACGACCACCCCGATGACCACGCTCGCGGAGCTCACCCTCGTGAAGAGCGCCGGCGACGTCGTCGACACCGACGGCGACGGGGTGGCCTCGGCCGGCGACACCATCGCGTACTCGTTCACCGTCGAGAACGTCTCCAACGTCACCGTGCGGGTCATCCAGGTCGCGGACCCCAACCTCGACGACATCCGGTGCGCCGCGATCACCCTGCGGCCGGGCGACACGACCACGTGCTCCGCGCCGGCGTACGTGCTCACCCAGGCCGACGTCGACGCGGGCCGGGTCGACAACACCGCGACCGCCGTCGGGCTCGACCCGCAGGACGTCGAGACCACCGCCACCGACACGGTGACCACCCGCCTCCGGACCTCGGGCTCGCTGCGGATGGCCAAGACCGCCGGGGACGTGGTCGACGCCAACGGCAGCGGCCGCATCGACGCCGGTGACACCGTCACCTACGGCTTCGCCGTGACGAACACCGGCTCGACCAACCTCTCCGACGTCTCCGTGGACGACGCCCGTCTCGGCGTCCAGGGGCTGCGCTGCGGCTCCGGTGCGCTGCGGCCGGGCGCGACGGTCCCGTGCCCCCCGGCCGTCCACGAGCTCACCCAGGCCGACATCGACGCCGGTGAGGTCCTCAACACCGCGACCGCCGCGGGGCGCACCCCCTCCGGCGACCCCGTCACCGACGACGACTCCGCCACCGTGCGGTTCTCCGGCCCGTCCTCGGTGCGCCTGGACAAGTCGGTCTCCGAGGTCGTCGACGTCGACGCCGACGGGCGGGCCGACGAGGGCGACCGGCTGGCGTACACGTTCGTCGTGACCAACACCGGGACGATGACCCTCACCGACCCGGTGATCGACGACCCGCTGCTCGTGCTCGACGGGTTCGCCTGCGCCCCGGGCGTCCTCGCTCCGGGTGCGAGCGCGACCTGCGAGGCGCCGCGGCCGTACACGCTGACCGCCGCCGACGTGGACGCGGGCGTCGTCGAGAACACCGCCACGGTGTCGGCGGGGACCCCGGCCGGTGGGTCGGTCATTGACGAGGACTCCGCCTCGGCGCCGCTGGACCGGGTGGCCCAGGTGCGCATCGTCAAGACCGCGGGCGACGTGGCGGACGCCAACGACTCCGGTCGGGTCGACGCCGGCGACACCGTGGCCTTCACCCTCCGCGTCGAGAACACCTCGAACGTCACCCTCACCGACATCGCGGTCTCGGACCCGCTGCTCGGCGCCGTCACGTGCCCGACCTCGACCCTCGCCGCCGAGGCCACGACGACGTGCTCGGCCGGCGTCCACACCCTGACGCAGGCCGACGTCGACGCCGGCCGCGTCGACAACACCGCACGGGTCACCGCCACCAGCCCGGTCTCGGTCGTCTCCGACGAGGACTCGGTGCGCGTGCCACTCACCGGCGCGGCCTCGATCTCGCTCACCAAGACGGCCGGCCCGGTCGTCGACGTCGACGCCAACGGCCCCGACGCGGGCGACACCGTGACGTGGACCCTCGAGGTGACGAACACGGGGACCGTGACGCTCGACTCGGTGCTGGTGGACGACGAGCTGCTCGCTCTCACCGAGTTCGCCTGCGGCTCCGGCCCGCTCGCCCCCGGAGCGAGCCGGACCTGCGTGCTGCCGACGTACGCGCTGACCCAGGACGACGTCGACGCCGGTGCCGTGACCAACAGCGCGACCGTCGCCGGGACACCGCCCACCGGTGACCCCGTGACCGACACCGACTCGGCCTCCGCGACCCTCACGCCGGGTGGTGCGCTGACCCTCGACAAGCAGGTCGTGGGGATCGCCGACACCGACGACAGCGGCCGCGACGACGCCGGCGACACCGTCACCTACCGCTTCACCGCCACGAACACGGGTGCCACGACGGTCACCGGCCTCGTGCTCGACGACCCCCGTCTCGGGCTCGCCGGTGTCCGCTGCGGCGACGCCACCCTGGCCCCCGGGGCCTCGACCACCTGCGAGCGCCCCTACGTGCTGACCCAGGCCGACGTCGACGCCGGTCGGGCCGACAACGAGGCCGCGGTGCGAGGGACCGACAGCCGCGGCGCCGCGGTGCGGGCCGAGGACGGAGCCACCGTCACGTTCGTGCCGACGACTGCGGTCGAGCTGACCAAGACCGCCTCGGGGGTGCGCGACAGCAACGGTGACGGCCGGGTCTCCGCCGGCGACGAGGTCGAGTTCGCCTTCTCCGTCCGCAACGCCGGGGACGTCTCGCTGCGCGACCTCGTCGTGGACGACGCGCGGTTGGGCGTGGACGGTCTGCCCTGTGCGGCGGGCCCGCTCGCGCCCGGTGACACGGCGGTCTGCGCCACGACCGTCTCCTACGTGCTCACCGCGTCCGACCTGGACGCGGGCGCGGTCCTCAACACCGCGACGGTCACGGCGACGCCCTCCACCGGGGGCACCGTCACCGACGACGCCTCGGCCGTGGTGCCTCTCGACCGCCTCGCCGGGCTCGAGCTGACCAAGACCGCGGGCCCCGTGGTCGACGCGAACCAGTCGGGTCGTCTCGACGCCGGGGACACCGTGGCGTACGCCCTCTCGGTGCGGAACGTCGGCACGACGACGCTGCGAGGCGTGGCCGTCACCGACCCGCTGCTCGGTGACGTCACCTGCCCGACCGGCCCGCTCGCGGCCGGTGCCAGCACGACCTGCACCGCCGACCCGTACGTCCTCACCCAGACCGACCTCGATGCCGGTCGCGTCGACAACACCGCCACCGCGTCCGCCACCGACCCCGACGGCGAGCCCACGAGCGACCTCGGCACCGCGGTCGTCGAGCTCGACGCCGCCCCCGGCATCGCCCTCGCGAAGTCCGCCGGCGCCGTCGTCGACGCGAACGACGACGGCCGGGTGGACGCGGGCGACCGCATCACCTACACCTTCCGGGTCACCAACACCGGAACCACGACGCTCGGCGGGGTGACGGTCGACGACGACCGCCTCGGCCTGACCGGACTGGCCTGCGGCACCGGCCCGCTCGCGCCGGGCGAGACCCGTTCCTGCACGGCCGGCTACGTCCTCACCCAGGCCGACCTCGACGCGGGCTCCGTGACGAACACCGCCACCGCGACCGGGACCGACCCGGCGGGGCGCGACGTGACGGGCGAGGGCTCGACGACGACGCGCTTCGACGGGGCGGCCGCGCTCGGGCTCACCAAGACCGCCGGCTCGGTGCAGGACACGAACGACAGCGGACGCCAGGACGCCGGCGACACCGTCACCTACACGTTCACCGTGACCAACACGGGTGCCCGGACGCTGCGCGACGTGGCCGTCCGCGACGAGCTGGTCGGCGCCACCGCCCTGCCCTGTGCCGCGACCCTGGCCCCGGGTGCCTCGGCGTCCTGCACCGCCGACGTCGTCCTCACCCAGGAGGACGTCGACCGCGGTCGCGTCGACAACTTCGCCGACGCGACGGCGACGACGCCGTCCGGCACCACGGTCTCCGCCGACGACTCGGCCTCCGTCGTGCTCACCCCGGCCACCGGTCTCGACCTGACCAAGACCGCCTCGGCCATCCGCGACGTCGACGGCAACGGCGCCGACGCGGGTGACACCATCACCTACTCGTTCACCGCACGCAACACCGGGACCACCCGGCTGACGGACGTCCGGCTCACGGACGCGATGCTCGGCCTGGACGCGGTGCTGTGCTCGGCCGGCCCGCTGCAGCCGGGCGAGACCGTCGGGTGCGACACGGCGTACGTTCACGTGCTGACCCAGGCCGACGTCGACGCCGGGTCCGTCGCCAACACCGCGTCGGCGACCGCCACGACGCCCACCGGCGCCGCGCCGAGCGACACCTCCTCGACCGTCACGCCGCTGGACCGGGTCGCGCAGCTCCGCCTGGAGAAGACGGTCGGCGCGATCGTCGACGCCAACGACTCCGGTCGGGTCGACGCCGGCGACACGGCGACCTACACGTTCGCCATCACGAACACCTCGAACGTGACGCTCGGCAGCGTGCGGCTGACCGATGCCCGCCTCGGGCTCGAGGACGTCGTGTGCGGTGACGGGACCCTCGCGCCGGGTGCGACCACGGAGTGCACGAGCGACCCGTACGTGCTGACCCAGACCGACGTGGACGCCGGGCGCGTGGACAACGCGGCGACGGCCACGGCCACCGGGCCCGGCGGGGTGTCCACCCGCGCCGATGCCACGGCGTCGCTGCGGGTCCCCGTGACCGACAGCATGACGCTGCAGAAGACGGCGGGGACACCGACGACGGACCGCGGGACGGACCCGGCGACGACCGACGCGGGCGACGTCGTGGAGTACGGCTTCCGGGTGACCAACACCGGGACCCAGACCCTGGACCTGCTCACCGTCGCCGACCCGCGGATCGGGCTCACCGCGCTGCGCTGCGTGGCCACGCTGGCGCCGGGCGAGTCGGTCGACTGTGCCGGCAGCTACACGCTGACCCAGGCCGATGTCGACGCGGGCGGCTTCTCGAACACCGCGACCGCCACCGGCTTCACACCGGCCGGCGACCCGGTGAGCGCCACGGACGACGCCGACCTCGTCCTGGCCGGCCGCAACGCCCTGGCCCTGACCAAGACCGCCTCGGCGATCGCGGACACCGACGGCAACGGCGCCGACGCCGGCGACACCATCGAGTACTCGTTCTCGGTGCGCAACGACGGCACGACCACGCTGCGCGACCTCACGGTCACCGACCCGCTGCTGGGTCTGGTGGCGGCACCGTGCGCCACCGGCCCGCTCGCGCCGGGCGCCTCCGTCCCGTGCGACCGCACGTGGACCTACACGCTGACCCAGGACGACGTGGACGCCGGCGCGGTGCGCAACACCGCGACCGCCACGGCGGTGCCCCCGTCGGGGACCGCGCCGACGGGCTCGTCGTCGACGACCACCCCGATGACGGCCGTGGCCCGCCTGACGCTCGTCAAGACCGCCGGTGACGTCGTGGACGTCGACGACGACGGCGTGGCCTCGGCCGGCGACACCATCGCCTACGCGTTCACCGTCCGGAACGTCTCCACCGTCACCGTGCGCGCCATCCGGGTCACCGACCCGAACCTGCAGGACGTGCAGTGCGACGCGGTCACGCTGCGGCCGGGTGGGACGACCACGTGCTCCGCGCCGGCGTACGTGCTCACCCAGGCCGATGTGGACGCGGGCCGGGTCGACAACACCGCGACCGTGGTCGGGCTGGACCCGCAGGACGTGGAGACCACCGCCACCGACACCGTGACGACGCCCCTGGCGACGTCGGGCTCGCTGCGGCTGGCCAAGACCGCCGGTGACGTGGTCGACGCGAACGGCAGCGGCCGGGTGGACGCCGGGGACACCGTCGCCTACGCCTTCTCGGTCACCAACACGGGCTCCACCACCCTCACCGACGTCGCGGTCGACGACAGCCTGCTCGGTGTCTCCGGGATCCGGTGCGGCGGTGGCCTCCTCGCTCCCGGCGCGCGCGTCGACTGCCCGCCCGTGGTCTACACGCTCACCCAGGCCGACATCGACGCCGGCGAGGTCGTCAACACCGCGACGGCCACGGGGCGCACGCCCTCCGGAGACCCCGTCACCGACGACGACTCCGCCACGGTCACGCCGACCGGCCCGTCCTCCGTGCGGCTGGACAAGTCGGTCTCCGAGGTCGTCGACGTCGATGGCGACGGCCGGGCCGACGAGGGCGACCGGCTGACGTACACGTTCGTCGTGACCAACACCGGCGCGACCACGCTCACCGACCCGGTGGTCACCGACCCGCTGCTCGGGCTCGACGGGTTCGCCTGCGCCCCGGGCGAGCTGGCACCCGGCGCGAGCGCCACCTGCGAGGCGCCGCAGCCGTACACGCTGACCGCGGCCGACGTCGACGCCGGTGTCGTCGACAACACCGCGTCGGTCTCCGCCGACAGTGCCTCGGGGGCGGTCACGGACGACGACAGTGCCTCGGCGCCGCTGGACCGGGTGGCCCAGGTGCGCATCGTGAAGGCCGCGGGTGACGTGGTCGACGCCAACGACTCCGGCCGGGTCGACGCGGGCGACACGGTCTCCTACACGCTGCGCGTCGAGAACACCTCGAACGTCACCCTCACCGACGTCGCGGTCTCCGACCCGCTGCTCGGCACCGTCACCTGCCCGACGACCACGCTCGCCGCCGGTGCGACCACGACCTGCACCGCTGCGGCGTACACCCTGACCACCGCCGACCTCGACGCCGGCCGGGTCGACAACACCGCGCGCGTCACGGCGACCAGCCCGGTCTCGGTGGTCTCCGACGAGGACTCGGTGCGGGTCCCGCTCACCGGCGCGGCCTCGGTCTCGCTCACCAAGACCGCGGGCCCGGTCGTCGACGTCGACGCCAACGGCCCCGACGCGGGCGACACCGTGACGTGGACCCTCGAGGTGACCAACACGGGAACCGTCTCGCTCGACGCGGTGGTTGTGGACGACCCGTTGCTCGGCCTCACCGGGTTCGCCTGCGGTGCAGGCGCGCTCGCTCCCGGCGCCAGCCGGAGCTGCGTGCCGCCCACCTACGTGCTGACCCAGGAGGACGTCGACGCCGGTGCGGTCACCAACACGGCGACGGTCTCCGGCACGCCGCCCACCGGTGACTCCGTGACCGACAGCGACTCGGCCACCGCCACCCTCACGCCGGGCGGTGCGCTGACCCTCGACAAGGAGGTCGTCGACCTCGCCGACACCAACGACAGCGGCCGCGACGACGCCGGCGACACCGTCACCTACCGCTTCACCGTCACCAACACCGGGGCGACCTCGGTCGCCGACCTGGTCCTGGACGATGCCCGTCTCGGCCTGGTCGGGGTGCGCTGCGGTGACGCGACGCTGGCCCCCGGCGCCTCGACCGGCTGCGAGCGGTCCTACGTGCTGACCCAGGCCGACGTCGACGCGGGCCGGGTCGACAACGAGGCCGCCGCGCGTGGCACCGACAGCCGTGGTGCCGCGGTCCGGGCCGAGGACCGCGCCACCGCCGTGCTGGACGCCGCCGCGGGCATCGAGCTGACCAAGACCGCCTCGGGCGTGCGCGACACGAACGAGGACGGCCGGGTCTCCGCGGGCGACGAGGTCGAGTTCGCCTTCTCCGTCCGCAACACCGGGGACGTCACCCTGCGCGACGTCGTCGTCGACGACCCGCGGGTCGGTGTCGACGGGCTGGCCTGTGCGGCAGGCCCGCTCGCTCCGGGTGACGAGTTGGCGTGTGCCGCGACGGTCACCTACGTGCTCACCGCGGCCGACCTGGACGCGGGCGCGGTCCTCAACACCGCGACCGCCACGGCGACGCCGACCACCGGAGGCACCGTCACCGACGACGCCTCGGCCGTCGTGCCGCTGGACCGCCTCGCCGGGCTCGAGCTGACCAAGACGGCGGGCCCCGTGGTCGACGCGAACCGGTCCGGCCGCTCCGACGCCGGTGACACGGTCACCTACACGTTCACCCTCCGCAACGCGGGCACGACCACGCTGACCGGGCTCGCGGTCGACGACCCGCTGCTCGGCGCGGTCACCTGCCCGACCGGCCCGCTCGCGGCCGGGGCGAGCACGACCTGCACCGCCGACCCGTACGTCCTCACCCAGGCCGACGTCGACGCCGGGCGTGTCGACAACACCGCCACCGCGTCCGCCACCGATCCCGCCGGCGACCCCGTGAGCGCCGTCGACACCGCGGTCGTCGAGATCGACGGGGCGGCCGGCATCGGTCTGGAGAAGTCCGCCGGCGCCGTCGTCGACGCGGACGACGACGGGCGGCAGAGCCCCGGCGACACCGTCACCTACACCTTCACCGTGACGAACACCGGCACCACGTCGCTCGACGACGTGACGGTCGACGACGCCCGCCTCGGGCTGGCCGACCTCGCCTGTGGCACCGGGCCGTTGGCGCCCGGCGACGAGCGCGCGTGCACCGCGACGTACACGCTGACCCAGGCCGACCTCGACGCCGGTCGGGTCGACAACATCGCCACCGCCTCGGGCTCCTCCGGCGGACCCCAGGGTCCGCGGGTCGCGGCGACCGACGACGTGACCGTCCCGCTCACCGGCGTGGCCTCGCTCTCGCTCGTCAAGACCGGCACGCTCGTCGACGAGGACGGCGACGGCCTGGCCACGGAGGGCGAGACCATCCGGTATGCGTTCCGGGTCACGAACACCGGCACCGTCACCCTGAACGACGTCGCCGTCTCCGACCCGCGCCTCGGTGGCACCGTGCGCTGCCCGGCCGGTCCGCTGGCGCCCGGCGACTCGGTCGACTGCGACGTGCTCGCGTACGCCGTGACCGCCGGCGACGCCGCCGCGGGCTCCATCCGCAACGTGGCCGTGGCCACCGCCGTCAGCGACACCGCCGGCGTGCCGGACCCGGCCCCGAGCGAGAGCACCGCCGTGGTCGAGGCCCGGCCGCCGTCGGGGGTCGTCCTGACCAAGACCGCGCGCCTCCTCGACGAGGACGGTGACGGGCGCGCCGACGCCGGTGAGCGCATCGCGTACACCTTCTCGGTCCGCAACTCGGGGCAGAACCCACTGACCGACGTCCGCCTCACCGACCCGATGCTCGGCCTCGCCGGTGCCCTGTGCACGGCCGGACCGCTCGCGCCCGGCGCCGAGCAGGACTGCGCCTCGCTGACCCGCACGCACATCGTGACGGCCACCGAGGCCCGCAGCGGCGAGGTCGTCAACCGGGCGAGCGTCTCGGCCGCCGACCCCTACGACGGCGTCGTGTCCGACTCCGACACCGCGGTCGTCACCGCCGCCGAGGGGTCGGCCACGCCGCCGCCCGCCGGTGGGGGCGGTCCGCTCGCCCAGACCGGCAGCGAGCTGCTGCGCGGCCTGGTCCTCGGTCTGCTGCTCCTGCTCGGCGGTGTCGTGGCCGTCCGGGTCTCCCGGCGCCGGGGTGCCGGGGCAGACACCGAGCCCCGGGCGTGATGCCATGGAAACCCCTACGAGAGGAAACACCGTCGTGACACCCAGGACGCGGACCGCCGCCGCCCTGACCACCCTCCTGCTGGCCACCGGCCTCGCCGGCTGCTCCGGCGACGAGGCGGACCCGACGCCGACGAACAGCGGCGCCCTGCAGACCGTCACCGCGGCGCCGCCGTCGAACCAGCCCGCGGGCGCCATCAAGGAGCTCTCGAAGGTCGAGTGCGCCCAGGACGGCAAGGACTGGTCCTTCTCGGCCACCCTGACCAACGACGGGTCGGACCGGATGACCTACACCGTCCTCGTCGCGGTCGCGAAGAAGGAGGGCGGCACCGTCGTGGGCAGCAAGACCCTCACCGAGACCCTCGACGGCGGCGACTCGACCGAGCTCGAGGCCAAGGACTTCTACTCCGGCAACGAGAAGGCCGCCGACGTACAGTGCGTGCCGTCGGCCACCAAGGCCGAGGCGAAGTGAGCCCGGCCCCCGCCGGCGACCGGGGTGTCGCCGGCGGCGGGCATACTGGTCGTTCGTGTCCGCCGACCCCCTGACCACCCCCACCGGGGCCGCCCGCATCCCCCGCGAGATCTGGGTGCTCATCGCCGCGGCGTTCGTCATCGCGCTCGGGTTCGGCCTCATCACACCGGTCCTGCCGGGGTTCGCCCAGAGCTTCGGCGTCGGCGCCACGGCCAGCAGCGTCGTCGTCAGCGCGTTCGCGTTCTTCCGGCTCGTCTTCGCCCCGGCGGGGGGCCGGCTCATCGGCCGGCTCGGGGAGCGGCCCATCTACCTCGCCGGGCTGGTCATCGTCGCCGTCTCCACCGGCGCCACGGCGTTCGCCGGCTCCTACTGGCAGCTGCTCGTCTTCCGCGGCCTCGGCGGCATCGGGTCGGTGATGTTCACCGTCTCGGCCGTCGCGCTCATCGTGCGCCTCGCGCCGCCGTCCATCCGGGCCCGGGTCTCCTCCGCCTACGCGTCGGCGTTCCTCATCGGCGGGGTCGGCGGGCCGGTGGTCGGTGGCCTGCTCGGGGGGCTCGGGCTCCGCGTGCCGTTCCTCGTCTACGCGGCGGCCCTGCTGCTCGCCGCCGGCATCGTCTTCGTCTTCCTCAAGGACACCGCGCTGCGCCCGGCGGAGGGCGCCCCGGTCCTGCCCGTGATGGGCGTGCGCGACGGCTGGCGGGACAGCGCCTACCGCGCCTCGGTGGTCTCGGCGTTCGCCAACGGCTGGGCGAACTTCGGGGTGCGCAACGCGATCCTCCCGCTCTTCGCGGCGGCCGTCATCGTCGACCAGTCCCTCGACCCCGCCACGCGCGAGACCCACCAGTCGCTCGTCGCGGGCACCGCCCTGGCGGTCTTCGCGGCCGGCAACGCCGTCGGGCTCACGGTGGCCGGCCGCACCTCGGACCGGATCGGCCGCAAGCCGTTCATCATCGGCGGGCTCCTCGTCTCGGGGGTGGCGACCCTCGGCACCGGCCTGGCCACGAACCTGCCGCTCCTCGTCGCCTTCTCGGTCGTCGCCGGGCTCGGTGCCGGCGCGCTCAACCCGGCCCAGCAGGCCTCGCTGGCCGATGTCGTCGGCCGCGACCGCAACGGCGGCCCGGCGTTGGCCGCCTTCCAGATGGCCTCCGACACCGGCGCGATCATCGGGCCGATCCTGGCCGGCACCCTCGTCGACCACGGCAGCTTCGGCCTCGCCTTCGGGGTCACCGGTGTCATCACCCTGCTCGCCGTCATGCCCTGGGTGCGGGCGCGCGAGACCCACCCGGTGCGCGCCGTGGCGGCCGCGGCGGCCGGTCCCGCGGAACCGGGGCGCCCGGACACGCGTTGACGATGGGCCACTCCCGACCCACCGGAGGTCCGCCATCACCGCTCCCGCCGCCACGACGTCCGCCCTCGACACCCTCGACCAGCAGGTCGACACCCTCCTCGCCCTCGGCTACCCGGCGCTCGCCGGGCGCAGCGAGTCCGCCTTCCTCGAGCTCCTCGCCCCGCTGCGTGAGCACGCGGCCGCCCTCGGCGATCTCCCGGCCCCGGCGCCCGGTCGCGTGCCGCTCGTCCTCGTCCTGACCCGCGAGGTGGTCGACCCCGAGGCCACCGTCCCGCTGCTGCGGCTCGCCCCCCGGGGGACGAAGCCGGGCAGCGTCGACCGCAACCACGGCGAGCAGGGGCTGGCGCCGTACCGCCCGATCGAGCCGGTGGTCCTCCCGCGGCCGGACGCCTACCTGCTGCTCGACGTCGACCGCGGCGAGGAGTTCCGCGGCGTCCGCCCGGAGGAGGCGCTGCCGGTCGTCCTCGGCCGGGGGCGCACGCCGCTGACCATCGAGGAGGGCATCGCGGTCGTCACGCACGCGCCGGAGCTGCTCGAGAAGAACCGGTGCTTCATGCTCTCCGGCTCGCGGCGCGGCGACCGCCGGGTCCCCGCGATGTGGATCAGCGAGCGGGCCCCGAAGCTCGGCTGGTGCTGGGACGGCAACCCGCACGACTGGCTCGGGGTCGCCTCCGCGGGGTCCCGCCTCGGCTGAGGCGCGACGGCCCGGCGTCAGTCCGCGTCGGGGCCGACCTCGCGCACGACCTTGGGCATGACGAGCGAGGCGAGCAGCATCGTCACCGAGACGCCGGCCGCGACGACGAAGACCGCGCTGAGGGCCGGGGCGAGCACCCCCGCCGGCAGCGACTCGAGGTCGGACGGGGTGTGCCCCAACCGGTCCCGCACGACCGTGTTGGCCACCGCCCCGAACGCGGCCACACCCACGGCGCTGCCGACCGAGCGCGCGAAGATCGACGCGCTCGTCGCGACGCCGCGCTCGCGCCACGGCACGGCCGACTGGGCGGCCACGAGCGACGGGCTGGCCACGTAGCCGAACCCGAGCCCCAGGACGAGGCACGCACCGGCGAGCAGCCACACCGAGCTGTCCGGCCCGACCGCGAGCAGCACGCCCGAGCCGGCGACGGTGAGCACCGAGCCGATGAGCAGCGTCGTCCGGAACCCGAGGCGCAGGTAGAGCCGCCCGGACGTGGCCGCCGCGACCGGCCAGCCCATCGTCATCGCGGCCAGAGCGAACCCGGCCACGATCGCGCCCGTCCCGAGCACCCCCTGCGCGTACAACGGCACGTACGACGTGAGCCCGAGGAGCATCACCCCGACGACGAGCGAGACGAGCATCGCCCCGCCGACCACGCGGTGCGAGAAGACCCAGAGCGGCAGGACCGGCTCGGCGGCCCGGCGCTCGACGACGACGAACGCGACGAGCAGGACGACGGCGGCGGCGAAGAGGCCGATGCTCACCGGCGAGCCCCACGACCACAGCACGCCGCCCTCGAGGAGCGCGACGAGCAGCGCGACGGTGCCGAGCAGCAGGAGCATCGTCCCGGCGTAGTCGATGCGCGGCCGCGCCGACTCCGGACGCGGCTGCTCGGTGAAGCGCCGCCAGAGCATCCAGGCCGCGGCCGCGCCGAGCGGCAGGTTGACGAAGAAGATCCACCGCCAGGTGAGGGCCTCCGAGAACACCCCGCCGAGGGTGGGGCCGACCAGCGAGCTGACCGCCCACACCGAGGCGATGTAGCCCTGCACGGTGGCCCGCTCGGCGACGCTGTAGATGTCGCCGACGATCGTCATCCCGATCGGCTGGATGGCCCCGGCGCCGAGGCCCTGGACGGCGCGGAAGGCGATGAGCGCGCCCATCGACCACGCGAGCCCGCAGAGCAGCGAGCCGAGCACGAACAGGCCGACGCCGACGAGCATCACGGTCTTGCGGCCGTAGAGGTCGGCGATCTTGCCGTAGACGGGGACCGAGACGGCCTGGGCGAGGACGTAGACCGAGAAGAGCCACGGGAACTGCGAGAGCCCGCCGAGGTCGCGCACGACGGCCGGGACGGCGGTCGCGAGGATGGTGGCGTCGATGGCGACGAGGCCGGTGGAGAGCATCACCGCGAGGAGGACCGGCCCACGCTCGCTCCGCAGCCCGACGTCGGCGCGGGGGACTCGGGCGGCGGTGGGGGTGCTCACCGCAGGGCCAACCGCCGGGGGCTGGCCGGCATTCCGGGGTCTACCAGCTCGTCTCGACGCACGAGCGGGTGCCACGCGGCTCGACCTGGAGCGTGGCGTGGTCGATGCCGAACTCCTCGCGCAGGCGTGCCCCGGCGTCGGCGAGCACGAGCCCGGGGTCGGCACCGTCGGCGCAGACGAGGTGCGCGGTGGCGACGTGCATCCCGGAGGTGAGGGTCCAGAGGTGGAGGTCGTGGACGTCGACCACGTCGGCCACCGAGCGCAGGGTGGCCTCGGCGGCATCGGGATGGATGCCCGCCGGCGCGTGCTGGCCGAGGACGGCGACCACCTCGCGGCCCAGGAGAACGGCGCGGACGGCGACGAACACGGCGATGGCAAGGGCGACGACGGTGTCCCACACCGGGTTCCCGGTAAGAGCGATGAGGCCCGCCGCCGCGAGCACGCCGACCGACCCGACGGTGTCGGCGACGACCTCGAGGTAGGCGCCCTTGACGTTGAGGCTCTCCGCGGCGCCCCCGCGCAGCAGGGCGAGCGACACGAGGTTGACGACCAGCCCCAGGCCGCCGACGAGGAGCATCGCGCCGGTGGCGACCTCCGGGCTCGCGCCGACCCGCCCGACCGCCTCGACGACGATGTAGACCGACACCCCGAGCATCAGGAGGACGGCCAGCCCCGAGGCGAAGACCTCCGCGCGGTACGAGCCGAAGGTACGGCGGCCGGTGGAGTCCGGGCGGGTGGCGATGCGGGTGGCCACGAGTGCGGCACCGAGGGCGACGACGTCGGCGGCCATGTGCCCGGCGTCGCTGAGAAGGGCGAGCGAGCCGGCGACCAGACCGGCGACGAGCTCGACGACGAAGAAGGCGCCGACGAGGACGAAGGCCACCCGCAGCCGCCACCGGTGCTGCGCGCCGGCGTGCCCGGAGGGTGCGTGGGAGTGGCCGTGGCCGGCGCCCATCGGTGCCCTCCTCCGCTGCTCGGACGTCCTCCCGAGGACGCTACCCCGCGCGCTACGGTGCCGCCGTGAGCGCCCCGCTGAGCGAGACCGAGACCCGGGTCCTGGCCGCCCTCGACGAGGACGAGCTCGTCGCGAGCCTCGTCGCGCTGGTCCGCGTCCCGAGCGTCACGGGCACGGCGGCCGAGGGGGAGGTGCAGCACCTGCTGGCGGGCTGGTTCGCGCAGGCCGGCCTCGAGGTGGACCTCTGGTCCGAGGACCTCGAGGCGGTCCGCGCCGATCCGGGGTTCCCCGGCACCGAGGCGCCGCGCGAGGAGGCCTGGGGGCTGGTCGGGACCACCCCGGGCGAGGGGACGCCCGGCCTCGTCCTCCAGGGCCACGTCGACGTCGTCCCGGTCGGCGACCCCGCGGCGTGGGCGCACGACCCGTTCGCGGCCGTCGTCCGCGACGGCCGGCTGCACGGGCGTGGGGCGTGCGACATGAAGGCCGGGGTGGCCGCCAACCTCGCGGTGGCCCGGGCACTGCACCGCTCGGGGGTCCGGCTCGCGCGGCGGCTGGCGCTGCACTCGGTCGTGGGCGAGGAGGACGGCGGGCTCGGCGCCTTCGCGACGCTGCGCCGGGGCCACGCGGGCGACGCGGCCGTCGTCACCGAGCCGACGAGCGGGCGGCTGCTCACGGCCAACGCCGGCGCGCTGACCTTCCGGCTCGAGGTGAGCGGGCTCGCCGCGCACGGCAGCACGCGCACCGAGGGCGTCTCGGCCCTCGACACCTTCGCCGTCGTGCACGCCGCGCTGCGCCGGCTCGAGGCATCACGGAACGCGGCGCCCGACCCGCTCTTCGCCGGCAACGCGCTGCCGTACGCGCTCTCGGTCGGTCGGGTCACGGCCGGGGACTGGGCGAGCAGCGTGCCCGACCTGCTCGTGGCCGAGGGACGCTACGGCGTCGCCCTCGACGAGGACCCGGCGCAGGCGCGCGAGGCGCTCGAGCGCTGCGTCGCCGAGGCGGCGGCCACCGACCCGTGGCTGTCCACGCACCCGCCCCTCGTCACCTGGCCCGGCGGGCAGTTCGCCTCGGGCCGGCTGCCCACCGGGCACCCGCTCGCGGACAAGGTGGCCGATGCCGCCGAGGCCGTGGGGCTGGTGCGCCCGCGAATCGGCGGTGCTCCGTACGGCTCGGACCTGCGCCTCTACGCCGCGGCCGGCGTGCCGACCCTCCAGTTCGGGCCGGGCGACGTGCGGCTGGCGCACTCGCCGCGCGAGTCGGTGGCCCTCGACGAGGTCGTGGCCGTCGCCCGGGCGCTCGCCGTCCTCGCCGTCCGCCGCCTCGCCACTCCCGCCTCCTGACCCGCCGCCCTCCTCCGCGAACGTGTGTGTACACGCCGCGCGATCCCGGCGTGTTCACACACGTTCGCGAGAACAGAGGGGGGGGCGGGGGGCCTCGCCGGCTGGGGGGTTCCGCACGGCGCGTGCGCGGCCTAGCGTCGGGCGGGTCAGCAGCGTCGCGACGAGAGGATCCGCCATGCCCCTGGACAACCCGTTCTACACGGCCGAGATGCAGGGGACCTTCGAGCTCCTGCGGGTCGGGCGCTTCGAGCTCGAGGAGGGTGGCGTCATCCCGGACCTGCACCTCGCGGTCGCGACCTTCGGCGAGCTGAACGAGGCCAAGGACAACGCGATCCTCGTGCCGACGTGGTTCTCGGGCACGCACGCCACGTGGTGGCAGGTCTACATCGGCGAGGGTCGGGCGCTCGACCCCAGCCGCTGGTTCGTCGTCGTGGTCAACCAGATCGGCAACGGGATGTCGACCTCGCCGCACACCACCGACGACCCCTCGATCGCGATGTCGCGCTTCCCGCAGGTGCGCATCGGCGACGACGTCCGCGCCCAGGAGCAGCTGCTGCGCGAGCACTTCGGCATCGAGCGGCTGGCCCTCGTCGTCGGTGGCTCGATGGGCGCCCAGCAGACGTGGGAGTGGGCGGTCCGGTTCCCCGACAAGGTCCTTCGCGCGGCACCCATCGCCGGCACCGCGCAGAACACCCCGCACGACTTCCTGTTCACGCAGACCCTCATGGACGCCATCACCTCCGACCCCGGGTGGAACGGCGGCGAGTACGCCTCGCACGAGGACGTCCGCGACGGCCTGACGCGGCACGCCGACATCTGGGCCACGATGGGCCTGACCACGGACTTCTGGAAGACCGAGTTCTGGAAGGGCATCCCGCCGATCGCCGAGGGCCTGGAGTTCTCGACCTTCGACGTGTTCCAGCAGAACTTCACCCGCACGCTCTTCACGATGATGGACCCCAACGCCCTGCTCTCGATGGGCTGGAAGTGGCAGCGCGGCGACGTCGCCCGCAACGCCGGCGGCGACCTCGCGGCGGCCCTGGGGCGCATCACGGCCAAGACCTTCGTCATGCCGATCGAGCAGGACATGTTCTTCCCGCCGCGCGACTGCGAGCCCGAGGCGGCGATGACGCCGGGCGCCGAGGTGCGGATGCTCCACAGCATCGCCGGCCACTTCGGACTGTTCGGCTTCGAGCAGTCCTACCTCGACGAGGTCGACGCCCACCTGCGCGAGCTCCTCGACACCCCCGTCTGAGCCCCCTCCACAACGAACGTGTGTGGACGCGCCGGGGATCCCCGGCGGGTTCACACACGTTCGCGGGAGGGACCGGAATCCACGCCGGAGGAAAAAGTTCGGCGAGACCCCCATCCGGCTGAGCCCGGGGCTTCGAAGCCCTCGTGCACGCATCCGCAGGACCGGAGGGAGCACGATGACGCCGCTGACGCAGCGCCTGCTCCGCGCCGTCCTGCTCGCGGTCGGTGCCCTCGTCTCCGGCTTCGTGCTCTCCGTCGCGGTTGCCTCCTCCGCATCGGCCGACGAGGGCGGCGGCCTGCTGGGGCGCGCCGGTGACCTCGTCTCCTCCGTGACCACCCCCGTCGTCGAGCCCGTGACCACGCCCGCCGCCGAGGCCCTCGAGCCCGTCGTGAAGCCGGTGGCGAAGGCGGTCGAGCCGGTGGCGAAGCCGGTCGAGAAGGCCGTCGAGCCCGTCGTGAAGCCGGTCGCGAAGGTCGTCGAGCCCGTCGTGAAGCCGGTCGCGGACCTCGTCGAGCCCGTCACCACACCGGTGGCCGAGACCCTCGCCCCGGTCACCGACGTCGTCCTCGAGCCGCTCGCTCCGGTCACCGACGCCCTGACTCCGGTGGCCGGGACGGTGCCGCCGGTGGACGGCCTGCTCCCGGTCACCGGGCCCTCCGCCGGGTCGAGCTCTTCCACCATGTTCACCCCGCCGGTCCCGGCGGCCCCCGTCGTCCCGGCGACCGAGGCCCTGCCGTCCGCCGCGCCGGTCCTGCCGTCCGACGTGACCCCCACCTCCGCCGTCGAGCGCACCCCTGCGGCCCCGGCCGTCCCGGTCCTCCCCACCACGCCGACCGCCCCCGCCCCTGCACCCGCGGCGCCGGGCTCGGCCGCGACGGTCCACGGCCCGCACGCCCCCGACACCTCCGCGCTCGCCCCCCGGGCGGCACGGGATGCCTCGGCCCTCACCGCGCTGCCCGCCGGTGAAGAGGCCGTCCTCGCGACCCAGGCCTTCCTCCGGCCCGGCGTCGCCCCCGACTGACCCGTCAGGTCGATCCCGCGCGGCTCCACGAGCCGCACGGTGCCGGAGTCCCGACGACCCCGTGCGCCGGCACAGGACACACCTGACGAAAGGTCTGACATGAACACCTGGATCAAGCGATCCCTGGGCACCGCTGCCGTCGCCGGCGGCCTGCTCCTCGGTGGCGCCGCGATGGCGTCCGCCGACGAGGGTTCGAGCGCGTCCCAGAACGCGGCCGACTCCTCCTTCTCCTCGCCGATCCGCATCGGCGGCATCGACCTCGGGGCCACGAGCAGCAGCTCGTCGAGCTCCTCGGTCACCGAGACCCGGACCGACCGGGACGGCTCCCAGGAGTCGACGACGCGCGCGTCGAAGGACTCCTCGAAGAACTCGGTCGGGCTCTCGACCGGCGACATCACGGCCGACCCGTCGGCGGCGATCTCGTCCATCACGAAGTCCGCCACCTCGCGCGACTCAGGCTCCGACGAGAGCAGCTCCTCGTCCAGCACGAAGGGCAAGGCCACGGCGAAGGCGCCCGTCTCCATCGGCGGCCTGGGCCTGACCGGCTCGAACGAGCAGGCCTCCACCGACCAGGAGAAGGTCACCCGCACCGACGAGGACGGCGACACCCGCACGTCGGAGTCGGAGTCGGCGAGCGCGTCGAAGACCGGCTACTCCTTCGGCATCGGCAAGCTCACCGCCGACCCGATGGGCACCCTCTCGGGCGCGCGCAGCGACGAGCTGACGCGTGACGACGAGGACGTCACCGGGGCCTCGACCTCCGAGGCCGCGGGCTCGTTCTCCTCGCCGCTGTCCTTCAAGGGCATCACCGGCGCCTTCTCCGACGAGCGCGCCTCGATGGACGCCCGTCGCGACACCGTGACCGACGAGGACGGCACCCGCTCCGAGGCCACCCGTGAGGCCCGCGCCTCGAAGACCGCGGGCGGGTTCGACACCGGCTCCTTCACGGCCGACCCGAAGGGAACCTTCGGCGCCACGCGCTCGGACGTCTTCTCGACGAAGGACCGTGACGAGGCCGCCACCCGCTCGAAGAGCACCTCGGTGTTCGACCTCGCCGCGCCGTACTCGGCCAGCGGTGGCTCGGGCTTCTTCTCCCGTGAGGACGCCTCGGCGACCGAGCGCGAGACCGTGCGCTCCGACGAGGACGGCACCCTGACCCGCACCGAGCGGGACGAGGACGCCAACGCGTTCGGCCAGACCTTCGGGTTCGACCGCAGCGAGGGTGACCTGCTGGGTTCCTTCCGCAGCACCAGCCTCTTCGACGGGGTGTTCGACAACCGCTGACCCCTGGGTCGGCACTGCACCACCCGGACCCGGCCGGCAGCCACCCGGCTGCCGGCCGGGTCCCCGGTGCCCGGGCGCGCTGTGCCGTGATGTGCCGGGCTGGAAGAGTGGTCGCCATGAACGACGCCGAGGTGACCATCGACGGACTGCCCGACCGGTACACGACGACCCGACCGGAGGTCGAGGACGTCCCCGAGGTCGCCGCCCTGCTCGCCGCGCACCAACGGGCCGCCAAGGGCTCCGCGGGTGTCGACCCCGAGGCCGTGATGGTCCAGCTCGCCGGCACCGGGTCGTGGACCCGCCGGCAGGTCCTCGTGCGCGACCCCGACGCCCGCCTCGTCGCGTGGCTCTCGGTGCACGACAGGGCGGCCGGGCGCACGCTCGTCGAGGTCACGGTGGCACCGGACCTCGCCGACGACGAGGCCACGGACCTGGCCGGCCACCTCTTCGCGGCCGGTGAGCGCTACGCCCGCGACATCTCCCGGATGCGGCGGCTGCGCACCACCCTCCTCGACTCCGGCGCCTACGCCGACGACCCCCGCCAGCAGCGCTGGCTCGAGGCGGCCGGCTTCCACCACACCCGGACCTGGCTGCAGATGACCCGCCCCGTCGACCCCGCGGAGGCGAGCAGCCTGCCCGGCCCGCGCGAGGGCGTGCTCGTCCGGCAGGTCGACCGCCACGACGACGGCCTGCCCGTCGCCCAGGACCTCCAGGCCGTCCACCGCGTGCTCGAGGAGTCCTTCCAGGACCACTTCAGCTCCTACCGCGAGAGCTTCCCCGAGTTCGTCATGCGCCTGCGCGAGGACCCCGGCCACCGCTGGGACCACTGGTGGCTCGCGACCGTCGAGACCGAGGACGGCGCGGTCCCCGCCGGGGCGGTCGTCTCGTCGGTCCTGCGCCCGGATGCCGACGGCATCCCCGGCAGCTACGTCGACTACATCGGCGTCCACCGGCGGGCTCGCGGGCGGGGCGTCGCGAAGGCGTTGCTGCACACCGTGATCGCCGATGCCGCGCGTCGCGGCCGCAACCGTGTCGGGCTCGAGGTCGACGCCGACTCACCGACCGGCGCCGATGGCCTCTACACCTCGATGGGCTGGGTCACCGACTACCGGACGCAGTCCTGGCACCAGGACCTCGACCTCTGAACGAGCGGGCCGCCGTGCCTCAGCGGGCGATGTCGACGACGAGCCGGCTGGGGTTCGTGGCCGTCGTGACCTTGAACGGCCGCCGCTCGCCGGTGAGGCCGATGAAGCCCTGCCCGATGCCCTCGAAACCACCCCAGATCGCCTTGGCCTCGGCGACGCCGGTGCCCTTCAGCGTCGCCGGCAGCGGGTCGTCGGGGCTGGGAGCGGACTCGCCGGGGACGTCGAGGGAGCTGACGAGGACCTCGAGCCAGACGTCGCCGGCCACCGTGACGCGGTCCCCCGACCCGTCCGCGACGGGCGCGTCCACGTAGCGCACGGCGTAGTTCGGGACGTCCGGGCCGCTGAACTCGTAGACGACGCGGACGTAGCCGGTGTGCTTCCCGACGCGGCTCTCGAGGCCGATCCCGAGTGCGCCACCGAGCTCGGGCCAGTCCTTGCTCTGCCGGTCGGCGAGCGAGAACCCGGCGAGCGTGGGGCTCGTGCTGGGCGACGGAGTGGACGAGGACGCAGTGGGGGTCGGGGTGGGGCTGGCGGAGGGGGAGGAGGCGGTGGTCGACGGGTCCGGGCCGAGCCCGGGCTCCTCCTTGCCGCTCGTCGTGCAGGCGGCGAGCGCCACGACCGCGAGCGCGGCCGCGAGAACCACCCCCGTCCGCCGCGTGCGGTCGGTCCTGCGTGCCTCGTCCATCGGTGCTCCCTTCACGACCCCATGGTCCCGGACGGGGTGCCACCCGCGTGGGACGTCAGGGGAGGGGCGTGCCGTTCCGGGCCTCAGCGCACCGAGATCCGCGCGCCGTGGCGCGGCACGCTCGTGATGTTCCGGACGCGTGGCTCCTCGGTGCCGACCGTCTCGACGTCGTACTCGACGAGCACCTCGCGCAGCACCGCGACGGCCTCCATCAGCGAGAAGCCGGCACCGATGCACCGGCGCACCCCGCCGCCGAAAGGAATCCAGGTGTTCGGGGCGGGCTGACCACCGAGGAAGCGCTCGGGGCGGAACGCCGCGGGGTCCTCGTGGCTCTCGGCGCGGGAGTGGGCGAGGAGGATGGAGGCGGCCACGGTCGTGCCCGAGGGCAGGTCGACGCCGGCGAGCGTCGTCGGGGCCGTGAGCACCCGGACGACCATCGGGATGACGGGGTGCAGGCGCATCGACTCCTTGACCAGCGCCTCGAGCCGGTCCTCGTCGCCGGTGCGGGCGGCATCGCGGGCCCAGGCGCGCAGGTCGGGGTCGCGGCCCACCTCGTACAGGGTCCAGGCCAAGGCGGTCGCGGTCGTCTCGTGACCCGCGAGCAGGAGGGTGACCAGCTGGTCGCGCAGCTCGGCGTCGGTGAGGCGGTCACCGCCGTCGTCGACGCGGATGAGCCGGGTGAGCACGTCGGTGCGCTCGTCGAGGTCGTGGCCGGCCCGACGCTCGGCGATCTCCTCGTACACGAGCGCGTCGAGGGCTGCGGTCCGCTGGGCCGCCCTGCGCCACATGCCGACCGAGCGCAGCCGCGGGACGAGCGACCCGAGGAAGACGAGCGGGCTGACCTCGACCAGCTCGCGCACGAGGGGGCGCAGACGGGCCAGCCGGGTCTCGTCGGTGACGCCGAAGACGACGCGGAGGATGACCTCGAGGGTCAGCGCGTTCATCCGCTCCAGGGCGGGGAACGGCACGCCCGGGCGCCAGGCGCCGACCTCGGTCTTGGCCAGCCCCGTCACGAGGTCGGCGTACCCGCGCAGCGCGCGCCCCGAGAAGGCCGGGGTGAGCAGGGCGCGGGAGCGGCGGTGCTCGGCCCCGTCGACCAGCAGCAGGGAGTGCTCGCCCATGACCGGGGCGAGGATGGAGTTGGCCTCGCCGGCGTGGAAGACGTCGGGGTCGCCGGCGAAGATCTCACGCACCGCGGAGGGGTCGGCGAAGAGGACGACGGTGCGAGGGCTGGGGACGAGCCGCACGGTGATGACGTCCCCGTACCGGCGGTGCAGCCACGGCACGAAGCGGTGCCGCATCCGCATCATCCCGATGCTCTGGACCAGGCGGGGGAGGCGCGGGCCCGGGGGCAGGGCGGTCGTGCGGTGCATCCCGTCCTCCTTCCGGTCCCTCGAGCCTAGCCGCGCGGGCCGCTGGACCACGCCGTCTCGACCTCCCGCAGCACCTGGGCCGCCTGGCGGCGTCCGGCGCGGGCGGCGTCGGCCCGCCGGGCGGGGTCGAGCACGTTCTTCCCGATGGCGGCCAGCGCGCGGGCGTCGGGGGCGACGACGGCGGTGCTGCGGGCGCCGGTCCTCGCCAGCTGCGCCTCGATCGAGGAGGCCTTCGTCAGCGAGCGGGGGAGCGGGGCGATGACGACGACCGGGTCGCAGCCCTCGGCGACGTCGGCGTTGGTGGTCGAGCGGACGCCCCCGTCGACGTAGTGCCGGTCGCCGACGGCGACGGGGGGCCAGACCATCGGGACGGCGCAGCTGGCGGCGACGGCGTGGACGAGGTCGACGCCGCCGTCACGGTCGAGGACGACGAACTCGCCCGTGCGCGCGTCGACGGCCGTGATGCGCAGGTCGGCGGAAGGCCAGTGCTCCCACGGCACGCGGTGCCGGATGACGGCCACCCGCTCGGCGCCGTCGCCGGGGTGCGCGCGCAGGGCCTTGCGCCCGACCCGGGCGCGCTTCTGGTGCGCGCTGCCCGGTCGCACCACAGCGGGTAGGAGGCGCAGCATCGTCCACCGGGACAGGGTGGCGCCGATCTCCCCCTCGGGCGGGGCGAGCTGCGCGTCGTAGAGCTCGGCGAGCGGTGTGCCGGAACGGATCTGGGCGCCGGCCACCGACCCTGCGGAGGTGCCCACGACGAGGTCGGCCGTCGTGAGGTCGACACCCGCCTCGGCGAGGCCGTGCAGGAGCCCGAGCTCCCACGCGATGCCGGTAATGCCGCCACCGCCGAGGACGAGTGCGCTGCGGGTCATCGCCCCACCGTAGGTGCCGGGGGCCGGCGGGGTCGCCGGACGTACCCTGACGTCATGGGTCGACGGGTGGCGCTCGCGCTCGGCGCCGGTGGTGCACGCGGGTACGCGCACATCGGCGCCCTCCAGGTCATCGAGGAATGCGGCTACGAGGTCGTGGCCGTCGCCGGGACGTCGATGGGGGCGCTCGTCGGCGGGCTCCACGCGGCGGGCCGGCTCGATGCCTACACCGAGTGGGTGACGGGCCTGACCCAGTACGACGTCTGGCGGCTGCTCGACATGAACCTCGGTGGGGGAGGGGCGATCCGGGCCGAGCGCATCTTCTCCAAGGTCGGTGACATCCTCGGTGGCGCGCTCATCGAGGACTGCGCCATCCCCTTCACGGCGGTGGCCACGGACCTCAACCACCGGCGCGAGGTCTGGTTCCAGCGCGGGCCGGTGGCGACGGCCATCCGCGCCTCGGTGGCCATCCCGAGCCTGGTGACGCCGATCGTGGTCGACGGCCGGCTGCTCGTGGACGGTGGCCTGATGAACCCGGTGCCCATCGAGCCGACCGCAGCCGTGATGTCCGACCTCACGGTGGCGGTCAGCCTCCAGGCGGGGCACAGCCAGGGCATGCCGGTGGCGCCGGTGCGCACGCCGGGGCCGATCGCCGGGTCGGTGCGCTCGTTGACCCACCGCGTCAGCGCGCTGATGGGCGGCGGCTCGCACGCCTCGACGGAGGCGCCGGACGCGGCCTCGGGCGAGGAGGTCGAGCCGGTGACGGAGGGGGCGTCACCGGCGTCGGTGGCCGCGCCCGGGTACGCGCCCGCACCGAAGGACCTCGCATCGACCGAGATCTTCAACCGGTCCTTCGACACGATGGCGGCGCTCATCACCCGCTACCGGATGGCGAGCAACCCGCCGGACGTCCTCGTCTCGGTGCCCTCGGACGCCTGCCGCACGATGGACTTCCACCGCGCGAGCGAGATGATCGCCCTCGGCCGCGAGCTGACCGCCACGGCCCTGGACGACGCCGGCTACTGACGGCGCGCGGGCACCCTCACTGCGGGTCGACGCGGGGCGAGGCGCCCTGCAGCTCGTCGATGAGCTCGGAGGCGCGGGCCTTGGTGAGGCCCTCGGGCACCTCGCGGCCGGCCTCGCGGGCGAGGGTGGACAGGTAGCTCAGCTGGGGCCCGGTGGCGGGCTCGTCGCCGGTGGCCCACTCCTCGGTGGGCTTGGCGGCGTCCTGCGGGTCGGGGGTCTGCTCGGGCATCGGGGTCTGGTCGCTCATCCGGCCACGCTAGGCGGGAGCACCGACAACGTGGTCGCGCGCGTCTCGTTAGCGTGGTCGGCGTGCAGCCCTCCCTGAAGTACGCGGTGGTCGAGCGCGAGCGCCGGTTCCTCGTCGCGGGCGTCCCCGACGGCGACGTCGAGCGACGCGAGATCACCGACCGCTATCTCATCGGGACGCGCCTGCGGCTGCGCGAGGTGCGTTCGCCCGACGGGAGCGTGACCCGCAAGCTCGGGCACAAGGTGCGGCTCGGCGACGACGCGTCCGCCGTGGCGTGCACGAACCTCTACCTCGACGAGGCCGAGTGGACGCTGCTCGCCGACCTCCCGGCCCGGGTGCTGCGCAAGACCCGCCACCTCGTGCGACGGGACGGCCGGCTCGTCGCGGTCGACGAGCACGAGGACGGCACGCTCGTCGCCGAGGTCGACGACGGGGACTCCCCGCCCGCCCCGCTCCCCCCGTGGCTCGAGGTCCTCCGGGACGTGTCGCACGACGAGGCCTGGACCGGGGTCGCCCTGGCGCGCTGACCGGGGTGGGTCCCTGCCGGGTCGAGGTGGAGCCGGCCCCTGTGACGGTGCGGTATCACCTCGACCGGTCACGGGCGGCCCGAGCGGCGTCGAGGTCCGCACGGGTCAGGACCGACCGGGTGGCCACGTCGACGTCGAGCAGCGGACCGCCGTCGAGACCGCTGCGGTCGATCGCGCAGACCGCCGTGCCCACCCTGGCGCCTAGGCCGCGCAGGGCGAGCGTCGCCTCGCGGGCCGCGCCGCCGGTCGTGAGAACGTCCTCGACGAGCGTGATCACCGCACCGTCGACGTCGGCGCCCTCGACGAGGCGGCGCGTGCCGTACTCCTTGGCCTGCTTGCGCACGAAGACCACCGGCAGCCCGGTGAGCGACGAGACGACCGTCGCTATGGGGACACCACCGAGCTCGAGCCCGCCGAGCACGCCGGTGCCGGGGGGCAGGAGCGGCACCATCGCCTCGGCGACCGCCCGCAGGAGGGCGGGGTCGGACTCGAAGCGGTACTTGTCGAAGTACTCGGTCGCGGTGGCTCCCGAGCGCAGCGTGAACGAGCCGGTCAGCCGGCACGTGGCGTCGATCCGGGCGGCGAGCTGGAGGGGGTCCACGGCGTCCAGCATGCCCGGGCGGGAGGGCGGCCGCGCGACGGCGGGGAGTGATCGCGACCCTCGAGATCGGGCACCACGCAGACGAAGGAGCGCCCCGGTCTGCGTGTCTCCCTCTCTCTCGACGTGCCGCCTGCGCAGCGGCTCAGGCCGGTGGGCCCTCCCAGGGGTAGCCCGCCCCGACGAACGCCTCACGGACGGCGGCCTGGTCGCCCTCGACGTCGTCCCGGAACAGGACCCGCCCGCCGGCGGACTCGATGACGACCTTCGAGCCGCGTCGGTGCACCCCGTCCACCGCCTCGCGGGGGATGACCCGCTCGACCGAGCCGCGGCGCTCGACCCGGACCTCCTGCGGCCCGACGTGCAGCACCGCGGTGTTGGTGAGGACCCACGCCGCGAACGCCAGGCCCAGCACGAGGCCGATGAGCGGCCGCCCCCACACCAGCCACGAGCCGTCGAACGAGGCGAGCCAGCGCACCGGGCCGCCGAAGGGCACCCAGCCGTTGTCGGCCGCGAACCCCGCGAGCCAGGGCAGCAGCAGCCCGAGCGCCAGGCCCACCCCACCGAAGAGCGTGACCACGAACGTGCGTCCCGCCGTGTCGAAGCCCCCGATGCGCCGGGTCGGGTCCGCGTCGTCGTTCCCCATGCCCGTCGAGGCTACGGGAGCGCGGGCCCACGGGCCGGGGAGGCGGGCGTACGGTCCGAGGATGAGCATCCGCCTCGGCTACCAGATCCCGAACTTCAGCTACCCGGGCGGCGACCCGGCGCGCATCGTCCCCACCGTGGTGCAGCAGGCGCGGGAGGCCGACGCCGCCGGTGTCGACGCCGTGCTCGTGATGGACCACTTCTACCAGCTGCCGGGCATCGGCGACCCGGACCAGCCGATGCTCGAGGCCTACACCCTCCTCGGGGCGCTCGCCACGGCCACCGAGCGGGTGCAGCTCTCGACGCTCGTCACCGGCAACACCTACCGCAACCCCACGCTGCTCGCGAAGGTGGTCACCACCCTCGACCTCGTGAGCGGTGGGCGCGCCGTCCTCGGCATCGGCGCGGGATGGTTCGAGCTCGAGCACCAGCAGCTCGGCTTCGAGTTCGGCACCTTCACGGACCGGTTCAACCGGCTCGACGAGGCGCTGCGGATCATCGAGCCGATGCTGCGCGGCCAGCGCCCCACGGTCTCCGGCGACTGGTACCGCACCGAGGGCGCGATGAACGAGCCCCGGCTGCGCGACGACCTGCCCATCCTCATCGGCGGTGGGGGAGAACGGAAGACGTTCAAGTTCGCCGCCCGGCACGCCGCGCACCTCAACCTCATCTGCAACGCGTCCGACATCCCGCAGAAGCTGGAGGCGCTCGAGGCCCGCTGCGCGGAGGAGGGCCGCGACCGCTCCACGCTGGAGACGAGCTACCTCGCCTTCGTGATGATGGACGAGGACGGCGACGCCGCCCGTGCGATGCACCGCGACTTCCTCGGGTCGCGCGGGGTCGACCTCGACGCGATGGACGACGACCAGCGCCGCGTGGCCACCGACCGGCAGTTCGTCGGCACCCCCGACGAGGTCGCGGGCCAGCTGAAGGAGCGGGTGCTCGACCGCGGGGTCGACGGGCTGGTCGTCAACATGGTCGCCAACGGCCACGTGCCCGGCGCGGTGACGATGATGGCCGACGCGCTCGCCCCGCTGGTCCCCCGGGCCTGACACAATCCATGCGCGGGGGGCGTTCCGAACACCCGCGCAGGGGCCGCGTCGCGCACGTGGCGCGACCCTGACGGGCATCGTCGCCGGTCGGTGCCCGAAGCCGTCCGCAGGGGACCGTCATGCAGCACCGCACTCCGTCCGTCGTCTTCTCCACCCGCGCGCTCCTCGTCCTCGCCGCCGCCGTCGGCCTCGGGGCCACGGCCGTCGCGCCGGCCGCGGCGAGCGCCCCGGCGTCCGCCGGCACCGCCGCGATGGGTACCGCCTGGGTCCGCGCCGCCCACCTCGTGCCGGGCCTGGGGACGATGTCGATCTCCCTGGTGCCCTTCGCGGGCAGCACCCCGGGCGAGGTCACGAAGCCCGGTGTCCCCGCCGCCCCGCTCCAGGGCGAGGGCCGCGTCCTGGCCCCCGCGGCGGACTTCGGGAGCGCCGGTGACTACCGCCAGGTGCCCGAGGGCCTCTACAACGTGGAGGTCCGCCCGATCGGGGCCGCCGCAGACACCCCCCCACTCCTGACCGGGACGGTCGACGCCGTCGCCGACCGGGCCTACACGGCGGCCGTCCTCGGCCCGACGTCGTCGCCGCAGGTGCAGGTGCTCACCGACGACCTGCGGCCGCCGGAGCCGGGCACGGCCAGGGTCCGGCTGCTCGCCGCGGCGACCGGCGCCGCGACGGTCACCGTGCGGGCGCAGGACGGCCCGACGGTCGCCGAGGACGCCGCCTTCGGCCGGCTCACCGCGTACGCCGTGGTCCCGGACGGCCGCTGGACCCTTGATGTCACCACGACGGCCACCGGCACGGGGACCACGACCGGCGGCACCGCCCGCGGCACGGTCGACGTCGCGAGCGGCGGTGTGTACACGCTCCTGGTGGTCGACGCCGCCGGCGGTGGCGTGCGGCTGTTGCCGCTGGTGGATGCCCAGGGCGTCCCCACCGCGCCGAAGAAGGGGGTGCAGACCGGCCTCGGCGGGGCCGCCGAGCGCCCGGCCGACCCCGCGCTCGGCGGCGGACTGGCCCTCGCGGGGGCCGGTGCCACGGTGCTCGTGGCCCTCGGTGCCCGCCGTCGGGTGGCGGCCCGGTCCGTCGGTCGGGTGCTCGGGCGGGCCGACTGACCGCACCCGAGCCGCCCTGTCGGTGGCCGCGGCGAGGATGGCGGGGTGCCCGAGGGCGACAGCGTGCACCGGCTCGCGCGGCGGCTCGACGCCCGCCTCGCGGGTCGTCGCGTCGTGCGCTCCGATCTGCGCCACCCGCGGCTGGTGGGGGCCGACCTCGCCGGTCGGCACGTCATCGGGCACGACACCCACGGGAAGCACCTGCTCACCCGGTTCTCCGCCGCCGACCGGTCGGGTGGGTCCGCCGGGTCCGACGAGGCGCCGCCGCTCACCCTGCACAGCCACCTGCGGATGGACGGCGAGTGGACCGTCACCCGGCCCGGGCGCCGGCTGCCGGCCCGACTCGGGCACGAGGTGCGGCTCGTCCTCGCCCTCGACGACGGCGCCACGGTGTGGGGGCTGCGCCTGCACGACCTGGCCCTGGTCCCCACCCGCGACGAGCGGCGCCTCCTCGCCCACCTCGGCCCGGACCCGTTGCGTGAGGACTGGGATGCCGCGGAGGCGGCCCGCCGGCTACTCGCCGACCCGGCCGTCCCGCTGGCCGCCGCCCTGCTCGACCAGCGGCGGGTCGCCGGCTTCGGCAACCTCTGGGCCAACGAGCTCTGCTTCCTCGCCGGGGTGAGCCCGTGGACCCCGGTCGGGGAGGTCGACGTCCCCGCCCTCCTCGAGCGCGGTGCCGCGATGCTGCGCCGCTCGGCCACCGTGCCCGGGGCGCACCAGGTGACCACGGGCTCGCGGCGCCGGGGCAACGAGCACTGGGTGACCGGCAGGGTCCGGCAGGGGTGCCTGCGCTGCGGCGGACCGGTCCGCGTGGCGGCCGAGGTCCCAGGGGATCCGGCCCGGCGCAGGACGTGGTGGTGCCCCGCGTGCCAGCCCGGCCCCGGCCCCACGGACGGTCGCTAGCAGGCGGGAACATCCGGCACCCACCAAGAGTTGAGTTGGGTGAACGCAAGGTTGGCGATCCTGGTTTGCGCAGGTGCGAACCGTCGTCCTACCGTGAGTCCCAAGCACTCAACCCCGTGACACCACAGCAAGGAGAACCCGGACATGGCCCGTGCAGTCGGCATCGACCTCGGCACCACGAACAGCGCCGTCGCCGTCCTCGAGGGCGGCGAGCCCACCATCATCGCGAACGCCGAGGGCGGTCGCACCACCCCGTCGGTCGTCGCCTTCTCCAAGGGCGGTGAGGTCCTCGTCGGCGAGATCGCCAAGCGCCAGGCCGTCACCAACGCCGACCGCACCATCCGGTCCGCCAAGCGCCACATGGGCACGGACTGGAAGACCGACGACATCGACGGCAAGGCGTACACCGCCCAGGAGATCAGCGCCCGCATCCTCCAGAAGCTCAAGCGCGACGCCGAGTCCTACCTCGGCGAGCCCGTCACCGACGCCGTCATCACCGTCCCGGCGTACTTCGACGACCACGAGCGCCAGGCCACCAAGGAGGCCGGCGAGATCGCGGGCCTGAACGTGCTGCGCATCGTCAACGAGCCCACCGCCGCGGCGCTGGCCTACGGCCTGGACAAGGGCAAGGAGGACGAGCTCATCCTCGTCTTCGACCTCGGTGGCGGCACCTTCGACGTCTCGCTCCTCGAGGTCGGCAAGGACCCCGAGGACGGCTTCTCGACCATCCAGGTCCGCTCCACCAGCGGTGACAACAAGCTCGGCGGCGACGACTGGGACGAGCGCGTCGTCTCGCACCTGCTCACCACGGTGAAGAACACCAGCGGTGTCGACCTGTCCAAGGACAAGATCGCGATGCAGCGCCTGCGCGACGCCGCCGAGCAGGCCAAGAAGGAGCTCTCGTCGGCCAGCTCGACGAGCATCTCCCTCCAGTACCTCTCGATGTCCGAGAACGGCCCGATCCACCTCGACGAGACGCTGACCCGCGCCCAGTTCGAGCAGATGACCAAGGACCTCCTCGACCGCACCAAGCAGCCGTTCCAGAACGTCATCAAGGACGCCGGCATCTCGGTCTCCGACATCGACCACGTGGTCCTCGTCGGCGGCTCGACCCGCATGCCGGCCGTCAGCGCCCTCGTCAAGGAGCTGACCGGCGGCAAGGAGCCCAACAAGGGCGTCAACCCGGACGAGGTCGTCGCGCTCGGCGCGTCGCTCCAGGCCGGTGTCCTCAAGGGCGAGCGCAAGGACGTCCTGCTCATCGACGTCACGCCGCTCAGCCTCGGCATCGAGACCAAGGGCGGGCTGTTCACCAAGCTCATCGAGCGCAACACCGCCATCCCGACCAAGCGCAGCGAGGTCTTCTCGACGGCCGAGGACAACCAGCCGTCGGTGCTCATCCAGGTCTTCCAGGGCGAGCGCGAGATCGCGCAGCAGAACAAGCCGCTCGGCACCTTCGAGCTCTCCGGCATCGCGCCGGCGCCGCGCGGCGTGCCGCAGGTCGAGGTCACCTTCGACATCGACGCCAACGGCATCGTCAACGTCTCGGCGAAGGACCGGGGCACCGGCAAGGAGCAGAAGATCACCATCTCCGGCGGCTCCGCGCTGTCGAAGGAGGAGATCGAGCGGATGGTCAAGGACGCCGAGGCGCACGCCGAGGAGGACAAGGCCCGCCGTGCCGAGACCGAGACGCGCAACATGGGCGAGTCCCTCGTCTTCTCCACCGAGAAGTTCCTCTCCGAGTCCGGTGACAAGGTCGCCGACGAGCACCGCGCGCCGGTCGACACCGCGCTCGCCGAGCTCAAGGACGCCATCAAGGCCGACAGCGGCGCCTCCACCGAGGACATCCAGGCCAAGATCGACCAGCTCAACAAGGTCTCCCAGGAGATGGGCGCCGCCGTCTACGCCGCGGCCGCCGAGCAGGGCGAGTCGGGCGACGTGCCCGGCGCCGAGGCCAGCGACGGCGGCCAGCCGGCCACCGACGCGGGTGACGACGACGTCGTCGACGCCGAGGTCGTCGAGGACGACGAGGAGAAGAAGTGACCGACTCCTCGAGCGACGACTCGGTGAACACCGAGGCCGTCAACGACGAGCCGCAGCACCACGGCGAGGAGGTGGCCCCGGGGCAGTCCGGGGCCACCGCCCCCGGTGGCGTCCCGGCGGGCGAGCCCGCCGAGGCCCCGGCCGGCGCCGAGAACCCCTCTGCCGCAGGGGAGGACGTCCACCCGGACACCGTCCTCGCGGCCGAACGGCTCGGTGACCTGCAGCGGCTCCAGGCCGAGTACGTCAACTACAAGCGGCGGGTCGACCGCGACCGCGCCGTCGTGCAGGAGCGCGCGGTCCGCGACGTCCTCGAGTCGGTGCTGCCGGTCCTCGACGACATCCACGCCGCGCGAGAGCACGGCGACCTCGAGGGCGGGCCCTTCGCGGCCATCGCCGACAAGCTGGAGTCGACCCTCGGGCGCTACGGCCTCGAGCGCTTCGGCGCCAAGGGCGAGGCCTTCGACCCGCAGCAGCACGAGGCCCTGATGCACGCGCCGTGGCCGGCCGACGACGCCGAGCTGCCGGGCGACGCGTCGGGCACGACCGTCGTCACCGTGCTCCAGCCCGGCTACCGTGCCGGTGAGCAGGTCCTGCGGCCCGCTCGCGTCGCGGTCGCCGACCCCGACTGACCCGACCCACCGACAGCGACCGAGAGGAGGCGCCGATGGCCAGCCAGGACTGGTTCGAGAAGGACTTCTACGCGATCCTCGGCGTCCCCAAGGACGCCGACGAGGCCGCGATCAAGAAGGCGTATCGGCGCCTCGCCCGCAAGCACCACCCCGACCAGAACGCCGGGGACGCCGCGGCCGAGCAGCGCTTCAAGGACATCGGCGAGGCCAACGCGGTGCTCTCGGACCCCAAGCAGCGCCAGGAGTACGACGCCGTGCGTTCGATGGCCGGCGGTGGTGCCCGCTTCCGCGCCGGTGCGGGTGGCCCCGGTGGCGCCGGGGGCTTCGAGGACATCTTCAGCGCCTTCGGCGGCGGCGGCGGAGCCGGGGCAGGCGGGAGCCGGGTGCGGTTCTCCTCCGGCGGCGCCCAGCCGGGCGGCGAGGACATCAACGACATCCTCGCGCAGATGTTCGGCGGCGGCGCGGGTGCGGCCGGCGGGGACCCCTTCGGCGGCACCGGTTTCCGCGGCTCGCGCGGTCCCCGGCCGGGCGCCGACGTCAACGCACGCACCACCCTCGGCTTCCGCGACGCCGTCGAGGGATCCACCGTCACGCTGACCACCGCCGACGGCAAGCGGGTCACCACGAAGATCCCCGCCGGCGTCCGTGACGGGCAGAAGATCCGGTTGCGGGGCAAGGGTTCCGACGGCGACCCCGGCGCCCCGAAGGGTGACCTCATCCTCACCGTGGCCGTCGAGAAGCACCCGGTGTTCGGGCGCGACGGCGACCACCTGACCGTCGACCTGCCGGTGACCTTCGCCGAGGCCGCTCTCGGTGCCACCGTGCCCGTGCCGACCCTCGAGGGGTCCTCGGTGCGGGTCAAGGTCGCCCCCGGCACCCCGAGCGGGCGCGTCCTGCGCGTCAAGGGTCGCGGCGTCACCGGCCGGCACGGCACCGGCGACCTCCTCGCCCGCGTGCAGGTGGTCGTGCCCCAGCGTCTCTCCGACGACGCCCGGCGCGCCGTCGAGACCCTCCGCGAGGCCGAGGGAGACGCCGACCCCCGGGCCGCCCTGTTCCAGCAGGCCGCGACCTGACGACGGGAGCATCGATGGCCACTCTCGACGCCTCCGCGTTCAGCCCCGACGACGACACCCCCGTCTTCGTCATCTCGGTCGCGGCCGAGCTCGCCGGGATGCACGCCCAGACGCTGCGCCAGTACGACCGGCTGGGGCTCGTCACGCCGTCGCGCACCAAGGGCGGCGGGCGCCGGTACAGCCGGCGCGACGTCGGCCTGCTGCGCGAGGTGCAGCGCCTCTCCCAGGAGGAGGGGGTCTCGCTCGCCGGCATCGCGCGCATCCTCGAGCTCGAGAACCAGGTCGATGCCCTGCGGGCGCGGGTCGCCGAGCTGGCCGCCGAGGTCGACGCGCTCGAGGCCGGCAGCGGCCGCACCACCCGGGTCTTCTCGGTCAGCCCCGCCGGCGACGTCTACGCGGCCCGCCTCGGCGAGCGGCCGCGCAGCACCCGCAGCCAGGCCCTCGTCGTCTGGCGCCCCACCCACCACCGCTGACCCACCCGACCGGC
The DNA here is from genome assembly GCF_050496545.1 of Phycicoccus avicenniae. GTDB lineage: Bacteria > Actinomycetota > Actinomycetes > Actinomycetales > Dermatophilaceae > Phycicoccus > Phycicoccus avicenniae_A. The sequence goes on along the minus strand of NZ_JBNVZV010000003.1, from coordinate 118,748 downwards.
GGCGCGCCCGGGCCCGGGCAAGGCTCTGGCACGATGGTGCCTCCCGCGCTCCCGCGAACGACCCGGAGGTGCCGTGCCGCACGTGTTCGTGGGTCTCGACGTCGGCACCGGGAGCACCAAGGGCGTGGCGGTCACCGCCGACGGCACCGTGCTCGCCAGCGCCACGCGCCCGCACCGGGTGAGCCTGCCGCGCCCCGGGTGGGCCGAGATGGACCCCGAGCGGACGTGGTGGCCGGACGTCGCCGCCGTGTCGCGCGAGCTGGTCGCCGCCGTCGGGGCCGAGTCCGTCGCCGGGCTCTGCGTGAGCGGGATGGGTCCGTGCCTCGTCCTCACCGACGCCGACGGCACGCCGGTGCGCCCCGCGGTGCTCTACGGCATCGACGGCCGGGCCACGCGGCAGATCGCCGCGCTCACCGGACGGCTCGGTGCCGAGGCCGTCCGCGCCCGCTGCGGCAAGGACCTCACCACGCAGGCCGTCGGTCCGAAGCTCCTGTGGGTGCGGGAGGAGGAGCCCGAGCACTTCGCGCGGGCGCGGCGCTGGTGGGGCCTGAGCTCGTGGGTCGTCGGCCGGCTCACCGGTGAGTACGTCCTGGACCACCAGTCGGCCAGTCAGTGCGACCCGCTCTACGACGTCTCGGCGACCGGCTGGGCGCAGGACTGGGTGCCCGAGGTCGCGGGGCACCTCGACATGCCGCGCCTCGTCTGGCCGCACGAGGTGGTCGGCGTCGTCGGCGCCGCGGCCTCGCGGGAGACCGGGATCCCGGAGGGCACCCCGGTCTCCGCCGGCACGGTGGACGCGTGGGCGGAGGCGTTCTCGGTCGGGGTGCGCGACACCGACGACGTGATGCTCATGTACGGGTCGACGATGTTCCTCGTCCGCCCGCTCGACCGGTTCGCGGTCCGGCCGGGGCTGTGGACGACGGTCGGCGTGCGCCCCGACAGCCTGACCCTCGCGGCCGGGACGGCGACCAGCGGGTCACTGGTCCGCTGGGTCCACGACCTCACGGGAGGCGCTCCGGTCGGCAGCCTCGAGGCCGAGGCGGCCGAGGTGCCCGCCGGGGCCGAGGGGCTGCTGCTCCTGCCCTACTTCGCCGGCGAGCGGACGCCCGTCCAGGACCCGCGTGCCAGCGGCGTCGCCGTCGGGCTCACGCTCCGGCACACCCGCGGCCACGTCCTGCGCGCCGCCTACGAGGGCATCGCCTTCGGGGTGCGCCAGATCCTCGAGCTCTTCGACGCCGTCCCCCTGTCGCACCCGGACGCCGTGCCCCGGCTCGTGGCGGTCGGCGGCGGCACCCGGTCCGCCCTCCTCACCCAGGTCGTCAGCGACGTCTGCGGACGCGCCCAGGTGGTCCCGGAGGAGACGGTCGGGGCCAGCTACGGCAGTGCGCTGCTCGCGGCCATCGGCACCGGGCACGTCGCGCCGGAGACCGACTGGGCGCGGGTCGGGCGGGTGGTCGAGCCCGACGCCCGCGCCCGCGACCACTACGACCGGCTGTACCCCGTCTTCACGGAGCTGTACGCCGACACGGTGCGGCACGCGCACCGGCTGGCCGACCTCGCGGACGTCGCCGACCGGGAGGCTCAGGCGCGCTGAGCCGCCGGGTGCTCGAGCAGCGCCGCGGCGGTCGGCTCGTCGGTGACCAGCTGGGTCACGTACCCGGCGCGGACGGCAGCGAGGATGCCGGCCACCTTGACCGTCCCCACGGCCACCCCGATGGCCGCGGGGATGCGCCGCAGGTCCTCGAGCCGCATCGCGACCAGGCGCTCGCTGCCGGGGAACTCCAGCGGCCGGCCGGACGCGTCGAAGGGCCGTGAACAGATGTCGCCGACGGCCGTCGTGAGGCGCGAGTTGCCCCCCGGCAGGACGCTCGGGAGCGAGGTGCGGGTGCTCGGGGGCGCACCGATGCCGAGCACCGCGGCCCGGGCCCGCTGCCAGAGGTCGGTGACGCGGCGCGTCGTCGGGTCGTTCGTGAGGATCGCGTGCAGGTCCGGGCCCGGCATCGCGGGGGCGTAGAGGAACTGGGGCACCCCGCCGACCCGGGCCGCGACCTGCCGGGTGATCTCGTTGGTCTGGTAGTACTCCTCGGGCTCGTCGGTGCCGCCGACGACCGGGGCCACGAGCACCCCGGGGAGCGCGGTGAGCTCGTGCTGCGCGATGCCGTGGACGGTGGCGCCCGAGGAGACGAGCAGGGCATCGCCGGACGCGAGCCCCGCGGCCGAGAGCGCTTCTCCCACAGCGGGTGCGAGCACCGAGCCGGGTCGGTTGCCGCCGACGGCGGGGGTGACCCAGCACCGCGTCAGCCCGAGCTGCTCGGCCACCCGCGCGCCCAGCTCGGCGGTGCGGTCGGGGCGCGGCTCACGCACCTCGATGTGCACGATGCCCTGCGCCCGCGCCTCGGCCAGGAGCCGGCTGACGGTGGGGCGGCTGGTGCCGAGCGCCGCGGCCACCTCGGCCTGGTTGGCGTCCTCGAGGTAGTACATCCGGGCCGCCCGGTAGAGCAGGTCCGGGGGGAAGCGGCCGCCCACGACGCGCTCGACGTCGGCAGCACGGCGCGCGGGACTCATCGGCGCCCTCCTCCCACCTCGTGCGGTCGCAGGCAGTATGCCCGACGTCCGCTCTGAAAATTAGTTCTGGACAAACGTGCGCACCCGTCCTACGGTGGGCGCCACCACCCACGACAGGCGCGACGACGCGCCGGACCACCGGAGGTCTCCCCGTGACGGACACGGCCACCAGCCAGGGACCAGCGACCCATGAGCTGCCGACGACGATGCAGGCGGTCATCTGCCACGGGCCGCGCGACTACCGCCTCGAGGAGATCCCGGTGCCGACCCCGGGTCCGGGCGAGCTGCTCGTGCGGGTCGAGGCGGTGGGCATCTGCGCGAGCGACCTGAAGGCGTACCACGGCGCCGCGAAGTTCTGGGGCGACGCCAACCGCCCCGCGTGGGCCGAGACCGAGGTCGTCCCCGGCCACGAGTTCACGGGCACGGTCGTGCGCGCCGACGACGAGGCGCGGGCCCACTGGGGCGTCGAGGTCGGCGACCGCGTCGTCGCCGAGCAGATCGTGCCCTGCTGGGACTGCCGTTACTGCGACACCGGGAACTACCACATGTGCGCGCCGCACGACATGTTCGGCTTCAAGCGCCGCAACCCCGGCGGCATGGCGAGCTACATGGTCTTCCCGACCCAGGCCCTCGTGCACCGGATCAGCAAGGACCTGCCGCCGGCCCACGCCGCGTTCGCCGAGCCGCTGTCCTGCGCGCTGCACGCCGTCGAGCGGGCGAACATCCGCTTCGACGACGTCGTCGTCGTCGCCGGCTGCGGGCCGATCGGCTTGGGGATGATCGCCGGCGCCGCCGCGAAGTTCCCGGCCGAGATCGTCGCCCTCGACATGGACCGGCGCAAGCTCGACCTCGCGCTGCGCACCGGGGCCACGCGGGCCATCAACATCGGCGAGGAGGACGCGGTCGCGGTCGTCAAGGAGATGACCGGCGGCTACGGCGCCGACGTCTACCTCGAGGGCACCGGGCACCCGTCCGCGGTGCTCCAGGGGCTCAACCTGCTGCGCAAGCTCGGCCGGTTCGTCGAGTACTCGGTCTTCAAGGACGACGTCTCCGTCGACTGGTCGATCATCAGCGACGACAAGGAGCTCGACGTCCTCGGCGCCCACCTCGGCCCCGGCTGCTGGCCGGCGGCCATCCGGCTCATCGAGTCCGGGCGCCTGCCGATGGACGACATCTGCACGCACCAGCTGCCCCTGTCCGAGTTCCAGCACGGGCTCGACCTCGTCGCCTCCGGCCAGGAGTCGATCAAGGTCTCGCTCATCCCGTCATGAACGTCCTGACGCGCGTGAAGCGCCGCTCCCTCGTCCTCACCACCGCGCTCGTGGTCCTCCTCGTCGCGATGGTCGTCTCGACCCGCTTCGTCACGCCGGAGGAGGCCCAGGCGCTGCGCCCGCAGGTCTTCGAGGCCAAGGGCTACGTCGCCGAGAACTTCCCGAAGGTCGTGCAGACGTTGCAGGAGAAGGGGACCGACCTCGGCACCCTCGCGCCGGCCGTCGACGCGGATGCCGCAGCGGCCGGCAAGGAGTACGGCATCGACGTCGGCAGCGGCAAGTTCGCCTTCCCGGTCACCGTCACCGGTACCGTCGCCTCGGTCGACAACGGCTTCCTCGAGCTGACCGTCCCCGGCGTCCCCGCCGACGACACGGTGCGTATCCCCGTCGCGAACGCCGTGAGCGGCACGCCGATCCGTGACGCCTCCGGGTTCATGACCTTCAGCGACTTCCCCGGTCAGACCGACTTCCAGAACGTCGCCAACGAGCTGAAGATCAAGGTGCTCGCCGACGTCGTCGGGAAGCTGGAGCCGGCGTCGCTGCAGGGCAAGCAGGTGACCGTGGTCGGCGCCTACAGCACCGGTGGCCCGAAGAACTCCTTCCTCGTCCAGCCCGTGTCCGTGCAGGTGGCGTCGTGACCCAGGTCGCCGAGGCCGCCCCCGCGACCGACGAGCCCGACGGCGAGGTGGTCCTTCGCGCGGTCGACATCACGAAGACGTACGGCGTGACGCGCGCCCTCAAGGGCGTCAACTTCCAGGTGCGCCGCGGCAAGGTGACGGTCCTGTTCGGCGAGAACGGTGCCGGCAAGTCCACGCTCATGAAGATCATGTCCGGCGTGGAGCAGCCCACCGGTGGCGTGCTCGAGCTCGACGGCGAGCCGGTCGAGCTGGCGTCGACGACCGACGCGGTGGCCCGCGGCATCGCGATCATCCACCAGGAGCTCAACCTCTGCCCGAACCTGTCGGTGCGCGACAACATCTTCATCGGCCGCGAGCTGCGGACCCGTCGCGGTGACGTCGACTACGGGCGCGAGGCCCGGATCACGCGCGAGCTGATGGAGCGACTCGAGGAGCCGATCCACCCCTCGACCCTCGTCGCGGACCTGCGCCTGGGCCAGCAGCAGATCGTCGAGATCGCCCGGGCGCTGGCGGCCGACGCTCGCATCCTCATCATGGACGAGCCGACCTCGGCGCTGTCCGCGGCCGAGGTCGAGGTGCTCTTCAAGGTCATCCACGACCTGACCGCCGACGGCGTCGCGATCGTCTACATCAGCCACCACCTCGAGGAGGCCATCGAGGTCGCCGACCACGCGGTCGTCTTCCGCGACGGCGAGCTCGTGGCCGACCGCGACGCCGAGGGGCTGACCCTCCCGTGGGTCGTCGGGGCGATGGTCGGGCGTGAGGCCGAGTACGACTTCACCGACACCCCGCGCGACTTCGGCGAGGTCGCCCTCAGCGTCGAGGACGTGCGGGTCGTCGACCCCGACGCCGGCGGCCGGCTGGCCGTCGACGGGGTGAACATCGACGTGCGCGCCGGCGAGATCGTCGCCGTGTACGGGCTGATGGGCGCCGGGCGCACCGAGCTGATGGAGGCCCTCTCCGGCCGGGAGCCGATCGCGTCCGGACGCGCCGTCCTCGGCGGCACCGACCTGGCCGGCCACTCGATCCAGGAGCGGATCGCCCTCGGGATCGGGCTGGTCCCCGAGGACCGCCAGCGCGACGGCCTCGTGCAGCTGATGACGGTGGGGCAGAACCTGTCCCTGGCCAGCCTGCTCGGCGCGGTACGCCGCGGGTTCGTCTCGCGCAAGCACGAACGCGGCGGCATCGACGACCAGATCCGCGACGTGCGGGTCAAGACGGCCGGCCCCGAGGCGCTCATCACCTCGCTCTCCGGCGGCAACCAGCAGAAGGTCGTCATCGGGAAGATGCTGCTGACCCGCCCCAAGGTGCTGCTCCTCGACGAGCCCACCCGCGGCATCGACGTCGGCGCCAAGGGCGAGATCTTCAGCCTCCTCTTCCGCGAGGCCGAGCGCGGCCTGGCCGTCCTCTACGTCACCTCCGAGATCGGTGAGGCGCTGACCGCGTCGCACCGGGTCGTCGTCATGTCCAAGGGCCGGGTCGTGCGCGAGTTCGACCCCCGCACCTGCACCCGCGAAGAAGTCATGGCCGCTGCCGGCGAGGCCGGCGGCGACGTCCACCCGAAGGAGCCCGACAGTGAGTGACACCCTCGCCCCGCCGCGCGAGACCCGCCCGGCCGCGACACCGCCGCCCGCCGGCCGGTTCCGCAAGGTCAACTGGAACGCCCTGCTCGTGGAGGGCCGGGCGCTCATCGCGCTCGCGATCATCGTCGTGATCTTCGCGTCGCTGTCCCCGAACTTCCTCGATCCCTCGAACCTCATCCTGATGACGCGGCACGTCGCGATGAACGCGATCCTCGCCATCGGGATGCTCATGGTGATCCTCAACGGCGGCATCGACCTGTCGGTCGGCTCGACCGTGGGGGTCACCGGCGTCGTCGCCGGCTACCTCCTCCAGGGCTGGGACATGCCGCTGACCCAGCTCGTCGCCTACCCGCCGGTCTGGGTGGTCATCGCGGCGGCGGTCCTCATCGGCGCCTTCGTGGGGTGGCTCAACGGCGTCCTCGTCTCGAAGCTGAACGTCGCACCGTTCATCGCGACGCTCGGGATGCTCTACGTCGCCCGCGGCATCGCCCTGCTCATCACGAACGGCGAGACCTTCACCAAGCTCCAGGGCGAGGAGGGCCTCGGCAACACGGGGTTCGTCTCGTTCCTGGCCAGCGCGCCCCTCGGCATCCCGATGCCCGTGTGGTTCATGGTCGTCTTCGCCGTCGTGTTCTCGTTGCTGCTCAACCGGACCGCGTTCGGCCGCTGGCTCTACGCCACCGGTGGCAACGAGCGGGCTGCCGAGCTGTCCGGCGTCCCGGTCAAGCGGGTGCAGACGGTCGTCTACGTGCTCTCCGGGCTGTGCGCCGCGACGGTCGGCCTGCTGCTCACGGCCGACCTGCCCGCCGCCACCCCGCGCGCCGGCGAGTTCTACGAGCTGAACGCCATCGCCGCGGTCGTCATCGGTGGCGCCGCCCTCTCCGGCGGGCGCGGCACCATCCGCGGCACGCTCATCGGCGCCTTCGTCATCGGCTTCCTCGTCGACGGGCTCGTGCTCGTCGGGGTCTCGGTCTTCTGGCAGCAGGTCATCAAGGGCGCGGTGATCATCCTCGCCGTCGCGGTCGACCAGCTGCAGCAGTCGCTCCAGAAGCGGCGGGCCCTGCGCAAGGTCGCCGCCGCCACGAACCGGCCGGGCGCGCCGCGTCCTGCCTGACCTCGGTGGGTGCCGCACCAGTGAGGGGTGCGGCACCCACCGGGACCCGCACCACCCCTCCCCCCGAAAGGAATCCCATGTTCCGCAAGCTCACGACGGCGGCAGCCGCGCTCGTCGTCACGGTCGGGCTCGCCGCGTGCGGCTCGTCCGACAGCGGCTCGTCCTCCTCCGGTTCCGCCGCCGCGGGCGGCTCGGGCGGCGGTGGCGGCACGATCGCCGTCATCACGGTCGACCCGTCGAACCCGTACTGGAAGGCGGAGGTCGACACCGCCGTCGCCGAGGCGAAGAAGCTCGGCTACCAGACGACGGTCGACGCCCACGGCAACGACGCCGACAAGCAGAACCAGTTCATCGACGGCGCGATCTCCAAGAAGGTCAAGGCGATCATCCTCGACCCCGCCGGGGCCGACGAGTCGGTCGGTGCCGTGAAGAAGGCGACCGACGCGGGCATCCCCGTGTTCCTCGTCAACGCCGAGATCGCCGACCAGGGCATCGCCAAGAGCCAGATCGTCTCGAACAACGCGCAGGGCGCGACGCTCGGTGCGCAGTCGTGGGTCGAGTCGGTCGGTGAGAAGGGCGAGTACGTCGAGCTCTTCGGCAACCCGACCGACAACAACGCCCAGGTCCGCTCGGACGGCTACACCGAGGTCATCTCGCAGTACCCCGACCTCAAGCTGGTCCAGAAGGAGACCGCGAACTGGGACCGCGCCGAGGGCAAGGCGAAGATGGAGATCATGCTCCGGGCGCACCCGAACATCGTGGGTGTCGTCTCCGGCAACGACGAGATGGCGCTCGGTGCGATCCAGGCGCTCAAGGACGCCGGCAAGCTCGACAAGGTCAAGGTCCTCGGCTTCGACGGCAACCAGGACGCCGCGGACGCGGTGAAGGCCGGCGAGATGGTCGCGACCGTCCTGCAGCCCATCGTCCAGGGCACGACCCTCGCCGTGCAGCAGGCCGACGCCTTCCTCAAGGGCGGCAAGACCGGCGCCTCGACGGAGAAGCAGGCCATCGACTGCGTGCTCATCACCAAGGACAACGTCGACAAGCTCGACAACTTCGTCCTCTCCGAGTGACGTCGCGGGGCGTCCGCGCGACCAGCCGCGCGTGACACCCCCGCGTCCCCGACCCGGGGCGGCCGGTGCCTGTGTGCATCGGGACCGGCCGCCCCGCCCCACACCCCCACCGGCCGCGGAAGGGCCTGCCATGACGCACATCCACGACGACCCGTCCCAGTTCAAGGAGGAGGTCATCGCCGGGTTCGCCCGCGCCTACGCGCGCTACGTGCGCCGCGTCCCGGGTGCGGCCGGCTTCGTCCGCCGCGGCGGTCCGGGCGCCGGCAAGGTGAGCCTCGTCGTCGGCGGCGGCTCCGGCCACTACCCGTCCTACTCCGGCGTCACGGGCGCGGGGTTCGCCGACGGTGCGGTGCTCGGTGACGTCTTCACCTCGCCCTCGACCGAGCAGGTCTACCGGGTCGCGCGGGCCGCGAGCGGCGGCGGCGGTGTCGTCCTGTCGTTCGGCAACTACGCCGGCGACCGGCTGAACTTCGGTGCGGCGCAGAAGCGCCTGGTCGAGGAGGGCATCGACACCCGCATCGTGTCCGTCACCGACGACGTCGCGTCGGCGCCCGTCGAGGAGAAGGACCGCCGCCGGGGGATCGCCGGCACCTTCACCGTCTACAAGGTGGGCGGTGCCGCGGCCGACCGGGGAGACCCCCTCGACGAGGTCGAGCGGCTCATGCGCCTGGCGAACGACCGAACGTACTCCTACGGCGTCGCCTTCGACGGCTGCACGCTGCCGGGCCGGGACGACGCGCTGTTCCACGTCGAGGACGGCCGGATGGACTTCGGCCTCGGCATCCACGGCGAGCCGGGCATATCGTCCGCGCCGTGGATGCCGGCGCCCGAGCTGGCCGCCGCGCTCGTCTCGACGGTCCTGTCCGAGAGGCCTGCCGACGCCTCGGGGCGCGCGGCCGTGCTCGTCAACGGGCTCGGGGCCACGAAGTACGAGGAGCTGTTCGTCCTGTACGGGCACGTCGCCCGGCTGCTCGAGGAGGCCGGGGTCGAGGCGGTCCAGCCCGAGGTCGGTGAGCTCGTGACGAGCCTCGACATGGCCGGGTGCTCGCTGTCGGTCACCTGGCTCGACGGCGGGCTCGAGGAGCTTTGGGTGGCACCGGCCGACACCGCGGCCTTCCGGCGCGGGGACGTCGGTGAGCTGCCGACGTACGAGGCGGTCGAGGTGGCGTCGGCGGCCGACGAGCACGCCGTCGACGTCACCGCGAGCGAGGCCTCGCTCGCCGCCGTGCCCCGGGTGCGTGCCGCGCTCGACGCGATGACGCGAGCCGTCGAGGACAACGAGGACGAGCTCGGCCGGATCGACGCGATCGCCGGCGACGGGGACCACGGCATCGGGATGGTCCGCGGCTGCCGCGCCGCCCGCGAGGCCGCGCACGGAGCAGCCGGTGGTGCGGGTGCGGTGCTCGCCGCGGCGGCGGACGCGTTCGGGGACAGGGCCGGTGGGACGAGCGGCATCCTCTGGGGCATCCTGCTCTCCGGTGTCGGTGCGGAGCTCGGCAACGAGCAGGAGGTCACCGCCGAGGTCGTGGCGGCGGCCGTCGCCCGGGGACTCGACGCGGTGCAGGCCGCCGGTGGGGCGCAGGTGGGCGACAAGACGCTCGTCGACGCGCTGGTCCCCTTCGTCGACACCCTGCAGGCGCGGGTCACCGCCGGGGACGACCTCGGTGGGGCGTGGATGGTGGCGGCCTCGGCCGCGGTCGACGCGGCCCACGAGACGGCCTCCCTGACACCGAGGCTGGGGCGCGCGCGGCCGCTGGCCGAACGAAGCATCGGCACCCCGGACGCCGGGGCCGTGTCGTTGGGCCTCATCGTGACCGCCGTGGGCTCCGTCCTGGCGGGCGAGAGCGTCGGCAGTGCGGGCGGTGCGTCGTGAGCGCCCCGTACCGGATGCTCGTCGGGTCCGACGTCGCCGGCTTCGACTACAAGGAGGTGCTCCTGGCGGACCTGCGTGACGACCCGCGGGTGTCGGCCGTCGAGGACCTGGGAGTGACGGCCGAGGACCTGGAGTCGGAGTCGTACGGCGAGGTCGCCATCCGGGCCGCGGAGGCCATCCGCGACGGCCGGGCGGACCGGGCGATCCTCGTGTGCGGCACGGGGATCGGGGTCGCCATCGCCGCCAACAAGGTGCCCGGCATCCGGGCCACCGTGGCCCACGACTCGTTCAGCGTCGAGCGCTCGGTGCTCTCGAACGACTGCCAGGTGCTCACCTTCGGGCAGCGCGTCGTCGGCCTCCAGCTGGCCCGGCGGCTGGCCCGCGAGTGGCTCGGCTACGAGTTCGACCCCGCGTCGCCGTCGCAGGAGAAGGTGGAGGTCATCTCGGCCTACGAGGGCTGCTGAGCGTGTGGCTCGGCACGAGCTGGAAGATGACGAAGACCCTCGCCGAGGCGCGGGCGTGGGTCGGCGAGGTGACGGCGGTGCCGGTGCCCGACGGTGTCGACGCGTTCGTGCTGCCCTCCCACACGGCGTTGGCGTCGGTGCGCGACGCCGTCCCTCCCGGGCACCGGCTGGGCGTCGGTGCGCAGGACGCGCACTGGTCGGCGGATCCGGAGTGGACGGGGGAGGTGTCGATGGCGCAGGTGCGGGACGCCGGCGCCGTCCTCGTCGAGGTCGGGCACTCCGAGCGCCGGCGGGGTCTCGCCGAGGACGACGCGGTGGTGACCCGCAAGGCCCGTGCGGTCCTCGACGGCGGGCTGGTGCTGCTGCTCTGCGTCGGCGAGCCCCCGGCGGTGCGCGAGCGAGGTGAGCACCTCGACCACGTACTCGACCAGGTGCGGTCGGCCCTCTCCGGGCTCGAGCCCGACGGTGCGCGCCGGGTCCTCGTGGCCTACGAACCGGTGTGGTCGATCGGGGTGGGGGGGCGTCCGGCCGATCCGGCCGATGTCGCCCCGGTGGTCGACGCCCTGCGTGCCGAGCTCACCTCCCTCGCCCCCGACGCCGGCGTCCCGGTCCTGTACGGCGGGAGCGTGGACCCCGCGAACGCGGAGGCGCTGCTCGACACCGGGGTCGACGGGTTGTTCGTCGGCCGCGCCGCGTGGGCGCCGGGTGGTTTCCTCGCCCTGCTCGACCTCGTGGCCCGGCGCGTCTGAGCGCCGACCATCCGTCGAGATCAGGTGACTGGCCGGCGATCTGCCTCGACCTCCTGCGTGTCACCTGATCTCGGCGGGGCGGACCGGCCGGGTCAGCGGGCCGGGAGGCGGGTGACCCAGTAGCGCGCCGTGGCCGGCGAGGCGACCCCGAAGCGGGCGTTGACGGCCCAGAGCGCGCCACCGGCCAGGGTGGCCGTCGACGGCACGTCGAGGGTCGGGTCGGTCAGGGCACCGCGCCAGCGCGCCGCCCATCCGCGGTGACCGCAGGACAGCGAGAGCACCGACACCTCGGCCTGCCCGCTGCCGCGCACGACGTAGAGCGTCGAGCCGCGCAGCTCGAGGCCGTCGCCGCCGACGATGCCCGGGCCGCCGGAGACCGGGACCTCGCGGACCCGGCCGGTGCGGGGGTCGGCGGCCCAGAGCCCGCCCGCGGAGCTGTGGTCGAGGAGGGCCACGCCCCGGGTGACGCGGATGCCGTTGGCCGCCAGGTTCGTGCCGTCGTAGCCGGGCCACGCGCCGGTGAGCGGCACGAATCGCGGTGTCGTGGAGGCGGGCCGGCCGCGACGGTCGAGGTCGATGGCGGTGAGCCGGTCGACGCGCGAGTCGGTGACCCAGACGGTCCGCTGCGTGACGTCGAGGTCGTTGAGGAAGCCGCCGCCGGGGACGACGACATCGGCCACGACCGTGCCGCGCCGGGCATCGACGGCCCACACGTGCGCCACGGTGCCCACGTTGCCGACGGCCCAGACGAGGCCGGAGCGGCCGTCCCAGCGCAGGCCGCGCAGCTGGCGACCGGTGGCTCCGGGGAGGAGCACGCGCACCGAGCGCGAGCCCTTGGCCAGGTCGCCGGTGACGATGCGTCCGTCGTTGAGGGAGCCGACGTAGAAGCGGGTGCCGGGGCCGGAGGTGATGCCCTCCGGCTGGATCCCGTCGGGCAGGCGGACGGTCTCGGGGAGCCGGCCGCCGTGCCCGCGCCCGTGGGCGTCGGCGCGGTCAGGGGCCACGAGGAGGGCGGCGGCGCCGAGGGCGGTGGCGGCCACGGCGGTGCGGCGCGAGGGCCGGGGGAGGGCGACGGTGGTGCTGCGCTGGGTCGTGTCCATGCCCCACCGTGCCCCCTCGGGCCCGCGAACGGGGGAAACGGTGCAGACCCGCTGACCGGGCGTCGACCCTGCTCAGGCCGTGCGTCGGGTGCGCACCCTCGCCGTGGCGGTGACGACGACCACCGCGGCGGCGATCGCACCGAGGGCCACGAGCGCCGACGAGGGCTCGTCGGTGAGCCGGCCCCACGCCAGCCACGCCAGGCCCCAGGCGATGGCGGCCGCGACCGCCCACCGGCCGCCCAGGCGCCGGGCCAGCCAGGTGCCGAGCGCGGCGACGACGGCGAGCACCACGAGGGCGACGACGACGCCGGCCGTGCCGTCGAGGTCGACCCCGGAGGCCGAGACCGTCGCCACGATGTTGGCGAAGGTCGCCACCGACACCCAGCCGAGGTAGAGGCCGAAGGTGCCGTCGACGAGCACGGTCTCGGGGGTGCCGTAGGACGGGTGCTCCTGGAGCCGCAGCACGAGCACGACGAGCGTGGCCCAGAGGGCGATGATGACGACGACGCTCGCCCACAGCCAGGACTGCTGCGTCACGAGCAGCCAGGCGGCGTTGAGCACCATCGAGACGGCGGCGAGCCACCCGATGCTCCGGTGCCGGCGGTCGGTGGCCTGCCCGGGCAGCCACTGCCACACCGTGTAGCCGAGCAGGCCGGCGTAGATCACGGACCAGATGGAGAAGGCGGGGCCGGCCGGCGCGACGTAGGTGGCGTCGGCGGCGAGCGCCCCGCCGGAGGACTCCTCGACGCGGGTGCCGATGACGCCGACGCCGACGAGCGTGCCGACGACGCAGAACACCTCGGCGAGCGTGACGCCCACCTGGCGCAGGCGGTCGGCGGAGGTCGGGGCGGTCGAGGTCGTCGTCGCGGCGCTCATGCGGCGACGCTACCGGGGGCTCCCGGGCCGCGGTCGCGCCACCCGCGCAGGGCCTGCCTGCGCGTCCATACTTGGCGCGTGACCGAGCACCTCATCGTCTTCCCCGACCGCGAGACCGCCGAGGACGTGGCCGACGGCCTGCGCGAGGACGGCTTCGACGACGTCCGGGTCGTGCGCGAGGCGCTGGCCGGAGAGGACGACGCCGAGGACCACGAGTGGGGCGTGTACGTCCGCGAGGAGAACGTCGTCGACGAGAGCCGCCCGGTCGCCCAGGGGCTGCGGGACCGGTTCGCGGCCCTCGCCGACGAGCGCGGTGGCTGGTACGACCCGGACCCCGCCGGCTGACCCGGGCCGGTCCCCTGATCCGGTCGCGCGACAGGGCTGAGCGGAATACACTCAACTTTGGTGAGCGTTGACCTCGATGACGCCCCGACCGCACGACCAGGAGACACGCACGCATGGAGCTGAAGCCGACGACGAAGGTCGCCGAGGCCCTCGCCCTCGCCCAGCGGGCCGCGCAGACCGACGGCCACCCCGAGATCACCCCCGACCACCTCACCAGCGCCGTCGTCCGCCTTGACACCCCGATGGCCGACGCGCTGCTCACCGCCGCCGGCACCGGCGCCGCGCACGTCCTCGCGCAGGCCGACGCCCGCCTGCGCGCCCTGCCGAGGACGAGCGGCGCTGCGGCCACCCCGACCCCCGGGCGCGACCTGGTCGCCGTCCTCCAGCAGGCCGACACCCTCATGCGCGCGAAGAGCGACACCTTCCTCGCCCTCGACCTCGTCCTGCTGGCGCTCGCCGAGACCGGCCACCTCGCGGCCGTCGAGAAGCGCGGCGCCGCCGACATGGAGCGGCGCATCACCGAGCTGCGCGGCGGCCGCCAGGTCACCTCCGAGACCCCCGTCGAGGGCGGCGAGGCCCTGGCCCAGTACGGCACCGACCTCACCCAGGCCGCCCGCGACGGCCGGCTCGACCCCGTCATCGGCCGGGACGACGAGATCCGCCGGGTCGTCCAGGTCCTCTCCCGGCGCACCAAGAACAACCCCGTCCTCATCGGCGAGCCCGGCGTCGGCAAGACCGCCGTCGTCGAGGGACTGGCGCAGCGCATCGTCGACGGCGACGTCCCGGAGTCGTTGCGCGGCAAGCGGCTCGTGAGCCTCGACCTCGGCGCGATGGTCGCCGGCGCCAAGTACCGCGGCGAGTTCGAGGAGCGCCTCAAGGCCGTCCTCGAGGAGATCAAGGGCTCGGACGGCGAGGTCGTCACGTTCATCGACGAGCTGCACACCGTCGTCGGGGCCGGCGCCACCGGCGAGTCCGCGATGGACGCGAGCAACATGCTCAAGCCGATGCTGGCCCGCGGCGAGCTGCGCCTCGTCGGCGCCACGACCCTGGACGAGTACCGCGAGCACGTCGAGAAGGACCCCGCGCTCGAGCGCCGGTTCCAGCAGGTCTTCGTCGGCGAGCCGTCCGTCGAGGACACCGTCGCCATCCTCCGCGGCCTCAAGGAGCGCTACGAGGCGCACCACAAGGTCGAGATCGAGGACTCCGCGCTCGTGGCCGCGGCCTCGCTCTCGGACCGCTACATCACCGGACGACAGCTGCCCGACAAGGCGATCGACCTCGTCGACGAGGCCGCGTCCCGCCTGCGGATGGAGATCGACTCCAGCCCGGTCGAGATCGACGTGCTGCGCCGGGCCGTCGACCGGCTGCGGATGGAGGAGCTGCACCTCGCCAAGGAGACCGACGACGCCTCGCGCGAGCGGCTCGAGCGGCTGCGCGCCGACCTCGCCGACCGCACCGAGGAGCTCGCCGCGCTGACCGCCCGCTGGGAGGCCGAGAAGGAGGGCCTCAACCGCGTGGGCGAGCTCAAGGCCCGCCTCGACGACCTGCGGACCCAGTTCAGCGTCGCGTACCGCGAGGGGGACTTCGGCGCCGCCGGCCGGCTGCAGAACGGCGAGATCCCCGCCCTCGAGCGCGAGATCGAGGCCGCCCAGGCCGCCGAGTCCGCGGCCGCCGCCGACGACCTCATGGTCAAGGAGCGGGTCGGCGCCGACGACATCGCCGAGGTCATCGCCGCCTGGACCGGCATCCCCGCCGGGCGGCTGCTCCAGGGAGAGACCGAGAAGCTGCTGTCGATGGAGACGATCATCGGCTCCCGGCTCATCGGCCAGGCCGAGGCCGTGCGTGCCGTCTCCGACGCCGTCCGCCGCAGCCGCGCCGGCATCGCCGACCCCGACCGGCCCACCGGCTCCTTCCTCTTCCTCGGGCCCACCGGCGTCGGCAAGACCGAGCTCGCGAAGTCGTTGGCGGACTTCCTGTTCGACGACGAGCGGGCGATGGTCCGCCTCGACATGTCCGAGTACTCGGAGCGGCACGCGGTGGCCCGGCTCATCGGCGCCCCGCCCGGCTACGTCGGGTACGAGGAGGGCGGCCAGCTCACCGAGGCCGTGCGCCGCCGCCCGTACTCGGTGGTGCTGCTCGACGAGGTCGAGAAGGCGCACCCCGAGACCTTCGACATCCTCCTGCAGGTCCTCGACGACGGCCGGCTCACCGACGGCCAGGGCCGCACCGTCGACTTCCGCAACGTCATCCTCGTGATGACCTCGAACCTGGGCTCGCAGTACCTCGTCGACCCGCTGCTCGACCCGGGCGACCGGCGCGAGGCCGTGATGGCGGCGGTCCGTGGCGCCTTCAAGCCCGAGTTCCTCAACCGGCTCGACGAGGTGGTCGTCTTCGACCCGCTCTCCACCGACGAGCTCGCGCACATCGTCGACCTCCAGGTGCGCGCGCTGTCGGCACGGCTCGCCGACCGGCGGATCGACCTCGCCGTCACCGACGACGCGAAGGCCTGGCTGGCCCGCACCGGGTACGACCCCGCGTTCGGCGCCCGCCCCCTGCGCCGCCTCGTCCAGCGCGAGATCGGCGACCGCCTGGCGACCGCTCTCCTCGCCGGCGACGTGCGCGACGGCGACACCGTGGGCGTCGACGTCGACGGATCGGGCGACGGGCTCACCCTGACCTGATCCCCGGGGCGGCGCGTGGCGGTTACCCTGCCGCCATGCGCCGCCGTCCGTTCCTCGCCGCCCTGGCCGCGGCCACCCTCCTCGCCGCGGGCTGTGGTGGCGGCGCCGAGGACGCGCCCGCCAAGCCCCCGGCCGAGCGCCTCGCCGCCGCCCGGACCGCGCTCGAGAAGGCCGGCTCGCTGACCCTCGACCTGACGAGCACCGACGTCCCGGCCACGCAGAACGGCGTGAGCGCCGCCAAGGGGCAGGGCGTCGTCGACGCCGCCGAGCCGAAGTTCAAGGGCACGATCACGGGCACGGTGCGCGGCGTCGCGGCGACGGTCGACGTCATCGCCGTCGGGAAGGACGCCTACCTCAAGCTCTTCACCCCCGACTTCGAGAAGTTCGACCTCTCGACGCTCAACGCCCCCAACCCGGCCACCTTCTTCGACCCCGCCGCCGGCATCGCCGGGCTGCTGCCGAAGACCGCGTCGCCGACGACCGGCGGGCAGGTCCGGGCCGGCAAGGAGGTCCTCACCCAGATCTCCGGAACGCTTCCGGCGCAGGAGGTCTCGGACCTCTTCCACCTCGGCGACGGTACCGGCACGTACAAGGTCACCTTCGCGCTCACCGAGGCCGACCAGCTCCGCACCGCCACCCTCGTCGGCCCGTTCTTCGAGGGCACGACGTCGACGTACACGCTCACCCTCACCGACTACGGCTCGCCCGTTGAGATCACCCGCCCCTAGGGCGCTGCTCGGCGCGGCCTCCGTCGCCGTCGCGCTCGCCGCCGCCGACACCTACGTCGTCGTCCTGGCGCTCACCGACATGATGCGCGGTGTCGGCGTGGGCATCGACTCCCTCCAGCGCGCGACCCCCATCGTCTCCGGCTTCCTCCTGGGTTACGTCGCGGTCCTGCCCCTCGTCGGGCGGCTGGCCGACCTCGTCGACCGGCGCCGCGTCCTCCTCGGCTGCCTCGCCGTCTTCGTCGTCGGGTCGATGGTCACCGCGCTCGCCGTCGAGCTGCCGGTGCTGGTGGCGGGCCGGGTGGTCCAGGGCGTGGGCGGCGGCGGCCTGGTGCCGGCCACCCTCGCGCTCGTCGCCGACCTCTGGCCGGCCGGGCGGCGCGGCGTGCCGCTCGGTGTGGTGGGCGCCGTCCAGGAGCTGGGGTCGGTGCTCGGGCCGGTGCTGGGGGCGGCGGTGCTCGTCGTCGCCGACTGGCGCGCCATCTTCTGGGTCGGGGCGCTCGCCGGGGTGGTGCTCGCGGTGGCCGTGGTCGTCACCGGCGGGGGCGGGGTGCGGCGCCCGCGCGTGCTGCCGACCGTGCTCGGTGCGCTGGCCGTGGCCACCGGATGGCTCGCGCTGGCGGCGCCGGAGTCGCTGGCGACGAGCGTCGAGCTGGGGGTGCCCTTCGTCCCCTTCGGCGACGCGACCTCGCGGCTGGCGACGCCCGTCGGTGGGGTGGCGGTGGTGCTCACGGTCCTGGCGCTCGCCGCCGTGATGCACGGCCGTTGGGCGGCGCTGCGGCGGGTCGACCTGCTCGGGGCCGCGCTCGTCGGCGGGGCGCTCGGATGCGTCGTCCTCACCTTCGCCGCCGCCGAGCCCGAGCGCGAGGTCGTCGGGCCGCTCGGCTACGCGCTCCTCCCGGTGGCCGTCCTCCTGGTGCTCGCCTACCTCGTCCACCACCGCCGCGCGGTGGCGCCGCTCGTGCCCCGGGGGCTCGTCCGCGGCCGGCTGGTGCGCGCCCTCGGCGTCTCGCTGCTCGTCGGGGTCGCGCTCGTCGCGGTCGTCGTCGACGTGCCGCTGCTCGCCCGGCTCGTCCACACCACCGACCAGGGGGAGGCGGCGCTCGTGCTCGTCCGCTTCCTCGTGGCCGTGCCCGTCGGCGCGCTGGCCGGTGGCTGGCTGCTGCGCCGGGTCGGCGCGGGCATCATCGCCGGTGTCGGACTGGCCCTCACGGCAACGGGACTCGCGGTGATGTCGACGTGGGGCAGCGGGTCGCTCGAGCAGTGGACCTCGACGCTCGTGCTCGCCGTGACGGGCCTCGGCATAGGCCTGGCCCTGGCGCCCGTCAACGACGCCGCGCTCGCGGAGTCCTCCGAGGAGACGCACGGAACCGCCTCGGCCCTCGTCGTCGTCGCCCGGATGGTCGGGATGGTCGTCGGGCTCGCGCTGCTCACCGCCGTCGGGCTGCACGCGTACTACGGCGCGGTCGCCGCGCTGCCCGACCCCACCGACACCGACGCGCTGCGGGAGGCGGCCGTCGTCCAGGTGTCGTCCGTCTTCCGCGGGGCGGCCGGCGCCGCGGCGCTCGGAGCCCTGCTGGCGCTCACCCTCGGCCGGGCCGCCCACCGCCCGGACGCCTCCCGGCCGGAGGGGTTCGCCCTCGCCGCCCGCGGGTAGCGTCGGCCCATGGCCACCACGAGCGACCTCCTCCTCGACACCCTCGACCGCGTGCGAGAGACCGTGCACGGGCTGCTCGAGGACACCCCCGAGGAGCGGCTCGCCGAGCCGCCGGCCGAGGGCGCCAACACCGTCGCCTGGCTGATCTGGCACCTGACCCGCGTCCTCGACACCCACGTCGCCGACGCCTTCGACCGCGACGTCGCGTGGACGAGCGACGGCTGGTTCGACCGGTTCGGGCTGCCCTTCCCGGCCAGCGCCCACGGGTACGGCATGTCGTACGACGACGTCCTCGCGGTCCGCGCCTCCGCGGCCGACCTGCGCGGCTACTTCGACGCCACGCACGCCCTCGTCGCCGACGCCCTCGGAACGGTCACCGATGCCGAGCTCGACCGGGTCGTCGACGAGGACTGGGACCCGCCGGTCACCCTGGCCGTGCGCCTCGTCAGCGCGCTCAACGACGCCACCCAGCACGTGGGCCAGGCGTCGTACGCCGCGGGCATCCTCACCCGCGGCTGACCGGCGGATGCCCGAGCTTCCCGAGGTCGAGTCCGCCCGCGCCGTCATCGAACGGGCGGGCCTGCAGCGCACCGTCGTCGACGTCGACGACTCCGACACCTGGGAGTGCCGGCCGCACCGGCCCGGCGAGATCCGCGACGCCCTCGTCGGCCGGCACCTGACGGCGGCGCACCGGCGGGGGAAGTCGATGTGGTGCGAGGTGTCGGGCGTCGCGGCGCCGACCCTCGGCATCCACCTCGGGATGAGCGGGCGCATCCTCGTCAGCGGTCCCGGTGGCGTGGCCGAGGGTGGGGACTACCAGGGCACCGGCCGGCGCGCCGACCCGAGCCGCCGCCGGGAGGTCTGGTTCCGCTTCTCGCTGGTCTTCGAGGACGGCGGGATGCTGCGCCTCCTCGACCCGCGCCGGCTCGGCCGGGTGCGGCTGGACCCCGACGTCGACGCGCTCGGACCCGACGCCGCGGAGGTGGGGCGCGAGGAGTTCCGCGAGCGGGTCGGGCGGGGGCGGCTGCCGCTCAAGGCCCGGCTGCTCGACCAGACCACCATCGCGGGGGTGGGGAACCTGCTCGCCGACGAGGTGCTCTGGCAGGCCCGGCTCGACCCGCGGCGGCCGGCGGGAGAGCTGACCGTCGAGGAGCTCGACGGGCTGCGGCGGAGGCTGCGCTCGGCGGTGCGCACCGCGGTGCGGCAGGGCGGGGTGCACACGCTCGAGGTCGTGCCGCACCGGGGCGCCGACGGGCACTGCCCGCGCTGCGGGGCCGAGATGCGCCGCGCCACGGTGGGCGGCCGCACGACCTGGTTCTGCCCCCGCGAGCAGGTCTGAGGCGGTGCCTCAGGCGTGGCGCAGGCTCGGGCCCGACCCCTCGCCGTCGACGCCGACCGGCACCGGCAGGGGCGCGACCCCGGTGAGGCACTTGCGGTAGCGCACGTGCGACCCCCAGCGCGCCAGCTCGTCCCACAACGCGGCGTGCGCCGCCCACGGCAGCGGCTCGGCGCCCTGGCGCCAGGAGCCGCCGAAGGAGATCCACGCCGGCACCCAGTCGGCGGCGTCGTCCCAGGCCCCGCGGCGTGCCTCCACGACCCGCCGGCGGTACTGGAACGCCTGGCGCGGGCCGTCCTCGCAGATCGGTGCCGTCGCCATCGGCCACACCCGCAGGTCGAGGTGCATCAGGCTCACCTCGAGGGCAGCGAGCACCGCCGGGTCGACGAGGACCGTCGCGACGTTCTCGTGGGGCGGACGGGTCATCCCGGCACGGTAACCCCGACCCCCGACGTCCGTCAGCCCCCGCGGCCGGACGTTCGACGCCCGGGCCCCGCTCAGGCGTCGAGCTCGACGACGACCGGGGCGTGGTCGCTGGCGCCGGTGCCCTTGCGCTCCTCGCGGTCGATGGCCGCGCCGGCCACGCGGGCCGCGAACGACGGCGAGCCGAGCACGAAGTCGATGCGCATCCCGCGCTTCTTGGGGAACGCGAGGCGCTGGTAGTCCCAGTACGTGTAGGCGCCGGGGGTGTGCGGGCGCACGACGTCGACGAACCCGGCCTCGAGGAACGCGTGGAACGCGGCGCGCTCGGGCGGGCTGACGTGGGACTTGTCGAGGTAATACTCCATCGACCAGACGTCCTCGTCCTGCGGCGCGATGTTCCAGTCCCCGCAGAGGGCGACCGGCGTGCCGTCGGCGGCCCACTCGACGGCGCGGTCCCGCAGCTGCCCGAGCCAGGCCAGCTTGTAGGCCATGTGCGGGTCCTCGAGGGCGCGGCCGTTCGGCACGTACACCGACCAGAACCGCACGCCGCCGCAGGTCGCTCCGATGGCGCGCGCCTCGGGCGCGAGCGGCTCGCCCCATCCGGGGTCGCCGTCGAAGCCGACCTGCACGTCCGTGAGCCCCACCCGCGACAGGACCGCGACGCCGTTCCACTGGTTCAGCCCGTGGTGGGCGACCTCGTAGCCGAGCGCCTCGAAGCGGTCGAACGGGAACTGGTCCTCGCGGGCCTTGGTCTCCTGCATGGCGAGCACGTCGACGTCGGTGCGCTGGAGCCAGGCCTCGACGCGGTCGATGCGGGAGCGGATGGAGTTGACGTTCCAGGTGGCGATGCGCACGCCGCCAACCCTAACGAGCACCTCCGACGGCCCCGGGTGTGAGGATCGGGTGATGGACGCAGCGGCGGTGCGCACGACGGACGTCGACACGGACGGGGCGCGGATCCACGTCGCCGTGAGCGGCGAGGGCCCGCCGGTCGTCCTCCTCCACGGCTACCCGCAGACCCACCGCCTCTGGGACCGCGTCGCCCCCGCGCTCGCCCGCCGGCACACCGTCGTCGCCCCCGACCTGCGCGGCTACGGCGACAGCAGCACCCCGCCCGGTGGCCCCGACCACGCCGGCTACGCCAAGCGCGCGATGGCGCAGGACGTGCTCGAGGTGATGGCCGCGCTCGGCCACGACCGGTTCGCCGTCGTCGGCCACGACCGCGGCGCCCGGGTCGGGCACCGGCTGGCGCTGGACCACCCGGAGGCGGTCGAGCGGCTCGCCGTCCTCGACATCGTGCCGACGCTGCACATGGTCGAGCACACCGACGCCGCCTTCGCGACCGGCTACTACCACTGGTTCTTCCTCGCCCAGCCCGACGGGCTGCCCGAGCGGCTCATCGGCACCGACCCCGAGTGGTTCCTCCGGGAGAAGCTCCGGCGGTGGTCGGCGCCCGGGCACGCGCCCGACGAGGAAGCCGTGGCCGAGTACGTCCGCTGCTTCACGCCCGGGACCGTGCACGCGAGCTGCGAGGACTACCGCGCCGCGCTCGGCATCGACCTCGAGCACGACCGCGCGAGCCGTGCCGCCGGCGAGCGGGTGGCCGCGCCGCTGCTCGCGCTCTGGGGCGAGCGCGGCTTCGTCGCCCGCACCTACGACGTCCTCGACGTCTGGCGCGGGTACGCCGACGACGTCGCCGGCCACGCGGTCCCCGGCGGCCACTTCTGCGCCGAGGAGGCGCCGGCCGAGGTCCTCGAGGCCCTCGACGGATGGCTCGCCGGTTAGCGTTCCCGGATGAGCACCGCCCTCGTCACCGGCGCCTCGGCCGGCATCGGCCGCGCGTTCGCGCAGCGCCTGGCCCACGACGGCCACGACGTCGTCCTCGTGGCCCGCGACCGCGCCCGCCTCGAGCGCCTCGCCGACGAGCTGCGGCAGGCCCACGGCGTCGGGGTCGAGGTGCTCGTCGCCGACCTCGCCGACCGGGCGCAGACCGACGACGTCTGCCGGCGGCTCGCCGACGAGGCCCGTCCGGTCGAGGTCCTGGTGAACAACGCCGGCTTCGGCCTGCACCGGCCCTTCCTCGACAACGACCTCGCGCAGGAGGAGGCCGCGCTGGACGTGATGGTGCGGGCGGTCCTCCTCACGAGCCACGCCGCCGGGCGCGCGATGCGCGGGCGCGGCCGGGGGAGCATCGTCAACATCAGCTCGGTCGCCTCGTTCATGGCGAACGGGACCTACGCCGCCGAGAAGTCCTTCGTCACGGTGTTCAGCGAGGCGCTCGCGGGTCAGCTGCGCGGCTCCGGCGTCACCGTGACGGCCGTGTGCCCCGGCCTGACCCGCAGCGAGTTCCACGAGCGCGCGCGGATGCGGCTGCCCGGGGTGCCGCGCGGGATGTGGCTCGACGCCGACGAGGTGGCCCGCCAGGGGCTGGCCGACGCCGCGGCCGGGAAGGTCGTCTCGGTGCCGGGCCCACAGTGGAAGGTGCTCTCGACGCTCGTCCGGGCGATGCCCCGCCCGCTCGTGCGCGGTGGCGCCGCCCGGGTCGTCGAGGCCCTGCGGCGCCGCTGAGCCGGCCGGCGTATCACCCGCCGGTGCCCGGCGCTCCTCCCCGGTGACCCCGCACCTCGCGGGACCCCGGACGAGGAGAACCCCCATGGCTCGGAACTGGAAGGCGCTCGCGAAGCTCGGTCTCATCCCGCCGCGCGCGTGGGACGCCGTCATCCCGCACGGCCCGGTGCTCGCGGGCGCCGCGCGTCGCGGCGACGCCGTCGCGCTCAACCCGCAGCCGCTGCCGCCGGTCGAGGCCGAGGTCGGCGCGGACCTGATGCGCGGCATCGTCTACAGCTCGATCATCATCGTCGGGGGGCGCGACGGCGGTGGGGCGCGCGCGATGCTCGAGGAGATCGACGACTGGTGCGGCACCGGGTGGCCGCGCCGCTGGCCGCGCCCGAAGCCCCCGCGCGGGTGGGACGACGGCCAGGTGCTCGCGGCCGCCGCCGTCACCGCAGCCGGCCTCGCGGCCCAGTACGACCACGACCCGGAGGTGCAGGAGGCGCTCGGTGCCGCCGCCGAGCGCCTGATGGACGCCGCCGCCGGCTGAGCCGGAGCCGTCGACGGACGCAGCGGGCCGGCCGCCCCTCCGCGGCCGGCCCGTCGTCGTGCGCCCGGTGCGTCGTCAGTCGACGTCGAAGATCGAGTGGGCGTCGTAGAAGTGCAGGACGTAGCGGCAGCGCCGGCAGACGAGCAGCGTCATCCGGTGGGAGGTGAAGCCCCACCGCGACTCCTGGCGCGACTCCTCGCGCTGGAAGTCGGTGCACGCACAGAGCGGGCAGCGCAGCTCGGGGGCCTGGGACGGGACGGGCTGGGTCATCGCGGTCTCCTCCGGGGTCGGTGGTGCGGGGGTCCGACGGCGCCTCGGACCTTCCGGTTCCCGCGGCCCGGACGTACCCTCGGGAGGGTGCGACCCGCCGCCGAGACGGCGGTGCTCCGCGAGTACCGCCACCTGCTGCGCACCGGCCCTGTCGACTGGCAGGAGACGGCGCACCGCCACGCCCTGACCGCGCTGGGGTCCGCGGCCCGCGGGCTGCTCCTCGCCGAGGTGCAGCGGCTGCTCCTCACCGGCACGCGGCTGCACCCCGACGACGTCCACGAGGTCGCCCGGCTGCTCGTGCTCGCCGAGCGCCGGCGCCCCCGCGTCCTGCTCGACGGGCTGCGCCCCGACCTGCTCCGGGTGCTCGCGCGGGCGGTCGTCAGCAGCCCCACCGGCCGGACCCTCGCCGTCGGCGGCGACGTCTGGGACGGCACCGACCCCGACCCGGAGCCCGACGACGAGCCGCTCGTGCGCGGCGGCGTCGGCTGGGGCGGGGAGTGGGGCACCGGCGTGGTCTCCACCGACCTCGGCGCAGCCTTCTTCGGCACCACGCCGCCGCGCCGCCGTCCCTGAGCGGCGGACGCGCTCGCCCGGCGGCCGCGGGGAGCCCCTACGGTGGGGGCCGTGACCGACATCGCCGCCGACCGTGCCCGCCTCCTCGACATCGTGCGCGACAAGGCCGTGGTCCACGGCCGCGTCACCCTCTCCTCGGGCAAGGAGGCCGACTACTACGTCGACCTGCGCCGCATCACCCTCGACGGTGAGGCGAGCCCGCTCGTCGGCCGGGTGATGCTCGACCTCGTCGCCGACCTCGACTTCGACGCGGTCGGCGGCCTGACCCTCGGCGCCGACCCCGTCGCCACCTCGATGCTCCACGCGCGCGCCGCGGCCGGTGGGCGGCTGGACGCGTTCGTCGTCCGCAAGGCGGGCAAGGCGCACGGACTGCAGCAGCGCATCGAGGGCCCGTCGATCGCCGGGCGCCGCGTGCTCGTCGTCGAGGACACCTCCACCACGGGCGCCTCGCCGCTCGACGCCGCGCAGGCCGCACAGGAGGCGGGTGCCACGGTCGTCGCCGTCGCGACCATCGCGGACCGCGCCACCGGTGCGGCCGAGAAGTTCGCCGAGGCCGGGCTCAAGTACCGGCACGTCTTCTCGCTCGGGGACCTCGGCCTGGCCTGAGGCGGGCCGGCGCGCCACGCCCTACGATCGACCCCACCACCAGCCACCGGAGGACCGCTCGTGATCGCCACCATCGTCGTCGTCGTCATCGTGCTCGCCCTCGTGCTGTGGGCGGTGGCCGCCTACAACGGGCTCATCAAGCTGCGCAACCTCGTGCAGGAGGCGTGGCGCCAGATCGACGTCGAGCTGACCCGCCGGCACGACCTCATCGGCAACCTCGTCGAGACCGTCAAGGGGTACGCGGCGCACGAGCGCGGCACGCTCGAGGACGTCATCTCGGCTCGCGCACAGGCGATGTCGCCCGGCCAGTCGCCGGCCCAGCAGGCCGAGAGCGAGAACATGCTGAGCCAGGCGCTCGGCCGGCTCATCGCCGTCGCCGAGGCCTACCCCGACCTGAAGGCGAACGAGAACTTCCTCGCGCTGCAGGCCGAGCTGACCTCCACCGAGGACCGCATCGCCTCGGCCCGGCGCTACTACAACGCGACCGTCCGCGACCTGAACACCAAGGTCGAGACGGTGCCGACGAACATCGTCGCCAACCTCTTCACGATCGAGCGGGCCGAGTACTTCGAGGCCGTCGGCGAGCAGCGCGAGGCCCCGAAGGTCGACTTCGGCCAGCGCGAGACCCCCATCCCGCCGCCGAGCGGTGCCCAGACCCCGGGTGCGGGTTCGACTGCGCCCGAGGCCGGTTCGTCGCCTCCCTCGGCGCCACCAGCGGCCGGACCGGGCGCGCAGGGCTAACCGTGCGACGCGGGGGAGGACGGTGCATCCTGTTCGTCCTCGCTGCCGCGACGGGCCTGGCGGCCTGCGATCCCGGTCCCCCGGCCCCCGCCACGTCCACGGTGACGACGGCGCCAGCCTCGTCGACGCCCGCGGCACCCCCGTCCTCGTCGCCGCCCCCGTCCGTCCCCGACCCGGGGGACGCCCGGCGGGTGGCGGTGACCGCCTTCGAGACGCCGTCGGGCAACATCCAGTGCTCCGTCGAGGGGGAGGGCGACGAGCAGCTCCTCGACTGCGTCATCGCGACCGCCGACTTCCCGCTCCCGACCCCCACCGAGCCATGCGACGTCGACTGGGCCGCGAACGAGGTCACGCTGGCCCCCCCCGACGGTCCGACGATGGGCGCCTGCCGCGGTGACCCCCCGCCCGCGGTCCTCCACCCCGAGCGCAGCACCCTCGAGTACGACACGGTCAGCGTGGTGGGTGACTTCCGGTGCCTCAGCCGACGCACGGGGCTCACCTGCTGGAACGTGCGGTCAGGGCACGGGTTCGAGCTGGCCCGCGAGGCATATCGGCCCTTCTGACACCCGGTCGCCTCCGAGCCGAGGTCTCGACGGCCCGGCGGGCGGTACTGTCCGGGCCGGCCGACCCGGTGAGGCGCCGCGGTCAGGGCTCCTGCGTCTCGGCGTCCCCGGCGGGGAGCACGAGCCCGTAGACGTTGTAGGCCCGGGCGCCCTCGGGGTGCTCGCGGCGTGTTCGCCCGCGATGCCGGCGCAGGACCGCGTGCAGGTCCTCCCGCAGCGTGCGCTCCTCGGCATCGGTGAGCCACAACCGTCCTCGTGAGGTCATGCCGTGCGTCTCGCCGTCGCCGACCGCGTCGACGAGCCGGTCGAGGTCGGCGTCGAGGTCGGAGAACCACGTGTGCACGGAGGCGCGGCTGGTCTCCGTACCGGCTCCGCGGTGCGCCTCCGGCGTGACGTTGATGGCCGATGCCGTTGCCCGCCAAGGCCGTTCGCGACCGTCCGTGCTCTCGTCGCGCTCGACGATGCCCCACTTCTCCAGCGCGCGCAGGTGGTAGCTCATCGCGGACGGGGTGAGGTCGCAGAGCCGCGCGGCCTCGGTGGCCGTGAGCACCTCGCCGGAGAACAGCTCGGTGATGACGCGCTGGCGCGCGGGGTGGGCGAGGGCCCGCAGGGCGCGGGGGTCGGTGATCCGCAGCTCGGACGGGGTGTCGGGCACGGCCATGGCCCCGATGCTAGTTGACGGCGACCGATCTGAAGCGTTACCTTCACAAGTGTGAAACAGATGCTTCGGAACTACCGGGAGGTGCTGGGCGTCCCCGCCGTGCGGACCGTGCTCCTCGCGGCGGCCGTGAGCGTCGCGGGGGACTCGGCGGCGATGGTCGCCCTGCTCCTGCGGGTCCACGACGGCGGCGTCGGGCCCTGGGCGGTCGCGCTGCTCCTGGGGGCCTTCGCGCTGCCGGTGGTCCTGACGATGGGCCTCGCCGGCGCGCTCGCCGACCGGGCCGACCCCCGCCGCCTCCTCGCCGTCACGGGGTTGGTGCAGGCGCTCGCGGCCCTCGCCCTCGCCGCGGTCGACGGGTTGGTGGCGACCCTCCTGCTCGTCCTCGTGCTGCAGACCGCCTTCGCCCTCGGCAACCCGGCGTGGACGGCGGTCGTGCCCCGCCTCGTCCCGGCCGGCACGTCCGGGCGGGTCGTCGCGCTCCAGCAGGCGCTGCGGGGGGTGGCCGGCCCGGCCGGAGCGGGGCTCGGCGGCGTCCTCGTCCAGTGGCGCGGCCCGTCCGCGGCCCTGCTGCTCGACGCGGCGACCTTCCTCGTCCTCGCCGGCGCGGCGCTGACCCTCGGCCGGGCCGCCCGGTCCCTCCCGGCCGACGCCCCCACGAGCCGGCCCGGGTGGCGGGCCCACCTGCTCCCGCGCGACGGCGTCACCGCGCTGCGGTCCGACCCGGTGCTGGCCGTGCTCGTCCTCGCGCTGCTGCCGGTCGTCGTGACCCTCGAGTCGGTCAACGCCGTCGAGGTCTTCATGCTGCGTGACGTGCTCGGCGCGAGCCCGGCCCAGTTCGGGCTGGCCGAGGCGGTGCACGGTGCGGCGGCGGTCCTGGGCGCGCTGGCCTCGGGCGCGGCAACGACCCGGACGGCGCGGGTGCGGCTCGTGCTGGTCGCGATCGCGCTCATCGGCCTCGGTCAGGCCGGCCAGTCGGTGGCGCCGGGCTACCTCACCTACCTCGCGCTGGGGGCGGGGCTCGGCATCGTCCTGGGCGTCGTCAACGCGCTGGTGTTCGGGCTGCTGCTCGACGAGCTGGAGCCCGACCACCGTGGTGCCGTCGTGGCCCTCGTCAGCGGCCTCTCCCGGGCGGCCGGGGCGGTGGCCCTCGTCCTCGGCGGGGCCGTCGGCACGCTGGCCGGACCGCGCGCGGCCTACCTCGTGGCCGGCGTCGGCACCCTCGTCCTCGCGGCGGTCGCGGCCTGGCGCGTCCACCGGGCCCGCCTCGGCTCCGCCGCGCCGGTGCCGGCCGGGTCGAGGTGATGTCGGCCCTTCTCGCGGTCTCCTCTCACCTCGACCCGGGGAGGGCGGAGCGCGGGTCGAGGTGATGCCGGCCCTTCTCGCAGCCCGGTTTCACCTCGACCGCGAGGGACGGCGTGTCCACCGGTCGGTGGACGGGCTGTCCACCGGCCGGGCGTCCCGCGCCGCCGGCGACCCGAGCACGCTGGAGCCATGACCACAGCCATCCGCATCCGCGGCCTCGTGAAGTCCTACGGCGAGCACCGCGCCGTCGCCGGCCTCGACCTCGACGTCGAGTCCGGCGAGGTGTTCGCCCTCCTCGGCCCCAACGGCGCCGGCAAGACGACGACCGTCGAGGTCCTCGAGGGGTTCCGCGACCGGGACGGCGGCGAGGTCTCCGTCCTCGGCACCGACCCGCACGGCGCGCCGCTCGCGTGGCGCGACCGCATCGGCATCGTCCTGCAGACGAGCGGGGGCCTGGACCTGCTGACGCCGCGCGAGGTGCTCTCGAGCACCGCCCGCGCCTACCGCCACGCCCGCGACGTCGACGAGGTCCTCGCCGCGACCGGTCTCACCGAGAAGGCCGACGACCGCGTCGTCGGCCTCTCCGGGGGCCAGCGCCGCCGGCTCGACGTCGCGCTCGGCATCGTCGGCCGCCCCGAGCTGCTCTTCCTCGACGAGCCGACGACCGGCTTCGACCCCCAGGCCCGGCGCGACTTCTGGGAGCTGATCCGCTCGCTCGCGCACGACGGCACGACCATCCTCCTCACGACGCACTACCTCGACGAGGCCGAGCACCTGGCCGACCGCGTGGGCGTCATCGCCGCAGGGCGGCTGCTCGCCCTCGACACCCCGGCCAACCTCGGCGGCCGGCAGAGCGAGGAGGCGACGGTCACCTGGGAGGAGGAGGGCACCCGGCGCTCGGTCCGCACCGCGACCCCGACCCTCGAGGTCTCGCGGCTCGCGGCCCGCTTCCCCGGCGAGGTCCCCGAGCTCACGGTCAGCCGACCCTCCCTCGAGGACACCTACCTCGCGCTCATCGCCCCGCACGTCACCCACGAGTCCACGGAGGTCCCGGCGTGAACACCCTCGCCCTCGGTCTCGACCGCACCCGCGTCGAGCTGAAGATGTACTCCCGCGAGAAGGAGGCGGTCTTCTTCTCCTTCCTCTTCCCGATCATGCTGCTCGCGCTGTTCTCGGTGATCTTCTCGAGCCAGTTCGACGACGCCGGCCCCGACATGAGTGCCGCGCGCTTCTTCCTCCCGGGGATGGTCTCGGCCGGCGTGCTGCTCACCAGCTTCCAGACGATGGCGATGTCGGTCGCCACCGAGCGCGACGACGGCACGCTCAAGCGCCTCCGCAGCACGCCGATGCCGCCGGTCACCTACTTCCTCGGCAAGGTCGGCCTCGTGGGCGTCTCCTCCCTGCTGCAGCTGGTCGTCCTGCTGCTGGTGGCCCGCTTCGCCTTCGGTGTCCCGCTGCCCACCAGCGCCGACCGCTGGCTGGTCTTCGCCGCCGTCTTCGTGCTCGGCGTCTTCGGGGGCACCGTCCTCGGCATCGCCTACTCGTCGCTGTCGACCTCGCGCTCCATCGGCGCGGTGGTCATCGGACCGCAGCTGGTGCTCCAGTTCATCTCCGGCGTCTACCTCAACTTCAACGACGTGCCGGAGTGGCTGCAGCGCATCGCCTCCGTCTTCCCGCTGAAGTGGATCGCGCAGGGCATGCGCTCGGTGTTCTTCCCCGACGGCATGGCCGCGCAGGAGATGGCCGGCTCGTGGGAGACGGGGCGGACCCTCCTCGTCCTCGGGGCGTGGGCGCTCGTCGGGCTCGTGCTCTGCGTGACGACCTTCAAGTGGTTCAAGCGCGGCTCGGTGTGAGCGGGGGGCCGGAGGGGCGATGATGGGCGGCGTGGACGACGTGGCAGCGCCGGCGAGCACCTCGCGCCAGGACCTCACCGCGATGTGGCGGCGCCAGGAGCCCTACTGGCACGGCGTGTTCGCCGCGGTGTGGGCCGCCGCCGTCATCGTCACCGCGCTCGACGACCCCCCGCCGCACGGTCGGCTCCTGACGTACGCGTTCCTCGTCCTCGTCGCCGTCGCCTACCTCGGCCTCGGGGTGCGGGGGCTGCGGCACCAGGGCGAGCGCTGGGCCATCGCCTACCAGGTGGTCGCCTGGCTCGCGCTGCTCGGCATCCAGGCGGTCGACCCGGAGACCCAGAGCTGGCTGCTGTTCTTCGCGCTCTTCCCGCAGATGTGGGCGATGCTCGAGGTGCCGAACGCGGTGCGCGGCACCGTCCTCGCGCTCGTCGTCTTCGGCGGCCTGCGGTGGGTGCAGGCCGACTTCTCCGGGCAGGGCCTGGTCAACATCCTCATCAGCACGGTCATCTCGCTCAGCCTCTCGCTGGCCCTCGGCCTGTTCATCAACCGGATCGTCGCCGAGGCCGAGGGGCGCGCGGCGACCATCGACGAGCTGCGCGAGACCCAGGCCCGGCTCGCCGTCGTCGAGCGCGACCGTGGCGTGCAGGACGAGCGGGAGCGCATCTCCCGCGAGATCCACGAC
Source organism: Phycicoccus avicenniae (assembly GCF_050496545.1). Taxonomy (GTDB): domain Bacteria; phylum Actinomycetota; class Actinomycetes; order Actinomycetales; family Dermatophilaceae; genus Phycicoccus; species Phycicoccus avicenniae_A. The sequence continues at coordinate 87,924 of NZ_JBNVZV010000003.1, read as the reverse complement.
ACCCTCGCTCAGGGCTTCACCTCGGTGGTCACCCTCACCCGGGCGGCCGAGGCGGCGCTGGCCCGCGGCGACGTCGACACCGCCCGCGAGCGGCTCGCGCTCGTCGAGCGGACCGCCGTCGACAACCTCGCCGAGGCGCGGCTCATCGTCGCCGAGCTGACGCCGGGCCACCTCCAGTCGCGCACGCTCGTCGAGGCGATGCAGCGGCTCGGCGCGGCGGTCAGCAGCGAGGCGGGTCTGCAGACCGAGGTGCGCGTGGACGGCGAGCCGGCGCCGCTCGGGGGCGTCGCCGAGGTCGTCCTGCTGCGCACCGCCCAGGAGGCGCTCTCCAACGTCCGGCGGCACGCCACCGCGCGCCGGGTCGACCTGGCGCTCGCCTACGAGCCCGAGCGGGTCGTCCTCACCGTCACCGACGACGGCTGCGGCTTCGACGTCGTGGCCGACCGGCAGGGCTTCGGCCTCGACGGCGTGCGCGCCCGCGCGGAGCAGGTCGGTGGCGACGTCGGGCTGACGAGCGCGCCGGGCTCCGGCACGACGCTGCGCCTGGAGGTGCCCCGGTGATCCGCCTGCTCGTCGTCGATGACCACCCCGTCGTGCGGGCCGGGATGGTCGCCGTCCTCGGCGAGGAGGCCGACCTCGACGTCGTCGGGGAGGCCGGCAACGGCGCCGAGGCGCTGGCCCTCGTCCCTCGGCTCGAGCCCGACGTCGTGCTGATGGACCTGCGGATGCCGGTGATGGACGGCGCCGAGGCCACGGCGCGGCTGCGCTCGATGCCCGGCGCGCCGCACGTGCTCGTCCTCACCACCTACGACACGGACGCCGACATCGTGCGGGCCGTCGAGGCCGGCGCCCGCGGCTACCTGCTCAAGGACGCCCCGACCTCGGTGCTCACCGACGCCATCCGGCGGGCGGCGCGCGGCGAGACGGTGCTGGCTCCTCCGGTGGCGGCGCGCCTGGCCGACCGGCTCCGGGCTCCGGCGGCCCCGGATCTCACCGGGCGCGAGGTCGAGGTGCTGACCCTCGTCGCGCGCGGGATGTCGAACGCCGAGGTCGGCCGTGAGCTGTTCATCGGCGAGGCGACGGTCAAGACCCACCTCATCCGGGCGTTCGCCAAGCTCGGGGTGCAGGACCGGACGGCGGCGGTCACCGAGGCCCACCGGCGCGGGCTGGTCGACCTCGGCTGAGGGCGCCGCCCATCCGGGCCGTGCGAGCCGGTTCCCTGTCGTCGAGCCGCCTGCAGAGGGCTCGACCACCGGAAACAGGCTCGGGTGCGGGCTCCGTCGTGCTGACGCGGTCGGACCGGGCGCTCAGGGGCGCTGCTCGACCTCGTCGATGACCTCGTCGGACTCGCGGGCGACCTCGGCGCGCGACATCGCGGCGGACCGCCGGTGCCGCAGCCACTCGACGACGACCGGCAGCACCGAGACGGCGACGATGGCGAGGATGACCACCTCGAGGTTGTTCTTCACGAACGCGACGTTGCCGAGGAAGTGGCCGGCGAGGGTCACGACACCCACCCAGAGCGCGGCGCCGACGGCGGACCAGGTGAAGAAGTGCCGGCGCTCCATCCGCCCGATGCCGGCGACGACGGTGATGTAGGTGCGCACGATCGGCACGAAGCGGCCGAGGACGAGGGCCTTGGCGCCGTAGCGGTCGAAGAACTCCTCGGTCTTGTCGAAGTACTGGCGCTTGATGATCCGCCCGTCGCGGTTGCGCAGCGGCGCCCCGAGCCGGCGGCCGAGCTCGTAGCCGACGACGTTGCCGGCGAAGGCCGCGACGAAGAGGGCGACGAGGGCGAGCGCGAGGTTGGTCTTCAGCTGGCCGCTCGCGACGAACAGGCCGACGGCGAAGAGGAGGGAGTCGCCGGGCAGGATCGGGAAGAACAGCCCGCACTCGACGAAGACGATGGCCAGCGAGATCCAGAAGAAGGCCGACCCGTAGGTGTCGAGGAGGTACTGGGGGTCCATCCACTGCGGACCGAGGGAGTGCATCACGGGCCCAAGGGTAGGACCCCGGGCCGGTGCGCGGGCCGACCCGGCGCTGTGGGTCGGCTGTGGGTGGCCGCGCCCGGTGCATCGCGGCGGTGAGGTGACCGTGCACGACGGATCCCGTCGCCATGTGGGACGACCGCGACGGGTTCCGTCCCGGGCGTCTAGCGTGTCGCTCGAACGCGCGGAGCCGTGGTCCGCGCGCGTCCGGAAGAGAGCACCGCCATGACCCGACGTCCTCGCCTCGTCACCCCCGTCCTCCTCGCCGCCGCCCTGGCCCTCGCCGGCTGCGGCGCGCCCGTCGACGAGCAGCCCGCCGGCTCGGCCACCCCGAGCGGCACCTCGTCGGACCCGCTCGCCGGCTGCACGCCCGACGCGCTGAAGACCCTGACCGCCGGCACGCTGACCGTCGGCACCGACAAGCCGGCCTACGGCCCGTGGTTCGCGGACGACGACCCGAGCAACGGCAAGGGCTACGAGTCGGCCGTCGCCTACGCCATCGCCGACAAGCTCGGGTACGCGAAGGAGAAGGTGACCTGGGCGGTCGTGCCGTTCAACACCGCCATCGCCCCCGGCCCGAAGACCTTCGACCTCGACCTCAACCAGGTCTCGATCAGCGACGAGCGCCGCAACGCCGTGGACTTCTCGGCCGGCTACTACGACGTGCGCCAGAGCGTCATCACGTACAAGGGCAGCCCCATCGACGGGAAGACCACCGTCGCCGACCTCAAGGGCGCGAAGCTCGGCGCGCAGGTCGGGACCACCTCGTACACCGCCGCGAAGGACCAGATCGCGCCCACCGAGGACGTCGCCGTCTTCGACACCAACGACCTCGCCGTGCAGGCGCTGAAGAACAAGCAGATCGACGGCATCGTCGTCGACCTGCCGACCGGCTTCTACATGACCGCCGCCCAGCTCGACGACGGCGTCATCGTCGGGCAGCTCCCGGCCACCGGCAGCACGCCCGAGCAGTTCGGCGCGGTCCTCGACAAGGGCAGCTCGCTCACTCCCTGCGTCACGGCCGCGGTCGACGCGCTGCGCACCGACGGGACGCTCGAGAAGCTCGTCACCGAGTGGCTCTCCACCCAGGGCGCCCCCGAGCTGTCGTGACGACCGCCGCGCACGAGCCGTCGGCGCTCGAGCTCGAGCGCCGGCGGTACCGGCGCGGGCGGGCGGTCCGCTCCGCGGGGATCTCGGCGGCTTCGACCGTCGTCCTCGTCGGGGTCGTCGTCGCGCTCGTCGTCACCTCGCCGGGCTGGCCGCGGGTGCGCGAGACCTTCCTCGACCCGGACAAGGCGCTCGAGGCGCTGCCGGTGGTGCTCGAGGGGCTCTGGCTGAACATCCGGGTCATGCTGGTGTGCGGCGTCGTCATCGCCCTGCTGGGGCTCACCCTCGCCGTGATGCGCACCGTGCGCGGCCCGGTCGCGTTCCCGCTCAGGCTGTTCGCCACCGCGTACGTCGACCTCTTCCGCGGCCTGCCCCTGCTGCTCGTCATCTTCGTCCTCGGCTTCGGGGCGCCGGCGCTGCGGCTGTCGGGCCTGCCGTCCTCGGCCCTCTTCTGGGGCTCGTGCGCGCTGGTGCTGTCCTACTCGGCGTACGTCGCGGAGGTGTTCCGCGCGGGCATCGAGTCGGTGCACCCCTCGCAGCGGGCGGCCTCGCGCTCCCTCGGGCTGACCTACGGGCAGACGATGCGGCACGTCGTCCTCCCGCAGGCGGTCCGCCGGGTGGTGCCCCCGCTGATGAACGACCTCGTCTCGCTGCAGAAGGACTCCGGCCTCATCGCCGTGCTCGGGGTCATCGACGCCATCCGGGCCGCGCAGATCGAGACCGCCACCGACTTCAACTTTACGCCGTACGTCGTGGCCGGGGCGCTGTTCGTCTGCCTGACCGTCCCGATGGCGCGGCTCACCGACCACGTCGCGCGCAAGCAGGGCTTCCACGGTGCGGGAGGGATGCTGTGAGCGAGGTGCTGCGTCTGGAAGGCGTGCGGAAGTCGTTCGGGGACAACGAGGTGCTGCGCGGACTCGACCTGTCGGTCCACGAGGGTCAGGTGGTCGTGCTCATCGGCGCCAGCGGCTCGGGCAAGTCGACGCTGCTGCGCTGCATCAACCTGCTCGAGGTCGTCGACGACGGGCGCATCACGCTCGACGGCGAGGACGTCACCGACCCCCGGGTCGACGCCGACGCCGTGCGCTCGCGGACGGGCATCGTCTTCCAGGCCTACAACCTGTTCCCTCACCTCTCCGTCCTCGAGAACATCACGCTCGCGCCCGTGCGGGTCCACAAGGTGGCGAAGGCCGAGGCGCGGGAGCGGGCGATGGCGATGCTCGAGCGGGTCGGGCTGGCGGACAAGGCGTCCGCGCGCCCCGACGACCTCTCGGGCGGGCAGCAGCAGCGCGTGGCCATCGCCCGGGCGCTGGTCAACCAGCCGCGGCTGATGCTCCTCGACGAGGTCACCTCGGCCCTGGACCCCGAGCTCGTCGGCGAGGTGCTCGACCTCCTGCGCGGGCTCAAGGACGAGGGCATGACGATGGTCCTCAACACCCACGAGATCGGGTTCGCCCGCCAGGTCGCCGACTCCGTCTGCTTCCTCCACGGCGGCGTGGTCCACGAGGAGGGACCGCCCGCCCGGGTGCTCGACGACCCGCGCGAGGAGCGCACCCGCCGCTTCCTCTCCCGGGTCCACGCCTAGCCTTCTCCCCGTGGACGAGCAGCGCGAGGTCGGGGTCGGGCCCTGGGAGGGGCCGTGGCCCGAGGGGCCGCGGTGGGACCCCGAGCTGCTCCGTGATGGCGACCGCCGCAACGTCGTGGACCGGTACCGGTACTGGTCGATGGAGGCCGTCGTCGCCGACCTCGACACCCGCCGGCACCCGTTCCACGTCGCCATCGAGAACTGGCGCCACGACCTCAACATCGGCTCCGTCGTGCGGACCGCGAACGCCTTCAACGCCGCCGCCTTCCACGTCGTCGGCAAGCGGCGCTGGAACCGGCGCGGGGCGATGGTCACCGACCGGTACCAGCACGAGCACCACCACGCCGATGCCGCCGCGTTGCGGGAGTGGGCTTCCGGTGCCGGGCCGGGCGGTGGCGCGCTGCCGCTGGTCGGCATCGACAACGTGCCGGGGTCGCAGCCGCTCGAGACCCACGACCTGCCGCGGGCCTGCGTGCTCGTGCTCGGGCAGGAGGGGGAGGGGCTGACGCCGGAGATGCAGCAGGCCTGCGACGTCGTGCTGCACATCGCCCAGTTCGGCTCGACGCGCTCGGTCAACGCCGGGGCGGCCGCCGCCGTGGCGATGCACGCCTGGGTGCGCCGGCACGTCTTCGACCAGCACCCCTCCGCGTCGAGTGCGGACGTGGCTGCCCCGGCGACCACCTCCGCACTCGACCCCGAGGACCAGCCGTCGGAATAGGGCCGGCGCCGGGGCCGCTGGACCTTCGGTGACCACCCCCGCACTCTCCGTCCTCGACCTCGTCCCCGTGCGCTCCGACCAGGACACCGCCGACGCCGTCGCCGCCACCCGCTCCCTGGCCCGCGTGGCCGACCGGCTCGGCTACCGCCGGTACTGGCTCGCCGAGCACCACAACATGCCGGCCGTCGCCGCCACCAACCCGCCGGTCCTGGCCGCCGTCGTCGCCGCCGCCACCGACCGCATCCGGGTCGGCTCCGGTGGTGTGATGCTGCCCAACCACGCGCCGCTCGTCGTCGCCGAGCAGTTCGCCCTCCTCGAGGCCGCCTTCCCCGGCCGGGTCGACCTCGGCATCGGCCGCGCGCCCGGCACCGACCCCGTCACGGCCTGGGCGCTGCGCAGCGGCACCGGCCAGGGGGACGGCGACGCCGTCGACCGCTTCCCCGACCACGTCGACGCCGTCATGACGATGATGTCGCCCGCCGGCGCTGCGCTGCGCCTGGCCACCGGCGACCACGTCCTGCGCGCCACCCCCCGGGCCGCCTCGGTCCCGACCCTGTGGCTGCTCGGCTCGTCGGACTACTCCGCCCGGCTCGCCGCCTCGCGCGGGCTGCCCTACGTCTTCGCCTCGCACTTCTCCGGGCGCGGGACGGCCGAGGCGCTGGCCCTCTACCGCGGCGGCTACGTGCCGTCCGAGGAGCACCCCGAGCCGCGCACCCTGCTGACGGCCAACGTCGTCGTGGCGCCGACGGCCGAGGAGGCGCGCCGGCTCGCGCTGCCCAACATCCGCTCGATGGTCGCGCTGCGCACCGGGCAGCCCCTGCGGGCGCTCGCGTCGGTCGAGGAGGCCGAGTCCGAGCCCCTGCCCCCGGCGCACGAGGCGCTCGCCGAGGAGATGCTCTCGCGCTGGCTCGTCGGCACGCCGGAGGACGTCGCATCGCGCCTCACGGCCCTGGCCGCCGAGCACGCCGTCGACGAGGTGATGGTCAGCCCGGTCGCCGGCGCCGTCGCGGGGACGCCCGCAGACCGCGCGCCCGCCCGCGAGGAGACGCTGCGCCTCCTCGCCGGGGCCCTCTCCTGACCCGGTCCCGCGCATCCGGCGGAAAAGTTCGGTAGACCTGTCGAATCGTCGGACGCCCGCGCGTCACGGGGGTGAGGTCGCAGCCGCGGCCCGGACCGAAGGAGCACGAGATGACCGAGTACGTCGTCCTCATCGTCGGTGATGCCGACCGCTGGTGGACCACGATGGATGCCGAGCAGCGCACCGCCGGCTACGCCGAGTACACGCGCTTCGGCGAGGAGCTGACCCGCCGCGGCCACCGCATCACCGGCGGCGCCGAGCTGCACGGCTCGGCCGAGACCAAGCGCATCCCCGGCGGGGGCGGCGCGGTGACCGACGGCCCGTTCGCCGAGACCGCCGAGCAGGTGGGCGGCTTCTACCAGGTCGAGAGCGAGGACCTCGACGACCTGCTCGAGTGCTGCCAGATCATCGCGGCGCTCGGGGACTCCGTCGAGGTCCGCCGGACCGTGCAGCCCGAGGACCGGCCCGCGTGAGCCGCCACCTGGTCCTGCTGCCCGCGCCCGAGGCCGAGTGGGCGCAGCTGCCGCCCGAGGAGCACGAGAAGGGGATGCGCTCGCACGAGCGGTTCCATCGCGACCTCGCTGCCGGCGGCCACCGGATCGTGGCCACCTCCCCCTTGCGGCCCTCCGCGGAGGCCCTGTCGATGCGCCCCGACGGTGCCGGTGGGGCGCTCGTCACGGACGGGCCGTTCACCGAGTCGGTCGAGCAGGTCGTCGGGTTCTACCTCCTCGAGTCGCCCGACCGCGCCGACCTCGTCCGGCTGTGCTCCGAGTTCGCCGCGCGCGGTGAGCTCATCGAGCTGCGCGACCTCGAGGGCGACGGACCCGACGGCGGAGGTGCGTCATGAGGTACGTCGTCCTGCTCCCCGGTGACGAGTCCCGGTGGGCCGCAGCCTCGGCCGAGGAGAAGTTGGCCACCTACGCCCGGCACGGCGACTTCGCGCAGGCGCTCGCGGCGCGCGGCCACACCATCACCGGTGGTGCCGAGCTGACCCGGTCCACCGAGGCGAAGGTGGTGCGTGCGGGTGACGGCGCGGTCACCGTCACGGACGGTCCCTACGCCGAGACCGTGGAGCAGCTGACCGGCTACTACGAGGTCGAGTCCGACGACCTCGACGACCTGCTCGAGGTCGTGGCCGTCCTCGCGCAGCCGGACGGTGCCGTCGAGGTCCGCCGGGTCGTCACCGACGAGGAGCGTGCGTCGTGAAGCGGTACGTCGTCCTCATCGCCTACCGCCCCGGTGAGTGGGAGGCGGCCTCGCCCGAGGAGCGCCAGGAGTACTTCGACGCGCACCACGCCTTCGAGCGGTACGTCGACGAGCACGGCCGCCGGCTCTCCAGCGGTGCGCTCTGCGACGCCGACACCGCGACGACGGTGCACCCCGGCCGGGGCGAGGAGCGGACCGTCACCGACGGGCCCTTCGTCGAGCTGGCCGAGCAGGTCGGCGGCTACTACGACGTCGAGCTGCCCGACCTCGACGCGGCGATCGCGGCGGCCCGGCTGATGCCGTCGGCGTACACGGTCGAGATCCGCCCGGTCATGGTCATCGAGGGCTACGAGTCGGTGTGAGCCCCGACGAGGTCCTGGCCGCCACCGTGCGCGAGGAGTGGGGGCGGCTCGTCGCCCTCCTCCTCGGCCGGTTCCGGCGCCTGGACCTCGTCGAGGACGCCCTCGGCGACGCCGTGGAGGCCGCCGCGCGGCGCTGGCCGGCCGACGGTGTCCCCGACTCCCCGGCTGCGTGGCTGCACACCGCGGCGAGGCGCCGGCTGCTCGACCGTCTGCGCGCCGAGGCGATGGCGGCGCGCAAGGCGCCGCTGCTCGTCGTCGACGCCGAGCCCATCGGAGGAGGGACTGTCATGGCCGACCCCGGCGGTCTCGTCGAGGACGACGTCCTGCGCCTCGTCCTGATGTGCTGCCACCCGGCCCTCGGCCCGGAGGTGGCCAGTGCGCTCGCGCTGCGGCTGGTGGTCGGGGTCTCGACCGCCGACATCGCCCGGCTCTTCCTCGTGCCGGAGCCGACGATGGCGGCCCGGATCACCCGCGGCAAGAAGAAGATCGCGGCGGCGGGCATCCCGTTCGCGGTCCCGGCGGCCGACGACCTGCCCGACCGGCTGCGCGTCGTCGCGCAGACCGCCTACCTGGCCTTCACCGCCGGCTACGCGCCGGGCTCCGGCCCCGACCTCGTGCGCGCCGACCTCGCCGGCGAGGCGGTCCGGCTGGTGCGGGTGACCCTGGCGCTGCGCCCCGCCGAGCCGGTTCTCGTGGCCCTGCTGGCCCTCACCCTCCTCCAGCACTCGCGGCGGGACGCGCGGGTCGGACCGGACGGCGCGCTGGTCCTCCTGCCCGACCAGGACCGCGCCCGGTGGCACCGCGACGAGGTCGACGAGGCAGTGCGGCTGCTCGCCGGGCTCGCCCCCTCGACCGACCTGCTCACCGAGTCCTACCGGTTGCAGGCCCTCGTCGCCGCCGAGCACGCCCTCGCGCCCACCGCGGCGGACACGCGCTGGGACCGTATCTGCGCCGCGTACGACGCCCTCGCCGTCGTCAGCCCCTCACCGATGGTCCGGCTCGCCTCCGCGGTGGCCGTCGCCGAGCGGGACGGCGCGGCGGCCGGGCTGGCCGCCCTCGACGGGCTCGACGCCGAGCTGTCCGGCAGCCACCGGCTGCCCGCCGTGCGGGGGGAGCTGCTGGCCCGGCTGGGGGAGGACGACGCGGCCGTCATCGCCCTCGACGACGCGATCCGTCTGTGCGGCAACGAGGTCGAGCGCGCGCACCTCACCGCTCGTCGGGACGGCCTGACGACCCCCTGACGCCCCGGCGCCCGCCGTCGAGTGCGGAAGTGGCCGCCCCAGCGACCACTTCCGCACTCGACCCGGGGGCGCGTGAGCGGTCCCGGGTCCCGAGCAGGGCCACCCCGAGCACGGGCAGCAGCGCCCACCACCAGCTGAGGCCCTCGCGCCCGACCAGCCCGCGGGCCGCCATCACGCCGAGCCCGCCGCAGCCGAGCACCGTCGCCGCGACCGGCTGCCACGCGGCGGCCCGCCCGCCGAGCCGCCGCACGTCCTCGAACCGTCCCACGAGCGCGACGACGCCCGCCGTGAGCACCCCGAGCACCAGCCACCACAGCGGGCGCGTCGCCCACCAGCCACCCGACAGCGGCTCGACACCCAGCCCGAACCCGCCGACCAGCAGCGAGGCCCCGATGACGAGCACCATCACCGTGAGGTGCCACAGGTAGACCGACATCATCCGGCGGCCGAGGACGACGACGGCCGCCCACGCTTCGGCCCGGGACATCGCCCGCCGGAGCGCCGGCTCGAGCGCGAGGACCACCCCGCCCTGCAGCAGCCCGAGGAGCCCCAGCGTCACCCGCGTGGGGTAGCTGTTGTTCACGGCGGCGCCGTCCAGCCCGATCATGGACACCGGGTACGGGCCGGCCCACACCAGCGCCACCAGCCCGACGAGCCCGACCCCGGCCAGCGCCAGCCGGCGCCCCGTCCCGCCGACCCGTCCGTCGAGCCACGCGTACCCCAGCTGGTGCACGGCGCCCCAGACGACGACGTAGTTCGCGAACCCGACCCACCACGGCCCGACGGTCAGGCTCACGACGTCGACGACCCCGCCCACCACCAGGCCACCGACGACGGATGCCCACCCGAAGCGCTCCCAGAGCCGCAGGGTCAGCGGCGCCAGCGCGCAGACGACGACGTACGCGGCCAGGAACCACGTCGGCACCAGCGCCACCTGCGATGCCGTGCGCAGTGACGCCCGGTCCACCCCGGCGGCATCGGCCACGAGGAGGAGCCCGACCCAGAACAGCAGCAGCGGCACCACCGGTACGAGCAGCCGACGCAGCCGGCCACGCAGCCACTCCGGCCAGCCGACCCCGCGCTCGCGAGAACGCCTCCACGACAAGCCGTTCGCGTACCCGCCGACGAGGAAGAAGACCGGCATCACCTGGAACACCCACGTGAGCGGGTGCGTCCACGACGCCCGGTCGAGGACGGCCCCGGCGTCCAGCCGGCCGTCACGCACGACGACCGCCGCGACGAGCCAGTGCCCGAGGACGACGACGGTCAGGGCCGCGACGCGCAGCAGGTCGACGACCCGGTTGCGGTCGGTGGGGGTGGCGGCGTCGATCTCGCGTGCCGTGAGGGTCTGCATGCGCCCAGCGTGACGCCTCGAGCGGCACCGGGGCCTGAGCACACGTACCCGGGTCCACCCCGTGGAGGGGGGTGGACCCGGGAACGAGGTGACCGGTTCGGTCGGCCCGGCCCCAGCACGGGCCGACCGACGGTGCGGGCCGCCGTCAGGCGGCCCCGCTCGCGGCGACGGTCGCCGGGAGCACGACGGAGAAGCGGCCCTCGCCGTAGCCCGCGACGGACACCGCGAGGTCGTCGCGGGTCAGCGACCCGTCGACCGTCCCGAGGACGTCCGCCGGAGGGGCCTCCGGGGGGAACCACACCCGGCCGAGGCGCACGTGCGTGCCGCCCCCGCCGTTGAAGAGCGAGGTGAAGACGTTGAGCACCTCGGAGAAGGCGGCCCGGACCGGCGGCGTGGTCTCGCCGTCCTTCACGAGGTCCTCGGCCGCACCGGCCGGCGTCAGGGACAGGCAGGCGCCGGCCCGCACGACGAGCTCGTGGTCGGCGACGAGGAGCGCCGTGACCCGGCCCTCGTCGTCGACGATCTCGCCCGACGTGGTCCGGCCGTCGGCCGGGGTCGGGTACCCGAGGGCGTCGGTGACGACGCAGTCCCGGCCGAGCAGCCGCTCCAGCAGGTCGCGGGTCTCCTTGCGCTCCGGGAGACCGTTGTGCCCGAGCACGCGGTCCTCGACGGCCGCCACCGCCGGCGCGTGCCCGCCCCGGCCGAGGACCGGGTCGAGGTGCAGCGCGAAGGACTCGGCGGTGAAGGGCTTGCCGACGAGGAAGAGCGCACCGGCGGCCAGCGCCTGGGAGCGCATCGTCACCGAGCCCTCGGAGGTGACGAAGCCGAAGGGCGTGCCGTCGCCGGACGCGCGCAGCGCCTCGAGGAACTCCAGCCCGGACATCTCGGGCATGTTCCAGTCGGACAGCACGAGGTCGGGACGGTGGGCGGCGACGGCCTCGAGGCCGGAGCGGCCGTTGTCGGCCTCGACGATGTCGTGGCCTCCGTGACCGGCCTGGCGCAGGGTGCGCGTGACGATCTGGCGCATGACGCGGGAGTCGTCGACGACGAGCAGCTTCATCGGGGTCCCTCCTGGGTGGTGACGTCGACCCGCAGGCGGCCCGCGGTCGCGTGGTAGGTGGCGGCGACCAGGGCGTCGGCGCGCTCGCCCCGCTCCGCGGGGGCGCCGGCGGCCCGGCCCTGGCGGACCTCGGGCAGGCCGAGCTCGGCGTGGTCCGGCAGCAGCGACTTGACGTTGCCGGCGACGATGTTCGCGATCTCGCCGAGTGCGTCGTGCACCTCCGCGGTGTCCGGGTCGGCGTCGTCGGGGAGGGCGAGCAGCTCGCGGGCCAGCCCCGAGGCGACGGCGGGCGCGCAGGAGACGACGACCGAGCCGCTCCACGAGCCGTGGATGTCCACGCTCGCGCGCACGGCGTCGTCGGCCTCGTCGGCGGTCGGGGTCACGACGACGGGCTCGCCGAAGAGCGACTCCCACACCGACGTGACGATGGAGTCGAGGTACTCGGCCTCGATGGGGGCAGGGATGGTGGTCATGCTCGACCGCCTCTCGTCGTGAGCTGGTAGGCCATCGCGCGCCCGAGCGCCACGCGCTCGAACCCGGGGTCGAGGCCGAGGGTCGTCTCGGCGGCGCCGAGGAAGAGGTACCCGCCGGGGCGGAGCACCCCCCGGACGGCGGCCAGCACGGCCGCCTTGGTGGGGACGTCGAAGTAGATGAGCACGTTGCGCAGGAACACGACGTCGAAGCGGGGCATCAGGGGCAGGGGCGCCGCGAGGTTGAGCGTGCGGGCGTTGATGGTCGCCCGCAGCGCGGCCGAGGCCTCCCACTCCGTCCCGACCCGCTGGAAGTGGGCGACGAGCCGGGGTGCGGACAGGCCGCGGGCCACCTCGAGCTGGCTGAACCGGCCGGCGCGGGTGCGCTCGACCATCGCGGGGGAGAGGTCGGTCGCGGTGATCCGCGCCTGCCACCCGGGCGGGAGGGTCTCGGCTGCCGTCATGGCGATCGAGTACGGCTCCTGGCCCGAGGAGCACGCCGCGGCCCAGACGTTGAGTGTCCGGTCCGGGCGGGGCACCGAGGTGACGGCCGGGATGACGTGCTGCCCGAGGGCCTCGAACGGGTGGATGTCCCGGAAGAAGGAGGTCTCGTTCGTCGTCATGGCCTCGACGACGCTGGCCCGCACGGGATCCGAGGGACGGGAACGCAGCCGCGCCGCGAGGGTGGCGAGGTCGGGCAGGCCGGCGCGCGCAGCGACCGGGGCGAGCCGGGCGCTGACGAGGTACTCCTTGCCGGGCTGGAGGACGATCGCGCTGTCCTGCTGGACGATTCGCGCGAAGAGCTCGAAGTCGGCGGTCTCGAGGAGGCTCATGCGGCACCTCCCCAGGTGCTGGGCCGGCCGACCGCGACCCGCGCGCCGACGATGCTCGCCATCGTCGTGAGCGGCAGCACGCGTGAGGCGTGCCCCGCCGAGACGACGGCTCCGGGCATCCCCCAGACGACCGAGGTGGCCTCGTCCTGGGCGAGCACGATGCCGCCCGAGCCGGCGATCTCACCGGCACCGGCGGCGCCGTCCGCGCCCATCCCGGTCAGCACCACGGCGAGCGTGCGCCGGCCGAAGACGGTTGCGAGGGAACGGAAGAGGACGTCGACGGCAGGACGGCAGTGGTGCTCCTTCTCGGCATCGGTCAGGGCGACGGAGGGCGCCGCGGGGGACCCGACGACGGTGAGGTGGCGGTCGCCCGGGGCGACGTGCACCACGCCGGGGCGCAGGGGCTCGCCGTCGACGGCCTCGTGCACCGACAGCTCGGTGGACCGGTCGAGGCGCTCGGCGAGCAGCCGGGTGAAGACCGGGGGCATGTGCTGGACGACGAGGACGGGCACGGCGAGGCCGCGGGGCAGACCCTCGAGGAAGACGCCCAGCGCCTCCGGCCCGCCGGTCGAGGCACCGACCGCGAGGACGTCGACGCGTCCGGAGTGGTCGGAGGCCAGGCCGCTGCCCGGCCGCGGGACGGTGGCGACGGGGCCGGTGCGCCGGCCCGTCGGGCGCGCCCGGGGACGCTCGGGCGCCTCGGGGGCGGGCTCCCGCGGCGGGCAGAGCGCGACCAGCCGCTCCCCGAGCTCGCGCCGGATCGTCGCGACCGACTCCACGAGTCCGCTCTGGCTGCTCGGCTTCGTCACGTAGTCGCGGGCACCGGCGGCGAGGGCGTCGAAGGTGGCCCGCGCCCCGCGCTCGGTGAGCGTCGAGAACATGATGACCGGCAGCGCCGGACGGGTGCGGTGCAGCTCGCGCATCGTCTCGATGCCGTTCATCACCGGCATCTCGATGTCGAGCACCACCGCGTCCGGGCGCACCTCGTCGATGAGGGCCAGGCCCTCGCGACCGTTGACCGCCTGGCCGCCGAGCTCGACGCCCGGCAGGCCGCGCAGGGCCTCGCCGACGATCCGCCGGACGGTGGGGGAGTCGTCCACGTGGACGACGGTGATGGTCATGACGCGGGCACCAGGCCGAGCAGCTGGAGCTTCTCCTCGATGGCCTCCGGCGGGAAGGGCTTGATGAGGTACTCGTGCGCACCGGCCGCGAGCGCCCGCACGATCTGCCCGTGCTCGGACTCGGTCGTCACCATCATGAGGTTGATGTCCCGCCACGCCGGTTTGGCGCGGACGGCGACGACGAACTCCAGGCCGGTCATCACGGGCATGTTCCAGTCGACGAGGCAGACGTCGGGGAGGGCGCCCGCCGCGGCGGCGGACTCCACCGCCTCGAGCGCCTCCTGCCCGTCGGCGGCCTGCTCGACGGAGAACCCCATCTGGTGCAGCAGGCGGCCGAGCAGCACCCGCATCGTGCGGGAGTCGTCGACGACGAGGGCGCGCATCAGACGGTGAAGCGGTCGACGGCGGCGCGCAGCGTGCTCGAGATGGTCTCGACCTCGCCCGCGGTGGTCCTGACGGTCGCGACGCCGTCGGCGGCGCGGGCCTGGGCCTCGGCCTCCTCGGCGACGCTCGTCGCGATGCTGCCCGTGCCCGTCGCCGCGTCGGCGACGGTGCGGGACATCTCGCTCGTGGTCGCGGTCTGCTCCTCGACGGCCGAGGCGATCGTCGTCTGGTGGTCGTTGATCTGGGCGACCACGCCGTCGATCCGGCTGATGGCGGCGACCGCGGCCTCGGCGTCGGACTGGATCGAGGAGACGCGGACCTGGATCTCGGCCGTGGCCCGGCGGGTCTCCCGCGCGAGCTCCTTGACCTCGTTGGCCACGACCGCGAAGCCGCGGCCGTGCTCGCCGGCCCGGGCCGCCTCGATGGTGGCGTTGAGGGCGAGCATGTTCGTCTGCTCGGCGATCTTCTCGATGGTCTCGACGACCGAGCCGATCTGGGTCGAGGACTCGCCGAGGCTGGCGACGGTCTGGCTCGTCGAGGCGGCGAGCTGCACGGCGTCCTGGCCGACCCGCGCCGCCTGGTTGGCGGAGTGGGCGATCTCGCCGACGGAGGCGGCCATCTGCTCGGTGGCGGCGGCGACCGTCTGCACGTTGGCCGAGACCTGGTGGGCGGCGGCGGCGGTGCTGCGCGAGGTCTGCGCGGCCGTGTCGGCGCCGTGGGCCATGTCGGCGGTGACGGCGGTCATCGTCGAGGACACGTGGCTCAGGGCGTTGGCGTTGTCGGCGATCGCCTTGACCATCCCCCGGACGCCCGTGACGGCCTCGTTGAAGGTGCTGGCCATGACGCCCATGTCGTCGGAGCTGAGGACCTCGACCTCGGCGGTGAGGTCGCCGTCACGCAGCGCCGACAGGCCCGCCGAGATGTGGCGCACGGACAGGACGATCGAGCGCATCAGGCCGAGCCCCAGGAGCAGGGCGATGGCACCGCCGAGGACGATCGCGACCCAGACGGTGCGGGTCGTCGACGCGCTTCGCGCTTCGGCGTCCGCGACGACGACGTCGGCGGCGGTGTTGCGCGAGGTCTGCTCGGAGAGCAGGCCCTTGCGCATGGCGTCCTCGAGCGGGAGGAGCTCGGTCTTGGCAGCGGCGTCGAACGTCGCCACGTCACCCCGGCGCAGCGCCGGGAGGAGAGTGGTG
This sequence comes from Phycicoccus avicenniae, assembly GCF_050496545.1. Classification (GTDB taxonomy): domain Bacteria; phylum Actinomycetota; class Actinomycetes; order Actinomycetales; family Dermatophilaceae; genus Phycicoccus; species Phycicoccus avicenniae_A. The sequence goes on along the minus strand of NZ_JBNVZV010000003.1, from coordinate 72,221 downwards.
TCGCGCAGCGTGACGTACTTCGCCCAGCCCGCGGTGAACTCGGCCCACCCGGTGCTGCCGGCGTCCTCACCCTTGGAGTCCAGGACGGTGTAGGTGTCGGCGGCCTTCTCGGTGGCGGCGTCCTGGGCCGCCAGCCGGTCGACGATCGAGAGGTCGGCCCGCCCTCCGGCGGTGGCCAGGGCCAGGTCGTCGCGGCCCTCGAAGGCGACGCGGACGTCGGCGAGACCGATGACGGCGATGGATCCGTCGTAGCGGACCGACGCGATGGCCTCGTCCGTGGCCTTGAGGCCGGTGAACGCTGCGGCCGCGACGACGGCCACGGCCACGACGAAGGCGCCGATGGTGAGGACCATCTTCGTCACGAGCCGCAGGTCGGCGTACCAGGCCAGCGGCGAGGGAAGGCGGGTGGCGGACATGGGGGTTCCTCCGGAGTCGGTGGTGCGGGTGGTCATCGGTCGAGCGAGAGGACGGCGTCCAGGCGGACGTCGAGGAGCAGGGAGTCGGCGAGGACGTACGCCCCGCGGACGAGGTCGCGGATGGGGCCGACGAGGGTCGCGGGCGGGGGCTGGGGGTCGTCGACGTCGATGACGTCACCGATGCGGTCCACGACGAGCGCGACCGGTCCGCCGGGGGAGCGGACGACGACGGTGCCGGTGCCCTCCTCGCCGGTCGGCAGGCCGAAGCGGCTGCGCAGGTCGATCCCGGTGACCACCTGGCCGCGGAGGTTGAGCAGGCCGGCGACCCGGCCGTCGGCCCGGGGGACGGGGGTCATCGGCAGGGCGCCGAGGACCTCCTGGACCCGGTCCACGGGGAGGCCGACGAGGTGCTCGCCGAGCGAGAACGTGACGTACGTGGAGCCGCTCATGCCGGCACCCCCTCGAGGACGTGGGCGGTGGGGACGGTGCCGGCGACCCGCAGGGCCGCGGCGAGGTCGAGGATCTCGACGAGCCGGCCGCCGACGACCGCGCCGCCGACGACGCCGGGGCCGCGGTGGCCCGCCTGCGACGCGACCTCGGGGTCCTCGTCGGCGATGTCGACGATGGCGTCGACGACGAGCCCGACGGGCTGGTCGTCGCGGGTGACGACGATGACCGCGCGGGTGTCCGCCCCGGAGTCGGTGACGTGGCCGATGCGGGTGGGGGCCCGGCGACCGCCGACGACCGTCCCGACCTCGACGAGGGGCATGATGCCGCCGCGGTAGCGCACGGCCCAGCCGTCGCCGAGCCGCTCCACCGCCGAGGCGTCGAGGTCCTCCAGGCGGGTGACCACGTCGAGCGGCACGCCGAGCGTGCGCTCGCCGTCGGCGCGCACGACCACGAGGCGCCGGGCGTCCTCGCGGGACACGGACTCGACGTCGTGCTGGGCGAGGAGGTCGGGCCGCAGCTCGCCGGTGAGCGAGAGGGTCGCGAGGCCGCTGCCGTCGAGGATCAGGGCCACGGCGCCGTCGCCGAGGATCGTCGCGCCGGAGAAGACCTCCGTGCCGGCGAGGTGCTCGCCGAGCGCGGACACGACGATCTCCTCGGTGTCGAGGACCTCGTCGACGACGAGCCCGAAGACCTTGCCCTCGACGTCGAGGACGACGATCGCGCCGGGCGGGCCGCTCGGGGCCTCGAGGAGGGAGCGGCCGTCTACGAGGGTCAGCAGCCGCTCGCGCAGGCGGAGCACCTGGACCCCGGCGACGTCCTCGACGACGTGGCCGCCGTCGTGGACGACGACGAGCTCGCGGACGAGGGTCTGCGGCACGGCGTAGCGCTGCTCACCGACGACGACGATGAGGGCCGGCACGATGGCCAGGGTCAGCGGGAGGGTCAACCGGCAGGTCGTGCCCTTCCCGGGGACCGAGCTGAGCTCGACGGTGCCGCCGATGGCCTCGATGTTCGTGCGCACCACGTCCATGCCGACCCCGCGGCCGGAGACGTTGGTGACGGCCTCGGCGGTCGAGAAGCCGGGGCGGAAGACGAGCGCGTAGGCCTCGTGGGGCGTCATCGCCGCCGCCTGCGCCGCGGTGATGATCCCGCGCTCGACGGCCTTGGCCGTGATGCGGGCGGGGTCCATCCCGGCGCCGTCGTCCTGGAGCTCGATGACGACGCGGCCGGACTCGTGGTAGGCGCGCAGGACGAGCGTGCCGGTCGACGGCTTGCCCGCCGAGATGCGGGTCTCGGGGGTCTCGATGCCGTGGTCGACGGCGTTGCGCACGAGGTGGGTCAGCGGGTCGCGGACGGCCTCGACGAGCCCGCGGTCGAGCTCGGTCTCGCGGCCGAGCATCGTCAGGGCGACGTCCTTGCCGCACGCCGTCGCGAGGTCGCGCACGACCCGCGGGAACTTGGCCCAGACCGTGTCGACCGGCTGCATCCGCGCCTTCATGACCGCGTCCTGCAGGTCGCTCGTCACGATGTTGAGGCGCTGCATCATGCTGCCGAAGGCGAGCCGGCCGTCCTCGCCGGTCGCGCCGGCGCGGCTGGCAGAGCCTCCGACGCCTCCGGCACCACTCTGGACGCCGTTGTGGGCGGAGAGCTGGTTGCGGGTGAGGACGAGCTCGCCGACGAGGCGCATCAGCGAGTCGAGGACGGCGACGTCGACGCGCACCGAGGACTCGGCGGCGCCGCGGCGACCGAGGTCGCGCTCGTCCTCCTCGACCGCGGGCTCGGGGGCCGGAGGGGCCACCGGGGCGAGCGACACGACGGGGGAGGGAGCCGGTGCCGCCGCCCGGAGGGGGGTGGATGCGGCGGCACCGGCGGTCTCGGGCTGGGTGTCGGTGGGGGGGAGAGTTCCGACCCCGGCGCCCGGACCCCCGTCCCCGGACGTGCCGGGGAGGGTGATGAGCGGCTCGTCCTCGACGGACCGCTCGAGCTGGATGACGAGCTCCTCGAAGCGGTGCGGGCCCTCGCCCGCGCCGGTCTCGACGGAGGCGAGGATGTCGCGGACCGCGTCGACCGTGGCCAGCAGCAGGCTGGCCCGCTCGGTCGTGAGGACGAGGTCGCCGTCCCGCAGCGAGGCGAGGAGGTTCTCGCCGGCGTGCGCGACGTGCTCGAGCACCGGCAGGCCGAGGAAGCCCGAGGTGCCCTTGATCGTGTGGACGGCGCGGAAGACCCGGGCCAGCCGGTCGCGCGAGGTCGGGTCCTTCTCCAGCGCGACCAGGTCGACGTCGATCTGGTCGAGGTTCTCGTGGGACTCCACGAGGAACTCACGGATGATCTCGTCCATGCCGTCCTCCACGCTCCCTCACCTCCGTGCGTGGTCGTCCCGACGGGGTGCCGGGAACTGTCTCCGCTCGCATCGGCAGCGGTCCGGGGGGAGTTGACGAAGGACAGGTCAAGAAGCCGTGCTGGTCCGGTGCGGCCACCGAAACCGTGGATGCTCCTCGCCTCCGGCCGCCGAAAACGCGCAAGCCATGGACAGGGAGTACCGGATCACGGCACACTGGCCCTGCGCACGGACGGAAACCGCAGCAGCGGTGACCTCCGGAGGCGGTCGTTGGGTGTGCAGGGCACCGGGCGGCCGGACCACCCGGTGTGCAGGGCACCGGGAGCGGCCCGGGCGGGGCGACACGTCAAGCGTGCGCCCCGCCCCCGGGCGCGGGGGTCGCCCCGCGAGCCGCGCCCCTCCTCTGGGACCGGCCTCGTACCGACCGGTACGGACAGGGCTCCACGCCGCGCGGGAGATGGTGGAAGGATCGGGGCGTAGGCACATCCCACGTCACGAGGAGAACACCGTGCCCATCGCAACGCCCGAGGTCTACGCGGACATGCTGGACCGGGCCAAGAACGGCTCGTTCGCGTACCCCGCCATCAACATCACGTCGAGCCAGACCGTCACGGCCGCCATCCGCGGCTTCGCCGAGGCCGGCTCCGACGGCATCATCCAGGTCTCCACCGGGGGTGGCGAGTACGCCTCCGGATCGACCGTCAAGGACATGGTCACCGGTGCCACGGCGCTCGCGGCCTACGCCGAGGAGGTCGCGAAGAACTACCCGGTCAACATCGCGCTGCACACCGACCACTGCCCGAAGGACAAGCTCGACACCTTCGTGCGGCCGCTCATCGCGCTGTCCACCGAGCGGGTGAAGGCCGGGGGCCTCCCGATCTTCCAGTCGCACATGTGGGACGGCTCGGCCGTGCCGCTCGACGAGAACCTCCAGATCGCCGAGGAGCTGCTCGCGGCGTGCAAGGCGGCGCACATCATCCTCGAGATCGAGGTGGGCGTCGTCGGCGGCGAGGAGGACGGCGTCGAGAACGCCATCAACGACAAGCTGTACTCCACCCCGGAGGACGCCGTGGCCACCGTGCGTGCGCTCGGCTCGGGCGAGAACGGCTACTACATGACCGCGCTGACCTTCGGCAACGTGCACGGCGTCTACAAGCCGGGCAACGTCAAGCTGCGCCCGGAGGTCCTCAAGGCCGCCCAGGAGGCCGCCGCCGCCGAGCTCGGTGTCGCCGCCGACAGCAAGCCGTTCCACCTCGTCTTCCACGGTGGCTCGGGCTCGCTGCCGCAGGAGATCTCGGACGCGGTCGACTACGGCGTCGTCAAGATGAACGTCGACACCGACACGCAGTACGCCTTCACCCGCCCGGTCGCCGACTGGATGCTCAAGAACTACTCGGGCGTCCTGAAGATCGACGGCGAGGTCGGCAACAAGAAGCAGTACGACCCCCGCGCGTGGGGCAAGGAGGCCGAGGCCGGGATGGCGCAGCGCGTCGTCGAGGCCTGCCAGAACCTCCGCTCGGCGGGCACCCACCCCGCCTGACCGGCCGCAACCGCACCCCCGTCCGGGTCCCCGGGCGGGGGTGCGGCGTCTGCGGGCGGGCGGGCTAGCGTGGCGCCCATGAGCACCAGCGACCTCCTCGGCATCCCGCCCACCCAGCTGCCCCAGGACCCGGCGGCCCGCCCGCTCGAGGACGGTGTGGCACCCGACCAGGTCGCCGCGGCGCACCCGGCGTCCTCGCTGGCCTGGGCGGTGCTCGCCGAGGACGCGCTCGCCGACGACCGGGTCGTGGAGGCCTACGCCTACGCCCGCACCGGCTACCACCGGGGCCTGGACGCCCTGCGCCGCAGCGGCTGGCGCGGCCAGGGGCCGGTGCCGTGGGAGCACGAGCCGAACCGGGGGTTCCTCCGCGCGCTGGCCGTGCTCTCGCGGGCGGCGGGCATCATCGGCGAGGAGGAGGAGCGCCACCGCTGTGCCGAGTTCCTGCGCGCCTCCAGCGCCGAGGGGGCCCGCGCGCTGGGCCTCTGAGCCCGCGGGCGGAACGTTCCTGCTGGACGGGCGAAGGACCCGGGCGCACGCGCCCGGGCCCTTCCAACCGGAGACCTAATCACCGGGGCCGGCTCCGCCGCGCTCTCGCTGCGGCGATCGCCCCCGGTGGTCCCCTGCCCCCCGGTTGTTCTCCCAATCGTGCACGGAGTGCAGTCGTTTCTGCGACACTTGGTGGCCACTGACAACAAATGGCCACAGGGAACATGGCAGGTCAGCAGGGGTAGGTGGGGCGATGACCGGGTCACCCGGGGAGCTCGAGGGGGCGGTGCTGCTCGTCCTCGAGGAACAGCTGCGCCGCGAGCGCGAGCGCATCGACGAACGTCGCCGGGACCTGGACGAGGCGGCCCGGCTGCTCACCCGCGCCACGAGCCGCAGCCTCGGGGCCCGCGAGACCGGCGCCGAGCCGCTGAGCCCGGCCGTCACCCCCTCCGTGGTCAACCAGCTGCTCACCGAGAGCCGCGGCATGGTGCGCAACTTCGTCCTCACCGTCGCGCAGGGACCGGCGCTGGACCAGGCCACCGTGCGGGCCAACCGCACCCGGATGGAGCGCGGCGACGAGCAGCGCGCCGTCTACCCGGCCGAGGTGCTCACCACGGTGCGGGGCCAGCGCTGGCTCTCGGTCTGGGCCGAGGCCGGCGAGGACCAGCGCGTCCTGCCGAGCACCGGCACCGAGTTCGCCGTCTTCGGCGACACCGCCGTCGTGGCGCTGGGCGCCTGGGACGACCTCGACGGCGGCTACGTCCTGCTGCGCGACCCGCTGGTCGTCCGGCTGTACACCGCGTACTTCGACCTCGCCTGGCGGCACGCGATGCCCGTGCCGGGACCGGGGGAGGACGGCGACCCGCGCCTGGTCGAGCTGCTCGAGCTCGGGCTCAAGGACGAGGCGATCGCCCGTCACCTCGGCGTCAGCCTGCGCACGGTGCGTCGGCGGGTGGCCCGGCTGATGACCGTCAACGGCGTCGACACCCGCTTCCAGCTCGGGTGGGTGCTCGCGAGCCGCGAGTCCTGACCCCGACGGCGGGTCCGGGTGCGGGGGCCGCTCGGGACCCGGCCCGGGCCCGTGGCTCCGGCCGGGGTCGCGGTAGGGTGGGGTGGAACGAGGCCCCGGCGCGATCCGCGAGGGGCCTTCGCCACGCCGGGGCTCCGACGTCCCGGCGCACGCGTCGGAAGGAGCCGGGATGCCGGCGATCGTGCTGGTCGGAGCCCAGTGGGGCGACGAGGGCAAGGGCAAGGCCACCGACCTCATGGGCACCGACGTCGACTACGTCGTCAAGTTCAACGGAGGCAACAACGCCGGCCACACGGTGGTCATCGAGGGCGAGGACGGCACGCGCGAGAAGTACGCGCTGCACCTGCTGCCCTCGGGCATCCTCACCCCGACGGTGACCCCGGTCATCGGCAACGGCGTGGTGGTCGACCTGGAGGTGCTCTTCCAGGAGCTCGACGGGCTCGAGGCGCGCGGCGTCGACACCTCCAAGCTCGTCGTGTCGGCCAACGCGCACGTCATCGCGCCGTACAACCGGACGCTCGACAAGGTCACCGAGCGCTTCCTCGGCAAGCGCAAGATCGGCACGACGGGCCGCGGCATCGGCCCGACGTACGCCGACAAGATGAACCGGGTCGGCATCCGCGTCCAGGACCTGTTCGACGAGGGCATCCTGCGCCAGAAGGTCGAGGCGGCCCTGGGGTTCAAGAACCAGGTGCTCGTGAAGATCTACAACACGCGCGCGGTCGACGTCGACCTCGTCGTCGAGGAGCTGCTGGGGTACGCCGAGCGGCTGCGGCCGATGGTCGCCGACAGCGCGCTGGTGCTCGAGGAGGCGTTGAACGCCGGGCAGAACGTGCTGCTCGAGGCCGGTCAGGCGACGCTGCTCGACGTCGACCACGGCACCTACCCGTTCGTCACGTCGTCCTCGGCGACCGCCGGCGGCGCGTGCACCGGTTCGGGCATCCCACCGACGCGGGTGTCGCGGGTCATCGCGATCCTCAAGGCGTACACGACCCGCGTCGGTGAGGGGCCGTTCCCCACCGAGCTGTTCGACGACGACGGCGAGACGCTGCGCAAGACCGGTGCCGAGTACGGCACGACCACCGGCCGGCCGCGCCGCTGCGGCTGGATGGACACCGTCATCGGCCGCTACGCCACGCGCGTCAACGGGGTCACCGACTTCGTCATCACCAAGCTCGACGTGCTCACCGGGTTCGAGAAGGTGCCGGTGTGCGTGGCCTACGAGGTCGACGGTGTCCGGCACGACGAGATGCCGGTGTCGCAGAGCGACTTCCACCACGCCAAGCCCGTCTACGAGATGCTCGACGGCTGGTGGGAGGACATCTCCGGCTGCCGCGAGTTCGACGAGCTGCCGGCGGCGGCGCAGGCGTACGTGCTGCGTGTCGAGGAGCTCATCGGGGCGCGCGTGTCGGCCATCGGCGTCGGTCCGGGGCGGCACGAGATCATCCAGCGCCACCCCCTCCTCGACGCCTGACCCGCGGTCCTCGTCGGGGACGGGGAGGCCCCGCACACGACAACCGTCGTCCGAGGACGTCCATGTGCTCCCGATGCTGGGCCAGCCTGGTCCGGTTCTGGGGGCAAATCTCCATGTGCTCCTGATGCCGGGCCGTTCTGATCCGGTTCTCGGAGCAAGTCTCCAGGTGCTCCCGATGCTGGGCCGTTGTGGTCCGGTTCTGGGAGCAAGTCTCCATGTGCTCCCGATGCTGGGTCGTTGTGGTCCGGTTCTGGGGGCACGTCTCCATGTGCTCCCGTATTCGGGGCATGGCCCGGTTCTCGGAGCACATGGACGTCGTGGGCACGACACGTGTGTGGTGCGGGGGCGGGCCGCGCCGGGTGGGTCGACCGCCGGGACGTGCGAGCCCCGAGCCGGAGGGCTCAGGCGGGGCGCAGGACGTGCATCCGGTGCGCCGCGCGGGTCAGCACGACGTAGAGCACGCGCACGCCGCCGGGTGACTCCTCGGTGACGGCGTCGGGGTCGACGACCACGGTCGCGTCCCACTCCAGGCCCTTGGTGGACAGCGGGTCGATGACCTGCACGCGCCCCTCCCCGGCACCGTCGAGGGCGGCCAGCCGCTCCTCCCAGCGCCGGGGCGTGACGACGGCGATCGAGCCGTCGACCTCGCCGAGCAGCTGCTCCACCGCGTCCGCCGCGGCCTCCGCGAGCGATCCCTCGACGACCCGGTCGACGGGGTGGACCCCCGTCTCCCGCACGGCGTCCGGGATGTCGGCGTCCGGCACGAGCGGGAGGATGACGTCGCGCGCGTGGTCGAAGATCTCGCGGGCGTTGCGGTAGTTCGTGTCCATGTGGAACGCGCGGCGCTCGAGGCCGGAGAAGGCCTCCTCGCGCGCTCGGCCCGCCTCGACGAGGTCCGGCCACGACGCCTGCGCGGCGTCGCCGACCACCGTCCACGACGCCGACCGCCCGCGCCGGGCGACCATCCGCCACTGCATCGGCGAGAGGTCCTGCGCCTCGTCGACGAGGACGTGCGCGAACCCGGACGCCCGCTCGAGCCGCCCGGTCAGCAGCCGCTCGCGTGCGTCGGCCGGAGTCACCTCGGCCCGGCTGTCGGCACCCCAGGCGGGTCCGCCGCGCGCGCCGGCACGCACGTCCGCGACGCCGTACGCCGCGAGGTCGTCGAGCTCCTCGATGTCGTAGAAGCCGGCCTCCTCGCGCTCGACGTCCTGGACCGGGCCGAGGCGGGCCAGCAGGTCGTCGGCGAGGGCGATGTCGGAGACCGACCACTCACCGACCTCGAGCGCCTCGCGGTAGGAGTACGCGATCGCCGCGGCCTCCTCCTGGTCGAGGACGCCGCGCGAGACCGCGTAGGCGTGGTCGGTGTCGGCGAGGGTGAGCAGCAGCTCGCGGGGGTCCAGCGGGCGCCACCACGACGTCATGAACTCGTCGACCTCGCGCGAGGCGTCGAAGGCGTCGAGGAAGTCCGAGCGCTCGCCCTGGCGCACCGAGCGCCACGCCGCCTCGGCGAGGGCCGAGCGGGCGGCGTCGGCCGCCAGGTTGTGCTGGTGGCCGCGCAGGACCTCGGCGCGCACGCGGCGCAGGACGTCCTCGTCGAGGCGTACCGCGTGACCGGCGACGAAGGACCGGAAGGCGCGCGGCGAGCCCTCCGGGGCACGCGCGGCCAGCCGGGACAGTAGCCGGCGGATCCGCAGCGAGCCCTTGACCTCGGCGACCTCGGGGGTGTCGGAGCGCCGCGCGGTCACGCCGTCGACGACGTCGCCGAGCGCGCGCAGCGCCACGGACTCCTCGCCGAGGCTGGGCAGCACCCGCTCGATGTACGCCGTGTACGCCGCGGACGGGCCGATGACGAGGATGCCGCCGTGCTCGAAGCGGCGCCGCTCGGCGTAGAGCAGGTACGCGGCGCGGTGCAGGGCGACGACGGTCTTGCCGGTGCCGGGGCCGCCGGTGATCTCGGTGACGCCACGCGAGGGGGCGCGGATGGCCTCGTCCTGGTGGCGCTGGATGGTGGCGACGATGTCGCGCATCTGCCGGCCGCGGCTGCGGGTGAGCGCCGCCATCAGGGCGCCGTCGCCGACGACGACGATGTCGTCCGGCGCGACCGGCACCATGAGGTCGTCCTCGACACCGACGACCCTGGCCCCGCTGCAGCGCAGCACACGACGCCGGACGACCCCCATCGGCTCGACCGGGGTGGCGCGGTAGAACGCGGCCGCCGCGGGCGCCCGCCAGTCGACGACGAGCGGCTCGTAGTCGTCGTCGCGCACACCGAGCCGGCCGATGTGGCGGACCTCGCGCTCGGCGGCGGTGGAGTCCTCCTCGCCGAGGTCGAGGCGCCCGAAGACCAGCCCCTCGTACTGCGTGTCGATCATCGCTCGGCGTCGGGCGGCCGCGAAGACGAGGGCGTCGCGCTCGAAGAGGCCGGTCATCTCCTCGTCGCGGACGTCGCCGGTGCGGTCGGTGCGGCCGCGCGCGAGACCGTCGGCCTCGACGTCGGCCGCGCGCAGGCTGGCCTTGGCCAGCTCGGCGTAGACGCGGTCGACGTGGGCCTGCTCGGTGGCGACCTCGGCCGCGACCTCGGGGGAGGTCTCGGCAGGGTGGTGGGCGGTCACGGGCGGGCGATCTCCTGGGTCCTGGGGCGCGGCACGGCGCAGGTCACGGAACTCACCAGTCTAGACCGGCACGGCGCGCGCCGAGGCGGGACCGGCCGATGACGGGCGCCCCCGCCCGGGGCGGCCGTCGCCACCTAGGATCGGGCCCCGTGAAGGTCCTCGTCATCGGGTCCGGTGCTCGCGAGCACGCCATCGTCCGGGCGCTGTCCCTCGACCCGGCGGTCGACGCCGTCGTCGCGGCCCCCGGCAACCCGGGCATCGAGGCGGTCGCGCTCTGCGAGCCGCTCCCCGGCGGGGTCACCGACGCCGAGGGGGTCGTCGCGCTGGCCCGCAGCCACGAGGTCGGCCTCGTCGTCGTCGGGCCCGAGGCGCCCCTCGTCGCGGGGGTCGCGGACGCCGTGCGCACCGCCGGCATCCCCTGCTTCGGCCCGTCCGCCGAGGCGGCCCGGCTCGAGGGGAGCAAGGCCTTCGCCAAGGAGGTGATGTCGGCCGCCGACGTCCCCACCGGCCGCGCGCACGTGTGCACGAGCCTCGACGAGGTCGCCGAGGCACTCGACGCCCTGGGCGCACCGCACGTCGTCAAGGACGACGGCCTGGCCGCGGGCAAGGGAGTCGTCGTCACCGACGACCGGGACGCCGCCCTCGAGCACGCCCGGACCTGCCTCGACAAGCCGGACGGCCGCGTCGTCGTCGAGGAGTTCCTCGACGGCCCGGAGGTCTCCCTCTTCTGCGTCTGCGACGGCACCGACGTCGTGCCGCTGAGCCCGGCCCAGGACTTCAAGCGCGTCGGCGACGGCGACACCGGCCCGAACACCGGTGGGATGGGCGCCTACAGCCCGCTCGACTGGGCGCCGGCCGGCCTCGTCGACGACGTCGTCGCGCGCATCGCGCGCCCGGTGCTCGTCGAGATGGCGCGCCGGGGCGCGCCGTTCGTCGGCGTCCTCTACGTCGGGCTGGCGCTGACCTCGCGCGGACCCCGGGTCATCGAGTTCAACGCCCGGTTCGGCGACCCCGAGACCCAGGTGGTCCTCGACCGGCTCCGCACGCCACTCGGGCGCCTCCTGCTCGCGGCGTCCACCGGTGGGCTGGCCGAGCTCGAGCCGCTCCGGTGGAGCGAGGACCACGCCGTCACCGTCGTCGTCGCCGCGCGCGACTACCCCACGACGCCGCGCACGGGCGACCCCGTGACCGGCCTCGACGACGTGCCGGGCGCCCCGGACGCCTACGTCCTGCACGCCGGCACCACGCGGGACGCCGACGGCGTGCTCGTCTCGTCCGGCGGTCGCGTGCTGACCGTCGTCGGGCGCGGTTCCTCGCTCGCGCAGGCGCGGGCGCGGGCCTACGCCGCGGTCGACGCGGTCGGCCTGGAGGGCTCGCACCACCGGCGCGACATCGCCGAGCGGGCCGAGCGCGGCGAGGTGTCGGTCAGCCGGTGAGCGCCGCGTGGGCGTCGGCGAGGTGGTCGAGGTCGGCGAGGTCGAGGACCTGGAGGTAGACCCGGCTCGCCCCGGCCTCGGCCAGGCGCCCGAGCCGCTCGCGCACCTCGTCGGGGGTGCCCGCCAGCCCGTGCTCGCGCAGCTCGCGGGGGTCGCGGCCGATGGCCTCGGCCCGCCGGCGCACGGCGGCGTCGTCCCGCCCGACGCACAGCACCTGGGCGGCGCTGTGCACGAGGCTCAGGGGGTCGCGGCCGTGCTCCTCGCACACGGCGTCGACCCGCTCGAAGAGCACGCCGGTCTCCTCCGGTGACGAGAACGGTGCGTTGAACTCGGTGGCGTACCGGGCCGCGAGCGAGGGGGTGCGGCGCTTGCCCCCGCCCCCGACGATGACCGGCACGCCGCCCTCCTGCACGGGCCGGACGAGCGCCGGCGAGCCGCTGACGGGGTAGTGCGAGCCGTCGTGCTCGTACGTGCTGCCGGCGGGCGCCGACCACATCCCGGTGATGACGGCCAGCTGCTCCTCGAGCCGGTCGAAGCGCTCCTTGAGCGGCGGGAAGGGGATGCCGAAGGCGGCGTGCTCGGCGGCGAACCAGCCTGCGCCGAGGCCCAGCTCGACGCGCCCACCGCTCATCCGGTCGACGTCCGCGACGGTGACGGCCAGCGGCCCGGGGAGGCGGAAGGTCGCGGACGACACGAGGGTGCCGAGCCGGATGCGGGAGGTCTCGCGGGCCAGGCCGGCCAGCGTGGTCCAGGCGTCGGTGGGCCCGGGGGCGCCGTCGCCGGACATGTGGAGGTAGTGGTCGGACCGGAAGAACGCGTCGTAGCCGAGGTCCTCCGCGGCCCGGGCGACGGCGAGCAGGTCGTCGTAGGTGGCGCCCTGCTGGGGCTCGGTGAAGATGCGCAGGTCCATGGGCCCACGCTACGGAACGTCGCGGCCCCGGTCACCCCACGGGCCGGGCGCCCTCCCCGCGGGCCGTGCGTCCGGGGACCACCCGGCCGCCGCCGAGCGCGACGAGCAGGGCGACCAGACCCCCGGCCGCCATCAGCACGGCGAAGCGCGGGCCGTCCATCCCGGGGCCGAACCACGCGACGGCGCCGCCGACCACCGCCGTCTGCAGCGCCACGCCGGTGGCCCCGGCCAGGCTCTGGGCGGCGCTCGCCCGCCCCTGCCCCGAGGTCGGCGCCAGGGCGAGCAGCTGGGTCGAGAGCGTGGGGGAGAGGATGCCCATGCCCGTGGCCGCGAGGGCCCACCCGACCATCCCGGGCGCCAGGGGGAGCAGGTCGAGCGCGAGCAGGACGGGCCCGAGCGACCCCACGGCGATGAGGAGGCCGCCGGCCCGGGCGCGCGTGCCGGGGCCGAACCGCTCCTGGGCGGGCGCCGTGCTGTTGAGCCAGGACCCGAACGCCCAGAAGAGGCCGGTCACGGTGAGCGAGACCCCCGCCACCGCCGTCGAGACGTGGTGGGTCGTCACGAGCATCAGCGGGAGCACCCCACCGACGGCGGTGAACGCCGCCGCGGTCAGCAGCCCGGTCCCCGCGACGGCGGGCAGCCCGCGCGCAAGCCGGGCCGTCCCCCGCGGCAGGGCCCGCGCCGCCCCGAGCAGGACGACGACCACGCCGCCGAGGACCAGCGGCAGCCCGACCGCCCGGGTGTCCGCGGACTCGAGCAAGGGGGCCGTGAACGTGGTCACGGCCAGACCGGCGGCCAGCACCACCGACGCGGCGATCCGGGCCCGGGCGCCGGGGTCGGCGCTCGCTCCCGCCGCTCCGGTCTCGCGCAGCGCCGCCCGCAGCAGGAGGACGGCGGGGAGCACGACGAGCAGCGGTCCGGCGAACACCCAGCGCCAGCCCGCGAGGGACTCGATGGCCCCGGCGAACCCGGGGCCGAGCAGCGACGGGAGGATCCACGCCGCCGCGAACGACGCGAAGACCTTGGCGCGCAACGACTCCGGCAGGGCTCGCGCGACGACGACCATCAGCGTCGTGTCGATGAGGGCCTCGGCGGCTCCGGACACGGCCCGGCCGGTGACGAAGACGAGCATCGTCGGGGCGAGGGCGGAGACGAGCTGTGCGCCGGCGAAGAGGGCCAGCCCGCCGAGGAGGACGGGCCGGGGCCCGAGCCGGTCGGTCCACCGCCCGGAGAAGGCCATGCCGAGCGTGAACATCACCAGGCCCGCGCCCGTGGAGGCACCGAAGAGCGCCCACCCGTCGAGCTCGCGGACGACGACGGGCAGGACGGTCTGGACGGCCCGGTTCTCGAAGGCCGCGAGCGTCACGAGCGCCACCACCCCCACGACGACCGGCAGGTGCCGGCGGTCGAGCAGGCGCTCGGGCCGGTCGTCGGGCAGCACGTCGGTCGGGTCGGTCGTCGTCACCACCTCATCCTGATACCTCAAGTCCACTTGAGGTCAAGCGCACTACACTGCACGCATGGACCGGATGGACCTGCTCGCCATCGGCGAGGTGGCGCGTCGCTCCGGCGTGAGCGTGCCGACGGTGCGCTTCTACGAGGAGCGGGGCCTCATCACGTCGGTCCGGACGACCGGCAACCAGCGCCGCTTCGAGCGGCACGTCCTGCGCCGCATCGCCGTCGTGCGGGCCGGGCAGCGGTTCGGCATGGGGCTCGCCGAGATCGGGGACGCGCTCGCGACCCTGCCCGTCGACCACCCGCCGACCAAGCGCGACTGGGTGCGGATGTCGTCGCACTGGCACGCGCTGCTCACGGCGCGCATCGAGGCCATGGAGCGGGTGCGCGACGGGCTGTCGTCGTGCATCGGCTGCGGCTGCCTGTCGCTGCGGGCCTGCCCCGTCTACAACCACGACGACGAGCTGGCCGAGGAGGGGCCTGGCCCCCGCCGCTGGCCGGCGGCGGCGCGCGACGCCTGAGGGCGCTCGGGACGCCGCCCCGGTCGGCATCAGTCCCTCGTCAGCACGCCGGTCGGGAGCAGGGCGTGCACTCCCCAGGTCCGGTTGGCCACCTGGGTGACGCGCAGGTCGACGACCGTGCTCGCGAGGGCCAGGGCGGTGGCGGTGTCGAGGTCGTGGAGCACGCAGAGCCAGCGGCACATCGCGTCGAGGGCGTCGCCGGTGGCTGCGTTGAGGTCGGCGTCGAAGCCGAAGGTCACGAGGCCGGCGGGGGTCTCGGCGTGCACGCCGGCGAGCGGGCGGTCGCGGACGACGTCGACCGTGAGGGTGGTGCGCATCGGGCACTCGATGGCGGTGCCGCCGACCTCGCCGTCGCCCTGGGCCGCGTGGCCGTCGCCGAGGTACAGGAGGGCGTCGGGCACGGTGACGGGGAGGTAGAGGGTGCTGCCGGCCACGAGCTCGCGGCAGTCGATGTTGCCGCCGTTGCCCGCGCGGGGCGGGACGGTCGAGTGCTCGCCGGGCTCGGCGGGGGCGGTGCCCACCACGCCGAGGAAGGGGGCGACGGGGCGCCGGAAGCCCCGGCTCTCCACCGCTTCCCCGTCGTCGATCTCCCAGAGCAGCCAGGTGGCCGGGGCGTCGCCGATGCCGAGCCGCTCGGCGTGCGCGCTCTGCCCGCCGGCGACCGTCCAGCCCCAGCCCAGCGGCTCGAGGTGCTCCACGTGCAGCGCCAGGTGGTCGCCCGGACGCGTCCCGGCCACCGCGACGGGGCCGGTCAGGCAGTGCCCGCGACGCCCCGGGAGGAGCAGCGGGCGCTGCTCCCCCGGGACGGTCTGGCGCTCCAGGTGGCCGGAGGCGTCGAGCGAGGTGACGGTGAGGCGGTCACCGGGCTCGACGGTGAGGCACGGCCGGTGGCCGGGGTCGTAGACGTCGACGGCGGTGGTGGGGGAGGGCCCGAGCTCGTGGTGCGTCACGGACCCATCCTCACTGCCGGGCGGCGCGGGTGCAGCCTCAGGCCGACCCGACCGTGACGGCCTCGGCCTCGGTCTCGGAGTCGACCGGCTCGGCGCCGTGGTCGGGCTCGTCGTCGATGGTCCGGATGAACGAGTGGCCGGTGGAGAGCACCGCGACGGCGAGGAGGACCGCGCCGGCGCCGACCCAGAACGGGATGTGGACCGAGCGCTCGCCGAGCGTGCCGGCCAGCCACGGCGCGACGGCGCCGCCGCCGAACCGGACGAAGCTGTACGCGGACGAGGCCACGCTGCGCTCGACGGGCGAGACGCTCATGACCGTCTCGGTGATGAGCGTGTTGTTGATGCCGAGGAAGCCGCCCGCGAGGACGACGCCGACCACGAGCACGGCCTTGTTCTCCGTGAACACGGCCATGACGGCGAGGATGACGGCGAACCCGAGGAGCGCGACGACCATCCCGGTGAAGGTCCCGAGGTGCTTCTGGATCCACGGTGCCGCGACGACCGAGGTCAGGGCGAGCAGCAGGCCCCACCCGAAGAAGACGAGGCCGGTGCCGTGCGCCGACATGTCGAGCGGGAACGGCGTGAAGGCCAGCAGGGTGAAGAAGCCGAAGTTGTAGAGCAGCGCGGTGAGGCCGACGGTCAGCAGGCCGCGGTGGCGCAGGGCCTTCAGCGGGGCGCTGAGCGGCGTGGGGTGCGGCTTCTCGTTGGCCGCCGGGAGGGTGACCCAGGTGGCGACGAGGGCGACGAGCATCAGGGCGCTGACGCCGAAGAACGGTCCGCGCCAGGAGATCCCGCCGAGGGCGCCGCCCACGAGGGGGCCGGCGGCGATGCCGAGGCCGAGCGCGGCCTCGTAGAGGATGATCGCCTGGGCCACCGAGCCGCGCGCGGCGTTGACGATGGTCGCCAGCGCGGTGGCGATGAAGAGGGCGTTGCCGAGGCCCCAGACGGCGCGGAAGCCGACGATGCCGTTCACGGTGTCCTGCATCCCGGCCAGGCCGGCGCCGACGATGATGATCGCCAGGCCGATGAGCAGCGTGCGCTTGGCGCCGATGCGGCTCGAGATGAAGCCGGTGACGAGCATCGCGACGCCCATGACGGCCATGTAGCTCGTGAAGAGCAGGCTGACCTGGGACGGGCTCGCGCCGAGCTCGTCGGCGATCGGCTTGAGGATGGGGTCGACGAGGCCGATCCCCATGAACGCGACGACGCAGGCGAACGCCACGCTCCAGACGGTCTTGGGTTGACGCCACATGGGCTGGTGGTTCCTCTCGGTGGTGGGGGTCAGGAGGTCGCGCCGGCGGGCTCGCGCTCCGCGGTGGTGCGGGTGGCCTCGACGAGCCGGACGAGCAGGTCGACGGCGGTGCGCACCTGCTCGGGGTCGGCGTCGAGGCCGGCGAGGACCGGCTCGAGGGTGCTCGCGCGGGCCCGGCGGGCGGCGGCGAGCGCCTCGGTGCCGGCGGCGGTCAGCGAGACCAGGCTCGCCCGGCCGTCGGCGGGGTCGGGGGTGCGGGTGACCAGGCCCTCGGCCTCGAGCCGCTGCACCTGGGTGGTCATCGTCGGCTGGCTCGTGTCGTCCGCGGCGGCCAGCGCCGTGATGCGGGCGGGGGCGAGCTCCTCGACGAGGGAGAGGACGCGGGCCTGGGCCCACGGCAGCTCCAGGGCCGCGTGCCGGCTCGCCCAGCGGGAGAGGCGGGCGGCCGAGCGCAGCAGGTCGTCGGCGAGGTCGTCGGTGCGCATCCCTCCACTATATATAGATAGCCTATCTATATCAAACCCGGACCCGTCGGACTGGTTGGATGGGTCGCATGGCCGATGCCTCGCCGCCCTCGCCCGACGCCGCCCTCGTCCTGGACGGCTACGCGCACGTCTACTCGGGCAAGGTCCGCGACCTCTACGCCCCGCTCGACGCCGCCGGCGCCCCGTGCGAGGACCTGCTGCTGCTCGTCGCCTCGGACCGCATCTCCGCCTTCGACTTCGTCCTCGAGACGCCCGTGCCCGACAAGGGCGAGGTGCTGACGCAGATGTCGCTCTGGTGGTTCGAGCAGCTCGCCGACCTCGTGCCGAACCACGTCGTCTCCACCGACGTCCCGGATGCCGTGCGCGGCCGGGCGGTGCTCGTGCGCCGGCTCTCGATGCTGCCCGTCGAGTGCGTGGCCCGCGCCTACCTGACCGGCGGTGGCCTGCGGGAGTACCGCACCGACGGCACCGTGAGCGGGCTGCGCCTGCCCGAGGGGCTCACCGACGGGTCGCGCTTCCCCGAGCCGCTCTTCACCCCGTCGACCAAGGCCCCCGAGGGGCAGCACGACGAGCCGATGTCCTACGCGGAGGTCGAGGCCCTCGTCGGCCCCGACCTCGCCGCGCGCGCCCGCGACCTCACCACTCGGATCCTGGCCCGCGGCAACGAGATCGCGCAGGAGCGCGGCATCATCGTGGCCGACACCAAGGTGGAGTACGGCGTCGTCGACGGCGACCTGGTCCTCGCCGACGAGGTGCTCACCCCCGACTCCTCGCGCTTCTGGCCGGCCGACCAGTGGGAGCCCGGCCACCCGCAGCCGAGCTTCGACAAGGAGTTCGTCCGGGAGTGGCTGCTCTCGCCGGCCAGCGGCTGGGATAAGGCGTCCGGTGAGGCGCCGCCGCCGTTGCCGGACGACGTGCTCGAGCGCACCCGCGCCAAGTACGTCGAGGCCTACGAGCGGCTCACCGGCCGGAGTCTCTGAGCCAGTCCGCGAACCGGCGGTCGTCCCGCGGCACGTCGCCGGCGGGGAGCAGACCGGTGCGGATGCCCGGCACCGGCACCGGGGGCCCGACCACCCGTACCCGACCGCCGTCCCGCCGCGCAACGGCCCGGGCCATCGCGGCGGAGCCCAGCTCCTCGGGCCCGGCGAGCGAGCGCACGGCCACCCCGTCGGTCGCGGCCGGCCCGGACGTGGGGCCCGCCTCGACGACGTCGGTCACCAGCTCGGCCACGGCGTCCGGGTGCACCGGCCGCAGCCGGACACCGGGCACGAGCGCGAACCGGCCGACGCGCAGCTGGGCGAGGAAGGTCTCGGCGAGCGTGAACCAGGCGGTGGTGCGCACGACCGTCACGGGCACGCGCGCCGCCGCGTACTCCGCCTCCTGCGCGGCCTTGCCCGCGTAGTAGCCGGTGGAGCGGGACACCTCCGGCGCGGTGGCGTTGACGATCGACACCACCACCACGTGCGCCACCCCGGCGGCCGCGGCGCCGGCCGACACCGCGCGGGCCGCCCCTCCGAAGAAGGCGACGGCCCGGCGCCGGGACGTGGTGGTGAGGTTGAGGCAGTCCACGACGCAGTCGGCGCCGCGCAGCACCTCGACGAGGCGGCCGGGCTCGGTGACGTCGACCCCGGTCGACCGGGCGGCCCGCACCACCTCGTGACCGTCGCCCTCGAGCCGCGTCGCGACGCGCGCGCCCATCCCTCCGGTCCCTCCGAGCACCACGACCTTCACGACGCCTCCTCGAGCTCGCGCCGGACCATCGCCGTCCAGCCGTCCATCGCCGCGTCCGCGGCCGCGCGGTCGCCCGTGACGGCGACCTCGAAGAGGAGGCCCCGGGCCATCGCGAGCGACTGGAGCGCGAGGGTAGCGGCGCGGTCGCCGTCCACCCCCAGCCGACGGTAGGCGTCCGAGAGTGCGTCGGACCAGCCCTCGGCGAACCATGCGCGCAGCGGCTCCGCGTGCGGCTCGGCGCGCATCGCGTGGGTCGCGAGCTCGAAGAAGAGCGGGGCGAACACGGCGGCCCGGTCGGCGACGTGCTGCCAGAACAGCGCTCCGGCCTCGAACGGGTCGGCGTGGGTGGCGGCCAGCCCGAGGAGGGTCTCGCGCTCGGCTCGTTCGACGGCCTCGACGACCGCACCGAGCAGCCCTGCACGAGAACCGAAGTGGTAGTTGAGCATCCGGTGGCTCGTGCCGATGCCGGCCGCCAGGGTGCGCAGGCTGGTGTCGCCCACGCCGTGCTCGGTGAACCAGACCACGGCGCGGCCCAGCAGGTCCTCGCGCGGTGTCACCGGGCGGCGCGCTCGCGGGCGGTGGCCTCGAGCGCCTCGGCCTCGCGGGTGACGTACGCGAGGCCGCGCCGCCCGTAGACCGCCCGCACGAGGCCGGCGAGCGGGCCGGACCACGTGATGCCGAGCCGGATGCTCGCGCCGTCCGGTCCGGGGACCAGCTCGTGGGTGCCGGTGGTCCGCACGCCCGGGCCGCGGGACTCCCACGTGAAGGAGGTGCCGGGCCGCCAGTCGGTGACCGTCCAGGTGGCCTTCGGGAGCCCCGGCTGGACCACGACGTACGAGGCCCCCACCTCGTCCGGCCGGTCCGGCTCGGTCGGGGTGACGGAGTCCACCGTCGGCAGCCAGGACCCCCAGTCGCGGACGGCCGACATCACCGGCCACAGGGCCTCGGCGGGCAGAGCGGTGGAGCGGCTCACGTCGATCATGTACCAAATGGTACATCCGAGGTCGGGGACGGGGAAGGGGCCGCGACACCAGGTGATCTGCGGGCGGTCGGGCGGGACCCCTGCGGGTCACCTGATGTCGGGGCTGGAGGCGGATCAGCCGCGGCGGATCTCCTGGAGGGACCAGCCGTTGCCGTCGGGGTCCTCGAAGAAGGCGAAGCGGCTGCCCGGCTGGCCCTCGGGCCCGAGCTGCTGCACCGGGCTGATCTCCACGCCGCGGCCGGCCAGCTCGGCCCGCGCGGTGTCGATGTCCTCGACGACGAGCTGCATCCCGCGGGTGGACCCGGGCTCGCCGAGCGGCAGGCCCCTGCCGAAGACCACCGACGCGGGCGACCCCGGGGGCGTCAGCTGGACGACCCGCATGCCCGGTCCGGGCGCGATGTCGTGGTCGAGGTGGAAGCCGACCCGCTCGGTGTAGAAGGCGAGGGAGGCGTCGACGTCCGAGACGCTCAGCCCGACGACCTCGAGGCGCATGTCCATGGTGTCTCCTTGAGTAGCGGAATGTTCCGTTCCGTCAATGTAGCAGAACGGAACGATTCGTTCCAGGGGTAGGCTGGTCGGCGTGAGCGAGCATCCTGCGACCGACCCGCCGCGGACCGACGGCCGTCGCCGGGAGGCGGCCCGCAACGACGACCGCATCCTCGAGGCGGCCCGCGCGGTCTTCCTCGCCGACCCGTCCGCCCCCATCGCCGACGTCGCCCGCCGGGCCGGCGTCGGCATCAGCGCGCTCTACCGCCGTCATCCCAGCAAGGAGGCGCTGCTGCGGGAGCTCACCCGCGACGGCCTCGAGCGGTTCGCCGCCGCGCTGGAGGCCGGGCTCGCCGACGAGGGCGACCCGTGGACCGCCTACGCCGCCGCGCTCGCGGCCGTGGTCGAGGGCGGCAGCCAGGCGCTGGCCCAGCGGCTGGCCGGCAGCTTCGCCCCCGATGACGCGCTGACCGCGCTCGCGGGCCGTGCCGACGACCTCTACCGAGCCCTCGACCGGCGGGCCCGGGAGGCCGGCGTCCTGCGCGAGGACGTCAGCGCGGCCGACGTCATCCTCCTGCTCGAGGTCGTCATGCTCGTCGACCTGCCCGACCCGGCCCGCATCGGCGAGCTCCGGCAGCGCTACCTGGCCCTCGTCCTGCAGTCGCTCCGGGCACCGGCCGCCGGGCCGCTGCCCGGGGCGCCGGCCGACGGTGCCGAGCTCGCAGCCCGGTGGCGGGGCTGAGGCCGCCGCCCGGACGCGGCCGTCGCCCGGCCGCGCCGCGCCGGTAGCCTGAGCACCGGCACCACGCCCCTCGCGCCGCACCCCTCGGGAGACCGCACCATGGCCTCGTCGCACGACCTCGTGCTGACCACCGTCCCCGGGGGCGCCGCCCTCTCGTCCTTCCGTGCGGTGGGGGTCCTCGCTCGGCTCCGGGTGATCGCGCCGTCGGTCACGGCCGTCGCCGCGCAGCACGTCCACTGGGTCGCGAGCGCCGGGGCCCTGGACGACGCCACCACCGGGACCGTGGGCCGGCTGCTCACCTACGGCGACCCGTTCGTGCCGGCCGAGCCCTCCGGGCCGCACGCCGCGCTCGTCGTCGTGGCCCCGCGCCTCGGTACCCTCTCGCCGTGGGCCTCCAAGGCCACCGACATCGCGCACAGCTGCGGGGTCGCCGTGCGTCGCGTCGAGCGGGTCACCGAGTACCACGTCGTCTCCGACGAGCCGCTCACCGACGAGCAGTGGGCCGCCTGCGCCGACCTCCTCCACGACCGGATGACCGAGTCGGCGCTGCCCACCCACGAGGCCGCCGCCCACCTCTTCGACGCGCGCGAGGCCGAGCCGATGGCCCACGTCGACGTCCTCGGTCGGGGACGGGAGGCGATCGAGGAGGCCGACCGCACCTTCGGACTGGCCCTCTCGGACGACGAGGTCGACTACCTCGCCGAAGCCTTCACCGGGTTGCGTCGCAACCCCACCGACGTCGAGCTGATGATGTTCGCGCAGGCCAACTCCGAGCACTGCCGGCACAAGATCTTCAACGCCGACTTCGTCGTCGACGGCGAGGCGATGCCCCACTCCCTCTTCGGGATGATCCGGCACACCGAGGAGGTCGCGGGGGCCGGCACGGTCGTCGCCTACTCCGACAACGCCTCCGTCATGGAGGGCGGCCGCCGGGTGCGCTGGCTCCCGGAGGAGGCCGACGGGCCGAGCGCGTACCGGGGGCGTGAGGACGACGTCCACGTCCTCATGAAGGTCGAGACCCACAACCACCCGACCGCCATCAGCCCGTTCCCGGGTGCGGCCACGGGTGCGGGCGGCGAGATCCGGGACGAGGGCGCGACCGGCCGCGGGTCGCAGCCGAAGGCCGGGCTCACCGGCTTCGCGGTCTCCAACCTCCACCTGCCGGGTCTCGAGGAGGCCTGGGAGAGTGAGGAGTACGGCGCACCGAAGCACATCGCGAGCCCGCTGGAGATCATGCTCGACGGCCCGATCGGCGCCGCCGCGTTCAACAACGAGTTCGGCCGGCCGGGTCTCGGCGGCTTCTTCCGCGTCTACGAGCAGACCGTCGACGCGGTCCGCCGCGGCTTCCACAAGCCGATCATGTCGGCGGGCGGCCTCGGCACGATCAGCGCCGACCTGACGCAGAAGGTCGTCTTCCCCGCCGGCACCCTCCTCGTGCAGCTCGGCGGGCCGGGCATGCGCATCGGGATGGGTGGGGGCGCGGCCTCCTCGATGGCCGCCGGCGCCAACGCCGCCGACCTCGACTTCGACTCCGTCCAGCGCGGCAACCCCGAGATCGAGCGACGCGCGCAGGAGGTCATCAACCACTGCTGGAGCCTCGGCCCGGAGGAGAACCCGGTCCTCGCGATCCACGACGTCGGTGCCGGCGGTCTGTCCAACGCCTTCCCCGAGCTCGTCGACGGCGCCGGGCTGGGTGCCCGCTTCGACCTCTCGGCGGTGCCGCTCGAGGAGTCGGGCCTGGCGCCGAAGGAGGCCTGGTGCAACGAGTCCCAGGAGCGCTACGTCGTGGCCATCGCCCCCGAGTCGCTGCCGCGCTTCGCCGCGCTCTGCGAGCGCGAGCGGTGCCCGTACGCGGTGGTCGGGGTGGCGCGCGACGACGGGCAGCTCGTCCTCGCCGACGGCCCGGACGACGCCCCGGGGGAGGACCGGCCCATCGACATGCCGATGGAGACCCTGCTCGGCAAGCCTCCCCGGATGACGCGGGACGTGAGCCGGGTCGAGCGCCACGGTGACGACCTCGACCCCGACGCGCTCGACCTGCGCGCGGCCGCCTACGCGGTGCTGCGCCACCCGACGGTCGCCAGCAAGCGGTTCCTCGTGACCATCGCCGACCGCACCGTCGGCGGTCTCACCCACCGCGACCAGATGGTCGGGCCGTGGCAGGTGCCCGTCGCCGACGTCGCCGTCACCCTCGCCGACCACGTCGGGTTCGCCGGTGAGGCGATGGCGAGCGGTGAGCGCATGCCGCTGGCGTCGGTCGACGCGCCGGCCTCCGGGCGGATGGCGGTCGGCGAGGCGCTGACCAACCTGCTCGCGGCGCCGGTGGCCGACCTGTCGCGGGTCAAGCTGTCCTGCAACTGGATGGCCGCCTGCGGCGAGGACGGCGAGGACGCCGCGCTCTACGACACCGTGCACGCCGTCGGCATGGAGCTGTGCCCCGCCCTCGGTATCTCGGTCCCGGTCGGCAAGGACTCCCTCTCGATGCGCACCCGCTGGGCCGACCCGGTCACCGGCGACCCGAAGCAGGTCACCTCGCCGGTGTCGCTCGTCGTCACGGCCTTCGCCTCGTTGCCCGACGTGCGCGGCACCTGGACCCCGCAGCTGCGCGCGGGCGACCAGCTGCTCCTCGTCGACCTCGGTGCGGGCCGCGACCGGCTCGGCGGGTCGATGCTGGCCCAGGTCTCCGGCGCCTTCGGCCGCGACGTCCCCGACCTCGACGACCCGCAGCGGCTCGTGTCGCTCGCCGCGGCCCTGCGCGAGGTCCGTTCGCGCGGAGTCGAGCTCGCGTACCACGACCGCTCCGACGGGGGCCTCTGGGCAGCCGTGTGCGAGATGGCCTTCGCCGGTGGCACGGGCCTCGACGTCGAGGTCCCGTCGGTCGCCGCCCTCTTCGCCGAGGAGCTCGGCGCCGTCCTCGGTGTCGCGCGGGCGGACGTGCCGGCCGTCCGGGAGGTGCTCGCGGCGCACGGCCTCGACGACCTCGTGTCGGAGGTCGGCCGCACGGCCGGGGGCCGCCGCGTGCAGGTGTCCGTGGCCGGGGTGGCCGTCCTCGACGAGACCGTCCGCGACCTCGCCCAGGCCTGGGACGAGGTCTCGTGGCGGATCAGCGTGCTGCGCGACAACCCCGGCAGCGCCGACGAGGAGCACGCGGCCGTCGGGTCGGACGACGACCCCGGGCTCACCGTCGCGCCGTCCTTCGACCCCACCGACGACGTCGCCCTGCCGTACATCGCGACCGGGGTGCGGCCGCGGGTGGCCGTGCTCCGTGAGCAGGGCGTCAACAGCCACGTGGAGACCGCGTTCATGCTCGACCGGGCCGGGTTCGACGCCTGGGACGTGCACATGACCGACCTGCAGTCCGGCCGGGTCGACCTCGCCGACGTCCAGGGGCTCGTCGCGGCCGGTGGCTTCTCCTACGGCGACACCCTGGGTGCCGGAGAGGGATGGGCACGGTCGGTCCTGTTCTCGGACAGGCTGACCGAGCAGTTCCACGACTTCTTCCACCGCGACGGCACCTTCGGCCTCGGCATCTGCAACGGGTGCCAGATGTTCGCCGCCCTCGCCGACCTGCTCCCCGGTGCAGAGGCCTGGCCGCGCTTCGCGCGCAACCGGTCCGAGCAGTACGAGGCCCGGCTCACGCTCGTCGAGGTCCTCGAGTCGCCCTCGGTGCTCACCACCGGGATGGCCGGCAGCCGGCTGCCGATCGCGGTCGCGCACGGCGAGGGCCGCGCCGACTTCTCGGCACGCGGGGACCGTGCGGCGGTCGCCGCGGTGGCCCGCTACGTCGACCACCACGGGGTGCCGGCGACGTCGCACCCGTTCAACCCCAACGGCTCGCCGGGCGGTCTCACCGCCGTCACGACCACCGACGGCCGGTTCACCGCGATGATGCCCCACCCGGAGCGGGTGTCCCGTAACGTCCAGATGTCGTGGACCTCGGGCGACGTCGAGGACGAGAGCCCCTGGCTGCGGATGTTCCGCAACGCCCGCGTCTTCGTGGGCTGACCGAAGGGGGAGAGCCGTGCTGCGTGCCGACGAGGTGCTGGACGCGAAGTTCACGCAGACCCAGTTCGCCGAGGGCTACGACGAGCGCGAGGTCGACGGCCTCCTCGATGCCGTCGTCACCGCCCTGCGCCACCACGAGAGCGGTTCGGGCGCAGATGGGGTCCTGACGTCTGCTGCCGTCCGTGGCGCGACGTTCACCCCGACCCGGATGCGCCGTGGGTACGCCGCCGCCGACGTCGACGCGCTCCTCGAGCGGGCCGCCGACGCGCTCGCCGCCCATGAGGGTGCAGGCGGCGAGGCCGCCGAGCCGGCACCGGCGCGGGTGGACGCCGGTGGCCCGGGCCCGGAGCGCGTCCCCGCCGCCGGTGGCTCCCGCGAGGGGGTCGGGGCCCGCCTGCTCCGGCTCCTGCGGGGCGAGACGGGGCGATGAGCGGCCGCGGGGTCGACGACCGCGCGATCGCGCGCTGGCGCTTCCGCACCCTGCTCCTCGACGGCGCGTCCGCACCGGACGCCCCCGCAGCGGTCCGCTCGCTGCTCGCCGTCCAGGCCGAGAACCTCGACCAGACCGGATGGGCGCTGGCCTCCCGCTCCGCCGTCGGCCTCGCCCTCGCCGAGCTCGTCGGGTTGCTCGCCGACGGGATGCTCGTGCGCACGCACGTCCTGCGGCCGACGTGGCACCTCGTGCACCGGGAGGACCTGCGCTGGCTGCTCGAGCTGACCGGGCCGCGGGTCCGCGCCCAGGTGGCCCGACAGCTCGAGCGGGACCTCGGTCTCGACGCCGCGGCGGTGGCCGCCTGCACGGACGTCGTCCTCGGGACGCTGGCCGAGCGCCCCGACCGCACCCGCGAGGAGCTCGGTGAGGCTCTCGTGGCCGCCGGGCACGTCCTGGACGGGATGCGGCTCATGGTGGTGCTCGCGCACGCCGAGATGGGCCTGCTCCTCGGCAGCGGAGCGCCGCGCCCGGACGGCGGCACCGGCACCCAGACCTACCGGCTGCTCGAGGACCTGCCGCCGGACCCCCATGCGGACCGTGACGAGGCGCTCGGTGCCCTGGTGCGCCGGTACGTGCTCGGGCACGGCCCGGCGACCGAGCGCGACCTCGCGTACTGGGCGACCCTGACGCTGACCGACGTGCGGCGCGGCTTCTCCACCGCCGCAGCCGATCTCGAGTCCTTTGAGCACGACGGGCGGACCTTCTGGCACGCGCCGGGGGAGTCGCCCCCTCCCCGGTCGCGCACCCCGCGCGTCCACCTCATCCACCTGCTCGACGAGTGGTACCGCGGGTACCAGGACTCCCGCCGGGTCGTCGACGCCGCCGGGCTGCACCCCGTCGGCCGCGAGCCCTCCATCGGGTTGCTCGTGGTCGACGGCCAGATCGCCGGCGCCGTCCGCCGCACGGTGCGCCCGTCGGTGGTGACCTTCGAGGTCACGCACTACCGCCCCCTCACCGCGGCCGAGCGGCGCGCCCTCGATGCCGAGGCCCGGGCCTACGGCGCCCACCTCGACCGCGAGGCCCGGGTCACCCTCGCCGGTCCCTGAGGTCAGCGCCGGCGCCACGTCCCCGGGTCGGGTGGCTCCGGGGACTCCGCCTCGTCGCTGCCGGCCGGGAAGGGGCGGGCGGCGGGCACCTTGCGCAGCACGTCGGCCCCGGGCAGCACACCGGTGGGCAGTGCGGCCGATGCCGCCGCCCGCCGCAGGGTGTAGAGGTCGAGCGGTGACCCCGAGGCGACGAGGACCAGGTTCCCGAAGCGGCGGCCCTTGAGGACCTCGTGCAGGCCCACGAGGGCGGTGTGCCCGAACGCTTCCCGTGCCCCGGCGAGCACGCGCGCGACGTATCGCATCCCCCGTTCGTCGGTGACGTTGGCGAGGAGCAGACCCCGGTCACCGAGGACCCGCCGGACGTCGAGCAGCCACTCCAGCGTCGTCAGCCCGGCCGGCACCCGGCCGGCGGCGAAGGCATCCAGGACGACGACGTCCGCGCTCGCGTCGGCCAGCGCGCCGACCCCCTCCTCGCCCCGGACCGGTCGGACCCGGATGCGGTGGCCGCGCGGCAGCGGCAGCTCGCGCCGCACGGCGTCGGTGAGCGCGACGTCCGGCTCCATGACCACCTGCGGCGAGCCCGGCCGCGTGTGGTGGACCCACCGCGGCAGGGTCAGCGCGCCACCCCCGACGTGGGTGACGCGCAGCCGCCCGGCGGGCGCGAGGGCATCGACCGCGAGCGCGAGGTGCTGCACGTACTCGAAGTGCAGGACACCGGGGTCGGCGAGGTCCACCGCGGACTGCGGGAACCCGTCGAGCAGCACGGTGACGGCACCCCCGTCCTCCTCGAAGCGCACGTCGACCACGGTCAGGAGGCTACGGGCAGCACCGTCGGCCCCCGCGGGTAGCGTCGGCGCCATGCCTCCCCGTCGCCGCACCGATCCCGCCGCGGGCAGCGCCGCCCTGCGCGCCTGGCACGCCGACCCCGAGGGCACCGACCGCGCCACCCGCGCCACCGCCGTCCGGCACACCCTCGACGAGCTGGCGGCCCGCGCCCCGGGCAACAGTGTCGAGGTGCGGGTGCCGCCCTTCGGGGTCGTCCAGTGCGTCGAGGGTCCCCGTCACACACGCGGCACCCCGCCGAACGTCGTCGAGACCGACGCCGAGACGTGGCTGCGGCTCGCGTGCGGCACCGCCACCTGGGCCGAGGCCCTCGCCGAGGGCGTCCTGCGCGTCAGCGGCACCCGCGCCGACCTGTCCCCCCTGCTGCCGCTGACCCGTGAGGACGTCCGATGAGCACCGAGACCGCCCGCGTGCGCCACGGCGTCGTCCTGCTCACCGACGAGCCCTGGCGCGACATGGCTCCCCGGTGGCGGGCCGCCGAGGAGATGGGCTTCGACCACGCCTGGACCTACGACCACCTGGTCTGGGGCGGCCTGCCCGACAGCCCGTGGTTCAGCGCCCTGCCCACGCTGGCCGCGGCGGCCGGCGTCACCGAGCGCATCGGCCTCGGCACCTTCGTCTCCTCGCCGAACCAGCACCACCCCTACACCTACGCCCGCGACGTCATCACCCTCGACGACCTCACCGGCGGGCGGTTCCTCTGCGGCCTCGGCACCGGCGGCGACCTGGACTCCCGCCTGCTCGGCGCCGACCTCGCGCTCCGCGAGCGGGTGCAGCGCTTCCACGAGTTCGTGCCGCTCGTGGACCGGTTGCTGCGCGAGGACCACGTCAGCCACGACGGCGAGTGGTTCACCACCCGTGACGCCCGCACCCTCCCCGGCCCGGTCCGGCACCGGGTGCCGCTCCTCGTCGCCGCGAACGGCCCCCGCTCGATCCGGCTGGCCGCCGAGCACGCCGACGGCTGGATCACCTACGGGGGCAAGGGCGACACCCTCGACGAGTGGTTCGCCCACCTCCGTGACCTCGTCGCCCGGTTCGACGACGCCGTCGCGGAGGCCGGTCGCGGCCCCCTCGACCGCTACCTCTCCCTCGACTCCTCGCCCCGGTTCTCCCTCGAGTCCGCCGCCCTCCACGCCGAGATGACCGGCCGCGCCGTCGAGCTGGGCTTCACCGACGTCGTCGTGCACTGGCCGCGCGCCGAGGGCCCGTACGCGGGCGACCCCGCCGTCCTCGAGGAGGTGGCGGGGTCGCTCGGCGGCTGATGCCGGGTCGGTGGGAGGTCGTCAGGCGACGGCCATCACCATGATCGGTGCGCTCGTCGGGGCGGAGGAGCCTCCGCTCGGCTCGACCGTGACGCCGACGGCGGCGGCACCGTCGATCGCTCCCTCGAGCACCGCCTCGCCGTGGCCGTCCTGGCCGGCCGTGAGGAACCCGGCGGAGCGGGCGACCTCGTCCGAGCCCACGTACCAGAGCTGGTAGGTCTTGCCGTCCGGCGCGGGCGGCAGGCCCGTGACGGTGATGGCCGAGCGGCCCATGTCCCGGCTGTAGGCGAGCGTGGCGGTGGTGCTGCCCTTGTGGCTCGTCACCGTCGCGGCGTCCTGGGCCCGCTCGACCTGCTGGACGGCGCTCAGCGTCGGCTGGTCCGCGGCCCAGGGGCTCCAGACGATGCCGGCCCCGGCGAGGACCACGGCGGCCGCGGCGGCGGCCAGCCAGGTGCTCGTGCGGCGGAACAGCGGGATGACGCGGGCGCCCTGCGTGGCGGCGGCGGCCTCCCCGGCTCCCGGCGTGATCGCGCCCGAGAGCACCGGCTCGCCGGGCGCGGCGTCGGTGACGACGAGCGGCGGGAGGGGACGGACCTGCGCGATGCCGGCGAGGACGGAGGCGCGCAGCGAGTCGGGGGGCGTCATCTCGCTGAGGGTGCCGAGCGAGTGGGCGGCGTCCGACAGCTCGGACACCTCCGCGCGGCAGGACCCGCAGGCCGCGAGGTGCTGCTCGAAGGCCGATCGCTCAGCGGGGTCGAGGGCGTCGACCGCGTATGCACCGCTGAGGTGGTGCAGATCGGGGCTCATGCCGGTACTCCCAACGTGTCCCGGAGACGGATGAGTCCGTCCCGGATCCTGGTCTTTGCGGTGCCGAGGGGCAGTCCGAGGAGCTTCGCGACCTCGGTGTGCGTGTAGCCGCCGAGGTAGGCGAGCTCCACGGCGCTGCGCTGGGCCTCGGTGAGGGTGAGCAGGGCCTTGCGGACCCGCTGTGCCTCGAGCGAGCTCTGGACCGCCTCGGCGGTCTCGTCGAACTCGACGGCCTGGGTGGCCGCGGCGTGGGCGTCGTCGCGGCGGCGGGAGGCCTCGCTCGAACGGACCCGGTCGACGGCCGCCCGGTGGGCGATGGTCATCAGCCACGAGAGGGCGCTGCCCCGCGCGGCGTCGAAGCGTGCGCTCGTCCGCCAGACGTCGAGGTAGACCTCCTGCGTGACCTCCTCGGACATCGCGTGGTCCCTGACGATCCGCACGACCAGTCCGAAGATGCGGCGCGAGGTGGCGTCGTACAGCTCGGCGAACGCCGCCTCGTCGCCGCGGGCCGACCGGCGGAGGAGCTCCGCGAGGTCGGCCGGGGAGGCAGCCGCCCCCCCGGAGACGGAGGTCCGTGGTCCGGGGGAGGCGGCTGTCATGTCATCCATCATCGCTGATCGGTCACATCGCCGGGACGAGAACCTTGTCGATGATGTAGACGGTGGCGTTCGCGGTCTGCACGTTGCCGCAGACGACGGTGGCGTCACCGGGGGTCACGGTGAAGTCCTCGCCGGAGCCGGCGACCGTGATCGACTTGCCCGAGAGGGTCTTGTGCTCACCGGCGAGCTGGTCCGGGGAGAGCCGGCCCTCGACCACGTGGTTCGTGAGGACGGTGGTCAGCAGGCCCTTCGGGTCCTTCATCGCGGCGTCGAGCGTGGCCTTCGGGAGGGCCGCGAACGCGTCGTCGGTCGGCGCGAAGACGGTGATGTCCTTGGCCGAGTTGAGCGTGTCGCCGAGGCCGGCCTCGCCGACAGCGGTGACGAGGGTCTTCAGGGCCGGGTTGTTGCTCGCCGCGGTGGCGACCGGGTCCTTGGCCATGCCGTCGAACGAACCGGCGCCGTCGGCCGGGACGCCGGCGCAGGCCGGGCCGAAGGGCTTGTCCATGGACGAGCTCATCGACTCGGACGGGCTGGCCGAGGGGGCGGCCGAGGTCGTGGTGTCGCTCGAACCCGAGGCCGACGTGGTGTCGTCGGAACCGCAGGCGGCGAGGGTCAGGGGGAGGGCCAGCGCCAGGGCGGCGACCGTCAGGCGGGTGGAACGCATGTGAGGTGCTCCTCGGTGATTGTTGTGCTGCTTCGTACACGTGTGGTTCGGGACTGCTCGGCACCCGGATTGGGTCCTGCTGCACCTTTTTTCACCGAGTCCGGTCACGGTTCGGTCACGGCCCGGCTGTTCGGCCGGTCCACGACGACGACGCGCCCCGGCAGCGGGGCTGCCGGGGCGCGTCAGGAGCAGGGGCACCTCACTCGACGGTGACGACCACCGAGTGCCAGCCCGTGGCGCCCTTGGGGAAGGGCGTCTGCCGCTTGTCGGTCTGGACCTCGCCGGTCTCGTCGGTCGCCCGGACCTCCAGGGTGTGGCGCCCCGGCAGGGCATCCCAGGGCAGGTACCACTGGCGCCAGTAGTCGATGCCGCCGTCCGGGCCGAGCTTGGTCTCCATCCAGCGGCCGCCGTCGACGCGCACCTCGACCTTGGCGATGCCGCGCTGCTGCGCCCAGGCCACGCCGCCGATGGTCACCCGGCCGGTCTTCACGGTGGAGAGCGGCTTCGGGGTGTCGATGCGGCTCTCGGTGTAGATCGGTCCCTCGGTCGCCCACTCGCGCTCGGTCCAGTAGGCGACGTCCTTGGCGTAGGTGGTCGCGGTGAGCTGGGTCAGCCACTTGGTGCACCCGACGAACCCGTAGAGGCCGGGGGTGACCAGCCGCGCCGGGAAGCCGTGCGTGGCCGGCAGGGGCTCGCCGTTCATCCCGACGGCGACCATCGCGTCGCGGTCGTCGAGCATCGCCTGGAGGGGGGTGGAGATGGTCATGCCGTCGGTGGAGCGGCTGAAGATCTGGTCCACACCGCCCTGCACGCCGGCCCGCTCGAGGAGGTCACGCACCCGGACACCGAGCCAGCGCGCGCCGCCGACGTAGGCACCGCCGACCTCGTTGGAGACGCACGTGAGCGTGACGTCCTTCTCGATCATCGGGAGCTTGAGCAGCTCGTCGTAGGTGAGGGTGAAGGGGTTGTCGACCTGGCCGTCGACCGTCAGCTCCCAGGAGGAGGCGTTGACCCGGGGGACGACGAGGGCGGTGTCGATCCGGTAGAAGTCGGTGTTCGGCGTGCGAAACGAGGACACACCACGCACCATCTCCTCCAGCCCCTGGGGGAGCGGCTCGATGGGGGTGGCGGGCGAGGGGAGCACGACGTCGGCGGAGGAGCCGCGGCCGGCGAGGGCCTGGCCGACGCCACCACCGGTGGCCGCGACGGCACCGAGGCCGGCGGCCGCGACGAGCACCGTGCGGCGCCCGCTCGTGCCGTCTCCGGCCGCGGTGCGGTCGGGACCGGCGCCGGAGGCCGGGTCCGCATCGGCGGCGCCCCATCGGTCGAGCGCGCCGAGGAGCCAGGAGGCCCCGAGCACGCCCGTCACGGCGGTGAGCAGGCCGGGCAGCAGGTCGACGGGCTGGGCGGTGGGGCGCAGGACGGCGGCGGCCACCGCGAGGAGGGCCAGGACGCCGAGCAGGGCCAGGCCCAGGGTGCGGCGGCGGCGGGCCACGAGCCCGATCGCGCCGGCCACGAGCAGGGTGACGACCGTGACCGACCCGATGAGGATCGGCTTGTCGTTGGTGCCGAAGGTCGAGACCGCCCACTCCTTGACGGGGGTCGGGGTCGCGTCGATGACGGTCGACCCGACCGCCAGCACGGGGGAGGCCTCGGGCGAGACGAGCCCGGCGACGAGGTGGCCGACGCCCGCGCCCGCCGCGGTGGCCAGCAGGGCGCCGGCTGCGTACCAGCCCCTGCGGGGTCGGCGGCCCGGTGCGGTCGGCGTCGTGGAAGTCATGCCCGGTGTTCGGAACGGCGGCCCGTGCCGGATGGTGCCGGGCGGGCGGAGAGAGGAGTCACCCGTCCAGTGTCGACCGGCCGGGGCCCGCACGGGAGGGCCCGGCCCGTACCGTAAGGAGCGTGAAACCTGTCCGGCGTCCCCGCTTCCTGCCCTTCATCCTCACCGGTGCGGTCATCGGGTTCGTGGTCGGCGCGGCGATCGCCGACTTCGGCTGGCTCGAGGACACGAGCTCGGCGCTGGCGCAGAACCAGTACTCGCCCACGGCGGCCATCGGCTACCTCGGCCTCCTGGGTGCGGGGCTGTTCGCGCTGCTCGCCGCCGTGGTGGCGCTGCTCGTCGAGCGGTCGTCCCGCCGGTCCTGACCGGCACCGTGAGAGGATGGGGCACGTGCCACGCGGAGACGGACGCCTCAGCCACGACCTGATTCCCGGTGAGAAGGGCCCGCAGGACGCCTGCGGGGTCTTCGGGGTCTGGGCCCCCGGCGAGGACGTCGCCAAGCTCACCTACTACGGCCTCTACGCCCTCCAGCACCGCGGCCAGGAGTCGGCGGGCATCGCCACCTCCGACGGCAAGCGCCTCCTCGTCTACAAGGACATGGGCCTGGTCTCGCAGGTCTTCGACGAGCGCTCGCTGGCCTCGCTGCGCGGGCACCTGGCCGTCGGGCACTGCCGCTACTCCACCACCGGCGGCTCGACGTGGGAGAACGCGCAGCCGACGCTCGACGGGCACGCCGGCTCGACCGTCGCCCTGGCCCACAACGGCAACCTCACGAACTCCGCCGAGCTGCGCGACCTCGTGATGGGCCGGCGGGTCGAGGGCCACCGCGGCGAGATGGCGCGCGGCAACACCACCGACACCGCCCTGGTCACCGCCCTGCTCGCCGACGACCCCGACCGCACCGTCGAGGCCGCCGCCCTCGAGGTGCTGCCGCTGCTGCGCGGCGCCTTCTGCTTCGTCTTCATGGACGAGCACACGCTGTACGCCGCGCGGGACCCCCAGGGCATCCGGCCGCTCGTCATCGGGCGGCTGGAGCGGGGGTGGGTCGTCGCCTCCGAGACGGCGGCCCTCGACATCGTCGGTGCCTCGTTCGTGCGCGAGGTCGAGCCCGGCGAGATGGTGGCCATCGACGAGGACGGCCTGCGCTCGCAGCGCTTCGCCGAGGCCTCGCCGAAGGGCTGCGTGTTCGAGTACGTGTACCTCGCGCGGCCGGACACCACCATCGCCGGGCGCGTGGTGCACGAGTCGCGGGTCGAGATGGGGCGGGCGCTCGCGCGCGAGCACCCCGTCGAGGCCGACCTCGTCATGCCGACGCCCGAGTCGGGGACGCCGGCCGCCATCGGGTACGCGCAGGAGTCGGGCATCCCGTACGGACAGGGGCTCGTCAAGAACTCGTACGTGGGGCGGACGTTCATCGCGCCCTCGCAGACCATCCGCCAGCTCGGTATCCGGTTGAAGCTCAACCCTCTTCGCGACGTCATCAAGGGCAAGCGGCTCGTGGTCGTCGACGACTCCATCGTGCGCGGGAACACCCAGCGGGCGTTGGTGCGGATGCTCCGCGAGGCCGGGGCCGCCGAGGTGCACGTGCGGATCTCGTCGCCGCCGGTGCGCTGGCCGTGCTTCTACGGCATCGACTTCGCGACGCGCGCCGAGCTCATCGCCACCGGGCTCGGGGTCGACGAGGTGTGCAACTCGATCGGCGCCGACTCGCTGGGGTACATCTCCGAGGAGGGGATGATCGCCGCCACCGACCAGCCCCGCGAGCGGCTGTGCACGGCGTGCTTCACCGGTGTCTACCCGGTGGCGCTGCCCGAGGACGGGCGCATCGGCAAGGGCGTGCTCGAGCTCGAGCTGCCGCTCGACGACGGTGCGCGCGGCGAGGAGCGGGTCACCGGCCAGCGCCACCCGCAGCGCCAGACGCCGCTCGTGGACGTGCCGGTGCTCGACGTCGACGGTGTGCCGACCTCCGCCGGCGGCGGCGCCTCCGAGGCGGTCCTCCGCCCCTGACCCCCAGCCGGGTCGAGTCGGACTCGTTCGAGGTATTCGACTGACGCCTGGGAGTGGCCGGACACCTCGAACCACTGCCGCGGTCGTCCACAGATCGGCTCCGCCCCCTGGTCGTCGCGGCGGCCAGGCCCGACGCTGGCGGGATGGGGGAGGGCACAGCATCCCGGCGTCGGCGAGCGGAGGGCGCCGCCGTCGAGTACGGCGGCGTGCTCTCACGCGCCCTGCTGCGGGGCTTCGGGGTCGACGACGCGATGGTCCGGCGCGAGGTGGCAGCCGACCGATGGGCGCTGCACGGTGCGCGGACGGTCGCGATGACGCGGGGAGACCTGGTGCCCCTGGCTCGACGGTGGCGGGCCGTGTGGGAGGTCGGCACGCGGATCGCGGTCGTCGACGGGGTCTCCGCCCTCCAGCACGCCGGCCTGACGGGGTTCGACGAGGAGGGCGTGCACGTGTCCATCCCTCACACGGCGTCCGCGCGCCGGCACGACGGCGTCACCCTGCACAAGGTCGGCCGCCGCCGGTCCTCGGACGTGGTGGGTGCCGGCCTGCCGCGGGCCCGGGTGCCGGTGGCCGCCCTGCGGTCAGCCCACTGGGCCGTCAGCGACCGCCAGGCGGCGCTCGTCCTCTGCCTCGTCGCCCAGCAACGGCTCTGCACCGGAGGTCAGCTGTCCGCGGCGGCGGTCCTCGTCCGCGGCCGGACCCGCAGAGCGTTCGTCGAGTCGGTCGTCCGCGACATCGCGGCCGGGGCGCAGTCGCTCGGCGAGCTGGACGTCGTCGCCGCGTGCCGGCGACGAGGCCTGCCGGCACCCGACCTGCAGGAGACCCGTCGGCTGCCGTCGGGACGTGTGTACCTCGACCTCCGGTGGCGCAGAGCGCGGCTCGTCGTG
Organism: Phycicoccus avicenniae; assembly: GCF_050496545.1. Taxonomy (GTDB): domain Bacteria; phylum Actinomycetota; class Actinomycetes; order Actinomycetales; family Dermatophilaceae; genus Phycicoccus; species Phycicoccus avicenniae_A. Next base: position 36,532 of record NZ_JBNVZV010000003.1, on the reverse strand, counting down.
GAGGTCGACGGGATCGGGCACTCCTGGGGACTGGCCCCGGTGGACGACGCGCTGCGCCAGAACCGGGGTGGTCCTCGGCGACGACCTGGTCCCGCGGGTGCCCGTCCTCGGGTGGCGCCTGACGCCGGATGCCTACCTCGACCAGATCGTCACCGCGTACGCCCAGCGCTCCGCCTGAGCCCTGCGGTTCGAGGTATCCGGGCGCCGTGGGGCGACGGCCGGATACCTCGAACCAAGAGCCGGGCGGGTGGCGGGCTGCGGGGTCAGCGGGGGTCGGCGGGCTGCGGCGTCGGCTCGGGGGCGTCGCCGGCGGGGTGGTTGTCGTCGTTGCCCAGCGCGAGCCGGCTGCGACGCACCCCGTAGGTGAAGTAGATGACGAAGCCGAGCGCCATCCAGATGAGGAAGCGCAGCCAGGTCTCCACCGACAGGTTGAGCATCAGGTAGAGGCTGATGAGCGCCGCGAGGATCGGCAGCACCGGCGAGAACGGCACCTTGAAGGACCGCTTCAGGTCGGGGCGGCGCGAGCGCAGCACGGGCACGGCCAGCGACACCAGCGCGAACGCCGACAGCGTGCCGATGTTGACCATCTCCTCGAGCTTGCCGATCGGCGTCAGCGAGGCGATGAGCGCGACCGCCGCGCCGATGATGAGGGTCAGCCGCACTGGCGTACCGGTCTTCGGGTTGGTGCGGGCCAGGCTCCGCGGCAGCAGCCAGTCGCGGGCCATCGCGAACGTCACGCGGGTGGCGCCGATGATGAGCGTCATCACGACCGTCATCAGGCCGGCGACGGCCCCGCCGGCGATGAGGGTGGCGTACCCCGGTTTGCCGACGGACTCGAAGGCCGAGGCCAGCGCGGCGTCGGGGTCGATCTTGTCGTACTTGACCATCCCCGTGATGACGAGCGTCGTCGCCACGTAGAGGACGGTGCAGATGACCAGCGAGGCGATGATGCCGATCGGCAGGTCGCGCTGCGGGTTCTTCGCCTCCTCGGCGGTGGTCGCGACGACGTCGAACCCGATGTAGGCGAAGAAGACGATCGAGGCGCCGGAGACGATGCCGAGCACGCCGTACGTCGTCGGCTCGAGCCCGAACAGCACCTGGATGAGCGGGGCCGTGATGCCGGAGACATCCTCACCGGCCTGCGCCGGCGGGACGAACGGGCTGTAGTTCGAGGCGCTGATGAACGCGATGCCCGCGAAGATCACGAAGAGGACGATGAAGAGCTTGACCGCGACGAGCACGAGGTTGACCCGCAGCGACTCCTTGATGCCGATCGCGATGAGCGCGGTGAGCACCGCGACGAGGACGAACGCGGGTAGGTCGAAGTGCGAGCCCGGGGCAACCGCCTCGGGCACGACGAAGCCGATCTTCTCGAGGAAGAGCGTCGCGTACTGCGACCAGCCCTGGGCCACGACGCTGGCGCCGAGCATCAGCTCCAGGAGCAGGTCCCAGCCGATGATCCACGCGACCAGCTCGCCGAGCGAGGCGTAGGAGAACGTGTACGCCGAACCGGAAACGGGCACGGTGGAGGCGAACTCGGCGTAGCAAAGGGCCGCGAGGCCGCAGCAGACCGCGGCGAGCACGAAGGAGATGGCGATCGAGGGGCCGGCGTAGTCGGCGGCCGCGCGGCCGGTCAGGGTGAAGATGCCGGCGCCGATGATGACGCCGATGCCGAAGACCGTGAGGTCGAGGGCGGTCAGCTTCTTCTTGAGCTGGAACTCCGGTTCGTCGGTCTCGCGGATGGACTGCTCGATCGACTTGGTGCGCATGACGCCCACGTCGTTCCTCCTCGCCTCGAAGGTGCCGGTCGACGGACGACGCTAGCGAACTCTCGGGGCGGGAGAGGCGGCTGGTGCAGACGGTTTCTCCCACGGCTGCGGGCCCGCCGGCGGTGCGGTCAGCGCTGCTCGTCGACCCAGTCGCGCGGCGGGTACAGCGGGATGGCGCGGACGTCGTCGTCGCGCACGGCCTCGGCGCGCGCGACGGGGATCTCGCCGGTGTCGCCGAGCATCCGGGGCGGGACGAGGTTCGAGCTGCGGTACCAGGTCTCCGGCTGCGAGACGGGCATCGGCGGGTGGCCGGCCGGGGAGACCTCGACACCACCACCCGGCGAGGTGGGGCCGCTCCCCTCGGGCCCGGGGCCCCGCCCGCGCGGGGGCCCGCCGCCGTCGTCACCGTCGTCCGGGTCGTCGTCGCGGCGCCGCGGGCGGCGGGGCAGCTTCGGCCAGGACCGCCCTCCGCCGGAACGACGTTCGCGCGGCTTCTCGCCGAAGATCTCGGAGTTGAGCGCGGCGTTGACGTGGTCCGGCTCGGGGATGAAGGTGAGCTCGCGGATGGCCTGCTGCTGGCCGGCGCTCTCGATGATGATCGTGCCGAACCCCAGCAGCTCGCCGAGCAGGGTGCGCCGGTACGTCATGTCGGTGACCTTGGTGAGGCGCATCATCGGCACGCTGACGTCGAGCACCCCCTCGTGCTTGAGGATGCGCTTGTTCGTGACGACGATCCACCGGTAGCGGCGCTGCAGCTCGGCCCACCCGAGCCGGACGAGGCCGACCAGCAGCACGATGCCGGTGAGCCGCAGGACCTGCTCCGCGACGTGCAGCCCGGTGTCGAACCAGAGGTAGACCACGAGCGCCGCGACCGGCCACAGGGCCTTGCGGACCAGCACGGCCGGGTGCTGGCGGGTGCGGATGACGATGCGCTCGCCCTCGGCGAGCTGGCGCTCGAGGCTGCGGGCGACCCGCCCCGGCATCGCCTCGAGGTCGACCTCGACGCTGTCCGGGGTCCCGTCCGTGACGGAGTGGGCCCGGCGCACCGGTCAGCCTCTCAGCAGGCTGTCGAAGAAGCGGCCGATGTTGCTCACGCCCCCGGCGATCACGTCCCACGCCGAGCCGAAGATGTTCGCGGCCGAGTCGGGGGAGGTGAGGATGGCGTAGAGCAGGAAGACGACGACGAGCCACATCACGATCTTCTTGACCGGGGGCATGGCGAGGTCCTCCTGCGTGCGGGCGCGCCCTGTGCACGCCACGCCGACGATGGTCCCAGATGTGACTCGTGTGACGGATGAGGCCCGCGGACCGGGCGTGTCGGGGGGTGGGGGCGGCGGGCGCCCCAGCGGCTACTGCGCGACGCCGTAGAGCCGGTCGCCGGCGTCGCCGAGGCCCGGGACGATGTACCCGACCTCGTTGAGCTTCTCGTCGATGGCTCCCGTGACGAGGGTGACCGGCGCGCTGAGGTCGGCGACCGACTCCTCGAGGTGGGCGATGCCCTCCGGAGCGGCGAGCAGCGTGACCGCGGTGATGTCGTCGGCGCCGCGCTCGACGAGGTAGCGGATGGCGTCGGCCATCGAGCCGCCGGTGGCGAGCATCGGGTCCAGGACGTAGACCTGCCGGCCGGAGAGGTCGTCGGGGAGGCGGTTGGCGTAGGTGACGGCCTCGAGGGTCTCCTCGTCGCGCTGCATCCCGAGGAAGCCGACCTCGGCGCTCGGCAGCAGCCGCACCATCCCCTCGAGCATGCCCAGCCCGGCGCGCAGGATCGGCACGATGAGCGGCTTGGGGTTGGAGAGCTTGATGCCCGTCGTCGGCGCGACCGGGGTCTCGATCTCGAACGGCTCGATGCGCACCTCGCGGGTCGCCTCGTAGGCGAGGAGGGTCATCAGCTCCTCGGCGAGGCGCCGGAAGGTGGGGGAGTCGGTGCGCTTGTCCCGGAGGTAGGTCAGCTTGTGGGCGATGAGCCGGTGGTCCGGGTTGATGACGCGCATGGGTGAAACTTAGCGCGTGACGCCGCCGCCCGACCCTGCCGACCTGGTGCTGATGCGCCGGGCGCTGGCGCTCGCGGAACGGGCCCTGGACTCCGGTGACGTGCCCGTCGGGGCGCTGGTGGTCGGGCCGTCCGGCGAGGTGCTCGGGGAGGGCTGGAACGTCCGCGAGGCCGAGGGCGACCCGACCGGTCACGCCGAGGTCGTCGCGCTGCGGGCTGCCGCCCGCGCGCTGGGGTCATGGCGGCTCGAGGGCTGCTCGCTCGTCGTGACGATGGAGCCGTGCCCGATGTGCGCCGGCGCGCTCGTGCTGGCACGGGTGGCGCGGGTGGTCCTCGGTGCCTGGGACCCCAAGCTCGGCGCCTGCGGGTCGGTCTGGGACGTGCCGCGCGACCGGCGGGTGACGCACCGTGTCGAGGTCGTCGGCGGGGTGCTCGAGGAAGAGTGCGGGGCGCTCGTGCGCGCCTTCTTCGCAGGTCACCGCTGACGTCGTCGTAGGAGCGCCGACAATTCGCGTGCACCTGTGTCGAAACTCTGTCGAACCTTGCGCTACGGTCGGTGACGCACCGGCCCCGGACCGTGGGTCGGTCTCTCGACGAAAGGGCTCACCCCCATGGGCATCATCGGCTGGATCATCATCGGCGGCCTCGCCGGCTGGATCGCGAGCAAGATCATGAACACCGACGCGCAGCAGGGCATCATCCTCAACATCGTCGTCGGCATCATCGGCGCTCTCCTCGGTGGCTTCCTCCTCGGCGTCTTCGGGGTGGACATGGCCGGGTCGGGGCTCATCGCGAGCTTCCTCACGGCACTCGTCGGAGCATGCATCCTGCTGTTCGTCGTCAAGGCCGTCACGAAGCGCGCCTGACGCCCGACCAGCCGCCGGTGCTCCACCGGCCGTGCCGACGCCGCCCCGCTGCCACGGGGCGGCGTCGTCGCGTGCGGGGTCCGCGTCCCACCCGATTTCGGGCCGTCGCCGCCGCTCGGGTAGCCTCTCCGGCGGTGGCGTGTCCGAGCGGCCTAAGGAGCACGCCTCGAAAGCGTGTGAGGGTGCAAGCCCTCCGTGGGTTCAAATCCCACCGCCACCGCCAACGGAAACCCGGGAGCTCGCTCCCGGGTTTTTCCGTTGGCGGATGGCGGTGAGATGCCGGCGGGTCCCACGTTCTGCGTGGGCGCGGCAACGCACGCGGGCGACGAAGGAGCCCCGCGGGTGACCGCGGAGTCCCACCACCACCGCCACCTCGCGCGGAGTCCCACCGCCACCACCCGGCCGGTCGAGGTCGTCCGACCTGCGGATGGATGGCCCGGCGCATCGGCATGTCGCGCGACCTCGAGTCGCCGAAGTCAGGGCCACGACGCCGGCGGGCATCCATCCAGTGCACAGCCCTCGCCCGGCGCGCGTCCAGCCGCCGCACAGCCGGGAGGCGGCAGGATGGCCCCGTGCTCTCCAGCCTCCTCGAGCAGATCCTCGGCCAGCCCGCGTGGGTCGTCTACCTCGTCGTCGGGGCGCTCGTCTTCGTCGAGGACGCGCTCTTCGTCGGCTTCGTGGTCCCCGGTGAGACGGCGGCCATCCTCGGCGGGGTGACGGCGGCCATCGGCCACACCTCGCTGACCTGGGTCGCGGTCATCGTCGTCGCGGCGGCCGTCGTCGGGGACTCGGTCGGCTACGAGGTCGGCCGCGTGCTCGGCCCGCGGCTCGTCGAGCTCCGCCCGCTGCGCAAGGCCCGGCCGCGGGTCGAGGCGGCGCAGGCCTTCCTCGTGCGGCGCGGCGCGGCCTCGGTCTTCCTGGCCCGCTGGACCGCCTTCCTGCGGGCGGTCGTGCCGGCGCTCGCCGGCTCCTCGCGGCTGCCGTACCCGACCTTCCTCGTGTGGAACGCGCTCGGCGGCCTGGCCTGGGGCCTGACCTGCGTCGTCGGGGGCTACCTCGCGGGCCGTTCCTACCAGCGGCTGGAGTCGTGGCTGGGCACCGGCGCCCTCGTGGTGGTCGGGGTGGTCGTGCTCGGGGCGGTCGTCGTGCACCTGCGCCGCCGCCGGGCGGAGCGCACGAGCGCCGCCTGACCCGTCAGGAGGCGGTGGCCGAGGGGGCCGGGCACATCGGGAGCACCGAGGTGTCGGTGGTGACCGGCTTGAGGGTCTTGAACGTGCGGCCGAGCGCGACGTCGACGGTGGCGTCCTTGCGCTTGTCGGCGACGACCTTGGTGCCGTTCGGCATCGAGGACGCGACGAGCTTCGCGGCGGCCGAACCCTTCGGCCCGTGGCGGACCTCGGCGACGGCCGGGACCTTGCGGCTCGTGGGGTCGTTGGCGATCTTCCCGACGACGAAGCCGCGGTCGCCGATGAGCTTGGCGGTGCTGCCGGCGAGGCCGCTGCGGTCGGTGGCGTTGTAGACGTTGACCGTGACCTCGTCCGGGGTGACCTCGTTCGGGTCGAAGGGGCGGCAGGTGGGCGCCGGCGGCCGGGCGGCGCGCGCCTTGGCGTCCTCCTGGTAGTAGGAGAGGCCGTACCAGAAGGCGAAGAAGAGGCCGAGCAGGACGACGCCGAGCGTCATCAGTGACCGGCGGCGGCGCTGGCGCGCGGCCACCGAGGCGGGCGACTCCGTCGTGTACTCGCTCATGGGCGTCCTAGAGCGTGAGCACCCGGGCGTGGAGGGTGGGGCGCTGGTGCAGGGCCGCCCGCAGCGCGCGGTGCAGGCCGTCCTCGAGGTAGAGCGTGCCCTCCCACTCGACGACGTGGGCGAAGAGGTCGCCGTAGAAGGTGGAGTCCTCGGCGAGCAGCTGCTGCAGGTCGAGCTCGCGCTTGGTGGTGACCAGCTCGTCGAGGCGGACGAGCCGTGGGGGCACGCCGGACCACTGCCGCCCCGAGTACCCGTGGTCCGGGTAGGGGCGGGAGTCGCCGACGGCCTTGAAGATCACGCCACCACTGTAGGGCGACCCCCCGGCGGGACCACGGTGCGAAACCCCGGGCGCGCACTAGATTGGCGATCGTGAGCGACAGCAGCAGCCTCATCGACGAGATCCGCGCCGGCTACGGGTTCGAGGGCCCGGCGCTCGAGTTCGGGGCGGCGGTCATCGACGGCACCGCCCATCCGGACGCGCCGGTGCGCATCCCGATGGCCGCGATGAACCGGCACGGCCTGGTCGCCGGCGCCACGGGAACCGGCAAGACCAAGACCCTCCAGCTGATGGCCGAGCAGCTGCTCGAGCAGGGGGTGCCGGTCTTCCTCGCCGACATCAAGGGAGACCTCTCGGGGATGGCCAGCCCGGGCGTGCCCAACGACAAGGTCGCCGCCCGCGCCCAGGACGTCGGGATGGCGTGGGAGGCCACCGCGTACCCCGTCGAGTTCTACTCGCTGGGCGGGCAGGGCAAGGGGGTGCCGATCCGGGCGTCGGTCTCGACCTTCGGCCCGACGCTGCTCTCGAAGGTGCTGGGGCTCAACGCGACCCAGGAGTCCAGCCTCGGCCTCGTCTTCCACTACGCGGATGCGCGCGGCCTCTGGCTCGACACGATCGCCGACCTGCGCGCCGTCGTGCAGCACCTCACCTCCGACGAGGGCAAGGCCGACCTCAAGGAGCTGGGGGGCCTGTCGTCGGCGACGGCGGGCGTCATCCTCCGCGAGCTGATCACCTTCTCCGACCAGGGGGCCGACGCGTTCTTCGGGCTGCCGGAGTTCGACACGGCTGCGCTGCTGCGCACGGCGGCCGATGGTCGCGGTCTGGCCTCGATGCTCGAGCTGCCGGCCGTGCAGGACCGCCCGCAGCTGTTCTCGACCTTCCTCATGTGGCTGCTCGCCGACCTCTTCCACGACCTGCCCGAGGTCGGCGACCTCGACAAGCCCAAGCTCGTCTTCTTCTTCGACGAGGCGCACCTGCTGTTCAACGACGCCTCGAAGGACTTCCTCGACGCCATCCAGCAGACCGTGCGGCTCATCCGGTCCAAGGGGGTCGGCGTCTTCTTCGTGACCCAGTCGCCGAAGGACGTGCCCGCGGACGTGCTCGCCCAGCTCGGCAACCGGGTGCAGCACGCGCTGCGCGCCTTCACCCCCGACGACGCCGCGGCGCTCAAGGCCGCCGTGAAGACCTACCCGAGGACCGGGTACGACCTCGAGGAGCTGCTCACCCAGCTCGGCACCGGCGAGGCGGTCGTCACCGTGCTGTCCGAGAAGGGTGCGCCGACCCCGGTGGCGTGGACCCGGATGCGCGCGCCGGAGTCGCTGATGGCGCCCTCGCCGGACGCCCTCATCGACTCCACGGTGGCCGCCTCGCCGCTCTCGGCGCAGTACCGGGACGCCGTGGAGCGCGAGTCGGCGGCCGAGATGCTCGGCAGGGCGACGCAGGACAAGGCGGCAGCGGATGCCGCGGCGGCGGCGGCCGCCGAGAAGGCCAAGACCGATGCGGCGGCGGCCGCCGAGGCCGAGAAGGCCCGGGTCGCCGCGGAGAGGGCGGCCGAGAAGGAGCGCGCGGCGGCCGAGAAGGCGCGGGCGGCGGAGGAGCGCAAGCGGGCCGCCGAACCGGGGATGGTCGAGCAGGTCGTGAAGTCCTCGGCGTTCCGCTCGATGCTGCGCTCGGCCGGCACCGCGCTCGGCCGCGAGATCACTCGCTCGATCTTCGGCACCTCCCGCAAGCGCTGACCCGCTGGTCCGGCCCCTGCGGCGACCGGCCGACGACACGATGCGCGCTCCGTGGCCGGCGCGCCGCACGCGTGACGTCCTCTCCGACGCTGCGTGTCGTCCGTCGGTCAGGCGGCGAAGCAACCGGTGCACCGGGACCTCGACGCCACGGCACGCACGAGGAGCCGGTGCAGGCGGTCGGGTTCGCTCATCGCCATCCGCCAGGGCACCCGGACGACGAGCCACCCGTCGACGCTGAGGCGTGAGTAGCGCTCGCAGTCGCGCGCGAAGTCCGCAGCACCGGAATGGAACTCGCTGCTGTCGGCCTCGATGACGATGCGCAGCCGTTCGTCGGCGAGGTCCACCCGCCCGACGAACCCGTCGACGTCCCGGATGGCGACCTGGGGACGGACGTGCAGTCCGGGCACGCCGAGCGCGACCGCGCGCACGACCGACTCGAAGGGCCCGTGGGCGAGCTCGGACCCCGCGTCGAGCACGGCCCCGACGCGTCGGCGCAACCGACCCGGCACGTCGTCGAGGTCGTGCAGCCCGCGCAGGTCCGTGTCGTGGTCCCGCAGTGCCGAGTCGACGACGCACAGGGCCTCGTCGAAGGGCAGCAGGGCGCAGCAGTCGTGCACCGTGCGGACCGGTGACGTCACCCACCCGTCGACCCGGTGGTGCGCGGGGACGTCCCGCCACCGCACGTCGTGGAGGGCGCGTGCCTCGTCGGGCACCTTCCGGCCGCGGGGGACGGCCACCTGTGGGAGCTCGGGAGGTGCCTTGAGGGCCCAACCCCAGTGCGCCGCCGCGCTGAGCAGCATCGCCGTGCCGGTGAGCTGCTGCGCCGCCGCCCGGGCCGGCGCCGTGACCGGCAGGGCGTAGCGGCCCCGTGCCACGCGGACGAGGGACCCGTCCGCCACCGCGCGGTGCAGCGCCGAGCGCCCGACGACGTCGACCACCTCGTGACGGCCGGCGATGCCGCCGAGACGCCGCACGACGTCCGCTGGGTCCATCCGGCGAGTGTGCCCGGACCGGGCATCCCCACCGCCGGGTTACCCACAGCCGTCGGACGGACGACACGATGTGCCCGCGAGGTGGCCGGTGCAGCACACTGCTCACCAACGACGGGCGCTTCGTGTCGTCGGCCGGTCCGGTGTGGGGCGGCCGCGACGGGTCAGGGGGTCGGGGTGAGGGTGAGGACGGCGCGGGCGTAGGCGCACTCGAGGTCGGCGTCGGTGACGCTCTGCACGTACCCCGGCCGCACCGCGTAGGTGACCTCCCAGCCGCCCTCGGTGCGGCGCACCGCCTCGAGCCGGTCCCCGAGCAGCCCGCGCAGCTGGTCCTCGCGGGGCAGCCAGAGCGCCTGGTCGAGGGTGACGGAGTCCAGCGCCCACTCCGTCGTGCCGTTGAAGCCGAGCAGCGAGCGCCCGCCGTAGGAGTGCACCTCGACGGTGAGGTCCGAGATCCAGAAGACGTCGCCGGTCAGCAGCTCGGCGTCGATGACGAAGCGGTCGCCCGGGGCCGGCTCCCAGAGCACGCCGGAGCCGACGAGGTCGCGGGCCAGCTCGATGGAGATCACGGCTCCATCCTCACCCACGGACGCCGCGGGCGGGGCTCAGCCGAGCAGGGCGGTCAGGCCGACGATGATCGGCACGCAGCCGACCGTCGTGACGAGGATGGTGTCGCGTGCCAGCGTCGTGGCCCGCTGGTAGCGCGTCGCGTGGACGAAGATGTTCTGGGCCGTCGGCAGCGCCGAGCAGACGACGACGGCGAGCAGCGGGTGCCCGTCGAGCCCAAGCGCCAGGTGGGCCACCGCCCAGACCACGAGCGGCTGGACGGCGAGCTTGAGGACCGACGCCAGCCCGACCTCGCCGAGCGGCACCCCACCGCCGAACCCCGGCCCGAGCCGCAGCGCCACCCCGTAGGCCAGCAGCATCGCCGGCACGGCCATCGCCCCCACGAGCTCGACGGGCGAGGCGACGAGCAGAGGCAGCTGCCATCCCGTGACCGACAGGACGACGCCCACGAGCGTGCCGATGGTGAGCGGGTTGGTCAGCGGCCGCCGCAGCAGCAGCCCGATCGATGGCCGCCGGCCGCGTACGTCGGCGTCGAGGAGGGCGAGCGCCAGCGGCTGCAGGACGAGGAGCTGGAGGAGCAGCGTCGGTGCGACGAAGGCGGCGTCGCCGAGCATGTAGGCCGCGACGGGCAGCCCGAGGTTGCCGGCGTTGACGTAGGACGATGCCAGCGCCCCCACGACCAGCTCGCCGCTGCCGCGCCGCCACCGCCGACGGGCCACCAGGGCGTACAGCGCAGCGGCCGCCACCACCCCCGCAGCCGTCGCAACGAGGTTGCGGGACAGCACGTCGTGGACGTCGGTGCGCGCCAGTGTCGTGACGAGCAGCGCCGGCGAGGCCACGAAGAAGGCGACCTTGCTGAGCACCATCTGGGCCTCGATGCCGACCACCCCGAGGTGTGCGACGAGGGCGCCGAGCCCGATGACGGCGGCGATGGTGACGAATCCGAGGAGGACGCCCTGCACGCCGCCATGCTGCCCTCCGGACCGGTGCGCCGCAGGCGGGTCCGTCAGCCGGTCAGCCCGGTGGGCGCAGCACGCCGGCCAGCGCGTCGAGGACGGAGGCGTCCTCGATGGTGCCGGGGACGTTCGGCGTCTTCCCGTCGGCCATCTCGCGCATCGTCTTGCGCAGGATCTTCCCCGAGCGGGTCTTCGGCAGCGCCGCGACGATGTCGACCTGCTTGAGGCTGGCGACCGCGCCGACCTCGTCGCGCACCCGCTGGACGAGCTCGGCCCGGATGCGCTCGCCGTCGGTCTCGGCGTCGACGCCGCCCTTGACCACCACGAGCCCTCGCGGCACCTGACCCTTGAAGTCGTCGGCGACCCCGATGACGGCGCACTCGGCGACGGCCGGATGGCCGGCGAGTGCGGCCTCGATGGAGCCGGTCGACAGCCGGTGACCGGCGACGTTGAGCACGTCGTCGGTGCGGCCCATGACGTACACGTAGCCGTCCTCGTCGACCATCCCGCCGTCACCGGTGAGGTAGTAGCCGTCGTAGACCGACAGGTAGCTCGCGACGTAGCGCTCGTCGTCCTGCCAGAGCGTCGGCAGCGTGCCGGGCGGCAGCGGGAGCCGGATGGCGATGGCGCCCTCGGTGCCGGGGGGCACCTCGCGCGCCGACTCGTCGAGCACCCGCACGTCGTAGCCGGGTACCGGTACGGACGGCGAGCCGGCCTTGATCGGAAGGGGTTCCAGGCCACGGAGGTTCGCGGCGACGGGCCATCCGGTCTCGGTCTGCCACCAGTTGTCGACGACCGGCACGCCGAGCACGGACGATGCCCACTCGTAGGTGTCGGGGTCGAGCCGCTCGCCGGCGAGGAAGACGGTCTCGAGCGAGGAGCGGTCGTGCTCCTTCACCCGTTCACCGGACGGGTCCTCGCGCTTGATGGCGCGGTAGGCCGTGGGTGCGGTGAACATCGCCTTGCACCGGTACTGCGAGACGACCCGCCAGAACGCGCTCGCGTCCGGCGTGCCGACCGGCTTCCCCTCGTAGAGAACGGTGGTCGCGCCGGTGAGCAGCGGGGCGTAGACGATGTAGGAGTGGCCGACGACCCACCCGACGTCGGACGCGGTGAACCAGACGTCCCCCGGGCCGATGTCGTAGACGTTCTCCATCGACCACCGCAGCGCGACGGCGTGGCCGCCGTTGTCGCGGACGATGCCCTTGGGCCGGCCGGTCGTGCCTGACGTGTAGAGGACGTACAGCGGGTCGGTGGCCTCGACGGGCACCCAGTCGGCCGGCTCGGCGTCGGCGTCGACCTCGTCCCAGGTCATCTCCTCCCATTCCGTGTCCCGCACACCGACGTCGGCGAGCGCCTGCTCGCGCTGCAGGACGATGACCGCCTCGGGCTTGTGGCTGCTGCGGTCGAGGGCGCCGTCGAGCATCGGCTTGTACGGCACGACGCGCGAGGGCTCGATGCCGCAGGACGCCGACACGATGACCTTGGGCTGCGCGTCCTCGATGCGGGCCGCGAGCTCGGCGGGCGCGAAGCCTCCGAACACGACCGAGTGGACGGCGCCGATGCGGGCGCAGGCGAGCATCGCGACGACCGCCTCGGGGACCATCGGCATGTAGACGACGACCCGGTCGCCCTTGTCCACGCCGAGCGAGGCCAGCGCGCCGGCGAAGCGGGCGACGCGCTCGAGCAGCTCGGCGTAGGTGAACGTCGCCGAGGTGCCGGTGACGGGGGAGTCGTAGTGCAGCGCGGCCTGGTCGCCGCGCCCGTCGCGCACGTGCCGGTCGAGGGCGTTGAAGCAGGTGTTGAGGGTGCCGCCGCGGAACCACCGGTAGAACGGCGGGTTCGAGTCGTCGAGGACGGTGGTGGGCTCGGTGACCCACTCGATGCCGGAGGCGGCCGCGCCCCAGAAGGCGGTGGGGTCGGTGATCGACTGCTGGTGGGCCGCTGCGTAGGCGCCGGTGCTCATGGCGTCATCGTCGCGCCGGCGCGGGTGGGCCGTCCACGGCTCGTGACCGACGTCTCCGTGGACGGCTCCCCGCGTGCGCCGAGCGGGGGAGCGGTGCCGCTCAGCCCCAGTTCTCGGCCTTGGTCAGGCAGAACGGGTGGCCGCTGGGGTCGAGGAGGACGCGCCAGGTCTCTCCCGGCTGCTCGTCCGGCAGCGTGCCGCCGAGCCCGACGACCTCCTGCGCCGCGGCGTCGAGGTCGTCGACCGCGAGGTCGAGGTGGAACTGCTTGCTGCCGTGCTCGTTCGGCCAGCCCGGCGCCACGTGTCCCTCGACGAGCCCGAGCCCGAGGGCGATGCCTCCGGGGCCGCTGAGCATCGCGTACTCGTCCTGCTCGTGCGCGACGTCCCAGCCGAGCACGCCGGCCCAGAAGGCGCAGTCGCGGCGGACGTCGGAGCTGTCGAGCGTGAGCATCTTGAGGGTGGCGGTCGCCATCGTCGGGTCCTCTCGTCGGGTCGGTGTGTCACCCATCCTGCCTAGGCTGGCGCCGTGCCGGATAGGACAAACGCGACGGCCTCGACGGCCGGGGTGCTGCGCCCCGACGAGTTCGCTCGGCACGTCACCCTCGAGCGGTCCGCGGCGGGGTCCGCCGTGGCCCCGTGGGTCGAGAACCACTGGGGCCTGCGCTGGGCGCTGCCCGAGGGCCGCTGGTTCGTCAGCGAGGTGCTGCCCCACCCCACGTGCTCGCTCACCGTCGAGGTCGGCCACCGCCGGGCCGGGATGCCCGACGGCGAGAGCGTCGTCGTGACGGGTGTGTGCACGCGCCGCTTCGACGTCGAGATCCGCGGCGAGGGCGTGGTCCACGGGGTGCGGTTCCGGCCCGGCGGGCTGACGGCCCTGACCGGGCGCGCGGCGTCGGGATGGGTGGACCGCTCGGTGCCGGCCCGCGGCCTGCTGCCCGACGACCTCGTCGACCGGCTCGCCGACCCCGGGCTCGTGGCCGACCCCGCGGCCTGGCGGGCGACCGCCGAGGAGGGGCTCGCGGCGTGCGCGCCGGCGCCCGACCCGCGCCACGCGGAGCTGCTCGCGCTCGTCTCCGACCTGCTCGAGGACCGCACGCTGCTCACCGTCGCCGATGTCGCCGCGCGACACGCGACGACGCCGCGCAGCCTTCAGCGGCTCTTCACGCACTACGTCGGGGTGGGGCCGAAGTGGGTGCTCGCGCGGTACCGGATGCACGACGTCGTCAGCGCCCTCGACGACGGCTATGACGGCACGCTGACCGACCTTGCCCACCGGTTCGGGTGGTACGACCAGGCCCACTTCACCCGCGACTTCACCGCGCTCGTCGGCGTCACGCCGGGCCGCTACCGCGACGCACGCGCCTGAGCGAGGTCGGCCGGGTCGAGGTGATGCCGTCGCCTCGGGTGGTCCGGTCCCACCGCGAACCGCCGGATGCCGGGCGCTCCCGTTGCCGGATCGCCGAAGCGTGACTAAGTTACGTCATGTTGCACGACGACGTGAACAAGTTACGCACTGGAGGAACCGTGACCTCGACCCTCTCCCGCCGCGCCGCCCTGACCGGCACGATGGCCATCGCCCTCGCCGGAGCCGGCGCCCCGATCGCTGAGGCCGGTGGCCGCGGCCCGGGCCACGGCCATCACGGCCACCACGGCTGGGTCGCCTCGACCCTGGCCCGGATGACGTTGCGCGAGAAGGTGGGTCAGCTCTTCGTCCAGCAGGTGTACGGCAGCACCGCGACGACCGCGCGCACCGAGAACACCGCTCTCTACGGGGTCGCCACACCGGCCGAGGTCGTCCAGAAGTACGCGCTCGGCGGCGTCATCTACTTCGCCTGGACCGACAGCGTGCAGAACCCGGACCAGATCACCGCCCTGAGCAACGGCGTGCAGCACGCCGCCCTGACCCGTCGCTCGAAGGTCCGCGTCCCGCTGACCGTCGGCATCGACCAGGAGCAGGGCGTCGTCACCCGCATCGGCCCGCCGGCCACCCAGTTCCCCGGCTCGATGGCCCTCGGTGCCGGCCGCAGCACGAAGGACGCGCGCACGGCCGCCGCCATCACCGGCGAGGAGCTGCGCGCGATGGGCATCACGACGAACTTCGCGCCCGACGCCGACACCAACGTCAACCCGCTCAACCCGGTCATCGGCACCCGCTCGTTCTCCTCCGACCCGGCGCTCGCCTCGCAGATGGTCGCCGCGCAGGTCGTCGGCTACCAGCGCGACGGCGGGGTCATGGCGGCCGCCAAGCACTTCCCGGGCCACGGCGACACCGCCACCGACAGCCACGTCGCCTTCCCGGTCATCACCCACACCCGCGAGCAGTGGGAGACCATCGACGCCCCGCCGTTCCGTGCGGCGATCGAGGCCGGCATCGACATGGTGATGACCGCGCACCTCGCCTTCCCGGCGCTCGACGACAGCGGCGACCCCGCCACGCTGAGCAAGCCCATCCTCACCGGCCTGCTCCGCGAGGAGCTCGGCTTCGAGGGCGTCATCATCACCGACTCCCTCGAGATGCAGGGCGTGCGCGACAAGTACGCGACGAGGAGGTCGCCGTCCGGGCCCTCGAGGCCGGGGTCGACCAGCTGCTCATGAGCCCGGCGCTGCCGAAGGCCTTCGAGGCCGTCGTCGCCGCGGTCGAGTCCGGCCGGATCAGCAAGCGCGACCTCGACGCCAAGGTCCGCCGCGTCCTCACCCTCAAGGCCGAGCGCGGTGTCGTGCGGCGCCCGTGGTCCGACCCCCGGAAGGTCGACGACGTCGTCGGCACCGCCGCGCACCTGGCCGTCGCCGACGCGGTCTCGAACCGCACGACGACGCTCGTCCGCAACGACGACGGCGTCCTGCCGATGAAGGTGTCCGGCAAGAACCTCCTGGTCACCGGCTACGGCGAGACGACGACCAAGACCCTCGCCGACGGCCTCGCCGCCCAGGGCGCGAAGCCCACCGTCCTCGTCACCGGCACCTCGCCCACGGACGCCAAGATCGCCGAGTCGGTCGCCGCGGCAGCCGGCAAGGACGCCGTGGTCGTCACGACGATGAAGGCCTGGGACACCGCCGTCACCGACAAGACCCGCGGCCAGCAGAAGCTCGTGGCGGCGCTGCGGCAGACCGGGATCCCCGTCGTCGTCGTCGCCACCCGTGACCCGTACGACATCGCCTACCTGGGCGACACCGAGACCTACCTCGCGACGTACAGCTACAGCCCGGTGGCGCTCCAGGCCGCGGCGCGCGTCATCGCCGGTGCGGTGCAGCCCACCGGGAAGCTGCCCGTCGACATCCCCGCCGCGGGCGACCCCGACACCGTCCTGTACCCGTTCGGCTTCGGCCTCGGCTACTGACGCCGCCCACCCCGAGACCAGGAGAGACCGCATGACCTCGCTGGACCGCCGCACCCTCTTCGCGGCCACCGCTCTCGGCGCCACCGCCGCCACGGTGGGGGCCGCCGCCCCCGCCTCCGCCACCCCCGGCCGGGGCCACGGGAAGGGCGTCCTCCCCGGCGCCGACCGCGCCGCCGCCGACCGTTGGAAGGTCCTGCGCGGCCGGAAGGTCGGGGTCGTCACCAACCCGACCGGCGTCCTGAAGAACCTGCACAGCATCGTCGACGAGATGCACGCCTCGGGCGCCGTCGACCTCAAGGCCGTCTTCGGCCCCGAGCACGGGTTCCGCGGCACCGCGCAGGCCGGCGAGGCCGAGGAGACGCACACCGACCCGCGCACCGGTGTCACCGTCTACGACGCCTACGGCGCGACGGCCGACTCGCTCACCCGCATGGTCCGCGAGGCCGGCGTCGACACCCTCGTCTTCGACATCCAGGACGTCGGCGCACGCTTCTACACCTACATCTGGACGATGTACACGGCGATGCGCGCGGCCCTGCGCGCCGGCGCCGAGTTCGTCGTCCTCGACCGCCCGAACCCGATCGGCGGCACCGCCCGCGGCCCGATGATGACGACCGCGTTCACGACCGGCGTCGGCGCCAAGGAGATCGTCCAGGCCCACGGCATGACCGTCGGCGAGCTGGCCCGGTTCTTCGACGGCGAGTTCCTCGAGGCCGAGGAGGGGAAGACCTTCGGCGAGCGGCTGCACGTCGTCGAGGTGTCCGGCTGGACCCGCGACACGGTCTTCGCCGACACCGGCCTGACCTGGGTGCTCCCGAGCCCGAACATGCCGACGCCCGACACCGCGTCGGTCTACACCGGGACCTGCCTGTTCGAGGGCACGAACCTCTCCGAGGGGCGCGGCACCACCGCGCCGTTCCAGCTGGTCGGCGCGCCGTTCGTCGACAACCGCTGGGCCGAGCGGCTGGAGGCGCGCGGCGTCCCCGGCGTCGCCTTCCGCGAGGCCTATTTCAACCCGGTCGTCAACAAGTTCGTCGGCCAGGTCTGCGGCGGCGTGCAGGTGCACGTCACCGACCCCGGTCGCCTCGACGGACCCCGCCTCGGCGCCGAGATGCTCGTCGCCGCCAAGGCGCTCTACGCCGACTTCGCCTGGCGCAAGGACAGCTACGATCCGGCGCGCCCGTACTGGATCGACAAGCTGACCGGCTCGCCGCGGCTGCGCGAGATGGTCGACGCCGGCGCCTCCGCCGACGAGGTCGTCGGCGCGTGGAAGGCCGAGCTCGCCGCCTTCGACCGCCGCCGGAAGCAGTACCTCCTCTACCGCGGCGGCCGACGGTGAGCCGCGCCACGGCTCGCGGCACGCGCCGCCGGGCCTGGGCCGTCGTCGCGACCTCCGGGGTGCTGGCCGCCTCGGTCGCGACGGCCGCACCCGCGACCGCGAACGACTTCGACCGACCCGAGAAGGGGTTCATGCCCGCCAGCACCGTCCTGCGCGACCGCGCCCCGCAGCAGGTCGGCCTCGACCCGGCACCCATCGCCGAGGCCGAGCGCCTCATCGCCTCCCACGAGGAGGCGCCGGCACCGGACGGACACCCGATGTACGCCGGCGCGGTCGGTGTCCTGGGTCACGACGGGGCCGTCGTCGCCCGGCACGCCAGCGGCTGGGCATCGCGCTGGAAGGACGCCACGACCGAACTGCCCCGCGACCAGTGGGAGCCGATGCGGCGGGACACCGTCTTCGACCTCGCCTCGGTCAGCAAGCTCTTCACCTCGCTCGTCACCGTGCAGCTCATCGAGCAGGGGAAGGTCTCGCTCGACGCCCCGGTCGCCACCTACCTGCCCGAGTTCGCGGCGAACGGCAAGGAGTCCGTCACCGTCCGCCAGCTGCTGACGCACACCTCGGGCTTCACGTCCTGGCTGCCGCTGTGGTCGAAGTACCCCGACGAGGCCTCGCGGATCAAGGCCGTCATGGACCAGCCGCCGACCAACGCGCCCGGCTCGACCTACCTCTACAGCGACCTCAACCTCATCACCCTCGGCGTGATGGCCGAGCGGCTGACCGGCGAGCCCCTCGACCGGCTCGTCCACGAGCGCATCACCGCGCCCCTCGGGATGCGCGACACCGGGTACAACCCGACCGACCCCTCCCGCACCGCCGCCACCGAGTACCAGACGGCGCCGCCGCGCGGGATGGTCCGGGGCGAGGTGCACGACGAGAACGCGTGGTCCCTCGGCGGTGTCGCCGGGCACGCCGGCGTCTTCTCGACCGCCGACGACCTCGCGGTCCTCGCCCAGACCCTGCTCAACGGCGGCACCTACCGCGGGCACCGCATCCTCGACCGGAAGAGCGTCGAGCTCCTCGTCACCGACTTCAACGGTGCCTTCCCCGGCGACGCGCACGGCCTCGGCTTCGAGCTGGACCAGCGCTGGTACATGGACGGGCTCTCGGGCCCGCGCACGGCCGGCCACACCGGCTACACGGGCACCTCGATCGTCATCGACTTCGACAGCCGCTCCTTCGCGATCCTCCTGACCAACCGGGTCCACCCCTCGCGCAGCTGGGGCAGCAACAACCCGGCGCGCCAGGAGTGGGCCCGCGGGCTCGCGCAGGCGATGCCGGTCGAGCCGCGGCACGGGCGCACCGCCTGGTCCGCCGGCGGCACCAACGCGACCACGGCCACGCTGACGGCGCCGGTCGAGGTGCCGGCCGGCGGCGCGCGCCTCGGCTTCGACCTCTTCGTCGACACCGAGGAGACCGACGTCCTCACCCTGGAGACCTCGGCCGACGGCGGAACGACCTGGGCGCCGCTGCCCTTCACGCTGCGCGAGCGGGGTCCGGCGCGCACGACCGACGGCACCGTCTCCGGCTACCACGAGCGCCGCTGGATGCAGGCCCGCGCCGAGCTCGCGCCCGGTGCCGGGCTGGTGCGCTGGCGGATGACGACCGACGCGGTCTACCTCGGCCGCGGCGTGCTCGTCGACGGCGTGCGCGCGACGGCGGGGCACCGCGTGCTGCTCGACGGCGAGCGCCGCCCGTCCGCGTTCGACCCCCGCGGGTGGAGCGTCGTGCACCGCGGGTCCTAGGTTGTGCCCATGGCCAGCCAGCCCCTCGACGGTGCACCCTCCCTCCTCGTCCGGCTCCGCGGCGTCCGGCCCTCGCTCTCCCCGGCCGAGGACCGCGTCGCGGAGCAGGTCCTCGCCGACCCGCGCGCGGCCGCCGGTCTGACGATCAGCGAGCTCGCGGTGGCGGCCTCGACCTCGGAGACGACCGTCCTGCGCTTCTGCAAGCGGCTCGGCCTGCGCGGCTACCCGCAGCTGCGCATCGCGCTCGCCGAGGCGTCCACGGGCGGACGCCCCACCACGGCGCCGACGAGCGACATCAGCGACGAGGACAGCGTCGACGACGTCATCGCCAAGGTCGCGCACGCCGACGCGAGCGCGGTCGACGAGACGGCGCAGACCATCGACCGCGAGGCGCTGACGGCGGCGGCCGAGGCCATCGCGCGGGCGACGCGCGTCGACGTCTACGGCATCGGGGCCAGTGCCCTCGTCGGGATGGACCTCCAGCAGAAGCTGCACCGCATCGGCTCGATGGTGTTCTGCTGGAACGACCCCCACATCGCCCTGACCAGCGCCACGCTGCTCGGCCCGGGCGACGTCGCCATCGGGGTGTCGCACTCGGGCACGACCACCGAGACCGTCGAGGCCCTCGAGCTGGCGCGCTCACGGGGGGCGACGACGGTCGCGATCACCAACTTCCCGGTGTCCCGACTCGCCGAGGTGGCCGACCACGTGCTCGCGACCGCGGCCCGCGAGTCGAGCCTGCGCTCGGGTGCCACGGCCAGCCGGATCGCGGCGCTGACCGTCGTCGACTGCCTCTACATCACGGTCGCCCAGCGCGACCTGGCCCGGGCCCGCTCGGCGGTCGAGCAGACCCGCCGCGCCGTCGCCGGGCACCACGTCCGTTACTGATTCACGGCGTTGACGTCCAGCGCGGAGGAAAGTAACATCGGCCGGGTGAGCACCGAGGCCACCGTCATCGCCCCCACCGAGGAGCGGCACCCCGGCACCGTGGGCATCGACGCCCTCGGCACCCTCGACGTGCTCCGGCTCGTCAACGCCGAGGACGCGCTCGTCGCGCCGGCGGTCGCGGAGGTGCTGCCCGCGCTGGCCGCCCTCGTCGACGCCACCGTCGACGCGCTGCGGGCCGGCGGGACCGTCCACTACGTCGGCGCGGGGACCTCGGGTCGCCTGGCCGTCCTCGACGCCGCCGAGCTGCTCCCCACCTTCAACGCCCCGCCCGGGCTGTTCGTCGCGCACCACGCCGGTGGGCCCGAGGCGCTGCTGCGCGCGGTCGAGAACGTCGAGGACGACGCGGACCGGGGGAGGGCCGACCTCGATGTCGTCGGCGGGGGCGACGTCGTGGTCGGCCTCACCGCCTCCGGGCGCACGCCCTTCGTCGGTGGTGCGCTCGCGATGGCCCGTGAGCGCGGCGCCGTGACGGCCCTCATCACCGCGAACCCGCACCCCGAGCTGGCCGTGCTCGCCGACCACCTCCTCGCCGTCGACACCGGCCCCGAGGTGATCACCGGGTCCACGCGCCTCAAGGCCGGGACCGCTCAGAAGCTCGTGCTGAACGCGTTCTCCACCGCCGTGATGATCCGCCTCGGCCGCACCTGGTCCAACCTGATGGTCGACGTCGTCGCGACGAACGCCAAGCTGCGCGGGCGCGTCGTGCGCATCCTGCGCGAGGCCAGCGGCGCCGACGAGACCGAGGCGCGCGCGGCCCTCGAGGCCACCGGCGGTGAGCTCAAGCCCGCGCTCGTCCTCCTCCTCGCGGGGGTCGACGCCGCCACCGCGCGGGCCGCCCTCGCCGCGCAGGACGGCTCGGTCGCCCGCGCCCTCACCGCCGTCGGCGGCGTCCCCGCGGCGCCCGCCTCGGCGGCGGCCAGCGCTGCCGCCGCCTCCCGAACCATCCGGCCCCTCGCCCACGTCCCGACAGGAGATCTCGCATGACCACCCGTTCCTCCCGGAGCCGCCTCGCGCTCGCGCTCGGCGCCGGCGTCCTGGCCCTCGCCGCCTGTGCCCCCTCGTCCTCCTCGGGCGGTGACGGCGACGGTGACGGCACGACGCTGTCCGTGTGGTCCTGGCGGGTCGAGGACAAGGCCGCCTACGACAAGATCTTCGACGTCTACGAGAAGGCCCACCCGGGCGTCACCGTCGACTTCAAGCCGTTCAAGGCCACCGAGTACAACAAGATCCTCGCCACCGGCCTCGCCGGCTCCGACGGCCCGGACGTGCCGCAGGTGCGCTCGTACGGCCAGCTCCAGGGCACCGTCGCCTCGGGCTCGCTGGTGCCGCTCGACGACGTCGTCGACCTCTCCTCGTGGGACGAGAACGTCGTCGCCAGCGCCAAGGGCAAGGAGGACGGCAAGATCTACTCCGTCCCGCTCGCGCGCCAGGCCACGGTGCTCTTCTACGACAAGAAGCTGTTCTCCGACAACGGCATCCAGCCGCCCACCACGTGGGACCAGTTCATCGCGGCGAACGAGACCTTCCTGGAGAAGGGCATCACCCCGCTGGCCGTCGGCGCCAAGGACGACTGGACCCTGCCGATCGTCCACGAGGTGCTGGGGGGTGCCCGCTTCGGCGGCACCGACTTCCAGAAGGCCGTCACGTCGGGCCAGAAGGACTTCACCGACCCCGACTTCGTCGCCTCCGTCGAGGTGCTCAAGCAGCTCGAGAAGTACATGCCCAAGAGCGTCACCGGGGTCGCCGTCACCGACGCGATGACCCTCTTCACCTCCGGCAAGGCCGCGATGTACCCCGGTGGCTCCTACGACCTCGCCACCCTCCAGAAGGGCAACCCGGAGATGGAGATCGGCGTCATGCAGGTCCCGCCGCCCACCGGCGCCCCCGCCGGCGCCACGGCCACGACGGCCGGCTGGGCCGACGGCAACTTCGCGGTCAACAGCAAGTCGCCGAACAAGGCGGCCGCCACCGAGCTCGTGAAGTGGATGGCCACGCCCGAGTTCGGCCAGCTCGTCGCCGACGAGGTCAAGCAGATCTCCGCGGTCCCCGGCGTCACGTACTCCGACCCGGTGCTCAAGCAGGTGTCCGACGACTACGACAAGACCGGGTCGCCGTACCTCCTGCTCACCGACTTCCGCTACGGCAGCCCCAGCGGCACCGACCTGCTCGGCAAGGGCGCCCAGGAGCTCTTCCTCGGCAGCAAGGACGCCAAGACCGTCAGCACCGAGCTGAACTCCGGTGTGATGACCTGGTTCACGCCGACCAGCTGAACCACCCCGGACCACCCCGGCGGCCGGAGCCCACGAGGCCCGGCCGCCGGGTGAGCCGGGTCCGCCCCACCCCCTCCCACCCCCCGGAAGCCATGAACCGACGCACCGGACTCCTCTTCGTCACCCCGGCCCTCGCGCTGTTCGGGGTCTTCGTCCTCTACCCGATGGTCACCGCGTTCTCCTACGCGTTCTACGAGTGGCAGGGGACGGCCCGCGGCGGCTTCGCCGGGCTGGAGAACTTCACCGCCCTCTTCACCCGTGCGCCGTTCACGACCGACCTGCCGCGCGCCCTCCTGCACAACGTCCTCTTCTTCGTCGGGACGATGCTCGTGCAGAACACGATCGGGCTCAGCGTCGCCTTCCTCCTGCACCGCCGGGCCCGCACCCGGCGTGCGCTGCAGACGCTCTACGCGATGCCCTACCTCGTCAGCCCGATCGTCATCGGCTACCTCTGGACGCTGCTGCTCTCGCCGACCTTCGGCCCGGTCAACACCCTGCTCACCAAGGTCGGGCTGGAGTCGTGGGCGCTGCCGTGGCTCGGCGACCCCAGCACCGCGCTCTGGGTCGTCATCCTCGTCAGCGTCTGGCAGTGGATCGGGTTCCCGGTGCTGCTGTACGGCGCGGCGCTCGGCGGGGTCCCCGAGGAGCTGAGCGAGGCCGCGCGCGTCGACGGCGCCTCGAACCTGCAGACCTTCCGCCGGGTCACCTTCCCGCTGCTCGTGCCGGCGGTCGGCACGGTGAGCGTGCTGACGTTCATCTTCGCGATGGAGGCCTTCGCGCTGCCGTACGCCTTCGGCGGCTCGACCGGCAACCCCGCCGGGTCGACCGACTTCCTGTCGCTGCTCTTCTACCGGACGGCCTTCGACTCCGGCGCGACCGACGCCATCGGCACCTCGTCGGCGCTGGCCACGCTGCTCTTCGTCCTGATCTTCGGCGGCGCCTACGCCGCGACCGCCGTCCTGCGGCGCCACGAGCGGAGGATCACCTCATGAGCGTCGTCCCCGCGGGCATCGGCACCGCCGACGAGCCGGCCGTCGACGCCGACCCCACCCTCGCCGGCTCCGGCGGACCGGGGTCCGGCTCGGGTTCCTCGCGCCGTGGCGGCACCCGGGGCCGGGCCACGCCGGTCGGCGGCCGCACGGCCAGCGTGCTGCTCTGGGTCTACGCGGCCTTCGCGCTCATCCCGCTGCTGCTGATGCTCAGCAGCTCCTTCCGCAGCAACGGCGACCTCATCTCGAACCCTCTCGGGGCGCCGTGGCCGCTGTCGTTCGACGCCTACCGCGAGGCCTGGACCGCCGGGAACTTCGCGACGTACTTCGGCAACAGCCTGCTCGTCACCATCGGCGCCGTGGTGCTCTCGACCGTCGTCTCGACGATGGCCGCGTACGCGCTGGCCCGTTCTCGCGGACGGCTGTTCCGCTGGCTGGAGTCCCTGTTCCTCTCCGGTCTGATGCTGCCGATCCACCTCGCCATCCTGCCGATCTTCTACCTCTTCGACGGCGTCGGCCTCGTCGACTCCCGGCTCGGCCTGGCGATGCTCTACGGCGCCTCGGGCGTGCCGTTCTCGATCTTCGTCCTCACCACGTTCTTCCGGCAGCTGCCCGAGGAGCTCGAGGAGGCGGCCACCCTCGACGGCGCCAGCCCGTGGCAGACGTTCTGGCGGATCATGGTGCCGCTCGTGCGGCCGGCCCTGGCCACCGTCGCGGTCTTCCGCTTCGTGCCGATCTGGAACGACTTCCTCTTCCCGCTCGTGCTCCTGCGCGACGACGCCAAGTACACGCTGCCCGTGGGCCTCACGCAGTTCTTCGGCGAGAACGCGACGAACTACTCGGCGGTGTTCGCGGGGCTGGTCATCACCACGTTGCCGCTCATCGTGCTGTTCCTCGTCGCGACCAAGCAGATCGTCGCGGGCTTGACCGCCGGCATGTCGAAGTGATCGGCTCGCGGCCGTGAGCACGCTCGTGGCCGTCGACGTCGGGGGGAGCGGCTTGCGCCTGCTCGTGTGCCGCGACGGCGTGGTGTCGGCGCCGCGGCGGGCGGACGGCGCACGGGTCGGGGCCGGTGGCCTCGACGTCCCGGCGCTGGCCGCCGACGCCCGGATGCTCCTGGAGGCCGAGGGCGTCCGCGACGTCGACGCCGTCTGCTGGTCGAGCCGGGGCCTGCTCTTCCTGGCCGAGCCGGCCGAGGTGCTCGCCGCCGTCGGGGCCGCGGTGGGGGCGCGGCGGACGGCCGTCGTCAGCGACGCCGTGGCCAACCTCGTCGGGGCGCTCGGGGAGGTCGTGCCGGGCGCGGTCGTCGCCGCCGGCACCGGGGCGGTGGCCTTCGGGTCGGACTTCGCCGCGCACTGGACGCGGGTCGACGGCTGGGGGCACGTCCTCGGCGATCGCGGGTCGGCGGCGGGCGTGGGCCTCGAGGGGCTGCGGGCGGCGCTGCGTGCGGCCGACGGCGTGGGCGGGGGCTCGGACGGGCTGCTCGAGGCCGCTGAACGCCTGCTCG
Organism: Phycicoccus avicenniae; assembly: GCF_050496545.1. Lineage (GTDB taxonomy): Bacteria > Actinomycetota > Actinomycetes > Actinomycetales > Dermatophilaceae > Phycicoccus > Phycicoccus avicenniae_A. Next base: position 11,534 of record NZ_JBNVZV010000003.1, on the reverse strand, counting down.
GCCCGCGCCGGACCTGGCCGCGGCGGGTGATGACCGCCGCCGACGCCCCCGAGGCGCTGGCCTCGGTCGCCCCGCTCGTGACGGCGGCCGCGGGCGCGGGGGACGACGTCGCGGCCGGCATCTGCGCGGCGGCCGGGCGTTCGCTCGGGGAGTCCCTCCTCGCGGCGGCGCACGGCCTGGAGCGGCCGCGGCTCGCCCTCACGGGAGGCCTGCTGGCGGCCGACGCAGTGCGCCGGCCGCTGGTCGAGCTGGTGCGGGAGGCGGGGCACGAGGTGGCGGGCTCGGTGGGCGGGGCGCTCGACGGCGCGCTGCTGCTGGCCCGCCGCCTCGAGGAGACCGGTGACCTCCCGCGGCACGACGAGTACGTGCACGTCGCGCACTCTCCGGCCTGACAGACTCCGCGGATGGAGTTCCCTCAGCACTGGGTGAAGGTCGACGGCACGAGCCCGCACCTCGGGCGGCGCGGCGGCACGATCTCGGTGTGGGGCTGGTCGGACGAGTCCGACGAGGAGGCCCGGCGGGTCGGTGAGCAGCGGCTCGCCGAGACGTTGGCCCGCATCGAGCGGGAGGGGCGCCTGCCGGCCGGGCACGGGTACTACCCGCGCACGCCGCTGCGCGAGCCGGTCCTCGAGGCGGTGGAGACCGACGACGGCCGGCGGCTCGGCGTGTACACCCGGAACCGGATGGGGTGCGAGGTGCTGTGCACCGACGTGCTGTTCGTCGCCGACGTCGACGTGCCGGCACTCGCCGACGAGGTGGCCGTGCCGGCCGAGACGGCGTCGACCTCCTCGGGCGCGCGGCGCTCCAGCGGCGTCGGCTCGTTCCTGCGCCGGGTCTTCCTCGGCCGACCCGACCTCACGCCGATGGCCCCCGGCGGCGAGGACGCGGCCGGCCTGGACGCGCCCACGGCACCGACGCCCGCGCCGGCGCCGGACACCGGCTACGAGGCCTACCCCGCCGACCCGACCGACCCGTCGGGGGTGCGGGTGGCCGCGACCGGCCCGGAGACGCCGTCGGTCGCGGAGTGCCTTGCGGCCGAACCGGTCTGGGAGTTCGGCCGGCGCCACCCGGAGCTGGGGGTGCGGGTCTACCGGACGGCCGCCGGGCTGCGCGTGCTCGTCACCGGGGCCGACGCGCCGCCGTCGTCGGACCGGGCGCGGATGCTGCTCGCCGAGCTCGGCAGCGACCCGTTGTACGTCGAGCTCTGCGCCACGCACGACAGCTACCGGGCGCGCCTGACGCCCAAGCCGTACCGGGTCGGGTTGCGGGCCCTCGACGCACGCTGGCCGTGCGCCGACGAGGCCGAGGAGCGCCGGTACATGCGGTGGGTGGACGAGTACGAGTCGCACGTGGGGGAGTACGCGACCTGCCGGCTCATCAGCGCCTCCGGGCCGGTGCCCGGGCCGGAGGAGCAGCTCCTCGTCGAGCTGCACGACGAGGCGACCCGGGTCGGCCACCGCCTGCCGCTCGCCTGACGCCGGCGGAGGGCATCCGGCTCTCGGGGTCTGGTTGCCCAGCCGGGGCCCAGTTGGTCCGCCGGGGTCCGGTTGCCCTGCCGGGGTGTCATGGGGCACCGGCTCGGCAGGCTCGCCCTGAAGCGCCAGGCTCTCCCCGGCGGAGGATGGGGGACTCCGAGGGGCGCGCGACCTCGTCCCTCGGTCCCGCACACCCTCTCCCGGCATCCCCCACTCCGGCACATGACAGCGCCCCCTCGCGGAGCGAGGGGGCGCTGTCATGTGGCGGAGGATGGGGGATTTGAACCCCCGAGGGTTTTATCCCAACACGATTTCCAATCGTGCGCACTAGGCCACTATGCGAATCCTCCGCCGAGGAGGCTACCCGAGCCGGACGCCTCACCCGAAATCGGGCCGGCGACCGGCGCCTGCGGGTTCCCGCAGCAGTGCTCGACAGCCGGCGCCCGTGCTGCCACGATGCGCGCATGGTGGAGCAGCAGCCGGGGGGCGTCGTGACGCGGGCCGTCGCGACGGGGTCACCGCGGAGCCGCACGGGGGCCCTGCGAGCGGGGGCGCAGCAGTGGCAGCGGGCCGTCGGGGTCGTCCTGGTCCTCGGGTGGGTGGTGTGGCTGGCCTGCGCCCTGCTCGCCCTGCCGCGCCCGGTCAGCGCCGGGACCCTCGAGCAGGACCTCGCCGCCGGACGCGTCGCGAGCTGGCACCCCGTCCTCCTCGACCGGCACGAGGAGTCGCTCTTCCAGTGGGTCGACCGGCGCGAGCCCTCCCCGGTCGCCCCGGGCTCCGAGGTCGCCCCGCCGGAGCGTCGTACCGTCGGCTACCTGGTCGACGGGGTCGTCGGCCGCTACCGGGTCGTCGACGTCACCGGCGTCGGCGACGAGCTGGCCCAGCGGATGCGTGACGCGGGCGTGCCCCTCGTCCTGCCGCTCCGGGGCGACCCGGGCACCGTCGTCCCTCCCGACGTCGAGCGCTGGGGAGCGGTGGCCCTCGGGTTCGCCGGCTTCCTGCTGGTCGTCAGCGGTCCGCGCCCGACGCGTGGGACGCGGTGGTTCTGGTTCTGGCTGCTCGGCCTGCCGGCGGGCCTCGGCGTGCTCGCCTACGCCGTGCTCGAGGTGCTCCGCCCGCTGCCGCCCCACGTCCCCTGGGCGGTGCCGCAGGGGCGGATGGGCGGCTGGCGCGGGTTCCTGGTGCTCGTCCTCGGCGGGATCCTGCTGGCCGGGGGGCTGGACGCCCTCGGCTCGTGGCTCGGCCCCGCATGGACCCTGCCCCGATGACCGCCTCGTCCCCGGGCGGAGCAGCCACCGGCGCGGCGCCGGCGCCGCCCCGCAGCGGGTGGCGGCTGCTGCGACCCGAGGCCTGGCCCGAGCACACCGGGCGCCGGCTGTTCGGCGCCGTCCTCGTCGCGCTCTGGGTCACCTTCGTCGTCCTGGCGGCCGCCAACCAGCTGCGCCTCGTCACCCCGGACCGGTTCGCCGACGACCTCGCCCAGAGTCGGGTCGTGACGTGGCGGATCATCACGCTGGCGGGCTCCGACGACACCCGGGGCTGGGCCGCCACGCCCCAGTACGGCGTGCCGGCGGCCCTGCCGAACGGGGACCTGGACCGCGAGCAGCCGCCGCTCGGTGGCCGGGAGGCGCTCGCCTACTTCGTGGACTCCTCGCTGTCCCGGATGCGCGTCGTCGACCCCGACCGCGGTGACCCCGGTCTGCTGGTGGCCCGGCTCCGGGAGGCCGGCGTCCCCGCGGCCCTCTCCCGGCCCGCGCTCGACGAGCTGACGGCCCCGCCGAGCGACGTCGCCGCCCTCCCGGCCCTCGGGCTCGGGGGGCTCTTCCTCGCCGGGATCCTGGTCGGGCCGGCGCCGCGCCGGGGCACCCGCTGGTTCTGGTTCTGGCAGGCGTGGGTCACCCTCGGGGTCGGCGTGCTGGCCTACGCCGTGCTCGAGCTGCTGCGGCCGGCCGCGGTGGGCTCGGTGACGCGGCAGCGCGGGTGGGTCGGGTTCGTCGCGGCGGTCGGGGCCTCCCTCGTGCTCGCGGCCGCCCTCACCGGGCTCGCCGACGCCACGCACTGGCTGTGGGTGGTCCGTCCCTGAGGCACCCGGTGACGGACGGGCCTCAGGCGCCCGATCCGGGCGGGGTCGGCGGTCCGACGACGAGCAGGGCCACGGTCGCGAGGAGGACGAGCGCGCCGCCGACGACCGCTGCCGCCACCGGCCGGGCCAGCGCCCGGGCGAGGACGCGCTCGCCGGCGTGCCCGGGAGCCTCGCCGCCGGGCGCGAGGCGCCAGCGCGTCGCGAGCCGCCCGCGGCGCTCGACGCGCCGCTCGACCCAGATCGTCGCGAACGGCGGGAGCGCGGCGAGCAGGGCCACGAGCCCGAGCCGCCACGACCAGCGCTGGTCGACCCACACGAGCAGCGTCACGAGGACGTAGGCGAGGAAGACCACGCCGTGGACCAGCCCGAACACCGCGACCCCGAGCTCGGTCGTGCGCGTGACGTACTTGAGCACCATCCCGAGGAGGAGCAGCGCCCACGTCACCGCCTCGGCGCGGGCGAGGGCGGGGAACAGCGTGCGCGGGGTCATCGGGGCCTTCCGGGAGGTGCGGGGCCATCCATCATCGGCGACCACCCCGGCCGGCACCGAATCGGGCGTGCGGGAGGGCGCGGTCCCTGCCGGCCGCGCCCTCCCGGTCCTGCGTCGTGCGTCAGCGCCGGATGGTGCCCTCGTGGTGCATCCGGCCGTCCCGGATCCGCACGATGGTCCCCGGTGCCGGCGGGTCCTCGTTGCCGAGCGTGGCCGCCCAGAGGTCCCCGTCCTTCGAGGACTCCACGGCGACGACGCCGGGGAGGTCGAGCCAGGGCCTGGCCATGCCGTGGCGCACCGTCGAGATGCGGCCGGCGAAGAGCTCGGCGACGTAGACCTCGCCGTGCTTGCCGAGGGCCAGGTTGGTCGCGCCGAGGAAGCCGCCGGCCACCTTGCGGACCATCCCGTTCGCCGGGTTGACCTTGTAGACCGACCCGCGGGCCCCGAGCACCCGCGACTCCGGGCCGCCCGGCAGCAGCGTGACGTACAGCCAGCCGTCCTTGCCGACCTCGACGTCGGTGGGCACCGGCTCGAAGGCGTAGGTGACCCCTGCGACGCAGTCGGGGAGCCCGAGGGCCGCGACCATGTCGGCGGTGAGCGTCACCGGCTGCGGGGGCAGCACGGCGAGGGTCCGGATGCTGCCGTCGTTCCCGACCCGGAAGAGCGCGTTGGCCCCGGCGTCGGCGACGACCCAGGCGTCGCGGTACGCCGCCACCGAGTAGGCGTGCGAGTCGACCGCCCCGTCGTAGTCGTTCGGGAACCCGGCCGCGGCGAACGCGTCGGCGACGCACTGGCTCGGGTTGCTCACGCCGTAGTGGTTGACGGCGTCGGGGTTCTTCGCGACCTCGAAGGCGTGCGTGTCGGCCTGGACGGTGCGGCCCCCGAAGCGCTTGATGGTCAGGCCGCTCTCCGCGTTCTCGAAGGTGTCGGGGTCGGTGACGGTCGTCGTCCAGGCGACCCGTTTGCCGTCGCGCGAGCGGGCCACGCCCGAGGCGCCGGGCTGGTCGGTGGCGACCGGGGTGATGGCGCCGCCACGGCCGAGCCAGCCCACGAGCCCGAGGCCGCCGTCCGCCACGAGGACCGAGTCCTTGTAGAGGTCGAGGTTGAACGGTGCGGCCAGCTGGCTGGAGCGGACGACGGGCTTCGGCGTGGGGGCCGGGTGCCCCCGGTGGGCCGACGCGCCGACGGGTGGGACGAGGAGGAGGAGCGCGGTGGCGCCGCCGAGGGCGGCGAGCATCCGGGGTGGTCGTGTCATGAGATCTCCCTGCCGTGCGCGACCGCGGCCGCGCGACCTGTCATGAAGCGGTGACGCGGTCGGTGGCGACCGCGTCACCGGGATGTGACCTGGGTCACGGTGACGTGCGCGAGCCATGCTGGCGACGGCGTTTCCGCACGTCAATGGCCCGATCGGGCCCCCTGGTGTCACATCGCGGCAGGTGGGGCAGGGGGCCGGGACGGCGAGGACCCGGCCCGAGCGATGGCTCGGACCGGGTCCTCGGCGGGGTGGGGCGGGTCAGTCGTGGGCGTTCGGCAGCACCCGGTCGTGGCGCAGGGAGGTGGCCCGGGTCTCCTTGGCCAGGAGCACCGACACGACGGTGATGACGGCCGCGACGGCCAGGTACCAGCCAACGGCCGTGGTGTTCTTCGTGTCGACGTCTCCGAGGAGCTTGACGGCGATGATGGGGGCCAGCGCGCCGGCGAAGATCGAGGCCAGCTGGTAGCCGACCGAGGCGCCGGTGTACCGCACCGAGGTGCCGAACAGCTCGGAGAAGAAGGCGGCCTGCGGCGAGTACATCAGCGCGTGGAAGAAGAGGCCCACGAGGGTGGCGAGCATGATCTTCGGGCCGCTCAGGCTGTCGACGAGCGGGAAGAACACGAAGCCCCACACCCCGACCCCGACCGCGCCGACGAGGTAGAGCGGGCGCCGGCCGACCCGGTCGGAGAGCGCGCCGATGAGCGGGATGAGCACCGACTGCATGGCCGCACCGGCGAGCAGCGCGCCGAGCACGACGCCCTTGTTCGCGTCGAGGTAGGTCGTGACGTAGGTGATGACGACGATCGTGAAGATGTAGTAGGAGATGTTCTCCGCCATCCGCATGCCCATCGCGAGGAAGACCTCCTTGGGGTAGCGCTTGACCACCTCGAGGATCGGGAGGTGCGTCGAGCCGGAGGCCTCGAGCTCGGCCTTGGTCTCGGCGAAGACGGGGGAGTCCTCGAGGCTGTAGCGGACCCAGAGGCCGATGAGGACCATGACCGCGGACAGCAGGAACGGGATGCGCCAGCCCCAGGCGTTGAACGCCTCGTCGGACTGGAAGAGCGCGAGCAGCCAGAGCACGCCCGTGGCCAGCAGGTTGCCGAAGGGGACGCCGGCCTGGGGCCAGCTGGACCAGAAGCCGCGGTGCTCGTCCTTGCCGTGCTCGGCGACCATGAGGACGGCACCGCCCCACTCGCCGCCGACCGCGAAGCCCTGGAGGAGGCGGCAGACGAGCAGCAGGATCGGCGCGGCGACGCCGATGGTGGCGTAGGTCGGCAGCAGGCCGATGGCCACCGTCGCGCCACCCATCATCAGGAGCGAGACGAAGAGCATCTTCTTGCGCCCGACCTTGTCGCCGTAGTGGCCGAAGACCACCCCGCCGAGCGGGCGGGCGACGAAGCCGAGGGCGTAGGTGCCGAAGGCGAGGAGCGTGGCGGTCAACGGCTCGGACTCGGGGAAGAACAGGGTCCCGAAGACGAGGGCGGCCGCGGAGCCGTAGAGGAAGAAGTCGTACCACTCGACGGCGGTGCCGACGACGCTGGCGAAGACGATCTTGACGATGTTCGACCGGGACGGCGCGGAGGGCGCGGTGCCGGGGCTCTGGCTGACGACGGTGTCGGACATGGGACGCGACGGTAGGGGTGCGCGGGGCCGAGGGGGGTGTTCGGTGCACCCACAGATCGGTGGAGGTGGTGGCGTGGGCGCCCATCCGCCGTGCTGGGGGCGGGTCGCGGGGCGCCGCCGGAGTCCGTGCGACCTGCGCGCGTCCGGGTGCGCTCGCGTGCGGAGCCCCGCACATCGCCCGGAGCCGGGGGGCGGCGGGACGGGAGATTTCCGTGGGGGCGCGTCCAGCCCGTAGCATCGTGCCCGGCACCCCGCGTGGTGGTACCCCACTGAACTCCCCCAGGGCAGGAATGCAGCAAGGGCAGGTGGGCTCTTCCAGGTACGCGGGGTGTCCTCGCGTCCGGGGGGTGCCGTCAGCGGGCGGTGGTGGGCTCCGGCTCGGCGGCGTGGTCGTGCGCGTGCTCGTCGGGGCCGCAGACGCCACCGCAGCCCCCGGCGCCGCACCCGCAGCCGCCGGTCTGCTCCTGCGCCACCGGCTCCTCGGCCCCGCCGGACCCGCAGGCCCCGCCGCAGCAGCCACCACCACAGCCGCCACCGGCGGCGGGCATCTCGGGCTCGGTGCCCTGGAGGTCCCACACCTGGCGGATGGCCTGGAGCAGCGCGTCGACCGGCTGGGCCCCCGTGACGCCGTACTTCTGGTCGAGGACGAACATCGGGACCGAGGTGATGCCGATCTGCCCGGCCAGCGCCTCGTCGGTGCGCACGTCGATGCCGAAGTCGTCGCCGGCGAGCAGGTCGCGGACGGCCTGCTCCTCCAGCCCGCCCTCGACGCCGAGCCGCACGAGCGTCTCGTGGTCGCCGATGGCCGCGCCCTCGGAGTACCAGGCCCGCAGCACGCGCTCGGTCACCGGCTCCTCGAGGTCGAGCGAGCGGGCGAGGTGCCGCATCCGGTGGGCGTCGTAGGAGTTGCCGCCGACGAGCTGCTCCCACCGGAAGTCGAGCCCGACGGCGGCGGCGTCGCGGGCCATCTGCTCGTGCTGGGCGACCATCTGCTCGCGCGGGACGCCGTACTTCTGGGCGATGCGGTCGATCTGCGGGGTGTCGTCGACGGCCGCCGCGTTCCGGTCGAGCTGGAAGCTGTGCCAGACGACCCCGACCTCGTCGGCGTGCTCGAACTGCTCGAGGGCGAGCTCGAGGTGGCGCCGTCCCAGGTGGCAGAACGGGCAGAGGATGTCGGACCAGACGTCGATGCGCACCCCCCGAGGGTACGTCCCGCCGCGGACAGCGGGCGACGGGTCCGCGGGACGGTCTCAGCCGCGGTGCGCCGCGGCGGCCCGGGTGAGCGCGGAGTCGGCCACCGGGAGGAGGACGCCGAGGAGCAGGGCGACGAGCACGACCGACCCGATGCCCGCCTCGCCCGCCCCGAGCCGGGCCAGCCGCACGAGGACGAGCGCGCCGACGGCGACCGAGAGCACGCGTGGCCAGGCCCACCACAGGAGCAGGGTCGTCGGGCCGCCGTTCGGACCGAAGGCGCCCATCGGCGGCTGCCCGCGGAACGCGGCCAGCCACAGCCCGGCGAGCACCACGGCGCCGATGCCGAGGACCGCGATGACCGCCGCGCCCGCCGCGACCGGCCCGGCGAGCGCGCCGGCGCTGACGGCGGCGACCGGCGCGCCGAGTAGGAGCAGGAGGAGGGCGGGCGCGCCGGAGTGGGCGAGCGCCTGCCCCCGCACCGACCCGCCCAGCAGGCGCGGCGCCCCGAGCGCGTCGCCGTGCTGGCGCAGCCCCTCGGCGACGAGCCCGGCCCCGAGCTGGAGGCCGAAGACGCCGAGTACCGCGACGAGGGCGGGCGCGTCGCCGGCGACCACCCATCCCGCGGCGAGGGCGCCGGGCAGGACGAGCAGGGCACCGCCGACGGGTAGCAGCGGCTGGCGGCGCAGACCGAGCAGGTCGCGGCGCAGGAGGGTCCGCACCCGGCCACCCGGGTGCAGGCGCCACCGCCGCCCGCGGCTGACCGGTGCGGCGACCTCGAGCCGGAGGGAGCGGGTGTCGGCGGTGAAGGTGGCCCCGCCGATGCGTGCGGCCCGCAGGCTGTGCGCGCGCAGGCCGTCGACCCCGAGCCCCCGCAGCGCCGTCCGCATCCGCAGGGCCGAACCGAGGGAGGCGCCGATGCCCCGGCGCGACGGACCCGAGGGATCTGCCCGGACCTGGCCCGAGAGCCACGAGAGCGCCAGCGCCCCGCCGACGAGCAGCCCGCCCCCGAGGCCTACGGGCAGGGCCACCGGACCCGTCGCGCCCCCGCCGACGAGCGCGGCCCCGCCGACCCCGCCCAGCAGCCCGCCGGCCACGAGGAGGGTCAGCCCCGGGAGGAGCCAGGACTCGCGCAGGGTCAGCCATCGGTCGACCGACGAGGCGACGACGAGGTCGACCCACGCCGGGTCGGGCGTCACCGGTCCGCGCCGCCGCCCGGCGAGGTGGGCGAGGACGAGCAGCACGACGACGAGGACCGCACCGCCGGCCGCCACCGGCAGGACGGCCCCCGCTGCGCGCCACGACTGGCCGTACCGCTCGACGACGGCCCGGGTCACGGTGAACCCGTAGAGGCCGGAGAGCAGCGCGACCACGTAGAGGGCGTAGAGCACCTGGCGCCACGCCGCCGACCCCGCCGGCCCGTGGAGGACGTGCGAGGCGTCCTCGAACCGCTCGCGGTCGGGGACCGGCTCGGTCTCGAAGGCCGCCTCGCTCACGTCGCGTCCGGCAGGTCGACGACGGTGTCGGCGGCGGCTGCGGTGACGTCCGGGTCGTGGCAGGCCATGACGACCGTCGTCCCCTCGGCGCACCGCTCGCGGACGAGGCGGGCCAGCAGGGCGCGGCGGGAGTCGTCGAGGCGCTGCTCGGGCTCGTCGAGGACGAGCAGGCGCGCGGGCCGGAACCACGTGAGGGCGAGGTGGAAGAGGTGGGCCTGGCCGGAGGAGAGCTCGTGGGGGAAGCGCTCGCCGAGGTGCGCGACGCCCCAGCGGTCGAGGGCCTCGTGCACCCGCTCCTCGCAGGTGTGCGGGTCCCGGCCCCAGGTGGCGTCGACCAGCGTCAGGTGGTCGCGCAGCGTGAGGTCGCGGTAGGTGGCCGGCGGCCCGACGAGCGCGGCGACCGCGTGCCGGGTCGCGGCATCGCGCTCGTCGGCCACGTCGCCGTCGAGGGTGACGGTTCCCGAGGAGGGCGCGGCGAGCCCGGCGACGAGCCGCAGCAGGGTGGTCTTCCCGGCGCCGTTCGGTCCCCGCAGCACCACGCAGGTGCCGGCGTCGGCCACGAACGAGGTGGGCGGGAGGAGGACGGCGCCGTCGACGTCCTTGGCGGCCTCGAGGGCCTCGACACGGGTACCGGTCACGCCCGCCACCCTCTCACCCGCCGGCCGTCCACACGCCTCGGGACGGGCATGCCGGGTGTCCGCCACGGCGGCTAGGGTCGGTGAGGTGAGCACCGCCCTCTACCGCCGCTACCGGCCCGAGTCGTACGCCGACGTCATCGGGCAGGAGCACGTCACCGAGCCCCTCATGCAGGCGCTGCGGACGGGGCGGGTCGGGCACGCGTACCTCTTCTCCGGGCCGCGCGGCTGCGGCAAGACCACGAGCGCGCGCATCCTCGCCCGCTGCCTCAACTGCGAGAACGGCCCGACCCCCGAGCCCTGCGGCACCTGCGACTCGTGCGTGGCGCTGGCCCGCGGCGGGGCCGGCACGGTCGACGTCATCGAGATCGACGCCGCGAGCCACGGCGGTGTCGACGACGCCCGCGACCTGCGCGAGCGCGCGTCGTACGGGCCGGCGCAGAGCCGCTACAAGATCTACATCATCGACGAGGCCCACATGGTCACCTCGCAGGGCTTCAACGCCCTGCTGAAGATCGTCGAGGAGCCGCCCGAGCACGTGAAGTTCATCTTCGCCACGACCGAGCCCGAGAAGGTCATCGGCACCATCCGCTCGCGCACGCACCACTACCCCTTCCGGCTCGTCCCCCCGGCCCGGCTCCAGTCCTACATGGAGGAGCTCTGCGCCAAGGAGGGCGTGCCGGTCGCCCCCGGTGTCCTGTCCTTCGTCGTGCGCGCCGGCGGCGGCTCGGTCCGCGACTCGCTCTCGGTCCTGGACCAGCTGATGGCCGGCTCCGGCGAGGACGGCCTCACGTACGAGTCGGCCGCCGCGCTCCTCGGGTTCACCGACGGCGAGCTCCTCGACGCCACCGTCGAGGCCTTCGCGGCCGGTGATGCCGCGGCGGTCTTCCGGGCCATCGACCGCGTCGTCGAGACCGGCCTGGACCCCCGCCGCTTCGTCGAGGACCTCCTCGAGCGGATGCGCGACCTCATCGTCGTCGCCGCGATGCGCGAGGGCGCCGCCCAGGTGCTGCGCCACGTGCCCGAGGACCAGCTCGAGCGGATGCGCCGGCAGGGTGCGGCCTTCGGGGCCGGCGCACTGTCGCGGGCCGCCGACGTCGTCAACGCCGGGCTCACCGAGATGACCGGCGCCACCGCCCCGCGCCTCCAGCTGGAGCTCATCGCGGCCCGCATCCTGCTGCCCGGTGCGGCGGGCGAGGCCGGGTACGCCGCGCGCCTGGACCGGCTCGAGCGCCGGCTCGACGTCGGCGGGGTGCCGACGGCCGCCGTGGCGTCCGCGCCGGCGC
>NZ_JBNVZV010000002.1:0-281565 GCF_050496545.1 Phycicoccus avicenniae | reverse complement strand
CAGGTTCACCCCGGCGACGCGAGATCTCCCCGGCGACCGCACGCCGACGCACCCGGCGTAGCGTGCGCCGGGTGAGCGACCTCCACCTCGTCGACGTCCCCGTCCCCGGCGGTTCCGCCGAGGCCCACCTCTCCCTCCCGCCCGCCGGGCACGGCCCCGGTGTCCTGCTCGTCATGGACGCCATCGGCCTGCGCCCCCAGATCGCGGCGATGTGCGACCGGATCGCGTCGTGGGGCTACACCGTCCTCGCGCCCAACGTCTTCCACCGCGAGGGCACGGTGGCCGAGCTCGCCCCCACGGGCGACCTGCGCACCGCCGAGGGCCGCGAGGCGTTCATGGGGCTCGCGATGCCCCGCGTCGGCCGGCTGACGAGCGACCTCTCGCGTCCCGATGTGGCCGCCTACCTCGAGGCCCTGCGGGGTCTGCACACCGTCGACGACGGTCCCGTCGGGGTCACCGGCTACTGCATGGGTGTCCGGATCGCCCTGCGCGCGGCCGGCGACCACCCGGACGACGTCGCCGCCGTCGGCGGCTTCCACGGCGGCGGCCTGGTCACCGACGAACCGGACAGTCCGCACCGGTCGCTGGCGACCGCACGCGCCGAGCTCGTGCTCGGGCACGCCGACCACGACCGCTCGATGCCGCCCGAGGCGGTCGCCGCCCTCGACGAGGCGGCCCGGGACGCCGGCCTCACGGCGACCAACGAGGTCTACCCCGACGCACCGCACGGCTACACGATGGCCGACACCTCGATGTACCAGGAGGCCGGCGCCGAGCGGCACTACGCCGCGCTCGAGGCGCTGCTCGCCCGGCGCCTCGGGGGCGCGCCGGCCGGTGGCTAGGCTGGCCCGGTGATCACCGCCATCGTCCTCATCACCGCCGACGTCGACCGGATCCCCGAGGTCGCCCAGGAGATCGCCGACCTCGAGGGCGTCACCGAGGTCTACTCGGTCGCCGGCGACGCCGACCTCGTCGCGATGGTGCGCGTGCGCCAGCACGAGGCGCTCGCCGACGTCATCGCCGACCGGCTCAACAAGGTCGAGGGCGTCACGGGCACGAACACCCACATCGCCTTCCGCACCTACTCCTCGCACGACCTCGAGTCGGCGTTCAGCCTCGGCATCGAGGACTGAGCCGCCCGGCCCGCCCGCGGGTCAGCGGCCGGCGAGCTCGCGGGTCGTGGCGACCCAGCGCTCCAGCAGGCCCGCGGCGGCACCGGTGTCCAGCGCCTCCTGCGCCCGGTGCACCCCTTCGGCCAGCGCGGCGACCAGCGCATCGCGCGTTGGCTCTCCCCCGAGCCCGGCGGCGACGGCCAGCGCCATGCCCGCGTTGAGGACGACCGCGTCGCGCACCGGCCCGCCTTCCCCGGCGAACAGCCGCCGGGCGACGTCGGCGTTGAAGGCCGGGTCCCCGCCGCGCAGCGCCTCGACCGGGGCGGTGGCGAGCCCGACGTCGCCGGGCCCCACCGAGAGCTCGGTGACCTCGCCGTCGCGCACCCACCAGACCGTGGAGGTGGTGGCCAGGGTCAGCTCGTCGAGGCCGTCGTCGCCCCGGAAGACCGCCGCCGCCCGGCCCCGCCCGGCGAAGACGCCCGCGATGAGCGGGGCGAGCCGGGCGTCGGCGACCCCGACCGCGGCGTAGGTGGGCTGGCCGGGGTTGGTCAGCGGGCCGAGCGCGTTGAAGACGGTGCCGACGCCCAGCCCGGACCGCGCGACAGCGGCGTGGCGCATCGAGGGGTGGAAGGCGGCGGCGAAGCAGAACGTGATGCCGGCGCGTCCGGCCACCTCGGCCACCTGCGCGGGGGCAAGGGACAGGTCGACGCCCAGCGCCTCGAGGACGTCGGCCGACCCCGACGACGAGGACGCCGCCCGGTTGCCGTGCTTGACGACGCGGAGCCCGGTCGAGGCGACCACGACCGAGGCCATCGTCGAGATGTTCACCGAGTGCATGCGGTCCCCGCCGGTGCCGACGATGTCGGTGCTCGGCCCAGGGACCTCGATGCGGTTCGAGTGCTCGAGCATGACGTCGGCGAGCCCGCGCAGCTCTTCGACGCTCTCGCCCTTGGCGCGCAGGGCGACGAGGAAGCCCGCGAGCTGCACCGGCGAGGCCTCGCCGCTCATCACCTGGTCCATCGCCCAGCGGGCCGAGCGGGTCGAGAGGTCCTCGCCGCGCAGCAGCGCGGTGAGGAGGTCCGGCCAGGTGGGGGCCCCGGCCGCGGCGTCGGTCACGCCGGTCAGCCGACGGCGACCCGCTCGCGTGCGAGGCGGCTGAGGGCCTCGGCGACGGCGATCGGGTCGAGCGGGTGCGGGACGGCGTCGTCGGCGAGGGACCACCCGGCGAGCCAGGCGTCCTGGGGGCGTCCGGTGAGCACGAGGACCGGCGGGCAGCGGAAGATCTCGTTCTTCAGCTGGCGGCACAGCCCCAGGCCGCCGACCGGGGCGGCCTCGCCGTCGAGGACGACGACGTCGACCCCACCGGCGTCCATCGCCTCGATGACCGCGTCGGCCGTCGCGCACTCGTGCCACGACACGACCTCGACGTCGCGGGCCGGGCGGCGACCGGCCGCGGCGCGCACGGCGTCACGGGTCGTGATGTCGTCGCTGTAGAGCAGCACCCGGACCCGGTGGAGGCCGTCGGCCGACGTCGTCGGGGCGGACCCCGCGGAGGCGTGCGAATCGGTCATGACGGCATCGTAGCGAGCGTGCCCCGGGCCACCCGACACGCCCGTTCACCGGGAACCCCGCGCCGCCCGGAGCCGTTGTCGAGCCTTTCGGGGGGTCGCCTCGTCACACCCCCTCCGGTGTCGGCATAATGCAGGCGTGGCGACTACTGCAGCAGCTTCGGTCAAGCACGCGGGACCGGTCCCGTCCATCCCGGGCTCGGGCCCCGCGACGCGCCCGAACATGGTCGCCGTCGGCACGATGGTCTGGCTCTCCAGCGAGCTGATGTTCTTCGCGGCGCTGTTCGCGTTCTACTTCACCCTGCGTGGCCACCTCCCCGACCTCTGGGACGAGCGCACCGCGCAGCTCAACGTGCCGTTCGCCTCGGCGAACACGCTGATCCTCGTCATCTCCTCGGTGTGGTGCCAGCTCGGTGTCCTCCAGGCCGAGCGCGGCGTCGTCGCCCGCCCCGTCGGCACGCGCCTCACCCGCGTCAGCGCCTGGGGCATGCGCGAGTGGTACGTCCTCACCTACATCTTCGGCGCCACCTTCATCGCCGGGCAGGTCTACGAGTACGCCCACCTCATCGAGGAGGGCGTCACCCTCTCCTCCGACTCCTACGGGTCGATCTTCTACCTGGCCACCGGCTTCCACGGCATGCACGTCACCGGCGGGCTCATCGCCTTCCTGCTCATCCTCGGGCGCACCTTCACGACCCGTCGGTACTCGCACGCGCAGGCCACCGGCGCGGTCGTCACCTCGTACTACTGGCACTTCGTCGACGTCGTGTGGATCGCCCTTTTCCTCATGATCTACGTCCTGAAGTAAGTTGTCCCGCACGCTGATCCGCACGAACCGCAGCAGACGACAGGAAGCACCGTGAACGCACTGGCAGCCCGCCGCCGGCATCCCGCGGCGATCGCCGTCCTCCTCATGATCGGCCTGTTCCTCACGGGCGCGGTGTACGCCGCCGTCGCCCCGGAGCCGGCCGACGCCACGACGAAGGCGCTGCCGGCCCAGTCGGTCGAGGAGGGCAAGGCCCTCTTCCGCGCGAACTGCGCCACCTGCCACGGCATCAACGCCGAGGGTCGCGCCACCGGCAACGGCGACAAGATCGCCGGCCCGCCGCTGGCCGGCGTCGGCGCCGCCTCCGTCGACTTCCAGATGGGCACCGGCCGCATGCCGATGACCCAGCCGGGCGTCCAGGCCGCCCGCTCGGACACCGTGAAGTTCTCCGAGGAGCAGATCGCCTCCGTCGGCGCCTACATCGCCTCCCTCGCACCGGGCCCGGCCGTCCCCTCCGACGAGGCCGTCGACGCCTCCAAGGGCGACCCCGCTCTCGGCGGCGAGCTGTTCCGGGTCAACTGCGCGATGTGCCACAACTTCGCCGGTTCCGGCGGTGCGCTGACCCGCGGCAAGTACGCCCCCTCGCTCAAGGACGTCACCGGCAAGCACATCTACGAGGCGATGGTCACCGGCCCGCAGAGCATGCCGGTCTTCAACGACGCCAACGTCTCCCCCGAGAACAAGCGCGACATCATCGCCTTCCTCGACACCCTCGACAAGCAGGAGAACCCCGGCGGCCTGACCCTCGGCTCGCTCGGGCCGGTCACCGAGGGCCTCTTCGCGTGGGTCTTCGGGCTCGGCATCCTCGTCGGCTGCGCCGTCTGGCTCGGCTCCAAGGCCGCGTAGCGGCCCACCTCGCGTCCCCTCCCGTCGACACGAACAGATCGGTACCCCGATGAACGAGCAGGACACCCCCACCACCGGCTCCGAGGTGGCCTCGAGCGACGGGCACGGCCAGGCCGTGCGCCTCGACGAGGGCCACGTCGTGGGGCAGGGGGGCATCCCCGAGCGCTTCAGCAACCCCGGCCTCCCCACGCACGTGCCGCGGATGGCCGACCTGTCCGAGGCCGCCGCGAAGCGCGCCGAGAAGCAGGTCGCCGCGCTGTTCGGGATCTCCATCATCGGCACGCTGCTCTTCGTCGTCCTCTACTTCGCCCTCGACACCAACTCGACGGTCTACGTCCCCGGCATCGGCACGACGAGCGCCACCAACGCCGGCCTCGGCGTCACCCTCGCCCTCAGCCTGCTCGGCATCGGCCTCGGCGCGGTCCACTGGGCCAAGACCCTCATGCCCGACGAGGAGGTCGTCGAGGAGCGCCACCCGATGCGCGCCTCCGACGCCGACCGCTCCGAGGTCGTGCGCGTGCTCGCCGAGGGCGGCTCCACCTCGCAGATCACCCGTCGCCCGCTGCTCAAGTACACCCTCGGCGGCGCGATGGCCCTCTTCCCGCTCGGCCTGGTGCTCCAGGTCGGCGGCTCGCTGGGCGAGCTGCCGAAGAAGAGCCTGTCCCTCACGTGGTGGAACGGCGGCCCGAGCGGCCCCGGCGAGGAGCCCGAGTTCAAGCCGCTGCGGCTGATGAAGGACCCCGAGAACCTGCCGATCCTGGCCTCGGACATCACCATCGGCTCGGTCGTCCACGTCATGCCCGAGGGCCTGCTCCCCGACCCGAAGACCCAGGAGGGTGGCGCCGAGCACCTCCTCGAGGAGAAGGCCAAGGCCGCCGTGCTCCTCATGCGCCTCGACCCCGCGCAGATCAAGTCCCAGAAGGAGCTCGACTGGGGCTACCAGGGCATCGTCGCCTACTCGAAGATCTGCACCCACGTCGGCTGCCCGGTCGGTCTCTACGAGCAGCAGACCCACCACCTGCTCTGCCCGTGCCACCAGTCAACGTTCGACGTCACCCAGGACTGCAAGGTCATCTTCGGTCCTGCGAAGCGTCCGCTGCCACAATTGAAGATCACCGTCGACGACGAGGGCTACCTCGTCTCCGCACAGCCGTTCCGCGAGGCGGTCGGCCCGAGCTTCTGGGAGCGTGGCTGATGTCCACGACCGCATCGAACCCCCGTCCCGCCGACGGCCTGCGCTCCGGCGACCGTCCGCGGCACGCCCCGCCCTCGGCCGCCTCGAAGAAGATCGGCGGCGTCGCCGGCTGGGTCGACGACCGCACGGGTGCCGCCAAGCCGGTCGGCTACCTCATGAAGAAGGTCTTCCCCGACCACTGGTCCTTCATGCTCGGCGAGATCGCCATGTACTCGATGATCATCTGCCTGATCACCGGGGCCTTCCTGACCTTCTGGTTCGTCCCGAGCGCCGGCCACACGATCTACGACGGCTCGTACGTGCCGCTGCGCGGTGTGTCGATGTCCGAGGCCTACGCCTCGACGCTGCACATCTCCTTCGACATCAAGGGCGGCCTGATCATCCGCCAGATCCACCACTGGGCCGCGCTGATGTTCATCGTCGCGCTCACGGTCCACATGTTCCGCGTCTTCTTCACCGGCGCCTTCCGCAAGCCGCGTGAGCTCAACTGGGTCATCGGCACCGTCCTGGCCCTGCTCGCGATCATCGAGGGCTTCGCCGGCTACTCCCTCCCCGACGACCTGCTCTCGGGCACCGGCATCCGCGCGATGGCCGGCTTCGTCCAGACCGCGCCGGTCATCGGCTCCTACCTCGTCTACGGCATCTTCGGTGGCCCGTTCCCCGGCGAGATGATCATCCCGCGGCTCTACTCGGCCCACGTCCTGCTCATCCCGGCGATCCTCATCGGGCTGTTCACGGCGCACATCGGCCTCGTCGCGCTCCAGAAGCACACCCAGTTCCCCGGCCCGGGCCGCACCAACGACAACGTCGTCGGCTACCCGGTGATGCCGGTCTACGCGGCCAAGGCCGGTGGCTTCTTCTTCATCGTCTTCGGCGTCATCGCCCTCATCTCGGCGCTGGTGCAGATCAACCCGGTCTGGGCGTACGGGCCGTACGACCCCTCCCCCGTGACGGCCGGTTCGCAGCCGGACTGGTACATGGGCTTCGCCGACGGCGCGCTGCGGCTGCTGCCCGGATGGCTGGAGTTCAGCTTCTTCGGGTTCACCCTGTCGCTGAACATCGCCCTCGGTGCGCTCGTGCTGCTGCCGCTCGTCTACACCGTGCTCGGCATCTACCCGTTCGTCGAGCGCTGGGTCACCGGTGACGAGCGCGAGCACCACCTGCTCGACCGCCCGCGCAACGCCCCCACGCGCACCGGCATCGGGATGGCGGGCATCACCGCCTACACGGTGTTCATGTTCGCCGCGGGCAACGACATCATGGCGATCAAGCTCGGGATGTCGATCAACGACATCACCTGGTTCTTCCGCATCGGCCTGTTCGTCCTGCCGCCCATCGTGTTCTGGGTGACCAAGCGGACCTGCCTGTCGCTGCAGCGCCGCGACCGCGACACCGTCCTGCACGGACGCGAGTCCGGCACGATCATCCGCACTCCCGACGGCCGCTTCTTCGAGCGGCACGAGGCCGGGCTGCCGGAGGAGCAGTGGCTGCTCGTCCAGCACGATGCCGTCGCCCCGCTCGAGCTCGAGCCCGGGGTCGACGAGCACGGCGTGGCGCGTCCGGCCCACCGCAAGGACAAGGTCCGGGCTGCGCTGTCGCGGTTCTACTTCGCCGACGCCGTCAACCCGGTCACGCCCGCCGAGCTCGCTGCCGCGCACCACCACGGCGAGGAGCACGAGGCCATCGAGGCCGGCGAGCCCGCTGCGCAGATCGAGTCCGCAGAGGCCGGTTCCCGGCACTGAGGCGGTGACCTCCCTCCCCCGCAGCACCCCGGAGGAGCAGGGCGTGCCCTCGGCCGCCCTGCTCTCCCTCGTGCAGCGGTGGGAGGAGCGCGGCCTGGAGCCGCACGGGCTGACCGTGCTCCGCCACGGGCACGTCGTCGCCGCCGGGACCTGGCGGCCGTGGACCCCCGAC
The DNA here is from genome assembly GCF_050496545.1 of Phycicoccus avicenniae. GTDB lineage: Bacteria > Actinomycetota > Actinomycetes > Actinomycetales > Dermatophilaceae > Phycicoccus > Phycicoccus avicenniae_A. The sequence continues at coordinate 274,104 of NZ_JBNVZV010000002.1, read as the reverse complement.
GGTCCGCGGCTGGTGTACTCGGTGAGCAAGACCTTCACGTCGTGCGCCGTGGGGTTCGCCGTGGCCGAGGGGCTGCTCCGGCTCGAGGACCGGCTCGTCGACCTCTTCCCGGAGGCCGCTGCATCAGCGGGCCCCCGGGCCGCGGCGCTCACGCTGCACGACGTGCTGGCGATGCGCACCGGCCACCACGTCGACACTCTCGGTGACTGGCGGACCCGCCCGGCCGACTTCCCCACCCGCTTCCTCGGCCTGGAGCCGGAGGAGGAGCCGGGGTGGTTCGTCTACCACAACGGCGCGACCCTGATGGCGGCGCTGGCCGTCCAGCAACGCAGTGGGCAGCGGCTGCTCGACTACCTCCGCCCCCGCCTGCTTGACCCCCTCGGCGTGCAGGACGCGGCGTGGCAGAACCATGACGGGTTCGACCTCGGCTACTCCGGCCTGCACGTCACCACCGACACCCTCGCCCGGCTCGGCCAGCTCCTGCTGCGGGACGGCCGGTGGGACGGCCGGCAGGTCCTCCCCGAGGGCTGGGCGGCCACGATGACGACGGTGCACACCGACACCTCCCCCCACCCCGAGACCGTCGACTGGCAGCAGGGCTACGGCTACCAGGTGTGGCGTTGCCGGCACGACGCCTGGCGAGCGGACGGCGCCTACGGCCAGTTCTCCGTGCTCGTCCCGGGCTCCGACCTCGTCGTGGCCCTCACCTCGTGCACCGAGCGCACGCAGGAGACCCTCGACGCGATCTGGGAGGAGCTGCTGCCGGCGCTCTCCGACGCGCCGCTGCCCGCCGACCCGGACGGGGTCGCGGCCCTCGAGGCGTACCTCGCCGAGGCCGCCCTCCCCGCCCCCGGACCGCTCGGCCCGGCGGCAGGTCCCGGCCCGTGGAGCTTCACGCACGAGCCCACCGAGGAGCTCCCCCGGCTGACGCGGGTCGAGGTGGCGGCGGCGCCGGACGGCGGCCACGAGCTGACCCTCCACGAGCGCGGAGAGCCCCTCGTGGTCCCGTGCACCCCGGACGGCTGGCCCCAGCCCGTCGCCGGTCCGTGGGCGGCATCCGGCGGCTGGGTGTCCCCCGATACGTTCGAGGCCCGCGTCGTCGCCGTGGCGGGCCCGCACGCGCTCCACCTGCGGTGCCGCGACGGCGCGGTCACCGGGACGTGGAACGGCGTCCCCCTCGGTGGGCCCCTGATCTCCCTCCAGCAGGTCCCCCGCCCCTGAGCCGTCCGGGCGGATGGGGCAGGCTGGTGCCGTGGACCCGCTGACGCCCGAGGCCTTCGACGCCATCGTCGAGGACGCCCTCGACGAGGTGCCCGAGGAGCTGATGGCGATGCTCGACAACGTCGTCTTCCTCGTCGAGGACGAGCCACCGGCCGACGACCCCGAGCTGCTGGGGGTCTACGACGGCATCCCGCTCACCGAGCGCTCGGACGCGTGGTCATCGGGCACGCTGCCGGACCGGATCATCCTCTTCCGCGGCCCACTGACCCGGATGTGCGAGGACCTCGAGGAGCTGACCGAGGAGATCGCCGTGACCGTGGTGCACGAGATCGCGCACCACTTCGGCATCGACGACGACGCCCTGCACGAGCTCGGCTGGGGCTGAGGCCCCCTCCCCCGCTCAGCGGGTATGCCTTGGGTGCACGTCCAGCGCAACCGAACAATCTCTCATGCCGATGGGCGCCAACTTCCGCGTCGTCACGGTGACGACGCGGAAGCCGACCGATGACGCGGATACATCCACGTCCGGCGTCAACTTCCGCGCCATGACCGTGACGACGGAGACGTTGCACGAGGACGGCGCAGTTGCCGCGGCATCGTGCAAGGTCCGCGCCATGTCCTTGACAGGAGCCCGGTCGGGGCTGAGCGCGGCCCGTCCCCCTGAACGCCGCAGGCCGCCCGGGTGGTCCCGGGCGGCCTGCGGCGAAGGGTCGAGCGCTCAGAGCGCGTGCGGGCCCTTCCAGTACTCGAAGGTCCAGCCGACCAGTGCGGGCACCGCGAAGAAGGCGCCGATGATGACCAGCCACCACCCGACCGCGAGGCCGAGGAAGATGGTGGCCGCGCCGGCGGCGAGGAAGAGCGGCTGCCAGGAGTGCGGGCTGAAGAAGCCGTACTCCCCCTGGATCTCGTCGATGTCGCCCAGCGGATCGTCAGAGGGGTCGCGGTCGAGCTTGCGCCGCGTCATCCAGAGGTACCAGGCGATCATGAAGCCGAGCAGGCCGGCGAGCATCAGGCCGAGGACGCCGACCCACTCGATGCCGATCTCCGTGGTGGAGGTCCAGAACCAGTAGATGGCGCACATGAGGAAGGCGAAGATCCCGACGAGGATCCCGATGCGCTCCATCGCTCGCACGGTTCAGCTCTCCTTGGTGGTGGTCGTGTGCGGGTCCGCGTCGCTCTCCTCGACGAACGCCGCGTCGTGCAGGTCCGCCGGGCCGAGCGCGGACACGAGGGAGCTGTCCTTGGTGTGCTCGGCGTCGACCCGCCCGGAGGGTGCGGCCTCGGGGTGGTGCAGGTCGAACGCGGGGCGCTCGGAGCGGATCCGCGGGATGCGGTCGAAGTTGTGCCGCGGCGGCGGGCACGAGGTGGCCCACTCGAGCGAGGCGCCGTAGCCCCACGGGTCGTCGGTCTCGACGAGCGGCGCGGTCTTCCACGTCTTCCAGACGTTGTACATGAAGGGCAGCATCGAGGCGCCCAGCAGGAAGGCCCCGACCGTGGAGATCTGGTTGCCGAGCGTGAAGCCGTCCTCGGGCAGGTAGTCGGCGTAGCGCCGCGGCATGCCCTGCATCCCGAGGAGGTGCTGGACGAAGAACGTGGTGTGGAAGCCGATGAACAGCATCCAGAAGTGGATCTTGCCGAGCTTCTCGTCGAGCATCCGCCCGGTGAGCTTGGGCCACCAGAAGTAGAAGCCGGCGAACATCGCGAACACCACGGTGCCGAAGACGACGTAGTGGAAGTGGGCCACCACGAAGTAGCTGTCGGAGAGCTGGAAGTCCAGCGCCGGGCTCGCGAGGATGATGCCGGTCAGGCCGCCGAAGAGGAACGTAACGAGGAAGCCCTGGGCCCAGAGCATCGGCGTCGAGAAGTCGAGCTTGCCGCCCCACATCGTGCCGATCCAGTTGAAGAACTTCACGCCTGTCGGGACGGCGATGAGCATCGTCATGATCGCGAAGAACGGCAGGAGGACCTGGCCGGTCACGTACATGTGGTGCGCCCAGACGCTGACCGAGAGCGCCGCGATGGCGATGGTGGCGTAGACGAGGGTCTTGTAGCCGAAGATCGGCTTGCGCGAGAAGACCGGGAGGATCTCGGAGATCAGCCCGAAGAACGGCAGCGCGATGATGTAGACCTCGGGGTGCCCGAAGAACCAGAAGATGTGCTGCCACATCAACGCCCCGCCACTCTCGGGGGCGAAGACCTGGGCCCCGAAGCGCCGGTCGGCGCCGAGCGCGAAGAGCGCGGCGGCCAGGGCCGGGAAGGCGATGAGCACGAGGATCGAGGTGACGAGCACCGTCCACGTGAAGATCGGCATCCGGAACATCGTCATGCCGGGCGCGCGCATCGTGAGGATCGTGGTGATGAAGTTGACGGCACCGAGGATGGTGCCGAAACCACCGAGCGCGAGGCCGAAGACCCAGAGGTCGCCGCCGACGCCGGGGCTGTAGGTGCTGTCCGAGAGCGGCGCGTAGGCGAACCAGCCGAAGGCGGCGGCGCCACCGGGCGTGAGGAAGCCGGCGCCGGCGATGAGGCCACCGAAGAGGTAGAGCCAGTACGCGAACATGTTCAGACGCGGGAACGAGACGTCGGGCGCCCCGATCTGCAGCGGCATGAGCGCGTTGGCGAAGCCGGCGAACAGCGGCGTCGCGAACAGCAGCAGCATGATCGTGCCGTGCATCGTGAACAGCTGGTTGTACTGGTCCGGGTTGTCGACGATCTGCAGGCCCGGCTCGGCGAGCTCGGCGCGGATGACCAGCGCCATGACGCCGCCGAGGAGGAACCAGATGAAGGCGGTGATGAAGTAGAGGTTGCCGATGACCTTGTGGTCGGTCGTCGTCATCCACTTGACCACGGTCGAACCCGGGGCCAGGCGCCGGGTGCGGGCCGGGGCCCCCGCCTCGCGCAGCATCGTCGTGTCGGTCGCGGCGCTCATCTCAGTTGCCTCCGTCGACGGTCTCGTTGTCCAGCTGGCCCTTCATGAGCTGCTCCCGGTTGAGCGTGTTGTTGAGCAGCCCGGTCTGGTCCGCGGCGCGCAGGTCGGCCATGTGCTGGTCGTACTCCGCGCGCGAGACGACCTTGACGTTGAAGAGCATCTGCGAGTGGTAGGCACCGCACAGCTCGGCGCACTTGCCCTTGAAGGTGCCCTCCTGCGTGGGGACGACCTGGAAGCGGTTGACCCGGCCCGGGACCATGTCCATCTTCTGCAGGAACGCCGGCACCCAGAACGAGTGGATGACGTCGCGGGCGGTGAGCACGAACTCGACCCGCTCGTTGACCGGCAGGTACAGGGTGGGGATGGTCTCCTCGGCGCCCGGCTTGCCGGTGAGGATGGCCTGCGTGCCGACCTCGTGGACGTCGTCGTTCACGTAGTTGAAGTCCCAGCTCCACTGCTTGCCGACCACGTTGACCTTGAGATCCGGCTGCTTGGAGGTGCCGACGAGCTCGGACTCGTAGCGGGCCGTGTAGTAGAAGAGCACGACGACCATGAGCATCGGGACCACGGTGTAGAGGATCTCGATGGGGATGTTGTAGCGGAGCTGCACCGGGAGCTCGGTGTCGTCCTGCTTGCGGCGGTAGGCCACGATGCACCAGACGATGAGCCCGATGACGAGCAGCCCGACCGCGATGGCCGCGATCCAGGCGCCGATCCACAGCCGGGTGACCGTCTCACCGCTCTCGGTGACCGAGGGGGGCAGCCATCCGGTGGAGGCGTTGCCGCGCAGCTCACCGCTGGCGCAGCCGCCGAGCGCGAGCACGCCGAGCGCACCGGCGAGCACCCGCGCGCCGGGCCGGCGACGGGGGGTGGGGAGGTCCTGCTGGCGCACCGCTGCACCCTTCGTGTAGGGGAGACTGACGAGTGGTGCAAACCCTACTGCACGGGTACCTCACCGGGCATGCAGGGGGGCTACCGTCGAGCCGTGCCGCACACGGTTGTCGAACCTCACGGGACCCCTTCCGCGCTAGGGGTTCTCGATGCCTCGCGCAGCCCCCTGCACCCCCTCGCCGAGGAGACCCTCCGGGCCGCCGTCGGGGCCGCCTGGGCCGACCCCGCGGGGCGCCACGGACCGGCCCGTTCCGCCCGGGCGCTGCTCGACACCGCGCGGGAGGTCCTCGCCGGCGCGCTGGGGGTCCGCCCGGACGAGCTGTCGGTCCACGCGAGCGCCGAGGACGCCCTCGCGGTGGGTCTGGCCGGCCTGCGCCACGCCCGCCGCCGCGTCGGCGAGGACGTCGTGCTCGGCGCCACGGAGCGCTCGGTCCTCCTCCTCGGCGCCGGGACCGACCCGGTCCCTGCCGATCCGTCCGGACGGGTCGACGAGAAGGCCTTCGGCACGGCGCTGCACTCCCCCGGCGTGGCCGCCGCCGTCCTGCAGACGGCCAACGGCGAGGTCGGCACGCGCCAGCCGGTGGCGGCCCTCGACGCCGCGGCCCGGGAGGCCGGCGTGCCGCTGCTCCTCGACGCCACGGCCTCCCTCGGCCGCGACCCGCTCTCGGGCCACGGGTCGGTCATCGTGGCGGACGCCGCGGCCTTCGGCGGACCGCCGCTCGGGCTGCTCGGGGTCCGGACCGGGACGCGATGGTCGCTGCCGGCCCCGCGGCGTGAGGCCGAGCAGGGCCGGGCCTGGGCCACCCCCTGGGTGCCCCTCGTCCTCGCCGCCGCCGAGGCGTGGCGGCAGACCGCGGCCGGGGCCGTGGACGACGCGCGGGCGGCACGGGCGCTCGTCGACCGGGTGCGCGCCGCCGCCGCGGCGGTGCGGGACGTCGAGGTGCTCGGCGACGCCGTCGACCGGCTCCCCCACGTCGTCACCTTCAGCGTGCTGCTCGCCGACGGCGAGGCGCTGGTCGACGAGCTCGCCCGCCGAGGGCTCGCGGTCGGATCCGGGTCGGCCTGCACCTCGAGCGTGCTGCGCCCGAGCCACGTCCTCGCCGCGATGGGCGTCCTCACCCACGGCAACCTGCGGCTCGTGCTGCCGCTCGAGGCGGTCTCCCCCGACCGCGCGGCGGACGTCGAGCGCTTCTGCGCGGCCCTGCCCGAGGTGGTCGGCGCCGTCCGCCGCCGGATGGGCACGGAGGACCTGTGAGCGAGCCCGTGGTCGACGCCCGCGGCACCCGGTGCCCGGTGCCGGTGGTGCGTGCGGCCCGGGTGGCGCGCGACCTCTCCCCCGGCGCCACCCTCGTGCTGCTCGCCGACGACGTCGCCGCCCGCTCCGACGTGCCGGCCTGGGCCCGGATGCGCGGGCACGCCGTCACCCTCGAGGACGAGGAGGGCTGGACCCGCTACACCGTGCTCGTCGGCGGCGCGGCCAGGTCGACCTGAGGGGCCTGCAGAGCCTCGGCGAGCCGGTCGAGGTACTCCTCACGGGGCCACTCCTGCGCCCCGAGACCGCGCAGGTGGTCGGTGGACCACTGGACGTCGACGATGCGGCGCGGGTCGCCGTCGGCGTGGAAGCGCCGGACCAGCTCGACGAGCGCGACCTTCGAGGCGTCGCGGACGCGGTGGAACATCGACTCCCCCGCGAAGAGCCCCCCGACCGAGACGCCGTAGAGGCCACCGACGAGCGCGCCGTCCTGCCACACCTCGACGCTGTGGGCCCAGCCGAGCTCGTGGAGGCGGGTGTAGGCCGCGGCCACGGCGGGCGTGATCCATCGACCGTCCCGCTCGGGGTCGGCGCACCCGGCGACGACGTCGGCGAACGCCCGGTCCACCGACGTCTCGAAGCGGGGCAGCACCTTGCGCAGCGAGGGTCGCACGCGCAGCGCCCCGGCGGGGATGACGCCGCGCGGGTCCGGCGACCACCACCCCGTCGTCCCGCCCCCGTCGGGCCCCAGGCCCATCGGGAACAGGCCGAGCCGGTAGGCGGCCAGCAGGGTGCCGGGCTCGAGATCGGCACCGGCGGCGACGAGGTCGTCCCCGGGGGTCGCCCGCGCGGTGTCGAGCTGCCAGGGCGACTCCGGCGGCTCGGTCGGCGGGAACGGCACGGCGGCTCGCGTCAGTCGCGGGCGGTGCGCACGAGGGGCGCGATCTCGGCGGCGGCCTCGGCGCCGTAGGCGGTCGAGACGCGCTGCAGGAAGTCGGCGCGCCCGACCGTGTACTCCTGCGTGCCGACCGTCTCGAGGACGTGCGCGGCCAGCACCGACCCGATCTGGGCGCAGCGCTCGTGGCCCAGGCCACCGGCCAGTCCGACGAGGAAGCCGGCACGGAAGGCGTCGCCGACCCCGGTGGGGTCGACCCGCTCGACCTCGGCCGCGACGGGCACGTGGATCGGGTCCTGCCCCTTCGTGCGGATCTCGGCGCCGTCCTTGCCCAGGGTGATGATGCGCGTGGTCACGCGGTCGTCGATCTCCTCCTGGCTCCACCCGGTCTTGGTGGAGGTGAGGTGCGACTCGTACTCGTTGGTGATGAGGATCTCGGCGCCGTCGACGAGCTTGCGGATGAACGGGCCGTCGGCGAAGGCCAGCTGCTGGGAGGGGTCGGCGATGAAGCGGATGCCCCGGGCCCGGCACTCGTCGGTGTGGCGGAGCATCGCGTCGGGGTCGTCGGCGCCGATGAGGACGAGGTCGAGGTCCCAGCGGTCGTGGATGGGGCCGAGCTCGATCATCCGGGCCTCGGACATCGCGCCCGCGTAGAACGTGGCGATCTGGGCCATGTCGTCGTCGGTGGTGCAGACGAAGCGCGCGGTGTGGGCCGTGCTGGAGATGTGGACGTGGTCGGTGACGACGCCGTGGCGGGTCAGCCAGCTGCGGTAGTCCCCGAAGTCCTCCCCCGCGGCCCCGACGAGCAGCGGCCGGGCGCCGAGGACGGCCATCCCGAAGCAGATGTTGCCCGCCACCCCGCCGCGCCGGATGTCGAGCTGGTCGGCGAGGAAGCTCACCGAGATCTTGTCGAGCTGCTCGACGACGAGGGAGTCGGCGAAGCGGCCGCGGAAGGTCATGAGGTGGTCGGTCGCGATGGACCCGGTGACGGCGATCTGCACCCGAGCAACCTATACGTCCGCCGGGGACGCGGACGGGCCCGGACCCCTCGAGGAGGTCCGGGCCCGTCGCGAGCCGGTCAGCTGAAGCTGTCGCCGCAGGCGCAGGAGCTGCCCGCGTTGGGGTTGTCGATGGTGAACCCCTGCTTCTCGATGGTGTCGGAGAAGTCGATGGTGGCGCCCTCGAGGTAGGGGGCGCTCATCCGGTCGACGACGACCTCGACACCGTCGAAGTCGCGCACGAGGTCACCGTCGAGGGTGCGCTCGTCGAAGTAGAGCTGGTAGATCAGGCCCGAGCAGCCGCCGGGCTGGACGCCGACGCGCAGGCGGAGGTCGTCGCGACCCTCCTGCGAGAGCAGGGACGAGACCTTGGACGCGGCCACGTCGGTGAGGACGACGCCGTGCGCCGCGACCTCGGTGGTGGCCTCGGTGGTCTGGAGCTGGTCGCTCATGGGAGAGGACTCCTCGTGCAGTTCGTGGAGGTGGCGGGCGGTCCCCGTCAGCCGTGCAACCCGTGGAGGGCTCCCGGTTGTTCCCGGGTCCGTTCAGGATACGTCCCCGGACCGACGGGTGGGGTCAGCGGCCCGGGGACCAGGTCCGCGCCACCCGTGCCGTGCGGGCGCGCAGGGTCTCGACCGGCTCGGCGAGCATCGCCTCGACCTCGTGCGGCTGCTCGGCCACGGCGTAGCACCCGGCGAACCCCGTGGTCATCGTCTCGCGCCGGCCGACGAGCATCTCGCCCGCGACGACGACCACCGGGCGGGCCGAGGCGGTGGCGGCCTCCGCGACGCCGGAGACGACCGAGCCGCGCAACGAGGTCCAGTCGAGCCGGTCGGTGGCGGTGACGACCAGGTCGCTCCCCGCGGCGGCGACGTCGAAGCCGGTGAGGCGCAGCACCTCGGCCACGGCGCCGCGCTGCTGCGCGCCGAGGGCCAGCAGGGCCAGGCCGAGGCCGCCGGCCGCGCCCGCGCCCGGCTCTCGGTCGAGGCGGCGCGGCGCACCGGTCAGCAGGTCGACGGGCACGCGCGGGAGCGAGCGGGTCAGGAGGGCGGTGAAGTGCCCGAGGGCGCCCTCGAGGGCCTGGGCGTCGGCGGCTGTGGCGCCCTTGCGGGGGGACTCCACGGCGCTGGTGCCCGCGAGGCCGAGCAGCGGCGTCAGCTCGTCGGTGGCGAGGACGAGCTCGACGCCCCGGAGCCGTTCGAGCACGTCCGGGAGGCCGGCGAGGGCGTCGGCGGGCGCATCGCCCAGGGCCAGCCCGCCCCGGGCGAGGGCCGATGCGGGGCCGGCGCCCAGGGCCGCGAGCAGGCCGGCCCCGGCGTCGTTCGTCGATCCGCCGCCGACGCCGACGACGATGCGCTCGGCCCCCTCGGCGAGGGCCGTCGCGAGCAGCTGCCCGACGCCCCAGGTGCTCGTGACGCGCGGGTCGCGCTCGTCGGCGGCCAGCAGGTGCAGCCCGCTCGCCTGGGCCGCCTCGACCCACGCGGTGCGGCGACCGCCGTCCTCGGCGAGGAGCACCGCCGCAGGGACCTCGCGGCCGAGGGGGTCGCTGACCGTGGTGGCGACGGTGGTGCCACCGACGGTGCGCTCGAGGACGTCGAGGAAGCCGGGACCCCCGTTCGAGAGCGGCAGCTGGCGGACGACGTCGTGGGGCGCCCCCGCGGCCCAGCCCTCGGCCATCGCCGCGGCGACCTGGGTGGCGCCGAGCGTCGTCCCGAAGGTGTCGGGGGCGAGGAGCACGCGCACGGTCCGAGGGTATCGGGACCGGCCTTCGGGGGTCGCGGGCTGTCGGCGGTCCTCGCTAGCGTCGGCGCACCGGCCCGACGAGAGGACGCCCCATGACCGACACCACCGACACCGCCCTCGACCCCGAGCGCGCCTCCCTGCTCGAGGCCCTGGCCCAGCAGCGGTACTTCCTCCTGCACACGGTCGAGGGCCTGACCGACGACCAGGCCCGGCTCACGCCCACGGTCAGCGAGCTGTGCCTCGGCGGGCTCGTCAAGCACGTCGCGCTCACCGAGCGCGGCTGGACCGACTTCGTCGAGAGCGGCGCGATGGCCGGCGGCGACGACGCCGACTACGCGGCCCGCGAGCGCGAGTTCCGTCTGCTCGAGGACGAGACGCTCGAGCAGGTGGTGGCGCTCTACCGCGAGGTCGCCGCCCACACCGACGAGCTCGTGCGGACCCACGACCTCTCCGCCGACCACGAGCTGCCGCCCGCTCCGTGGTTCCGGCCCGGCGAGCGGCGCAGCGCCCGTCGGGTCTTCGCCCACGTGCTCGCCGAGACGGCGCACCACACCGGGCACGCCGACATCATCCGGGAGGCGATCGACGGTCAGAAGTCGATGGGCTGAGCGCCTACGATCGGGGCCGTGACCACCACGACCGGCACGCCCCGCAACGCCCCGCTCCCCCTGCTCGTCCTCGGGCAGGGCCGTGACCTCGCCAGCGAGCGCGGGGTGGAGTGTCCCGGCGACCTGCCGGCGCCCTCGGACCCCTCGCTCGTCGAGCGCGCCCGCGCGGCCAAGGCGGCGCTCGGCGACCGGCTGTTCGTCCTCGGCCACCACTACCAGCGCGACGAGGTCATCGAGTTCGCCGACGTCACCGGCGACTCCTTCAAGCTCGCCAAGGAGGCCGCGGCCCGCCCGGACGCCGAGTTCGTCGTCTTCTGCGGCGTGCACTTCATGGCCGAATCCGCCGACATCCTCACCGCCGACACCCAGACCGTCGTCCTCCCCGACCTCGCCGCCGGCTGCTCGATGGCCGACATGGCCGCCATAGACCAGGTCGAGGACTGCTGGGACGAGCTCGTGGCGGCCGGGGTCGCCGACACGACCGTGCCGGTCACGTACATGAACTCGTCGGCGGCCATCAAGGCCTTCACCGGGCGGCACGGCGGCACGATCTGCACCTCGTCCAACGCGAAGACCGCGCTGACGTGGGCCCTGGAGCAGGCCGGCGACGGCGGCAAGGTCCTCTTCCTCCCCGACCAGCACCTCGGGCGCAACACCTACGTGCGCGACCTCGGTGGCTCCCTCGACGGCTGCGTGGTGTGGGACCCGCACCGCCCGATGGGCGGCCTGACCCCCGAGCAGCTGCGCGACGCGACGATGATCCTCTGGCGCGGGCACTGCTCGGTGCACGGGCGGTTCTCGGTCGAGGCGGTCGAGGCCGCGCGCCGCGAGATCCCCGACGTGAAGGTGATCGTGCACCCCGAGTGCCGCCACGAGGTCGTCGAGCTCGCCGCCGAGGTCGGCTCGACCGAGAAGATCATCAAGACCGTCGCGGCCGCCCCGGCGGGCACGGCGTGGGCCGTGGGCACCGAGCTCAACCTCGTGCGCCGTCTCGCGGCGCAGTTCCCCGACCAGCGCATCGTCTTCCTCGAGAAGAACGTCTGCTACTGCTCGACGATGAACCGCATCGACCTGCCGCACCTCGTCTGGGCGCTGGAGTCCCTCGTCGACGGCCGGGTCGTCAACCCGATCCGCGTGGACCCCGAGGTCGCGCACTGGGCCAAGGTGGCCCTCGACCGGATGCTCGCCCTCCCCGGCGAGACCAGCAAGGACTGACGCCCGAGTCCCCGGGCCGTGGTCACGGTGGTGACGCGGAAACTCGCCCGTGACGGGCATGCATCCGCGTCCGAGGCGAGCTTCCGCGGCGTCACGGTGGTGACGCGGATATCCGCCCGGGTTCAGGCGGGCCGGACGAGGCCGTCGTCCCCGAGGAGCGGGTTGTGGGCGCTCGGCACCCGCTCCGCCGCCGGCGGCGGGCCGGGCGGCGTGCCGTCCCCGAACGGCGAGCCCCCGAGCGCCTCGCGCCCGTGCGGCGTCGCCCATCCCGCGAGGTCCGGCCCGGCCGGCACGACACCGGTCGGGTTGATGTCGCGGTGGACCTCGTAGTAGTGGCTCTTGATGTGCACGACGTCGGTCGTGTCCCCGAACCCGGGGGTCTGGAAGAGGTCGCGTGCGTAGGCCCACAGCACCGGCATCTCGGTCAGCTTCTGCCGGTTGCACTTGAAGTGCCCGTGGTAGACCGCGTCGAAGCGGGCCAGGGTCGTGAACAGGCGCACGTCGGCCTCGGTGATGCTCTCGCCCATCAGGTAGCGACGGTCGGCGAGCCGCTCCTCGAGCCAGTCCAGGGCGGTCCAGAGCCGCTCGTAGGCGGCGTCGTAGGCGGCCTGGGTGCCGGCGAAGCCGCACCGGTACACGCCGTTGTTGACCTCGGTGTAGACGCGCTGCATCACCTCGTCCATCTCGGCGCGCAGCGCCTCGGGGTAGAGGTCGGGCGCGCCGGCGCGGTGGTGCTCGCGCCACTGCGTCGAGAGGTCGAGGGTCAGCTGCGCGAAGCCGTTGGTCACGACCTTCCCGCTCGGCACATCGACGACGCACGGCACGGTGATGCCCCGCGGGTAGCCCGGGAAGCGGGCCTCGTAGGCGTCCTTGATGCGCGGGATGCCGAGCACCGGGTCGACCCCGCCCTCGTCGAGGTCGAAGGTCCAGCTGTCGGCGTCGTGGGTGGGCCCGCAGACCCCCATCGACAGGACGTCCTCCAGCCCGAGCAGCCGCCGGACGATGATCGCCCGGTTCGCCCAGGGACAGGCCCGGGCCACGACCAGCCGGTAGCGCCCGGCCTCGACCGGCCACTCGTGCTCACCGTCACCGGCCAGCGTGATGCGGTCCTCGATGTAGTTGGTGTCCCGCTCGAAGGACTCCTCGACGTACGTGCCCTGTGCCATGTGCCGATCCTGCCTCAGCGGGGCAGCGCGCCGAGCCGGGCGAGCAGCACGGCCTCGGCGACGCACACCTTCTCGAACTCGCCGAGGTGCAGCGACTCGTTGGCCCCGTGCGCGCGGGCGTCGGGGTCCTCGACGCCGGTGACGAGGATGGCCGCCTCGGGGAACTGTTCCGCGAACGCGGCGACGAACGGGATGGACCCGCCGACGCCGATGTCGACCGGCGGCGTGCCCCAGGCGTCGGTGAACGCGGCGCGGGCCTGGTCGTAGACCGGGCCCTGCGCGTCGGCGGCGAAGCCGAGCCCGCGGTCGTCGAGGTGCACCTCGACCTGCGCGCCCCACGGCGCGTGCTCCTCGAGGTGGGTCTTGAGCAGCGCGAAGGCCTCCATGTCGTCCTCGTCGGGCGCGATCCGCATCGAGACCTTCGCCGAGGCGCTCGGCACGAGGGTGTTGGAGGACTCGGCGACCGACGGCGCGTCGATGCCGATGGTCGTGATGGACGGCTGGGTCCAGATGCGCGACAGCAGGGATCCCGACCCGATCGTCGAGACGCCGTCGAGCAGCCCGGACTCCTCGCGCAGCCGGGACTCGGGGTAGTCGAGGTCGGCGGCCACGCCGGAGCGCAGCCCCTGCACGGCGACGGCGCCGGTGTCGTCGTGCATCGTCGCGAGGAGGCGGACCAGCGCCGTGATGGCGTCGGGTACCGCGCCGCCGAACATCCCGGAGTGGATGCCGTGGTCGAGCGTGCGGACGGTGACGACGACGCGGATCATCCCGCGCAGCGTGGTCGTGAGGGCCGGCTCGCCGACGGCCCAGTTCGTGGAGTCGGCCAGCACGATGGCGTCGGCGCGCAGCTTCTCGCCGTGCCGCTCGAGGATGGTGGCGAGGGAGTCCGAGCCGACCTCCTCCTCGCCCTCGACGAAGACGGTCACCCCGACGGGCAGGTCGTCGCCGTGCGCGCGCAGGGCCGCGACGTGGGCCATGATCCCGGCCTTGTCGTCGGCGGCACCGCGGCCGTAGAGCCGGCCGTCGCGCTCGGTGGGCTCGAACGGCGGGCTGTCCCAGAGGGCGTCGTCGCCGGGCGGCTGGACGTCGTGGTGCGCGTAGAGCATCACGGTGCGCGAGCCGGGCGGGCCGTCGCGGTGACCGATGACGGCCGGCCGCCCGCCCTCGCGGACGATCTCGACCTCCAGCCCCACGTCGCGCAGCAGCTGCGCGGTGGCCTCGGCGCTGGCCTCGACGTGCGCCTGGTCGAAGGCGTCGAGGGAGACGGAGGGGATGCGGGTCAGGGCCTCGAGGTCGCCGCGCACCTGCGGCATGAGGTCGTGGATGCGGTCGCGGAGGGCGCCGGTCTGGTCGTCGCTGAGCACGTCGGTCACGCCTCCGGACCCTACCGACCGGCTGCGGGCCGCAGGGGTCCGGCTCCCCGCCTCGACGGAGGCACTCCCCCGGAGCACCTAGAGTTGGCCTCGTGTTCGGACGCAGCAAGCCCACCAACGACCAGGCCGTCGACGAGGCCTCGACCCCGGCGCGCGAGGGCGCGAAGAACCGGCCGACGCCCAAGCGCCGCGACCAGGAGGCCGCCCGGCGCCAGCCGCTCGTCGTCTCGGACCGCAAGCAGGCCAAGCAGATCGAGCGCCAGAAGCGCCGCGAGCAGCTGGCCCGCACGCGCAAGGCGCTCGAGACCGGCGACGAGGCCGGCCTGCCGCCCCGCGACAAGGGGCCGGTGAAGCGCTACATCCGCGACTACGTCGACGCCCGGCGCAACCTCGGCGAGTTCCTCCTCCCGATTATGCTCATCGTCCTCGCGCTCTCGCTGGTGCGGCAGCAGACGATCTTCACGATCAGCGTCGCGCTCACCTACGCCTCGGTCCTGGCCGTCGTCGTCGACAGCACCCTCATGTGGCGGGGCCTGAAGAAGAAGATCGTCGCCAAGTTCGGCGCGAACGCGATCCCGCGCGGCGCCGTCGCCTACGCCGTGATGCGCGTGTTCCAGCTGCGCCGGCAGCGGATGCCACGCCCGCAGGTGGCGCGCGGCCAGTACCCCTCCTGACCCGCTCGGGTCAGGGAGCGGCCTCCAGGCTCATCGGGCCGTAGACCACCGCGCCCTCGCGGTGCAGGGTGACGCTCGCGACGCCGGCCTCGGCGAGCTCGTGCCACACCTCGCCGAACCAGCTCTCGGCGTCGGACTGCGTCGGGAACGTGGTGGTCGTCGTCGGCTCCCCCGTGACCGGCGCGCCCTCGGCGTCGGCGAAGGTCCAGCTCCACTGCTCGCTCACGACGCACGCACCCCCGCCTCGACGAACGGCGGCTTGCTGACCGTGGCGGCGACGTCGCGACCCCGCACGTCGACCACGACCTCGTCGCCCAGGGTGACCGAGCGGTCGAGCAGCGCCAGGGCGATGCCCTGCTTGCGGGTCGGCGAGAAGGTGCCCGAGGTGACCTCGCCGACGACGGCGCCCGAGGCGTCCTTGACGGCGCAGTGCGAGCGCGGGATGCCCCGCCCGGTGACGACGAGGCCGCGCATCAGGCGCGTCTCCTTCGCCGCGCGCTCGGCGGCGAGGGCCTCCTTGCCCCAGAACGTGTCCTTGTCCCAGCCGACCGCCCACGCGGCGCCGGCCATCACGGGGGTGATGTCGAGGGAGAGGTCGTTGCCGTGCAGCGGGTACCCCATCTCGGTGCGCAGGGTGTCGCGGGCGCCGAGCCCGGCCGGCAGACCGCCCTCGGCGGCGACGGCCTCGGCGAGGGCGTCCCAGACCGAGCCGGTGACGTCCCAGGCCGGCACGATCTCGTAGCCGCGCTCGCCGGTGTACCCGGTGCGGCAGACGATGACCGGCAGCCCCTCCCACTGCGTCTCGACGAAGCTCATGTAGTCGTGGTCGACCGGCAGGCCGAGCCGGGCCAGCACCTCGTCCGAGCGCGGGCCCTGCACCGCGATGACGCCGTAGCGGTCGTGCAGGCCCTCGACGGTGACGCCCTCGGGGGCGGCGGCCGCGAGCAGCTCGACGACGCGGGCGGTGTTCGCGGCGTTGGGGATGAGGAAGACGTCCTCGTCGCTGCGCAGGTACTGGATGAGGTCGTCGACGACACCGCCGGTGCCGGTGCAGCACATCGTGTACTGCGCCTGGCCCGGCCCGATGCGGCGCAGGTCGTTGGTGAGGCAGGCGTTGACGAAGTCGGCCGCCCCGGGGCCACTGACGCGGGCCTTGCCGAGGTGGCTCACGTCGAACAGGCCGACCCGCTCGCGCACCGCCGTGTGCTCGGCGACGACCCCGCCCCCGGGGTACTCGATGGGCATCGACCACCCCCCGAAGTCGGCCATCTTGGCGCCCAGCGCCACGTGCCGGTCGTGGATCGGCGAGTGCTCGAGATCGGTCATGGTGGGCACGTTACCGCGCCCGGCGGGGCGGCCCGACGGCCCGGATAGTCTGCCGACATGACATCACTGACCGTGACGACCAAGACCTCCGCAGACCTTCCCGTCGACGCCCTCGTCGTCGGGTCGGTGCACACCGACGCCGGCGCCGACCTCGCCGCCGGGCACGGTCTGCCCCGCAAGGCCGTGGTCCACCTCCAGGCCGTCCTCGCCGACCTCGAGGCCACCGGCCGGGCCGAGGAGGTCCACCGCGTGGTCGCCGTGCCGGGCGTGAAGGCCACCTCCGTCCTCGTCACCGGTCTCGGCGAGGGCACGACCCGCCGAACCTCGTTCGAGCACACCGCGCTGCGCGACGCCGCGGCGGTCGCGCTGCGCGCCGTGCGCGGCAAGAAGACGGTCGCGCTCGCCCTCCCGACCCCCGACGCCGAGAGCGCCGGCGCGGTCGCCGACGGCGCCTGGGCCGGGACCTACGTCTACGACAAGGCCGCCCCGCTCGCCGCCGTCCGCAAGGGCCGCGGGCCGGCCGCGAAGCCCGCCTCCCCCGGGCCCAAGGTCACCGTCGTCTCCGGTGCCGGTCAGGGCAAGGCCGTCAAGGACGCCGTCGCCCGTTCGGCCATCGTCGGCGCGGCCCGCGACTGGGCCCGCGACCTCGTGAACACCCCGCCGAACCTGCTCTTCCCGCAGTCCTTCGCCGAGAACGTGAAGAAGCGCGTCGCCGGCTCCCCCGCCAAGGTCACCGTGTCGGTGCTCGACGAGAAGGCCCTCCTCAAGGGCGGGTTCGGCGGCATCAGCGGCGTCGGCCAGGGCTCGGTCCACCCGCCGCGCATCGTGACGATGTCGTACGCGCCCTCCGGCGCCAAGGGCTCGGTCGCCCTGGTCGGCAAGGGCATCACCTTCGACTCTGGCGGCCTCAACCTCAAGCCGAGCAGCGGCATGGTGACGATGAAGTCCGACATGGCGGGCGCCGCGGCGGTCGCCGCCACGGTCCTCGCCGCCGCCGAGCTCGGGCTCCCCGTGGCCGTGACCGGCTACCTCTGCCTCGCCGAGAACATGCCGAGCGGCACCGCGCAGCGCCCGAGCGACGTCGTCGTGATGCGCGACGGCACCAGCGTCGAGATCCTCGACACCGACGCCGAGGGCCGGATGGTGCTCGGCGACGGCATCTGCCTGGCCGGCGAGAAGAACCCGGACTGGATCGTCGACATCGCCACCCTCACCGGCGCCCAGATGATCGCGCTCGGCGACGACATCGCCGGCGTCATGGGCAACGACGATGCCTTCCGCAGCCGGGTCGTCGCCGCCGCCGACGCCGCCGGCGAGGGCGCCTGGGCGATGCCACTGCCGAAGGCCCTGCGCGCCAAGCTCGACACCCCCACGGCCGACATCGCGCACAAGGGCGACCGCGCCGGCGGGATGCTCACCGCCGGGCTCTTCCTCCAGGAGTTCGTCGGCGAGGGCACGCCGTGGGCGCACATCGACATCGCCGGGCCGTCGTTCAACGAGAAGGGTCCGCGGGGCCGGAACCCGAAGGGCGGCACCGGGTTCGGCGTGGCGACGCTCGTGGCGCTCGTCGAGGGGCACCGCCCGAAGGGCTGACCCCTCCGCGCGGACGCCGACGGCGGGCACCCGGTGGGTGCCCGCCGTCGGCGCGTCGGTGCGGGTCAGGAACCGCTCTTGCGGCGGAACATCTGCTCGCGTGCGCTGGTCTCCGGTCCGTGCGCGTGGTCGACCTTGCTGCGGCCGGAGTGGTCCGAGACGTCGGTCCCCCCGTGCGCCTTCTTGGCGTCGAGGGCGGCCCGGAACTTCGCCTTCACGTCCTCGTCGACCTCGGCGCGGGGGCGGTCCTTGGCTGACATCGGGGGTCCTTCCGTCGTCGGTGCAGGGTCTTCACCGTCGCACGAACACGCCTGCGCGGCCACTGGTTTGCCGGGTCGGCGTCAGGAACGACCCTCGCGCCGCTGCCGGGTGGTCCAGGCGCGCATCCGCGCGGGGTACCCCGTGAGGTTGACGTCGTAGACGGGCACGTCGAGGCCGCGGGCGACGTCGAAGGCCTGCGGGCGCGAGGGCAGTGCGCGGCGGGTCCACTCGCCGTCGTGCGCGATGAGCACGACGGTCGTGGCGGTGACGTTGGTGGCCGGCTCGACGTAGGCCTCGACGCCCCGGCGGGAGCGCGCGAACTCCTGGAGGTGCGAGCGCGCGCTCGCGAGGTCGCTGCCGTCGTGCGGCGCTGCCTTCCGGCCCCGGCCGCGTCTCCACCACGCCATGCGCACACGATAAGGGCACGACCTGCGCCCCGGCCGCGTCCACCGCGCGACGCGGCCTCGTGCCACCGGGCCGGGAGTGACAGGATGCGGGGCAGCGCCGGCGCCACCCACCCACCTGACGCCGGGCACGACCCGCCACCGCGAGAGGGAGCCACACCGGATGCCGGCCACCGCCGAAGCCACCCATGACGTCGTCGTCCTCGGAGGAGGGAGCGGGGGCTACGCGTGCGCGCTGCGCGCCGCCGAGCTCGGCCTCTCCGTCGCCCTCGTCGAGAAGGACCTGCTGGGCGGCACCTGCCTGCACCGCGGCTGCATCCCGACCAAGGCCCTCCTGCACGCCGCCGAGGTCGCCGACGCCGCGCGCGAGGCCGGGCGCTTCGGGGTCCGCGCGAGCTTCGAGGGCGTCGACCTGCCCGCGGTCACCGCGTACCGCGAGGGCGTCGTCTCCCGCCTGCACAAGGGCCTCCAGGGCCTGGTCTCCGGCCGGAAGGTCGAGTACGTCGAGGGCACCGGACGCCTCGACGGTCCGGACACCGTCGTCGTCGGCGACCGCCGGCTGGTCGGGCGTCACGTCGTCCTCGCCACCGGCTCGTACGCCCGGACCCTGCCGGGGCTGGAGATCGGTGGCCGGGTCGTCACGAGCGACCAGGCGCTGGGGCTCGAGGAGGTGCCCGGCCGTGTCGTCGTCCTCGGTGGCGGTGTCATCGGCGTCGAGTTCGCCTCCGTCATGCGCTCGTTCGGCTCCGAGGTCACCGTCGTCGAGGCCCTCCCCCGGCTCGTCGCCGCCGAGGACCCCGCCGCGAGCAAGGCGCTCGAGCGGGCCTTCCGCAAGCGCGGCATCACGGTGCGCA
This sequence comes from Phycicoccus avicenniae, assembly GCF_050496545.1. GTDB lineage: Bacteria > Actinomycetota > Actinomycetes > Actinomycetales > Dermatophilaceae > Phycicoccus > Phycicoccus avicenniae_A. The sequence goes on along the minus strand of NZ_JBNVZV010000002.1, from coordinate 254,698 downwards.
CCGGTGCCCGGTTCGCCTCGGCCACCGACGGCGCCGACGCCGTGACGGTCCGCCTCGAGGACGGCACGGAGCTCGAGGCCGACCTGTTGCTCGTCGCCGTGGGCCGCGGGCCGGTCACCGACGGGCTCGGGTACGAGGAGGCCGGCGCCACCCTGGAGCGCGGCTTCGTCGTCACCGACGAGCGCTGCCGCACGGGCGTCGACGGCCTCTGGGCGGTCGGCGACATCGTCCCCGGGCTGCAGCTCGCGCACCGCGGCTTCGCGCACGGCATCTTCGTGGCCGAGTCGATCGCCGGGCTCGACCCCGCGCCCGTCGTCGAGTCCTCGATCCCGCGCGTCACCTACTGCGAGCCCGAGGTCGCCTCCGTCGGGCTCACCGAGGAGCAGGCCCGCGAGGTGCACGGCGACGCCGTCGAGGCCTACGAGTACAACCTCGGGGGCAACGGCAAGAGCCAGATCCTCGGCACCCAGGGCTTCGTCAAGCTCGTCCGGGTCACCGACGGCCCGGTCGTCGGTGTCCACATGGTCGGCTCGCGGATGGGCGAGCAGGTCGGCGAGGCCCAGCTCGTCGTCGGCTGGGAGGCCCACCCCGAGGACGTCACACCGTTCGTCCACGCCCACCCGACCCAGAACGAGGCGCTCGGCGAGGCCCACCTGGCGCTCGCCGGCAAGCCGCTCCACGCGCACAACTAGAGTGATGACCGCCACCGCCCACGAAGGAGAGCACCACTGATGTCCGAACGTGTACAGATGCCCGCACTCGGCGAGTCCGTCACCGAGGGGACCGTGACGCGGTGGCTGAAGAGTGTCGGCGACGAGGTCGCGGTCGACGAGCCGCTGCTCGAGGTCTCCACCGACAAGGTCGACACCGAGATCCCCTCGCCCGTCGCGGGCACGCTGCAGGAGATCCTCGTCGAGGAGGACGACACCGTCCCGGTCGGCGCCGACCTCGCGGTCATCGGCGACGGCGCGGCGACCGGCGGCGACTCCGGCGGTGACCAGCCCGCCGAGCAGTCCGCCCCCGAGGAGTCCTCCGGGTCCGGCGACGGCCCCGACGACGAGGTCTCCGACCCCGCCGACACCGGCGCGGTCGCCGAGGCCGGCGACGAGGGTGGCCAGGAGCCGGCCGAGCCGCAGGCCGAGCCCGAGCAGGCCCCCGCCCCGTCCCAGGACGCCCCCTCCGGTGGCGGCGCGTCCGGCGGGTCCGGTGACGGCACGACCGTCCAGATGCCGGCGCTCGGCGAGTCGGTCACCGAGGGCACGGTGACCCGCTGGCTGAAGGCCGAGGGCGACGAGGTCGCGGTCGACGAGCCGCTCCTCGAGGTCTCCACCGACAAGGTCGACACCGAGATCCCCTCGCCCGTCGCGGGCACCCTCACGAAGATCCTCGTCCAGGAGGACGACACCGTCCCGGTCGGCGCCGACCTCGCCGTCGTCGGCGGCTCCGGTGGTGGCGCGTCCGCCCCCGCGCAGGAGGAGACGGCCCCCGAGCAGCCGCAGGCTGAGGAGAAGGCCCCGGAGCCGGAGCCGGAGCCCGAGCCCGAGCCGCAGCAGGCGCCGGCCGAGGAGGAGAAGGCCCCCGAGCCGGCTCCCGCCGACGAGGCGCCCCCGCAGCAGACCCCGGACGCCGCCGCGGCGCAGGCCGACGACGCGCAGCCGGCCCCGTCCGGGTCCGACAGCGGCTCGTCCGAGGGCGGCTCGTCCGCGGGCGGTTCCGACGACGCCAGCGCCTACGTCACCCCGCTCGTCCGCAAGCTCGCAGCCGACCACGGCATCGACCTCGCCACCCTGACCGGCAGCGGCATCGGCGGACGCATCCGCAAGCAGGACGTGCTGGCCGCCGCCGAGGCCCAGAAGGCGCCGGAGCCCGAGCCGGAGACCGCCCCCGCGGCCTCCGCCCCGGCCGCGCAGTCCGCGCCCGCCGCCGCCGCCAAGGCCCCGGTCGACACCGGCCTGCGCGGCACGACGCAGCCGATGTCGCGCCTGCGCAAGACGATCGCCCGCCGGATGGTCGAGTCCCTCCAGGTCTCGGCGCAGCTGACGACGGTCGTCGAGGTCGACGTCACCCGCATCGCCCGCCTGCGGGACCGCGCCAAGGCCGACTTCGCGTCCCGCGAGGGCACGAAGCTCAGCTTCCTGCCGTTCTTCGCGCTGGCCGCCGTCGAGGCCCTCAAGGCCCACCCGACGGTCAACGCGAGCATCGAGGAGGACCAGGTCACCTACCACGGCTCCGAGAACCTCGGGATGGCCGTCGACACCGAGAAGGGGCTCATCGTCCCGGTCCTGAAGAACGCCGGCGACCTCAACATCGCGGGCCTGGCCCGTGGGATCGCCGACCTCGCGAACCGCACGCGCAGCAACAAGATCATGCCGGACGACCTCGCCGGCGGGACCTTCACCATCACCAACACCGGCTCGCGCGGCGCGCTGTTCGACACGCCGATCATCAACCAGCCGCAGGTCGGCATCCTCGGCACCGGCGCGGTCGTCAAGCGGCCGATCGTGGTCACCGCCGAGGACGGCGGCGAGACGATCGCGATCCGCTCGATGGTCTACCTGGCGCTGAGCTACGACCACCGCATCGTCGACGGCGCGGATGCCGCCCGCTTCCTCACGACGATGAAGCAGCGGCTCGAGGAAGGCGCGTTCGAGGCCGATCTCGGTCTCTGACACCGCCACCGTGGCCCGCATCGTCGTCACCGGCTCGTCCGGTCTCATCGGCACCGCCCTCGTCGCCGCGCTCCGCGAGCGTGGCGACGAGGTGGTCCGGCTGGTCCGTTCCGCGCCGTCCGCGCCGGACCAGGTCCGGTGGGACCCCGCGAGCCGCGTCCTGGACCCGGCGGTGCTGGACGGTGCCGACGGGGTCGTCCACCTCGCCGGCGCCGGGGTCGGCGACAAGCGCTGGACGCCGGCCTACAAGCACCAGATCCTCGCCTCGCGCACCGACTCCACGACGGCCGTCGCCGGCGCCGTGGCCGCCGCCGACCACCCGGTGCGGCTGGTCTCGGGGTCGGCCGTGGGGTTCTACGGCGACCGGGGCGACGAGGAGCTCACCGAGGAGAACCCCGCGGGCACCGGCTTCCTCGCCGACGTCGTCATGGCCTGGGAGGCCGCGGCGGCCCCGGCGGTGGAGGCGGGCGCGTCGGTGGCCTTCGCGCGCACCGGGATCGTCATGGCCCGCGAGGGCGGGGCGATGCAGCCGCTGCTGCGCCTCGCGCGGCTCGGGCTCGGTGGACCCCTCGGGTGGGGTCGCCAGTTCTGGCCGTGGATCACCCTCGCCGACGAGGTCGGTGCCCTCCTGCACCTGCTCGACCACCCCGAGGTGACCGGACCGGTCAACCTCGCCGGCCCGGCGCCGGCCCGCCAGAAGGACATCGCCGCCGCGCTCGGGCGCGCGCTGCACCGTCCGGCCGTCCTGCCGGCCCCCTCCCCCGCGCTGCGCCTCGTGGTCGGCGAGTTCGCCGGCGAGATCCTCGGCAGCCAGCGCATCGTCGGCGAGGCCCTGGTGGCGAGCAGGTACGAGCACCGGCACGCGGACCTCGACACCGCCTGCCGCTGGCTCGTGGCCTGAGCGCCCACTCCGGCGCTCACCCGTCCGGACGGATGTCGGCGACGCGCCAGCCGTCGCCCGTCCGCACGAGGTCCACGAGCACGACGTCGCCCGCGACCGCCGCCCCCGTGGCCGTCGGCCCGGACCCCGTGACCCGGTAGGCCCCGGTGGCGATGCGGGCCCGCAGCACCGCGCGCCGGTCGCCGGCCTCGACCGCGCTCGCCCCGGACACGTCGTAGCGGAGCCCCTCGTAGCGCACGCCGTCCGCGTGCAGCCGTCCGACGGCGGCGTGGTCACGGACCCACAGCGCGCTCCCGGCGGCCTCCGCGCCGGCCAGGTGCCCGGGGTCGCCCTCGCGGAAGGCCCGCGCCCGCGCGTCCGCGAGCACCTCGAGGAGCCGGGTCGCATCGCGAGCCGGGGCCCCCGGGTCGAGCCGCGCGTCCCGGGGCTCGGGCGCGGTACGCGTGGTCGCCGCACCCGACGGCACGGCCTCCTCCCGAGCCGGCTGCTGGGCCCGCGCCGGCTGGTCGCGCACCGCGCTCGAGGCGAGGACACCCAGCACGCCCAGGAGCAGAGCGGCCAGTGCGGCCCCGAGCACGGGTCGCCAGGCCACCCGGCCGGCCCCACGCCGCAGAGCGGCCCACGCCCGGGTCAACGGGCGGGTCCACGAGCGGGGCGCCCGGGACGGGGCGTCCGGCACGGCACGGTGCCGACCGCGGCCCGGGGCCGTCCCGGGTGCGGCCCGGGGTGCCACCGGCGCCCGCCCCGCCGCGGCCCGGAGCCGGTAGGTGACGGCGCTGACGTCGTCGTCACCGGCGACGAGGTGCAGCGGCTCGGGTTCGGCCGCGCCGAAGAGCAGCCACGCGAGCTCGTCGGCGCCGGGCCGTTCCTCGGCCCGGGGACGGACCGCCGCCTCGACCGCCTCGACGAGCGCGTCCGACCCCGCGCCCGCCCGGCAGACCTCGCGGAGGGACGGACGCAGCCCGGGAGCCCCGGGCACCTCGCCGGCCAGGCAGAGCCAGCCCAGCGCCCCCAGCGCGTAGACGTCGGCCGCCGGGGAGGGCTCGGCCCCCATCAGCACCTCGGGCGCCACGTGGCCGGGAGTCCCCCACACCGCGGCCGGCGCCTCGCCGACCACCCGCCCGACCCCGAGGTCGGCGAGCACGGGCCGGCCGTCGAGGTCGAGCAGGACGTTGCCGGGCGAGACGTCGCCGTGCACCACCCCGGCCGCGTGGAGCCGCCCCAGCGCGCCGGCCAGCGGTGCAAGCACGGTGACGACCTCACCCGGCCCGAGGTGCCCCCGGGCCCGGACGAGCGCGGCGAGGCTGCCCCCGCGCAGCAGCGGCATGACGAGGGCGACCCGGCCGTCGGGCAGCGCCGTGCAGGCCTCCACGGTGAGCACGTGCTCGCTGGCGACACGCGCCGAGACCGCCGCCTCGCGCACGGCGGTGGCGGCGGCCTCGGCATCACCGCCCGCGACCTTGACCGCGACCGGCCGGCAGCCCTCGAGCAGCACCCCCTCCCAGACCTCGGAGGACCCACCGCGCCCGAGCAGCCGCCCCAGCTCGACTCCCGGGACCTCCGGTGGGCTCGTCGTCTCCATCGCCCCACCGTGCCCGAACAGCCGGAAACGCCCGCGAGGTTTTCCACAGCCCTCCGTAGGGTGGCGCGATGAGCACCGACCGACCGACGATCCTCGCCACCTCCGGCGGCTACCGCCCGGGACACCGCACCTGGCTGGAGTTCGACGCGCTCGTCCACCACGCCGTCGAGCTCTCCGGTGCCCACGGCCGGCGGCCCCGGGTGACCTTCGTGGGCACCGCCTCCGGTGACCCCGAGGCCTTCTCGTTCCGGGCACTGGAGGCCGGCCGGCTCGCCGGGTTCGACACGACCGTGCTCTCCCTCTTCCCGATGCCCAACCTCGACGACCCCGCCGCCCACCTCCTCGAGCAGGACGTGGTGTGGGTCAACGGCGGCTCCGTGGCCAACCTGCTCGCCGTCTGGGACGTCCACGACCTGCGACCCGCGATGCGCGCCGCGTGGCAGGCCGGCGTCGTCCTCGCCGGGGTGTCTGCGGGCTCGATCTGCTGGTACCTCGGCGGCACCACCGACTCCTTCGGCCCGGAGCTGCGGGCCGTGACGAACGGCCTCGGCCTGCTCCCCTACGGCAACGGCGTCCACTACGACTCCGAGGAACGCCGCCGACCGCTGGTGCACCGGCTCGTCGCCGACGGCACGCTGCCGGAGACGCACTGCAGCGACGACGGCGTCGGCCTCGTCTACCGGGGCACCGAGCTCGTCGAGGCGGTGTCCGAGCGTGACGGCAAGGGCGCCTACGTCGTGACTCGCGACGGCGACGCCGCGCACGAGGAGCGCCTCGAGCCCCGCCGTCTCCCGAGCCCGTGAGCCCCACCGAGGCCCCCGCCCTCACCGTACTCGGCTCCTGCGGGGGCACGCCGGAGCCCGGACGCGCCTGCGCCGGAATGCTTCTCGAGTTCGGTGACCTCGCGGTCGTGCTCGACCTCGGCTACGGCACCCTGCCCGCCCTGCTCGACGCCGTGGGTGACGTCCGGTGCGTCGCCGGCGTGGTGCTGACCCACCGGCACCCGGACCACGTCTCGGACGCCTCCGGCCTGCTGCGGGTCCTGCGCTACCACGCACCCGAGCACCTCCCCTGGCTCGCCGCCGCCGAGGGCGTCATCGAGGTCCTCGCCGCCGTCGAGCCCGAGGCGTGGTCCGACGGCCCCCCGGTGCCGGTCCTGCCGTTGCCCGGGATGCACGACGTCGAGGGCCTGCGGCTCACGGCAGTGACCACCCCGCACTGGGTGCCGCACGCGGCGGTACGCGTCGACGTCGGGGATCGGTCGGTCGTCTACTCAGCCGACGGGGGCATCGGGCCCTGCCTGGCCGCCCTGGCCGCGGGCACCGACCTCCTCGTCTGCGGGGTCACCGAGCGCGCCGCACCCGGCGTCCCTGCCCCCGCGGAGGACGCCGAGAACCTCATGACCGCACGTGCAGCCGGAGAGCTGGCCGAGACCGCCGGCGTCGGGACCCTTCTCCTGACGCACTTCTGGCCCGGCACCGACCGCGAGCGGGCGGCATCCGAGGCGCGGGCCAAGACGTCGGCGACCGTGCTCGTCGCCGACGAGGCGCTCGTGGTCCCGGTGACTCGCCGACCCTGACTCAGCGCTCGGGCGTGACGACCTCGACGACGCGCTGCTCGGCGGCGGCCAGGCGCGCGGCGTCGAGCACCGCGAGGGTGTGCACCGCGTCCCACGGGTCGACGGGCAGGGCGACCTGCGGCACGGGCGCCACGAGGGCGCGCTCCACCGCGCGGTAGAAGTCGGCCTGCGAGACGTCGACGGCCCGCGGCACGGCCTCGGGTCCGGCGCCCCGGTACAGCCAGCCGCAGTGGTCCTCGTCGAGGTCCGCCTGCCCCGACCACGGGTGCTCCTCCCCCTCGAAGTCGGCGAGCACGTAGGCCCCGTCTCGGCCGAGCAGCCGGACGCGTGGCCCGGGTGCGGCGGCGAGCGAGGTCGCGGACAGGTGCGAGACGACACCCGAGGAGTGCGTCGCGAGGACGAACGCGTCGTCCTCGGCGACCGTCGTGCGGGAGGCGAGGGTCGCGGCCACCCGCTCGACGCGGCCGAACATCGTCACGGCGGCGTCGACGAGGTGGCTGTGCAGGTCGAGGAGCAGGCCACCGCCCTCGGTCGCCGGGACGTTCTCGCGCCAGCGGTCCTTCGGCACCGGCCGCCACCGCTCCCAGCGCATCTCGAACCGGAACGGCTCCCCGACCAGCCCGGCGGCCACGACGCCGCGCAGCGTCACCGCCGACGGGTCGTACCGACGGTTCTGGAACACGGTGAGCGGGACCCCGATCGCCTCCGCGTGCCGGACCACCTCGGCCGCCGACGCGGCATCGACCGCGAGCGGCTTGTCCACGACGCACGGCACCCCGGCATCGACCACCTGCCGCACCTGCCCCGCGTGCCCACCGCTGGGCGTGGCGAGCACGACGAGGTCGAGCCCGTCGACGGCCAGCAGCTCGTCGAGCCCCGCGACCACCTCGACGCCGGGGAGATCGGAACGCGCTGCCGCAGAACGCTGCTCGTCGCGCGTCGACACCGCGACGATGTCGAGGCCGGCCTCGCGCATCCAGCGGGCGTGGATGTCGCGGCCGGCGAACCCGTACCCGGCCAGCCCGACCCGCGTCACGCCGACGGCCGTCCGTCGGCCGGCTCCTCGGCCGGTGGGTGCACGCCGGCGGCGTGGTGCCCGGGCCCGGACCGACCGCCGTCGGCGACCAGCCGGGCCGGCCACCAGACCCGTGGCCCGAGGTCGTGGGCGACCGCCGGCACGAGGAGCGAGCGCACGACGAAGGTGTCGAGGAGCACGCCGAACCCGACGATGAAGGCGATCTGAACCAGGAACTGGATGGGCAGCACGGCCAGCGCCGAGAAGGTCGAGGCGAGGACGATGCCCGCGCTCGTGATGACACCGCCCGTGACGGCGAGCCCGACGAGCACACCGGTCCGGGTCCCGCGCACGAGGGACTCCTCGCGCACCCTCGTCATGAGGAAGATCGAGTAGTCGATGCCCAGCGCGACGAGGAACACGAAGCCGTACAACGGGATCGAGGGATCACCGCCGTTGAACCCCAGCACGTGGTCGAACACGAGGGCCGAGATGCCGATCGTCGCGGCGAAGGACACGACGTTGGCGGCGACGAGCACCAGCGGCGCCACGAGCGAGCGCAGGAGCAGCGCGAGGACGACGAAGATCACCACGAGGATCGTCGGCACGATCACCCGCAGGTCACGCGAGCTGGCGTCGAGGACATCGAGGTTCGTCGCGGCGTTGCCGCCGACGATGGCGTCCCGGCTCACGGCGTCGAGCGAGCCGCGCAGCCGCTCGACGGTGTCCTCCGCGCCCGCGCTGTCGGCGGCGTCCTTCGTCGTCGCCTGCACGAGGACGTCGCCGTCGACCACCTTCGGCGGCACGCTGGGCGCGCCGGGCTGCGGCGGAACGAGGCCCAGGTAGGCGCTCTCGATGCCGGGGTCGTCCTGCACCACCTTCAGCGCCGCGCCGCCGTCGGCCTCCGGCACGACGACCTGCAGCGGCTGGGCGGCACCGGCGGCGAAGTGCTCCTCGATGACCTTCTGCGCGGTGATGGAGTCGACGTCGGTGAGGAAGGTCTCGTCGATCGAGGCGCCGTCGGCCTTGAACATCGGCACGAAGGCGGCAGCGGCGAGCAGGCCGACGAGGGTGAGCGCCCACGTGCGCCGGGGGTGGGTCCCGACGAGGTTCGCCACCCGCCCCCACAGACCCTTGGACGTGCCGACGACGTCCTCGGCGTGCTGGTGGTCGATGGTCGGCGCGAACGGCCAGAACACCTTGCGCCCGAACAGGAGCAGGACCGCGGGGAGGAAGGTGAGCGAGGCCAGCAGCGCCCCGGCGATGCCGAGCGCGCCGACCGGGCCGAGGCCCGAGGTGCTCCGCAGCTCGGCGAGGAGGAGGCAGAGCAGGCCGAGGATGACGGTGGCCGCCGAGGCGCCGACCGGCTCGACCGCGCCGCGCCAGGCCCGCTTCAGCGCGACCCACGAGCTCGCCTCGTCGTGCAGCGCCTCCCGGAACCGGCTGACGAGGAGCAGGGCGTAGTCGGTGGCCGCGCCGACGACGAGGATGAAGAGGATGCCCTGGCTCTGCCCGGAGAGCGTGATGACGTCGTTCTTCGCGAGCTGGTAGACGACGAGCGAGGCCGCCGACAGGCCGAACACGGCGCTCAGGAGCACGGCGAACGGCAGGATCGGGCTGCGGTAGACGATGAGCAGGATGACGAGCACGACGACCAGGGCGACGAGCAGCAGGATCCCGTCGATGCCGGCGAACGCGGCCGAGAAGTCGGCGATGAGCCCGCCCGGTCCCCCGACCCAGGCCTCCAGCCCGGCCGGGACCAGCGTGCGGTCGACGGCCTCGCGCAGCGCGTCGGCCCCCTCGGCGAGGGCCGTGGTGTCCCCCGCCGCCGCCGTACCGGTGGTGCCGTCGAGCGGCACCGACAGGAGGATCGCCTCGCCGTCCTGCGACGGGATGGGCGTGACCTTCGACCCGGCGACGAGGTAGTCCCCCAGCGTCTTCCCGGAGCCGAGGACCGGCAGCGCCAGCCCGGGGACGTCCTGGGCGAAGGTCGTCGCGGCGGCGAGGTCGTCCGCCCCGAGCGCACCACCGCCCTTCTTCTGGACGACGACGAGGTAGGGCAGCTCGGTGCTGTCGCTGAAGGTGGCGACGGCGTTCGCCACCAGGGTCGACTCCGCCTGCTCGGGCAGGAAGGTCGAGTTGTCGTTGGACTGGACGCCCGACAGCCTCCCCTGTGCCGCACCGCCGATGCCGCCCACGACGAGCCAGACCAGGAGGACCAGCACCGCACCGATGATGACCTTCGGCGGCCGGCGCGCGGCATCCGGCGTGGGCGTCTCGGTGTCGTGCGACGGCTCGCTCATGCCCCCCAGCGTATTGACGCGGACGCGGGGCCGACACCACCTTCCACACGGCCGGGGTTACCGTGGATGCTATGCGCTTCGTGCACCTCGGCTTCGCCCCCGACCTCGTCGACTACGAGGCGGGGTGGGCCACCCAGCGGGAGGTCCACACGCAGGTCGTCGAGGGCACCCTCGAGGACACCACGCTCCTCCTCGAGCACGCGGCCGTGTACACCGCCGGCAAGCGCACCGAGCCGCACGAGCGCCCGCTCGACGGCACACCCGTCATCGACGTCGACCGCGGCGGCAAGATCACGTGGCACGGTCCCGGCCAGCTCGTCGGCTACCCGATCCTCCGGCTGCCCGAGGTCCCCATCGACGTCGTCGCCCACGTGCGCCGGCTCGAGGAGGTCATGATCCGGGTCTGCGCCGACTTCGGCGTCGAGGTCGTCCGGGTCGAGGGCCGCAGCGGGGTCTGGGTGCTCGCCGACGAGCGCGGCCCGGACCGCAAGCTCGGCGCCATCGGGGTGCGCGTCAGCCGGCGCGTGACGATGCACGGCTTCGCCCTCAACTGCGACGCCGACCTCGGCTGGGCCGACGCGATCATCCCCTGCGGTATCGCCGATGCCGGCGTCTCGTCGCTGACCCGCGAGGCCGGGCGGACCATCACGGTGCAGGACGTCCTGCCCTACGCCGAGAAGCACCTCGCCGACGTCCTCGGCTGAGGCCGGTGCCCACCGACCGGGGGTGTCGGTGGCGGAGCGTAGGCTGGAACGCGTGACTGTCGCACCCGAAGGACGCCGGATGCTCCGGGTCGAGGCGCGCAACGCCGAGACCCCGATCGAGCGCAAGCCGGAGTGGATCCGCACCACCGCGAAGATGGGGCCGGAGTACACCCAGATCCACTCGATGGTGAAGGGCCAGGGCCTGCACACCGTGTGCCAGGAGGCCGGCTGTCCCAACATCTTCGAGTGCTGGGAGGACCGCGAGGCCACCTTCCTCATCGGCGGCGACACCTGCACCCGCCGCTGCGACTTCTGCGACATCGCCACCGGTCGCCCGCAGCCCCTCGACCTCGACGAACCGCGCAAGGTCGCCGAGTCGGTGCGCACGATGGGCCTGCGCTACGCCACGGTCACCGGTGTCGCCCGCGACGACCGCCCCGACGGCGCCGCCGGCCTCTACGCCGAGACGATCCGCCAGATCCACGCGCTCAACCCCAACACCGGCGTCGAGATCCTGCCCCCCGACTTCGGCGCGAAGCCCGAGCTCGTCGGCCAGGTCTTCGACGCCCGCCCCGAGGTCTTCGCCCACAACCTCGAGACCGTGCCGCGCATCTTCAAGCGGATCCGCCCCGCCTTCACCTACGAGAAGTCCCTCAAGGTCCTCTCGATGGCGCGCGAGGCCGGACTGGTCACCAAGTCCAACCTCATCCTCGGGATGGGAGAGGAGGACCACGAGGTCGAGGAGGCCATCCGCGACCTCCACGAGGCCGGCTGCGACATCCTCACCATCACCCAGTACCTGCGGCCCTCGCCGACGCACCACCCGATCGACCGGTGGGTCAAGCCCGAGGAGTTCGTCCACTGGTCCGAGGTCGCCACCGACGTTGGCTTCAAGGGCGTCATGGCCGGCCCGCTCGTGCGCAGCTCCTACCGCGCCGGCCGCCTCTGGGCGACCGCGATGCGGCGCTGGGGCCGCGAGGTGCCCGCGCACCTGGCCCACCTGGCCGAGGCCGCGAACGACCCCGCCCGCCAGGAGGCGGCGTCGTTGGTGGCCCGGGCGCAGCGCCCCGTATCCTGAGGGACGCGCCCGCGCGTCCGCGGGTCGCCAGAACGTCCCCGACGAGGAGCACCTCCCCCGTGTCCGACGCACCCGAGAAGAAGCCCGGCCGCATCGCCGAGATCCGGCAGGCCTACCGCGCGATCAAGTCCCTCGACCCCAAGCTCGGGTGGTGGATGCTCGGGACGGCTCTGGCCGTCGCCGCGGTCATCGTCGGCATCGGGTTCGTGATCGGCGGCGGCTGGCGCTGGTACGCCATCCTCGTCGCGATCCCCTCGGCCTTCCTCGGCGCCACCGTCGTGATGAACCGCCGCGGCAACACCGCGATGTACAAGGCCCTCGACGGCCAGGCCGGCGCGGCCGGTGCCGCGCTCACCGGTCTCGGCAAGCGCGGCTGGTACGCCAGCCAGGAGCCGGTGGCCCTCGACGGCGCGCGCGGCACCCGGCCGCAGGACATGGCCGGTGCGGCGATGGTCTTCCGCGCCCTCGGCCGCCCCGGCGTGGTCCTCATCGGCGAGGGTCCGGCCGCCCGGGTCGGCAAGCTCCTCAAGCAGGAGGAGAAGAAGGTCGCCCGCGTCGCCCCCGGTGTCCCCGTGCACCTCTGGACGGTGGGCGACGGCGAGGACCAGGTCCCCGTCAAGAAGATCTCCGGCAAGCTCACCCGGATGCGCCCCGTGCTCACCAAGGCGGAGGTCTCCGTCGTGAACAAGCGGCTGCGCTCGCTCGGCGGGCTCAAGCCGCCGATCCCCAAGGGTGTCGACCCCAGCAAGGCGCGGATGGACCGCCGCGCCATGCGCGGCAAGTAGGCCTCAGGCGGCGGGCGGTTCGCCGCCCGGACGCACGATGCGGGTGCCGGCGGCGACGTCGTGCAGCCCGCGGCCACCGGCCGTGAAGAGCGCCGGGAGCACCAGCGCGGCCAGCGCCGAGCGCACGACCACCTGGAGCGGGAAGACGCCCGGGCGGACCTGCCACACCTGCAGGCTCATGAGGCGGTGCCCCACGGTCGAGCCGGTCAGCGAGACGAGCACGACGTTGAGCACGAAGAAGACGCCGACGACCGCCCACGAGCTCTCGGGCACGCCGAGGAGGAGCGGCGGCTGCTGCCCGGGCTCGAGGACGAGGTCGTACGGCAGCAGCAGGAACGTCACGAGCGAGCTGAGCACCCAGTCGACGAGGAAGCCGGCGAACCGGCGCAGCAGGGAGGCGTTCCCGGCGGTCGGGGCGGGGCTCGGCGTGGGCACGGGACCAGCCTAGGCGGAGGCGCGGCGACACCACCGCGGAGTCCGGTGCCGTACCGCGACAGGGAGGCGTGGGGCCTGTGCTCACCGCGTGTCCGTTGTGACCGAAGTGGTTGTCCTGAAGGCCGATTCGTGCATCTGATGCTTGTCGCTGTCGGTGGGGCGGAGTACAATGTGACCACGAGGGGAGGGGGAGCCGATGGCCACCACAGCCGCACCGCAGGACGTGCTCGACGCGGTCCGCGTGGCGCGCACGGCCCTCTCCGCACTCCCCCGGACCACCGCGTCGGCGGGTTCGCGCGAGGAGTGGGTCGAGGCGCTCGGCGCGCTGCAGGGGCTGGTGAACGAGGCCACCGCGGTGCAGGACGAGACCGTCGTCGCCCTGGCCGCGCTGGAGGGCGAGTGGGCCGAGGACGGCACCGTCGTGGAGGTCCGGCGCGCTCCGGGTCACGTCGCACTGGATGCGCCGGCGATCGTGTCCGGGGCGCTCTGCCTCTCCGCGGTCGCGGTCGAGCGCCGTGTGCGGGATGCCGTCCGCCGGGTCGTGGGGGCCGCTGACGGCACGGCGTCGACGGCATCGACGGGGTTGGGCGGGTTGCACGCCGCGATGCGGGCCGGGCGCCTGGACGGGTACCGGGCGCAGGTCGTGGCGCACGAGCTGGAGGAGTGCCCGCCCGAGGTCGCCGCCACCGTGGTCGAGTCGTTGACGGAGTGGTTCGACCGGGAGGACGCCACGAAGCTGCGGCGCCGCGCCCGCCGGCTGCTGGCCCGCATCTCCCCCGACCTGCTCCGGCAGCGCGCCGCGCGGTCCCGGTCGGAGTCCGGGCTGCGCCGGTGGGTCGACGAACCCGGTGTCGACACCTGGCTGGGCACCTTCCCCAGCGAGGAGGCCTGCGCCGCGTGGGCCGCCATCGACGCCCTGGCCCAGCGGTACCTCGGCGACGGCGTCTGCGCCACCATCGACCGCGCTCGGGCCAGGGCCCTGACCGACCTGGTGACGTCCAACGCCACCGTCGACGTCCAGGTGGTCCTCACCTCCTCCGCGGCCCCGGCGCCGGCAACGGCGATGGACGGCGACCTCGTGGAGGTCCTCACCCCCGCCGGCCCGGACCCGGTGCTCGTGCAGCGCGGCTGGCTGGAGCGCGCCATCACGGACACCGTCGTCACCGGGCACGACCGGTCGGGCCGGCCTCGCGTCCTGGCCTGCGACACCGGCACCGGGGCTCTCGTCGACCCCGAGGAGACGCTCTCGTCCGACGCCTACCGGCCCGGTGCCCGGCTGGCCGCGTTCGTGCGGGCCCGGGACCGGCACTGCCGCTTCCCCGGCTGCCGCGTCGCGGCCCGGTACTGCGATCTCGACCACGTGCGCGCCTGGCCGCTCGGCCCCACGAGCGCCACGAACCTGGTCTGCCTCTGCCGGCGCCACCACCGCGTCAAGCAGCGACCCGGCTGGCGCGCCGTGCTCCTGCCCGACGCCACGATGCGCTGGACCGATCCCACCGGCCGGACCCGCACCACGGACCCCGTCGACCAGCGTGGCCTCGTCCTGCCCGACACCGGCACCGACCCGTCACCCTCGCGGTCCCGGCCCTGCACGGTCCTGCCGGACGGCCCCCACTCCACCCTCGAGCACCACCTCGAGCACGCGCCCTCGACCGACTGGTCCCGTCCGGTCTGCCGCGTCGAGGTCCATCGCCCGCTCCGGCGCGCCGGTCCGTACGACCCACCCGAGCACCGGCCCCGCCACCCCCACCGTCCTCCCGCCCGGCCCGAGACGCCACCCTTCTGAACAGCGAGGACGTCGCCGCGTCTCACCGCGGTCCACGACTCGGGCGCGCTGTCCCACCCCTTGATACGGTGACGGGCGTTACGTCGGCGAAACATCCGGGTCACGGTCGGGAAACGGCTCCGCCCTACCGTCGTCGGCAACGCCATCAGGGCTGGCTCCTAAGCCCCTGCACCGAACCAGGAGGTTCAACACAGTGTTCAGCTCCGCTGACGAGGTCCTCGCCTTCATCAAGGACGAGGACGTCAAGTTCGTCGACATCCGGTTCTGCGACCTTCCGGGCGTCATGCAGCACTTCAACGTGCCGGCGCAGAGCGTCGACGAGGACTTCTTCACCAACGGCCAGATGTTCGACGGGTCCTCGATCCGCGGCTTCCAGGCCATCCACGAGTCCGACATGAAGCTCATCCCGGACCCCACGACGGCCTACGTCGACCCGTTCCGGGCCGAGAAGACGCTGATCATGAACTTCAGCATCGTCGACCCGTTCACCGGTGAGCCCTACAGCCGCGACCCGCGCAACATCGCGGCCAAGGCCGAGGCCTACCTGAAGTCCACCGGCATCGCCGACACCGCGTACTTCGGGGCCGAGGCGGAGTTCTACGTCTTCGACGACGTGCGCTTCGAGACCAAGGCCAACGCGAGCTACTACTACATCGACTCCGTCGAGGCCGCGTGGAACACCGGCCGCGTCGAGGACGGCGGCAACCGCGGCTACAAGACCCGGTACAAGGGCGGCTACTTCCCCGTCCCGCCGGTCGACCACTTCGCCGACACCCGCGACAAGATCTGCCTCAACCTGGCCAAGGTCGGCATCGAGGTCGAGCGCAGCCACCACGAGGTCGGTACCGCGGGCCAGCAGGAGATCAACTACCGCTTCAACACGTTGCTCCAGTCCGGCGACGACATGATGAAGTTCAAGTACGTCGTCAAGAACACGGTGTGGGAGGGCGGCAAGACCGCCACGTTCATGCCGAAGCCGATCTTCGGCGACAACGGCTCGGGCATGCACACGCACCAGTCCCTCTGGAAGGGTGGCGAGCCGCTCTTCTACGACGAGCGCGGCTACGGCGGCCTCTCCGACCTCGCCCGCTGGTACATCGGCGGCCTGCTCAAGCACGCCCCGGCGCTGCTGGCCTTCACGAACCCGACGGTCAACAGCTACCACCGCCTGGTCCCCGGCTACGAGGCCCCCGTGAACCTCGTGTACTCGGCCCGCAACCGCTCCGCCTGCGTGCGCATCCCGATCGCCGGCGACAGCCCGAAGGCCAAGCGCATCGAGTTCCGCATCCCGGACCCGAGCTCCAACCCCTACCTGTGCTTCGCCGCGCAGCTCATGGCGGGCCTGGACGGCATCAAGAACCGCATCGAGCCGCCGGAGCCGGTGGACAAGGACCTCTACGAGCTCCCGCCGGAGGAGCACGAGGCCATCGCCCAGGTCCCCGGCTCGCTGCCGGCCGTCCTCGACGCGCTCGAGGCCGACCACGAGTTCCTCCTCGAGGGCGACGTCTTCACCGAGGACCTCATCGAGACCTGGATCGAGTGGAAGCGCAAGAACGAGGTGGACCCGATCCGCTTCCGCCCGCACCCGCACGAGTTCGAGATGTACTTCGACATCTGAGCCGCTGCACCTGACGACGCCCCCGCCGGTCCGCCGGCGGGGGCGTCGCCGCGTCCGTGCCCGACTGCGCGTCCGGCGCACCGTCCAGACGCGGCCGGGGCCGCAGACCGGTGTGCCCGGCTCAGCGAACCGGTACCGCCCAGGTGAAGACCTGGTGGGTGCCGCTGCCGGGCGCGCTCGGGTCCGTCGCCGCGGTGGTCAGGGAGTAGTCGATGGCGTCACCGGCGGACAGGCCTGCCACGGCTGAGGCGAAGCAGTCCACCTGGCTGCCTGTCTCCTGGCGCAGGCAGACCATTCCGCCGTCGGTGTCCACGCTGTCGATCACGGCCCGCTCCACGGACGGCGTCTCCGCCTGGTTGACCAGCGACGTGCCCACCACACCGAGCACCGCGCCGACGCCCAGGCCGGCAGCAGCGGCCAGTGTGACCACGCGGGTCGTCGCTGGTCCGGGCGTCGTCACACCCATGTGCTGATGGGCCGGTCGACGATCAGCAGCCAGCCGGTGGACGTGCCGACCACCGCTTCCAGGACCCCGACTGCGCCGCGGCGCCTCACGCGTCGACTCGTCCCTCCGCCCTCCCCGAACGCTCAGCAACGCTGGTGGTGGATCGGATGGTCCGCCGCCTCGCCGTGGGTGTCAAGACCCACCGCCGACGCCCCGGTGGCGGCTGTTCCGTGGCGTGCGAGCTGCACACTCCACATCGAACCGGGCCATGCCGCGTCGGCATCGCCCCGATCGGTGCCGTCACCGCCTCCGTCGCCGCGTGGCCGGTTCGGACCCGTCCCCGCACCTGAGAGAGCGCGACCCCGCTGAGCAGCGGGTTCGATCGCCGCCGCCCGGCCGTTCTCAGGCGCGATTTGGGTGGCTCCCGTCGGCCCGTCTACCGTCGATGGTCGTCGTGCTCGGAGCAGGGTCCGCCACGGCTGCAGGGGGAGAAC
Organism: Phycicoccus avicenniae; assembly: GCF_050496545.1. GTDB lineage: Bacteria > Actinomycetota > Actinomycetes > Actinomycetales > Dermatophilaceae > Phycicoccus > Phycicoccus avicenniae_A. The sequence goes on along the minus strand of NZ_JBNVZV010000002.1, from coordinate 237,304 downwards.
GCACGACCGCCGGTCGTCGCACGACGCGACGACCCCCACCCCTGGAGTCACCTCTTGCACGTCACCACCACCTCGCTCACCGCTGCCCTCGTGGCCCTCGCCGCGGGGACCGCCATCGCAGGACCCGCCACCGCGGCCCAGACCCCTTCGGTCGGCACCGCCTCGGGCGGCACGACCACCGGAAGCACGGCCCCGACCGCCGCTCCGGCGAACGCCGCCGCCGCGGCGCCGGCAGCTACCACCACCACCAAGACGAACTACGGCGGCCTCTACGGCACCACCACGGCCGACCGCGACCGCCGCGGCGTCGAGCACCAGTGGCTCAAGGTCCGCTGGTCCGACCTCGAGCCGCGCGAGGGCGGCTACGACTGGACCGCCATCGACCGGCTGCTGGCCTCCGACCCGGACCTCGTCGTGCGCGTGCACGTGGGCGGTGGGCAGTTCGCGCCCCAGTGGCTCAAGACCGCCGCCGGCAGCGTCCAGGTGACCAACAAGAAGGACGGCGTCACCGCCTCCGTCGGCAAGTACTGGACCCCCCGCTACACCGCCGCCTACAAGAAGTTCGTGACCGCCCTCGGCGCCCGCTACGACGCCAACCCGCGCATCGCCTCGGTCAACATGTTCGGCACCTCCCTGGTCTACGACGAGCCGTGGATCACCGGCGGTGAGGCCTCCGGCGCCGCGCTCCACACCGCCGGGCTGACCAAGGACAAGGTCGTCGCCGCCCAGAACGCCGGGCTGGCCGCCACCACCGCCGCCTTCCCCCGCACCGTCGTCGAGATGCCTCTGCACGGCCGCTTCACCTACCCGGTCGCGGGCGGGGAGAAGGGGTCCTGGACCGAGGGGCTCACCCTGGCCAACGCCTGGGACACGGCCTACGGCAAGCGTGTCGTCTTCACCGACTACGGCTGGGGCGCCGGCGACTACACCGCCGCCGCCGCCAGCCTCACCAGCGCACCCAACCTCTACTCCTGGATGCACAAGCGCGCCGACCTCGGCCGCCCCATCGCCTTCCAGGCCACCCTCGCCCCCGGCACCGCCGCCGGCTCCACCACGCCCACCAGCGCAGCGGCCGTCGCCGCCAGCGACGAAGCGGTCCGGATGGGCGCCCGCTGGTTCGAGCACCACAGCTGGTCCTACCTGACGGTGGCCAAGGCCACGGCGATCGACTCCGCGCTCAAGGCCAACGTGCGCTGACCTTCCGGCGCGGCACACTGGGCCGATGACCGTCACCGACCTCGTCGTCGCCGAGCGCCGCGACCTGCTCGCCCTCCTCGAGGACCTCGCTCCCCACGAGTGGGAGGCACCCTCGCTCTGTGCGCGGTGGCGGGTCCGCGACGTCGTGGCCCACGTCCTCAGCTACGAGGTCGTGGGCCGCGCCGGGCTCGTGTCGATGGTGCGCCGCGGCCGCGGTCTCCCGGACCGGATGAACGCGGCCGGCGTCGAGGACCTCGCCACCGCCGAGCCGGCGCGGCTCGTCGAGCTTCTGCGCGAGCACCTGGAACCCTCCGGTCCCGCTGCCCTCTTCGGTGGGCGAGTCGGGTTGTGCGACGGGATGATCCACCAGCAGGACATCCGTCGGCCGCTCGGTCGGCCGCGCGAGGTCCCGGCGGATCGGCTGCGTCCGGTGATGTCGTTCGCGCTCACCGCCCCGCCGGTACGCGGCGCGTGGCGCGCCCGGGGGCTGCGGCTCGTGGCCACCGACCTCGACTGGTCCTTCGGGCGCGGGCCCGAGGTGCGCGGCCCGGGCGAGGCCGTCCTCATGGCGATGGCGGGCCGGCGGCACGCGCTCGACGACCTGGACGGCCCCGGCCTCTGGCGGCTCGCCGGCCACCTGCCGGACTGACGGTCAGGCCCCCCGCGGGCGGACGGTCAGGGACTGCGCGAGCGACCCCAGCGGACCTGCGGCGTCGTGCAGCGTGCTGCTGGTGAGGCCGATCCCGTTGTCCCCGAACGTCTGTGACGCGTCGATGCCGAGCCACTCCCCCTCCGGCACGCGCAGCAGGTGCGCGGTCAGGTCGACGTTGGGGAAGTGCACGAGAGCAGGGTCGGCCCGCACGGTCATCCCGTTCGCGATGTCGAGCAGCCCCGCGAAACGGGCTGTGGCGCCGACCGGTTCGTCGTCGAGCAGGGCGTGCGGCGTGCGCACCCAGAACCACCCGCGGCCCGGCCCCTCGAGGTGACGGCGCAGCTCGACGGTGCCGATGAAGCCGCCCGGCCAGGTCTCGCTCGGGGTCCACGCGGGCAGCTCGCCCGGTCCGGGGACGGGGGCCACGCTCGTCCCGGCCACCGACGACGAGTCCCGCGTCTGGAGCAGCCAGGCGCGCAGGACGGCGACCGTGCGCCCGCCGTGCGTCATCGACGCCTCGACGAGCTCGATGGTGCGTCCTGCCCGGAGCACGGTCACCGTCGTCCCCACCTCCGCGACGGGCACCGTGCCGAGGATGTCGTAGGACAGCCGGCTCGCGACGAGGACGTCCTCGCGCCGCGCGGCGGCGTCGCGCTCGACCACGTGGGCGAGCAGCCCGAGCGCCGGGGCGATGTGCTGCTCGTCCTCGCGCCAGGCGCCGCTGGTGTGCTCGGTGGCGCGGAAGCGCGTCTCGTCGAGCCGCTCGAAGTAGGCCACGACGTCCTCTCGTCGACGGGATGCTCCCCCGACCCTACGGCGGCCCCCCGGATACCCGCGTGCGGGCCGGCGGACCGGCCACGTACGGTGTCGTCGCCCCCCCTCGACCGCTCGACCCAGGAGTCCCGTGCGCCCCCTCGTCTACTACGTCGCCATCTCGCTCGACGGCTTCATCGCCGACGACGACGGCGGGTTCGCGGCGTTCCCGACCGATCCGGCCACCCTGCAGGCGCTCTTCGCGGAGTACCCGGAGACCTGCCCGGCGCACGTGCGCGAGGCGCTCGGCGTGGACGCACCGCCGCGCCACTTCGACACCGTCGTCATGGGTCGCGCCACCCACCAGCCCGCCCTGGACGCCGGCCTGACCAGCGCCTACCCGCACCTCGACCAGCACGTCGTGACGCACCGCGACGACCTGCCGGAGGATCCCACGGTCACGGTCGTGCACGACGACCCGGTCGGCCACGTCCGGGGCCTCAAGGCGCGCGACGGCCTCGGCATCTGGCTCTGCGGCGGCGGGCACCTCGCGGCGCAGCTCGTCGACGAGATCGACGAGCTGCACCTCAAGGTCAACCCCGTCGCCCTCGGGAGCGGCGTCCCGCTCTTCCGCGGCCTGGACGCACCGCGCGCCTGGACCCTCGGCGAGGTCACCCCGCTGCCCGGAGGCGTGCTGCTGCAGCGCTGGTCGCGCGCCTGAGCGACGGGTCAGAACCCGCCGAAGTCGCCTCCCCCGAAGTCCCCGCCGCCACCGAAGTCGCCACCGCCCGCGTCCCAGCCACCGCCGGCGTCGCCGCCCCCGTCGTAGCCGGTGTCGGCCGTTCCCGGGTCTGCCCCGTCCGCGGCCGAGGCGTCGCCGAGGTCGCTCGAGCCGTCACCGGCCGCGGCGACGTCCTGCGCCTCCGGGCTGTCGCCGAACCCGTCGAGCAGGGAGTCCGCGATGACCGAGCCGACCACGACGCCGGCCACGGTCCCCATCATCGAGCCCATGAACATCCCACCGGCGCCACCGGCGAACGACCCGCGCGAGAAGGTGTTCTGCAGCAGGCCCGGCTGCCGCATCTCGGCGCGGGTGGCCGCACGAGCGAGGTCGGCGGGCTCGGCCGAGGTCGGCCGCTCCCCCGCGGGCGCCGACTGGGCCAGCTCGGTGAGCAGCTGCTGCCGCTGCTCCGGGGTGAGCCGGGCGAAGGCCTCGGCGTGCAGCGCCTCGAGCTGCTCCGGGGGCGCGGTGCGCAGCAGGTAGCGGTAGCGCGCCACCGCCCGGTCGTCCTCGGAGGCGCCGGGACGCGGGAGGGCGGCCGAGCCGGACGCGGCCAGCGGGCCCTGCGCGTCCGAGGACCATCCGGTGCCCGACGACGTCGGGGTCTGGCGCTGCTGCTCGCTCGGCACCCGGCCGAGGATCCTGTCGAGAAGTCCCATCACTGTCCCTCCGTGGCGGTGGCCGGGTCCGGCCCCTCCCCCGGCGAACGCCCGGTGCGCCGCAGGGGGTTCCCGGGACCCTACGCCCCGGTGCGGGACGGATGGACCATGATCGCCCCATGACCGACGCCCGCGCGGAGACCATCGCCCAGCTCGTCGACGCCGGCCGGCACGTCGTGGACCGCGGCCTCGTGCAGGCCAGCGGGGGCAACCTCTCGGCCCGCGTGCCCGGCACCGACCGCTTCGTCGTCACCGCCACCGGCACCTGGCTGGACCGCCTCACCGAGGGCGACTTCACCGAGCTGACCCCCGAGGGCGAGCGGGTCGCCGGCGCCGAGCGCCCCTCCGTCGAGTGGCGGCTGCACCAGCGGACCTACGCCGTGCGCCCCGACGTGGCCGCCATCGTGCACCTGCACCCGCAGCACGTCCTGCTCGTCGACCTGCTCGGCGCACCGATCCGCTTCACGACGCTGGACCACCAGTACTACCTCGGCAGCGCCGGCCGGGTGCCGTTCATCCCGTCCGGTAGCACCGAGCTCGCCGACGCCGCGGCCGAGGCGGCCCGTGAGCACGACGCGGTGGTCCTCGCCCACCACGGCTGCTCGGCGCTCGGGGACACCGTGGCGATGGCGCTGCGCCGCGCCCTGAACCTCGAGGAGGCGGCGGCGATGACCTACCGGCTGCTCGTGGCCGGCGACACGACCGCGGACTTCCCGCCGGAGTGGCGCGACCGGATCATCGACGTCTGACGCACGCATCCGGGTGCGTCAGCGGGTGAGGACGAGGCTGCCGAGGGCGAGCAGCCACGAGACGAAGGACCCGACGAGGAAGTACTCGGTGACCTGGTCGATGCCGGCGCCCTCGACCGACTCGTGGTCCGAGCGCTTGCTCTGCAGCTCGGGGAAGCGGATGAGCCCCTTCGCGGCGATGACGAGCCCGGCCGCCGTGACCTGGCCGGCGAGCCCCAGCCCGATGATGAGGACCCGCTCCATCGGCCCGAGCAGCCGGCCGCCGCGCAGCTGCTCGGCCGGCTCGGCCCCGGGGTCGCTCGTGCGGTCAGCCGGCCGCAGCGCCCCGACGCTCACGAGGACGAGGCGCACGATGATGTTGCCGGTCGCGAGGTTCGCGAGGAGCAGCCCGGCCACGAGCAGCACCTGCCCGGGGTCGGCGTTCGCGCCGACCGCCGGGAGGTCGGCCCAGCGCAGCCACCGCCCGAGCAGGCCGCCGGCGTCGGAGGACCAGCCGGACAGGGCGACGAGCCACACCGCGCCGAGCGCCAGCGCCCCGAGGGCGGGGACGTGGCCCGTCCCCGTGAGGAGGGCCTGCTGCGACCAGCGGACCCACAGCAGGAGGGCGAGCGCCGCCCCGAGACCGACGACGAGGTCCGTGGGCGCGAGCAGGCCGCCGAGCGCGCCGAGGCCGGCCGTCGCGACGAGCCCGACCCCGACCGCCCAGCGCCGGACCTGCGGACGCGGGGAGGAGCGCACGAGGTCGGCCAGGCCCACCCCTACGAGCCAGACCCCGAGCCAGGTCACGGCAGGCCCCGGAGCAGCTCGTGGGCGGCGAGGACCGCCCCGATGCCGTCGGCGCGGACGCGCTGCGAGACGGCGGAGGCGCTGACGCCCTCGCGCTCGGCGAGCTCGGCCTGGGTGGTGCGGGGGTCCATGAGTCCTCGGAGGAGTCGGGTCGATCGGTCCGAGAGCGAGCCAACCAGATGGTCCCGACAGAGCAGGGCGGCGTTGACCGCGTCGACCTCGGACCCGCGCCGACCCTCCGCGCGGTACCCGGTGCGCAGGGTGCGGGTGGGCGCCCGCTCGGCGGCGGCCTCGACGTGCTCGATCGCCGCCCGCGCGGCCCACCAGCCCGGCCCGTCCTCGATCCCGCGCTCGGCGTCGAGCACGGTCACGACCCCCCGGCCGACCCCGATCCGCACGTCGACGTCGGGGGACAGCGCCAGCCGGACGCGCAGCGCGGCGTCCAGCGCCGCACCGAGCGAGGTGTAGGCGCCCTGGAACTCGTCGCCCACCGTGATCCGCAGGCCGCGCACCGAGGGGACGAGCGCCTCGACCCCCTCGAGGGCCGCGACGACGGCGTCGTGGACGGCCCGCCGGTCGCCCGAGATGCGCGAGTCGACGATGTCGCCGATGAGGACCACCAGTGAAGCCCTTGGGTTCATCTCGTCCATCTGAAGATCATACCTTCATCACGGCCGAATGAAGCATAATTCTTCACGCGGAAGGGGACTGGACGCTCCCCGGGCCCACCCCGGCGGCGGGCTCGACGACCCCGCGCTCGGTCGCGACCGCCGAGACGAAGCGGGCCGGGGTCACGTCGAAGGCCGGGTTGAAGCCACGGCTCCCGGCCGGCGCCGTCCGCCGGTCGCCCTCGCCGGTGACCTCCTCACCGGGCCGCTCCTCGATCTCGATGCTCGAGCCGTCGGCCATCGCGAGGTCCACCGTCGACCACGGGGCGGCCACGAGCAGCGGGATGCCCGCCTCGCGGCAGGCCAGGCCCACCCCGAGCGTGCCGACCTTGTTGGCCACGTCGCCGTTGGCCGCGATGCGGTCCGCGCCGACGACGGCGCAGTCGACCAGACCGCGCAGGATCGAGGACGCGGCGGCGCTGTCGACCTGCACGACGTGCGGGATGCCCTCCTCGGCGAGCTCGTACGCGGTGAGCCGGGCCCCCTGCAGCAGCGGGCGGGTCTCGTCGACGTGGACCAGCTCGACCCGCCCGCGGGCGTGCAGCTCGCGGACGACGCCCAGCGCGGTCCCCCAGGCGGAGGTCGCGAGCGCGCCGGCGTTGCAGTGCGTCAGCACCCGCAGCCGGGGGCGGTCGATGCGCTCGAGGAGCCAGTCGGCCGCGAGCCGGGACAGCTCGCGGTTGGCCGCCTCGTCCTCGGCGGCCACCACGCGCGCCTCGGCGAGCACGGCGTCCCGGCCCTCCCCCATGAGCGGGCGGACCCGGTCGACACCCCAGGCGAGGTTGACGGCCGTCGGCCGCGCGTGCCGGACGCGGTCGACCTCGGCGTCCAGCCGGGCGGGGTCCCACCCCTCGCGCTCGCCCTGGTCCATCGCGACGACGACACCCATCGCACCGGCCACCCCGAGGGCCGGGGCCCCGCGCACGGCCAGGCGGACGATCGCGTCGACGAGGTCGTCGACGGTGCGCACGACGAGGAACTCGGTGCGGTCGGGCAGGACGGTCTGGTCGAGGAGTCGCAGGGCGCCGCGGTGCTCGACCGCGTCGTCCCACTCGACGGCGAGGAGGCTCATGGGGAGACCCTAGGCGGGATCGGGTGGACGCGAACCCCCGACACGGAGGGCGGGCTCGCTAGCGTGCCGGGATGACCCCGCGCCCCGGCCGCCGTGCCCGCCACCTGCTCGGATGCACCCTCGCGAGCGCCGCCCTGCTCGCCGCGCCCCTCGCCGGCGCCGCGGGAGCGACGCCCGCCCCGGCCGGAGGCGGACCCCGGCCCGACCCGCGGCAGGTGCTCGTGCCGATCGGTGGCGGGTACGAGACCGACACCCTGGAGGCCTTCGCGCGCACCGCCGCCGCCCGCGCGTCCGGCCCCACCGTCGACCTCGTCGTCGTCCCCTCGGCCTACGGGGACGCGCCCGAGGACCGGGCCGAGAACCTCGAGCTGGCCGGTGAGCGCACCGAGCAGCTGCGCGCCGCCTGCGAGGACGCCGTCCCGGCCCGCTTCACCGGATGCACAACGCGGCTGGCGGTGCTCCTCGACCGCGCCGACGCCCTCGACCCGGCCAACGCCGCCGCGCTCGCCGACCCCGCCACCGACGGCATCTACGTCCTCGGCGGCGACCAGGGGCTGGCGATGCAGGTGCTCGCCGACAGCCCCGCCGAGCGCGCGATGACAGTCGCCACCCGCCGCGGTGCGGTGCTCGGCGGCACGAGCGCCGGCGCCGCCGTCGAGTCCCGGTCGATGATCAACGGCTACGTCGGCGACCTCGGCCCGGCCGAGGGCCTGCGGCGCGGCTCCACCCTGATGTGGTGGGGCGACGACGCCGACCTCGAGCGCGGCCTGACCTTCGGCTCGACGCGCGCCATCTACGACCAGCACTTCCACCAGCGCGGCCGGCTCGGCCGCACCCTCTCGACCCTCGCCACCGCCGACGAGCGCTTCCGGGGGCGCAGCCCGGTCGGGGTGGGCGTGGACTACGGCACGGGCGTCCGGGCCACCGGGGACCGCACCCTCTCCGGGGTCTTCGGGCAGGGCTCGGTCTCGGTGGTCGACCTCGAGACCCTCCGCTCCACCCACACGTGGGGCGGTGCGCTGCAGACTCTTTCGGCCCGGCGGGTCCTCACCCACCTGCTGACCGAGGACCAGACCTACGACCTGCGCACCCGCACCCTGACCCGCGAGCACCGGACCGTCGCGCCGCCCCGGGCCACCCCGTGGCGCGCCCCGCAGGCTCCCGGTCGCGGCACCCTGGTCCTGGGCGGCGGCGTCCTCGGCTCCCCGGTCCTCGGTGACGTGGTCGCCCGCGCCCGGGCCGTGGACCGCACGACCGGCGGGCGCCTCGTCGTCCTGGCCCTCGGGGACGGCGCGGCGGCCACCGGCGCCGCCTACACCGACGCCGCCCGGGCTGCCGGCTGGACCGGCTCGGTGCGCGTCCTCACCGGCTCCGCCGTACGCCCCGAGGCCCTGCGCGGTGCCGATGTCGCCTTCGTCGTCGGCGACGACCCGGCCTCCCTCGCACCGGTTCTCGCCGACGGCCGCGTGCGGGCCGCCGTCACCACGGCCGTGCGGCACACCCCGGTCGTCCTCGCCGACGGCGCGGCCACCGCCCTGCTGGGCGAGCGCTGGTCGCCGGTCGCCCGCCCGACGGAGGACGACCTCGAGGACGCCGGCATCGCCGCCTTCCGCGCCGACGACGCACGGTGGCAGCGCGGGCTAGGCCTGGTCGACGCCACCCTCGTGCCGCACCTCGCCGCCGACAACCGCTGGGGTCGGCTCTACGGCGCGGTCGCCGTCGACCGGCGTACGCCGGTCGTCGGTGTGCTCGACCGGTCCGCCGTGGTCCTTACCCACCGCGGCGCCTCGACGCTCGGCGAGTCCGTGGTCGTCGCCGACGGTGACGAGGCGCGCACCTGGACCTCCGCCAACGGCTCGATCGGTGCCGCCAACGTCGTCCTCGACGTCTTCGCCGACGGTGAGCGACTGCGCCGCTGACCCGTGACATCCGTCCTTGCGCGGCGGCACCGGCGGTGGGACGGTCGTCCTGACGGAGGTCCTCCGCCAGTGAAAGGACGGTCGATGTCATGAACCAGCAGCGGGTCGTCGTCGGGGTCGACGGGTCACCCCTCTCCCGGGCGGCGGTCGTCCAGGCCGCCCACGTCGCGAGCACACGCGGGATGACCCTGCACGTGCTCCACGCCTTCGCACCGGACCTGCCGATGCTCGGCTTCGGTGAGCTGACCGACCGCGCGCAGGTGACCGAGCACGGCCAGCACCTGCTGCGGGACGCCGTGGCGACCGCGCACGGCGCCCATCCGGACCTCACCGTGACCAGCGCGCTCCACGACGGCTACGCGAGCCGCTCCCTCATCTCCTCGTCGCACACCGCCGCCCTCGTGGTCGTCGGGGTCGCCGGGTTCGGGGTGCTCAGCCGCACGAGTCTCGGCGCGGTCGCGATGCAGGTGCTCACGCACGCGCACTGCCCGGTCCTCGTCGTCGGGCACACGGCGAGTGCAGCGCCCGCACCCGGGAGCCGGGTCGTCGCCGGTGTCGACGGCTCGCCCGCCTCGTTCGCGGCGCTGCGCTCCGCGGTGCGCGAGGCGACCGTCCTCGGCGGATCGGTGGACGCGGTGCACGCGTGGCAGGCCGCGGGCGCGGCCGACCCGACCCTCGCGAGCGCTTCCAGCTGGGAGGACTACGTAGCCGGTGTCGAGCGGCTCGTCGACGCCGAGGTGGCCGGTCTGCGCCCGGAGCACCCGGACACCAAGGTCGAGGTCCACGTCGTGCGGGCCGACCCGCTGCACGCCCTCGTCGAGGCGAGCGAGGGCGCCGGCCTGGTCGTCGTCGGCAGCCGCGGCACGGGGGGCTTCGAGGGGCTGCACGTAGGCTCGACGGCCCTGCGCCTCGTCGGCCGCAGCGCGTGCTCGGTGCTCGTCACCCGGTGACGGTGCCGCCGTCCAGCCGCTCGGTGGCGCCGAGCTGGTCGAGGACGACGGCCCACTCCCAGGCCACCTGCTCCCACGCCGAGTAGCGCCCGCTGCGTCCGCCGTGGCCGGCCGACATCTCGGTGCGCATCAGGATCGGCCGGGTGGCGGGGTCGTTGGTGACCGTCTCGCGCAGCCGGGCCACCCACTTGGCGGGCTCGCTGACGTAGACGCGGGTGTCGTGCAGGCTGCTCGTCGCGAGGACGGCGGGGTACTCCGCGGCGCGCACGTTCTCGTACGGGGTGTACGCGCGCATCGCGGCGTAGACCTCCGGGTCCTCGAGCGGGTTGCCCCACTCCTCCCACTCCCCCACCGTGAGCGGCAGCTCGGGCTGGAGGATGGTGTTCAGCGCGTCGACGAACGGCACCGCGGCGTGCGCGACCCGGAACTTCTCGGGTGCTGCGTTGAGCACCGCGCCGACGAGCAGGCCTCCGGCAGAACCTCCTTCGAGCCCCAAGCGGTCCGGCGCCACCCACCCCGACTCGACGAGGTGCGCCGCGACGGCGATCGTGTCGGAGAACGTCGTGGGCTTCGCGAGCAGCTTGCCCTCGTCGTACCAGCGCCGCCCCATCTCCCCGCCGCCGCGCACGTGCCCGACGGCGAAGACGACCCCGCGGTCGAGCAGGCCGAGGCGGGCGACGGAGAAGTACGGGTCGGACGAGATCTCGTACGAGCCGTACGCGGTGAGCAGGCCCGGGTTGGTGCCGTCCGGCTCGACCCCGCGGCGGCGCACCACCGACACGGGCACCGAGGCGCCGTCCTCGGCCGTCACCCACTCGCGGGACTCGACGTAGTCCTCGGGGTCGAAGCCGCCGAGGACGGGCTGGCGCTTGAGCTCGGTCCGTCCCCCGGTGGCGAGGTCGACGTCGAGCACCGTGCGCGGGGTGGTCCACGACTCGACGACCACCTGGATGGCGCTCTGGTCCGGCTCCGGGTTCTCCCCCAACCCGATCGAGTGCACCGGCTGGTCGACGGCGACGTCCCACGGCGTGCCGTGGCCGGACACCGACGCGACGTCCCGCGGCAGCACCCGGAGCGCGGTCAGCCCACCCGTGCGCAGCGAGAGCACGGTGGCGCGGTCGAAGGCGTCCACCCCGACGAACCGCTCGCCCTCGCCGGACGCGAGGAGCGGCACCCACTGCTCGTGGCTCGTCGCCTCGAGGGGCGCCCACGCGAGGTCGGAGTCGGGGGTGTCGGTGTTGTGCACCACGAGCAGCCGGTCCCCGGCGGGCTCGACGTCGTACTCGACGCCCTCGCGCCGGGGAGCCACGACCCGCCATTCCCCCTCGGGGTCGTCCGAGGGCAGCATCCACACCTCGGAGGTGGTCTTCGAGCCCAGGCCGAGCAGGATCCAGCGCTCGTCCCGGCTGCCGCTGACGCCCATCCAGAACCGCTCGTCGTCCTCCTGGTGCACGAGGACGTCCTCGGCCGGGTCGCCCCCGACGCGGTGCCGCCAGAGCTGGAACGGGCGCCAGGCGTCGTCGACGCGCGTGTAGAAGACGAACGAGCCGTCTCGGCTCAGCTCGCAGCCGTAGCCGATGCCCCGCAGCGAGGTGTCGAGGACCTCGCCGGTCGCGATGACGCGGACGGTGAGGTCGAAGCGCTCGTCGCCGGCGGTGTCGACGGCGAAGGCCACGAGCCGGTGGTCGGCGCTGACGGCCAGCGCACCGAGCGAGAAGAACTCGGAGTCCCCCGCCTCCACGTTCCCGTCGAGGACGACCTGCTCGCCGCCGACCGGACCGGCCTCGGGGTCGGGGCGGGGGTCGCCGTCGGCGCGGGGCACCCGGACGTGGGCGGCGTACTGCTTCCCCTCCGCCGTGCGGCTGAGGTACCACCACGGCCCGCTCGCGACGGGCACGGACAGGTCGTCCTCCTGGACACGGGCCTTGATCTCCCCGAAGAGGGTGCTGCGCAGCGGGGCCAGGTGCTCGGTCAGGGCCTCGGCGTAGGCGTTCTCGGCCTCGAGGTGGGCCCGCAGCTCGGGGTCCTCGAGGTCGCGCATCCACCAGTACGGGTCCTCCACGCGCTCGCCGTGCTGCTCACGGACGTGCGGGCGTCGGGGGGCGGTGGGAGGGGTCGGGAGGCTCGGGCTCGGCACGGGCCCACCCTATGCGCGGCCGCGCCCCGGACGGCGACGAGGGCCGCCCCCTGCCGGGGACGGCCCTCGTCGGGTGCGGCGTTGGGTCAGAGACCCGCGACGCGGTCGGCCGGGGCCCGCAGGCCCGGGTTGGCGCCGAAGTAGGCGACCAGGTTGGCCAGGTCCTCGTTGCCGCCGAGGACGTTCTGCCCGGCGGAGAAGGCGGTGAAGGAGTCACCGCCGTTGGCGAGGAAGTTGATCGTCCCGACGCGGTAGGTGGCGTTCATGTCCATCGCCACCCCGTTGAGCGTCATCGAGCCCGCCACGACCCGGCTGCCCGCCGGCTGCGTGGCGTCCCAGGTGTAGGAGAAGCCGTCGGACACACCGAGCGCGAGGGCCTCACGACCACCGGGGCGACCGGGGACGAACTGCTGCTCGAGCACCGCCTTCAGCTGCGCACCGGTGATGTCGAGCGTCGTGAGGATGTTGCCGAACGGGGCGACGTCGTAGGTCTCGGCGTAGGTGATCTGGCCGGGGCCCTCGGCGTACTTCGGGGCGAGGAACAGGCTGGCCCGCACCCCACCGACGTTCATCAGCGCCAGCTGGGCGCCGCCGTTCTCGGGGGCCTTGGTGCCCCAGAGGATGCTGTCGGCCACCAGGTCGGCCATCGGCGTCTCGATGCCGCGGTTGCCGCTGGAGTCACCGGTGATGTCCTCGGCGTTGGTGCCCACCACGCGGGCCGCGAGCGGCGCCGAGATGGTCTTCCACTTGTCGATGATGCCGGTCTGCGTGGCGTCCTTGGCGAACGCGGTGCGGCTCACGAGGTGGTTGACCGACGTGGACTTCGCGCGGTCGACCTCGCCGGTGCGCTTGTCGATGACGAGGTTGGTCTCGGAGACGACCTGGCCGTAGGAGGCGGCGCTCGTCACGAGGCGCGGGTTGCCCTTCGGGTCCGGGATGGAGCACGTGTAGGGCTGGTGCGTGTGGCCGGTGATGATGGCGTCGACGTCGGCGGTCATCGTCTTGGCGATCGTCGCGATCGGGTCGGAGATGCCGACGCACTGCTGGTAGGTGCCGGTCTGCACGCCGCCCTCGTGGAGCAGGACGACGATGGAGTTCACGCCCTTCTTGCGCAGCTCGCGGGCCTGCTTGTTCGCGGTCTCGACCTCGTCCTTGAAGTCGACGTTCGCGACACCGGCCGGGTCGACGAGGCTCGGGGTGCCCTCGAGGGTCATGCCGATGAAGCCGACCTTGACACCGTTGATCTTCTTGACCGAGGTGGCGGGCAGGAGCGTGCGCTCCTTGTCGTGGCCGTGGTGGTGGCCCTTGCCCTTCGCGGCGGCCTGCTGCTTGAGCACGACGTTCGCGGCGAGCCACTGGAAGTCGGCGCCGGCGTACGGCTGGTCCGGGAAGTAGCAGCCGTCGGTCGGGTGGCAGCCACCCTTCTGCATGCGCAGGAGCTCGGTGGTGCCCTCGTCGAACTCGTGGTTGCCGACGCTGCTGACGTCGAGCTTCATCGCGTTGAGCGACTCGACGGACGGCTCGTCGTGGAAGAGCCCGGAGAGGAAGGTGGACCCGCCGATGAGGTCGCCCGCCGCGACGGTGAGCGAGGTGCCCTTGGGCGCCTTCGCACGCAGCGTCTTCAGCGCGGTCGCGAGGTACTCGGCGCCGCCGACCGGCGTCTGGGTCGGGTCGAGGGTCTTCGAGAGCGGCGGGTCGGTGGCCTCGAGGTGGCCGTGGTAGTCGTTGAACGACAGCAGCTGCACGGTCTGGGTCTTGGCCGGCTTGGGGTGGTGGCCGTGCCCGCGGTCGTGCGCGGTCGCGGCCGGGGTGCCGGCGACGAACACCGCCAGGCCCATGGCGGCGACACCGGCGCCGAGGGCGCGTCGTCGAGTCGTACTCATCGTCGAGGTTCTCCTGGGTTCTCCGAGCGCCGCCTCCTGTCCGGGCGGCACGTCAGGTAGACCCTAGGCGCACATCGCTCCGGTGGCATCCCCTCGCGGCCCCCGGATCTGCGGTGTCGCCGACCGTTCACCGCAGGGTCGCCCGCGCGCGGGTCAGGAGAGGCAGCGGGGGCCGAGGAGGACCTTGAGGTCGCCGAAGAGCGCGGCGTCGGCGTTGACCCGGTAGGCCGGGTCGAGGCGGATCTCGACGGAGCGGCCCGGCTTGAGCAGCCGCAGGTGGACCTCGGTGGTGCCCGGGTGGTTGGTGAGGACCCCCTTGAGCTCCTCGATGCGCTGCGTCGTGGCGCGCACGGTCTCCATCGTCACGACCACCGGCCCGCGCGGACCCTCGCTGACGTCGGGGAGGGTGAGCTCCTGGGCGTAGATCGAGACCGAGTCGTCGCGCCGGTTCAGCTTGCCTCGCACGACCGCGATCTGGTCCTGCTGGAGCATCGAGGAGACGGTCATGTACGTGCTCGGGAAGAAGAGGCACTCGATGGAGCCCGCGAGGTCCTCGACGGTGGCGATGGCCCAGAGGTCGCCCTTCTTGGTGCGCTTGATCTGCAGGCCGGTGATGAGCCCGGCGACGGTGACCATCGAGCCCTCGGGCCGGCCGGACTCGTCGGCGGTCAGCGCGGCGATCTGGGTGTCGGCGTGCTGGCTGAGCACGTGCTCGACCCCGAAGAGCGGGTGGTCCGAGACGTAGAGGCCGAGCATCTCGCGCTCGAAGGAGAGCAGGGTCTGCTTGTCCCACTCGACGCCGGGCACGGGCGCCAGGCCCATCATGTCGCCGCCCCCGCCGCCGGAGCCGCCGTCGTCGCCGAAGGCCCCGAAGAGGCTGTCCTGGCCGATCGCCTCCTGGCGCTTGACCGCGACGAAGGCGTCGACGTACTCCTCGTGGATGCGCAGCAGGCCCATCCGGGTCTCGGCCAGGCCGTCGAAGGCGCCGCCCTTGATGAGCGACTCGATGGTGCGCTTGTTGCAGACCACCGCCGGCACCTTGGACATGAAGTCGCGGAACGAGGTGAAGGCGCCCTTCTCCTCGCGCGCGGCGACGATCGCCTCGACGACGTTGTGGCCGACATTGCGGATCGCGTTGAGCCCGAACCGGATGTCGGTGCCGACGGCGGCGAACTGGCCGACCGAGTCGTTGACGTCCGGGGGCAGCACCTTGATGCCCATCCGCCGGCACTCGCCGAGGTAGAGGGCCGACTTGTCCTTGTCGTCGCCGACGCTCGTGAGCAGGGCGGCCATGTACTCGGCCGGGTAGTTGGCCTTGAGGTAGCCGGTCCAGTAGGAGACGAGGCCGTACGCGGCGGTGTGCGCCTTGTTGAACGCGTAGTCGGAGAACGGGACGAGGACGCCCCAGAGGGCCGCCACGGAGGCCTCGGTGTAGCCGTTCTTCTTCATGCCGTCGGAGAACGGCACGTACTCCTTGTCGAGGACCTCCTTCTTCTTCTTGCCCATGGCGCGCCGGAGGAGGTCGGCGTTGCCGAGCGTGTAGCCGGCGAGCTTCTGGGCGATCTCCATGACCTGCTCCTGGTAGATCACCAGGCCGTAGGTGGTGCCGAGGATGGGCTCGAGGGCCTCGACCATCTCGGGCTGGAGCTTGCCCTTCAGCTGCGGGTCGAGCGGGATGAGCTCCTGCTTGCCGTTCTTGCGCAGCGCGAAGTTCGTGTGGGCGTTGACGCCCATCGGGCCCGGCCTGTACAGCGCGAGGGCCGCGGAGATGTCCTCGAAGTTGTCCGGCTGCATCAGCTTCAGCAGCGTGCGCATGCCGCCGCCGTCGAGCTGGAAGACCCCGAGGGTGTCGCCGCGCGACAGCAGCTCGTAGGTGGCCTTGTCGGTCATGTCCTTGGACAGCGCGTCGAGGTCGATCTCCTCGCCGCGGTTGGCCTGCACGTTGGCGATGGCGTCGTCGAGGATCGTCAGGTTGCGCAGCCCGAGGAAGTCCATCTTGACCAGGCCGAGGCTCTCGCAGCTCGGGTAGTCGAACTGCGTGATGACCTGCCCGTCCTGGAGCCGCCGCATGATCGGGATCACGTCGATCAGCGGCTCGCTGGACATGATGACGCCGGCGGCGTGCACGCCCCACTGGCGCTTGAGGCCCTCGAGGCCCTTGGCGGTCTCGACGACCTCCTGGAGGTGCTGCTCCTGGGCGACGAGGTCGCGGAACTCCTTGCCCTCGCCGTAGCGCGGGTGGTTCGGGTCGTAGATGCCCGAGAGCGGCACGCCCTTGCCCATGACGTCCGGGGGCATCGCCTTGGTCAGCTGCTCACCGACGGCGAAGGGGTGGCCCATCACGCGGGCGGAGTCCTTGACGGCCTGCTTGGCCTTGATCGTGCCGTAGGTGACGATCTGGGCGACCCGCTCGCTGCCGTACTTCTCGGTGACGTAGCGGATGACCTCACCGCGCCGGCGCTCGTCGAAGTCGACGTCGAAGTCGGGCATCGAGGCGCGCTCGGGGTTGAGGAAGCGCTCGAAGATCAGGCCGTGCGGCACGGGGTCGAGGTCGGTGATCTTCATCGCGTAGGCGCACATCGAGCCGGCACCCGAGCCACGGCCCGGACCGACGCGGATGCCGTTCTCCTTGGCCCAGGTGATGAAGTCGGCGACGACGAGGAAGTATCCCGGGTACCCCTTCGAGACGATGACCTCGGCCTCGTAGTCGGCCTGCTTCTGGGCGTACTCGGGGATGCCGCCGGGGAAGCGCTCGTGCAGGCCCTTCTGGACCTCCTTGACGAACCAGCTCGTCTCGTTCTCGCCGGGCGGGCAGGGAAAGCGCGGCATGAACCGGCCCTCGCCCTCGGTGAACGAGATGTCGCACATCTCGGCGATGAGGAGGGTGTTGTCGCAGGCCTCGGGCAGCTCGCGCCAGGTGTGGCGCATCTCGGCGGGGCTCTTGAGGTAGAAGTCGTCGGCGTCGAACTTGAAGCGGCCCGGGTCCATCATCGTCGAGCCGGACTGGACGCAGAGGAGCGCGCCGTGGGCCTTAGCGTCCTCGGGGCTCGTGTAGTGCAGGTCGTTGGTGGCCACGAGCGGCAGCCCGAGCTCGCGGGCGATGCGCAGGAGGTCCTGCTGGACGCGGCGCTCGATGTCGAGGCCGTGGTCCATCAGCTCGCAGAAGTAGTTCTCGGCGCCGAAGATGTCGCGGAAGTCCGAGGCCGCCTGCTTGGCGAGGTCGTACTGGCCGAGCCGGATGCGGGTCTGGATCTCGCCCGACGGGCACCCGGTGGTGGCGATCAGGCCCTGGCCGTACTGGTCGAGCAGCTCGCGGTCGACGCGCGGCCACTTGGCGTAGACCTGGTCGAGGGAGGCCTGGCTGTCCATCCGGAAGAGGTTGTGCAGGCCGGTGTTGTCGCGGGCCAGCAGCGTCATGTGCGTGTAGGCGCCCGAGCCCGAGACGTCGTCGCCGGGGCGGGTGCGCTCGTCGCCCCACTTGACGCGGGTCTTGTCGGTGCGGTGGGTGCCCGGCGTGACGTAGGCCTCGACGCCGATGATGGGCTTGACGCCCGTGCCCTGGGCCTTCTTCCAGAACTCGTAGGCGCCGAAGACGTAGCCGTGGTCGGTGGTCGCGAGGGCCGGCATCCCCATCTCGGCGGCGCGGGTGAAGAGGTCGCCGATGCGGGCCGCGCCGTCGAGCATCGAGTACTCGGTGTGCACGTGCAGGTGCACGAACGAGTCGCCCTTCGGGGAGGACGCGGGGCTCGGGGTCGGGGCGGCGGGGGTGGACATCGCGGACCATCCTAGGTCGCCCCGGGGACACCCTCGGCGTGTCGCCCGCCGTGTCGCGCGAGCGGCGCGAACGGGTCGCTCAGAGGCGGTCGAGGGCGTCCTGGAGGTCCTGCGGGTAGCCGCTCTCGAAGGTGACCCACTCCCCCGAGCCGGGGTGCTCGAAGCCGAGCCCGACGGCGTGCAGCCACTGCCGCTCCAGGCCCAGCCGCTTCGCGAGCGTGGGGTCGGCGCCATAGGTCGGGTCGCCGACGCAGGGGTGGCGCACGGCGGCCATGTGGACGCGGATCTGGTGGGTGCGACCGGTCTCGAGGTGGATCTCGAGCAGGCTCGCGTGCCGGAAGGCCTCGAGCAGCTCGTAGTGGGTGACGGCGTGCTTGCCGGAGTCCATCACCGCGAACTTGTAGTCGTGGCCGGGGTGGCGGCCGATGGGCGCGTCGATGGTGCCGACGAGCGGGTCCGGGAGGCCCTGGACGAGCGTGTGGTAGGTCTTCTCGACCCGGCGCTCCTTGAACGCGCGCTTCAGGACGCTGTAGCCGCGCTCGCTCTTGCAGACGACCATCAGGCCGCTGGTGCCGACGTCGAGGCGCGAGACGATGCCCTGCCGCTCGCTGGCCCCGCTGGTGGAGATGCGGTAGCCGGCGGCCTTGAGCCCGGCGAGCACGTTGGGACCGGTCCACCCGACGCTCGGGTGGGCCGCGACGCCGACCGGCTTGTCGACCACCACGATGTCGTCGTCGTCGTGGACGACCTTCATGCCCGGCACGGGCTCGGCCACGACCTCGAGGGTCGGGCTGGCCGGGCCGCTGGGGATGGCCACCTCGAGCATGTCGCCGGCGCTGACCCGGTGGCTCTTGCCGACGGTGCTGGCGTTGACGGCGACGTCGCCGGCGGCGGCGAGGTCGGCGGCGCGGGTGCGGGAGAGCCCGAAGAGACGGGCGATCGCGGCGTCGACCCGCTCGCCCTCGAGGCCGTCGGGCACGAGGACCGTGCGCTGCTCAGTCATCGGCGTGCTCCGCCCGGTGCCGCGACCCCAGGGGCACGCCCCGGTACGCGAGGACCATGATGATGCCCGCCGCGACGACGATCGCGATGTCCGCGACGTTGCCGATGAACCAGCCGAAGTAGTCGATGAAGTCGACGACGTGGCCGCGGCCCGGGCCGGGCTCGCGCACCAGGCGGTCGACGAGGTTGCCGACGGCCCCGCCGAGCAGCAGCCCGAGCGGCACCGCCCAGGCCCGGTTGTCGACCCGGCGGGCCCCGACGACGACCCACCCGAGGATGACGAGCGAGACGAGGGTGAGCACCCACGTCGAGCCGTCGCCCAGGGAGAAGGCGGCACCCGGGTTGCGGATGAGGTTGAGGCGGATCGCCGAGCCCACGAGGTCGACCGGCTGCCCGGGCGTCAGGCCCGCGAGGGCCCAGGCCTTGGTGCCCTGGTCGAGGACGAGGGTGACCACCGCGAGGGTGAGCAGCAGGGCGCGGAGGCGTCCGCGTCCCTGCGGCGAGGGGTCGGGGGTGGGCGTCGGGGTGGGGTCGGCGCCCGTCAGCGGCGCTCCTGCTTCGTCTTGCATGGCATGCACAGGGTCGCACGAGGAGCGGCCTGGAGCCGCATCTTGCCGATCGGGTTGCCGCAGGACTCGCAGGTGCCGTAGCTGCCGTCGTCGAGGCGGGCGAGGGCGTGCTCGGTCTGCTCGAGCATCTCGCGGGCGTTGTTGGCCAGCGAGATCTCCTGCTCGCGCTCGTAGGTCTTGGCGCCGGCGTCGGCCTGGTCGTCGCCCGCGCCGTCTCCGGAGTCGCGCATCAGGTCGACGAGGTCGGAGCGGGCGTGCTCGAGCTCGTCGCGCAGCTGGGCGACGTCGCGCTCGAGCTCGCCGCGCACCTCGCGCAGCTCGGCCGCGGTCCACGGCGACTCGTCCTCGCGCACCGGGAGGGAGCGCGCGGTGGTCTTCTTGGCGGGAGCGGCCTTCGTGGCGGGAGCGGTCTTCTTGGCCGGTGCCGCCTTCGTGGCCGCCTTCTTGGCCGGCGCGGCCCTGGTGGCGGCCTTCTTCGCGGGTGCGGCCTTCGTAGCGGCCTTCTTGGCCGGTGCGGCCTTCTTCGCGGGCGCCGCCTGGGTGGCCGCCTTCTTCGCGGGCGCCGCCTTCTTGGCCGGCGCCGCCTTGGTGGCCACCTTCTTGGCCGGTGCAGCCTTCGTGGCGGGAGCGGCCTTGGTGGCCGCCTTCTTCGCCGGAGCCGCCTTCTTGGCCGGCGCGGCCTTGGTGGCCGCCTTCTTCGCCGGAGCCGCCTTCTTGGCCGGCGCGGCCTTGGTGGCCGCCTTCTTCGCAGGAGCCGCCTTCTTGGCCGGAGCCGCCTTGGTGGCCGCCTTCGTGGCGGGGGCCTTCGTGGCCGGCGCGGCCTTCGTCGCGCCCCCCGTGCCCGACCCGCCACGCCCGACCGCGGCGCGGGCCTTGGCCGCGGCGCTCGAGGTGGTCTTCTTCGCGGCCGACAGCGCCCGCTTCACAACCATGTCGGGGACCCTTTCCGGGGCTGGTCGGACCCGTGCGGCCCGGCCGGTGCGAGTGAGGATACGGCCAGCGGATGCGGTGGCGCCCGCGCGAAACGCCGCGGGGACCTGTGCTCTTGCCCTGAGCACGACCGAGGGGCCCGGAACGTTCCCGGGCCCCTCGATGTGCTGCAGGTCAGCTCTGCGGCTCGCGCTGCGGCTGCGCCGCCTCCGCGGGTGCCGCCTCACCGTCGCCGCCGCCCATGTTCTTCAGGTCGGCGAGCTGGCCCTGGATCCACTCGTGCAGGCGGGCCCGGTAGTCCCGCTCGTACCCGCGCAGCTCCTCGATCTTGCGCTCGAGCAGGCTGCGCTCGCGGCCCAGCTCCTCGAGGATCGAGGCCTTCTTCTGCTGCGCCTCGGCCACCATCCCGGTGGAGCGCTCGCGGGCCTCGGTGAGCATCTCGTCGCGCTGGGTCGTCGCGGTGCCGATCATCTCGTCCCGCTGCGCCGTCGCCGTCGAGACCAGCTCGTCGTGCTGCGCCTGGCCGGTGGACACGAGCTCGTCGTGGCGCGACTGGCCGGAGGTGACGAGCTCCTCGTGCTTGCGCTGGGCGGTGCCGAGCAGCTCGTCGTGCTTGCGCTGGCCCTCGGAGACCAGCTCGTCGCGCTTGGACTCACCCGCGGCGACGTGCTCGTCGTGCAGGCGCTGCGCGAGGGCGATGACGCCCGCGGCGCTCGCACCGCCACCGGCGCCGGCCAGGGCCGCGGCACCGAGGCCGCCGTCGCCCTGCGCCTGCGCCTGGGCGGCCGACGCGTGCTGCTCGGCCTCCTGGAGCTTGCCCTCGAGCTCGCGGACCCGCTGCTCGGCGGCGCTCACGCGCTCGTCGGCGTCGCGGCGCGCCTCCTCGAGACGGGTCTCGAGGAGGGAGACCTGCTCGTCGACGGCCGCTCCCTGCTGGGCGCGGGCGTCGGCCAGGTCCGCGGCGTGCTGGTCGCGCTCGCCGGTCGCGGCGGCCACCTGCTGGCGCGCCTCCTCGGCCTGGGCCTCCAGCTCGCGGATGCGGTCCTCGAGGCCGGCGGCGTGCCGCTCGACCTGCGAGGCGTGGTTCTCGAACTCCCCGGCGCGACGCTCGGCGTCGGCGACGCGCGCGTCGACGTCGCCGCTGGCCCCGCGCAGGGCCTCGATCTCGGTGTCGCGCTGCTGGAGCAGCTGCTCGAGCTCGGCGGTGCGGTTCTGGAGCTGGGTCACGCTGCCCTGGAGCTCGGCCGCGCGGGCCTCGCCGTCACCGCTGCGGTTCTCGAACTCGCCGAGCTTGGCGGTGAGCTCGCTGCGCGAGCCCTCGAGCTCGGAGACGCGCGCGGCGAGGGTGGCGTTCTTGGAGCGCAGCTCCTCGAGCTCGCGGGCGGCGCCGGCGTCCGGGCGGGCCAGCGCCGCGGTCGGCGCCATCCCCTTGCCCTCGCGCGCGGAGGAGAGCTCGCCGCGCAGGTCGTCGCTCTCCTTGGTGATCCGGCGCATCTCGGCGACGATGTCGTCGAGGAAGTCGTCGACCTCGCGCTCGTCGTAGCCACGACGGAACTGGGTCTGGGTGAACGTCTTGTTCAGGACGTCCTCGGGCGAGAGAGCCATCTGCAACTCCTGGTGGCCGGTCGGGTCACGGGACCGGATCCGGGCTCGCGTCACCGCGAACCGGAGGATCCGTCCGGCCAGACTAGACGATGACGGGGCTGGCGTGACAGGTGTGGTCGGAAGTGACGGCTCAGCGGGCCGGCGGGGCGGGCCTCAGCGGGCCAGGCCGGAGAGCACCGACTCGAGGATGATCACGCCGATGAAGAGGACCATGAAGGACAGGTCCACCGACACCGCGCCGAGGCGCAGCGGGGGGATCACCTTGCGCAGCGCGCGCAGCGGCGGCTCGGTGAGGGTGTAGACGGGCTCGGCGACGAGCAGCACCGGGCCGCGGGGCCGCCACTCGCGCGCGAAGATGCGGATCCAGTCGAAGACCACGCGCCCGATCAGCACGACGAGGTACAGGAAGACCACGAAGGCGAGGACGGCGAAGACGGCGCGCATGGGGACGAGTGTGACCCATCGACCTCGGAGGACTTCGTGCGGGGTCCGGCGTCAGCTCTGGTTGAAGACGCCTCGTCCGGTGAGGGCCGCCGGGCCCTCCTCCGCGTGGACCTCGACGGTCTCCGGGGAGAGGAGGAAGACCTTGGAGGTGACCCGCTCGATGGAGCCGTGCAGGCCGAAGACCAGGCCGGCCGCGAAGTCGACGAGCCGCTTGGCGTCGGCGTCGTTCATGTCGGTGAGGTTCATGATGACCGGGACGCCGTCGCGGAAGTTCTCGCCGATCGTCTTGGCCTCGTTGTACGTGCGCGGGTGGATCGTCGTGATCCGCGAGACGCTCGCGGCGTCGTGGGTGCGGACCACCTCGGCGACCGGGCGGCGCGTCGGGAGCGGGGTGACCTCGGCGCCCCGGTGCTCGGTGCGCTCGCGCTCCTCGACCTCGGGCTCGTCGTAGCCGTCGTAGTACTCGTCGTAGTGGCCCTGGTCCTCGGCGAGGCCCAGGTAGACCATCGTCTTGCGCAGCGCGCCAGCCATCACGTGCTCCTCGGTCGTCGACCCCTCCGGTCAGGATCGTTCGTCGTGAGTGAAGTTACCGGTGTGACTCACGAGAACCGAGGATTGCCGACCCGACACGCAGGTGTGTCGCCCCCTCGGCGACCGCGTCCTCGAGGTCACCGCTCATCCCGGCCGAGATCCACCCGGCGTCCGGGTGCTCGGCCCGCAGCGTCCCGGAGAGCTCGCGGAGGCGGGCGAAGGCCGGCCGGGCCGGCCGCCCGAGGGGGGCGACGGCCATCAGCCCGCGCAGCCGGAGGTGCCCGGCGGCGGCGACGGCCTCGGCGAGGGCGGGCAGGTCGCCCGGTGCCGCTCCCCCACGTCCTTCGCCGTCGTCGAGGGCGACCTGGACGAGGACGTCGAGGGTGCGGTCGTGCCGCTCGGCACCCCGGTCCAGCGCCCCGACGAGCTTGGCGCGGTCGAGGGAGTGGACGACGTCGGCGTAGGCGGCGACCGAGGAGGCCTTGTTGCTCTGGAGCTGACCGACGAAGTGCACGGTGAGCGCCTCGCGCTGCGCGATGGCCGCCATCTTCTCGGAGGCCTCCTGGTCCCGGTTCTCGCCGACGTCGGTGACCCCGAGGTCGGCGAGCAGGTCGACGTCGCTCGCGGGGAAGAACTTCGTCACGGCCACGAGCGTGGGGAGGTCGGTGCGACCGGCGGCGGCGCACGCGGCGGTGACGCGCTCCCGGACCGCGTCGAGCCGCTCGGCGAGCTCGTCTCGCCGGTCGGTCACGATGCCCTCGCGACGACGCCGGCGAAGCGCCCGGTAATGCCCGAGCCGCGGTACGAGTAGAGGTCCGGCCGCTCCCGCGTGCATCCGGCCACCCAGGTGACCGGCACGTCGAGGGCGCGCAGCTGGGCGACGACCCCGGCCGCGACGTCGATCGCCGGGGTGCCGGTCCACGACACCGTGGCGCTTACCGGCTGCACCGCGGCGGCGCCCTCGCGCATCGCTGCCGGTACCTCGTAGCAGCGGCCGCACACCGACGGCCCGACGACGGCGTCGATCTCGCGCGCCCCGAGCTCGCGCATCGCCGTGACGGCGGCCGGCACCACCCCGGCGACCATCCCTGGGCGCCCGGCGTGCACCGCGGCGACGACACCGGACGGGCTGGCCAGGAGCACGGGGACGCAGTCCGCGACGAGCACCGCGAGGGCGAGGTCGGGGGCGGTCGTCACGACGGCGTCGCAGCGCGGCGCGACCTCGGGGACGGCGTCGACCACGGCCACCTCGGCGCCGTGGCACTGGTCCATCCAGACGACGGGGTGCCCGACGGCGGCCCCGAGCCGGCGGCGGTTCTCGGCGACGTCGGCCGGGTCGTCCTCGACGTGCAGGCCGAGGTTGAGGCCCTCCCAGGGCCCGCGGCTGACGCCGCCGGGCCGACCGGTGAGGACCCGACGGGCGCCGCCGGCGGTCTCGTCCCAGATGAACACCGGACCACCGTAGACGCGGGGAGGGGCGGACCGGTGACCGGCCCGCCCCTCCCGCTCCCCGCGACTGCTACTTGAGGAAGTCCGGGACGTCGAGGTCGTCGTTCTCGTCGAAGGTCACCGTGCGCGGCGGCTGGGTGCGCGCCGGCTCGGTGGGGGTGGACTCGCGCTCGGTGCGCACGGCCGGCTCCTCGCTGACCTGCTCCTCGCGCCGCGGCGCCGGGGTGGGCTCGTGGGACGGGGCGGGCGCCGGCGGGACCGGTGCCGGGGACGCGGCCGGCGCGTAGGACGGGGCCAGGCCCGGGCTCGGCGGGGCCGCCGGGGTGGACGGGGCCGCCGGCGGCGCGGAGGGCGGCGGGGTCGCGGGACGGCCCTGGATGGTGCCGAGCGCCCGGTCGTCGGCGCGCCGGATGGGGGCGCCGCCGTCGAAGCCGGCCGCGATGACGGTGACCCGCACCTCGTCGCCGAGGGCGTCGTCGATGACCGCACCGAAGATGATGTTGGCCTCCGGGTGCGCGGCCTCCTGGACCAGGCGCGCGGCCTCGTTGATCTCGAAGAGGCCGAGGTCGCTGCCGCCCTGGATGGAGAGCAGCACGCCGTGGGCGCCGTCGATGCTGGCCTCGAGGAGCGGGCTGGAGATGGCGAGCTCGGCGGCCTGGACGGCGCGGTCCTCGCCGCGGGCCGACCCGATGCCCATCAGGGCCGAGCCGGCGCCCTGCATGACCGACTTCACGTCGGCGAAGTCGAGGTTGATCAGGCCCGGGGTGGTGATGAGGTCGGTGATGCCCTGGACACCGGAGAGCAGGACCTGGTCGGCGCTGCGGAAGGCGTCGAGCATCGAGACGCCGCGGTCGCTGATCGAGAGCAGGCGGTCGTTCGGGATGACGATGAGGGTGTCGACCTCCTCGCGCAGCGCGGCGATGCCGGACTCGGCCTGGTTCGCGCGCCGGCGACCCTCGAACGTGAAGGGGCGGGTGACGACACCGATGGTCAGGGCGCCGAGGCCCTTGGCGATGCGAGCCACGACCGGCGCACCGCCGGTGCCGGTGCCGCCGCCCTCGCCGGCGGTGACGAAGACCATGTCGGCCCCCTTTAGGACCTCCTCGATCTCCTCGGCGTGGTCCTCGGCGGCCTTCTTGCCGACCTCGGGGTCGGCGCCGGCACCGAGGCCACGGGTCAGCTCGCGGCCGACGTCGAGCTTGACGTCGGCGTCGCTCATGAGCAGGGCCTGCGCATCGGTGTTGACCGCGATGAACTCGACGCCCTTGAGGCCGACCTCGATCATCCGGTTGATGGCGTTGACGCCGCCGCCGCCGATGCCGACGACCTTGATCACGGCGAGGTAGTTCTGGGGTGCTGCCACGGGATTGGGCCTTCCACTGTCGGTCACGGCGTGCAGGAGACCGGGGCAACCCTCGACGTGAGGTACAGGGTTACGGTTCGGTCACGGTTCTCGATGGGGTGACGCTACGTCCCGCTGGGGGCTCCTGCACCCTCCCGCGTGGCGTGTCGCGACATCCCGCGCGGCAAATCCTGTCACGTCCCTCAGGGACGGTCACACCCGCCCCGGCAGCCCCACCCGTCCCACGGGTCCGGGGGCTCTCAGCGGGTGACCGGGGTGTCCGGGGCGCTGACGTCGATGACCTTGCCCTTGGTCGTCAGGAGGGCACGCAGGACGCGGATCTTCAGCTCGGCCTCGTCCTCCCCGCCCCAGACGACGCTGTGGCCGCGCATCGTGAAGGTCACGAGGTTGGCGCTGCTCACGGTGACCGCCGAGACGTCGGCAGCGAGGTCCTGGGGCAGGTCCCGCAGCAGCGCGAGGGCGGCCTGCCGGGCCTCCGGGGTGGTGGCCCGGCTGCCCGTCGCGGTGACGACCGGCACGCCCGCGGGCGCCTTCTTCACCCGGCCGAAGGGGACCCCCGTGGCGTCGACCAGGTCGAGCCGCCCACCCGGTCCCTTGACGACGATGGCCGCCACCCGCGGGACGACGTCGACGACGAGCGTGCGCGGCCACGACCGCTGCACCGAGACCTCGGCGACGGTGACCCGGCTGCGGACCGAGCGCTCGACCGCCGCGGTGTCCACGAGCACGAGCGGTGTCCCCTCGTCGACGCCGACGAGCGACTCGACCGCCGCGGCCTCGGCGCCCGTGACGCCGACGACCTCGACCCGGTGGACGCCGAGCAGCGGCGTCCACCCGACCACCCAGCCGACGCCGGCCAGCAGGGCGAGCACGACGAGGCCGGAGAGGGCACGGCGCCACGGACGGCGGCGGCGGGCGATCGCCCGCTCCCGGAAGCGGGTGGCCGAGGACTCCAGGCCGCGGGGTCGGGGGCCGCGGGTTGCGGTGTGGCTCATCGGGTCTCCTCCTCGCGGGCGGCCAGGGCACGCAGGATCGGCTCGCCGAGGGCGGTGACGTCGCCGGCTCCGACGGTGAGCACGACGTCGCCGGGGGCGGCGACCGCGACGAGCGTGGCCACGGCGGCGTCCCGGCCGAGGCCGACGTCGACGCGCCGGCGCCCGGGCAGCAGGGCGAGCGGGTCGCCGACGAGCACGGAGCTCACGCCGGGGACCGGGGCCTCCCGCGCGCCGTAGACGTCGAGGAGGACGACGTGGTCGGCCGGGGCGAGGGCCGCGGCGAACTCGTCGGCGAAGTCGCGGGTGCGGCTGTACAGGTGCGGCTGGAAGACCACGAGCACCCGGCCCCGGCCGGCGCGCTGCACCACCCCCGCGGCGGTGCCGACGACGGCCGCCACCTTGGCCGGGTTGTGGGCGTAGTCGTCGACGACGATGACACCGCCGACCTCGCCGCGGACCTCGAACCGGCGGCGGGCGCCGGTGAACCCGGCGAGCCCGCGCAGCACCGCACCGGGGTCGGCACCCAGGCCGTCGACGGCGGCGAGGAAGGCGGCTGCGGCGTTCGCGACGTTGTGGGCGCCCGGAACGGCGAGGACGAGCTCGTGGCGCGTGCCGTGGTGCTCGACCGTGGTCCGCGTGCCCAGGCCCTCGGCGGTGCCGTCGAGGATCCGCAGGTCGCAGCCCTCGGCGGTCCCGAAGGTCACGACCCGTCGCCCGCGGGCGGTCTCGGCCTCGGCGAGGGCCCGGGCGCCGGGGTCGTCGTGGCTGACGACGAGCAGGCCGCCGACGGTGGCGGCGAACTCGGTGTAGGCCTCGGCCACCGCGTCGGCGGTGCCGTAGAAGTCGAGGTGGTCGGGCTGGACGGTGGTGACGACGCCGACCTCGGGCCGGTAGACGACGAAGGTGCCGTCGCTCTCGTCGGCCTCGACGACGAACGCCTCGCCCTCTCCGAGAGCGGCGTTGGTGCCGAGCTGGGCCACTTCTCCCCCGCACGCGTAGGAGGGGTCGGCGCCGGCCTCGGTGAGCGCGACGACGAGCATGGCGGTGGTCGACGTCTTGCCGTTGGCGCCCGCGACGGCGACCGCGCGCGATCCGGCGAGGAGGGCCGCCAGCGCCTGGGAGCGGTGCAGCACACGCAGGCCGGCGGCCCAGGCGGCCGCGAGCTCGGGGTTGTCCTCGCGGACGGCCGAGGAGACGACGACGGTGTCGACGCCCTCGAGGTGGGCGGCGTCGTGGCCGACCCACACCGTGGCCCCGGCCTCGCGCAGCGACGCGAGGACCGGGCCGTCGGCGGCGTCGGACCCGCTGACCCGCACGCCGCGGGCGAGCAGCAGCCGGGCGACGGCGGACATCCCCGCGCCGCCGATGGCGACGAGGTGGACGGCGCCGAGCTCGGACCACGCCGGGACCGGCGCGGCGAGGTCGAAGCGCGGGTTGGTGACGGCCACGGCTCAGCGCCCCCCGGCCGCGCGGGCCACGAGGTCGGCGAGCTTCTCGTCGCCGTCGCGCTCCCCCACCGAGGCCGCGGCGGCGGACATCGCCCCGAGCCGCGTGGCGTCGAGGGCGAGGGGGACGACGGCGTCGCGCACCCAGGCCGCGTCGACGGCGGCGTCGTCGACGAGCACGCCACCGCCGGCCTCGACCACGTGGGCGGCGTTCAGCCGCTGCTCGCCGTTCCCGACGGGCAGCGGGACGTACACGGCCGGCAGGCCCACGGCCGAGAGCTCGCACACCGTGCCCGCCCCCGCGCGGCAGACGACGAGGTCGGCGGCGGCGTAGGCGAGGTCCATCCGGTCGCAGTAGGGCAGGACGACGTAGGGCGCGCCGGGGACCGGGCCCGGGTCGAACTCCTTGCCGGTACCCGCGACGTGCAGCACCTGCACCCCGGCGGCCGAGAGGTCGGCGACCGCCGCGGCGAAGGCGCCGTTGAGCCGGGCCGCGCCGAGCGAGCCGCCGGTGACGAGCAGCGTCGGGGCGTCGGTGAGCCCAAACCGTTCCCGCGCCTCCGCCCGGTGCGCGGCGCGGTCGAGGGTGGCGATCTCGTGGCGCAGCGGCATGCCCGTGACGGTGCCGCCCCGCAGCGGGGTGCCGGGGAAGGTGACGGCCACCTCGGCCGCGAAGCGCGCGCCGAGCCGGTTGGCCAGGCCCGGGCGGGCGTTCTGCTCGTGGACGACGACGGGCACGCGGCGGCGGCGGGCGGCGAGGTAGGCCGGCGAGGAGACGAAGCCGCCGAAGCCCACGACGACCTCGGCGCCCGTGGTCTCGAGGGCCGACTCGGCCGCGGCGACCGCGCGCCGCAGGTTGCCGGGCAGCCGCAGTGCGGCGGCGGACGGCCTGCGCGGGAACGGTACTCGCGGCACGTCGAGCAACGGGTACCCGCGCTCGGGCACGAGCCGGGACTCGAGGCCCTCGACGGTCCCGAGCGCGGCGACGGCCACGGACGGGTCGCGGCGGCGCAGGCAGTCGGCGAGCGCGAGCAGGGGCGAGACGTGCCCGGCCGTGCCCCCACCCGCGAGCAGGACCGACCTCGGGGCGGCTGGGCTCACGAGCCGCTCCGGCGGCCACGCACCGCGCCGGAGACCACCGCCAGCGAGCGCCGCAGCGACGACGGGCGCGCGGACAGCGCCTCGCGACACCCCGGTTCGTTGCGGGCGAAGGACAGCAGGATGCCGAGCGCGCCCAGCGTCGTGATGAGCGAGGAGCCACCCGAGGAGACGAGCGGAAGCGGGACGCCGATGACCGGCAGCAGCCCGATGACCGCCCCGATGTTGATCAGGGCCTGCGCGACGATCCAGGTCATGACGCCGGCGGTGACGACCCGGACGAAGAAGTCGTCGGAGCGGCTGACGAGGCGGTAGCAGGCGAAGGCGAACGCGGCGAAGAGGAGGAGGACCGCGAGCGTGCCGGGCAGCCCGAGCTCCTCGCCGATGATCGCGAAGATGAAGTCGTTGTGGGCCTCCGAGAGCCGCCCCCACTTCTCCCGGCTCTGCCCGAGCCCGAGACCCAGCCACCCGCCGTCGGCGAGGGCGTACCGGCCGTGGATGGACTGGCGCGCCGCGCCGTAGGGGTCGGTGTCGCGCCCGAGCCAGACGTCGAAGCGGCCGAGGCGGTTCGAGCTCGTGAGGACGAAGGCGAGGACGGCCCCGACGAACGGCACACCGGCGATGGCGAACCAGCGCAGCGGGATCCCTGCGGCGAAGAGCACCCCGGCCACGATCGCGCCGAGGATGAGCACGGTCCCGAGGTCGTGGCCGAGGGCGACGGTGCCGACACTGACGGCCACGAGGGGGACGAGGTAGGGCACGACGACGTGCCCCAGCGAGCGCAGGTGGCGACGCTTCTTGGCGAGCACGGCGCCGCCGGCCAGCGCCAGCCCGACCTTGATCGCCTCCGAGGGCTGCACGCTGACCGGCCCGAGGTACAGCCAGTTGCGGTTGCCCTGGAACCCGTCTTTGCCCAGGGGCGTGAAGACGAGCAGCTGGAGGAGGGTGCCCATGACCAGGACCGGCACCCCGAGCCGCTTCCAGGCGCCGGGTCGCACGCGTGAGGTGACCGCGAGGGCCAGGGCGCCGATCACCGCGTAGACGGCCTGCGTCGTGAAGATCGTGTACGCGGAGCGGCTGCGGTCGAGGGAGGTGATCGCGCTGGCCGACAGCACCATGATGAGGCCGAAGACGACGAGCGCGACGGTGAGCGCGAGCAGGACGTAGTACGTGGTCACCGGCGAGTCGAAGCGGGCGGCCCACGCGTGCAGGCGCGAGGCCTCGCGGCCGGTCCTGCGGGCCGGGGCGGTCGTGGACGTCACGCCTACCCCTGCCCGGTGAGCCGCCGCACCGCCGCAGAGAAGGCGTCGCCGCGCGCACCGTAGTTCGCGAACATGTCCATCGACGCGGCGGCGGGAGCCAGCAGCACGACGTCACCCTCGTGGGCGAGGTCGAGGGCGTGCGCCACCACAGCGTCCATGGCCCCAGTGTCCGTTCGGGCGACGTCGACGACGGGGACATCCGGCGCGTGTCGGGCCAGCGCCTCGGAAATGGCCGAACGGTCACGTCCGAGGAGGACGACGCCCCGGAGCCGGTCCGCCGCACCGGCCACGAGCTCGTCGACGTCGGCGCCCTTGAGCAGGCCGCCCGCGACCCACACGACACGCTCGAACGCGGCCAGGCTGGCCTGTGCCGCATGCGGGTTCGTGGCCTTGGAGTCGTCGACCCAGCGCAGACCGCGCACGGTGCCGAGGTCGGTGATGCGGTGCGGCTCGGGGACGAAGTCGCGCATCCCCTGCCGCACGGCGGCCGGCGGCACGCCGTGCGCCCGGGCGAGCGCCGCGGCCGCGAGGGCGTTGGCCACGAGGTGCGGAGCGGGCGCCGGCGCGTCGGGGCCGCTGCGCAGGTCCTCGAGGGTGCCGAGCTCGGCGGCCGAGGTGCGTCGCTCGGGCACGAAGGCGCGGTCGGCGAGGACGTCCTCGACGAGCCCGAGCTCGGAGAGCCCCGGCACGCCGAGGGTGAACCCGACGGCGCGGCAGCCCTCCTGCACGTCGGCGTCCTCGACGAGGCGCAGCGTCCGCTCGTCCTGCACGTTGTAGACGCAGGCCACCTCGGTGTTCTCGTAGACACGGCCCTTGGCGCGGGCGTACTCGTCGAGGGACCCGTGCCAGTCGACGTGGTCGGGAGCGATGTTGAGGCACACCGATGCCCGCGGCGCGAGCGAGTGCGACCAGTGCAGCTGGAAGCTCGAGAGCTCGACGGCGATGACGTCGAAGGGCTGGGGGTCCATCACGGCCTCGAGGATGGGCGTGCCGACGTTGCCGGCGCTGCAGGCCCGCAGACCGGCGGCGCGCAGCATGGCGGTGAGCAGCTGCACGGTGGTCGTCTTGCCGTTGGTGCCGGTGACCGCGAGCCACGGCGCGGCGCCCTCGCGCGGGCGCATCCGCCAGGCGAGCTCGACCTCGCCCCAGACCGGGATGCCGGCCGCCGCGGCCGCCGCCAGCAGCGGCTGGTCCGGGCGCCAGCCGGGCGAGGTGACGACGAGGTCGAGCGGCTCGTCCGGCAGCGCCGCGACGGCGTCCTCGCCGTACCGCAGCACCGCCCCGAGGATGTCGAGGATGCGCGCGCGCTCGGACATCGGCGAGCCGTCGGCCGGCTCGGCACCGTCGACGACGACCACCTGCGCCCCGCGCTCGAGCAGCGCGTCGGCGGCGGCGAACCCGGAGACCCCGAGCCCGGCGACGAGCACGCGCAGCCCGGCCCATTCGGCGTCGCGGTGGGTCAGCGCGTCGGTGCGGGCGGACCCGGCGCTCATCCGGCGCCCACCACCCACTCGGCGTAGAACAGCCCGAGACCGAGGGCGACGAACAGGCCCGCGACGATCCAGAACCGGATGACGATGGTGACCTCCTGCCACCCCAGCAGCTCGAAGTGGTGCTGCAGGGGCGCCATCTTGAACACCCGTTTCCCGGTGGTCTTGAACGAGGCGACCTGGATGATCACCGAGAGGGTGATCGTGACGAACAGGCCGCCGAGGACGACCACGAGCAGCTCGGTGCGGGTGAGGATGGCCAGCCCGGCGAGCCCGCCTCCGAGGGCGAGCGAGCCGGTGTCGCCCATGAAGATCTTGGCCGGCGAGGCGTTCCACCAGAGGAAGCCGAAGCAGGCCCCCATCCCGCAGGCGGCGACGATGGCCAGGTCGTGCGGGTCGCGGACCTCGTAGCACTTGGTGCCGGGGTTCCACTGGCAGTTCTGGTTGAACTGCCAGATCCCGATGAGCACGTAGGACGCGAAGACCATCACCGAGGCGCCGGTGGCCAGGCCGTCGAGGCCGTCGGTGAGGTTCACGCCGTTCGAGGTCCCGGCCACGATGATGTTGGCCCAGAGGACGAACAGGATGACCCCGAGGACCGTGCCGGCGAAGGCCAGGTTCACGGGGGTGTCGCGCACGAACGAGATGGCGGTCGAGGCCGGCGTGCGGAACGAGTCGTTGGGGAACTGCAGGGCCGCGATCGCGAAGATCACCGCGACGGCCGTCTGCCCGGCGAGCTTCTGGCCCGAGCGCAGGCCGAGGCTGCGCTGCTTGCTGATCTTGATGTAGTCGTCGAGGAACCCGACGAGCCCCATCCCGGCCATGAGGAACAGGACGAGCAGGCCGCTGACGGACGGCAGCTGGCCGGTCACGAGGTGCGCCACGGCGTACGCGGCGAGCGAGGACAGGACGATGACCGCCCCGCCCATCGTCGGCGTGCCGCGCTTCGTGTGGTGCGACGTGGGCCCGTCGTCGCGGATGAACTGGCCGTAGCCCTTCTTCACGAGGAAGCGGATGAAGGTGGGGGTACCGAAGAGCGCCAGGACGAGCGAGACGACGGCGGCGATGAGCACGGCCTTCACGTCTGCTGCTCCTCGGGGGTCGTCGCCAGTCGGTCTCCGAGCAACCGTAGTCCGGCGTCGCGGCTGGACTTGAACAGGACCACGTCGCCGCGCCGCAGCTCCTCGCGCAGCAGCGCCTCCGCGGCGTCGGCGTCGGTGACCGACCTCACGTGCGTGGCGCCGTCCCCCGCCCCGGTGGCGATCGGCGCGGCGGCCGGTCCGACGACGACGAGCTCGTCGACCCCCCGGGCCTCGACCTCGGCGCCGACCTCGGCGTGCAGGGCGTGGGACTCCTCGCCGAGCTCGAGCATCGTGCCGAGGACGGCCCAGGTGCGCCGGCCCTCCCCCATCCGCTCCAGCGCCGAGAGCGCGGCGCGCATCGAGTCGGGGTTGGCGTTGTAGGCGTCGTTGACCAGCGTGACGCCGTCGGCGCGCTCGGTGACCTCCATCCGCCAGCGGCTCACCGGTCGGGCCTCGGCCAGCGCGGCCGCGACGGCCGGCAGCTCGAGGCCGAGCTCGAGCGCCACGGCCGCCGTGGCCAGCGCGTTGCCGACGTGGTGCCGACCGACGAGCCCGAGGGTCACCGGGACCGCGCCGACCGGGGTGGTCATCGTGAACGACGGACGCCCCTGCCGGTCGAGCACGACGTCGGTGGCGCGCACCTGCGCGTCCTCGGCCTCCCCGACGAGCACGACGCGGGCGGCGGTGACGGCGGCCATCGCCCGCACCGCGGGGTCGTCGGCGTTGAGGACGGCGACACCGCTCTCCGGGACCGCGGCCGGCAGCTCGGACTTGGCCCGGGCGATCGCCTCGCGGGACCCGAACTCGCCGACGTGCGCGGTGCCGACGTTGAGCACCACCCCGATCCGCGGCGGCGCCATGGAGGCGAGGTAGGCGATGTGCCCGATGCCGCGCGCGCCCATCTCGACGACGAGGAACCGCGTGTCCGGGGTGACGCGGCAGACCGTGAGCGGCACACCGACCTCGGAGTTGTACGAGCCGACCGGCGCCACCGTGGGCCCGGCCGTGGCCAGCACCGACCCCAGGAGGTCCTTGGTGCTCGTCTTGCCCGAGGACCCGGTGATGCCCACCACCGCGAGGTCCGGCAGGGCGTCGACCACCGCGCGGGTGAGGCGGGCGAAGCCCTCCTGCGTGTCGTTGACGACGACGCAGGGCAGGCCGTCCAGCGGGCGCGAGGTCAGCGCGGCGACACAGCCCGCGGCCACGGCCGAGGCGGCGAAGTCGTGGCCGTCGGCGTGCTCGCCGACCCGCGCCACGTAGAGCCCGCCGGGGCCGGCCTCGCGGGAGTCGGTGACGACCGGCCCGTCGACCACGACGCGCGTGGCGCCGTCGCCGCCCACACCGGCGAGCGTGCCGCCGGTGGCCGCGGCCACCTCGGCGAGGGTCATCGGGATCACCGGGCCACCGCCCCGGCGAGGCGCAGCGCCTCGAGCAGCTCGTCGCGGTCGTCGAAGGGGTGCACCACTCCCCCGACGTCCTGCCCGCGCTCGTGGCCCTTGCCGACGACGGCGACGGTGGCGTCGGCACCCTCGGCCACGACGGCGGCCACGGCCTCGCGGATGGCGCGGCGGCGGTCGCCGACCTCGACGACCCGCAGCTCGCGGCCCGCGCTCCGGACCTGCTCGACGCCCTCGAGCACGGCGGCCCGGATGGCGGCGGGGTCCTCGGAGCGCGGGTTGTCGTCGGTGACGACGACGAGGTCGGCGACCTGCGCGGCCGCGGCGCCCATCGCGTGGCGCTTGTCGCGGTCGCGGTCGCCGCCGGCCCCGGTGACGCAGACGAGCGTGCCGGGCGTCGTGGGCCGCAGGGCGCGCAGCGCGGCGGCGATGGCGTCCGGGGTGTGGGCGTAGTCGACGACCGCCAGCGGATGGGCGCCGCCGTCCTCGAGCGCGACCCGCTCCATCCGGCCGGGGACGTGCGGGTCGGCGAGCACCGCCGCCCCCGTGCGTGCGGGGTCCTCGCCGGCGAGGACGAGAGCGGCGGCGGCCATCGCCGTGTTCGTGACGTTGAAGTCGCCCGGCAGGCTCGACCTCAGGTGGAGGTCGACCCCTGCGGGGCCGGTGAGCCGGAAGGCCGCGGGGTCGCTGCCGTCGGCAGCCACCCGCCAGTCGGCCTCCTCGGCGTGGCCGATCGACTCGACGGGGACCCCGGCCTCCCCGACCAGCCGGCGCCCCCACGCGTCGTCGACGCAGACGAGGCCGCGCCGGGCGCGCTCCGGGGTGAACAACGAGGCCTTGGCGGCGAAGTAGTCGTCCATGTCGGCGTGGAAGTCGAGGTGGTCCTGGCTGAGGTTGGTGAAGAGCGCGACGTCGTAGACGACGCCGTCGACCCGGTGCTGGGCCAGGGCGTGGCTCGAGACCTCCATGACGCAGGTGTCCAGGCCGCGCTCGGCCATCACCGCGAGGAGGGCGTGCAGCTCGGGGGCCTCCGGCGTCGTGCGCACGCTGCCGACCCGCTCGTCGCCGATCCGGGTCTCGACGGTGCCGATGAGGCCGACGTCGTGGCCGAGGGCCGTGAGCGCGGAGTGCACGAGGTAGGCGGTGGTCGTCTTGCCGTTGGTGCCCGTGATGCCGACCATCCGCACCGGCAGGTCCTCGGTGCCGTAGACGCGCGCCGCGACGGCCCCGAGCACGGTGCGCGGTGCCTCGACGACGACGGCCGGGAGGTCCACCCCGGCGGCGGCCATCCGCTCGGCCCCCGCCGCGTCGGTGAGGACGGCGACGGCCCCGGCCTGCACGACCTGGGCGGCGAAGTCGGCGCCGTGCGCGCGGGCCCCGGGCAGGGCCGCGTAGAGGTCGCCGGGGCGCACCGCGCGCGAGTCGAGGGTGACACCGGTGAGGTCGACGTCGGTGCCCGGGTCGGGGGCGCCGAGGAGGGTCGCGACCTCACGCAGCGGGGTGCGCCGGGGGGTGGTGGGCCGGGGGGAGAGCATCCGGCCGAGCCTATCGCCTGGGCTGCTTCTTGCCGTCACGCAGCACGTCGGGGTCGGCCAGCGCCTCCTTCGGGTCGACCTCGAGGGTGAGGTGCTGCGCCTTCTTGCCCGTCGGCGGGATCTTCAGCTCCTGGAGCGCGTAGGTCATGACGTCCTTGAACACCGGGCCCGCGACGTAGCCGCCGAAGAACGGGTAGGTCGGCTTCTGCACGATGACGGCGACGACGACCTGCGGGTCGTCGGCCGGCGCGTAGCCGATGAAGCTCGCCGTCTTGCCGCGGTACTTGCCGACCTTGTCGTCGTAGAACTCGGCGGTGCCGGTCTTGCCGGCGATGCGGTAGCCGGGGATCTGCGCCTCCTCGGCCGTGCCGTCGGGGCTCACGACGCCCTCGAGCATCTTCCCCACGTCGGCCGCCGTCTGCTCCGAGACGATGCGGGTGCCCTTGGAGGCCGGCATGACCTTCTCGGTGCCGTCGGCCTCGGTGGTGCTGTCGACCAGCCGGGGCGCCACGCGCACACCGCCGTTGGCGATGGTCTGGAAGACCGACGCGGCCTGGATGGCCGTGACCGAGATGCCCTGGCCGAAGGCGACCGTGGCGCGCTGGGTGCCGCTCCACGTCGACGACTTCGGCAGCAGGCCGCCGGACTCGCCGGGGTACCCGACGCCGGACTTGCTGCCGAGCCCGAACTTGCGGAAGTAGCGCTCGAGGGTGGCCGGCTTGAGCGTCTCGGAGACGAGGATCGTCCCGATGTTGCTGGACTCGGCGAGCGTGCCCGCGACCGTGCGGTACTGCGTCGGGTGCTCGTGGCTGTCCTTGAAGCGCTGGTCGTAGCGCGGCAGGCGGTTGGGGATGACCACGGGCGTCGACGGCGTGACCGTCTTCTCCTCGAGGGCGGCGGCCATCGTCATGATCTTGGCCGTCGAGCCCGGCTCGAAGACGTCCGAGAACGCCTTGTTGTCCAGCTGGGCGCCCTTCTTGCCCACGTCGGTGTCGGGGTCGAAGGTCGGGTAGGACGCCACGCTCAGGAGGTCGCCGGTCTTGGCGTTCATGATGACGACGGTGCCCGCCGTGGCCTTGGTCTCCTTGATCCGCTGCGCGAGGGCGTTCTGCGCGTACCACTGGAGCGAGGAGTTGACCGTCAGGTGCACGTCCCGGCCGTCGACGGCCGGGGTGGTCGTGCTCTGCCCGGACGGGATGGCGGTGCCGTCCTGGCCCTGCTCGAAGGTCAGCTTGCCGGGCGTGCCCTGCAGCTGCTTGTCCACCATCAGCTCGACCCCACCGCCGGGCCGCCCGTCGTCGGTGACGTACCCGACGAGCGCGGCCGACGTCGTGCCCTGCGGGTAGGTGCGCTCGGAGCGGGTCTCGCGGCGGTCGCGGTCGATCCCCGGGATGCCGAGCTTGGCGATCTTGTTCCAGGTCAGCGGTGTGACGTCCTTGCTGAGGATGCGGTACTTCGAGGTGCCGGTCAGCTGCGTCACCAGCTGGTCCTCGGGCGTGCCGAGCAGGGGCGAGAGCTTCTCGGCGGCCTGCCGGACGGCCGCGGCCGAGGTCTCGGGCGCGCAGGTGGACTTCTTCGTGCGGAAGGTGCAGACCGCCTGCTGGTTCGCGACGACGACCTCGCGCACCACGCTCGAGGCGAGGACGGTGCCGTCGGCCGAGACGATCTGGCCCCGCATCGCCGGGAGGATCTGGGCGGTCACCCGGTCGCTCTCGGCCTCGGCGGCCACCGCGCTGGCGTCGAAGCCCTGGATGCGCACCAGCTGGGCACCGAAGATGCTGAGGACGAAGACCGTGGCGACGGTGAGGGCCCGCATCCGGCGCCGCGGGCTGGGCCCGGGTTGGTCACGGGCGGTGCGCGCGGCCGGGCGGCGGGGACCGCCGGAGCCGGTGGCCCGGGTGGTGCTCGGGCGACGACGGGGCGCGGGCCCCTGGCCGGAGCGCGGGGTCGGACGGGCGGATGCCTTCTGCGCCACCGGCTTCCGCTGCGGCGCGCCGGCACCGGCGGGGCGTCGGGACGCCGCCGGACGCTCGGCGGGACGGGCAGGACGCGCGCGGGTGCCCTGCGGGGGCTTCTTCGGTGCGGTCACGGGTGCGGCGTCCTCGCGGGTCGTCAGCGGCTGGTGGCGGTCGGCGGCGTCGACGGGGTGGCGCGCGCGGTGGACGAGGACTCGGTGACCACGCTAAACGTCTCGTCCTTGCGGGCCTTCTTCGCCACGCCGACGACCTTGCCGTCGGAGAGGCGCAGGAAGGCCGGCGTCTCGGCGGGCACCATCCCGAGCGAGCGCGCCTCGCTGGCGAGCGGGCCGGGGCCGGAGACGGCGTCGAGGGCGTGGCGCAGGTCGTCCTGGGTGTCGGAGAGCTCGTCGGACCGGTGCTGGAGGTCGCGCATCGTGAACGACCCCTTGGCCATCGCGGTGTTGAGCAGCAGCACCCCGACGAACCCGGCGAGGACGAGGGCGACGCACAGCGCGAGGAACCACCCGTTCCCCTGGGCGGGGGCGGGGGCGACCACGCGCAGCGAGCGCGGCGTGGGGGCGGTGGCGCGGCGCGAGGACGGGCGGACCTGGGGCCGTGCCGTCGCGTGCTGGCTCATGCGGGGACTCCGTTCGGCGAGAGGCGTTCTGCGGCCCGCAGGCGGACCGAGGCGGATCGGGGGTTGGTGTGCTGCTCGGACTCGGAGGGGACCTCCGCGCCGCGGGTCAGGAGCCGCAGGTACGCGGCGTGCTCGGGCAGCTCGACGGGCATGCCCGCCGGGGTGCGGCTGCGCGCGCCCTCGGCGAGCGCGTGCTTGGTGATGCGGTCCTCGAGCGAGTGGTAGGACTCGACGACGATGCGGCCGCCCGGCGCGAGGCAGCCGATCGCCGCGTGCACGGCCCGCTCCCACACCTCCAGCTCGGCGTTGACCTCGATGCGCAGCGCCTGGAAGGTGCGCTTGGCGGGGTGTCCCCCGCTGCGCTGCGAGGCCGCGGGGACGGTGGCGCGGAGCAGCTCGACGAGCCGGGCCGAGGTGGTGAACGGCTCCTTCTCGCGCTCGCGCAGGACCGCCGAGGCGATGCGGCCGGCGAACCGCTCCTCGCCGTAGGTCTTCAGCACCCGGGCCAGGTCGCCGTGGGAGTAGGTGTTGAGGACGTCGGCGGCGGTCATCCCCCGCGTCTGGTCCATCCGCATGTCCAGCGGGGCGTCCTGGGCGTAGGCGAAGCCGCGGTCGGCCTCGTCGAGCTGGAAGGAGGAGACGCCCAGGTCGAAGAGGATGCCCGCCGCGGTGCCGTCGGCCTGCTCGCGCAGCACGTCGGCGACCTCGTCGTAGACGGCGTGCACGGCGGTGAACCGGTCGCCGAAGCGGGTGAGGCGCTCCTGCGCGAGGGCGATCGCCTCGGGGTCGCGGTCGAGGCCGACGACGCGCGCCTGCGGGCAGCGCTCGAGGATCGCCTCGGTGTGGCCGCCCATCCCGAGGGTGGCGTCGACGCAGACGCTGCCCGGGGCCTGCAGCGCGGGCTCGAGGAGGTCGACGCAGCGCTCGAGGAGCACCGGGACGTGGCGGGAGCCGGCGTCGCCTCGGCTGCTGGTCATCTCACTCCTTCGCGGGTCTCGGGTGGTGCGCGGTGGTGCGGGTGCGGGTCGACCCGGCGGCTGGTCCCCATCCGATCCGCGCCCGGCGCGGGGGAAGACGCGTCGGGTGTCGGGTCGGCTGGAGGCCGGCGGTCGGGTCGGTCGTGCTCGGTGGGCTGCTGGGACGGCGGTGTGGGTCAGAGGCCGGGGACCACCTCCTCGGTGCCGGCCGAGTAGGCGGAGTAGGCGGGCATGACGGCGTCGAGGTACTCGCTCCAGCGCGCGGTGTCCCACACCTCGAGGCGCGAGCCGTTGCCGATGACCGTGCAGTCCTTGTCGAGGCCGGCGTAGGCGCGCAGCGCGGCGGGGACGGTGACCCGGCCCTGCTTGTCCGGGGAGTCCGGGTGGGCGCTGGCGCGGAAGACGCGGATGAAGTCGCGCACGCCCTTGGTCGAGCCGGAGACGGACTGCATCTCCTGGGAGATGCGGTGGAACTCCGAGGTGGGGAAGACGTAGAGGCAGCCCTCCTGGCCGCGGGTGACGACGAGGCCGTCGGCGAGCGCGCCCCGGAAGCGGGCCGGGAGGAAGAGGCGGCCCTTGTCGTCGAGCCGGGGCGTGTGGGTGCCGAGGAACTCGTCCACGACGCCACCTCCTCGACCCGTCCGGCGGCTCCCTCTGCCTCCGGTCTTCCCCACTTTACTCCACCAGCGCCCCTCTTCGGGAGCGTTCGGGTCGATCGGCTCGTCCGAACGGCTGAATCTGCAGGTCAGCGCCGGTGGAGCGAAGTGGGGCGGATTCTCGGCACCCGGGCCACGAGGCGCCCGTCGGCCGCGCAGTGCCGGACGACGAGGAGGCTGAGGGCCACCCGTCGGGCCGGGTGGGGCGCGGTGGAGGGCCCCGGTGGAGCGGGGTGGGGAGCCATCCCGCGTGCGCGAAGCCGTTCCGCGGGGCCCGAGGCTGATGCACGATGAGGGCACCACCTCGCCCCCTCGCTCGTTGGGGGGGGACGAGCCGACGAAGGGACCCCCGTGAGCGACCTCGAGCACGACCCCCGCACGACGACCGACCCGAGCCTGCGCGGCTCCTCCCTCGACCAGGTGCTGCAGGTGTCCAGCCGGCTGGCCACGGCGATGAACTCGGTCATCGAGGGCAAGCAGCCGGTCGTGCGCACGGCCATCACCGTGCTGCTCGCCGAGGGCCACCTCCTCCTCGAGGACGTCCCCGGGGTCGGCAAGACGCTCCTCGCCAAGACCCTGGCGCGGTGCGTCGACGCCTCGGTGCGCCGGGTGCAGTTCACCCCCGACCTGCTGCCCAGCGACATCACCGGCGTGTCCGTGTTCAACCAGGACGTGCGCGACTTCGAGTTCCGCCCCGGCGCGATCTTCGCCAACGTCGTCGTCGGTGACGAGATCAACCGGGCCTCGCCGAAGACCCAGTCCGCGCTCCTGGAGTCGATGGAGGAGGGTCAGGTCACCGTCGACGGCACCACCTACACGCTGCCCCGGCCGTTCATCGTCATGGCGACGCAGAACCCCATCGAGATGGAGGGCACCTACCCCCTCCCGGAGGCCCAGCGCGACCGGTTCATGGCGCGGATCTCGATGGGCTACCCCTCGGCGCGCTCCGAGCTCGACATGCTCGAGCTGCACGGCGGCGGCTCGCCCCTGGAGTCGCTGCAGCCGGTCACCGACGCCGCCACGGTGCAGGCGATGGTCGAGGCGGTGCGGACCGTCCACGCCTCGCAGGCGGTGCGGCAGTACATCGTCGACCTCGTCGGCTCGACCCGTTCCAGCTCGGCGCTCCGGCTCGGCGCCTCCCCCCGCGCAACCCTGCACCTGTTGCGTGCGGCGCGGGCGCACGCCGCCCTCGCCGGTCGCGACCACGTCCTGCCCGACGACGTCCAGCAGATCGCGGTCCCGGTCCTGGCCCACCGCCTCATCCCGACCGGCGAGACGCAGATGGCCCGGCGCAGCACCGCCGACGTGCTGACCGACCTGCTCCAGCGGGTCCGCGTCCCGGCCCCCACGCGCTGAGCCGCTCGTGCACGCACTGCGCCGCACGCTGACCACCCGCGGAGCCTCGTTCGCGGGGAGCGGTCTGGTGCTCGTGCTCGCCGGGATCCTCCTCGGGCAGCACGACGTCACCCGCATCGGCGTGCTGCTGCTCGCCCTCACCGGGGTCTCGCTGCTCCTCGTGCGGCGCCACGGCCTGCACCTCGAGGTGACCCGCGAGGT
Organism: Phycicoccus avicenniae; assembly: GCF_050496545.1. Lineage (GTDB taxonomy): Bacteria > Actinomycetota > Actinomycetes > Actinomycetales > Dermatophilaceae > Phycicoccus > Phycicoccus avicenniae_A. Next base: position 195,342 of record NZ_JBNVZV010000002.1, on the reverse strand, counting down.
GCGCCCGGGACGGGTCGCCATCGACCAGCGGTCGGTGGTCACCGTGCGGGTCCGCAACTCCGAGGGGATGCCCACCCCGGTCCTCATGGCCGAGGACGCCATCGACTACGCGCTCGGCGACCGGCCCCGCTTCGTCCTCCCCGCGCTGCGCGGTGGGCTCACCCAGGAGGTCCAGTACACGGTGCGCTCGCACACCCGCGGCGTGCACCACGTGGGGCCGCTGCAGGTCCGGGTCCGGGACCCGTTCGGCCTGACCCTGCGCACCGCGGCGGTCAGCGGCCGGTCCGAGGTGGTCGTCCTCCCCCGCGTCGTCCCGCTCTCCGCGGGCCGCTCGCTCGGGAGCGGCATCGGCAGCGAGGGCTCGATCCCGCACATGGTCGCGCTGCACGGCGAGGACGACCAGACGGTGCGCGAGTACCGCGACGGTGACGACCTGCGCCGCATCCACTGGCCGGCGACGGCCCGCACCGGCGACCTGATGGTCCGCCAGGAGGACCGGCCGGCCAAGCGCCGCGCCGTCGTGCTCCTCGACTCGCGCGCGGCGGGCCACGGCGGGTCCGGGCGCTCCGGCTCCTTCGAGTGGTGCGTCACGACGGCCGCCTCGGTCGTCGCGCACCTGGTGGCCGGCGCGCACGCCGTGCACCTGCTGAGCGCCGACGCCGCCGAGGACACCGGCACCCGGCACGACGACAGCCTCGAGAGGGCCCTGGACTCCCTCGCCCGGGTGCGCCTCGGGGGCGACGAGGCGATGAGCTCGGTGCTGCACGACGCGAGCGGCCTCACTGGCCAGGGTGGCCTCGTCGTCTACGTCGGCGGGCCGCTCGGCGACGACGACGCCCACACCCTGGCGGCGCTGCGCCAGCCCGGGTCCACGGGCGTCGCGCTCGTGGTCGAGCCCGGCACCTTCGGCGGGCGCGGGTCGCGCCGCCGGGACCCCGGAGCCACGGACGCCGCCGAGGCCAGCGCCGCGACGCTGCGCGCCTCCGGCTGGCTGGCCACGGTCGTCGACGCCGCCACCGAGCCGGCCCAGGCCTGGAGCACCGCCGTCTCGAGCACCCTGGCGGGTGCCCGGTGAGCCGCAGCCGGGGCGCCGACGCCGCCCTCGCCGCGCTCGCGACCGTCGCGGTGACGCTCCCTCTCACCGACCTCTTCACGCCGACCTCGGCCTGGGTGCGCCCGAGCCTCGTCCTCGTCATCGTCGTGGCCCTGGCCGGCGTGGGGCTGCGCGCGCTGACGACCGTGCGGCCGCTGGTCGTCGCGGGCCAGGCGGTGGTCCTCGCCGAGGGGGTCGCCCTCATCCACGGCGGCGGGCACCTCTGGGCCGGTGTGGTGCCGACGCCGGAGACCGCCCGGGCCCTCGGGGTGCTCCTCGGCGACGCCTACGCCACGGTGACGCAGTTCTCCGCCCCGGCGCCGGCCGACCGTGGCACGACGCTCGCGATCAGCCTCCTCGTCGCCGCGACGGCACTGGCCACCGACGCCATCGCCGTCACGTACCGCAGCCCGGCGCTGGCCGGCATCCCGCTGCTCGCCGCGTTCCTCGCGGCCGCCACGAACACCTACACCGGGCTGGCCGCCTGGCTCGTCGTGCCCCCCGCGGTGGTCTGGCTGGCGATGGTCGGCCGGCAGGGCGTGCGCTCGCTGCGCACCTGGGGTGGCACCGCCGCCCCCGGGGGCCGGCCCGCGGCCGACCCGTCCGCGGCCTTCGCCGGGCTCGGCCGGGTCGTCGGCGGCACGGCGCTGGCGGCGGCCGTGGTGCTGCCCGGCATCGTTCCGCACCTCTCCCCCACGTTCATCGCCGACGGCCTGGCCCGGGGCGACGGTGGTGGGGGTGGCGGCGGCACGGTGCGGCTCTCGACCAGCATCGACATCGCCCGCGACCTCGCCGACCGCTCCTCGGACCCGGTCCTCGTCTACCGGACGACGTCCAAGGACCCGGAGCCGCTGCGGGTCGGGCTGCTCGACAGCTACCGGCGCGGACGCTGGCAGGCCTCCTCCGACATCAGCTTCGTCCCGCTCGACGGCCGGCTGCCCGGCGCCTCGGCGCTGCCGTCGGTGAAGCGCACCACGGAGAAGATCACCGTCTCCTCCTCCTCGATCGGGGTGCCGCAGGTGGCGATGCCCGCCAACCCGCTCGGCGCGCCGTTCCCGGTCAACAGCTGGCAGGTCACCGGTGACGGGCTCGTCGAGCTGACCCAGCCGGTCGGTGAGTACACGGTCGAGTACGAGCAGCTGGCCCCGACCGCCGACCAGTTCGGCGCCACCCCCGAGGGGAACGCACCCAACCCCGAGGACCTCGCCCTCGAGCCGCGCTCCGAGGAGCGCGTGCGCACCTTGCTCGACGAGATCACCGACGACGGCGACACCCCGCTCGAGACCGCCGTCGCCATCCAGGACTACCTGCGCAGTCCCACCTTCACCTACTCCGAGGACCTCGCCGACCAGACCGCGCAGGGCGCGCGCCGCGAGGAGCCGCTCGTCAGCTTCCTCGACAACCGCCGCGGCTACTGCGTGCAGTTCTCCAGCGCGATGATCATGCTCGCGCGGGCCGGCGGCATCCCCGCCCGGATGGCCGTCGGCTTCCTCCCCGGCGCCATCGACGGCGACGACCGGGTGGTGCGGGTCAGCGACGCCCACGCCTGGCCCGAGCTCTGGTTCCCCGACCTCGGGTGGATGCGCTTCGAGCCGACCCCCGGAGTCCGCAGCGGCGTCGCCCCCGGGTACACGCGGGAGGCCAGCTCCCCCGGGAGCAGCGCGGCCCCCTCCGCCTCGGCCTCCACGTCGCCCTCGGCCTCGGCCGCGCCGCGACCGACCGGCGACGTCACCGCCGAGGACCCCACCGACCCCGGGTCGACCACCACCGACACCGGTGTCCTCGACGTCGTGCGCGACAACGCCACGAGCATCGGGGTGGGGCTGCTCGTCCTCCTGGTCCTCGCGCTGACCCCGGTCGGGGCCTGGCTGGCGCGGCGCCGCGCCCGGGCCCGGGCCCGCGACGACGCCGAGCGCACCGAGGCCGAGTGGCAGTCGCTGCTCTCGCGGCTCGGGGACATCGGCCTCGTGCCGCACGACGGCGCGACACCCCGGCGGGCCTCCCAGGAGCTGGGCCGGGCCGCCTACCTCACCCCGGACGAGGACGCCGCCCTCGGGCGGGTGGTCGCCACCCTCGAACGGGCCCGCTACGCCCGGCCGGGCACCGAGCTGCCCGACGTCCAGGACGACGTGCGCACCGTGTGGCGGGCCGCGCTCGGGCGGCGCCAGCGGCTCGACCGCGTGCGCGCCCTGCTGCTCCCCGAGGAGGGGCGCCGGCACTGGCTCTCGATGCTCCGGTTGCCGGCCCGGTTCCGGCGCGGCGGCGCCCCGGCCCCCGACGACGAGGACTGAGCCTGCGGCAATCGGGCACGACGAGGGGCCCCGGGCGGTTCGCCCGGGGCCCCTCGTCGTGTGCTCGCGACCTCAGTCGAGGTAGTCGCGCAGCGCCTGGCTGCGGCTGGGGTGGCGCAGCTTGGACATCGTCTTGGACTCGATCTGGCGGATCCGCTCACGGGTGACCCCGTAGACCTTGCCGATCTCGTCGAGGGTCTTCGGCTGGCCGTCGGTGAGCCCGAAGCGCATCGAGACCACGCCGGCCTCGCGCTCGGACAGCGTGTCGAGGACGCTGTGCAGCTGCTCCTGGAGGAGCGTGAAGCTCACGGCGTCGGCCGGGACGACGGCCTCGGAGTCCTCGATGAGGTCACCGAACTCGCTGTCGCCGTCCTCGCCGAGCGGGGTGTGCAGCGAGATGGGCTCGCGGCCGTACTTCTGGACCTCGACGACCTTCTCGGGCGTCATGTCCAGCTCCTTGGCCAGCTCCTCCGGGGTGGGCTCGCGGCCCAGGTCCTGGAGCATCTGGCGCTGGACGCGGGCCAGCTTGTTGATGACCTCGACCATGTGCACCGGGATGCGGATGGTGCGCGCCTGGTCGGCCATCGCGCGGGTGATGGCCTGGCGGATCCACCACGTGGCGTACGTCGAGAACTTGTAGCCCTTGGTGTAGTCGAACTTCTCGACCGCACGGATGAGGCCGAGGTTGCCCTCCTGGATCAGGTCGAGGAAGAGCATGCCGCGCCCGGTGTAGCGCTTGGCGAGGCTGACGACGAGGCGCAGGTTGGCCTCGAGGAGGTGGTTCTTGGCCTTCTTGCCGTCCTGGGCGATCCACCAGAGCTCGCGCTTTAGCTTCATGTCGAGCTTGTCGCCGGAGTTGAGCTTCTCCTCGGCGAACAGGCCGGCCTCGATGCGCTTGGCGAGCTCGACCTCCTGCTCGGCGTTGAGGAGGGCGACCTTGCCGATCTGCTTGAGGTAGTCCTTGACCGGGTCGGCGGTGGCGCCGGCGGTGACGACCTGCTGGGCGGGTGCGTCCTCGTCGTCGTTGCTCATGACGAAGCCGGTGTCCTCGCCCTCGCCCTCCTTGCCGGTCTTGGCCGGGGTGGCCTCGTCCTCGCCGGCGTCCTCGAGCTCGACGTCCTCGACGGTCTCGGCGGCGTCCTCGTCGGTCGCGGCCTTGGCGGCGGCCTTCTTGGCGGCGGCCTTGGTCGGGGCGGCCTTCTGGGGGGCCGCGGGAGCGGCGGCGGCCGAGGCGGCCTTCTTCGTCGTGGTGGCCTTCTTCACCGGGGCCGCGCTCTTGGCGGCCGCCTTCTTGGCCGGGGCCTTCTTCGCCGTCGCCGAGGCGGTGGCCGCGCTCTTCTTCGCCGTCCGGGTGGCGGCGGCGGCGACACCGGCGTGCTCGTCGTGCCGGACCTCGATGCCCTGGTCCCCGAGGGCGCGCAGGACGATGCGGCCGCGGCTGGGCCGCACGTCGGCGGCCAGCAGTGCAGCGGCGACCTGCTCGCCGGTCACCGACCCGGTGGTCCGCCCCTGGCGCACGAGCGTCTGGAGGGCCTGGTGGGCGAACTCCGGGGGGAGAGCGCTCGGATCGGGGGAGGTCGTGGACACAGGCGACACGGCTACCTTTCGTCGCGGAGGACCGCGGCGCCGGGGACACGGGGGTCCGACGACGTGCGGTGAGGAGGGTCCGGGGTGGCGCTCCGGCTGATCGGTTCGACCCCGTCCGGCCAGGTGCGCTCTACCATTATAACTTTCCCCGGCGCGAAGCGGCACATCCTGGGGCCCGGCCGCCCACCGGACAGGCCGGAGGACGCCGTCCCGTGCCGGTGTGGCAGAGCCCGGTCGGCCGGGTCAGCCCTTGACGGCGAGCACGGCGCAGGGCGCGTCGAGCAGGATCCGCTGCGCGTTCGAGCCGAGGATCAGCTTCCCGACCGGTGTGCGGCGCCGCAGCCCGATGACGATGAGGTCGGCGTCGGTCTCGTTCGCGACGGCGATGAGGTCCTCGGCGGGCTCGTTGCCCCGGACCAGCTGGCGGACCTCGACCTCGGTCCCGCTCGCGTTCATCTCGTCGGTGACGCGCTGCAGCTCCTCCTCGCCGGCCCGGGCCTGCTCGTCGTCGAGCCCGCCTCGGTGGGAGTTGATGACGACGAGCCGGCTGCCCCGCCCCTTCGCCTCCTCGACGGCGCGGGCGAGCGCTGCCCGCCCCTCCTTCGTCGGGACGAAGCCAACGACGATCGTCACGGTGTCCTCCTCGGCCGGGGTCTCGGTCTGCTCGACCGTACCGCAGAGAGGCGCCTCGTCACGGCGCGGCGAGCACCTCGGCGATCACGCCCCCGACCTGCCCGGTCTCGACGAGGAAGCCGTCGTGCCCGTGGGTGGACCCGATGACGGTCAGCGCGGTGCCGGGACGGGCCCGCACGACCTCCTCGGAGAGGCGCAGCGGGTACAGCCGGTCGGTCGTCACCCCGGCGACGTGCAGGTGCCCGCGGTAGGCCTGCAGGGCGGCGGCCACACCACCGCGGTCGCGGCCGACGTCGTGGCTGTTCATCGCCTCGGAGAGGACGACGTAGCTGTTGGGGTCGAAGCGCCGGGCCAGCTTGGTCGCGTGGTGGTCGAGGTAGCTCTCGACGTCGTAGCGGCCCCCGCCGCCCAGCGGGTCCTCCCCCGCGCGCGGCCGGCGTCCGAAGCGGTCGTCGAGCTCGCCCTCGTGCCGGTAGGTGGTGTGCGCGATGCGCCGGGCGATCCCCAGCCCGGTCAGCGGGGAACGCCCGGTGTCGTAGTAGTCGCCGCCCTGGAAGTCGGGGTCGTGCCGGATGGCGAGCAGCTGCGGCTGGCACCACGCCACCTGGTCGGCGGTGGCCGCGGCCGTGGAGGCCAGGACGAGCGCGCGCTCCACCCGGTCCGGGTGCGTGGCGGCCCACTCGAGGGCCCGCATCCCGCCCATCGACCCCCCGAGGACCAGCGCCCACCGGTCGATGCCGAGCGCGTCGGCGAGCGCGGCCTCGACGGCCACCTGGTCGCGGATCGTGACGAAGGGGAAGCGCGAGCCCCACGGCCGGCCGTCCGGAGCCGGTGACGCCGGCCCGGTGCTCCCCTGGCAGCCACCGAGCACGTTGGCCGCGACGACGAACAGCCGGTCGGTGTCGAGCGGCGCCCCGGGCCCGACCAGCCCCGGCCACCAGCCGCCGGTGGGGTGCCCGGAGCCGGCGTCGCCGACCACGTGGCTGTCCCCCGTCAGGGCGTGCTCGACGAGCACGGCGTTCTCGCCGCCCGGCGAGAGCGTCCCCCAGGTCTCGTAGGCCACCGTGACCGCGGGCAGCACACCGCCCCGCTCGAGCCGGACCTCCCCGACCTCGACGAAGCGACGGTCGCCGACGGGGTCGCCCGGGCGCCAGACGGCTCCGGTGGACCGGGTCGGGGTGGCAGTCATCGCAGATGGCTCCTCGGAACTCGCGCTTGCCGCGAGCGTTCGCCGCGGCCGGGTCATCACCCGGGGCACCCCACCGCGAGGAGGGTTGCCGCCCAGCAAACCGGGGTTTGGCGCTGGGACTCATGACCTGCATCGATCGTACCGGCGCGCGCGCCGGCCGCGGTGGCCGTCCGCGGGACGGACCACCCTGCGGACCACCCTCGATCCTTCCTCCTCCACCCCCGCCGATCACCCGGCCCGCCCGAGCTGCCGGCCGCCGGGGAGCCGGCGGTCGAGGCGGATGCCGTGCTCGACGAGCCGCGCGAGCAGGCGGGCCAACCGGTACCCCGGGTCCAGGCGCAGCGCCCGGTCGAGGGCGGCGCGGGTCTGGGCTCCCTCGCCGAGCGCCCAGGCGACGTGCGCCGCCAGCGTGCACACGGCGGCCGCGTCCTCCGGCCGGTCGTCGGGGACCGAGCGGCACAGCACCAGGACGCGCTGCAGGACCGCGTCGCGCTCCGCCGGGTCGCCCCGCTCCCCCGGGTTCCCCCGGTCCGCCGTGGCCGACGGGTGCGGGGGCCAGGACCCCATCCCGGCCCAGCGCGGCATCGTGCGCTCCAGCAGCGCCAGCACCACGGGGTCCAGGCTCGCGCGCGGCAGCACCGTGGGTGAGAGCCAGGCGATGACGGCGTCCCGCAGCGCGATGTCTCGCAACCCGGCGACCGCCGCGGCCACCACGGCGTCGGGAACCGCGGGCGGCTCGCGCCCTCCCGGCGACCTCCCCGGCGCCAGGACCGCTCCCCAGGCGGCCACCGCCTCGCGACGACGCCGACGGGCGGAGGTGCGTGGCCGGTCGGCGAGGGCGACCGCGACGCCCGCGGACCGGACGGCTTCCGGTTCGACGAGCCGGTCGACGGCCGCCCGGTCGGCGAGCGGCGCGCGCCCCAGCGCGACGAGCTCGGCGACCGCCGGCACGGCATCGGCGGCGGGCACCGGCTCCCCCTCGACCGGGCAGCACGACTGGCTGCAGACCGGCGAGTAGCGGCGGCCGGCGCGCACGACGTCGACCTCGAGCACCGTGACGCGCTCGGCCTCGAGGCACTCCACGAGGCGCATCAGGAGGGGCCGGCACTCGTCCTCGGTGTCCTCGTACCCGACGAGCAGCACCCGCCGGACCTCGTTGCGCAGCAGGGGGTCGACCACGGCGCGGACCACCGGCTCGACGTGGTCCTCGGGCGGGAGGTCGACCCGCAGGACGAGGCCGACGCGCCGGCCCTCGAGGGCCAGGGCCACGACGCTGCGCCGGGGGTGGTAGCCGAGCTGGTAGGGCAGGACGGCGAGCACGTCGCCGGGGCCACGCAGGCCGATGTGGGTCGTCATGGGGACCACGTTCGTGGCCCGCCGGCACCGCGGCCAGGGGGTCCGGGCGATCTGTGGACGACGGGGCGCCGCGGGGCGCCCTGTGGACGACGGGGCCCGCTCAGCCCACGACGTCGGAGGGCACGGTCGGCCCGCGCCCGGGCCCACGGCCCTGCTGCTTCTCCCACTCGAGGAACTTCTCGGTCTCCTCGACGAGGGTGGTCGCGACCCAACCGAGCACCATCGCGTCGTCTGCGACGCCGAGCACCCCGAGGACCGACTCGGGGAGCAGGTCGACCGGCGAGACGACGTAGGCGGCGCCGGCCGCGACGAGGCCGAGCTTGCCGAGGCTGGTGCCGGTGTACTCCCCGGAGCGGACCGCGGCCACGAGGCGGGGGACGGCCACGGCACGCTCGCCGAGGGTGGGTCCACCCGGCTTCGTGGCGAGGCGCACCGCCCTGCCGAGGGCGCCGACGTAGGCGAGGGTTCGGGCTCGGGCCACGGGGTCCTCCTGGGCTCGCGGGTGGGTTCGCTGGTGGTGACGGTCGGGGAGCGCGGGAGGTTCCCGCGCCGCGCTCAGGCGGGGCCGATCTGACCCGTGACGGCGGGGAACTCGCGCTTGGCGTCGACGGCGACCCGGCGCAGCAGCACGGCGTCGACACCGGCGCCGACGACCCCGCCGACCACCGGCACGCCCCGACCGAAGCGGGCGAGCACGCCCTTGCCGCTGCTCGCGACGAGCTTGAAGAAGACGCCCTTCTTGACGACCATCGACGCCGGGCCGGGCAGGCGCTGGGCCGCGAGGTTGGCGAACGTGCCACCCATCGGCGCGGCGAGCTTCGCCTTCTCGATGAGGTCGTCGGCGTCGGCTCCCACGAGGGTGAGCAGGACGGCGGCGCGGATCTGCGGCTGGTCGATGTCGTGGCCCCGCACGCGGGCGATGGCGGCGGTCATCCGCGTCGCGAGCGCGTAGAACGCGACGACGTTGGCGGGCAGGGCGATCGGCAGGGTGACGAACCCTCCGAGCCCCGTCACGAAGCCCTCGGCGCCGGCGAGCGCGGTGTGCGAGCGGATGATGGCGTCGACCGCCTTCTCACGGTCCCCGCCGCTGGCGCGCAGGGCCTTGTCGGCGACCTGCGACGCGGGGTCGAACGGTCCCTTGCCGTCGATGCCGATGTCGAGGATCTGGTCGACGACCCGGACCGCCTGGCGGCCGAGCACGCCGTCGTCCTGGGGGGCATCGCCGGCCCGCTCGAGCGCGGAGCGGGTGTCCTGCACGGCGTCCTTGCCGGTACGGCCTCGGTCGAGCAGTCCCACGTCGTCCTCCTGGGTCGGCCGGGGCGGCGCAGGGTCGTCCGCTCGGGCTCCGGCTCCGTCATCCTGCCACGCAGCGCGGCTGACCTGCGGCGGGGTGCCCGACCACCCGTGACGGTGGGCGGCCGTACGCTGCGGCCATGCTGTCGGGCGAGGTGGCGGTGCTCGTCGCGGGCACCGGGGGTGCGGGCTGCGCCGTCCTCCACGCGGGCCGCCTCGTCGCCGTCCCGGCCACCGAGGTGGCCGCGGTCGTCGCCGACCTCGAGGCACGTCACCACCCGCGCTGGGTGTGGTGGTCGGCCGGCGAGGCCGCCCGGGCGGTGGTCGCCGCCCGCGTGCACCTCGCGCGGGCCTGGGACGTCGCGGAGGCGCACCGGCTCCTGAACGGTGGATGGGACGCCGCCCCGGCGCTCTGCTGGGCCGCGGCCCACGACCTGCCCGCCGACACCGTCCCGGCGCCCCCGGGCGGTGACCTCTTCGACCTCGTCGGCGCCGACGACCTGCCCCCGCCCGACGTGCTCGTCGACGCCGCCGGCCACCTGCGCGGCGACCACGCCCGGTGGCTCGAGGACCCCGCGCACCTCGGCGCCTGGGCCGAGGCCGCCCTCACCGTCGCCCGGCTCCAGCTGGCCCGCGCGCAGGCGGTCTCGCCGCGGTTGGCCTCCACCGTCGCCTCGGAGTCCGCGGCCGCCCTGCTCTGCCTCGAGCTCGAGCGCGACGGCCTCCCCCTCGACCGCGCCCGCACCGAGCAGCTCGTCGCCGAGGCCGCCGGGCCCCGCACGGTCGGTGACGCCGAGACGGTCGCGGCCCGGCGCGCCCGCGACGAGACCGTGCTGCGACACGTGCCGGGCCGCGAGTCCACCGACCTGCGGAACCCGGTGCAGGTCAAGGAGATGCTCGCCGCCGTCGGGGTCGAGGTCCCGAGCACGCGCAAGTGGGTGCTCGAGGCCTACCGCGAGGTCCATCCCGTCGTCGACGCCCTCCTCACCTGGCGGCGCGACGAGCGCATCGCCACCACCTACGGGTACCGCTGGCTCGACAGCCACGTCGGTGCCGACGACCGGCTGCGCGGCCGGTGGACGGCCTGCGACGGCGCCGCGGGCCGGATGACCGCCGAGAACGGGTTGCACAACCTGCCGGCCGCGCTGCGTCCGGGGGTGGCGGCCCATCCCGGGTTCGTCTTCGTGCGCGCCGACCTCGGGCAGGTCGAGCCACGGGTGCTCGCGGTCGTCAGCGGTGACACCGCCTTCGCGGCCGCCACGCGAGCAGACGACCTCTACGCCCCCGTGGCGCAGCGGTTGGGATCGGACCGCGCGGTGGCCAAGATCGCCGTGCTCGCGGCGATGTACGGGCAGCGCAGCGGGGCGGCCGGCGAGGCCCTCAAGGGGCTGGAGGCCGCCTACCCCGTCGCGATGGGGCTGCTGGAGCGGGCGGCGGCATCGGGGCGGCGCGGCGAGCCGCTGCGCACCTTCGGTGGCCGGCTGGTGCCCACCGGGCGCTTCCTCGCGTCCAGGCCACCCGGTGCCGACCCGCAGCTCGACGCCGCGCGCGGGCGCTTCGCGCGCAACGCGGTCATCCAGGGCTCGGCCGCCGAGCTCTTCAAGGCGTGGGCGGCCACGGTGCGGGCGTCGGTGCGCGACCTCGGTGCATCGGTGGTGCTGTGCCTGCACGACGAGCTGCTGCTCCACGTGCCCGAGGAGCACGCCGCCGAGGCGGTGCGGCGGGTGGACGCCTCGCTCGACCGCGCCGCCCACCACTGGTCCGGCGGCGCGCCGGTGCGCTTCGTCGCCGACACCTCGGTCGTGCGGCGCTGGTCCGAGGCCAAGGACTGACGCGGAACGTCAGGCCCCGGCGCTGCGGGGCGCCCCTCTCACGACATCACCTCTGCTGGGACGTCCATGTGCTCCGGTTCTCGGACCACAGCTCGGCCCAGATGCCGGAGCAACCACCCATGTGCTCCCGTCCGTGGGCCACAACGGCCCACATCTTGGAGCAACCGTCCATGTGCTCCGGTTCTCGGACCATTTCGGCCCGGATGCCGGAGCAACCGTCCATGTGCTCCCGTCCTTGGGCCACAACGGCCCACATCTCGGAGCAACTGTCCACGTGCTCCCGTCCTCGGGCCACAACGGCTCACATCTCGGAGCAACCGTCCATGTGCTCCGGTTCTCGGACCACAGCTTGGCCCGGATGCCGGAGCAACCGTCCAGGTGCTCCGAGGGTCGGGCCGGCCCAGCATCGGGAGCACATGGACGTCTCCGGTAGGACAGATGTCGGGCGGGGCCTCGGCGTGGTCACGGTGACCGCTGCGGTGGGCTTGGTCCACCGAGGAGGACGGTCAGCTCCGGTCGTCGTCCTCGTCGTCGGAGACCGAGCGCAGGAAGTCCTCGAACTCGGCGCCCAGCTCGTCGGCCGACGGGATCTGCGAGGTCTCGGTGGCGAGCAGGCTCGGCCGCTCCTGACCCTCGACGAACGCGTCGTACTGCTGCTCCAGGGCCGTGATGACCTGCCGCGCCTCGTCGCTGCCGGCGACCTCGGCCGCGATGGCCTGCTGGTTGACGCGCGCCCGCTCGACGAGCTCGTCGTTCGGGAGGTTGAGCCCGGTGGCGTCGGTGATGGCGGTGAGCGAGGCGAGCGCGCCCTCGGCCCACTCGGCGCCGGCCAGGTAGTGCGGGACGTGGATCGCGAAGCCGAGGGCCTGACGGCCCAGCTCACCGAGGCGGAGCTCGAGGAGGGCGCCGATCGAGGCCGGCACCTGCACCCGGCCGAACGGCGAGCGCGCCTCACCGATCAGCGAGTCGTCCGTGGCGTGCGCGGTCATCCCGACCGGGCGGGTGTGCGGCACGCCCATCGGGATGCCGTGCGTCGTGACGACGAGGGTGACGCCGAGCCGGTCGGCGAGCTCGCGGACGGCCTCGACGGTGCGCTCCCACTGGTAGTCGGGCTCGGGACCGGTGAGGACGTAGTACGTCTGCCCGTCACGGTCGGTGAGCCGCTGGAGGAGCATCGCCGGGTCGTCGTACTCGACCCAGCGGGTCGTGTCGAAGACCATCGCCGGCCGACGGCCGCGGTAGTCGAGGAGCTGGTCGACGTCGAAGGACGCGACGACCTCGGGGTCGCCGGTCTCGAGGAGGTGCGACCCGAGCGTCTCCTGGATCTGCCCGGCGTCGATGAAACCCCCGAGCAGCACGAGGAGCACGCCGGGGCGCGAGGCATCGACGTCGGTCTCGAGGCGGTAGAGGTCTGAGGGGTTCTGCACGGGACAAGCCTTTCACGCTGGTGCTCGTAGGGGATGAACGTCCGGGGCCCGGCACGGATTCCCGTCGCCCGTCGCGAGGTCAGCCCGCGGCCACCTCGGCGATGGCCCGCCGCACCCGCTTCTCCGACACCGAGCCCTTGGTGCCGAGCGTCTGCGCGAAGAGGCTGACCCGCAGCTCCTCGACCATCCACCCGATCTCGGTGACCTCCGCCGCCGAACGGCGCACCGTTGGCAGGCCCTCGAGCAGGTCGGCGTAGGCCCCCTCGACGGTGTCCACCTGCTCCTGGAGCACGGGCTCGCGGGGGTTGGTGGCGGCCCGCTCCAGGCGGTGCTGCATCGCCCGCAGGTACCGCTCGAGGTCCGACAACCGGGCCACCCCGGTGGCGGCGACGAACCCGGGGCGCACGAGCCCGTCGAGCTGGGCGCGCACGTCGGCCCGGGCGGTGGCGGTGGACCCGGCGGCGGCACCACCGGCCAGGGCGTCCAGGGTGCGGCGCACCTGCGCGGCGAGGACGAGCACCGGCTCGACGGCCTCGACGACCCGCAGGACCCGTGTCGCGGCGTGGGTGCGCACGGCGGCGAGTGCCGCCTCGTAGGCCGTCCCGGTGCGCACCGGCCCCGTGACGTGCTCGGCCACGATGTCGTCGACGGCGGCGTCGAGGCAGTCCTGGAGCAGCGCGGGCACCGAGCCGTGCGGGTTGTCGGCGAGGGCGAGCTTCTGGGTGTTGGTCAGCCGGGCCAGCACCCGCTTCCACGGCGCGGTGGTGTTGAGCAGCAGCAGCCGTCGCACCCCGGCGCGGTGGGCGGCCAGCGCCGACCCACGGTCGGGGAGCACGCGCAGCGCGACCGACTCGCGCTCGTCGACGAGCGCCGGGAACCCGAGCACCACCTGCCCGCCGGCCCGGCCCTCGAAGGTCTCGGGCACCGTGCCGACGTCCCACGTGGTGAGGCCGGTGCGCTCGAGCGAGCGCCCGGCGCGCGCCACACCCTCGCGCACCGCCCCGCCGGCCTGCTCGCGCAGGGCATCGAGGTCCTTCCCCGTGGCGACCACCTGGGGTCCGCGGCGCCCCGGCCGCTCGACCGAGAACGTGATGCGGAGGTGGTCGGGCACGCGGGAGAGGTCCCACTCCCCCGGCTCGATGCGGACACCGGTGCGCGCGAACAGGACCCGCGCCAGCTCGTCGGTCAGCGACCCGCGGGAGGGGTCGGCCTCGCGCAGGGCGGAGACAGCGTGGTCGGGGGCCGGGACGAAGTGCCGGCGGGTGGCCTTGGGCAGCGAGCGCAGCAGCGCCACCGCCAGCTCCTCGCGCTGCCCGGGCACCTGCCAGTCGAAGCCGTCGGTGCGCAGCCGGTTGAGGACGGCGACGGGCACGTGGACGGTCACGCCGTCCGCGGCCTGTCCGGGGGCGAACTGGTAGGTGACGTCGAGCTCGAGGTCGCCCTGGCGCCAGGTGCGGGGGTAGTCCTCCGCCGACACTGACCCGCCGGCGGCCGAGGTGAGGTCGTCCTCGGTGAGGGTGAGCAGGTCCGGGGTGCGCCGGTGCTCGCCGCGCCACCAGCGGTCGAAGTGCCGCTCGGTGACGACGTCGGCGGGGATCCGCTGGTCGTAGAAGGCGAACACGACGTCGTCGTCGACGACGATGTCGCGCCGGCGGGCCCGCTCCTCGAGCTCGGCGACCCGCTCGAGGGTGCGCAGGTTGTCCTTCCAGAACCGGTGCCGCGGGTCCCAGTCGCCCTCGACGAGGGCCGAGCGGATGAAGATCTCGCGCGCCGCGGCGGGGTCGGTGCGCGCGTACTGCACGGTGCGGTCGGTGACCAGCGGAACGCCGTAGAGCGTCACGCGCTCGGTGGCCACCGCCGCCCCGGCGCTCCGGCTCCACCGGGGTTCGCTGAGGGTGCGGGCCACGACGTGCGCGCCGGCCTCCTCGGCCCACTCCGGCTGGATCGCCGCGACGGTGCGTGCCCAGAGCCGGGAGGTCTCGACGAGCGCGCCGGCCATGACGAGGTCCGGGCGACGGCGGAAGAGGGTCGACCCGGGGTTGACCGCGAAGCGCGCGCCGCGGGCACCGAGGTACTCCCGCGTGGCCTCGTCGCGTGCACCCACGTGCGAGAGCAGCCCCGCCAGCAGCGCCCGGTGCACGGTGTCCCAGTCCGGGTCGGCGTCCCGCGCGGCCGTCGCGAGGTCGGGGTCCAGCCGGGCCTGGCGCGCGGCGCGTCGGAGCTGGGCGTGCAGGTCCTGCCACTCGCGGATGCGCAGGTAGTGCAGGTACTCGTTCTTGCACATGCGCCGGAAAGCGCTGTGCGACAGCTCTTTCTGCTGCGTCTTGAGGTAGGTCCAGAGGTTGAGCAGGGCCGCGAAGTCGGAGTGCTCGTCCTTGAAGCGGGCGTGGCTCTGGGCGGCCTGCGCCTCCTTGTCGACCGGCCGCTCGCGCGGGTCCTGGATGGAGAGCGCCGCCACGAGCACCAGCACCTCGCGCGTGCAGCCCAGCCGGCCGGCCTCCACGACCATCCGGGCCAGCCGGGGGTCCAGCGGCATCCGGGCCAGGGTCCGGCCGGTGCGGGTCAGCCGGCGCTCCCTCCCCCGGTGGCGGCCGGGCCCGCGCTCGTCGGTCGAGAACGCGCCGAGCTCCTCGAGCAGGCGCACGCCGTCGGCGACCTGGCGCGCGTCCGGCGGGTCGACGAACGGGAAGCGCGCGACGTCGCCGAGGCCGAGTGAGGTCATCTGGAGGATGACCGAGGCCAGCGAGGTGCGCTGGATCTCGGGCTCGGTGAACTCGTCGCGGCTCTCGAAGTCGGCCTCGGAGTAGAGGCGGATGCACACGCCCGGCGCGACGCGGCCGCAGCGCCCGGCGCGCTGGCTGGCGCTGGCCCGGCTCACGGGCTCGATGGGCAGGCGCTGGACCTTGGTGCGCTGGCTGTAGCGCGAGATGCGCGCGGTGCCGGTGTCGACGACGTAGCCGATGCCCGGCACGGTGAGCGAGGTCTCGGCGACGTTGGTGGCCAGCACGATGCGCCGTCCGCCGGCGCGCCGGAAGACCCGGTGCTGCTCCGCGGCCGAGAGCCGCGCGTAGAGCGGCAGCACCTCGGTGCCCGGCAGCTTGCGCGCCGTCAGCGCCTCGGCGGCATCGCGGATCTCGCGCTCGCCGGAGAAGAACACGAGGATGTCGGTGGCGTCGGGGCTCGGTGGCGCCTCGGTCCACAGCTCCTCGACCGCCTCGACGACGCCGGTGACCTGGTCGCGCTCCTCGACGACGTGCTTGCCCTCGGGGTCGAGCTCGACGAGCGGTCGGTAGCGGACCTCGACGGGGTAGGTGCGCCCGGACACCTCGATGACCGGGACCTCGCGAACCACCTCGCCCCGCTCGTCGGTGCCGAAGTGGCGGGCGAAGCGGTCGGGATCGATGGTCGCCGACGTGACGATGACCTTGAGGTCCGGCCGCCGCGGCAGGAGCTGCTTGAGGTAGCCGAGGATGAAGTCGATGTTCAGCGACCGCTCGTGCGCCTCGTCGATGATGATCGTGTCGTAGCGGCGCAGCTCGCGATCACGCTGCATCTCGTTGAGCAGGATGCCGTCGGTCATCACCTTGACCCGGGTGCTGTCGCTGCTGTGGTCCGAGAACCGCACCTGGTACCCGACGAGTCCCCCGAGCTCGACCTGCACCTCCTCGGCGATCCGCTCGGCGACCGAGCGCGCGGCGATCCGGCGCGGCTGGGTGTGCCCCACCTGGCCGGCGACACCGCGGCCCAGCTCGAGGCACATCTTCGGCAGCTGCGTGGTCTTCCCCGACCCCGTCTCGCCGGCGATCACGACGACCTGATGGTCCCGGATCGCCGCGAGGATGTCCTCACGCCGCTCGACCACCGGCAGGTGCTCGGGGTAGTGCAGCTCCGCCGCGTCGATCGCGTCGAGGGGGCGGGCGGGCATGTCCCACAGGATAGGTCGCGCTCACCGGGTGCTCCTCCGAGTTCCCTCGGCGTCCGTGGGACGCAGCGTCGTCGGGGAGGTGGGCGCCGGCGGCTGCTCCGACGGGACCACGTGCGGCACCGCCCTCGAGGCCGTCCCCAGCGTCACCCCGGCCGCGTAGAGCCGCACCGTCCGGGGGCCGCCCGCCGTCACCAGGCGCAGCTCGGTGATACCGCGCCCGACCTGCCGGTGCACCGCCTCCCGCGCCGAGGCCCGCAGCCGCGGCACGAGCGGGCCGGCGGGCGGCGCAGGGGGTCCCCCGACGAGGTGGCTGGGTGTGCCGCGCTCAGGGACCGCCGAGAACCGCGCCCGGGCATCGGTCAGCCGCTTGCGTGCCGTGATCAGCGCGCCCTCGACCAGCCGACGGTCGGTGGTGGCCGCCCAGTACGCGACGGTGCCGTCGGCACGCAGGACGGTGTTCGCCTTGGCCCCGGCCCGGGCGCTGTGCCCGGCGAACCCGAGGGCGAACGTGCCGGTTCCGACCCCCACGTCTCGCCAGCTGCCCTCGTCGTACCCGACGAGCAGGGCGCCGCCGGCCAGCGTGCCGATGCCCTCGCCGACCGCCCCGACGGCCGCGGCCTGCGGGTAGAGGCGGGACGGGGCCGAGGCGAGGTACCCGACCCCGTGGCCCACCCCGCTCGTGGTCCGCAGGGCCCGGTAGACGGCGGTGTCCGCGATGTCGTCGTCGGCCAGGGCCGTAAGCAGGGCGGCGCACCGGGCGTCGGCCGCGGCCAGCGCGTCGAGCGCCGCACGGTGCTCGGCCTCGGCCCGCCAGGCGGACGCGACCTCGTCCTGCTGGGCCCGCCGGACCACCTGGACCGCCGGGCTGGACTCGTCGAGCCCCGACGCCAGGAGGGTGACACCCCGGTCCTCGAGGTGGCCGTACACCTCCCACGCCTCGCGGTGGACCAGCACCGCCCGCTGGGCCACGGCCTGCTCGTGCTCGAACACCGTCGCGTAGGCGCGCATCGGCCCCGCGGCTCCGAGGAAGCGCTGTGCCGCCCGGTCGAGCACGGCCGGGGCGAGCCCGACGCGGGCCGAGAACGCGTCACCGGCCGGCCCGTCCCAGACGGCGCCGTCCCGCATCCGCCCGAGGGTCTGCGCGGCGTCCGCGAGCCGCCGGCCGGTGGCCTCGACCGCGTCGGCGACGGCGCGCATCCCGTCGGCCGAGCCGGAGACCGGCGCGAGGAGCACGGGCGGCATCACGTCGGACCCCCGCCGATCCGGCGTGAGACCCCGGCCTCGGTGTCGAGGTAGGCGCCGCCGGCGTCGGCCGCGGCCTCACCCAGCCCGGCGAGGGCCTCGGCCAGCTGCAGCCGCGCGTGCCGCCAGCCGCCGAGCAGCTCCTCGACCGCCGGGCCGCTGCGCCCGGTGCCGAAGGCCCAGCGGTCGAGGTGGGGGTCTCCCATCCCGGCCAGGCCGTCGGCGAGCTCGACGAGCGCCGCCCCCACCTCGTGGACGGTCTCGGCATCGACCCGGAACGACGTCATGCCATCACGCTAGGTCGGGTCGGAGAACGGGCCGCGGAGTTTTCCACAGGCCCCGGTCCGGGGGCGGGTGCTGCCGCACCCGCCCCCAACGGGGTCAGGCGTCGGCGCCGACCAGCTCGGGCGCGGCGTCGCCCGCGCCCGGGCCCTGCGCCGCGGCGAACCCGGCGTCGAGGTCGGCGAGGATGTCCTCGACCGTCTCGATGCCGACCGCGAGCCGCACGAGCCCCGGGGTGACGCCGGCCGCTGCGCGGTCCTCGTCGCCGCCCTGGCTGTGGGTGGTCGAGGCGGGGTGGATGGCCAGCGAGCGCACGTCACCGATGTTCGCCACGTGGCTGTGCAGCGAGAGACCCTCGACGAAGCGCCGACCGGCCTCGATGCCGCCCGCGATCTCGAACGCGAGCACCGCCCCCGCACCACCCGGCGCGTACTTGTCGGCGAGCGCCTTGCCGGGGCTGCCGTCGAGCGAGGCCCAGCGCACCGACTCGACCTGCGGGTGCGACTCCAGATAGGCCGCGACCTTCCGCGCGTTCGCGACGTGTCGCTCGACCCGCAGGCTGAGCGTCTCGAGGCCCTGGGCGATGAGGAAGGCGTTGAACGGGCTGATCGCGGCGCCGACGTCGCGCAGCAGCTGCACCCGCGCCTTGAGGATGTAGGACAGGTTGGCGCCGAACGGGCTGCCGACGCCGAGGTCGGGGCCGTACCGCAGCCCGTGGTAGCTCTCGTCGGGGGTGTTGTAGTTCGGCCAGCGCTCGGCGTCCTGCGCGAAGTCGAAGCGCCCGCCGTCGACGATGACGCCGGCGATGGACGTGCCGTGCCCGCCGAGGTACTTCGTCGCCGAGTGGATGACGACGTCGGCGCCCCACTCCAGCGGCCGGATGAGGTACGGCGTCGCGATGGTGTTGTCGACGACGAGCGGCACCCCCACTTCGTGGGCGACCGACGCCACGCCCTCGATGTCGAGCACCTCGGCCTTGGGGTTGGCGATCGTCTCGCCGAAGAAGGCCTTGGTGTTCGGGCGCACCGCGGCGCGCCAGGCATCGAGGTCGGTGTGGTCCTCGACGAAGGTGACGTCGATGCCCAGCTTCCTGAACGTGTACTTCAGGAGGTTCACGGTGCCGCCGTACAGCGCCGCGCTGCAGACGATGTGGTCACCGGACTCGGCGAGGTTGAGCAGGCCGAGGGTGGTGGCGGCCTGGCCGGACGCGACGAGCAGCGCCCCCACACCGCCCTCGAGGGCCGCGATGCGCTGCTCGACGGCGTCCTGCGTCGGGTTCATGATGCGCGTGTAGATGTTGCCGAACTCCCTGAGCGCGAACAGGTTCTCGGCGTGCGCGGTGTCGTTGAAGACGTAGGACGTCGTCTGGTAGATCGGCAGGGCCCGGGCGCCGGTGGCGCTGTCGGGCTGCTGGCCGGCGTGGACCTGGCGGGTCTCGAATCCCCACTGGGACGGGTCGGTCATCTCGGTCGCTCCTGGCTCGTGAGGTGCGCCGGCCGGGTGGGCCGAACGCACACGGACGTGTGGTCGGCGGGGGTACCGGGAGGTCTCCCGCGCTTGCGCACGGCGGGTGCCGTGCGCCAGGTCCTCACCCGGGGCACCCCACCGCGGAGGAGGGTTGCCGGCCAGCGAGCCGGGGCTTGGCGCTGGCACTCATGACCTGCGCTCAGGATACGCACGGCAGGTCGGGCGGTCAGCCCCCTCCCCCGCCCCGTCTCACCCCGCGAACGCGGCAGGATGACCCCATGACCTTCCACGCCGACGAGTACAAGGCCGCCGCGAACCGCTACCGCGCCGGCATGCCCTACCGCCGCACCGGCCGCTCCGGCCTCGACCTGCCCGCGATCTCCCTGGGCCTGTGGCACAACTTCGGTGACGACGTGCCCCTCGAGCGCCAGCAGGCCGTGCTGCGCCGCGCCTTCGACCGCGGCGTCACGCACTTCGACCTCGCCAACAACTACGGCCCGCCGTACGGCAGCGCCGAGCGCAACTTCGGCACGATCTTCGCCCGCGACTTCCGGCCCTACCGCGACGAGCTCGTCATCAGCTCCAAGGCCGGCTACGACATGTGGCCGGGCCCGTACGGCCAGGGCGGCGGCTCGCGGAAGTACATCACCGCCTCGGCCGACCAGTCCCTGCAGCGGATGGGCCTGGACTACGTCGACATCTTCTACAGCCACCGCTTCGACGAGACCACCCCGCTCGAGGAGACCTGCGGGGCACTGGACTCCCTCGTGCGCGCGGGCAAGGCGCTCTACGTCGGCATCTCGTCGTACTCGGCGCAGCGCACCCGCGAGGCGGTGCACATCCTCCGCACGATGGGCACGCCGCTGCTCATCCACCAGCCCTCGTACTCGATGCTCAACCGCTGGATCGAGGAGGACCTGCTCGACGCCGTCGGCGAGACCGGTCTCGGGCTCATCGCGTTCTCCCCGCTGGCCCAAGGCATGCTCACCAACAAGTACCTCAAGGGCATCCCCGCGGGTTCCCGCGCCGCGCAGGGCAAGTCGCTCGACCCGTCGCTCCTCACCGACAGCGCGCTCAAGCACGTCCGGGCCCTGGACCGGATGGCCAAGGCGCGCGGCCAGTCCCTCGCGCAGATGGCGCTGGCCTGGGCGCTGCGCGACGAGCGCGTCACCTCGGTGCTCATCGGCGCCAGCTCGGTCGAGCAGCTCGACGACAGCCTCGACGCGGTCAAGAAGCTGCGGTTCACGCGCGAGGAGCTGGCCAAGATCGACAAGCACGCGAAGGACGCCGGCATCAACCTGTGGAAGACCTCGAGCGACAAGTGAGTTGGACCCTGGCATGAGCGAGAACTACATCCCCTCCCCCTCCGACTGGGTGCGCGAGCAGGTCGAGAAGATCGACGCCACCGGCGACACCCGCGCGGTCAGCGTCATGGACCGCCCGGTCGTCATGCTGACGATGCGCGGCCGGAAGACCGGCGCCATCCGCAAGGTGCCGCTGATGCGCGTCGAGCACGACGGCACCTACGCGGCCGTCGCCAGCAAGGGCGGCGCGCCGGAGCACCCCGTCTGGTACGGCAACCTCCAGGCCGACCCGACCATCACGCTCCAGGACGGCACGGAGTCGTGGACTGCGGTGGCCCGGGAGATCGAGGGCCAGGAGCGTGAGCAGTGGTGGGACCGGTGCGTGGCCGCCTACCCGCCGTACGCCGAGTACCAGACGAAGACCGACCGGCTCATCCCCGTGCTCCTGCTCGAGCGCGCCGAGGACTGAGCCCGGCCCGCCCTCGCGGGGGTCAGTCGGCGGTCGGGGTGGCTCCCGGCTCGGCCGACTCCCCCGCGACGGGGGCCCGCTCGACGCGGCGGAACCACAGCAGGCCGAGGACGGGCAGGACCAGCGGCACGAAGCCGTAGCCCTGGCCGAAGTGCGACCAGACCGTCTTGTCGGGGAACGCCGACGGGACCACGAAGGACGCCAGCCCCACCACGACCACGCCCACCAGCTCGGTGGCGCAGGCCAGGATGCCGACCCGCACCCAGCGGCCCCCGCGCGCGAGGCACCACGTGGCGAGGACGTACACGACGGCCGCGAGCGCCGACAGCAGGTAGGCCAGCGGTGCCCGCGCGAAGTACTCGCTGATCTGGAGGACCGAGCGGCCGGTGGCGGCCAGGGCCAGCACGCCGTAGACGACGACGAGCAGCACGCCCGGCCCGCCGAGGGCCCGCCGCGAGCCGTCGGGTCGTCCCGCGATGGGTTCACTCATAGGACATCCAGATCTGCAGCAGCCGCGCGCTCATCACCGCGACGGCGAAGGCCCCGACCGCGAGCGAGCCCATGGCCCACCGCGACTTCTCCTTGATGGCGAGGAACGCCGTGCCGACGGGGATGACCGGCAGGCTGACGAGGTAGGCCACGAAGGTGGCGCGCTCGGTGGAGTCACGGATGTGGCCGAGGCCGACCAGCCCGACCACGAGGAGGACGACGAGCGCCACCTCGAGCAGCGCGGCGACGGCGAGCAGCCGGTCGTCGATGAGGCGGTCCCGGACGGCGTACCAGACCGCGACGACGCACAGGACCACGGACAGGCCCACGACGGCGTACGTCAGCGGAATCACGCCGCCATGCTAGACGGGGCGGATGGGTGCCCCGGGGTCGCCCCGCGGGTGCCAGACTGCGTCCATGGCAACGGTGCAGCTCGGTGACGTGGAGATCGCCTACGAGGTGGACGGGCCCGACGACGGCGTCCCGATGCTCCTCGTCATGGGCCTCGGGACCCAGCTCGTCGGCTGGCCCGCCGACCTCGTCGAGGGCCTCGTCGAGCGCGGCTTCCGGGTGGTCCGCCACGACAACCGCGACGTCGGGCTGTCGAGCTTCACCTCCGGTCCGGCGCCGGCCCGCGCGGCGGTGGTCCGCTCGTTCCTGCGGCCCGGGTCCGGCGGCGCCGACTACCTCCTCGCCGACATGGCCGAGGACGCCCGCGCCCTGCTCGACCACCTGGGCATCGCGGCGGCGCACGTCGTCGGCGCCTCGATGGGCGGGATGATCGCCCAGCAGCTGACCATCGACCACCCCGAGCGCGTCCTCAGCCTCACCTCGATCATGTCGAACACCGGCAGCCGTCGGCACGGTGGCGTCCACCCGAAGCTCCTGCCGACGATGGCCCTCTCGCTCACCGCTCCCCGCCCCTCCGACGAGGACGAGGCCGTGCGGCTCGGCGTCGAGGGCTGGCGCCGCATCGCCGGGCCGCTCTTCGACGAGGAGGAGATGACCGGGATGGTGCGGGCCGCGGTGCGCCGCAGCGTCAGCCCGATCGGTACAGTGCGCCAGCTGCTCGCCATCCTCGAGAGCCCCGACCGCACGCCGCGGCTGCGCGGGGTCACCGTGCCGACGCTCGTCGTGCACGGGCTCGCCGACCGCCTCGTCTCCCCGAGCGGGGGCATCGCGACGGCCAGGGCCGTGCCGGGCTCGCGGCTGCTGATGTTCCCCGACATGGGTCACGACCTACCGCGGTCGCGGCGCACCGAGATCGTCGAGGCCATCGCGCAGAACACCGCCCGCGCGGCCCGGGTACCGGCCGAGGGCTGAACCGCCTTCTCGCTCAGCCGATGGAGGCCGCGACCGCCTCGACCAGCATGCCGACCTCGGCGTCGGTGACCACGAGCGGCGGCGCGAGCCGGATCGTCGAGCCGTGGGTGTCCTTGGCGAGGATGCCGCGCGCGAGCAGGCGTTCGCAGAGCTCGCGGCCGGTGGGACCGCCCGGCGAGACGTCGAGCCCGGCCCACAGCCCTCGTACGCGGATGGCGTCGAGGCCGTGGCCGACCAGCGGGCGCAGCCCGTCCTCGAGCAGCGCGCCGAGCCGGGCTGCCTCGGCCTGGAAGGTGCCCTCCTCGAGCATCGCGACGACCTCGTGGCCGATCGCTGCGGCGAGCGGGTTGCCGCCGAACGTCGACCCGTGCGAGCCCGGGCTGATGACGTCGAGGACGGCGCGGTCGGTGGCGATGGCCGAGACGGGGTACAGGCCACCGCCGAGCGCCTTGCCGAGGACGTAGACGTCGGGGACGACGCCCTCGTGGTCGCAGGCGAAGGTGCGCCCGGTGCGGGCCAGGCCGGACTGGATCTCGTCGGCAACCATGAGCGCGCCGGCCTGGTCGCAGATGGCGCGGACCTCGCGCAGATAGCCCTCGGGCGGGATGACGACGCCGCCCTCGCCCTGCACCGGCTCGAGGAGCACCGCGACCGTGGAGTCGTCGACGGCCGCACGAAGCGCCTCGGCGTCGCCGTAGGTGATGGTGCGGAAACCCGGTGTGTAGGGGCCGTACTCGTCGCGCGCGACCTTGTCGTCGGAGAAGCTGACGATAGTGGTCGTGCGACCGTGGAAGTTGCCCTCCATCACGACGATGCTCGCGGTGTCCTCCGGCACGCCCTTGACGCGGTAGCCCCACTTGCGGGCGACCTTGATGGCCGTCTCGACCGCCTCGGCGCCGGTGTTCATCGGCAGGACCATGTCCTTGCCGGTGAGCCGGCACAGGGACTCGGCGAACGGGCCGAGCTGATCGTTGAGGAAGGCGCGGCTGGTGAGCGTCAGCCGGTCGAGCTGGGCGTGCGCCCGGGCGAGCAGCCGCGGGTGGCCGTGGCCGAAGTTGAGCGCCGAGTAGCCCGCGAGGCAGTCGAGGTAGCGCTGCCCGGCGACGTCGGTGACCCAGGCCCCCTCCCCGTGGCTAAGCACCACCGGCAGCGGGTGGTAGTTGTGGGCGGCGTAGCGCTCGGTCAGGGCGATGTGGGCGCCGGCGTCGAGCGTCGTGGGGTCGGTCATCCGTGGTGCCTCCTTGTGCTCCGACCCTACTGACCGCCGGGGCGGTGCCGTGGGAGGTCGGGGCTCAGGAGCCCGACGGGCCGAGGAGCAGGTAGGCCTGCGCGGCGAGCGCGATGACCACCGCCACGAGCTTGCCGGTGGGCAGCGTCGTCCCGAAGTGCAGCCGGTCGACGACGAGGATCCCGATCTGCAGCAGCACGATCCAGCCCATCGTCACGACGGCCAGCTCGGCGTAGCGCAGCGAGGACGCGTAGACCCAGAAGAGGACGACGAAGCAGGCCACACCGCCGGCGAGGGCCACGACGCTCCCCCGCTCGGCCCACTCCTTGGCCGCGACGGCGCCGAGCAGGTCGAGGCCGGCGAGCGCGGCCATCGCGAGGGCGGCGACGACGGGCAGCGGCCAGGAGTCGGGGACCGACAGCAACGGCAGCGAGCGGAGCGCGGACACGGGGGCCTCCCGGGGCGGGGCGGGGACGGCCGGGGCGTGCCGTCACCGGGGAGGAGCGCCCGGACGCCGCCGTGATACGCGGGAGCGCTCAGCCGGTCCAGACGTCGGCGACGCGCGGGGCGATGCGCCGGCCGTGCAGGCGGGCGGCCTCGAAGGTGTCGCCGCCGCGCGTCATGTCGAGGGGGTTGGCGCCCATCGCCCACAGGTCCTTGGCGTCGGGGACGACGAGGTGGGTGCGGCTCTGCGGGCGCAGGGCGCGCAGCTGCATCCGCGGCAGGTCGCGCAGGTGCGGACCGACCGGGTACGGCGAGAGGACGAGGACGCGGCGGTGGCCGGCGGCCAGGTCGGCGTTCGCGATGCTCCGCAGCCCACCGTCGACGTAGCGGCGGCCGGCGACCTCCACGGCCGGGAAGACGCCGGGCACCGCGCAGCTCGCGGCGACGGCCCGCTCGAGGGGGACCTCGCCGCTGCCGTCGAAGACGACGGAGGTGCCGGTCTCGGCGTCGACGGCCGTGACGAGCAGCCGCCCCGTGGGCCACTCCTTGCCGACGAGGCCGAGCCCGACGGTGTCGAGCCACTCCTCCTCGGTGGGGGTGCTGGCGGCGAGAGCGGCCCGCGACACCAGGGCCCGCCCGGCGCGGGGGTCGCGGGTGCGGGCCACCTGCGAGGCGACGTACCGGCCGGCGTCGGTGGCCCCGAGGCGTCCGTAGCTCGCGAGCGGAGCACCCTCGCGGATGCGGGCGAAGGCGTCACCCTCGTCGGTGCCGAGGCGCAGGTGGGCCGCCACCATCGAGCCGGCGGAGGTGCCGATCATCGTGTCGGCGTCGCGGACGTCCACCCCCTCGTCGCGCAGGCCGAGGATGATGCCGGCCTCCCACGCGATGCCGGTGGCCCCACCGCCGGCCAGCACGAGCGCCCGCTCGAGCCCCTCGACCGGGGGCTGCCACTCGCTGAACACGCCGCTCGTGGGGTCGGCGACCCGGCTGCTGCCCTCGATCTCGTGCTCGTGCTCGTCCACGGGGGACATTCTCGGGTGCGAAGGGCCTCGCGGTCACGTCGGTCCGCGGTGAGCGTGCTCACGGGGAGGTCAGCGACGGGCGCCGACGAGGGGCCGGGCGAGCTCCGGGTGGTCGGTGATGACGCCGTCGACGCTCCAGTCCAGGGCCCGTTGAATGTCCCGCGGGTCGTTGACGGTCCAGACGTTCGTCGCGAGACCGAGGCCGTGCATCCGGTCGACGAGCTCCCGGGTGATGTTGCCCAGCGCCGGGTTGAGCGCCGCGAGCCAGGTGCTGTCGGCGGTGAGCAGCTCGTCGTCGGGTACGCCTGGGTGGACGAGGGCCACCGGCACGTCGGGCGCGACCTCGTGGAAGCGGTGCAACCAGTCACGGTCGAAGGACTGGACGGCGAGCCGGCCGGCGGCCGACGCCTCGTGGAGGCCGGGCACCGCCCGCAGCTCGGCCGCGAGCTGGTGCTCGATCCCGGGGTACAGGTGGGGCTGCTTGGCCTCGACGAGCATGCCCGCGTCGCCGACGGCGTCCATCCACTCGCGCAGGGTCGGCACCCGCTCGCCCGCGAAGGCCGGGCCGAACCACGAGCCGGCGTCGAGGCGCCGGACCTCCTCGAGGGTCAGGTCGCGCACGCACCAGGGGCCGCGCTCGGGGAAGACCTCGCGCACGTCGGTGGTGCGGGCCAGCGACTCGTCGTGGAGCACGACCAGCACGCCGTCCCGCGTGCGCCGGACGTCGGTCTCGACGACGTCGGCGCCGTGCTCGAGCGCCAACCGCACGGCCGCGAGGGTGTTCTCGGGGGCGCCGGCGGCCGACCCCCGGTGCGCGACCACGGCCGCCGGCCGGCGACCCCCTCGTGCGCTCACGGTCCTCGACCCTGCCACGGACCGCCCCGTCCCGCGAACCCCCGGCGCCGGTGTGTCGCCGCTCACCCGTAGGCCTCCCCTCAGCCGGCCGTTCCCCTCGACCGGCCCTGCCCCTCTGCTCCTCCTCAGGCGGCGCTCCCCTCCCGCGCACGGCGCACCGCATCGAGCGGGAGGCTGAGCAGCTGGTCGGCCACCCGCACCTGGCAGCGCACCACCCCGACGAGCTCGACCTCGCCGGTGCGACCCGCCCACGGACCCGCGGTCACCTCGACGACGTCGCCGAGCCGTGGCGGCTCGCCCACCGCCGCCCGGGCCACCGCCTGCCGTCGTACCTCCGCGAGCTCGGCTGTGTACGAGGGCGGGAGCGAGGCCGAACCGCCCCGGTAGCTCCACGTGAAGAGGTGCGTGGTGTCGAAGGTGCTCGAGCAGCGGCCGCACGACATCAGCCGCGTCGGGGCGCGGTGCCGGTGCCGTTCGTGGCCGGCCGGGCAGCGGCCCACCCAGTCCCCCGGGACGCGCGGGGCGTCGGCCGGCACGCACCGCTCCCCGGAGCACCCGATGCGCACGGCCGTGGACCGCCACACCTCGTCGTGGCCGTGCTCGGGCCCGACGAGCGCGTGGGCGATCTCGTGCAGGAGCGTGTCGCGGACGTCGTCCTCGGAGTGCAGCAGCGTGAGCGGTGCGCTGATGCCGATCTGCCGACGGGCGAAGCGGCACACCCCCGCTCGCGTCTTGGCGCGGTCGGCGACGATGCTCCATCCGTCGAGCCCGTGCTCGCGCATCAGCCGTCGCCCCATGGCCAGGGCCTGCTGCACCTCCACCGTCGACCTCCTCACCGAGCGGCGTCGCGGACGCGCCTCCCGCACGTCCCGTCTGCCCAGAACACTAGGCAGGGCCACCGACAGACCGGGCGAGGCGCACCGCATCCGAGGTCCTCCTGTGGACGACGGCGCCCGGGACCCGGGCCTGTGGACGAGCGCCGCGACCCGGGCGAACTGGTCCGCCGCTCCGCGACCGAACGGGCTCTCCCGTGCCTACTGTCGGTCGAGGTGCGCGCCGGGGCGGTGCCCACCCGAGGCGCAACGGCGCGCCGGGACGAGTGGAAGGGGAACCCATGTCCGCCACCACCGACGAGCGCGGAGCACCGGCCGGAGGCCTGCTCTCGCTCCTCGACCGCCACCACACCGTGGCACCGCAGAACTACAACCGCTGGCTCATCCCGCCGGCGGCCCTGGCCATCCACCTCTGCATCGGGCAGGCCTACGCGACGAGCGTCTACAAGACCTCGATGGTCGCCCACTTCGACAGCTCGCTGACGGCGGTCGGCATCGTCTTCTCGATCGCCATCGTCATGCTCGGGCTCTCGGCGGCCGTCATGGGCACCTGGGTCGACCGCGTCGGCCCGCGCAAGGCGATGTTCACGGCGGCCTGCGCCTGGGCACTCGGGTTCTTCGTGGGCGCCCTCGGCATGGCGACCAGCCAGCTGTGGCTGGTCTACCTCGGCTACGGGGTGATCGGCGGCATCGGTCTCGGCATCGGGTACATCTCGCCGGTCTCGACGCTCATCAAGTGGTTCCCCGACCGTCCCGGCCTCGCGACCGGCATGGCCATCATGGGATTCGGCGGTGGCGCGATGGTCGCCTCGCCGCTGTCCCGCCAGCTGCTCGGCTTCTACGACCCCGAGTACGACCCGTCCGTCGCCAGCTCCCTGGCCAGCGGGCACGCCCTGACGATGCTCTTCGTCAGCCTCGGCGTCATCTACTTCCTCGTGATGATGATCGGCGTGACCAACGTCCGGGTCCCCCCGCCCGGGTGGGCGCCTCCGGGCTTCGACCCCTCGACGCTCTCGGAGAAGAGCGACCTCATCACCGACCGCAGCGTCTCGGCCGCCAACGCCATCAAGACGCCGCAGTTCTGGCTGCTCTGGGTCGTCCTGTTCTGCAACGTGACCGCCGGCATCGGCATCCTCGAGCAGGCCGCGCCGATGGTCCAGGACTTCTTCCGCGGCTCCGACGGGAAGTCGACCGTCGCAGTGGCGGCGGCCGGCGGGTTCGTCGGGCTGCTGTCGCTGTTCAACATGGCGGGGCGCTTCGTGTGGTCCTCGACCTCGGACAAGATCGGCCGCAAGCCGATCTACATGCTGTACCTCGGCGTCGGCATCGTGCTGTACCTGCTTCTCGCGCTGGCCGGTTCGACGTCCACCGCGATCTTCGTGCTGGTGGCGGCGATCATCATCAGCTTCTACGGCGGCGGGTTCGCGACCGTGCCCGCCTACCTGCGTGACCTCTTCGGCACCTTCCAGGTCGGGGCGATCCACGGGCGGCTGCTCACCGCGTGGTCGGCGGCCGGCGTGGTGGGCCCGCTCATCATCAACGGGTTCCTCGACGCCGCGGGCACGCCGGGCAAGCTGACCGCGGCCGACTACCGGCCGGCGCTGTTCACGATGGTGGGGGTGCTGGCGGTCGGCTTCGTGGCCAACCTGCTCGTCAAGAAGGTCGACTCGCGCTTCCACGAGCCGGAGGGCACGGCGGCCGCGGCGGCGGAGGACTTCGCCGGTGATGCGGGCGAGGGCTCGGTCGCGCGCGGTGGGTCACTGCGGGTGTGGCTGTCGTGGGGCGTGGTGCTCCTGCTGCTCGCCTACGGGGTCGTGCAGACGGTCATCACGGCGGCGAAGCTCTTCGCCTGAGAGCCGCCCGGGGTGGCGGTGGCGGGTCGTCCGCGCCATCGCCATCCCGGGTTCCCCGTCCCGCGCCGCCAGGGTTCCTGCTCGATGGCGCAGGTGTTCGCCCGCCACGACGCAACGACCACGGCGTGCACAGGCTGCGGATGGGTCCTTGGCGTCGCTCCTGGCGTCAGGTGTGGGGTGATCGCCCCACTTCTGACGCCACCACCCGCGCCACCGAGCACGGCCGTGCCGGCGCGACGTCAGTTCGTGTAGAGCCGGGACTTCGCCTCGCGCACGGTGAGGGCGACCGGGGTGCCCTGCAGGTCGACCTCTCCGGGGATGTCGATCCAGCCGCTGCCGCCGACCCGGAACTGCCCGGTGTACACGATGTCGACGCGCACCTGGTGCGTCCCGGGCTGCGTGTAGGTCTGCACGACCGAGCCGTCCGGGTAGGGGCCGCCGAGGTCCTGGGTCGGGCCGATCGTCCGCTCCCCCAGGTGGTACGTCACCGACTTCAGACGCGGCCGCACCTCGATGCGGTGCCCCAGCAGGCGGGCCGGATCCGGCCGGTCGACCTCGTCGGGACCGAAGCCGGACTCGGGGAACTGGACCTCGAAGAACGTCGGCAGGTTGACCAGCGTGACGTCACCCTCGGGCTGGATGTTCACCGTCGGCACCGTGAAGTCGGTGTCGTGGAACGCATCCCGGATCATGCCCATCGTCAACGCGTTCGCATTGCCAGGGACCCTCTCCGGCCAGCACGTCAAGTCCACCCTGCGCCATTGCCCGATGACTCCCGGGGATGGCACGCCGGCTCGGCTCACCTGGCGCTGGAAGACAACCACTGCGGGCCCGTCCCCACCC
This sequence comes from Phycicoccus avicenniae, assembly GCF_050496545.1. Lineage (GTDB taxonomy): Bacteria > Actinomycetota > Actinomycetes > Actinomycetales > Dermatophilaceae > Phycicoccus > Phycicoccus avicenniae_A. The sequence continues at coordinate 165,062 of NZ_JBNVZV010000002.1, read as the reverse complement.
CCTGAGGCCACGCGACACAAGCCCCAGGATTGGGGGCACAGGTCGCCTTCGTTGTTACCGGGCCCCTCGTTGCTGCAGGCCGAGACAGCCGTGTAGTCGTAGAAAGGTCCCTTGGCGGCAGCATTCTTGAAGTAGGAACGCCCTAGCGCCTCTGTGTCCCTGGCACTCAGAGTCTTGACTACACTTCCGACATCCGACAGGTCGCCGACGATGTCCCCGTCGGGAGATCCGAGGGCAGCCACAGGCTGGCTCGCCCCGCCGGCGATGAGAGCACAGACGAGCCCGACCAGGGCAGCGCAGCGGGCTAGCAGTCTCATTAGCCCTTCTCGATCCCGCGGACGAACCACCGTCCGTCGCTCCACGTCAATGCAGCGTTTGCTCCCGCGTTCGCCTCAGCAACCTGGCTGACCTTTCGGCCACTCGAATCCACGATTGTCGCTGCGACCTGAGTGAACTCGATGTGCACGTACTGCTCGTTCTTGGGCGCACCACCGAAGCTCTTGGCTTCACCGAGACGCACAGGGGCTTGCGCGTATCGCTGCTTGCCCTCGACCAGTTCGACGGCTCGGACTTCCGACTTGGAGCAGAACTCACAAGCAGTGGTGCCCATTGACTTGATCAAGCCCGCTCGGGGCTCCGTGTAGGCAACATTGAACTGGTCGAAAAAGTACTTCATGTATGCCTCTGCTCCCGCGGGCGTCTGCGCCCGGGCGGCGGCGGGGATGTCGGGGCCCGACGCGGTCACCGACGGGGTCGGGGTGGGGCTCGGCGAGGCGGACGTGCTCGACACCGACGGGCTCGGCGTCGGGGCCGTGGTCGGGTCGTCGGAGGACGCGTCGCACCCCCCGAGCACGCCGGCGGCGAGCATCCCCACCACCGCCACCCACGAGCCGGAGCGCTGCATCGGTCCCTCTCCCGGGAACGCCCCCTCGGCGACCCCGCAGCATCAAGGTAACCAAATCCTCCGATTCCGCCAGCCCAGTTGTCCACAGGCCCGCCCCACGGGGCCGCTCCCGGAACAGCAACACCACGGGCACCACCGGACGGCAGCGGCGCGCACGAATCAGCCGCGCCGGGCGACCACCGCGTCCGCGTGCTCGGCGACCCATCGCAGGAGCGGTACCAAGTGCGCGGCCAGCTCCTCCCCCGAGCCGGTCAGCCGGTACTCGACCCGCGGCGGGATGACCGGGAACGCCTCCCGATGGACGAAGCCATCCGCCTCGAGGGTCTTCAGCGTCTGCGCGAGCATCTTCTCGCTGACGCCCTCGGCCCGCCGGCGCAGCTCGCTCCACCGCAGCGGCCCGTCGGTGAGCGACACGAGCACGAGCATCCCCCACTTGCTCGTCACGTGGTCGAGCACGACCCGGCTCGGGCACCCCGCGGGAAACACACCGTCGGGAAACATCGCGCGCACCGCGCTGACCTCGTCACTCACCGTCACGTGAGTACCTTACCCAGAAGTGCGTACTTCCCCTCGGGAAGCAACCCGCCCTCCCCCCGGTTGGCCCCGGCGACAGCCACGACCACCCCATCGACCCATCCAGGAGAACCACCCATGACCATCGTCGTCACCGGAGCCACCGGCCAGCTCGGCCACCTCGCCGTCGAGGCGCTGCTGCGCCGCGGCGCCGACCCTACGGACGTCGTCGCCACCGGCCGCGACCTCACGAAGCTCGCCGACCTCGCCGAGCGCGGCGTGCGCACCGTGGCCGCCGACTACTCCGACCCCGCGTCGCTCCGCGCGGCGTTCGACGGCGCCGACCGCGTCCTGTTCGTCTCCGGCAGCGAGGTCGGGCAGCGCGTCGCGCAGCACACCAACGTCGTCGAGGCCGCGGTCGCCGCCGGCGTCGGCCTGCTCGTCTACACGAGCATCCCGCAGGCCGACACCTCCGACCTGGTCCTGGCGCAGGAGCACCGCGCCACCGAGCAGGTCATCCGCGAGTCCGGTCTCCCCTGGGTGTTCCTGCGCAACTCCTGGTACCTCGAGAACTACACGCCGCAGGTGCCGACCTACCTCGAGCACGGGGCCGTCCTCGGCGCCGCGGGCCAGGGCCAGGTCAGCGCCGCCGCCCGGGCGGACTTCGCCGATGCCGCGGCCGCCGTCCTCCTCGACCCCGGCGCCACGGGTGGCACCGTCCACGAGCTCGGCGGCACCGAGTCCTTCACGCTCGCCGAGCTCGCCGCCGCCGTCGCCGACGCCTCGGGGCAGGACGTCACCTACACCGACCTGCCCGAGACCGAGCTCGTCGCCGCCCTCGTCGGCGCCGGGCTGCCCGAGCCCTACGCGGCCGTCCTCGCGGATGCCGACCGCGGCATCGCCGACGGCGCCCTCGAGGTGACCACCGGCGACCTCGAGCGCCTCATCGGCCGCGCCCCCACCACGATGCGCGAGGCCGTCACCGACGCGGTCACCGCGCTCCGCGCCGCGCGCGCCTGACCCGGAGGAGGATGGGGCGATGAGCACCGCACGCCTGGCCGTCACCGGCTCGACCGGCGCCGTCGGCGGGATGGTCGCGCGCGACCTCGCCGGGCGCGGCATCGCCCAGCGCCTCGTCGTCCGCGACCCCTCGCGCGCCCCGGACCTCCCGGGCGCCGAGGTGGTCGCGGCCACGTACGGCGACGGAGACGCGATGCGCGCCGCCCTCGCCGGCGTCCGCACGCTGTTCCTCGTCTCGGCGTCGGAGTCCGCCGACCGGATGGCCGAGCACCGCTCGGTCGTCTCGGCCGCGGCGGACGCCGGCGTCGAGCACGTCGTCTACACCTCGTTCCTCGGGGCGGCCGCCGACTGCACCTTCACCCTCGGCCGCGACCACTGGGCCACCGAGGGCCTCGTCCGCGAGAGCGGGATGGCCCACACGTTCCTCCGCGACAGCCTCTACCTCGACTTCCTGCCCCTCATGGCCGGCGAGGACGGCGTCATCCGGGGGCCGGCCGGCGACGGACGCCTCGGTGCCGTCGCTCGCGCAGATGTCGCACGCGTCGGCCTCGCCGCGCTCCTCGACCCCGACGCCCACCGCGACGCCACCTACGACCTGACCGGCCCGGAGGCGTTGTCCTTCACCGAGATCGCCGCCACCATCACCGAGGTCACGGGTCGCGAGACCCGCTTCCACGATGAGAGCGTCGAGGAGGCCTACACCTCTCGCGCCTCGTACGACGCTCCGGACTGGCAGCTGGACGCCTGGGTCTCGACGTACACCGCCGTGCGCGCCGGGGAGCTCGACGTCGTCACCGGCGACGTCGAGCGCGTCACCGGCCGCCCGCCCCTCTCGCTCCGCGATCTCATGACCATCGGCTGAGCCGGATCCATCGGCTCGGACATCGCCCAGAGCGCGTACGCCTCGATGCTCGACCGGGTCTGGGACGGAACGCAGTTCGCGCCCTGACCCGGCCGACCCGGCCGCAGCGGCCCGCGTGGCCTCAGGCCACGCGGGTCTTCGGCGCGTTCGCGGCCGTCTGACCGGGGTCGCGCACCACGGCGTCGCCGAGCGCCTCGTCGATGGCCGCCATCGCCGACGGCTCGAGCCGCACACCCGCCGCCTTGACGTTGCTCTCGACCTGCTCCGGCCGGGAGGCGCCGACGATGGCCGCGGAGACGTTGTCGTTCTGGAGCACCCAGGCGATCGCGAGCTGCGCCATCGTCAGGCCGGCCTCGTCGGCGATGGGCGCCAGCTTCTGCACGCGCGTCAGCAGGTCGTCGTCCATGAACCGCTTGATCATGTCGGCGCCGCCCTTCTCGTCGGTGGCGCGCGAGCCGGCCGGCGGGGCCTCACCGGGCTTGTACTTGCCGGTGAGGATGCCCTGCGCGATCGGGCTCCACACGATCTGGCCGATGCCCAGCTCCTCGCACGCGGGCACGACCTCGCCCTCGATGACGCGCCACAGCATCGAGTACTGCGGCTGGCTCGAGACGAGCTGGATGCCGAGGTCCTTGGCCAGCGCGTGACCGGCGCGGATCTGGTCGGCGGTCCACTCGGACACCCCGATGTAGAGCGCCTTGCCCTGGCGCACGACGTCGGCGAAGGCCTGCATCGTCTCCTCGAGCGGGGTCTCGGTGTCGTACCGGTGCGCTTGGTAGAGGTCGACGTAGTCCGTCTGCAGGCGCTCCAGGGAGCCGTGGATCGACTCCATGATGTGCTTGCGCGACAGGCCGGTGTCGTTCTTGCCGCCGGGTCCGGTGGGCCAGTAGACCTTCGTGAAGATCTCGAGGCTCTCGCGCCGCTCACCCCTGAGCGCCTCGCCCAGGACGGTCTCCGCCTTGGTGTTGGCGTAGACGTCCGCGGTGTCGAAGGTGCTGATGCCGGCGTCGAGAGCCGCGCGCACGCACGCGGTGGCGGCGTCGTTCTCGACCTGCGACCCGTGGGTCAGCCAGTTGCCGTAGGTGATCTCGGAGATCTTGAGACCGCTGTTGCCGAGGTGTCGGAAGTCCATGCCGGCCACGCTAAGCCTCCGGACGACCCGTGACGGTCGCCGGGGTCGCTACTTCGACGAGCCGTCCATCCCGACCACGACCGGGTCCGACGGCGTCTGGGTGGGGGTCGCGGCGGGCACCGAGACGACGGTCGTTACCGGCGCCGGCGCCGGTGGGTGCGCCGGCACGACGCCGCCGGACCCCGCGTAGAGCCCGAGCAGCCCGGTCGCCAGCGCCAGCATGATGCCGTGGCCGGTGAGAAGCTGGGGTCGGCTGCCGTAGAAGCCGGCGGGACCGGGTACCGGTACGCCGTAGTCGTTGCGCCAGAACGCCCAGCCGCGCGGTGCGGCCGGCCAGTCGGGCTCGGGGGTCCATCCGGGGTCGGGGAACCAGCCCTCGGGCATGGGTGGCCAGGTCGGGGGTGCGGAGAACCGCATCGCTACGCGGAGGCGCGGTGGTGACCGGCGCAGACCTGCTCGAGGCGCTCGGCGAGCCCGGGCACGGTGTCGAGCGCGAGCGGCACCATGACGGTGTCGAGGCACTCGGAGCCCATCCGCACACCCCGACCGATGCGGTGGAGCAGCGAGTGCGCGTCCATCGCGAAGTCGGCGTGCAGGATGTCCTCGCGGGTCAGCTCGGCGACGGCGAGGAGCGCCAGCTCGTCGAACGGGCCCGTGGCGGTGGCGCGCAGGGCGTGCACCTTCACCGAGTCGGCGCCGGGCGAGGCGGCCAGGGCCTTCCGGGCGGTGGCGATGACCACGCCGGCCACGTGCTGGCGGTAGAGGTGCGCGCGGTGTGCGACGGACGAGCGGCGGATCGTGAGCGAGCCGTCCGGGGCCATGCGCACCTCCTCGGCGGGGAGGACGTGCTCGCCGGGGACGACGACGGCGACCTCGACGCAGGCGCCGTGGGTGCCGAGGGCGGCGGCCCGGGTGTCCCCGTCGGAGGCGAAGACGCCGTTGACGTACTCGGTGACAGTGGCGGAGTCGTTGGCGCACAGCGCGTTCCACCACTGGTCGATGCGGCGCTCCTCCGCGCGCACCAGCTCCTCGGCGGCACGCCGGGCCACGCTGATGTCGGTGAGGGCGCGGCGCTGGGCGGCCTTGTGGGCGCGGCGGCGGTTCGGCAGGTCGAACCACGGCACACCGCGCAGCGCGGCCTCGGTGTGGCGGGTGCGGATCGTGCCCTCGTCGACGCGCGCCGGGGACAGGGCGCACGGACGGCTCGCCGTGGCGAACCACGAGCGGTGGACGGAGGTGAGGGCGTCCTCGGCGTCGAGGACGGCCTCGGCGAGGGCGGACTTGGCCGACGAGGCGCAGGCCGGCGTCAGCCGGCTGGTCGGGGCGGCCACGCCGGCACCGGCGTGGTCGTCACCCGCGGGCACGACCCGGGGGGTGAACGTCGCCCGGAACGCCGGGCTCGAGACCCGAACGCTGACACCCGTCGCGGTGTCGACCATGATGCTCATCTGACTCCTCCGGCTCCTCCTGCTGCACAACGAAAATTAGTGACGCGGAACGCAGTCCAGAGGTGACTTGACCATTCCTTTACGAAGGTCGGCAACCCCCTTTACCGACACCGTTGTCCCCCTCAACCGAACGGCCGAACGCCGCTGTCCGGACACACGATGTGCCCCTGTCGCGGCCTGTGCAGAGGGTGGAGTATGGGCTCCGTGCAGGCGCCGCGGCCGAGGGTCCCGGAGAACCTCCGGATGCTGCGTCACTACCCGCGCCACCAGCTCCCCGGCGACCTGCTGGCCGGCCTCCTCGTGGCGGCTCTCGCGGTGCCCCAGGCCCTCGGGTACGCGGCCGTCGCCGGGGTGCCGGTGCAGGTCGGCCTCTACACCCTTCCGCCGGCGCTGCTGGCCTACGCGCTGTTCGGGACCTCGCGCGTGCTCTTAGTCGGTCCGGTCTCCACCGTCTCGGTCCTGTCCGGCTCGATCGTGCGCACCCTGGCGGCCGGCGACCCCGATCTGGCGGTGACGCTGACGTCGGCCCTCGCCGTGACCGCGGGGCTCGTGCTCGTCGTCGCGGGGCTCCTCCGGCTCGGGTGGGTGGCGCAGTTCCTCAGCGAACCGATCGTCACCGGTTTCGTCTTGGGGCTCGTGGTGCTCATCGTCGTCGGCGAGGTGCCGGCCCTCGCGGGGCTGCCCGCACCGTCCGGCAACCTCGCCGAGCGCGTCCTCACGCTCGTCGGGGGCCTCGCCGACTTCGACGGGCTGACCCTGGGCGTCGGCGCCGTCGCCCTCCTCGTCCTCTTCGGCGGGCAGCGCGTGCTCCCCCGCGTGCCGTGGTCGCTCGTCGTGCTCGTCGCCGGGGTGCTGGTCTCGACGCAGGCCGGGCTGGCGGGGCGCGGCGTGACCGTGGTCGGCGACGTGCCGAGCGGCCTGCCCGTGCCGTCGCTGCCGCTCGTCGACGTCCGGCTGCTCGGCGGGCTGGTCACCGGCGCGCTGGCCATCGCGGCGGTGGGCATCGCCGAGGGCCTGGCCGCCGTGCGCACCTTCTCCGCGGAGGACGTCGACGCACGCACCGACGACCGCGAGCTCGTGGCGCACGGCGCCGCCGACCTCGCCTCCGGGCTCTTCGGCGGGATGGGGGTGGGCGGCTCGCTGTCGAAGACGGCGGCCAACGCCAGCGCCGGGGCGCACACGCAGCTGAGCGGGATCACCTCCGCCGTCGTCACGCTCGTCGTCCTCGTGGTGGCCACCGGCGCGCTGGCCGACCTGCCGCGGACCGTGCTGTCGGCGGTCGTGGTCCACGCCGTCTGGGGGCTGGTGCGGCCGCGCGACTTCGCCCGGTACGCGCGGCTCAGGCGCAACGACGTGGTGGCCGCCCTCGTCGCGCTGGGGGGCGTGCTCGCGCTGGGGCCGCTCGGCGGGCTGCTGCTGGCGGTCGCGCAGTCGGTGCTGGGGCTCGTGTACCGGTCGGTGCAGGTCGACGTCGACGAGATGGGCCGGGTCGAGACCGAGAAGGCCGCGTGGGGCTCGCTGGCCTCCGACCCGACGCGCCGCACGTACGCGGGCGTCGTCGTCCTGCGCCCGAGCGGGCCGCTGTTCTGGGCCAACGCCACCTCGGTGCTCGCCCGGGTCGAGGGGATGGCGCTGGAGCGGGCGGCATCACGCGGTGTGCACGCGGTGGTGCTCGACCTGGAGGCGACGAACCAGATGGACGCCACGACGAGCGACCGGATGACCCACCTCGTCCGCTCGCTGCGGCGCCGCGGGGTCGACGTGCACCTGGTCCGCGTCTTCGGCGAGGTGCGCGGGGTGCTCGGGCGCGCCGGGCTGCTCGAGCTGCTCGGGCCCGGTCACGTCTGGCACTCCATCGCGGCCGGGGTGAAGGCGGCGGGCGAGCACCACGAGCACCCCGGGGGCTGACGGGATGGGGTGAGGACCCCATGGGCCCGGTGGGCGCGATCCGCCAGGCTGGAGCTCCCGGCCCACCGACCCGGCACCGCGCGGTGCCCGAGAGCGGAGAACCTCCCGTGCCGCACGCCGCCGACACGCTGATGGCCCTCGGCGGCGCCTTCGTCGTCTGCGCCCTCGTGGCGCGGGCCGGCGCGCGGCTGGGCCTGCCGACGGTGCCGCTCTTCATGCTCGCCGGCGTCGTCTTCGGACCGAGCACCCCCGGCATCGACCTCGTCGGCGAGCCCGCCGACCTCGAGCTCGTCGCCCGCCTCGGGCTGGTCTTCCTGCTGTTCTACCTCGGCCTCGAGTTCACCCTCGACCAGCTCGTCGCGGGTGGCCGCCGGCTCGTCGGCGCCGCCATGGTCTACCTCGTGCTCAACGTGGGTGGCGGTGTGGCGTACGGCTTCTGGGTCGGCTGGGGCGCACCCGAGGCGTTCGTCATCGCCGGCGTGGTGGGCATCAGCTCGACGGCCATCGTCACGAAGGTGCTCGTCGAGACGCGGCGCCTCGGCAACCGCGAGACGCGCACCATCCTCGGCATCGCGGTGATCGAGGACATCTTCCTGGCCTTCTACCTCGCGCTGCTGCAGCCGGTGCTCGGGGGCGCGGAGACGTGGGTCGAGGCGGTGACCGGCATCGCGACGGCCTTCGCGTTCCTCGTGACGCTCGGGGCCGTGGCGCGGTGGGGGGCGGCGTGGGTCGGCCGGCTGGTCAGCACCCACGACGAGGAGGTCGTCGTCGTCCTCTTCGTCGGGCTCGCCGTGACGACGGCCGGGGTCGCCGAGGCGCTCGGGGTCTCGGACGCCATCGGGGCGTTCATGGTCGGGCTGATCCTCGGCGCGACGGCCAAGGCCGGGCGGCTGCGCACCCTCACCCACCCGTTGCGCGACGCCTTCGGGGCGATCTTCTTCTTCCACTTCGGGCTGACCATCGACCCCGGTGAGGTCCTCGGCGTCCTCCCGCAGATCGGGGTCGCCGTGGCGATGACCGTGGTGCTGGCGACGACGGCCGGGGTCGTCGCGGCGCGGATGTACCGGTTCACGCGGGTCGAGGCGGGGAACATCGGGTTCACGGTCCTCACCCGCGGCGAGTTCTCGATCATCCTGGCGTCGCTGGCGGTGGCGGCCGGGCTGGACGGCCGGATCGGGAGCCTCGCGGCCGGGTACGTCCTCGTGCTCGCCATCGTCGGTCCGGTGGCAGCGGCCCACTCCGACAAGGTCTCCCGGCTCATTTCGAACCGGCTGCTGCGGCCGGGCGAGATGCGGTGGGGCGAGACACCACTCGACCTCGAGGCCGGCGCCGGTTCGCTGCACCACCTGGGCAGCGAGCTGTTCCAGGTGACGGTGACGCCGGGGTCGCGGCTGCACGGCCTGCACGTCTGGGAGCTGCGGCTGCCCGAGGGCGTCACCCTCGGGCTGCTGGTGCGGGACGGGGCCACGCGCGCCCTCGAGGAGGACACCGTCCTGCGCCTCGGCGACGTGTTCCTCGTCTTCACGCGACCAGGACTGCGCATCGATGCCGAGCGTCGGCTGCTCGCGGTGCACCGGGCCGGGCGGCTGGCGCAGTGGAGGGGTGAGACCGGTGACTGACCGGGTCACGCCGGAGGCCTCTGCGACGCTGGGGGGCATGCGCGGCGACGTCTCCCTCCCCCTGTTCTGGCGGGTCTGCCTCATCAACGGCGCGGTGTTCGCCGCGGGGACGGCGGTGCTGGCGCTCTCGCCGGCCACGGTCTCGACCCGCCCGCTCGTCTCCGAGGTGGTCGTCCTGGCGGTGGGCCTCGCGGTCATCGTCGTCGTCAACGGGCTGCTGCTGCGCTCGGTGCTGCGACCGCTCGACCGGCTGGCCGCCGCGATGGGGACGGTCGACCTGCGCGAGCCCGGGACGCGGCTCGACGAGGCGCACGCAGGGCCCGCGGGTCGTCTGGTGCAGGGGTTCAACGCGATGCTCGAGCGGCTGGAGTCCGAGCGGGCCGCGAGCACTGCTCGCGCTCTGCAGGCGCAGGAGGCCGAGCGGCAGCGCATCGCCCAGGAGCTGCACGACGAGGTCGGGCAGAGCCTGACCGCGGTGCTCCTCGACCTGCGGCACGGCCTCGACCTCGCGCCGGCCGGGCTGGCGCCGGTCCTCGAAGGGGCGCGTGCGACGACCCGCGCCTCGCTGGAGGAGGTGCGCCGCATCTCGCAGGCACTGCGGCCCGGGGTGCTGGCCGACCTCGGGCTGCTCAACTCGCTGTCCAGCCTGGCGAGCGACTTCACCTCCCGCACAGGGGTTCCGGTGGTGCGGGGGCTCGCACCGGGGCTGCCGTCGCTGACGCCGGAGGTCGAGCTCGTCGTCTACCGGGTGGCGCAGGAGGCGGTGACCAACGTCGCGCGGCACGCGGGGGCATCGACGGTCCGTCTGGGGTTGTGCCGGCACGGGGACCGGCTGGAGCTCGTCGTCGAGGACGACGGGGTAGGCGGCGCCGGGGGTGGTGGGGCCCCCGGCGCCGGGCCCGGCACGGTGCGCGGCGCGGGCATCCAGGGGATGCGTGAGCGGGCGCAGATGGTGGGGGGCGAGCTGACGGTGGGTCCGCCGGAGCGCGGCGGTGCCGGCACGGTCGTCCGGCTGCGGGTGCCGCACGAGGGGGCGCCGTGAGCGTCCGGGTGCTCCTCGCCGACGACCACGCCCTCGTGCGGGGTGGGTTGCGGCGCATCCTCGAAGGAGCCGGGCTCGAGGTCGTGGCCGAGGCGTCCGACGGTGTCGCGGCGGTGGAGGCGGCGCGCCGGTTGCCGTTCGACGTCGCGGTGCTCGACGTGTCGATGCCGCGGATGACCGGCCTGCAGGCCGCCCGCGAGATCACCCGGCGGGTGCCGGGTGCGAGCGTCCTCATGCTCTCGATGCACGAGAACGAGCAGTACTTCTTCTCCGCGCTGCAGGCCGGCGCCTCGGGGTACGTGCTGAAGTCGGCGGCCGACGAGGACCTCGTCGAGGCCTGCCGGGCGGCCGCGCGCGGGGAACCGTTCTTGTACGCAGGGGTCGCGAGCACGCTCGTGCGCGACTTCCTCGAGCGGATGCGCCGGGGCGAGCGGATGCCCCGCTCCGTCCTCACCGCGCGCGAGGAGGAGGTCGTCAAGCTCATCGCCGAGGGCCACTCGTCCAAGGAGATCGCAGCGGCGCTGGTCATCGCGGTCAAGACGGTCGAGCGGCACCGCGCCAACGTGCTCGCCAAGCTGGGGATGCGCGATCGCACGGAGCTGACGCGCTACGCCATCCGGGCCGGGCTGGTCGAGCCGTGAGTGCCGGCTAGGCGCCGAGCAGGCCGACCACCCACTCGGCCGCGGCTCCACCGGATGTCGCCGCCCAGACCCCGGCCGCCACGAGGAGCCCGGCGGCGCTGCGCCGCAACCGGAGCCGGGTGCGGGCCCGCTGAGCAGCGCGGCGCGCGTCGCCACGCTGACGCCGGGTGAGCGGTGCGGTCGGTGCCGGACGCCGGACCGGGCGACGGACCGGGCGGCGTCGCTGGGCGGGGGTGGCGCGCTGCTCGAGCGCGCGGCCCATCGCGGCCAGGAGCATCGGGTCGGTCGTCGTCGACGGGAACTCGGTGCGGGCCTCGACCTTGAGGGTCGTGAGGTCCTGCTCGGGGCAGCGCTGCACGGTCCGCGCCCAGGTCGCGAGGTGAGGCAGCGGCACGACCCAGACGTCCCGCACCACGCGGGGCGGACCGAAGCGGTGGGCATCCCGACCGGCGAGGCAGATCGCCTGCGTCACACCGTGCCCGAGCCGTGAGGCCACCTCGTCCGCCATCCACCGCAGCCGGTCGAGCTCGCGGGTCCGGGGTTGGTGCGCGCGACGCCCGGAGGCATCCCAGAAGTGCTGGAACAGCGTCCCGCGGTACTCGGTGACCTGCCCGCTCCAGTTCTTGGCGTCGACGAGGAGCACGCCGGTCGGGCCGACGACGAGGTGGTCGAGGTTGGACTCGGTGACACCGGGCATGAGCAGGCGGTCGTGCAGGACCAGGAAGTCGTCGGGCAGCGTGGCGAGGGCGGCCGCGACCCGTCGCTCGCCCTCGGCGCCGGCAGCCCAGGCCGCCGCGGTGTGGTCACCACGCGCCGCCAGCGCCTGCGCCATCCGTTCGGCGCTGCCGCCGGACTCCCCCATCGATCCCTCCCGTACCGGTACCCCTCCGGCCGAGCACGCTAGCCGCGCGGCGAACCGCTGTCCGGCGAACGGCGAAACCGCAGGCCAGCCGCCCCCACCGGGCACCGGTATGGCCCGGTCGAGCCATACCGGTGCGGCACCCCCCGCCGGTAACGTCGATCGACCCCCTCCTGTCGGACCGCGGATCCGGAGCCAGCCATGAGCCACCGCAGCATCCCGGACCTGCCCGACGCCGGCACGCTGCACCCCTACGACCACCGCGCGGGTGAGGACGACCTCGTCGTCGACGTGGTCCGCCCGGGGGACCTCGTCGCGCTGACCGTCACCGTCCGCGGCGCCACGCTGCAGCCGCCGGTGAGGATAGGTCCGGCCGCGGACCGCCGGCCGCACTCACTGCTCGTCGCCGGTGCGGGCGCCACCCTCGTCGTCGACCTGCCCTTCCAGCACGGCCACGAGCAGGCGTCGTACGAGGCGGCCGCCGCCCCGCAGGTCGACCCGATGCACCCCGAGGCCACCCCGGCCGTGCCCAGCCCCCCGCCGGCGATCCTGCTGCCCGCCGACCGTCCGGCGCAGTACCGCCCCGCGCGCGGCAGCCGCCTCGTCTTCCGCCTGACCGAGGGCAGCACCATCGACTGGACCTCGGCCGGCATCCTCGGGGCCCTCCCCTGGCTCGACGCCGTGCTCCACCCCCGAGGGGAGGCACCGGGGCTCCGCCCCCCGCCGTACCAGCTGCCCGGCGGCAAGGTCTTCCTCGACCCCCACCTCGAGGTCCCGATCACCGGCGGGCTCGTCGCGGTGCTGCGGCCGGACGACGTCCTCGTCACCGCCCGGCCACCGACGGGCGTGGTCATCCCCGACCCGACGACGGTCCGCGGCGCGGCGCTCCTGGCCGCCAACGACCGGCTCGTCGCGGAGTACGCGCGCACCCGGGTGCTGTCGTTCGGCCGCAGCGTCGACCGCGCCGCCCTGACCGGCCGGATCGGCGACCTGGCGAGCCGGATCGACCCCGGTATCCTCTTCCGGCGAGGTACGTACAGCCGCAGGGCGACCGGGGACGAGACGGCCATCGAGGCGCCCTTCCGGCTCCAGCTCTCGCCGACGAGCGAAGGGCACTGGGTGCACGCGGCCGACCCGGTGCCGGCCGAGGACGCCCCGGGACACCTCGAGCTCTGGCACACCCGGCTCGACACCGGCGCACGGACCCCGGAGGACCTCCTCCGCCCCGGCGCGCCGGACGATGCCCGGAGCCGCGTGGTGCGCGCCGTCTGGACCCGCGACCGCGACGACCAGCCGGCGTCGGTCTGGCACGACCCCACCGCCGACGACGGCGAGAGCGCACCCCTCGGCCCCGACACCGTCAAGAGCACCGGCGTGACGGCCGACCCCTTCCTCGGCTCCCTGGACCGCGCCGACCGGCACCGGCTGGTCCGGCAGACCGCCGAGGTCTGGCCGGGCGAGGGCCGCACCCGCATCGACCCCGTGCCCGTGGGCGCGGACCGGTTGTGGCTCACCGCCCTCGGGGCCTGGCTCGACCTGCACGGGCAGTGGGTCACCAAGCCCTACTCGACCGCCGGGATGGCCTCGATCCTCGCCTGGGACCACGTCGCCACGCAGGGACGCGACCAGTACGTGCGCGTCGTCTACCCCGGGTACCTCTTCCCCCTCGGCCAGCCGACGGTCCGGGTCAAGCTGACCCAGCGCAGCATCCGGCCGCTCACCGACCCGCGGGCCGGTCTCGTGCAGCGCCAGTTCCTCGTCGTCATCGACCCCTTCCGCGACCACACGACCGTCCACGGCTTCCCGTGGCGCAGCACCCGGATCAGCCCCGGGGCGACGCCCGCGCTCGACCCGATGTCGGACGACCCGGTGCCCGGTCTCGATGCGTCGCAGGCGTTCTGGCCACGCGTCGGCGGCAAGACCTTCGCCTGGAAGGTCGACGGCATCGACCGGGACGGTCGCCCGCAGACGCACGCGATGCCGCTCGTCTGGGTCGCCGAGCACGTGAAGATGCCGGCGCTGCTCCGGGCGCTGGAGAAGGGGTACCGCGAGGACGCCCGGCGCGTCATCGACCTCGGCGGGCAGCACGTGGCGTTCGCGCCGGCCGGGCCGGAGGGCGACTCCCGGGTCGAGACGCGCAGCGTGCGCCTCCTCGGGTCGGCACGCCAGGGCGGCAGCACACCCCGGATGTCGAGCGCCGACGTCGTGCTCCCCGCCGCCCAGGCCGTGGCGGGCACCGGCGCCACCCGGGTCACGTACTTCCCGGAGTACCGGGCCAAGGGCTTCACGGCCGGCAACGTCGGACGGGTCTGGGCCTCCACCCTGCTGCCCGGGATGGAGTCCGCCACCGAGTACCGGGACGACCTCGGGACCACGGGTCCGGCTGCGGCACAGGACGAGACGCAGGACCTGCCGCGCATCGGGTTCGGCGGCACGCCCGGCGATGTCGGCTCGGACCGGGCCGGGGGCTTCGTCCAGCCGAACCTCACCGTCGCCGGGCTCTCCCAGGCCCGGGGTCCGGTCGGCGACCTCGCCTCCGTCGCCACCGGGTCCTTCGACCCCAAGGCGTTCCTCGGCGACGCCCTCCCCAAGCTGTTCGGCCTCGTCGAGCTCGTCGACCTCCTCCCGGACGACGGGCCGCTCGCGGATGCACCGGCACTCGTCACCGAGGCCCTCGACACCTTCTCCGCGGTCGAGGCCGAGGTCCGGCGAGCGGTCGCCGCCGCGCAGGACGCCGCGAACCAGGCTGCGGCGGTGCGCGACCGGGTGCAGGCCGCCGGGGGTGCGGCGCTGGCCGAGGCGCAGGCGCTGCTCACCGACGCGCAGGCCCTGGCCACCGCCTCGGCCGACCTCCTGACCCTCGTCGGCGGGCTCCCGGCCGCGCTGGCCGGGAAGGACCCGGCCGCCATCGGCGCCGAGCTGACCCGCCCGGACGGGCTGGTGCCCCGGCTCACCGCCGCCTCGGATGCGGCCCGCGCCCTCGTCCGCCCTCCGCTGCCGCTCTTCGCGCGCTCGCGCCTGCTCCAGCTCGCCGACACCCTCGGACGGCTCGCGGGAGTCGCGGGTCTGGCGAACGACGCGTTCGCCGTGCTGCGCGGTCTCGACCCGGAGCGCCGGGAGGTGTCGTTCCGCTACGAGTGGACGCCGAAGCTCCAGTCCTGGCCGAAGGACGAGGCACCGCTCGTGAAGCTCGAGCCCGACTCGCTCGTCATCGCCCTCTCCGGCACCCTCAAGGCGTCCGGCCCGCCGAGCGTCGAGGTGCTCGCCGAGCTGCGCCGGTTCTCGCTCGTCCTCTTCGCCTCCGAGCCCCTCGTGACCATCCCCTTCGAGCGACTGTCCTTCCACGGTGGCTCGTCGGGCAAGGCCGAGGTCGACGTCGTCATGGGCGACATCGTCTTCGGTGGCTTCCTCTCCTTCGTCGAGACGATCAAGGACCTCATCCCGCTCGACGGCTTCTCCGACCCGCCGAGCGTCGAGGTCACGCCCGCCGGGCTCACGGCCGGGTTCAGCCTCACCCTGCCCAACCTCGCGGTCGGGGTCTTCAGCCTCTCGAACATGTCGCTCGGCGCCGACGTCAAGGTGCCCTTCCTCGGCGAGACGATCAGCTTCGGCTTCAACTTCTGCACCCGCGAGCGTCCGTTCGTCCTCTCCGTCGTCTTCCTCGGGGGTGGTGGATGGTTCCTGATCCGGCTCTCGCCCAAGGGACTCGAGGTGCTGGAGCTCGGCCTGGAGGCCGGTGCCTACCTCGCCGTCGACTTCGGGGTCGCGTCGGGCTCGATCTCGGCGGCCATCGGCGTCTACATCCGGCTCGAGGGGAAGAAGGGCTCGCTCACCGGGTACTTCCGCCTCCGCGGCGAGGTCGACGTCCTCGGGCTCATCTCCGCGTCGATCGAGCTCTACATGGAGCTCGTGTACCGGTTCGACACGGGGAAGATGGTCGGCCGGGCGCGCATCACGGTCGAGGTCGAGGTGCTCTGCTTCTCCGCGAGCGTGAGCATCGAGGCCGAGCGGCAGCTGGCCGGCTCGAACGGTGACCCGAGCCTGCGCGAGGTCGTCCTGGAGGACGACGGGTCGGCGCCCGCCTGGGACGACTACCTGCTCGCCTTCGCCCCCGAGGAGGTGCCGGCATGAGCGAGGAGTGGTTCACCGCCATCGCCCTTCCCGTGTCGGTCCGGGACGATGCCCGGGCCCACGTCACCGTCTTCGTCGCGCCGACCCTGCGCCCCGATCACAAGGGCACGGTGCTCGGGGAGTTCGACCTCTTCCGGGACTGGGCCGGAGCCCTCGCCGATGGGGCGACGGTCACCCTCGTCGACCAGTCCGGGGAGATGGACGCCGAGCTCGACCTCTCGGCGCTCGACCCGTCCCTGTGGCGCAGGGCTTTCGACGAGGGCACCCCCGTCCTCGCGAACCGTGTCCCGGAGTGGCAGGGCCGCGACTGGCGCACCTTCGCCGCCAAGGACTGCGCCGACATCGCGAAGTCCGTCCACCTGGCCACCGTGGCGGCCGACCCGCTCACCCCCGTGCCGCCGAGCGCGCACCCGCTGCTCCAGGGCGTCGTCGGGATGGCCAACGAGGCGGGCGCCATCACCTACGAGGGCCGCGGCACGCACGGCCGACGAGGCAGCCGCGTCCCCACCTACGACGAGTCGAAGCTGACGGCCTACCTCGACAAGAGCCTCGTCCGCGGCCGGCGCGGCGCGTGGACGACGCCGGCCGCCGGGGCGCTGCCGGACCCGACGGGGTCGGTCGGCTCGGCCCTCGAGCAGCTGCACCTCGCGCGGCGCTTCTACGAGCGGCCCGAGAGCCAGTTCGCGGAGCAGGTGAGGCACGACCCACCGGCGAAGGTCGAGCCGCTCGACCCACCCGCGCCGGAGTTCCACGAGCGGGTCGGCGCGGCCGGCGACCACCCGGCCTTCCTGCGTCGCCTCGGTCTGCTGCTGCCCGTGCGGTCGGACCCGGCCCGGCTGCGCCGCAGCGAGTGGCTGGCAGCCGTCGTCCGAACGCGCGGCGGCGACGAGGCCTGTCGCTCACCGCGGCTCGCCGTCCGAGCGCTGCGCGACGGCGCGTTCGTCACCCGCCCGAACCCGGCCGACCCACCCGTCTGGTCCGACGGTGCCCTGACCCTCGGCGACACCGAGGTCTTCGACGTCGTCGACGTGGACCCCGACGGCTCGGCCATCAAGGCGGAGCGCTTCCTGACGACCATCCCCCGGCTGGCCCTCACGGAGCTCCAGGGCATGCCGGCCGATGCCGCCTCCCCCGCGCTGCGAGCCACCGGGTTCACCCTGACCCGCCGCCAGCAGGCCGGCCGTGGGCTCGACCAGCTCGGCCGGCAGGAGGGGTACCAGGCCGCGCTGGAGGTGCCGAAGCCCCCGCAGGACCTGCCCCTCCTGCACACCCAGGACGTCACCCGCGGGCTGCGGGTCGAGGTGTGGGACAGCGTCTCCCGCGCGTGGCACTCCCTCCACTCGCGGCGCTCGACGCTGCGCGTGGCCGGTGAGGAGGTGTACGCGGACGAGCCCGGCGAGGGGTTCGTCCAGGGAACGAGCGCCACCGAGACCCGCGGCGTCGAGGGTGGCGCGGTGCACGTCCACGAGGCGATGCTCGGCTGGGAGGGCTGGAGCCTGTCGGTGCCCCGCCCCGGCAAGCGGGTGACCCCGGTGCTCGAGGACGCCCCAGGCGGTGGCACCCACATCCGCGAGGAGGCCCAGGTCACGTCGACCGACCCCACCGGGAAGGAGCCGCACCCGTTCGTCTTCGCGCACGAGTACGCCCCCGGCACCCTGCCGCGACTGCGGTACGGGCGCGACTACGCGTTCCGCGCCTGGGGGGTCGACCTCGGCGGCAACGTCCGTGACCACCACGTCGGTCCGCGGCCCCCCGAGCTCGTCGAGGTCCTCGACGCCGTGTCCGGTCTGTCGCCGTTGTCCGACACCGCCCTCGGCCGGCGGCTGCGGGCGGCCGGGACGGCGGATGCACCGCGGCTCGTGGGTGACTTCGCGTCGGGAGTGCTCGAGGAGCCCCGGGTCGGTGACCTCGACGCCGCCCTGGACCGCCTCGTGACGGTCCTGCCCGACGACCCGGACGCCCCGGTGGTTGGCGAGGTCGTGCGCGGTGGTGTGGCGGGCTCACCCGCGCTGACGGCCGAGGACCTCCTGCTCGATGCCGCCTCGCCCGCGCTGCTGCACACCGTCGTCGCCGCCACCTCGCTGGGGCGCCCGGCTGCCGAGGCGGTCACGGACCTGGAGGCGCGGGGTGCATCGGACGACGAGCCGGTGCCGCTCCGCGCCCTCGGCATCCGGGGCGTCGAGGCCCGCAGGGTGCTCGCCGAAGCACCACCTACGAGGACCGGGACCGGTTCTCGCACAGCCGCTGTCGGCGACGCGTTCCGCCGGGCGGCGGCCGCGGGCACCGTGGCGCGCAGCACGGTCTCGACCGACCGGGCGGTCACGCGCGAGCTGCTCGCCGGTCACCTCGCGGACGTCGTCGGTGGCCTCGGCCGGCCGGGACTCACCGTGCCGGGCCTGCGGGCCGCGGCCTCCCTCGTCACGGCGGCCCGGCCGTTCCTGCGCTGGGACCCGGTGCCCCCGCCGGTCGTCGTCCCGCTGGCGCAGTTCACCGAGGGTGAGTCGCTGCGGGTCGTCGTCGTGCGGTCGGGGGTCGAGCAGGACCCCGAGACGCTGGCGGTGACCGTCACGCCGCCGGACGAGTACGCGGCCGCGGTGGCCGGCGTGGCGCCGCTCTACGCCGGGAGCGCCCGTCGTCATCTCGCGCCGCCGAAGACCAGCCAGGTGCAGGCCGAGCTGCACAGCACGTTCGACGCCGGCATCGACGAGGGAACCGCGGAGGCCCGCCGCCAGGTGCTGGCGTGGGCGGTGCGGGAGAACGGGTCCTGGTACGACCAGGAGGTGCCGAACCCCACCGACCCGATGGGCGCGCCGTCCCCGCAGGAGGGTGTGCGGCTGCTGCCCGAGCCGGTCGACGGGGACCACCACAACCCGCACGACCCGAAGAGCCCGCTCAAGGTGCTGCCCCCGGGGGCTCCCGGGACGCCGCCGGGGCTGGTCCTCCAGCCCGGTGACGCTCCGGCGCCGGGGCAGTACGTGGTGCACGCGACCGAGGACCTCGACCTGCCCTACCTGCCGGACCCGCTGGCCTCCGGGGTGTCGCTGGCCTTCACCGAGGCCGGCAGCGGGCGGCACGTGCGCTTCCCGTGGGGCGCCGAGCAGGTCACCGCGCCGTACGGCGGGACGTGGCCGGAGCGAGAACCGTTCCTGCTCAGCCTGTCCGGTGCCGACCGGCTCGGAGCATCCATCGACGGTCGGGCGCTCGACCTCCATCTCCCGGCGGGTGACGTGCAGACGTTCCGGCTCGCCAGCACCGTCACGGACGAGCGCCTCGCGTGGCTCGGCGTGTGGCGAAGCCTCGACGACGCGCTGACGAGCGACCCGGACGTGCGGGGTGCAGCCGCGGACGGTCTGCTGTGGGCGCTGACCCCGGGCGAGGAGGTCCGGCTGGTACACGCGGTCCCGCGGCCGGTGACCGCCCCGCGGCCGACGGTGGTCGCACCGCTGCGCGCACGGGGCTCGGTGCTCGCCTCGCTCGTCGGGGGTGTCGAGGTGCACGGCCCGAGCACCGACAAGGTCACCGCCTCGCTCGCCTGGACCGACGAGGTCGATGACCTGACGCTCCCGGGACCGGTGCAGCGCAACGCCACGGCGGCGGGGTTCGAGGTCGTCGTGCGCCCCGAGGACCGCATCCTCCCGCTGTGGGTGGCCGACCAGGCGATGGCCCTGCCCGGCTTCGAGGGTGTCGTGCTGCGCGGCACCGCCCATCCGATGCCGGACACCCGCCACCACCTCGTGCGGTACCGGTTCCGGGCCTCCACGCGCTTCCGCGAGTACTTCGCGCCCGCCCTGCTCGCCGGCGACCCGGCGGACCCGCTCGACGACGGGCAGAGCGTCGTCAGCCCCGAGCTCGTCGTGTCGCTGCCCTCGACCGAGCGCCCGGACCCGCCGGCCGTGCACTCCGTGCTGCCGCTGTTTCGGTGGGAGGAGAGCGACGAGCCGGAGCAGCCGTTCGGACGGCGGCGGGTGCGCCGGCCCGGGGTGCGCATCTACCTCGAGCGGCCGTGGAACTCCAGCGGTGACGGCGAGCTGCTGGCCGTGCTCCTCGCCGTGGGCGACGACGACAAGGCGCCGTACCCGCTGCCCGACCCGAAGAACCCCGAGGCCGACCCGGCGGGCGGATTCCCGTTCGTCAGCCAGTGGGGGGCGGACCCGATCTGGACGGCGCCGGGCGTGCCGCGCCGGCCCGTCACGCTGGCCGAGCTCGACGACGGCCTGTCGGTCCTCGGCTGGGACGACCGGGTGGAGCCGGGGCGGCCCGTGCACGCGCCGGTCACGCTTCCGCTGCCGCTCCAGGGCGGTGGTCTCGCGAACCCGCCGGCGACGGTGCCGGTGGTGGTCGCCGGGTACCTACCGCGGTACAGCCACGCTCGGAGGCAGTGGTACGTCGACGTCGCGTTCGACGCGCGGGCCACGTTCTGGCCGTTCGTGCGGCTGGCCGTGGCGCGCTACCAGCCGGACTCGGTCACCGGTGCGCACCTGTCGACGCCCGTGCGCCTCGACCAGGTGCAGCTCGCGCCCGAGCGCACCGTGTCGGTCGCGCGCACCGACGCCACGCACGCGCGCGTCGTGGTGACGGGACTGGCCGGACATCGCGAGTCGGCGTCCCGCCAGTACGCGGTCTCGATGTCCCGCAACCGGACCCTCGTCGCGCGGCTGCAGAGGTACGACCCGTCGGTGGGTGGTGACCTCGCGTGGTCGAGCGTCGACACCGTCGAGCTCGTGGCTCGCGGGACGGCGAGCCGGGCCGAGGACCTCGTGTGGGTCGGCGAGCTCGAGGCCGACGCGGCGATGGACGTGCGCACGCCGGTCAGTGGGGTGACCGCGAGCGGCGTGCCGGAGGGCTCGCAGTGGCGGGTGCGCGTCGAGGAGTGGGAACGCTTCCCGGGCGACCCGCCGCGGCGCGAGCAGATGGCGGAGTTCGGCGAGGCCCCGGTGTGGCAGAAGCGTCTCGTCTACGCGGACGACGTCCACCTCTGATGCCCTGGTGCGCCAGCGATCGCGGCCGTGTGGTGCACGTCATACCTCGTTGACGGTTCTACTACTACCGGTCGTACTACGTACCGTAGTAGTTTGTGGTCGTCAGACCACCACCACCGGGCCGCACTGACCGGCCCGACCGGAAGGACGCGAGACCCATGCGTAGCTCGTTCGACAAGCTCATCTCCTGGACCGGCATCATCGTCGCCGCGGTCCTCCTCGTCGCCGGCGGCCTGCTCGTGTGGGCCTCCTCGTTCGCCACCACCAACGTCCACGACCAGCTCGCTGCACAGCAGATCACGATGCCGGCCGCGGCCGCCCTCACCACCCCCGAGATGAAGGCCAACCTCACGCAGTACGCGGGCCAGCCGATGACGACCGGCGCGCAGGCCAAGGCCTATGCCGACTACTACATCCAGGCCCACATGGACGAGCAGGCCGAGGGCCGCACCTACTCGCAGGTCTCCGGCGAGTTCATGGCCGCCCTGAAGTCCGCCCCCGACGCGCAGGCCACCGCCGACCTCGGTCAGCTGCGGCAGTCGCTCTTCATGGGCACGACGCTGCGGGGCATGCTCCTCAACGCCTACGCGTTCGCCACCCTCGGCACCATCGCGATGTACGCGGCCATCGCCGCCTTCATCGGCTCCGCCCTGATGTTCGTCCTCGGAGCGCTGGGCCTGGCCCACGCCCGCCGGATCACCCCGATCGAGGCCCCGGCCATCGAGCGGATCCCCCTCACCGCCTGACACCGCGTCATCTCCTGCAGACGCAGCTCAGGACACCGGAGGCCCCGGTCGGCACCAGCCGACCGGGGCCTCATCGTGCTCCATGGCCCTCCTCACGGGGCCCAGCCGCTACCTGGCGATCGCCCTCGTGAGGTCCGTGTGCCCGAAGTCCTCACCCTTGAACAGCAACGGCTCCCCGGTCTCACGCGCGAGGGCATAGGCGAAGCAGTCGCCGAAGCTCAGGCCCGCGGGGTGACCGCTCCCCCGTCCGTAGTCACGGTAGGCGGCACGACCGAGTCCGACGTGCGCCTCCGTCACGGGGACGACGTCGATCTGCAGCTCGCGGACGAGGTCGTCGAACATCCGGCTGACGGCAGGGCTGCGGCGGGAGTCGACGACGATTCCGGCCTCCAGCAAGGACCCTGCGGACATCCGCGCATGGTGGGCCGATCGAATCGCCTCGATGAAGGCATCGCGCTCCGGCTCCCCGCCGATGATGGCCACGAGGGCCGAGGAGTCGACGATCACACCGGCAGCCCGTACGCGTCGTAGAGGTCGTCGGATGTCAGCAGGCGCCTGTCCTCGTCGGTCAGGTGGGCGTCGATCCGCGCCAGGAGGTCTCCCACAGTGCGTCGTCGCGCAGCCTCGTCGTCGGGTCGGTCCAGCGCGGCGAGGTAGTCCTCGAGCGCGGCCTCGATGACGCTCGTCTGCGACCGGCCGGTCCGCGCGGCGGCCTCACGCGCGAGCGCGTGGACGCGTTCGTTCTTGATGTTGAGGCTCATGGCACCATTCTACCCCCCGACGGGGGACGTCTACCATGCGCCGGCATTCCACCACGGAGGCCCCGGTCGGCACCAGCCGACCGGGGACTCTGTGGCGTTGCGAGGAGGTCAGTCGGTCACAGCCCGACCGACTTCGCGCCGTACGCCGCCTGCTTGGAGGTGTAGCCCTCGAACTTCAGCTGGTCGATGAGACTGCCTCGCGAGAAGTGGCTCATCTCCATGTACGACTCGGCGGACTGCGCGGCCTCCTCGTTCCAGTTGACCTTCATGGTGGCCAGTGCGGCCTCGATGTCCTTCGTCGCGTAGTCCTCGAACTTCAGCTGCTCGATGAGCCCCTTCCGGCTGAAGCCGGACATGTCGAGGTAGGACTCCGCACTCCCCTTGGCGTTCTCCTGAGCGGTCGTCAGGGTGGGGGCGGCCGGCTTCGGCGCAGGCTTGGGCGCGGCGGGCTTGGCCGTCGGGGTGGCCGACGGCGAGGCGACCTCGGCGGCCGGCGACGCGCTCGTGACGGGAGCCGGCTCGGCGCTGACCGTGGGCGAGCTCTTGAGCGCGGCGTCCTGCGGCTTGACCTGGTCACCGCCACTGGTCAGGGCGGACCCGAGAATCACGGCACCGACGAGGCCGGCGGGGATGAGGACGCGCTTCTTGCGGAACCAGGGCCGCGCGGCAGTGGTCACCGGAGCGACCGCACTCGTCTGCGCCGCGGTCTGCGGCATCTGCTCCGTGGCGCCCGGGGCGAAGTGCTCGGTCCACTGCTGGCCGTCCCAGTACCGCTGGCGGCCGTCGTTCTGCGGGTACCAGCCGGCGGGCGTGTTCGACATCGTGATGCTCCTAGCGAGAGGTTGCCGGAGACACAGAGGGAGCCCCCGGGACGTCACGACGTGATCCCCCACCTCGTGAACGCGCCCGACCGTATGTCAGACCTCCGACAACGAGAAGGGCTGCACCGGAACGGGAGCCGAACGGCTGATGCCTCGAGGGCCGAGGGGGCTGTCAGTGGTCGCGGCTAGGTTTGGAGGCATCAGGAGGGGGGTAGCCGTGGACGCTTCGCACAGTCAGACGCCGCTCGGGGCCGGCTCCCCCGCGTCGGTCGTCGCGGCCTTCCGGGAGTGGCTCGCCGGCGCCGACGCCGTCGACGATGGCGACCGCATCAGCCTGGTCACCGAGCTCGAGCGTCTCAAGGGTGCCGCGGCCGCTGCGCAGGCCCGCGCCACCGATGCGCTGCGCGTCTCGCAGGAGGCGGTGCGGCCGCAGGATGCGGCGCGGTCGGTCGGGTCGCAGGTCGCGCTCGCCCGCCGTGAGTCGCCCACTCTGGGTGACCGGTTCGTCGGCCTGTCCCGAGCTCTGGTCCACGAGAGATGCCCGCCACCATGGCTGCCCTGACCTCCGGTGACATCGTCGAGCGGCACGCCGTCGAGGTCGCCCGCGAGAGCGCCACCCTCACCCGCGAGGACCGCGCCACGCTCGATGCCCGCCTCGCCGGCGTCCTGGCCCGCCTCTCACCCCAAGCCGCCGGGAGGGCCGCGCGCCGGATCGCCGCCGAGCTCGACGCCGCCTCCGTCATCGCCCGGATGGAGGCCGCCGTCGCCTCCCGCCGCGTCTCGGTCCGCCCGGCCCCCGACGGGATGGCCTGGCTGACCGTCCTGACACCGCTGCGCGACGCGGTCGGCGCCTACGCCGCCGTGCGCGCCCGCGCCCAAGCCGTCCTCGGTGGGCAGTGCGAGGACGAGGCCCCCGACGGGCGCGGCCTCGGCGCCGTCATGGCCGACACCGCCACCCGCCTGATGGCCGGCCTGGCGCCCGGCCAGGTCCAGCCGGTCGAGGTCCACCTCGTCATCACCGACCGCGCCCTCCTCGGCACCGGCAACCCTGACGTCTCGATGATGACCCCGGCCCGCATCCCCGGCCACGGCTCGGTCCCGGCACCGGTCGCCCGCGCCTGGCTCCGCGACGCCGACGAGGCATCGGTCTGGCTGCGGCGCCTCTACACCAGCCCCGACGGACGCGACCTCGTCGCGATGGACGCCCGACGCCGCCGCTTCGTCGGCTTGCTGCGCCGGATGCTCGTCCTGCGCGACGACGTCTGCCCCACCCCGTACTGCGACGCCCCCGTCGTCCACGCCGACCACACCCACCCCGTCCACGCAGGCGGCATCACGAGCTACACCAACGGCTCCGGAGCCTGCGCCCGCTGCAACCACGTCAAGGAAGCCCCCGGCTGGTCCGTCACCGTCGTGCGCGGCTCACCCCGCGAGATCGAGATCCGCACCCCCACCGGCCACACCCACACCTCCCTCGCCCCACCCCTGCTCGGTTGGGGCAGCGACCAACCCGACCCCGACGTCTCACCACCCACCGACTCTCCCCTCGAACGCCACCTCGAGGCTCTTCTCGCCACCGCGTGACCGACCTTCCCCGCTTCGGGCTGTAACGCTTCCTGCGCGCCCGGACATGGGGGTGGTGTCAGACTCACCACCGTGGAGGGGGATCCATGAGCTCGCCCGAGGACCGCTTCTCGGCGCTCTTCGACACCACGCACGTCGGGCTCCTCGGGTACGCCGTGCGCCGCGTGGCCGACCCCGCGGACGCCGCCGACGTCGTCGCCGAGACCTACCTCGTCGCGTGGCGGCGGCTCGAGGACGTGCCACCCGGCGCCGAGGCCCGGCCGTGGCTCTTCGGCGTCGCCCGCCGTGTCCTCGCCAACCACTACCGCGGCGAACGCCGCCGCATCGCCCTCGCCGACCGGCTCCGCGACTCGCTGCACCACGTCGTCCCACCGCCCGAGCTCCACGAGCCGACCGTCGTCGAGCGCGCCGTCGAGCGTCTCGGCGACGACGACCGCGAGCTGCTGCGCCTCCTCGCCTGGGAGGAGCTCGCCCGCGAGGAGATCGCCGTCGCGATGGGCCTGTCCCGCGCGACCGTCCGGGTCCGCCTGCACCGGGCCCGCACCCGCCTGCGCGAGGCGATGGCCGACATCGAGGCCGAGATGGATCGCGTTGCGCTGCAACGTACTGCGCCGTCCGGACATGACTCCCACGGATGGGCCAGCGCCCGTCCCGGGACCGAGGAGACCTCATGAACGACACCGACCTGATGGAGGCCCTGCGCACCACGCGCCGGGTCGACGACACCACGCTCGGCCGTGTGACCGACCGCCACGCGCTCGACGCGCTGCGCGACGGCATCACCCTCACCGACCGCCACGCTCCCCCGACCGCCGAGGCGCCGCGGAGGGGCAGGCGCCTCGGCCGTCGGGGGCTCACCGCCGGCGCGCTCGGGGTCGTTCTCGCCGGCGGCGGCGTCGCCTGGGCCGCCACCCACTTCGACCGCGGCCCGCTGCTCGACGGGCTGAGCTGCGCGCAGTCGATGACCGTCCGCGAGGGCGACGTCACGCTCGACGGGTCGGCATCCGGCCGCCCCGTGAGCGGCGACGACGTCGCGGACTGCGCCGCCATCCGGGCCGATGCTGGCCTGCCCGCGCTCGTCGACCCCGTCGCGTTCGAGTACGCGGGCAACCGCTTCGTCGTGTCGCGGGCCGGGGTGCCGGCGCCGGTCCTGGCCGACGTCCAGCCGACCACGCCGGATGCCGACCGCGCCGCGCGCCTCGAGCTCGATGCCGCGCTGGGCGACTGGGTCGACGGCCCTCGTGGCGGATGCTTCACTGCACCCGAGGCGCAGGACTACGCCATCGCGTCTGTGGCCAGGGCCGGGCTCGCCGGCATGCCGGTGCGCGTCATCGAGGCCCCGGCGGGTGGCGACTCCGGGCCGTGCGCCCTCGCCGAGGTCGCCCTCGACGGTCGTTCCGTGGAGGTGACGGCGGACGCTCGTCAGCCCGTGAAGCGCGGCTCCCCCGAGATCGACGACTCGGTGTTCGACGTGTCCGGCTCCCTCCGGACGGCCCTCGACGGCCGGTGCCTGTCGCTCGCCGACGCCGAGGCGCTGGCCCGCACCACGATGGGGTCAAACGGCCACGTGTCGACCGTCGCCGACGAGGCGCTGGACTGCGCCAACGTCGACCTGGTCGTCGGCGGAGACATCCAGCTCACCGTGCGCGGGCCCGAAGCATCCCGCCCCTGACCCCGAGCTCCGGGTCGGGCCTCGGCCGTTCGGTCGGGGCCCGACCCGATCGCCCCGCGCGCCGACGCCCGCCTCCCTAGCGTGTGCGGGTGCTGATGCCCGGGGGGAGCCGCGAGGGCGGGGACGACGCCGAGTGGGAGCGTCTCGTCGCGACGACCTGGCCCGACCCCTCCGAGCGTGCCGTCCTCGGCGCCAGCGCTCCCCCAGTGACCCGGCGGGAACGCCGCCCCGATCGCCGGGACCGTAGGTCATCCGGCTCGCTGCGCACCCTCTGGGTCACGCTCGTCGTGGTGCCCCTGCTCGTCGGCGGCAGGATCGTGGCGCCGCACGTGTCGGGGTGGGTCGACTACCTCGTGAACGGCGACCCGACCTTCCGCGTCGGCCAGGGCGCGACCCCCGGGGCCGTCCCGCTCGGTGGCCGGCTGCGCGCCGCACCGCCGCTGCCCGAGCAGCCGTCGCCGGACGACTACGCATACATGGACGTCGCGGGCCCCGCCGACCCCGTCGCCTTCGACCCCTGCCACGCCATCCACTACGTCATCCACGACCCGCACGGCGTCGGCGACGCGGGTCGCGACATCATCGCCGAGGCGGTGGCCGAGGTGTCGGACGCCACCGGGCTGGCGTTCGTCTTCGACGGCTACACGGACGAGAAGCCCTCGCGGTCGCGCGGGCTGCGGATGCCGCAGTACCCGCGGACGTGGGCCCCGGTGCTCATCGCCTGGAGCGACTCGACGGAGACCCCGCGGCTGGGGAAGGAGGCCATCGGTCTCGGCGGACCGCGCGCGTCGGACCGTCCGGCGAGCCGGCGCACCTGGGTCACCGGCGCCATCGAGCTCGACACCCCGGCCCTCGCGAGGTACCTGAACCGCTGGGGCGGAGACGACTATGTCCGCAGCGTCGTCGTCCACGAGCTCGGCCACGTGCTCGGCGCCAACCACCCCACCTCCGGCGACCAGCTGATGAGCGCGTCCGGCGGCACCGACTCCCTGCAGGACGGTGACCGCTACGCCTTCGCCAAGCTGGGGCGCGGACCCTGCCTACGGTGAGTGCCGGCCACCTTCGCGCCCGGGTGGTTACGGTGTGGGCGTGCACCGGATGATGCCCGCCCGCCAGCGGCCCACGCTCGAGCAGGTCGCCGAGCGCGCCGGGGTGTCGCGCGCCACCGTCTCGCGCGTGGTCAACGGCGCCGACACCGTCGAGGAGTCGCTGGCCGTGCGGGTGCGCGCGGCGGTCGACGAGCTCGGCTACGTGCCCAACCTCGCTGCGCGAGCGCTGATGACGCGTCGCACCGACGCCGTCACGCTCATCGCCGTCGAGTCGACGAACCGCGTGTTCGGCGACCCGTTCTTCGCCGCCGTGACACGCGGGGCGAGCCAGGAGCTGGCCCGCTCGGGGGTCCACATGGTGCTCTCGATGGTGCAGGCCGATGCCGACCTCGAGCGGCTCGCGGCGTTCCTGCGCGGCGGTCACGTCGACGGCGCGCTGGTCATCTCCGAGCACGGGGACCACGACGTGGTCGGGCTCGTCGAGGAATGCGGCATCCCGGTCGTCGTCGGCGGGCGGCCCGTGGCCCGGCACGACGAGGTTGGCCACGTCGACCACGACAACGTCGAGGGCGGCCGGCTGGCTGCGCGTCACCTGCTGGTGGGTGGGCGGCAGCGCATCGGGACGGTGGCCGGGCCACAGGACATGACGGCGGGGGTCGACCGGCTCGTGGGGTTCCGCTCCGAGCTCGGGTCGGCCTTCGACGGCTCGCTCGTCGAGGTCGGCGACTTCACGACGACCGGCGGCGCGAGGGCGACCTCCGCTCTGCTGGAACGACGCCCGGACGTCGACGGACTCTTCGTCGCCAACGACTTGATGGCCCTGGGAGCGCTCGGCGCTCTCCGCGGGGTGGGCCGCCGGGTGCCGGAGGACGTGGCGGTCATCGGGTACGACGACGCCGACATCGCGGCGGTGGCCGCTCCCCCGCTGACGACGGTGCGCCAACGCACCGAGACCCAGGGTCGGCTGATGGGTCAGCTGCTGCTCGAGCGGCTCGGGCGCCCGGCCGCCGACCCGCTGCCCGAACTCGCGGAGCGGGGGTCATCCTCCGCGGTCGTGCTCGGTGTGGAGCTGGTCGTCCGCGACAGCGCCTGAGCGGGAACCGGCTCGGCGCTGCCGCGGACGGGTCCGGGCGTCAGGCGGTGCGGCTCACGGGTACTCGTTGACGTAGGCCGGCGTGCCGGTGTTGGAGTTGTCGACCTGGCTGCCGACGTCGTTGACGACGTGGCGGGTCGTGCCGGCGCCGAGGTTGACGGTGAGCAGGTGGTGGAGCCGCACGCCCGGGGTGGTCGGCACCTGGAAGCCGCGCTCGGTGACGATCGCCGGGTTGTTGCGGTTGTAGACGTAGGAGCCGCCGCCCCAGAGCTCGTGGGTGCGGACCGTCGGGGAGACGACGTACCCCGAGTAGCCGAGCGTGCCGTCGGGCTGGGTCCAGTCGGCCTGCGTGGGCGGGTCGTAGGGAAGCTCGTTCTGGTAGAGGACGGTCCGTCCGCGCTCACCGTTCCAGATGGTGTTGTGCTCCTGGAAGTGCTCGACGAACAGACCGGTGGCGGTGACGTCGTCGCCGTTGACGATGAGCCCGTGGGTGCCGGTGTTGACGGCCCAGCGCTCGTCGTCGCCGAGGACGCCGCCGGTGAAGTCCTCGAGCCCGTGGTCGGCGCGCCACACCCAGGTGTGGTCGACGAGCACGTGGTCGGCCTCGATCTGCAGCGCGGTCTTCACCTTGCCGATGTGCGGGCCACCGACGCGGAAGTAGACGTCACTGAGGGTCAGCGGGTCCTTGGCGCTCGAGCCGCGGCCGGAGCGGTCGCCGCCCTTGCCCTTGTCGTGGTCGTCGACGTGGAGGAGGTTGCGGGACAGCTTCGTTCCGGCGTCGATGGTCACACCGGCGATGACCGTGCCGGCGCCGTCGGCGACCTCGAGCGGAGTCGCTCCCTTCTGCGCGGTGAGGGTGGCGTGGCCCATCCCGAGGACGACCGTGCCGGGGCGCTTGACCTCGATGCTGCGGTCGACGTCGTAGATGCCCGGGGTCAGGAGGAGGTGCTTGCCCTTCGAGAGGGCCTTGTTGATGTCCTTGACCGACTCCCCCGGCTTCGCGACGTGGAAGGCGCTGAGCGGCAGCGTCTTCCCGGCAGTCGTGCCGGTCGCCCAGCTGCGGCCGCGGGTGTTCGTCTGAGCCGAGGGCACGCGCACGGCCCAGCGGTCGCCGTCCATGAAGAGGTACGGCTTCTCGCGGCTGACCGGGGTCGTCTCGAGCGTCGTGTACGGCGGGTCCGGGAAGGCGCTGTCGTCGGGGGCGCCCTCGACGCCGGCGAACACCTGGTTCCAGACGCCGTTGCTCCAGCTGCCGACGGTGCTGTTGCGGGTGAGCCACTGCTGCTGCGACCCGTTGATGACCGCCTCGGCGGAGGTGTCGGCGATGAACCCGCCGCTGGCGAACTGCGGTCCGGCGGTGCAGTAGTCCATCAGGCTGAGGGTGCCGCCCGTGACGGCGACGCGGCGCATCGAGACCGCCTGGCTGACCGCCCAGAAGTTGGCGGTCTGGCGGCAGCCGTCCTGGCCGGTGCCGTTGACGTCGATGGTCAGGTTGCTCAGGGTGCGCCAGAAGTTGTTGAGCGCGATGCAGTTGCTCGTGCCGCCGTCGTCGAGGCAGCGGTTGTAGACCTCGACCTTGCCGACGATGTGCACGTCGTCGGGGCTGGCGCCGAGGCCGGCGACCTCGGTGTTGTAGCCGACCTTGATCTGCAGCGGCTCGGTGGCGGTGCCGTAGGTGCCGGGCTTGAAGAGGATGCTCCAGCGGTCGGTGCCCATCTCGTCATCGGTCTGCGCGTTACTGATCCGGTCGACGGCGGCCTTGATGTCAGCGGTCGGCATGCTCGGGTCGAGGACGAGGACATTGCCGCCGAGCGGCTGGGCGGCGGCCGGCGACGTGGGCTTCGCGGTGCCTGCGGGCGCCGCGGCGGCAGGCGCGAGCTGGGCGATCGTGCCGGTCAGGGCGAGCAGGCCCGTCACGGCGGCGGCGACCGCGCGGCGCGGCCTCCGGGACGGGCGGGCGGGCAGGGGTGGGGTCATGACGGTCCGTTCGCGCCGGGGCTCCCTCTCCGCTGAGAGAGCGCTCTCTGGCTAAGAGCCAACCACAGGGCACCCGCCCCGACAACCCGGGGAGCCCACGGCCGCCCGACTGTGTCGAAGGCCGGGCGTGCGAGGCTGTCTCGGCACCGCCGAGCGACAGGAGAGAGACCGTGGGAGCGCACGGACATCCCGAGGGGCCGACCCTGCCGATGAACCGGATCGCCTGGGCGGTCCTCGTCCCGCTCGCCCTGGCCACCCTCGTCGGTCTCGTCCTGCTCTGGCCGTCGAGCTCCCCGCCACCCGCGCAGGCCCCGGCCCAGGAGTTCCAGGGCGTGGTCCTGGCGCTGCAGGCCGAGGAGTGCACCGGGGAGCAGGGCGGGCCGCCGTCGAGCTGCGGCACCGTCACCGCGCGGATCTCGACGCCCGACGGGGACCGCGAGATCGAGGCCCCGCTGTCGAGCGGGCCGTCGGCGCCCGACCTGTCCGTCGGTGACGACGTCATCGTGGCGGTGTCGGAGAGCCCGGACGGCCCGATCTACGGAGTGGTCGACCACCAGCGCGGGTCCGAGCTCGTCCTCGTGCTCGTGGCGCTCTCCCTGGCGCTGGTGGCTTTCGGGCGCTGGCGAGGGCTGTCGGCGCTGGTCGGGCTGGCCATCACCTTCGGCGTGCTGTTCGTGTTCATCGTGCCCAGCGTCATCGCGGGCAGCAGCCCCGTCCTCGTCGCCCTGGTCGGCGCCTCCCTCATCACGCTCTCCGTGCTCTACCTGACGCACGGCATCTCCCTGCCGACGACCGTCGCGGTGCTAGGGACGATGAGCGCCTTGGCCCTGACGGCCGCGCTCTCCGAGCTGACGGTCGGCCTGCTCCATCTCACCGGCACCACCGACGACATCTCGACCGCCGTCGCGACGACCTACGGCATCGACACCCGCGGGCTCCTCGTCGCGAGCATCATCATCGGCTCGGTCGGGGTGCTCGACGACGTGACCGTCACCCAGGCGGCCACCGTCACCGAGATCAGCCGGGCCAACCCGGCCTACGGCGTCGGCCAGCTGTTCGGCGCCGCTGCCCGCGTCGGCCGCTCGCACATCGCCTCGGTCGTCAACACCGTTGTCCTCGCCTACGCCGGCTCGTCCCTGCCGTTGCTCGTGCTGGTCGTCGCGAACAACGACTCCGTCGTCAAGGTCGCCACGACCCAGCTCATCGCGCAGGAGGTCGCCCGCAGTGCGGTGGCCACGCTCGGCCTCATCGCGGCCGTCCCCCTCACCACCGGCCTCGCCGCCCTGGCGACGCGCTCAGCGAAGGCTGACGTTGAGGACGCCGAACCGATGAGTGAGCCGGCCTGACTGCTCCACCCCCACTCCTCGATCCGGACAGCCGCCGCGGGAGTCCCTTCGCAGCAGTCGAATCGACGTGAGCGGTCATCCCTGTCGGTCGGTGGTGATACCTTCGGACCAGCTCACGAGAGGCAGCGACAAGCCCTGGCTTGCTGTCCGGCAACCCCTCCGCGGGGGTGCCCCAGGTGACGAGCTGGTCATCCGATGACAACAGCGGATCTCCACGGTCAGGCCGAGGGGTCCGTGTGACCCCGTAGGAGCCACCGTGCCCGTTTCCGACAACCCGTACCGCGCCGCCGACCTGCCGTCCGGATGGACGTCCGAGGCGTTCGACGCCCTATCCGTCCCGGACCTTGTCGAGCACGCACGCCACCTCGACCATCGGATGGCTCACCAGCCTGACGGCTACGGCCGCTGGTGGCTCTCGAAGGAGCTCTCCGAAGCGCGGCGTTCGGTCGTCCGCCGGGGGCTCGACCAGGACTCCTGGATCCCGGACTCCGGGCGGGCCCGATGAGCGGCTCGGTGCTGCGGGTCCTCGTGGACGACGTGCGTGTCTTCCGCGACGGACGTCCCGCCCATGTCGTCCAGACCTCGAGCGAAGCGCTCGCCCTCCTCGACACCCTCGGCGGTCGGTTCATCGACGAGCTCTGGCTCGACCACGACCTGGTGGGTGACGACACGGTGCAGCCGGTCATCGACCGCCTCACCACGCTGGCTGCTGCGGGCACTCCCCTGCCGGTCGGCCGCATCCTCGTCCACAGCGCGAACATCCGCGAAGGACACCGCATCACGACGGAGCTGCAGGCCGTCGGCTACCCGGCCCGCCGATCCTTCGTCGCCGGCATGTGGAGGCACGCATGGACCCGCTGACTCCTCCGGACGCAAGCCGGCTGCTCTCCGAGGGGATCACGGCCCTCCTCCACGGACAGTTCCGGAGGTGGTCGTGGTGACCCAAGGGGATCCAGACATCTCGGAGCTGCTGGCCCTCGCTGACCACCTCGTCCGTACCGCGGGGTGGCTGCGACGCGAGGTGGAGCGTGAGGACCTGGCGATGGCGCGCTCGTACGCCGCCGCTGCCGTTCGTCGTGCCCGAACGGTTGCGGCGGCCACTGAAGCCTGGGGCTCCCGCGCCGAACCACCTGGGGGACGTCCCGGCATCCCGGTGTCGCTCGCCGGCGAGGACGCCACCACCGCCGTGCACACTCTTTCCGACGGTGACCTCCGCAGCCTGCACGACCAGCTGTCCTGGGACCTCCACCAGGAGAAGCGAGTCGGCCCGGCTGAGTGGCTCCGAGCGGCCCTCGCCGACGTCAAGGCCGAGATGGACCGACGCGGTTCGCGATGGTGACCGCCGACGAAAGGACTCCAGTGCTCGGTGAGCCAGCACCGCCCGCGCACGACGACGAGGGGCTCGCAGCCGAGTGGCGCCGAGGTGGCGCGACCGACGACGTCATGATCCGCGACGCAGTGGCGCTGGGGCTGGCCCCTTCTTCCGTGGCAGGCGATCTCGACAACGCGGCCGGATTCATCAGCGCCAGCGTCTTCCACGACCTGGGAGCCCTCGCGGCGGTGTATCTCGAACAGGGTCAAGGGGATCCGGACCTGGCCTGGGAGCTCTGGGCGGCTGACTCCGCGGATGAGTGAGCGCGTCCGTTGGGCAGGCCAGGTCCCCGTCGCGCGCCGCGTACCTCCGTTCGGCATGCCCGCGCCTCCATCGTTGGTTAGCGTCGGCAGATGGTCGACGACGAGGTTCTGCGGACGCATCAGGCCTACTACCGGGGGGACCGCACCGAGTGGCAGCGCACCGCGCGCCTGCTGCAGTCGCTCTGGAGGGAGAGGAAAGGTCTCGCTCCCGGTGGCTCGGAGCCGCACGCCGGCTCGACCCTCGCCGCTCACGAGACGCCCGAAGTGACTGGTTCGGCCTTCGTGTCCGAGGACGCGTTCGCGGCCGCCCGGAAAGCGGTCGAGACGCGGCAGCGCGGTGCGGTGATCCAGCAGGACCGCCTGTTCCGGAACCTGTTGTCAAGCCAGCCGTTGTGCTTCAACCTCTTCGGACGCCTCTCCGAGCATCTCGACGAACGCGCATCCGCTGCACTCGCCCGGGTCTGGCCGGACATCGCGACGGTGACAGGCATCCACTACGAGTGGTCGCCGGGTCGGAAGGATCCCCGCTTCCTGGCCAACGGCACGGCCTTCGACGTCTACGTGGAGTACGACGCGGTCGACGAGTCGAAACGCTTCCTGGGAATCGAGGTGAAGTACCACGAGAACCTCGAGGTCTCGCCGCCCACGGTGGGCGACCGCCCGAAGGAGGTCTTCGCCGCTTCCGGAACGTTCGCCGACGGCTCCTTCCCGGAGATGAGCACCGGGCTCAACGCCCAGCTGCTGCTCGACCACCTGCTCGCCCTCAGCATGAACGAGTCACCGGACGTGCCGCGCGAGGGTCGCTTCGTCCTCCTGTATCCGGCGCAGAACACTGCCGTCGACCGGGTGGTGAGCACGTACGCACCTCTGGTCGTCGACGGTTCGTTCCTGCCGACGACCCTCGAGGCCGTCGTCGCTGCGCTCAGGGAGGAGTACGACGAGCCGTGGGTCGACGAGCTCGAGTCGCGCTATCTCGGCACCCCGGACGTCGGCACCATCGGTCGCGGCTGACCGCTCCGAGGTCAGGACCTCCGCCCGTGCATCCAGAGTGCGACGTCGAGGTGTCGGAGGCGACGGTTCACGTGGCCGACGTTCACCCCGTCGCGCGTCTGGACCTCGTCGATGATCTCGTCCAGGCGCGTGCGCACCTCGTCGTTCTGGATGATGTGTCGGTACACCTGCCAGTCCACCTCGTAGTTGTGCCTCGTGACGCGCAACCCGAGAAGGTCACAGACCACCGTGTCCCTCACCGGGAACAGATCGGGACGCTTGCGAGCGCACAGTTTGGCCGCCGTGACCCACGGATTCTTGTTCTGCGTGCGGTCCAGTGACAAGGCCCTCTTGAGGGTCTCATGGAGGGAAGCCATCGCCACGAGCGTGTCGTTGTCGGCGACCATGAGGTCCGCGTCCAGCGGGAGATGCTCTTCCGTGAGCAGACCGCGGATCTCCCGGTTGGTGGCCGTCATCTCCAACAGACGACGCACCGCCTGCGGTTCGGCCTTCACCCCGAGAAGGGTCAGGGACAGCAGGTCGCCACTGGTGATGGCGTACGGGTCCACGGGGTCGATGTCGAGGAACGTCGCGCCGGCGTAGTTCGAGTCGCGGTCGTAGTGCAGCGCCACGTTGTCCACGACGCGAGCATCGTGCAGAACGGACAGGGCAGTCCCCAGCCCCCTCTCCAGCTGCGCGCCCGTCGCGGCCTTCCAATGGTCAGGTACCGCGGTGAAGCGCTCGTCGGTCGTCGTCATGTCTTCCCCTCTCGGCCGTGCTCACGGTATGTCGATACCCAGACGCCTGGCCACCTCTGGCCCACCGATGTCGCGGATGAGGTCGGGCGGTCCGACGACGACGAGCTTGTCCGTGGCGCGGGAGAGCCCGACGTACAGTCGCTCCCGTGAGCGGTCCTTGACTGCAGTCTCGTTCGCGCACAGCACGACACATCGGCGTTCCAGCCCCTTGAACCCGAGCACGTGCCCATAGAAGACCTGGTCGGTGTCCCAGAAGGTGTCCCAGTAGCCGTCCTGCCCGAGCATCTCCTGCCGGGAGACCTGCTCGTCGTGCCGGGCACCGGTCGTCAGCAGCGCGACGTCCTCCTGGCGCCAGTCCTCCAGCAGGGCCTCGACCGCATCGTCAGCGACCTCGAGTGCATCGTCCAGGCTGCTCGGAATGAACGTCACCTCGGGTCCGTCACCACCCCGGGCCCGCATCCGCATCGGCGCCAGCGGTCCGAAGGTCTCCGCGATCTGCTTGGTGTTCCTCAGGTGTTACCCACCTTTCGTGAAGACGGGCAAAGGCCCGGGCGGAGTGGTCTCCGCCCGGGCCCTCGTCGTGTGACTGACTGTCAGCTGCAGCCGCTGGTGGAGCCGCAGCCCTCGCAGACGTAGCAGGAGCCGGCGGGGCGCATCTTGGTCCCGCAGGTCATGCACATCGGGGCGTCGGCAGCCTTGGAGTTGCCGAACGCCGCCAGGAGGTCGGCCGAGCTGTGGATCTCCGAGGAGACCTCACGGGCCGAGGCCGCACCCGAGCCGGAGGCAACGGTCGCCGCGGAGTCCGCGTCGGCCGAGTGCGCCTCGGCAGCAGCCGGAGCGGACGCCGAAGCAGCCGGCTCCTCGTGCTTCTTGGAGGAAGCACCGATGCCCGCCGAGAGCGACTCGATCTCGCCCTCGAGCTCCTCGTCGGACTCGACGACCGACTCCGGGGCGTACGAACCGGTCTCGAGCTGGCGCGCCCGCTCCTCGGCCGTGTGGATGCCCATGTACGAGCGGGTGTCGAAGTCGAGGTGGTCCAGGGCCAGCCGGCGGAACACGTAGTCCATGAGCGACTGCGCCATCCGCACGTCCGGGTCGTCGGTCATGCCGGCCGGCTCGAAGCGCATGTTCGTGAACTTCTCGACGAACGTCTCGAGCGGCACGCCGTACTGCAGCGCGACCGAGGTGACGATCGAGAAGGCGTCCATGACACCGGCGAGCGTGGAGCCCTGCTTGCCGAACTTGAGGAACACCTCGCCGAGGCGGCCGTCGTCGTACGTGCCGGCGGTGAGGTAGCCCTCGGCCCCGCCCACGGCGAACGACGTCGTCTGCGACGTGCGGCGCTTCGGGAGACGCTCACGGGTCGGCCGGTAGACGACCTTCTCGACGATCTCCGTGGTCGCGGCGGCGACTGCGGCAGAGGCCTTGTCGGCCGCAGCGTCCTTGGCGGTCGAGCCACCGTCGGAGAGCGGCTGGCCGACCTTGCAGTTGTCGCGGTAGACGGCCAGCGCCTTCAGGCCCATCTTCCAGCCCTGGACGTACACCTCCTCGATCTCCTCGACGGTCGCCGTCTCCGGCAGGTTGACCGTCTTCGAGATCGCGCCCGACAGGAACGGCTGCGTGGCGGCCATCATCCGGACGTGACCCATCGGGGAGATGGCGCGCGCACCCATCGCGGTGTCGAAGACCTCGTAGTGCTCGGTCTTCAGGCCGGGCGCGTCGATGACGTGGCCCTTGTCGGCGATGTACTCGACGATCGCCTCCACGGTCTCCTCGGTGTAGCCGAGCTTGCGCAGGGCCCGCGGGATCGTCAGGTTGACGATCTGCATCGAGCCGCCACCGACGAGCTTCTTGAACTTCACGAGCGAGAAGTCGGGCTCGATGCCGGTGGTGTCGCAGTCCATCATGAAGCCGATGGTCCCGGTGGGGGCGAGCACCGACGCCTGGGCGTTGCGGTAGCCGTTCTTCTCCCCGAGCTTGACGACGTCGTCCCACGCCTTGGTGGCGACGCGGTGGATGTCCTTGTCCATCGTGGAGATGGTGCGGACGGCGTCGTTGGCGGCGGCGTGCTTGCGCATGACCCGCTTGTGGGCGTCGGCGTTGCGGGCGTACCCGGCGTACGGACCGACGACCGCGGCCATCTCGGCGGAGCGCTTGTAGGCGGCACCGGTGAGCAGCGAGGTGATCGAGGCGGCGAGCGCGCGGCCACCGTCGGAGTCGTACCCGTGGCCGGTGGCCATGAGCAGCGCGCCGAGGTTGGCGTACCCGATGCCCAACTGGCGGTAGTCGCGGGTGGTCTTGCCGATCGGCTCGGTCGGGAAGTCCGCGAAGCAGATCGAGATGTCCATCGCCGTGATGACGAGCTCGACGACCTTCTGGAAGGTGACGGCGTCGAACGTGTCGTCGTCGCGGAGGAACTTCAGGAGGTTGA
The DNA here is from genome assembly GCF_050496545.1 of Phycicoccus avicenniae. Classification (GTDB taxonomy): domain Bacteria; phylum Actinomycetota; class Actinomycetes; order Actinomycetales; family Dermatophilaceae; genus Phycicoccus; species Phycicoccus avicenniae_A. The sequence goes on along the minus strand of NZ_JBNVZV010000002.1, from coordinate 127,141 downwards.
GCGAGGCCAGGTTGCACGAGGAGTTGTCGAGGGACATGTACTCCGAGCACGGGTTGGACGCGGTGATGCGGCCGGTCTCGGGGTTGGTGTGCCAGTCGTTGATCGTGTCGTCGTACTGGATGCCCGGGTCGGCGCACTCCCACGCGGCCGTGGCGATCTTGCCCATCAGCTCGCGGGCGTCGACGGTCTCGATGACCGAGCCGTCCTTACGCGAGGTGAGCCCGAACTCGGTGCCCTCCTCGACGGCGCGCATGAAGGCGTCGTTGACGCGGACCGAGTTGTTGGCGTTCTGGTACTGGACGGAGGTGATGTCCTTGCCGCCGAGGTCCATGTCGAAGCCGGCGTCGCGCAGCGCGCGGATCTTGTCCTCCTCGCGCGCCTTGGTCTCGACGAACTCCTCGATGTCCGGGTGGTCGACGTCGAGGACGACCATCTTGGCCGCGCGACGGGTGGCGCCACCGGACTTGATGGTGCCCGCGGACGCGTCGGCGCCGCGCATGAAGGAGACCGGGCCGGAGGCGGTGCCACCGGAGGACAGCAGCTCCTTGGAGGAGCGGATGCGCGAGAGGTTCAGGCCGGCACCGGAGCCGCCCTTGAAGATGAAGCCCTCCTCCTTGTACCAGTTGAGGATGGAGTCCATCGAGTCGTCGACCGAGAGGATGAAGCAGGCGCTGACCTGCTGCGGGCTCTGGGTACCGACGTTGAACCAGACCGGCGAGTTGAAGCTGAACACCTGGTGCAGCAGGGCGTACGTCAGCTCGTGCTCGAAGATCTCGGCGTCCTCGGGGACGGCGAAGTACCCGTGGTCCTTGCCGGCCTTGACGTAGGTGAGGACGACGCGGTCGATGAGCTGCTTGAGCCCGGTCTCGCGCGCCTCGGTGCCGACGGCCCCGCGGAAGTACTTGGTCGTGACGATGGTGGAGGCGTTGACGCTCCAGAAGTCGGGGAACTCGACCCCGCGCTGCTCGAAGATCGTCTCGCCCGTCTTCCAGTTCTGCTGGACGACGTCGCGCTTCTCCCAGGTCACCTCGTCGTATGGGTGGACGCCCGGCGTGGTGTAGATCCGCTCGATCTTCACCCCCTTGCCCTTGGCGGCCTTGCGGGCACCTGCACGTGCTCCGGCGATCTCGGTCATGCCGTTTCCTTCCTTCTGCCCCCCGTGGAGGCGGTGGTGACCTGGTGGTGCTGTTCTACTGCTGGGGTCCGACAGGCGCTCCGGCCTGCGGTTCCTCCGCGGTCGCCTCTCGTTCGGCGCGCAGGAGGGTGATGGCCGACTCGAAGTCCTCGAGGGAGTCGAAGGCCTGGTAGACCGACGCGAAGCGCAGGTAGGCGACCTCGTCGAGCTCGCGCAGCGGCTCGAGGACGGCCAGGCCGACCTCGTGGGCGTCGATCTCGGCGGACCCCGCGCTGCGGATGCTCTCCTCGACCTTCTGGGCGAGGATCGCGAGGTCGTCCTCGGTGACCGGGCGGCCCTGGCAGGCCTTCCGGACGCCGACGAGGACCTTCGGCCGGCTGAACGGCTCGGTGGCGCCGGAGCGCTTGACGACGCTCAGGCTCGCGGTCTCGACGGTGGTGAACCGGCGGCCGCACTCCGGGCACTGGCGACGCCGCCGGATGGCCGCGCCGTCATCGGTGGTGCGGGAGTCCATGACCCGGGAGTCGGTGTGCCGGCAGAACGGGCAGTGCATGCTCTGGGACCCTCTCCTGTGGACGGAACGGTGGACTCACGTGTGAACAACCTGTGGATGACCGTCATTTCGTGTGCACAAGATGTGGACGAACTACAGCGGTGTAACCACTAGATGTTGTGCTCATCATGCCTCGCGTGTGACCTGTGACGCAAGAAGGCGGGCCCGAAGATCGTCCGTTCGGCTGTTTTCGCAGGTCAGAGGGGGTGTGGACGTCCGGCTAGGCGTCCCGGCGGGCGTGTCGCAACACCACCCGTGGGACTCGTGTGACGAATGGGGCACCAGATCTGGGGGTCGGGCCGCAGGTGGGCATCCCCACATCTGGTGGTGGGTGCCCGCCGCCGCAGTCCCTCGGCCGGACGGCCCCGATGCCCGGCGTTCCGGCCCCGTGGGGCGCCGCGACGGGACATCCTGACGGCCGCCGCGCGCGCCGCGCGGCACCGAGGGAGGAGACGGGATGACGGCCTCGCCGACCACCGGCGCCCCGACCGGTTCGAGCACCCCTGCGACGACCGAGGACCCGAGGGCGCGGCTGCGCGACCTGGTCGGCGCGCTCCACGACCGGCTCGGCCTGCCCTGCGACGGCGCGGGCCGGCGCTCACGGCTGCTGCGGGCCGCGGCCGGCGGACCCGACTCGCTCGTGGTGCGGGTGCGACGACCGGCGGGATGGCTCACCGCGGTGGGCCTGGCCCTCGCCGCATGGGGGTTCGTGGCGCAGCTCGTCATGGTCTACCGGTTCGCCGGCGAGGGTGGCGCCGACCTCCTGGCCGGGCGGCTGCCGACCCTGCTCGCCGTCGCCGCGCTGGGCATGGACCTGCTGGCCCGGCTCAACGCCGAGCCGCGCATGGCCGTCGGCCGGGCCGGTGTGGCCCTGCGCGTGTCGGACGGTACAGCCGACCTCGTCCCGTGGTCGGACGTCGCATCGGTGGTCCAGCTGCACGGGGTGCACCCCACGGCACCGGACCTGGTCGAGCTCGGCGTCCGGCTCCGGCGCCCGCTGCCCCAGCCGCACGCGCCCGGTGGCGGGGCGCGCACGCACGAGGCCGAGAGGCTCGGCCTGGGGACCGAGCTGCTCACCCGGCCGGTCGACCCGCTCACCGGCCGCCGGCGCGCCGCGCTGGTGGAGGCGGTGGCGCGGCACTCCCCCGGCACCGCCGTCGAGGACCGGCGCGCCTGAGGCCTCGGCTCACTCCCCCGGGCAGGCGTTCTGGTGGACGAGGGCGGCGGTGAGCATCCAGTGCCAGTCGGTGGCCCCTGCTCCCCCGCGGGCGCCGGCACCGCAGCCGCACTCCCAGTGCCACCGGCCGAGCGCGTCACAGGTGACGGCCGGGTGGTGGGTGCGGCGGGCGGTCCGCCGGCGGAAGGTCCTCATGGGCGCAAGGAGGCGCGTCCGGGCCTGCTGATACCGAAGGTCCTGCACCGCTCCGGGACCCCACCCCCAACGATGGCGTTTCCGCAGGTGTGGAACGTGCCAACCGGCGCATCGGCCGTTCGGCCAGTCGGGGTCGTCCGATCACCTGCACCTACGGAATCAGTAGTGGCTTTACCTTCCCTTGGTGTCAGGCTGGACAACGTCATACCGAAGCAGGGGACTCAACGCTTCTGGGAGGACAGCGTCATGGGGCACCACCTCGAAGGCCCGCTGGGCCGCTACACCATCAGCTCGGCACCGTCGCGCCGCGACGACGCCGATGCACCGTCGCCGTTCGTGGACCTGATCCGCGTCGGCGTCAGCGCGCTCGCGCGCCGGCCCAACGGCCACCAGGTCGCAGAGGGACGCGGCCGCCACCACGCCTGACCCGGTCGGAGGACGCCGGGTCATCGGTCGACGGGGTGCAGGAGCCGAGCCAGCTCCTCCACCCCGTCGACCAGCCTCGGCCCCGGCCGCGCCCACTCGCCGTCGGCGTCGACCGCGTGCACGACGGCCTCCGGGGGGAGCAGACCCTGCGCGACCAGCGCGTCGGCCTGCACCTGCGCACCCTCGCGGTCGTAGCCGCACGGCGCGACGACCACCACGTCGGCGCCGGCCGCGTGCACCTCGTCCCACGTGACGCGGTGCGACCGCGCGCCGACCTCGCCCAGCACCGGATCTCCCCCGGCCAGCGTCACGAGCTCGGGCACCCAGTGGCCCGGGGCGTACGGCGGGTCGGTCCACTCCAGGACGACGACGCGGGGACGGGGCCGGCCGGCCACGTGCTGCGCCCCGGCGTGCAGACGGGCGCGGAGGTCGTGGACGAGCCGCTCGGCCTCCTCGGCGCGACCCACCGCCGCCCCGATGGTCCCGATGGACGCCAGCACCTCCTCGAGGGTGTGCGGGTCGACCGTGACGACCTGCGCCGTGCAGCCGAGGTGCCGGAGCGCGTCGTCGACGGTGGAGACGTCGAGGGCGCAGACCGCGCAGAGGTCCTGGGTGACGACGAGGTCGGCGTCGAGCGCTGCGAGGGCTCCGGCATCGAGGCGGTAGAGGTCCTCACCGCGCGCGACGACCGCCGCGACGGCGTCATCGATCTCTCGCGGTGAAAGACCTTGCGGCAGAGTCGTGTTCGACACGATGGTCCGCGCGCGGGCCTCGGGCGGGTGGTCGCACTCGAAGGTGACGCCCACGACGTCCGCCCCCGCGCCGACGGCGAAGAGGATCTCCGTGGCGGACGGGATGAGACTGACGACGCGCACGCGCCGACCCTACGGCGTGCGGGCGGCCAGTGTCGGTGGCGCGTGCTTGCATGGACCATGGCCGCACCGCAGTGGGAGACCCATCCCGTCACGCCGAGCCGGTTCGACGACTTCGCCGACGTCGTCAACCCGAACCGGCGGGCGACGCACTGCTGGTGCCTGTCGCACCGGCTCCGGCAGCAGGAGATCGACGAGCTCGGGCAGGGCAGCCGCGAGGAGGCGGCGCGCCGGCTCTGCGCGCGCAAGAACCCGCCGGGCGTCGTCACCTACCTCGACGGCACGCCGGTCGGCTGGTGCAACGTCGGCGCCCGCTCCGACATCCCGCGGCTGGTGCACAGCACGAAGATCCACCCGCTCGACGACCTGCCGGTGTGGAGCATCATTTGCGTCGTCGTGCGCGGCGGTCATCGCAAGAAGGGCGTCACCGGGCACCTCATCGAGGGGGCCGTCGAGTACGCCGCGTCGCGCGGGGCGCCGGCCGTCGAGGCCTATCCCGTGGACCCGGGAGGGAAGCGGATGGACCTGACGATGGCCTTCGTCGGGACACGCGCGATGTTCGAGAAGGTCGGGTTCGAGGTGGTCGGCGAGACCGACGCCGTCGCCTCCAAGATGCCCCGGCTGGTCATGCGCCGGATGCTCTGAGCCGCAACCGGCCCAGAGCATCCGGGGTGCGGGCTCAGAGCTCGGGGCCCTTCGTCCGCAGCTTGTCGACCTCGGTCATCGCCTCGCGCAGCTCGCCGAGCCAGCTCTCGGCGTGGTCGCCGACCAGGCGGACGCACCAGGCGAGGGCGTCGCTGCGCGAGCGGGCCACACCGGCGTCGACGAGCGTGTCGAGGACGGTGCGCTCGGGCTGGCGCAGGCGGGTCATCACCGGCACGGCGAGGTGGGTGAAGAGGGCGCGCGTGTCGCCGACGCGGGCGCCCCACGAGACAGTGCGCCCGTAGCGGGCCTGGGCCTCGTCGGCGACGGCCATCCGCTGCTCGCGGGTCTCGGCCCGGAACCGGCTGATCCGGCCCTCGGCCTCGGCGGCGTCGCTCTCGGGGTCGATGCCGCCCAGGGCGCCGAGGACGGTGATCTCCTCGCGGTCGACGGTGACCTCGAGGTCGTCGAACCAGCCGTCGGGGAGGCGGCCGGCGAACCACTGGGGTGCGTCGTCCGCGGCGGGCAGGTCGCCCTGTTGCCAGCCGCCGGGCCGACCGTGGCCACGCCGGCCACCGGGGCCGCCGCCGGGTCCGGGGCGCTGGCCGCGGGGGCCGCGGCGGGGCGCGGAGGAGGGGTCGGGGTGTGGGAGGGGGAATCGCATGGCGTGCTCCTTGCAGTGATTACTTCATTACATCACTGCAGAACGCGCGTGTCGAGCATCCTGTTTCCTGCGGTGGAGGGGGACGGGTCCGGACAGAGTTCCGGCCCCCACCCCGGCGGTCGGAGAGCCTGGGGTGGGGGCCGGTGGACGGCCCGAGCGACGCGGGACCGGTACCTCCCTGCCGGCACGGTCCCGCGCCGACGGGCCCCGCCGGCCACGCAGTGGCGCGACGGGAAGTGCGACCCGGGGACCCTCTGTGTATCCCCGGGCCGCACGTCTACTCCCCGGGACTCTGGCTCTGGTGGACCAGCGCCGCCGTGAAGGCGCCGTGCCACCCGCCCGAGGACGCGGCCCCGCGCGCGCCACAGCCGCACGACCACAGCCACCGCCCCGGACCGCCGCACTGGACGACCGGGTGGTGGGTGGCGCGATAGCTGGTGCGTCGACGGGTCCGCATGCCGAGAAGTCTCCGGGGCGAGGGGCCGAGGGGGAACGGGGCGCGCCCACCCCCGGTCCGGTCAGCGGCCGATCGTGACAGGTCGGGGGATGCCGAGTCGGCCGTTCGGACGAGGGTGAGCCACGGATGAGGTGTGTGAGGCGTCAAGGGACGCCGAATCCGGTTCTGCCGCCGCCAGAAACCCACGCCGCGACGGTGGCGGGAGGGCCCGCGCCGATGGTTCGAGGTATCCCGCCGACGTGTCGTGGTGGCCGGATACCTCGAACCGTCGCGAGCCCGCCGGGTCGAGGTGATGTCGGGCCGCCTGCCGGTGCGGTTCCACCTCGACCCGGGAGCGGGAGCATCCGGCCATGTGCTCCAAGGGGTGAGCAGAGGCGGACAGCACAGAGGGCGTCGCCTCTCCTGCACGGGAGACGACGCCCTCCGGCGTCCTGAGCCGGGTCGAGGGACTCGGACGGATGGTCCCGCGGCCGCCCTGCACGGCCGCGGGAAGTGTGGGGTCAGCCCTGGGGGATGACCAGCTGCTGGCCGGCGCTGACGCGGGCGCTGCTCATGCGGTTGGCCACCTGGATGGCGATGATGCCCTGGTCGACCGAGAGGTTCGGCAGCTCGGCGGCGGCGATCTGCGAGAGCGTCTGCCCGCCCTGCACGGTGACCGTGTGCGCCGGCTCGACCGCTCCGGCCCCGCCGGTGGCGCGGATGCCGAGCACGCCGGCCAGGACGACGGCGGCCAGGACCAGCAGCACGAGCCGGCCGCGGGCCGTGAGCCGCAGCCCGGCCTCGGGCTCGGCGGCGGCGCCGCCCTCGAGGACGACCAGCCGCGGCCGTCGGGGCATCGGCACGGCACCGTCGAGGTGCTCCCACGCGATCGCGCTCATCATGTCCTCCATCCCGGCGGCGAGGGCCGCCGTCGAACCGCTGTTCGATAGAACGTCTGTACGAGTTGTAGCACGGATGTTCGAGCCGGACAAGACACGCGTCGAAAGGATGTTTGAATTCCCTGTTCGACGCCCGTACGCTGTCCGCATGCAGATCAGACTGCACGGGACCACTGACAGGCCGTCTGACCTGCACAAACACCAGCAGGACCGCTGCCGTGACGGCGGTCCGACACCGAAGGGGTCGTGATGGCACGTCCGAGGAACGCCGACATCCACGAGATGCCAGACCGCGGCGACGGGGGCGAGCTCACGCACCGCCAGCGCAAGGTCCTCGAGGTCATCCGCAACGCCGTGGACCGGCACGGTTACCCGCCGAGCATGCGCGAGATCGGCGAGGCGGTCGGCCTGACCTCCCCCAGCTCGGTGGCGCACCAGCTCTCCGCGCTCGAGCGCAAGGGCTACCTGCGCCGCGACCCCAACCGCCCCCGCGCGATCGAGGTCGTCTCCCCCGACCGCGAGGGCGCCGGCTACCGCCGCCAGGAGCCGGACGACGTCGACGTCACCGGCATCGGCGACCAGCGCCCCGAGGCGTCCTACGTGCCCGTCCTCGGCCAGATCGCGGCCGGCGTGCCCATCACCGCCGAGGAGGTCGTCGAGGACGTCTTCCCGCTGCCCAAGCAGATCGTCGGCGAGGGCTCGCTCTTCCTGCTCAAGGTCGTCGGCGACTCGATGGTCGACGCCGCCATCTGCGACGGCGACTGGGTCGTCGTGCGCCAGCAGCCGACCGCCGACAACGGCGACATCGTCGCGGCGATGCTCGACAACGAGGCCACCGTCAAGACCTTCAAGCGCAAGGACGGCCACGTCTGGCTGATGCCGCACAACCCGGCCTTCGAGCCGATCGACGGCGACCACGCGACCATCCTCGGCAAGGTCACCGCGGTCCTGCGCCGCGTCTGACGCACCACCGGCCGGCCGACGGCCCCCGCCCGACCAGGGTGGGGGCCGTCGTCAGTCCTCGACCTCGGCGATGTGCACCACGGCGTCGCCGGAGGTGACGACCGGCGCCTCGGTGCGCCCGACGACCACGCCGGTGCGGTTGGCGTGCACCAGACGGACGCGCTTGCCGAAGGAGTCGAAGAGCCCGCCGAGCCGCTCCCCCTCGGTGACCCGCTGCCCGAGCGCGGCCTCGAGGTGCAGCATCCCCGTCCCGCGCGCCCGCACCCAGCCGCTGCGGAAGGACACGAGCGACGGGGTCGGTGGGTCCTCCGCGACCGGCTCGGTCATGCCGAGGGCAGCCAGCACCCGGCGCACCCCGAGCACGCCGGCGTCGACCGCCCAGCGGTCCATCCGCCAGGCCTCCCCCGCCTCGTACAGCAGCACCGCCGCCCCGTGCTCGCGCGCCGCGGCCCGCAACGAGCCGTCGCGGAGCTTGGCGTTGAGCATCACCGGCGCGGCGAAGGCGGCGGCCAGCTCGCGGGTGCGCGGGTCCTCGAGGTCGGCGCGGACCTGCGGCAGGTTGGTGCGCCGGTCCGACCCGGTGTGCAGGTCGATGCCGACCTCGCACTTGTCGACGACCTCGGTCATGAACAGGTGCGCGATGCGCCCCGCCAGCGAGCCGCGCGGCGCGCCGGGGAACGAGCGGTTCAGGTCGCGCCGGTCCGGCAGGTACCGGTCGCCGTTCATGAACCCGAGGACGTTGACGATGGGCACGGCGATCACGGTGCCGCGCACCGTCTTCGGGTCGAGACCGGCGAGCACCTGGCGCACCACCTCGACCCCCACCGCCTCGTCGCCGTGGATGGCGGCGTCGACCCAGACGGTCGGGCCCTCCTCGCGGCCGTGGACGACGCGCACCGGCAGGTCGACGTCGGCACCGGTGACGAGCCGGGTGATGGGCAGCGCGAGCGACTGCGAGCGGCCGGCCCGCACCCGCACCCCACCGATCTCGAACGACGGACGCAGCCGGGCCATCAGCCGGCGCCCCTGTTGCGGCGGCGCAGGCGCAGCGGTGGACGGCCGCCGAGGTATGAAGCGCCGGGGTCGACCGCGTAGCCCTGGCGCAGTGCCTCGCGGCCGACGAGCATCCGGAAGCCCATCTCGTCGCGGCGGGCCAGCGTCACCTCGGCCGCGACGGTGCGCCCGACGACGGTGAGGTCCATCGCGACCACGAGCCGCTCCTCGGAGTGGCCCGAGGACGAGCGGACCTCGCGGACGTCGAGCACGGGGCACTCGACGGCGACGGCGTCCTCGTCGGACTTCTGCCACGGACGCACCTCGAAGCGGGCCCAGCGCTCACCGTCGCGCTCGAGCTCCTCGAGGTCGAAGGCGTGGATGGCCGAGGACCGGGCGCCGGTGTCGAGCTTGGCCTTGACCCACGGAACTCCCAGACCCGGGAGACTCACCCACTCCCGCCATCCTGCAAGGGTGTAGGAATGGCTGTCCGTCACCGTCCGTCCTCTCCGACCGGGAAACCATGAAGCTCGCGATCCTCTCCCGCGCGCCTCGCTCGTACAGTACGCAGCGCCTGCGCACCGCCGCCCTCGACCGGGGCCACGAGGTCAAGGTCCTCAACACGCTCCGGTTCGGCATCGACCTGTCCGGCGAGGAGCCCGACCTGCAGTTCCGCGGCAAGCCGCTGTCGACGTACGACGCCATCCTGCCGCGAATAGGCAACTCCATCACCTACTTCGGCACCGCCGTGGTGCGGCAGTTCGAGCAGATGGACGTCTACACGCCGAACACCTCGTGGGGCATCGCGAACTCGCGGGACAAGCTGCGCGCCACCCAGATCCTGTCGCGGCACAACATCGGGATGCCGCCCACGACCTTCGTGCGCGACCGGGCCGACGTGATCCCGGCGATCGAGCGGGTCGGCGGCGCGCCGGTGGTCATCAAGCTGCTCGAGGGCACCCAGGGCATCGGGGTCATCCTCGCGCCGACCATCAAGGTGGCCGAGGCGATCATCGAGACCCTGCAGTCGACGAAGCAGAACGTGCTCATCCAGCGCTTCGTCAAGGAGAGCAAGGGCCGCGACATCCGCGCCCTCGTCGTCGGTGACCGGGTCGTCGCGGCGATGCGCCGGGTGGCCAAGGGCGACGAGTTCCGCTCCAACGTGCACCGGGGCGGCTCGGTCGAGCCGGTCGAGCTCGACCCCGCGTTCGAGCGGGCGGCGGTGCGCTCGGCGCAGATCATGGGGTTGCGCTTCGCGGGCGTCGACATGCTCGAGGGCATCGACGGGCCCCAGGTGATGGAGGTCAACTCCTCCCCCGGCCTCGAGGGCATCGAGACCGCGACCAAGCTCGACGTCGCCGGCGCGATCATCGACTTCATCGACAACCAGGTCGCCTTCCCGGAGATCGACGTCCGGCAGCGGCTCACCGTCTCGACCGGCTACGGCGTGGCCGAGATCGCCGTGCACGAAGCATCCGACCTCGTCGGGAAGTCGTTGGCGGACAGCGGCCTTCGCGAGCGTGACATCACCGCGCTGACGCTGCACCGGGGCACGGCGGTCATCCCGAACCCCAACGGGCACCACCTGCTCGAGGCCGGGGACCGGCTGCTCTGCTTCGGCAAGCTCGAGGAGATGCGCTCGATGATCCCCAACCGACGGCGCCGCTCGCGCAAGGTCAAGAAGCTGCCGAAGGAGCCGATCCACGACCCGCGTCCGGAGTGATGGCGGCCGGGTGCACCGCGCCGGTCAGGCGTCGGGGCGCAGCCGCTGCCAGAAGGCGGTGTCGACCCACGCGTCGAACTTGCGGCCGACCTCGCGCAGCGTGCCGACGGGCTCGAAGCCGCACGCCCGGTGCAGCGCCTCGCTCGCCGGGTTCGGCTGCGCGATGACGGCCAGGCAGGTGTGGATGCCGTCGGCGTCGACGCGGGCCAGCAGCTCGTCGTAGAGCCGGCGGCCCAGGCCCTGCCCGCGCGTGCCGTCGGCGAGGTAGACCGACACCTCGCGCGTGCCGCCGTAGGCCGCCCGCGGGCGGTAGGTCCCGGAGAACGCGTACCCCAGAACGAGACCGGCAGCGTCGACGGCGACGAGCACGTGGTCGCCCGGTCGGGTGGACGCGAGGTGGCCGGCGTAGTGGTCGTCGGGCCGCGGCTCGACGTCGAAGGTCGCGACGGTGTGGCGCACGGCGTCGTTGTAGATGCGCGCCATCCCGGCGAGGTCCTGCGGTGTGGCGGAACGGATCTCGGCGATGCTCCCGCCCGTCACGCCGCGTCCTCCGTGCGCAGGAGCTGCTCGAGAGTGGGAGCGAGCGGTGCGTCGACCCGCAGGGTCATGTGCTGGTCGCCGCGGGTCGGGCCGCGTGTGACGGCCATGACGGGGATGTTCCGGCGAGCCGCGTGTCGTACGAAGCGCAGCCCGGACATCACGGCGAGGGAGGAGCCGAGCACCAGGAGAGCCGGGGCGGCGTCGGTGAGCGCGAAGCAGGCCTCGACGCGCTCGCGTGGCACCGAGCCGCCGAAGAAGACGACGTCGGGCTTGAGGGTGTCGGCGCCGCAGACGAGGCAGAGCGGCAGGCGGAACCCGGCGACGGCGGCATCGGGCAGGACGACGTCGCCGTCGGGACGGATCTGGCTGCTGACCCGCGAGCCGTCGGGCGCGGCGCCGCGCACCTGTTCCTCGAAGCCGGGGTTCGCCTGCACCATCCGGGCCTGGAGCAGCTCGCGGTCCGAGCGGTCGCCGCAGGTGAGGCAGACGACGTCGGCGAGCGTGCCGTGCAGGTCGGTGACGCCCGGGCTGCCGGCCGCCTGGTGGAGACCGTCGACGTTCTGCGTGATGACGGCACCGAGCGCGCCGGCCTCCTGGAGCGCGGCGACCGCCCGGTGCCCGGCGTTGGGCTCGGCCCGGCTGAAGCGCTGCCAGCCGACGAAGGAGCGCGCCCAGTACTTCTGCCGGTTCTCGGTGGAGGCACAGAACTCGCCGTGCTGCATCGGCATCACGCGGCGGGTGCCGTCGCGACCGCGGTAGTCGGGGATGCCGGAGTCGGTGGACATCCCGGCGCCGGTGAGGACGAGGGTGCCCGGGTGGGCTCGCAGCAGCGCGGCGAGCCGGTCGACGGCGGCGGGGTCGCGGGTCTCGGGTGGGAGGTCGCGGGTGGCCCACTCCGGGGTCACGCCGACGGCGTCGCGACCGCTCGGGGGCAGCGTGGCGCCCGGCGCGGGCGGGGGCGCGGCGTCCGGCATGGAGCCAGTATCGCGCGGCCGGCCGACACCGACCCACCGGAGTCGAGGGCGCTCGTGGTTGCCGGAGCGACCAGTTGCGCACTCGACTCGGGAAGCAGCGGGGCTCGGATGACGCCGTGTTGCGAGGTCGGGCCGCTGGATAACAGGTGCTTATAGGATGAGGTCATGATCGACGCCGCCGGCCTGCGCGTGATGCGCGCCATCTCCGAGGAGGGCAGCTTCACCGCGGCCGCCGCCGCGCTCGGCTACACCCAGCCCGCGATCTCGCAGATGGTGCGCCGGCTCGAGCAGCGCACCGGCACCGTGCTCGTCGAGCGGATCGGGCGCAACGTGCGGCTCACCGAGGCCGGGCTCGTGCTCGCCCGGCACGCCGGCCCGGTGCTCGCCGCGCTCGACGCCGCCGAGGAGGAGGTCGCCGCCATCGCCGGTCTGCGCAGCGGCCGGGTGCGGCTCATGGCCTTCCCGTCGGCCTCCGCCACCCTCGTGCCGCGCGCGCTGGCGCTGGTCAAGCAGCGCTTCCCCGACGTCACCATCACCTTCACCGAGGCCGAGCCGCCGGAGAGCCTGGCCGCGCTCAAGGCCGGCGAGTGCGACCTCGCGGTGGCCTTCGCCTACGAGGGCACCGACGTCGCGCGCGGCGAGGAGGACCTCGACGCGTTCGTCATCACCCCGCTCCTCGACGACGAGGTGCGCCTGGCTGTCCCGCGGGCGCACGCCGTGGCCGAGCAGGGCACCGTGCACCTCGGCGACCTGGCGGCCGACCCCTGGATCGCCGGCTGCCCCCGATGCCGTGGGCATCTGGTGCAGCTCGCCGACGCCGCGGGCTTCCGCCCGGACGTCGCGTACGAGACCGAGGACTACGTGGCCGTCATGGGGCTGGTCGCCGAGGGCCTCGGCGTGGCGCTCATCCCCGACCTGATCCTGCGCACGGTCCACCACGACGACGTCGTGGCCCTCCCGATGGAGCCCGCCTCGCGCCGCACCATCACGGCCGTCACCACCTCCGACCTCGGCCGGGTGCCGGCGGTCAAGGCCACGCTCGACGCGCTCATCGAGAGCGCCCAGCGGCAGTCGACCGCTCCGACGACCCGGGTGCCGGAGCCGACCTTCTCGATCTGAGCCGCCCCGTGTGGCGCGGTCTCACCGGGTCGTGACCACCCGCACCTCTCCCCCGTGCTCGACGAGCGCGACGTCGCCGCGCTGGTCGGTGCGGTAGACCGCGTACCCCAACCGGCGCAGCAGCGCGAGGTGCTCGGCGGTCGGGTGGCCGTAGTCGTTGTCCGCGCCGACGCTGATGACGCCGACCGGCGCGCGGACGGCGGCCATCAGCTCGTCGTCGAGGTTGGCGCTGCCGTGGTGCGGGGTCTTGACCAGCTCGAAGCCGCGGGCGGCGGCCGACATCGCGGGGTCGCGTCGCAACCGGAGCAGGAGGTCGTGGGCGGACTCGCGCTCGACGTCGCCGAGCAGCAGCGCGTCGACTCCTCCGGTGTGGGCGGCAAGGACGACGCTCGCGTTGTTGGGCACCGACCCCTCCCCGATCCGTCGCCAGGGGCTCCACACCACGGCGTCGAGCTCGCCGAGGGTCAGCCGGTCCCCCGCGTGCAGCGCCGTCACGGGCACCCCGGCGTCGCGGGCCATCCGGTCGACGGCCGCCGCGCCCTGCTCGGGCTCGCGCACCGGGCACACGAGGAGCCGGAGCACCGTGCGCCCCCGCAACGCACCGGCCAGGCCGTCGACGTGGTCGGCGTGGAAATGGGTGAGGACCACGGCGTCGAGGGTGCGCACGCCGAGCCGGTCGAGGCAACCGTCGACGAGCGGCGGGTCCGGTCCGGCGTCGACGAGGACGGCGCGACCCGGGCCGGTGCGCAGGACGACGGCGTCGCCCTGCCCGACGTCGCAGACGACGACCCGCCAGCCGTCCGGCGGCCAGGTGACGACCCGGGTCGGGACGAGCACCGCACCCACCAGCGCGACGACGCCGAAGGCCACGACCGGATGCCTGCCCACCCCTGCCACCAGGGGACGGCCGGTGAGCAGGACGAGGACGAGCAGCGCCGCCAGGAGCAGGGCCCCCGGCGGGCCGTCGGGCCACGGCAGGGTGCCGCCGGGGACCTCGGCGAAGACCCGCGCCACCCGGGCGATGACCGCCGTCGGCACCACCCCGACCCACGCCACGAGCTCTGCGCCGCGGGCCCAGACGAGGGACACGAGGGCCGCCGACACCCCCGCGACGGTGGCCACCGGCACGAGCGGCGCCGCGAGCAGGTTGGCGACCACGCCCACGAGGCTGACCGAGCCCTGGAGCAGGACGACGACGGGCGCCGTCATGGCCTGGGCCGCCAGGGGCACGGCGAGCGCCGGCCCGAGCGGGGCTAGCCGCCGCGGTAGGCGGGCGCCGACGGCCTCCCCCCAGGGCCGGGTGAAGAGCAGCAGCCCGAGGGTGGCCAGCGTGGAGAGCGCGAAGCCGAAGGAGCGGGCCAGCCACGGGTCGAGGACGAGTACGACGAGCACCGCGCCGCCGAGCACGGGCAGCCCGGCCGACCGGCGCGAGCGGCTCAGGCCGAGCAGGCCGATGGCGCCCATCGCCGCCGCCCGCACGACGCTGGGCTCGGGGCGGGCGAGCACGACGAAGCCGGCGAGCGCGACCGCGGCGAGCACCGGTCGGGCGCGCCGCGGCACACCGAGCACCGCGCACAGCCCGAGCACCATCGCGATCACCACCGCGACGTTGCTGCCTATCAATGTCGGCTGGTAGTAGTAATGTAGCACCCATGCGCGCAGGGATCCAGGCCAGAGTTAGCCTCGACCGGAACGGCCGCTCGGTGCCCGAGCAGGTCGACGAGTGCAAGGCCTGGGCCGCCCGCGAGGGCTGGGACGTCGTCGAGGTCATCACCGAGACCGGGTCCGCCTCTCGCTTCGCCCGCTCCACCCAGGCACGCACCCGATGGGACGACGTCGTCGCCCTCGTCGCCTCCGGCCGCATCGACATCCTCCTCACCTGGGAGGCGTCCCGCGCCACCCGCCAGCTCGAGGAGTACGCCGAGCTGCGCAACCTCTGCGCGAAGCACGGGGTGAAGTGGGGCTACTCCGGCACCGTCTACGACCTCACCGAGCGCGACGCCCGCTTCCGCACCGGCCTTGACGCCCTGCTCGCCGAGGACGAGTCCGCGCGCACCAGCGAGCGGATCCAGCGGGCCGTGCGCGCCCGGGCGGCCGCCGGCACTCCCCACGGCAAGCTGCCCTACGGCTACCGTCGCGAGTACGACCCCCAGTCCGGCGCCCTCCTGCGCCAGGTCCCCGACGAGACCACCGGCCCCATCGCCCGCGAGATCATCACCCGCGTCGCTTCGGGCGACTCGTTCTACGCCGTCGCCGCTGACCTCACCGATCGCGGCGTCCCACTCCCGCGGCCAGCCCGCGGCCGGCACAACGCTGGCGACTGGCTCTCCACCACCGTCAAGCGGATCGCCCTCTCCCCCACCTACGCCGGCCTGCGCGTCCACAAGGGCGAGGTCGTCGGCGAGGCCACATGGCCCGCCCTCGTCGACCGAGCCACCCACGAGCGCGCCGTCGCAGCCATCGAGAACGCCGCCGCCGGCCGGCCGCGCCTCGACCGCACCGTCAAGCACCTCCTCACCGGCATCGCCAGGTGCGGGGTCTGCGGAGGACCCGTCGTCCACCACGTCAACCGCGGCCGCTACGCCGCCTACATCTGCCGGACCCGGTTCTGTGTCACCCGAACCGCCGACCCGGCCGAGCAGCACGTCACCGCCCTCCTCCTCGAGCTCCTGGCGCTCCTCGACGACACCACCCCCGCCGACACCGAGGACGCCGACGTCACCGCGGCGCGCGAGAAGGTCGCCGCCCTGCACACCAGGCGCAGCTCGTTCATCGACCAGGCCGCCGACGGCGCGCTCTCCGCCGCAGCCCTCGCCCGGGTTGAGGCGCGGCTCCTGCCGCAGATCGCTGACGCCGAGACCGAGCTGCGCGCCCTACAGCGCCCGCGCACCCTCGCCCGCTTCGACCTCAGCGACCCGCGCGCCCTCTGGGATGGCCTATCGATCATCGACCGGCGCGACCTCGTCGCGGCCACCGTCGACGTCACGATCCTGCCCAGCACCCCCGGACGGAGCTTCAAGCCGGAGACCGTCCGAGTCACCCCGCGCTGGTGAGCCGCCGCCCGCGGGACAGTCGGGCACGCCGCTGACGCAGGAGCCTGGCGTGGGCCGGCATGGTCACGACGAAGGCCGGGTCGTCGACGAGGGCGTTGAGCCGCTGCTGGTACCGCGTCATCGACAGGCCGTGCTCGGCGAGCACCGCCGCGGTCTTGCGGCCGTCGTCGACGCCCGGGAAGCGCCGCTCCATGGCGACGACGTCACTGAGCGTCATCCCTGCTCCTCCCTCATCGCCACGATCTTCGTTCTCTCACTCGGGTGCAGGTGCTCGAGCCGGACCTTGACGGTGTCCTCGTCGACCCACAGCTCGTCGGCCAGTTCGTGCAGGTTCCTGGCCCAGCGCAGCCCATCGAGCAACGCCGGGAACGGGATCAGCCTGCGCGCCACCGCGACGTGTACGTCACGCTCGACGGCCGGCGGCTGACACCCGCGGTGTCCGCGGCGCACGTGCTCGAGCTCGTGCTCGAGGGTGCAGCGCCGCTCGACCTGCAGCAGCCGGGAATCCAGCCAGATCCGGTCGCCGGCCGTCAGGCCCCACACCCCGGGCGCCAGCCGCGCGAAGTGCACGGTCAAGTGGCTCAGGGCGCGCAGCTCGCGCCAAGGATGGTGTGCCGCTTCTCGATCCCCCATGATGCGGCGACGCTAGGCGCCGCCACTGACAGGGCCGTTTAGACGCCGGCGTCGGCGTCCTGGTCTTCCCGTAGTTGCTGGCCGCGGCTCCGCTGGTTCGTCGTGCGGGCCGCGGCCAGATGGTTCGCTTCGGCGTCCAGAAGTTCGACGTTGCGGTAGTAGACCAACAGCGTTCGCGCCAGGTCCTCGCGACCGTTCTCCGAGAGGGTCTGGACCGCCTCGGCGTAGAGCTTCGCCTGAATCTCCGGATCGCTTTCCGCAAGCGACTCGTCCGGACTGCTTGTCTTCAGCTCGACTCGATGGCCGCCGATCAGGAAGTCGGGCCGAGCCCTCCTTGCCGGGACGATGTGCGCCAGGCTCCCCCTGGCGCGGGTGATGGCGGTTCCATCGGCTTGCTCCTGCTGCTCGGTCATCGCGAGGATGATCTCGGCGACCGCCTTCCTCTGGCGGTCGGTGAGCAGCGCAGCTTCGGCCGGCGGGTCCCACGACTTGAGCTCCTGGACGTTGAGCCACTTGGCGACGTCGTCGCCGAGCTCGCGCTGCAGGAGCAGCATCGTGTTCGCGTCGGCGCGGGTGGTCCCGTGGATGGCGTTCGAGATCGTCGTGGCGTGCAGGCCGGTCTTCCTGGCCAGGGCCGAGACGCTCGGACGACCTCCCCCACGACCGTCGACGAACCCGCGCTCGATGAGGCGGGCACGCCACGGGTCAGGGACCTCGCGCTGAGTGCTCACGTCTACGACCTTCCACGACCACCGGCCCAGCCGTCTAACGCGGCTGTAGACAAACAGGCTACAGATTCCACCCCTGTAACTCCCACTTGAGCAGGGTTCTTGCGCGGAACTTGACCTGATCTTGTAGACAAACCTGTCTAATACCCTCTAACGTCTTGCTCGACGTTCAGAGATCGTCTACAGTCAGGAGCAGCAGTGATCGAGACCACCTGGAGGTTGGACATGAGGCTCAAGGACCGCCTGATGCTCCGCCAGTACATGGACTACAAGCGCATGAAGATCCGCGAGCTGGCCAAGGCCGCCGGCGTCAGCCGCGCCACCATCGGCCACCTCCACTCGGGGAAGCGCAACACCTGCTCCCCCGCCACCGCCCGTCGCGTCGAGGAGGCCCTTGGCGCGCCCCCCGGCCTGCTCTTCGTGGTCACATCGTCTACCGTCCAGCGCGAGGTTGCAGCATGAGCAGCCAGCCCGAGACGCCGAAGGCCTGGGCCCGCCGCGTGCTGGCCGAGCACGGCCCTCCCCCACCCCACGTGCTCTCCCGGGTGCGAGCCATCCGCACGAGAGCCACCAAGCACGCCGCGAACCCGATGCCCCCGGGCGACGCGGCGTAGCCGGCCGGGGCGTGACTCCCCCTCCCGCCCCGGCCGGCATCCCAAGAACACCTCGGTGGACCTGTCAGGGGGATCCACCGAGGACCAGCACCACACCGACAGAAAGCCGGAGGCCGGGCCTCCCGACAAGAAGAACCCGGCCTCACGAACCACAAGGAGTGTCCCAGATGGGAAGCACCGACACCAGCAACAAGGCCGCGATGCAGCGGTCGATGGACTACATCGCGACCAACTCGACCCTGCTCACCGGCGCCTACCTCATGTCCGCCTGGGCTGGAGAGGTGAAGATCCAGGGCAACCGCATGGACGTCATCGAGCTCGTCCGCGTCCTTGGCCTCGCCTACGACGACGACCACACCACCGACACCGGCGTCGTCATCGCCACCTACCGCGGCGTCGACGGCGACATCGCCATCGACCTGGCCGTCTGCTACAGCCCCATGCTCGGCCAGTGCGACGTGTGCGACGACATGGCCACGGCGCCCCACCCGAAGCAGGACCACTACCTCACTCCGAAGCAGGCCGCGCACAACGACCGCGAGTCCTTCCAGGCGGTGACGGTATGACCACCCCGCAGCTCGAGGTCGACCGCATCGTCGAGAACACCGACGACGGCCACACCCACCACGTCCAGATCACCCTTTCCCCCGTCCAGTACCGGATGCTCGTCGGCGACATTGCCCGCCGCATCCACGCCATCCGCGGCGCCAACTCCGTCGCCATCTGGGCACTCATCCACCGCGCCGGCGAGCCCCGCTCCTCGGTGCTCCGCGAGGACGCCCTCAGCGACCTCCTCCAGATCCTCAACCTCCCGGCGCCCTCGGTCCTCATCGAGGCCGGCGAGGAGTTCGAGGAGCTGATGGCCGCGCTCGAGGAGGCCGGGGCCGAGCCGGCCCTGTGCGGGTGCGGCGCCGCCGTCGAGCGGCCCGGGTTCACCGAGTGCGGCGTGTGCGACGAGCGCCACGACACGCGACGGGCCGGGTGATCGCGATGACCGCCACTGCCACCTGGACCGAGGTCGAGCACCTCGACACCGCCGAGACCCTCCTGGTCTCCGGCTGGGCCCACTTTCTCACCCACGGCCAGACGCCGGAGTTCATCGCCGGGCTCATCGTCGCCGCTGTCCACTACGAGCCCCGCCTCGGCATGTCCATGGACGTCTGCGAGAAGCACGGTTGCTCAACCTTCGTCGACGAGGCCGCGCGTGACGAGCTCGGCCGGCTGTTCTGCTCCGAGGGCTGCCGTGACGAGCACGACTCCAACGTCTACGACGAGTGGGTCGAGCGGACCTACCTCTGCGGTGGCCCGACCCGCCGCGAGCCGTCCTACGAGATCGACCCCATGACCGGGCGGTGGGCGTCATGAGCCGCCTCGACCGCATCGTCATGTGGACCATCCGGCTGATGCTCCTGGCTGCGCTCGGCGCCCTCGCCGGCTGGGCCGCCGCGATCGTCGGCCTCGACGCCGCGACCACCGCCGCCGCGTTCACCCTCGGCCTCGGCTCCCTCGTCGTCGTCGGCATCGCCCTCGCGGTCGCCGCCATCCGCGACGAGATCAACCGGGCGCCGAAGCAGCCGGCCGCCCTCTCGGCCTACGACATCCGCTCCGGCCACGACTACTCCGCGCACAACGAGCAGGCCGCCGTGGCCGGGAAGCGACGTGCCTGATGACCAGCCCCCGCCACGCCGAGGCCACCGCCCTCGGCCGCTACTACACCCACCCGATCACCGCCGAGTCCCTCATCAGCGTCACCAACGTCCTGTCCGTCGGCTGCGCCAAGCCCGCCCTCGTCCCGTGGGCCGCCAAGATCGTCGCCGAGCACTCCTGGGACCTGCTCCCCCGCATGGCCGGCGCCCTGCGCGCCAAGGACTGTGGCGCCGGACCGAAGCGCGACCAGGCATGCGGCCGCTGCCGCGACTGCCTCACCCGCGAGCTCAAGGGCGAGGTGACCGTCGCCCGCGACAAGGCCAGTGACCTCGGCACCCGCGTCCACCACCTCGCCGAGCAGCACGTCCTCGGCGTCGAGGTCGCCGAGCAGGAGGGCGACGACGTCGCACGCCAGTACCTCGCCCAGTACCTCGCCTTCCTCGAGGGCTGGGGCGTCGACCTCGAGCACGACGTCGAGGCCGTCGAGGTCACCGTCGCCAACCCGCGGCTCGGGTACGCCGGCACGCTCGACCTCATCATCCGTCTCCCGCTCGACGGGTTCGTCGCCGGCCAGAAGGTCCAGCCCCTGCCCGACGGGAAGAAGAGCCTCTGGCTCGTCGACCTCAAGACCTCCGAGACCCGCGCCGCCACCAGCGTCTACGGGGAGTACGCCCTCCAGCTGGCCGCGCTGCGCTTCGCCTCCGAGGTCTGGCTGCCCGACGACACCACCGCTCCGATGGTCAAGGGCATCACCGGCGCTGCCGTGCTCAACCTGCGCCGCCGCACCTTCGAGCTCGTCCCCCTGCCCACCGGCAAGGCCGAGTTCGACGCGTTCCAGGGGTCGCTGGCCCTCTCGAAGTGGATGCACTCCACCGGCCACGACATCAACGGCGGCACCTACCGCCCCATCACCCGTACCGGAGCCGTCAAGCCCAAGCGCGGCGCCACCACCAGGAAGGCCGCCTGACCATGCCCATCATCACCACGCAGCGCCGCATGGCCGAGCACGGACGAATCCGCCTCGGCCAGAAGGTCACCGGCACCAGCCGCGCCGGCAAGGAGTACACCCGCCCCAGCAAGCTCGACCGGTTCCGCTTCACCTCGCCCAACCAGGGCCTCATCGAGCAGATCGCGCAGCGCTACGGCGGGACCGCCGCCCCCTGGGACAACGCCGGCAAGGCCGAGCACGAGGTCGTCAGCGACGCCCGCTCCATCCCCGTCATCGTCGTCAAGGGCGGCTTCTCCCAGTGGCATGAGTTCTGGACGGCCGGCGGGTGCAAGCACCGCTGCGACGGCGAGAAGGACCCGACCGGCGCCTACTGCGACCCCGACGACCCGAACCACATCGCCGCCATCGACAAGCCCACGACCCGCCTGTCGGTGATGCTCTCCGAGATCGAGTCCCTCGGCGTGTGGCGCATGGAGAGCAAGGGCTGGAACGCCGCGGCCGAGCTGCCGTCCATGGCCGAGCTCGCGATGCACGTGGGCGACCTGGTCCCGGCCACCCTGTCGCTGGCCGAGCGCTCCTCGATCATCGAGACGCAGAAGGGCCCGCAGACCTCGCGGTTCGTCGTGCCCGTGCTCGACCTGCACGTCACGAAGGCCCGCCTCGTCGAGCTGGTCGGTGGCCCGAACGGCGCCCCGCAGATCGGTGCCGCTCCTGCCGGCGGCGCCGCGCAGATCGAGGCCGCCCCGGCCGTGCCCGACTACGGCGACGACATCGCCGCCTGCACCACCGTCGACGAGGTCTCCTCGCTGTGGCGCCAGATCGCCGCGTCGGGGCACCTGTACGACCACGTGCGAGCCGCACTCATCGCCCGCGGTGACGCACTCCAGCCGGCCGCCGAGCCCGAGCCGCAGCCCAACGACGACGGCACCTATGACGCCGAGGAGGTTCCCGACGAGGACGCCTCCGGCGTCTGGATGCAGGTCCTGGCCGAGGCCGGCGAGCACGGCTGGACGAGCAACGCGCTCGTCTCCGCGTTCGAGCAGTGGGCCGCCATCCCGGTCTCCGACGGCAGCGGCGCGCAGTACCAGGAGTTCCTGGCGGCGCTGCGCCGTGGTGAGGTCGGGACCGAGGGGGCGGCGTGAGCGCTGACAACTGGGCCCGATGCCCCAAGTGCCTCGACCGCGCGCACGAGCAAGTGCTCGACCTCCAGGCGAAGGTCAACGCCTCCTACGGCGAGGTCTCCATCGAAGAGTTCGACCGCCTGCGCTCCGAGCTGAGCCGGCGCGCGATCGATCTCGACGACCCGACGTCGTTCCAGACTCTGCGCGAGGAGTACGAGTTCCACGGCGCCGAGCAGGGCAAGGTCACCGCCGCGTACGGGGCCGGGTGCACCGTCTGTGGCCTGTCGGCTTCCTTCTCTCACAGCCAGGTCATCTGGGAGCAGCAGTCATGAGCTGGCACACCGGGCCGTTGGCCCTCTTCGACCTGGAGACTACCGGCGTCGACCCCCACCGCGACCGCATCGTGACCGCAGCCGTCATCACCGCCGGCGGCGGCCGCCCCACGCAGAACCGGGAGTGGCTCGTCAACCCCGGCATCGACATTCCCGAGGGCGCGGCCGCCATCCACGGCATCACCACCGACCTCGCCCAGTCCGACGGCACCGACGCCCGCGACGGCGTCTGGGAGATCGCCGACACCCTCCTCGCCTGCATCAACGCCGGCGGCCGGCCCGTCGTCGGGCACAACATCACCTACGACCTCACCATGCTCTTCGCCGAGTGCGTCCGCCACGGCCACGACAGCTACGCCGAGCAGCTCACCCGCGTCCGGCCCGTCATCGACACCTTCGTCCTGGACAAGTGGGCCGACAAGTTCCGCAAGGGCTCCCGCAAGCTCGTCGACGTCGCCCGCCACTACGGCGTCGAGCTCTCCGAGATCGACGCGCACGGTGCCGCTGCTGACGCTCTGGCCGCCGGCCGGGTCGCATGGCACATCGCTCAGCGGTACCCGGGAGCGCAGATGGACCCGCTCGAGCTCCACGACTTCCTCGTCGAGGAGAAGCGCTACCAGGCCGAATCGTTCGGCAAGTACCTGGTCAAGCAGGGCAAGGTCGACGACGTCGCGCGGGAGTGGCCGATCCAGCCGTTCCCCGCCGGGTGGTCGCCCGAGCAGCTGCCGGCCGAGCGGGCGGTGGCCTGATGGGCACCTACGCTTCCGACACCTCCGTCTCGAGCGAGAAGTCCCGCAACGAGATCGAGCGCACCCTCGCGCGCTACGGCGCCTCGTCGTTCATGTACGGCTGGGAGGACCGGTACGCCGTCGTCGGCTTCGTCGTCGACTACCGCCGCGTCCGGTTCACCCTCCCGATGCCCGACCGCAACGCGCGCGAGTTCACCCACACACCGTCCCGTGGCAACCGCCGCTCCGACGCCCAGATCGCGGCCGCGTACGAGCAGGCCGTCCGGCAGCGCTGGCGCGCCCTCGCCCTCGTCGTCAAGGCGAAGCTCGAGGCCGTCGAGGCCGGGATCGTCACCTTCGACCAGGAGTTCGGCATGCACTTCCTCCTCCCGTCCGGCAAGACCGTCGCCGACGAGGTCCTCCCCGCGATGGTCGAGGCCTACCGACTCGGCCACATGCCCACCGGCGGCCTCCTCCAGATCGGGCGTGCGTGATGGCGCGCACGACGACCCGGCCCAGCAGCGACCTCGACGTCCGCGTCGACCTGCGCCGCGACACCCAGGGCAAGTGGCGCTGGCACGCCCGCGTCCCGGGCCACCTCCTCGCCGACTCCGGCGAGGGCTACTCCCGCCGCATCGACTGCCTGCACGGCGCCATGCGCGTCGTCGGTGTCCACAGGGTCGAGTGGCTCACCGAGCAGACCGGACGTGAGTCACGGATCTACGACTACGGACAGGCGTCCCGCGGCGCCTCCGTCGTCGAGTTCTACATCTGGAAACGGTGGGTCCGATGACCGACGTCCTCATCATCAGCGTCAACGGCACCCCCGGCGCTCAGGGCAGCAAGCGCCACGTCGGCCGCGGGGTCATGGTCGAGTCCAGCAAGAAGGTCAAGCCCTGGCGCTCCGACGTCAAGGACGCCGCCGAGCGCACCATCGCCAGCCTCGAGCACTTCGCGCCGTGGGCCGTCCTCGACGGGCCGCTCCACGCCTCCATCACCTTCCGGTTCCCCCGCCCGAAGGGCCACTACCGCACCGGGCGCAACGCGCACCTCCTGCGGGACAGCGCCCCCGTGTGGCCCACCAGCCGCGCCCTCGGCGACGTTGACAAGCTCGTCCGCTCCACCTTCGACGCCCTCGTCTCCGCCGGCGTCGCCGCCGACGACTCCCTCTTCGCCCGCGTCCTCGCCGAGAAGGTGTGGTGCAGCGACGGCCAGCCAGCCGGCGCGCTCATCCGCATCCGACCACTCACCGCGGCGGTGGCGTGATGCCCTGCACCGACACCGAGAAGTGCGGCCGCCCCCAGGACGGCCCCGGCCACCCACGCAAGGGCTGGATCCGCACCCACGTCGCCGGCACCTCCGGCTCCACCCGTTGGTGGTGCTCACTGCGCTGCCTCATCGCCGGCATGACCGGCGTTCCCGGCGCCGACCGCGACGACGTCGCCGCCTGCGTCACCTGCACCAACCGCCACGACCGCGACCACCGCTGCCCCGTCTGCGGCACCCGCCCCCAGCAGGTCCAGGGCGTCCCCACCGCGGCGACGCCGCGAACCGGTGGCCGGATCTTCCAGAACCTCGGGAGGTCCGCGTGAAGCGCTACACCGCCGGCCCCTGCGACACCTGCGGCTACGTCGCCGGACCGTCCAAGACCCAGCCTCTGGCCGAGCACGGCTTCCGCATCCACTCGTGCGCGAAGCGCCTGGCGCGCAAGGCCTCCGCCGCACGTGGCCGAGCGCGCGACGCTGCGGTCGACCGCACGCCCAAGCGGTGCGAGCACCCGCAGGCCCAGCACGAGCACGGCACTCATGCCTGCTACGTTCTCGACCGGTGCCGCTGCCGGCCCTGCGCCGCCGCCAACGCCCGGTACGAGCAGCAGCGGGCGCGCCGCCACGCCTACGGCCGGTTCGACACCTACGTCGACGCCCAGCCCGCTCGTGACCACGTGCGGCGCCTCATGGACGCCGGCGTCGGCCTTAAGCGCATCGCCGAAGTCGCCGGCGTCAGCCAGTCCGCCCTCGGCAAGCTCATCTACGGCGCGAAGGGCCGCCCGGCCACCGCCAGGGCCACCCGCCCCGTCGCCGACAAGATCCTCGCCGTCCGCCTCACCCTCGACACCTACGCCCCCGGGGCGCGCGTGCCCAACGTCGGCACCAAGCGCCGGCTCCAGGCCCTCATGGCCGGCGGCTGGTCCCAGACCCGGCTCGCCGAGCAGATCGGCATGGAGGTCCGGAACTTCAACCACCTCCTCCACGGCAAGCGGGCCGTGACCGCGCGCACCGCCCGCGCCGTGGCCGACCTTTATGACCATCTGTGGGACCAGGCGCCGCCTGCCACCAGCCGCTGGACCGCCGGCGGCATTACCCGCTCTCGGGGGTATGCCCTCGAGCACGGCTTCGCGCCGGCTGTCGCGTGGGACGACGACACCATCGACGACCCAAGCGCCACGCCCGACCTCGGCGAGACCGGCCCCAAGCGCGCCGGGCGTCCCGTCGAGCACGTCATCGAGGACATCGAGTTCCTCCTCGACCTCGAGCCGCTGGCCACTGCCGAGCAGATCGCGCAGCGCCTTCGTTACCGCGACCGCTCCGCCGTCCAGAACCTCCTGGCGCGCGCGGAGCGTCGGGACCTGCTCGACGTGCTCGCCCGCAATGCCTCCCTCATCACCGGCAGCGACTCCCGTCGCACCGCCTGACCACCACAGAAAGGACACCCACCACATGGCCGACCAGCCAGACCAGCCCCGCATCCGACCCTTCGCGGACTTCCTCCGCGAGCACGGACGCGGCCGCACCCACGACGAGCTCGGAGAGACCCTCCACCAGCTCATCGCCCGCGTGAAGGACACCGGCAAGAAGGGCGCCGTCACCCTCACCGTCGTCGTCGAGCCGATGAAGAAGGACGACCGCATGGTCGTCGTCTCCGACCAGATCAAGGTCAAGCTCCCCGAACACGACCGCCCCTCCGGCGTCTGGTTCGTCGGTCCCGACGGCAACCTTCAGCGCGACGACCCCGACCAGATGGCCTTCGACTCCCTGCGCGAGGTCCCGCCCCCGCCCGGGGTCGACCCGGCCACCGGCGAGGCCGACGCCTCCGTCCCGATCCCCACCACCCGGAAGGCCTGACCCATGGCAACCAGAGACCTCAGCACCGAGATCGAGGCCCGCATCGGCACCACCGAGGAGACCAGCGCCGCGCGCGTCGTGCGCGACCTGGCCTTCAAGGCCGCCGAGCCGACCGTTGTCAGCGAGGGCCTGTACCTCCTGAGCAGCGGCCAGACCGTCGATCTCCGCAAGGACCTCGAGCGGTTCGAGGAGCGCCCCCGGCGCAAGCGCGGCGGGTACACCGTCACCGACGCCACCTCGTTCGTCGCCTACCTCGCCAAGCACGCCCTCCCCCAGACCGAGCTCTGGGCCAACGACCGGGCCGGGACCGTCCGGGCCGTCGTCAACGCCCCCATGGGCGTCGTCGAGGACGGCGTCGAGGACTACGCCGGGTGGGAGGACCACACCGCCACCCTCGCCCTCCCCTTCACCAAGGACTGGCTCGAGTGGGTCGCCCGCGACGGGAAGATGCTCCCGCAGAACGAGTTCGCCGAGTTCATCGAGGACCACCTCCCCAACTTCGTCCAGCCGAGCGGCGCCGACATGCTCGAGCTCGCCCAGACCTTCCAGGCCAAGACCAAGGTCGACTTCGAGTCCAGCCAGCGCCTCAAGTCCGGCGAGACCCAGCTCACCTACGTCGAGGACACCACCGCGTCCGCCGGCAAGAAGGGCTCGCTCGCCATCCCCGACACCTTCGAGCTGGCGCTGCAGGTCCACGAGCGCGGCCCGATCTACCGGGTGAAGGCCCGCTTCCGGTACCGCATCAGCGGCGGGAACCTCTTCCTCGCCTACCGGCTCGACCGCATCGACGACGTCCGCCGGCACGCCTTCGACGAGGTCGTCACGCAGATCACCGCCGACACCGGCCGCGAGGTCTGGAACACCACCACCGGGTGACCCGCGAGCGCCGCGGCGGCCGGCCCCACTGAGCCGAGCGACCGGCCGCCGCGAGCCCCACCAGCACACCACCCGAACCAGCCCAGAGAGGCACTCCGTGACCGACCCTCGTCCAGCCGGCCCCGAGCTCTTCGATGCCACGCCCTGGCTCGTCGAGCCCGACAACGACGAGCCCCTCAGCGCCGACCGCCGCCGGACCCTCCGTCAGCGCAACGACATCGCCCTCGGCCGCCACCCCCTCGCCGGAGCGCCCATCCACGCCCAGGCACCCGCCGACGCAGCCCCCGGCGACCGCAGCCGCCCCTTCACCTGCGGCACCTGCACCCACCGCACCCGCCGGCGCGGCTACCCCAAGTGCGACCTCGCCCCCGACACCCACGGCGGTGGCACCGACCTCCGGCTCTGGTGGCCGGCCTGCACCCAGTACAACGACACCCCCGCCAGCGGTGACGCATGACCGACCGCCACCTCACCGTGGCCGACCTCGCCGAGCCACCACCGGACGAGCCACGCCCCGACGAGCGCACCCCACCCAACGACCACCGCGCCGAGCAGGCCGTCCTCGGCTCCATGCTCTTCGACCCACGCGGGGCCGTCGAGATCACCGGCGTCATCGACGGCCACCACTTCTACTACCCCCGCCACGAGACCATCTACGAAGCCCTGCGCAAGCGGGTCCACAGCCTCAAGCCCATCGAGCGCTACCTCCTGGCCAACGACCTGCGCGACGCCGGCACCCTCGCCCGGTGCGGCGGGACCGTCTACCTCGAGGAGCTCTACCAGCTCGGCATCGCCGTCCCCACCGACGCCGCCCTCCACTTCGCCGACGAGGTCCGCCGCACCGCCGCCCGCCGCCGCCTCGTCGAAGCCGGCACCCGCATCATGGCGCTCGGCTACACCCCCAGCGACACCCCACCAGCCGAGCTCCACCACACCGCCCTCGACACCCTCGAGCGCGACCTCATCCTCCAGCCCGTCCCCGGCGTCGACGAGGAGGTCGGCGACCGGTTCCTCGACTTCACCACCCTCTACACCACCCCACCCCAGCCGATCCCCTGGCTCATCGCCCCCATCCTCGCCGAGGGCCGCATCACCCTCCTCTACGCACCCGGCAAGGCCGGCAAGTCCCTCGTGGCCATGGAAGCCGCATGCGCCCTCGCCACCGGCGGTCTCGCCCTCACCCAGCGCACCCCCCACCACCCCGTCCACGTCCTCTACGTCGACCAAGAGCAGACCCCCGAGGACTGGCGCGACCGCACCCAGGCCATGGGCTACACCGTCCAGGACGCCGCCGAGCTCACCGAACACCTGCACGTCTCCAACCTCCAGGCGTGGGCCCCCCTCGACACCGTTGCCGGCGGCGCCCAGCTGCTCGCCGAGGTCCGACGCACCGGCGCACGCGTCGTCATCATCGACACCGTCTCCAAGGTCGTCGCCGGCGAGGAGAACAGCAACGACACCCACCAGGCGCTTTACCGCCACACCCTTGCCCCCCTCAAGCGCGAAGGCCTCGCAGTCCTCCTCCTCGACCACACCGGCAAGGACCTCGAGAAGGGCGCCCGCGGCGGCTCCGCGAAGACCGACAACATCGACATCGCCTACCAGCTCACCCCCCGCAGCCACGACAAGCTCACCCTCGCGCCCACCCACGTCCGGTTCCGCGACGACGCCACCAGCCGCACCATCACCCTCGTCCGGTCCACCATCCCCCGCCTCACCCACGTCGAGGACACCTGGAGCGACAGCACCAGCCCCGCCGCCGAGTTCCGGCCCACCCGCTTCATGGAGAAGATCAGCCGGCTCGTCGAGGCCACCCCCGGCCTGTCCAAGTCCGAGGTCCTCGACCTCGTCACCGGCCGCGCCGAGTACAAGCGCAAGGCCCTCGCCACCCTCATCGCCGAGGGCTACATCGAGGACGTCCGCGGCCAGCACAACAAGGCCACCCTCGGCGAGCTCAAGCCTTACCGCGAGGCCTCCGACCCCATGGCCTCCGACCGTCCCGACGGCGACCAGGACGGCACCCCGTGAGCGCTCTCCAGTTCGGTCCCCAGATAGGTCCCCAGTTAGGTCCAGACCTGTCCCACGGTGCCCCCACAGCAGTTGGGTCCGTCCGGTCCCTACCTCTACGAGGACCGGACCCAACTGCGGCCACCCCGCCGGACCCATCAGTTCGGTCCTCAGTTCAGTCCCCGACCCCGTCAACCACCACCACGAAGGAGCACCCCGTGAACGAGATCCAGCCGGCCGCCACTCCACCCCGGGACCTCGTCGACGTCGTCATCCAGCAGCTCGGCGACGCCCGTGACGTTCCGGGCTCGTCGGGCGCGCACGAGGTCGTGTACGTCGACTCGGCCCCGCGCATCCCCGGCCACCTGGGCACCACCGCCGCCCACGTCCACGTCCGCGGCACGGATGCGTGCCTGCGCCGCCCGGACGGGGTGGAGTGCCTGACACCGGCTGAGCTGCGGCTGCGGCTGGACGCGTTACGGCACTTGGCCCAGGAGCGCGCGACCGCGCTGTACATCAAGCGCGTCGTCTACCCGCACGAGGTGCTGGAACTCCTCGACCCTCCCGTCCTCGACGCCCCTTCCACCACCAAGGAGACCAACCGATGAGCGACACCCAGCAGACCAAGCGGCCGATCTACGCCACCTGCCCGCTGCCCCACTGCGACGCTGACCTTGGCATCGAGGTCAGCGCTTGGGACCCGATCGACGACCGCCCCGGCGCACACCTGCCCGATGCCCAGCACCCCCGCTACGGCTACTGGAAGCTGACCTGCGAACAGGGTCACGTCGTGGACGAGGGGGCGCACGAGGCAGACGGCCGTTCCGCCCTCGTCGGCCACCGCGTCGGACAGGTGCTCGGAGGCGTGCGATGACCGCCTCGGACGCTCACGACGACACCCAGGCCCGGCAGGCACGCCACGCCCACTGGGACGCGCTGGAGGAGCGGGCACGTGCAGCGACACCCGGACCGTGGGAGGCGGTCAGCGAGCACGGGCGCGACTACACCGACGAAGGCTGGTCGTACGTCGCCGTGCGCGCCGGGCGCATTGACCTCGCTGTCACCTATCCGCTCCCTGGTGGCTACGAGCACGACCAGCACGAGGCCGACGCCGCGCACATCGCGGGTGCTGACCCGGCCACGGTCCTCGCCCTCGTCGAGCAGGCACGCAAGGCCGACACGCTCCAACGGCAGGTCGACGCCGTGACGGCGCTGCGAGACGAGTGGCGCGCCGGACACGAGCCGGTCCACCACCTCGGCTACATCGCGGACCTCGACCGAGCCCTCGACGGTGCGGTCCCGGCCCCGCCCCAGAACCAGCCGCAACCCACCGACGAGGCGGAGGGGCGCGCTTTCCCGACGGGCGAATGCAAGGACGCCGAGCCCCACGGCAAGCACCTCGCCGAGGGGACGTACCGCTGCATCGGTCGCGCCGCCCGGCAGCAGGACGGGGGCGCGTGAGCCGTGAGCAACCGCACCGACCGATACCCGCCCTTCACGGCTAGCCCAGCCGACCAATGCGACATCCCGGGCTGCGACCAGACATCGGTCGCGCTCGTCGCCAACGACGAGCCGCTCCTGAGTTCCGACTACC
Organism: Phycicoccus avicenniae; assembly: GCF_050496545.1. Lineage (GTDB taxonomy): Bacteria > Actinomycetota > Actinomycetes > Actinomycetales > Dermatophilaceae > Phycicoccus > Phycicoccus avicenniae_A. The sequence continues at coordinate 96,426 of NZ_JBNVZV010000002.1, read as the reverse complement.
TCGAACGTCAGGTCTGCCGCTGGCACGTCGCCAACCCGTTCCCGACCGAGGAGGCCACCCAATGACCGCCCTCCCGCCCGCCACCCCGGACGACGCGACACCGACCCCCGCGCCGCCACCCGACCGCATCGACACCATCGCGCGGGTGCGCGCCATCGGGCTGTACCACCGGCCCGCTGCCATCTCGGTCGAACGCGACACCCTGACCTGTCAATGCGGTCACGAGTCGGCGAACACCGACGGCCTCGAGGAGCACCGCGCAACGCTCATCGTCGACCTGTTCCTGACCGAACCGGCCGTGGTCCGTGCCCTCGCCGACCACCTCATGGAGAACCACCCCGACGTCACCGACTGGCGCACCACCCCCGGCGTGGCCGTCGGAGGCATCTACATCCGCCTCCCCGACGGCCGAGCGTCCTACATCCCCGCCGTCGCGCTCATCGGCGAGGACGGCGAGATCGACATCACGCCGACCGGCGAGAGCCGCCCCGTCACCATCGTCGACGACACCCAGGACCAGCCGTGAGCGCCACCCCGTGGGACTGCCCCGACTGCGGCGACACCCACCCCAAGGGCTGCCACGCCCACACCAACCTCAAGGACGACGACGGCCGCATCACCGGCCGCCGCGCCTGCAAGGCACCCGCCGTCACCGGCCTCACCGTCTGCTACCGCCACGGCGGTGCCACCGCCAAGGCCTCCGCCAAGGCCGCCACCGCACGCACCGAGCAGGCCGCCGCCCGCGAGGTCGCCCGCCTCGGCGTCAAGCTCGACGTCCACCCCGCCACCGCCCTCATCGACCTCGTCCAGTGGACCGCCGGCGAGGTCGCCTACTGGCGCGACGTCGTCACCGTCCTCGCCGAGGGCGGCCACGAGGCGCTCACGTGGGGCGTGACCAAGACCGAGCAGGGCACCGACCGCGACCAGGTCACCGACATCACCACCGAGCAGGCCGGCCAGCACATCGCCTACACGATGCTCGAGAAGGCCTCCGACCGGCTCGCCTCCTACGCCGCCGCCGCACTGCGCGCCGGCGTCGACGAGCGCCGCGTCCAGCTCGCCGAACGCCAGGGCGCCCTCGTCGCCGACGTCATCAAGGGCGTCCTCGACGCCCTGCACCTCACCCCCGAGCAGCTCGAGCTGGTGCCGACCGTGGTGCCCGCCCAGCTGCGCCTGCTCACCGCCACCAAGGAGATCGGCTGATGGCCAACCGCCGCCCCCGAGTCACCGCCCACCACCACCGCGAGGCCCTCACCCTCGACAAGCTCTGCGGCATCGGGGAGACCACACCGAGCGTCGACCTGGTCGTCGAGTTCGACCTGCACGACCACACCGGTGCCCTCATCGCCCTCGAGGCAGCCGTCGCCGACGTCCGAGCCCAGATCGAGGAGACACGGGAGCGGCCCACCTCGTCCGGCGGCTTCATCGACGGGTCTCCGGTCACCGTCGCCGTGCGCCCGGCCGGCCACGACGCCCAGAGCCACCCCCTCTTCTCCATCAACGGCGGTGAGCCCGAGCGCATCTACTCCGTCGACGACCTGCGCAAGCTCAGCGACCGCGACCTCGCCGACATGCTGCGCGCCCACGCCACCCCCACCGAGGAGACCCGCGACCGATGAGCCGCCGCCGTGAGTTCACCGAGCCCACCACCGACGACCTCCCCAGCACCCCCGTCGACGAGGTCCGCAAGGCCCTCGACACCATCGCCCGCGGGTGGCGCCACGTCCTGGACCCCATCCGCACCACCGGGGCCGGCGTCACCCAGACCGGCATCCGACCAGCCACCGAGGAGGAGCACGAGCTCCCACCCGACGCCCGCCTCGACACCCCCCGCGTCCTCGCGTTCTGGGTCCACGCCGCCCTCGACGAGTGGCCCACCATCCTCCAAACCCTCGTCGAGGGCGAGGACGGCCGGCACCGCCTCGAGACCACCGAGAGCATCGACTGCACCGACGTCCCGGCCATGGCCCGCCTCCTGCACCGCGAGGCCGACCGCATCGTCGCCTGGGTCGAGCCCGGCCACGACTTCGGGCGCACCTTCACCGAGGAGGTCACCGCCATCGCCCGCGCCGTCGAGCGCGTCGCCTGGCCACCCAAGGGCGACCGGCTCACCATCGGCGAGTGCCCGGACTGCGGCCGGCGCGTCCGGGTCAAGGCGCCCACCTGGCGCCAGCGGCCCGTGCGCGTCCCCGTGCCGACCACCGACCCCACCACCCTCGCCGAGTGGACGTGGATCGTCCCGGACAGCGCCGAGTGGGCGGCCGACCGGGACAAGCCGATCCGCTGCCGGTGCGGCCTCGAGGGCACGCTCGAGGAGTGGCGGGCCAGAATCGCCGGCCCGCCCAGGCTGCTCACGGCCGAGGAGCTCGTCGTCGAGGTCCGCACCCACCTCGGCCTGCGCTACCAGCCGGCCAGCGTCCGGCAGTGGCAGCGCCGCGGCTTCGTGCAGCGCGTCGACTACTCACCGCAGGGTCACGCCCGCTACGACCGCACCCAGGTGTTCGCCGCGCTCATCGCCCGCGAGAAACAGCGGGACCGCGCCTCGTGACGGGGTGCTTGACGAACGAATCACACCCGTGTCATTCTTCAGCCGTGACACGACAGGGGTAGAACTCTGCCCAGTCGTACCGAACGCCCCCGCCGGCCCAGTGGTCGGACCGGGGGCGTTCGGCGTTCACCCCCAGACTGGCCTCGCCGCCACCCAGCGACCCTTCACCTCCGACATGCGGTGCCGCTGCGAGCGGCCTTCCCGGAGTGCATGAGGCGCGGAGAGCGGCGGGGCCGGAACCTCAGCTCGGCTCAGCCCGGCCAGTTCACGCGGATCCAGTTGGCCGCCTCGTCCGGCAGCCACCCGTTCCGGTCGTCGCGCGTCACGTCGACGACCAGGAGCGAGTCGTTGTCGTCCACCCCGGCGGCCTTGAGCTTCTGCGCCACCTGCCCGGTCGACGAAGACGTCACGATCAGCCAGGTGGACTCCAGCGGGTGACACCAGGTCGTCCCCGCCGACTTGATGGCGTCGTGCACCGCCGGGTACTTCTGGCCCGGGTTGTTCAGGTCGTACGTGATGAGCATGACCGCCATGGCCTGCCCCCCTTCCGTCTCGCCGCCTCCCCTGCCGGGCTGCGGTCTACGTGAAGCGTCTCAGGTGTCGCCCACACCACCCGGCGATACGTCCACAGGCCAGTCGGTGGGCAACGACCGTGCGGGGAGGTCCGGTGACCGTCGACCTCGACCTCTGGGAAGCCGCCGCCCGCCGCTTCGAGCCACCCCGCCGGCGCTGGGCCACCCCGGGCGCGCTCGCTCGCGAGCTCAACCCGAAGACCGTGCAGACCCCGGCGCTCCAGCTCATCGACGAGGCGCTCGTGCGGGTGGCCAACACCCCCGACAGTCGCCAGATCATCACCATGGCCCCGCAGGAGGGCAAGAGTGTCCGCGTCGCCGGCGACTTCCCCACCTGGCTCCTCACCGAGGATCCCGACCTGCGCATCGTCACCGCGTCCTACGGCCAGTCCCTCGCCAACCGCAACGGCCGCGCCATCCGCAACCGGATCACCAGCCACCCCGAGCTCGGGCTGCGCATCGCCCCTGACAACGGTGCCGTCCACGAGTGGAGCATCGACGGCCACGAGGGCGGCGTCCTCTCCGTCGGCGTCGGCGCGGGCGTCACCGGCCGGGCCGCGGACCTGCTCATCATCGACGACCCCATCAAGGACCGCGCGCAGGCCGACTCCAAGACCTACCGCGACAACGTCTGGGACTGGTGGACCGACGCCGCCTCCGCCCGCCTCGCCCCTGGCGCACCGGTCGTCCTGATCCTGACCCGCTGGCACCACGACGACCTCGCCGGCCGCCTGCTCGCCCTCGACGAGGGCTGGCAGATCCTCAACATCCCCGCCCAGGCCGACCACGACCCGGCCAAGGGTGGCACCGACCCGCTCGAGCGCGAGCCCGGCGAGTTCATGATCTCGGCTCGCGGCCGCACCACCGCCCAGTGGGAGCAGCGCAAGCGCACCGCCGGCTCCCGCACCTGGGCCTCGCTCTACCAGGGCCACCCCACCCCGGACAGCGGCAACCTCTTCCCGTCCGACGGCTGGTCCCGCTACACCCAGCCCCTCTGGGTCGTGCGCGACGACGGCGCCCGCCTTGTCCCCGAGGCTGGCCACGACCCCGACGTCGAGCTCGTCCAGTCCTGGGACTTCACCTTCAAGGACACCAAGGGCAGCGACTACGTCGTCGGCCAGGTGTGGCTGCGCCGCGGCGTGCACGCCTACCTGCTCGACCAGGTCCGCCGGCGGATGACGTTCTCCGAGTCCTGTCAGGCCATCCTCGACCTGACCGCGCGCTGGCCCCAGGCCGTCGCCAAGCTCGTCGAGGACAAGGCCAACGGCCCGGCCATCCTCAACGCGCTACGCGCGAAGGTCGGTGGGCTCATCCCAGTCGAGCCCGAGGGGTCGAAGTACGCCCGGGCCGCGGCCATCACGCCTCTGGTCGAGTCGAAGAACGTCCACCTGCCGGACCCGACGCTCGTCGAGGGCACCGCGTGGGTCTCCGAGCTCACCGAGGAGGCGCGGGACTTCCCGAACGCCGCGCACGACGACACCGTCGACGCCATGAGCCAGGCCGTGCACCGCCTCCTGCTCGTGCCCCTGCTCGACGGGACCGTGCACGACGCTGCCGATCTGCTCGCCGACACCGACGACGACCTCAGCCTCGACTGGGCCGCCAACTACTGACCCGCGAGGAGGGCGACCCGTGGCCGACACCGTCACCCTCCCCGCCGGCGAGCTCGCCCAGCTCGAGCACCTCGTCGAGACCCTCGAGGAGGCCGCGCTCGACGCGCAGCGGATGCTCGCCGCCGACGACTACGGCTGGGCCAAGGTCGGGGACCTCGCCGGCGAGGGCGCCATCGGCCGCGAGACCGTCAAGGGTGTCCAGCGCCTCGCTCGGGTCATGGCCATCGCCGACCCGCTCATCCGGCGCGCGGTGGCGCTGCACAAGGCCTACGTCTGGGGCGGCGGCTGCACCATCGCCGCGAAGCAGGAGGACGGCGCCGAGCAGGACGTCAACGCCGTCGTCCAGGCCTTCCTCGACGACCCCGGCAACCAGGCCGCCTTCACCAGCGCCCAGGCGCGTGAGGACCTCGAGGGCAAGCTGCAGACCGACGGCGAGGTCTTCCACGCCCTGGTCACCCGGCCCCTGAGCGGCGGCGTCCAGGTCCGCGAGATCCCCGCCCTCGAGGTCGATGAGATCATCAGCAACCCCGAGGACGCCGTCGACGTCTGGTTCTACAAGCGGACCTACACGCAGAAGCGCCTCGCCGCGCGCGGCGTCGAGACCGTCACCGAGTCCTCCACCGTCACCGTGCTCTACCCGGACGTGAACTACCGGCCGGCCGTGCGCGTGCGCACCATCGACGGGCACACCGTCCAGTGGGACTCCCCTGTCATCCACACCGCCATCAACCGCTCCGGCGGCCGCGGCACCCCCGACCTCTACGCCGCCCTCCCCTGGGCCCGCGGCTACAAGGGCTTCCTCGAGGACTGGGCCACCTTGGTCAAGGCGCTGTCCCGGTTCGCGTTCCGCGCCACCGCGAAGAACCGCGCCGGCGCCGCCGCGGTGCGCACCGCCATCGCGTCCGCCCCGGCCGCGGCCAACGGCCAGGTCGGGCAGACCGTCGTCACCGGCGAGGGACAGGCCTTCGAGGCCATCGGCAAGTCCGGCGCGACCATCGACTCCGAGTCCGGCCGGCCACTGGCCGCCATGGTCGCGGCGGCGACCAACTGGCCCGTGACGATGCTGCTGGCCGACCCGGGTGTCACAGGCGCCCGCGCCACCGCCGAGACCCTCGACGGCCCGGTCCGCGCCATCATCGGCGCCCGCCGCACCCTGCACGCCAGCCTCATCCGCTCGGTGCTGCTGCACGTGATCCGCGAGGCCGTCCGCGCCCCCCGCGGCCCGCTCAAGGGCACCGTCATCCGCGACGCCGTCACCGGCCGCGAGGTCGTCACCCTGCGCGGCGACCAGCCCATTCGGCTCGACGTCGACTTCCCGACGCTGGACAAGGTCGACGTCAAGGTCCTCATGGACGCCATCACCGCGGCCGACGGGATGGACAAGCTGCCGTCGCTGCTCGTCGCGAAGCTCGCCATGCTCGCCCTCGAGGTCGACGACATCGACGACTGGCTCGAGCAGATCACCGACGCCGAGGGCAACTTCGTGGCGCCGGCCGACTCCGACGCAGCCCGCTCCCAGCAGGACGCCATCGCCCGCGGCGACGTCCCCCAGGACTGACCCGCGGTGGCCATCGACCGGCGCACCCTCGACGAGATCCGCGGCATGCGGATCGACCTCGACGGCACCGTCGGGTTCCACGAGCAGCAGCTCATCCTCGCGTGGGCCCGCTCCTGGTCCGAACTGCGCGGCGCCTGGCTCGACGCCATCGACGACCTCGTCGCCGCCAGCCAGGACGGCGCGTGGCCGTCACGCGCGAAGATCCGCAAGGCCCGCCGCGCGCAGGCCGCCCTCGCGCTCACGACCGACGCGCTCGACCAGCTCGCCCGCGACTTCCAGGTCCGCATCCTGCGCGACGTGCCCAAGGTCGTCGGCGACGCCGCGCAGTGGGAGGCCCGGCTCATGGCCGCCCAGCTGCCCGAGACCGAGGTGCTGACCGCCACCCTCGCCGGGCAGTTCGACCGCATCGACGCTCGGGCGCTGGACGCCATCGTCGAGCGCACCACCGGCCGCATCACCTCACTCACGCAGCCGCTCTCGACGCAGGCCGAGACCGCGATGCGCTCCGCTCTCGTGCGCGGCGTCGCCCTCGGCCAGCACCCCGAGCGCGTCACCACCGACCTCCTCCAGCGCCTCGAGGGCGGCTTCAACGGCGGCCGGAACCGCGCCCTCGTCATCGCCCGCACCGAGCTCCTCGACGCGCACCGCGCCGCGGCCTACGGGCAGGACCAGGCCAACGCGAAGACCCTGCGCGGCTGGCAGTGGGTCGCCACCCTCGACCGCCGCACCTGCCCCTCGTGCTGGGGCATGCACGGGACGGACCACCCGCTCGAGGAGCCCGGCCCGCTGGACCACCAGCAGGGCCGGTGCGCGCGCATCCCGCGGATCCGGCCGTGGAGCGAGCTCGGCATCGACGTCGACGAGCCCGAGGACCTCCTGCCCGTCGCGCGCGACGTCTTCGACCGGCTGCCGCGCGAGGACCAGCTCGCGATCATGGGCCCGGAGCGCCTGCGGCTCCTCGACGACGAGCAGATCGACTTCGGCGACCTGGCCAAGAAGCGCTCGACCGGCGGCTGGCGCGACTCCTACGCGCCGGCGTCGACGCGGGACCTACTGCGGGTAGTCAACCAGTCCGGCCGGTGAGGTCGTCCGGCGTCACCAGACGCGGTGCCCCGCACCGGGAGCACTCCTCCTCGACGTAGGCCCCGTCACCGGCCAGCGTCACGCCGACCAGCGCCCAGGCGTGCTCGACGCACTCCCCAAGGCCCGGTCCTTCATTCCGGTCGTCTGAACCCATCGGCTTCATCGTCCCACCCCGAGGAGGGCCACACCATGCCCAAGGAGATCCGCGAGGCCGGCCCGTTCGGCGCCGTCCGCGAGACCAGCAGCGGCCGCATCCAGGTCGGGCTCATCACCCCCGGCTGGGGCTCGTCCGGCTACTACAGCCAGCAGGTCCTCGAGAACGCCGCCGCCGCCAAGGTCTTCCCCGCCGGCACCCAGATGTTCCTCGACCACCCCGGCGAGACCGAGCGCTACGACCGCCCCGAGCGTTCCGTGCGCGACCTCGCCGCCGTCCTGACGACCGACGCCGTCTGGGACGGCAACGCCCTCGTCGGCGAGGCGCAGGTCTTCGGCCCGTTCATCGACACCCTCACCGACGAGCACTTCGCCAAGGCCATCGGCGTCTCCATCCGCGCGGCCGCCGAGGTCACCGCCGGCGAGGCCGAGGGCCGCAAGGGCACCCTCGTCACCGAGCTCGTCGAGGCCCAGTCCGTCGACTTCGTCACCCGGGCGGGCCGCGGCGGGTCCATCCTCGCCGTCCTCGAGTCCGCCCGCCCCGCGCAGGTCCTCGAGCGGGCCATCGCGCACGGTGTGGCCGAGGCCTCCGCCAACGACACCCGCGACGCCCTCATGGACGCGCTCAAGGGCGCGTACGGCGCCGAGAAGACCTGGGTGTGGGTGCGCGACTTCGACGAGACCACCGTCTGGTTCGACCTCGAGACCCCCGACGAGCAGTCCGTCTACCAGCAGGGCTACACCCTCGACGACCAGGGCGGCGCCGTCCTCGTCGACGGCGACCCGCTCGAGGTCCGCGCGCGCACCGAGTACGTGCCCGTCACCATCGCCGCCGAGAGCGGCCTGGTCATCCGCCTCACCGGCTCGCTCGACCCGGTTTCCGTGGCGCGACAGGTCGAAGCCGCGCTGGCGCAGCACCGCACCCCCAAGAACGCCCCAGCGCCCGCTGGGCAGTCCACCGCCACCGAGTCCAAGGAGACGACCATGGCAACCACCCAGATCGAGGAGGCCGAGCTCGGCCGACTCCGTCAGGACGCCGAGCGGGCGCAGACGCTCGAGTCCGAGCGCGACACCGCCCGAGGCGAGCTCGCGACCTTCAAGGCCCGCGAGGCCGCGCGCCCCGCGGTGACCAAGAAGGTCGGCGAGTCCGCCACCCTCCCGCCGAGCCGCAAGGCCCGCGTCGTCGAGTCGGTCCTCAAGCAGGTCCGCGTCGACGAGAACGGCGCCGCCAACGCCGAGGAGCTCGTCCGCATCACCGAGTCCGAGGTCACCGAGGCCGAGACCGAGCTCGCCGAGCTCGCCGAGGCCCTCGGCCACGGCCGCGTCACCGGCTTCGGCCAGGTCCACGAGTCCACCGGCGCCAGCGTCGAGGACTTCGACGCCGCCTTCTCCACCAGCCAGGAGGGCTGACCGATGAAGAACGAGTTCCAGCGCCCGGCCACCGAGCTCTCGCTCCCGGTCGTCGCGCAGACCAAGTCGGGCGACCCCGTCCGCGTCGGCGTCGTCAACGGCGTCGCCGCGACGGACCGCGACGGCGGCGGCAACCCCTCCGGGTGCGCCACCGTCGTCACCGACGCCCGGTCGTACACCTACGAGGTCGCCGGTGCCATCGCCGGCCCCTTCACGCCGGTCTACCTGGTGCCGCGCTCCGGGGCCACCGCCCCCATCCTCCAGACCACCGCCTCCGGTGCGATCTGGGGCTACACCGTCCCCAAGGTCGGCGAGACCGGGGTGCGCACCGCGACCTCCGGCGTGGCCGTCGTCCGCCCCGCCCAGGTCTGAGGAGGCCGCCATCATGAGTTCCGCCCTGTTCCGGCCCGAGACCTTCGGGCTCAACGAGTCCATGCGCCTCGACGGCGACACCCCCCGCGCCCGCCGCGACCGGGAGCGTGCGTCCGAGGCGATGCGCTCCCGCATCCTCCAGGCCAAGAGCCTGCTCGAGGCCGCGTGGCACGGCGACCCCCTCGCTCGACTCAAGGTCAACGAGGCCATCACCACGTCCGACCTCTTCAAGTCGGCCGCCGGCGCGGTCCTCGACCGCATCCTCGTCGCCGACTACGAGCGCCGCCAGGGCGCCACCTGGTCGACGTTCTCGGCGAAGACCTCGCTCAAGGATTTCAAGCCGAAGACGCTGATGGAGCTCACGAGCAACACCGGCGCCCTCCCCCGCGTCCCGGAGCACGCCAACTACTCGAAGGCCAACATCGACGCCGCCGAGCGCACCATCTCGGTCGGCAAGTTCGGTGAGCAGTACGGCTACACCTTCGAGGCGCGCGTCAACGACGACATCGGCGAGCTCGAGCAGGTCCCGGCCGGCTGGTCCGCCCAGGCCACCGCGACGGAGAACCGGACGTCGCTCGAGCAGATGGCGAACCCGCTGACGGGCGCCCCGAACACGGGCTTCTTCTCGCCGGCGAACACGAACATCTACACCGGCGCGCTCACGGCCGACAACCTCCAGGCGGCCTACACCGCCATGACCACGAAGCGCGACAAGGACGGGTCGCTCCTCGTCGCCCCGGCGATGCAGCTCATCGTCGGGCCGGCCCTGCAGTTCACCGCCGAGCGGATCATGAACGCGCAGACCGTGCGCCTCACCAACGGCTCCACTCAGACCGAGGAGCCCAACCCCCTGCGGGGCAAGTTCCAGGTCAACGTCCTGCCGAACCTGCCGGGGACCGCGTGGTTCCTCGTCCCGGTGCCGCAGCAGGGCCGCAAGAACGCCTTCTACACCGGCTTCCTCATCGGCTACGAGACCCCCGACATCCGGGTCAAGGCCGACGCGGGCGTCCGGGTCGGCGGCGGCGCCATCGCCGCCCAGGAGGGCTCGTTCGACGACGACACGGTGTGGTTCCGTGTGCGCCACATCGTCGGCGGCGCGCAGGGCGACCCGACGTTCACCATGGCGTCGGACGGCACGGGCACCACGCTCACGAAGGCCGGGTGGTGACGATGGCGGACAAGGTCAAGTTCGTCGACGTCGTCGACGCCGACGGTGAGGTCATGCCCGGCTTCGAGCACCCGGTCCCGGAGCACTGGGTCGGCAGCGACCTGCTCCCGGCCGGCGCGAAGAAGAAGGGCCGCTCCTCCAGCGGCTCCTCGTCGAAGCAGGAGCCGCCCGCGGGCGGCGGAGTCCCCGCCGTGTCCTCGACCCGCCCCGAGCTCGAGGCCTACGCCACGGGTACCGCCGGGTTCACCGAGGACGAGGCCAAGGCCTTCGCCACGAAGGAGGAGCTCCACGCCGAGCTCGTCAAGCGCGCCAGCTCCTCGAGCTGACGCCCTTCTCTCGCGGCCCCGGTCGACCGACCGGCTGGGGCGGCGGGGGTGGGGCGTCAACGACCGAAAGCTGGCACAGCAGCGGATCACGTGAGGTCGAAGGCCGCTTGGGGAGCCCGTGGCGGGAAACGCCGAGCCGGTGCCGCGCTCACCTTCCCTCCCTGCAACAGCGCGACCTGCGCCCCAACCCTCCAGGAGGACTCGTGCCCGACAACGCCAACGCCATCGGCCTCGCCCGCCTCTACGCCGCCGACGTCGACGACACGGCCCCGCTGCTGACCAACGGCCAGTACGCCACCCTCCTCGCGCACAACGGCGACAACGCCCGCCTCGCCGCCGCGGACGCCCTCGAGGCCATCGCCGTGTCCGAGGTGCTCGTCGCGAAGAAGATCCGCACCCAGGACCTCACGACCGACGGTCCTGCCGTCTCGGCCGAGTTGCGCGCGCTGGCCCAGCGCCACCGCGAGCTCGCCGCGGCCGGTACCGACGACGGCATCTTCGACGTCGTCGACACCCTCCCCGGGTGCCGTCGCCCCGAGCACACGAACCACGAGGTGTGGGGACTGTGAGTCCCCTGCCGAACACCCGCGTCGTCCCGGCCGACTGGTCGCGGCACCACGCCCGCGCGGCGGCCGGCGGCATGAACGGCCGGTGCCGCATCTACGACCCGACCACCGAGACCACCGGCTGGGACGACGCCACCGAGTCCAGGACGCTCGAGCGCGGCCTGCCGGTCTACGCCGACGCCTGCCGCATCCAGGCGCTCGTCGACGTGCGCACCGAGGTCCAGGCCGACGAGGAGGTCGGCCGGCGCCGCTACCTCGTCCAGCTCCTCTTCGACGCCCCGCCGCTCGAGAAGGGCTGGGTGCTGGTGCCCTACGGCTGCACCAACGACCCGCAGCTCGAGGGCGCCGAGCTCGTCATCGACGACATCCAGCTCGGCACCGAGCGCTTCACCCGCGACATCGCCTGCACCCACAAGCTGACCTGACCCGGGAGGTGCCGTGGACGTCGACCTCTCCGACCTCAACCGGCACATCGCGGAGCTGGGCAAGGTCGGCCCCCGTGTCGCGAAGAAGGCCGCCTTCCTCGTCGAGGCCGCCACCCGGGGCACCGAGCGCGACGGCAAGATCCTCGCCGCCGTCGACACCGGAACCATGCGGGACAGCATCACCAGCGAGGTCCGCGGGCTGACCGGCGAGGTCGGCCCCACCGCCGAGTACGCGATCTACGTCGAGCTGGGCACCTCCCGCATGGCGCCCCAGCCGTTCATGGGCCCGGCCACCGACCGCAACGCCGCCCTCTTCTTCAAGGGCATGGAGACCCTCGCGGACCGGGAGGGCCAGTGACCCCGAACGAGCTGCGCCAGACCTGCCTCACCCTTCTCGCCGCCCAGTCCAACCTGCAGGTCTGGAACGGCGCCCCGGCCGAGAGCGAGCCGGCGCTCGGCTTCGGAGCCGGTTCGCTCGACGTCGCCCTCGACCCCGACGGCCGCGCCCACCTCTACGCCGCGCTCTACGTCGGGTCCGGCTGGCGCACACCCGAGGACGACCGGCTCGCCGGCGTCTCCGGCACCCGCGTCTCCACCTTCCAGGTCACCGCGGCCGGCGGCGACATCGACCGGTGCCTCCGGGCGGCCGACAAGGTCTTGGCCGCGCTCGACGGCGTGCTCATCGCGTCGGGCGGAGTCATCCGCAACGACATCGACCCGGGCCTGCCCCGCGAGGACCGGGACCCCAAGCCCTCGCGGTACTACCTGCCGCTCATCTTCCGCGTCGCCATCTCCTGACGCCGCGGCCGCCACCACAACCACGCTCCCGGAAGGGGACATCACCATGGCACTGCTCTCTGTCCAGCAGGCGTCCCTCGACGGGAAGCCGATCACCTACGGCGCCGCCGGCGCCGGCGGGGACACCTTCCCCGTCCCGCACGGCGCCGTCGCCCTGCGCGTGAAGAACGGCAGCGGCTCGGCCATGACGGCCACGCTCGCGTTCCCGGGCAACACCGCCTACGGCGTGGCGAACCCCGCCAAGCAGTCCGCGAGCATCGCGGCCGGCGCCGAGGTCGTCATCGGCCCCATCCCGCAGGCCGCGGTCGACACCTCGACCGGCGTCGCCAGCGTCTCCTACTCCAGCGCCACCTCGGTGACCGTCGCGGTGGTGGGGCACTGATGACCGACACCCAGCCCGAGGTCACCGACCAGGTCGAGGTCTACGACCCGTCAGCGCACACCGTCCCCCAGGTCCTCGAGCACCTCGAGACCCAGCACCCCGACGAGCGCGCACGCATCCTCGCCGCCGAGGAGGCCGGTAAGGCCCGCACCACCATCCTCGACAGCACCGTCGCCGCCGAGGCCGAGGAGGTCGAGCCCGCCTCCGTCGAGGAGCAGCTCGGCGCCGACGACCCATACGAGCTCGTGCGGGCACGCACCGCCGGCGACAGCCCGGTCGAGTACACGACCACCCGCGTCGCCGCCCTCAACGCCGGCTCGACGGTCCTGGACAAGCCGGCCGCCGACCAGTTCGGGGTCTCGTACCCCACCAAGACCGTCCTCGACCTGAGTGCTGAGGCGACCCCCACCGACGCCGAGGCTGACAGCCAGCCCGGCACCGACTCCGAGGAGATCTGACCATGCCCACCACGGTGCCCCCGGGCTTCGTCGCCGACGCCTCCCTGCGGGTGTGGGTCGTGACGTCGCTCGCCAACCCCGCCGCCCCGATCGTGTCGAGCGAGATCAACGCCGGCACGACCATCGACGCCTCGTGCTACCTGACGAACGGGTTCAACCCCGACGCCAACACGGCCACGATCAGCGACGACCGGCTCTGCCTCGCCCAGGTCCTCGAGGACATGGGGACCACGACCTGGTCCATCGACGACATCGAGTACATCTACGACGTCCAGAACGCCGCGAGCGTCTCGAACAAGCTCTACGCGGGCCTCCCGCAGGGCGCCTCGGTCTTCCTCGTCGCCCGCTACGGCATGAGCGTCGACACCGCGCCGGCCGCCGGCCAGAAGGTCGACGTCTTCCCCGTCAAGGTCGGCCCCGGCCGCAAGCTCCCGCCGGAGCGCAACACCAAGGGCCGCGTGCGGCAGAAGCCGTTCGTCAACGGCGTCGTCCAGCGCGACGTCGCCCTCGTCTGACCCCAGACGCCCGATGCGGGCGGGGCGGCCCCGGGCTGGTGCCGCCCCGCCTCTCGACTCACCCACCAGCCCACCACCAGCCCGAACCAGCCCACAGGAGAACGTCATGAGCAACAACGGAAGCGCCTTCACCTCCACCCCCGACAAGCCCGAGACCGCCGACGTCACCGGCTTCGACCTGCGCGCCTGGATCCGCGGCGCCACCCCCGTCACCCGCTCCGTCACCGTCTACGGCCGGCCCGACCTCATGGGCCAGATCGAGGCGCTCAAGGAGCAGCTCGTCGCCGTGCAGAGCGCGCCCTTCGACGACGACCGCCCGCTCGTCAAGACCGAGGCGATGCGCATCGCCGAGGAGATCGAGCGGCTGCGCGACGAGATGAAGGACAGCGCCCTGCGTTTCCGGTTCCGCGGCATGAAGAACGGCGAGCTCGAGGACATCAAGAAGGAGATGGGCCGCGAGGACGACGCCCCCGACGGCATCGGCGAGCTCGACTACCGCTGCATGGAGCGGCAGTGCGTCGAGCCGGCCGGCCTGTCGTGGGAGGACTTCCGCGAGCTGCACACCAACCTCGGCAACTACTTCAACCAGACAATCATCCGCACCTGCAACGCCGCGGCCCGCGGGGGCGAGGTGGACGTCCCTTTCTCGTCGGCGTCCTCAGCGCTGACCGGGACCTCCTCCAAGAGCTGAGGGCGGCCCAGCAGAACGCGCTCCCCCCGCTGGTGTGGTGGGGGGATCGCGATCCCGGCACGCGCATGACGGACGCCGACCGCCTCATCCTGCGGGCCCTGCACGAGTACGAGAGCGGCCTCTGCGCCTGCGGCCACCCGCGCTCCGAGTCATGGAGCCCCGAGCACGACCCGGCCAACCCCGAGCACGTCGCGCGATACCAGACCGGCGCGCCGTACCGGTGCTTCGCCTGCACCGAGCTCGCGAAGTCGCAGAAGCGCTACACCACCCAGCTCGGGCAGGACTCCGACTACGCCGACGGCGCGTACTGGGTCACCGAGCTGGTCCCGCGGGGCCTGGCTCTCGCGCCGCCGGGCTAGCGGGCCCGGAGGCGCCCCACGGCAAGCATCAGCAGGGCGACAACCCCTACGGCCAGGCCGACCCCCGCCACCACCTGGGCGTGCGCCAAGAGCGCGACCACCCAGACCGCCAGACCGGCCGCCGCCACGAGCAGCCATCGCTTCGTCGTCATCCCCGTCATCGCACCAGTCAACCACCAGCCCATCGGCCTCGCCGTCGGTGAGCTGGTGGCGACTGCGTCGTCGCCTCAGCCCGTCCCGATGGAGGTGACCCGTTGGAGCGCACGGTCGTCACCCGGTACGAGGCGAAGATCGAGGGATACCTCGCCAGCCACTCCCGCATGGAAAAGGCGAACCAGAAGCTCGCCCAGACGACCGTCGCCGCGGCCAAGACCTCCACCCAGACCCGCGCGCAGAGCACCAAGAGCGCCGAGGAGTCGGCCGCCTCGATCGTCAAGGCGCTGGACAAGCAGGAGCGCGCCGAGCGGCACCTCGCGAGCGTCCAGATCGCAGCCCAGAAGGAAGACGCGGCCCGCAGCGCGAAGCGCTCGGCGTCCATGCGCGAGCTCGGCGACCAGACTGCGAAGACCGCCACCGTGGCAGGTCTGGCCCTTGGCACGCTCGTCGCGACCTCGGTGAAGAAGTACGCCGACTTCGAGGCCGAGATGTCGAAGGTCGCGGCCGTCACGAACGCGACGACCGCCGAGCAGGAGAAGCTCTCGCGCGCCGCCATCCAGGCGGGACAGGACACCGTCTTCTCGGCGACCGAGGCAGCTCAGGCGCAGGCCGAGCTGGCCAAGGCCGGCGTCAAGACCTCTGACATCCTCGGCGGCGCCCTCCGCGGCTCCCTCGACCTCGCCGCCGCTGGCGGGCTCGATCTCGCGAAGTCCGCCGAGATCGCCGCCCAGTCGATGAACATCTTCAACAAGGAGGGCAGCGACGTCGGGCACATCGCCGACGTCCTGACCGCTGGCGCGAACAAGAGCGCGGCCGGTGTCGACGACCTCGGCCTCGCCCTGCAGCAGGGTGGGCTCGTTGCCAAGCAGACCGGTCTCACGTTCGAGGACACCGTCGGCGTCCTTTCTGCCTTCGCCGACAACGCGCTCAAGGGATCCGACGCCGGCACGTCGCTCAAGACGATGCTGCAGCGGCTCAACCCGCAGTCCGACGAGGCAGCGGCCCTCATGGACCAGCTGGGCCTGCGCGCCTACGACGCCCAGGGCAACTTCGTCGGCCTCGAGAAGTACGCCGGGATGCTGCAGAGCGCGCTCTCTGGGATGTCGGCGGAACAGCGCAACGCCGCCCTCCAGACCCTCTTCGGCTCCGACGCCGTGCGCGGCGCCAACGTGCTGTACGAGCAGGGCGCCGCCGGGATTCGCGAGTACATCGCCGCGGTCGACGACCAGGGCGCCGCACAGCGCATGGCTGCCCGGATGACCGACAACCTCAAGGGCGACCTCGAGCAGCTGTCGGGCACCCTCGAGTCGGCGTTCATCAACGGCGGCTCTGGCAGCTCCGAGGCCCTGCGCGACCTGGTGCAGATGGTCACCGGCCTCGTCGACCGCTTCAACGACCTCTCCCCCTCGACCCAGAACGCCGTCGTTAAGATTGCGGCCGCGACCGCGGCGGCGCTCCTGCTCTCGGCGGCCGCCATCAAGACCGCCACCTCCGTCGCCGCGATGAAGGCGAGCATCGAGGCGGCCGGCATCTCCGGCGGAAAGCTGACGACGTCGCTCAAGGCGGCCGGCACCGCGGCCGCCGTGCTGGGCGGCATCACCATCGCAGGCAGCGCGATGCAGGACATGTGGGTCGGGCTGTCCGGCGCGAACGACGACGCCACCCGATCGCTGCAGGCCTACATCGACGGCGGGTCCGACGCGAAGTACGTCACGGACCAGATGGGCTACGGCCTCTCGAACCTGGCCGACCAGGTCAACCAGGCGATGAACCACGGCTTCCTCAACAACGTCGGCGAGTTCTTCGCAGAGATCGGCACCGTGGGCGGCATCTTCGGCCCGACCCGCCGGGACGAGGCCGAGGCCTTCTTCGCCACCCTCGACAAGGGCCTCGCCGGGCTCCAGCGGTCCAACCCCGAGCAAGCCGCCGCCACCTTCGCGAAGATCGCGAAGGAGATGCAGGCCCAGGGCTACTCGCTCGACCAGACCCGCGAGCTCCTGCCGCAGTTCTCGGCCGCCCTCGACACCTCGACGGTCTCCGCCCAGGGCACCGCCGGCGCGGTGGACCAGCTCACCAACGCGAACCAGAAGACCGCAGAGGTCACCGAGGAGGCCGCGCAGGCTCAGATCGACCTCGCCAAGGCGCTGGTCGAGACCCGCGACGCCGCTCTCGCGGCCTCGAACAGCAACATCGCCCTCGGTCAGGCCAACGCCGACCTCGCGAAGACCGCCGAGGAGCTCAACGGCCAGACCAACAAGTCGCGCACCGCCTTCGACCTGTCGAAGAAGTCCGGCCGCGACGCGCAGACCGCGCTCAACGAGTACGCCGCCACGGCGCGCAAGGCGGCCGAGGACAACCTCGCCGCCGGCGACTCGACGGCCAAGGTCGGCAAGGCCATGGACACCTCGCGCGAGGCCTTCATCAAGGCTGCCACGCAGATGGGGCTGTCGAAGAAGGCCGCGTCCGAGATGGCCGACGAGTTCGGCCTCTCGCGCAAGGGTGTCAACGAGCTCAAGGGCTCGCTCGACAAGCTGCCCAGCTCGAAGAACGTCAACGTCAACGTCAAGACCTACGGGCTCTCCGGGCTCCAGCAGGCGCAGGCCTACCTGCGCAACGTCCGGGACAAGAGCGTCACGCTCACCGTGGGCACAGTGCGCGTCGGCAACACCCGGGTCAACGCCGGCCAGTTCGCCGACGGCGGCGCGGCCATTGGACCCGGCACCGCGACCTCCGACAGCATCCCGGCCCTCCTCTCCAACGGCGAGCACGTCCTGACCGCCTCCGACGTGCAGAAGGCGGGAGGCCAGGGCGCGATCTACCGGATGCGCGCCGGCATCCAGGCCGGGCAGCTCCGGTTCGCAGCCGGCGGGGCCGTCGGCCCGGCCAAGTTCGCCGACGGCGGCGAGGTCGACTGGTCCGACATCCTCGACATCCTGCGCGACATCACGACCTCCGACGAGGTCGAGCGCTCCCGCCAGACCACGGCCTCGCGCGCGACGACGCTCAAGTCGGCCAGCACCTCGCTGGCGACCATGCGCCGGCAGCTGGCCGCGGCGAACCGGGCCGTTCGCGCTGCGGCCAAGACCAAGGGCCGCAGCGACGACAACGCCGCCCTCGAGAAGCGCCGCGTCCTGCTCGGCAAGATCGCCGTGCAGGAGGACCGGGTCGCGCTGGCCACGTCGAAGGTGACGTCGGCTCGCAAGGCGCAGCGTGCGCTCGAGCTGGAGTACACCGCTGACCGTCGCGGCATCCTCGACCGGACCCTGAGCGCCTCGAGCTCGTCGAACACGAAGTCGAAGAAGTTCCTCGACAACATCGACAAGCTCACCCGGATGGGCTTCAAGACCCTCGCGCTCGAGCTGCTGAACATGGGCGGCGTCGAGGCCGAGGGCATCGCCGCGCAGGCCGTCCTCTCGGCGGCCAAGGCCCGGGCTCTGGAGTCGCAGCTCAACACGTCGGCGGGCCTCTCGGCGCGCGAGCAGGCCATCCGTGACGCCCTCGAGGGCAAGCAGTCCGGCACGGCCGACCCGCAGCTGTCCTGGTACGCGCAAGTCCGCAACCTGGGCCGCATGGCCAGCGCGGCGCCGGCGTCCGGCCGGACGGTCGCCACGGGGCCGACGGTGGTCATCCAAGGCGCGCTGGACCCCATCGCGGTCGGTCGGCAGGTGGAGAAGGTGCTGCAGGACTACAGCTCGGTGACCGGCCAGCCGGTGCGGATCGAGGTGCAGCGGTGAGGTTCCCGTGGGACGCCGCGAAACCGCTGCGGGTCGAGGTCTCGCTCGCCTCACCCTCCGCGGCCCCGGCGTGGCAGGACGTGTCGGCGGCCGTCAAGGGCTCGGGCGTGCGCATCCAGCGCGGCGCGGGGCACTGGCGGGAGCCGGCGCGCGAGGGCATGTGCTCGCTGGCCTTCGACAACACCGACGGAGCGTTCTCCGAGGTCGTCGCGACCCCGGGTGGACCGGCGGCGAGGACGCTCTACCGCAAGCCCCTGCGGGTCGCCTATCGCCACCCGATGCCCGGCAACATGGTCGACGCGGAGTCCGCGACGTTCGAGGGCGGCACCGTCGGCAACTGGACGGGCTCCTCGGGCGCCACGGTTGATCCCAGCACCGTGCGGGCGGCGTCCGGTGCCCGCTCAATGCTCGTCACGTGGCCGAGCGTCTCGGCGAACGGGGCCTCGGCGTCGTGGACCCGGCCGCCCGTGCTGGTCATCGGCCGCCGGTACACGGCCTACGCCAAGGTCTGGGTGCCGGCCGGATCGCCGCCGGTGCGCCTGGCCTTCGTGTCCCAGGTGTTCCCGTACTACGGCTCGGCGTCCACGGTGACCGGCGACTGGCAGCGCATCAGCACCACCTTCACGGCTCCGGCTACGGAGCTCTTCCTCGTGGTCCGTCCGGCGTCGGCGGCCACTGCGGGACAGCAGGTCTGGGTCGACGAGGTGCTCATCGACGAGGCCGACCTGCCGCCCGAGGTCGTCTTCCGACGCAACTTCGCGACGAACCCGCGGCTGGTGGGGGCGCTCACGGAGTGGGGCGGCGCGCTGGAGTACATCGAGCCGCAGTTCTCGCGCGCGGTGCTGCCTGACGCTCCTGCGTCGACCACGGGCGCCATCCTCGGCTCCGGCGATCCGACCGGAACCTTCACCCGAACGATCGATGGAGGGCAGCCGTAGTGGCGGAGAGACTGCAGCAGCGTCAGGGCACGAGCGCCCAGTGGGCCGCCGCGAACCCGGTGCTCGTTGCGGGCGAGATCGGCTACGACCGCACCACCGGCAAGGTCAAGTTCGGCGACGGGTCGACGGCCTGGTCGGCACTGCCCGGTCTGCCCGGCGCCACGGACCTGGTGTTCAACGTGAAGGACTTCGGCGCCAAGGGCGACGGCGTCACCGACGACCGGGCCGCCATCGTCGCGGCCATGACCGCGGCTCCCGCCGGCTCCACGATCTACTTCCCGCCCGGCACGTACCTCGTGGACGCCAGCCTCACCATCACCAAGGCCCTGACCTTCCGAGGAGCCGGCGCGACCATCGTCAAGGGGCCCACGACGACCATCACCGGCAACTGGATGGTGGCCAACGTCGGCGGCATCAAGTTCCGCGAGCTCGCGGTGACCGACCCGAACGGCAAGATCACCGGCAACATGTTCACCTCCGGTGCCGCCATCAGCGGGCTCGAGTGGCGCGACTGCCAGCTTTACAGCCCCCTCGGCGTCGCCCTCCGGTTCGCCCGGGTCACCTCCGGCCTCATCGACACCGTCGACATCATCGGCTGCCGTGTCGGCGTGCAGATCGAGAACGACGCCCGCCTCGTCGACGTCCACCGCGCCAACATCAGCAACTGGGTTGACCGCGGCGTCTACGTCGTCGGCACGACCAACGCTCCTACCGACGTCACCCTCGACGACATCACCGTCACGAACTTCCTCGGCGGCGGCAGCGCCCGCTACCCGATCATGGCGACCAAGGGCGCGGCCCCAACGAACATCCAGCGCCTCACCTACAAGGACCTCACCGTCGTGGGGCCCGGCCGTTCCTACACCGCCGCAACCAACCCCGGCACAGCCGACCAGATCGCCATGTTCAGCACCGACGACTTCCGCATCATCGGCTGCGTCTCGCGCGGCGGCGGGGACATGGGCATCACCGTCGACGGCGACTGCGCCCGGGGCGTCGTTGCCGGCAACGTCGCTACGGAGAACGACGCGGCGGGCTTCGCCGTGTGGAACGGCTCGAGCAAGATCGCCGTCAACGGCAACACCGCCATGCGCAACGGGCAGAACCGCAACCTCGACCGGTTCGACTACACCCGAGCCGGGTTCCGGATGTCTGGCGCGCGAGACATCGCCCTCTCCGGGAACACCCTCGGCGATGACCAGACGACCAAGACCCAGAACTACGGCGCCTCCCTCTCCAGCTGCACGAACGTCAGCCTTGGCCCCGACGTCGACGCCGGCAACGCGCTGGGCCTCTACTTCAAGGAGGGGGCGGCCAACACGGGCATCGTCCGAGCGACCACCGCGGCGTTCTGACCCGGGCCCGGGTACCTTTGGCGGGTGCTGAAACCGGGTGGGGTGATCGTGGCGTGCTGGACCGCCGCCGCGGTGGTCGCCGCGTTCGGGTTCGGCTGGCTCACCTTCTCGCCGCTGCTCACCCTTACCGTGGCCGCGCTGGTCGCGGTTGGGGCCGCCGTGGTGGGTGTGCAACGGACGCGGCGTGCCGGGCGGGTTGACCTGTTCCACCCGCTACTGTTCCCCACCGCCTACATCGCCGTCGCCACGCTCGCCCCGGTCGCGTGGATCTGG
The DNA here is from genome assembly GCF_050496545.1 of Phycicoccus avicenniae. Lineage (GTDB taxonomy): Bacteria > Actinomycetota > Actinomycetes > Actinomycetales > Dermatophilaceae > Phycicoccus > Phycicoccus avicenniae_A. Next base: position 74,973 of record NZ_JBNVZV010000002.1, on the reverse strand, counting down.
TCCGGGCAGGGCGACCTCGGCTTCGTCACCAGGGACGCCATGAGCGAGCGGACACCGCTGCTGATGGCGCTCGCGGTCCTCGGCTTCACCCTCGGCGCCGCGGTCCCGTTCCGGCCGCTGCGACGGCGCGGGAAGCCCCTCGACCCCGGGCTGCTGCTCCTGACCGGCCGGGCGCTGCTGCTGGTGGCGCTCGCGCTCGCCGCCCGCGACTACCTCGCCGGTGCCGTCATCACCCGCTCCCTCGGGCAGGACGTCTACAGCAGCGCCGACGTCGTCACCACCATCGGGTTCATGGCTGCCCCGGCTGCGGCCACGATGATCTTCACCGCCCGCTACCAGTCCGGGCGACACCCCATCGGCGCCGACGTCCTGCCGCTCCTGGCGCTGATCGGGCTCCTCGGCCTCAACGGCCGCCGCGGCGCCGCCCTCTCCGTCGTCGTCATCGGCCTCGTGTTCATCACCCGCCGCGCCGTCGGGACGTGGAAGGTCGCCGCCGGCATGGGCGCCACCGCCGTCTTCGCCTACGCCGTCGTGATCTACCGCACCGCCCAGCTCGGCGGCGTCACCGCGCTCCCGACTCTGGCCGTGCCGCTGCGGGACCTCGGCTCCGTCGCGTTCACCACCGGCATGACCGACCTGTCCGTCACCTACCCGCAGTCCACGACCGGCGGCTCCACCATCGTGGCCGGGCTGCTGCGGCAGCTCCCGTCGCCCATCGCGGTCCGCCTGTTCGGCGCACCCGACGACACGGGCACGTTCGTGTTCCGCAACGTCACCGGCCTCACCGCCTCCAACCAGGGGTACGGCTTCTCGATCCCCGCCGAGGGCCTGCTCAACTTCGGCGTCGTCGGCGTGCTCGTGCTCTCCCTCGTCGCCGGCATCGCTGTCGCGTGGCTGTACGGCCGGTTCGACCCGACATCCTCGAGGACCGTGGGCCTGCTCTACCCGCTGGCCATCGGCACCCTCCCGTTCGCGTGGCGCTCCGACACCCTCGGCGCTGTCAAGGGCGTCTTCTACCCGGCTGTGGCGCTCGCGCTGGTCCTGATCGTCGCCCGCTCCATCGCGTCCGCGTACAAGCCCGCCACGCCCCGCTCCGTGGCCCGCGCCCGCCTGCGCGTCTAGCACCACCCCGCCCCGCCCTACCGAAGCGCCTCCCACCGTGGGGGCGCTTCGTCGTGCCCGCCCCGGACCTGACGAGGAGGCTCGCGATGCCCGGCGTCATCCTGTCGTCCCCGCACTCGCTGGCGGTCGCCGCACCCGACGGCACCACCGTCACGCTCGCGCTCGGGGACGGCACCACCGCCACCGGCAGCGTGACCGGCGGCATCGCGACGTTCACCGCCACCCCCGGCACCGTCATCCGTTCCGTCATGGTCGGAGACGGCAGCTACTTCGACGGCGACAGCGCCGGAGCCGGCGGCAAGCTCATCCGCTGGACCGGCGCCCCCGGTGCCTCCGCGAGCGAGGAGTACACCCCCGGCCTCGGCCCGTTCACCACCGACCCGCCGCCCATCTCCTATCGCTTCACCGGCCGCATCGCCACACCCCGCATCGACTTCCCCGTCATCGGGCGCTCAGTCACCACCATCACCGCCACCGACGAGCTCGCCTGGCAGGGGCCGGTGTTCCGCAAGTTCATCGACGTCCCCGGGCAGGAGATCCTTTCCCGCGGCCCCGTGTCCCTCTTCCGGCTCGTCGGCGGCGACCTCTCCGACGCCGTCACCAATGGCCTGCCCGCCGCCCTCGTCGGCACCGGCACCGCGCCGGCCGACTCCGACGCGGTCGTCACCGCCGCCTCCGACGCCCACGGCACCACCTTCTCCGGCGGCCGGTACGTCACCGGCGACCTCGCCACCGAGATCGACCCGTACTTCCCCGCGGGCGCCACGCTCGTCGCGACCATCCGCACCACCTCGAGCACCCCGGCCGCCATCGCCTCCCTCAACGACCGCTACATGCCCAAGGTGATCCTGTCCCTCGACGCCGCCGGCAAGGTCGTCGCCTCCACGAACAACCCCTACTTCCCGGCCTTCCAGCTCAGCGTCACCTCGGCCGCCGCGGTCAACGACGGCCTCCCCCACGTCATCGCCGCCCGCTGGGACAACACCGGCACCCTGTCCCTCGTCGTCGACCAGCTCGCACCCGTCAGCGCCAGCAACGCCTCCGCGGTCGGCCCGCAGGGCGCCAGTCGCTCCCTGAGCATCGGCGGCAGCGCCAACGCGGCCACCTTCACCGGCACCATCGCCAACGTCGCGGCTTTCGGCGCCCCGCTGGCCGACGCCGCTCTCTACGACATCGCCGCCGCCGCGCTCACCGGCTTCCAGGGCGAGACCACCGCGGCCCGCCTCGACCGGTACAACCGCTGGGCCGGAACCCCGTTCCCCGCCATCGACGCCACCGGCGCCACCTCCCAGATGGGGCACCTCGACACCGAAGGCAAGGGCCTGACCGACTGCCTCGACGCCGTCGCGGTCGTCGAGGACGGCATCCTCCACGTCGCCGGCAACGGCAACCTCGTCCTCGTCGCCCGCGCCAGCCTCTACAACCAGGCGCCGGTCTTCACCATCCCGGGGCCCTCCGACGGCGAGGCCAACCGCCTGGGCGACAGCCTCTCCTACCCCGTCGACCCGCGCGACGTCATCAACGACATCACCGGCACCCGGCCCAACGGCACCACCCAGCGCGTCATCAACTCGACCTCCGCCGACGAGTACGGCTGGCGAACCGACTCCGTCGAGGGACCCTTCGTCACCGACGCCGACCTCGCCGGGCTCCTCGACTGGATCATCAACACCCGCTCCACGCCGCAGCGCGCCGCCGAGGGGGTCCGGGTGCGGCTCAACCAGCTCGACGACGCCCAGACGGCCGCCCTGCTCGCCGCCGACATCGGCAAGGGCATCGCCTGGACCGGCCTGCCCACCCAGGCGCCCCGGCCGACGGACGCCGGCACCGTCCTGGGCATCACCGAGACCTACTCCAGCAGCGACCTGCTCTGGGAGGTCGACGCCCCTCCCAACCCCTACGCCGACGTCTGGATCATCGGCGACCCGGTGCACGGCCAGATCGGCACCACCCACCGAATCGCGCACTGAGGAGCGACCTGCATGGGCACCATCCCGACGTTCCCCACCTTCGCCGACGGGGAGATCCCCAACGCCGCGAAGCTGAACCAGATGAAGACCGCCAGCGACTTCTGGGCCCTCACCCCCCGCTGCTCCGTCTTCCCCTCTGCACCGCAGACCCTCTCGCACACCGTGTGGGGACTGATCGGCTTCAACAGCGAGGTCTACGACATCGTGCAGTCGGGCGACACCCCGTCGCACGACACGGCCACGAACAACTCCCGGCTCATCGTCCGCACGGCCGGGAAGTACGAGATCGCGGCCCAGGTCCAGTTCGCGACCAGCGGCACCGGACAGCGCGACGCGCAGATCCGCCTCAACGCGGGCGGATCCTCCTCGAGCGGGACCTTGATCACCCTCAACCAGCAGAGCGCCGTCGGGTCCGGGTCGACGTCGGTCGCCATCACGCCCGTCGAGATCGCGCTCGCCGCCGGCGACTACATCGAGATCTTCGCCCGCCAGAACAGCGGCGGCGCCCTCGACACGGTGCCCGGGTCAGGCATCACGTTCCTCCGCTTCAAGCTCACCGGGTCGTGACCGTGCGCGACTGCGCCCCTGAGACCTTCATCGCGTGCGTCGTCCGCGGCACCAAGGAGACGGGGTGGACCGTCCTCGACGACGGCGGACACGCCCCGTATGGCGTCGCCGGCGTTGACGTCCTGGCCGACCGGGTCCGAGTCCGGTACTCCTGCCCGCAGGCGCAGCTGGCCGCCGTGCAGGCCACCGCCGACGAGACGTACGCGCGCGCTGGCATCGCCGTCGGCGTCTCCGGGGCCTTGACCCACGCCGACCTCTTCTTTGGCCGCAGCTGCGCACCGCTCGCTCCTGCCGCGGCCCTCCTGCCGGGAAGCAACGTGTGGCTCACCGGGACGGGCTGGACTACGCCGCTCGAACCGGCCATCACCGAACTACCGAAGGAGGCCCGAGCGTGACCCTGCGACGACTCGCCACCCGCGCACGACCTGACCGCAAGGGCCACGGGCTGCTGCTCATGGCCGCCGTCTGGATCGTTCTCGGCCTCGGCATCCCCGGCCAGCGCATCCCCGTCGACTCCGCCTGGCACACCGCCATCCCAGACGCCATCACCGTCACCGCGTGGGTCACTAGCGGCGCCCTCGCCGCGGCTGCCGCGTTCTGGAAGCCGCTGCGCCCGGCCGCCATCGGCGCGCTCATCCTCATGCCCGGCCTGCGCGCCGCGTCCTACATCACGTCGTGGGTCGCCTACCTCTCCCCCGGCGGCGCCCCCGGCTACGACCGGGCCTACCTGCTCGTCGCGCAGCAGGCGCTCATGGTCGCGTTCGTGTTCTTCGTCGCCACCGAGAGCGAGACGCAGGACACCACCGTGAGCGACCTGACGCACGCCCTGCGAGGCACTGGGGGCGAGAGGTGAACAGCCCCCTCTCCCTCGCCGCTGTCGGAGTCGTCGGGAGCGTCCTCGTCGGGCTCCTCACCCTCGCCGGTGTGCGCATCCAAGCGCGCAACCAGCAGAAGTCCACCGAGGCCAACGTCGGCCTCGAGGCCCTCGTCGCCGCCTTGGCCGAGCACCGCGCCATCGCCACCGACGCGAAGGCCGACGCAGCCGCCGCCCGGGCCAACTCCGAGGAGGCCGTGCAGGAGGCGAAGAGCGCACGCTACGAGGCGACCGTCGCGCGCGAGCAGAACGAGCGGCTCGAGGCCGACGTGCTCGGGCTCGTCGACTACCTGCGCCTCATCTGGGACGGCGTCCTCGCCGGGACCGTGCCGCCCGCCCCGCCGATCCCGGCACGTCTGCGGCACCTGCTGTCGCCGTCGGACTTCACCACGCCCACAGCCGAGAAGGACTGAGCCCTTCCCTCCCGACCCCGCTGCCCGGCGGGGCCTTCGTCATGCCCGTGAGGAGAACCCCCATGTCCGACCAGCCCGCCACCCCGTGGCCGAACCAGACGCCGATCGTCGACGGCGTCACCCCCGAGGCCGACGTCCCACAGGACCCGAACCTCTTCGCCGACGACGACCTGTCGTTCCTCGACGAGGAGGGCGACCGATGACCCGCGCCCAGGCCGTCAAGGCCGTCCTCGACCGGATGCGCTCCGAGATCGGCCTCGGCGAGACCCCGCCCGGGTCGAACAACAACCGGATCGTCCAGTGGTACAACGACGAGGTCGAGCGCATCGGGCGCGGCCCGTGGTGCCAGATGACCGTCACGTGGGCGTTCTGGACCGGCGTCGGCCGCATCGTCCGCGGGCGGGCCTACACCGTGTGGGCCGCGCAGGACTTTCTCCTCCGCAACGAGGGGACCTGGACCTACGGTCTCGCCGGCGCCCAGCCGGGCGACATGATCTTCTACGACTGGGGCGGCCGGAAGGGCGACACCGCCTTCATCGACCACGTCGGGCTCGTCGAGCGGGTCAACGGCGACGGCACCGTCTACACCCTCGAGGGGAACTACGGCGACCGGCTCGTCCGGATGCACCGCGACAGCAAGTACGTCGTCGGCCTCGGCCGCGCCGACTGGTCCAAGGTCGTCGCCGGCGGCGGCTCCAGCGCCCCCGTCCCCGCGCCGAAGCCCCCGGCCGCCCCGGCCGCTGGGAGGGTGGCCGTCGACGGCTGGCTCGGCCCGAAGACGATCAAGGCCTGGCAGCGGGCGATGGGCACGAGCGCTGACGGTGTCATCTCCTACCCCCGCTCCGAGCTCGTCGCCGCGGTGCAGCGGCACCTCAACAAGAAGGGTGCCCGCCTCGTCGTCGACGGCAAGGGCATCGCGTCCAACGAGTCCGGCCGCTACCCGCGCACCGGATCCACGAGCACGCTCCGCGCGCTCCAGCGGTACCTCGGCGTCTCCGCCGATGGCTACCTCTCCGCCCCGTCGGACGCCGTCAAGGCGCTCCAGCGGAAGCTCAACACCGGCAAGTTCTGAGGAGAACCCCATGGACCACATCAAGCCCTACCTCAAGGCCGTCGTCGGGTTCGTCACCCCCGGCGTCGTCGCCCTCGTCGCCGCCGTGCAGGACGGCTCGCCCGGCGGCTCGGCCATCACCGGACCGGAGTGGGTCGGCATCGGCGCGGCGTGCATCCTCACCGGTGCCGCCGTGTTCCGCACCCCGAACATCGACTCCGAGCCCGAGCCGCTCGCGGCTGTCCCTTACGACCCCCGCCACGGCGAGGACTGACGTCGTGGAGCGCGCCCTCCGGCTCGTCGACTGGCTGGCCCTCACCAAGCAGGGCCAGCACACGGCGCTGGCTGCCCAGTGTGTCGGCGCCGCCCTCGCGGTCACCCTCCCCCTCATCGGCCGCCGCTTCCGCGGCACCCCGGTCCGATGACGTCCGCGGCCGAGCGGGACGCCCTGCTCAAGTACGCGACCCGGGTGAAGTCCAGCGCGGCATCGATGCTGTCGAACGCCTCGCTGCTCTACAAGGCGGCCGACGCGCTCGTCGTCGAGGAGCCTCCTCCGGTCGAGCCGCCCCCGCCCGTCGAGCCGCCCCCGCCGGCGCCGGCCCCGCTCAAGCGCAACTACGGCGGGCTGTACGGCACGACCGAGGCCGACCGGAAGCGCCGCGGCGTCAACCAGCAGTGGCTCAAGGTTCGCTGGTCCGACCTCGAGCCCACCGAGGGCACCTACGCCTGGAAGTTCATCGACTCCCTGCTCGAGTCCGACCCGCAGCTGGTCGTGCGCGTCCACGTGCAGGGCGGGCAGTTCGCCCCGGAGTGGCTCAAGGCGGCCGCCGGCAGGGTGTCCGTGAGCAACGCGAAGGACGGCATCACCGCCACCGTCGGCCAGTACTGGACCGACCGCTACCGGGCGGCCTACGCCCGGTTCGTGGCGGCCCTCGGCGCCCGGTACGACGGCCACCCGCGCGTCGCGTCGGTCAACCAGTTCGGCACGTCGCTGATCTACGACGAGCCGTGGATCGTCGGCGGCACGGCGGCCGGGGCGGCGCTCTTCGCCGCCGGGCTGACCAAGGACAAGGTCATCGCCTCCCAGGAGGCGGCGCTCGCCGCGACGGTCGCCGCGTTCCCCACCACCGCCGTCGAGGTGCCGCTGCACACCCAGCTCACCTACCCCGTCGAGGGCGGGCAGAAGGGCACGTGGGCCGACGGCCTGCCGCTGGCCAACGCCTGGGACGCCCGGTACGGCGAGCACGTCGTGTTCGTCCACTACGGCTGGGGCGCAGGCGACTACACCCCAGCCGCCGACAGCCTCGAGACCGCGACCAGCCTCTACGCCTGGATGCACAAGCGCGCCGACCTCGGCCGTCCCATCGCCTTCCAGGCCACCCTCGCCCCCGGCACCGCCGCCGGCACGGTCAAGCCCACCGTCGAGGTCGCGCGGGCCGCGTGCAACGAGGCCGTCCGCATGGGCGCCCGCTGGTTCGAGCACGCCTCGTGGGCCTACTTCGACGACGTCGCCGAGGCCCGCGCCATCGACGAGGCGCTTAAGGCCAACATGCCCACCCCCGCACCGTAGGAGGCGCCTCGTGGCGACGATCCGGCTCGGCCGCACCCCCGACGACCTCACCGTCGAGCTCGTTCCGGGAGACCCCTTCACCACCGTCATGCGCCAGTTCGACAAGCCCGAGGGCGACCCGACTCGCCAACCCGAGGACTGGACGTCGCCACCGGTGCTCGAGTTCGCCGCGGCCGACGTCGCTCCGTGGACCGCGGTCGTCGCGGGCAACGTCGCCACCTGGGCCGTGCCGTCGACCGACGTCGATGCGCTCCTGGCCACCGACGAGCACGTCGTCGAGCTGACCGTCGGCGGACTGGTCTGGGCCCGCGGCTTCTGGACCGAGGCCTGACGTGCCGACCCTCACCCCTGGCGGTTACGTCGACGTCAGCGCGCCGTCCACCCCCGCCGTCGTCGACGTCACCGCACCCGGCCGGTTCGTCGATGTGCACACCGCGCCGCGCGTCACGGTCGGCGGGCCCGCAGGCGGCACCCGCTACCTCCACACCCAGACCGCGCCGGCGGCGCAGTGGACGGTCACCCACAACCTGGGCACCTTCCCGCAGGTCGTCACGATCGGCGACTCCGAGCCCGGCCGGCCCGTCATCGCGGACGTCTTCTACGTCGACGCCAACACCCTCACCATCACCTGGCCCTCGCCCGAGTCGGGCAAGGCGTACCTCTCCTAGGAGCAGCTCATGCCTCAGAAGTTCACCAACGGCATCGACCTCGCGGGCAAGCGCGCGCAGAACGCCGCCGACGGCACCCAGCCCACGGACCTGACGACCCTGCAGCAGGTCCGGGCCCTCATCAACGCGCGCTCGCCGAAGGACGACGTCGTCGTCGCGTCCTCGAGCAACATCAACCTCTCCGCGCCCGGAGCCACGGTCGACGGCGTGACCATGAGCACCGGCATGCGGTTCATCGCGCGCGGGCAGACCACCGGCTCCCAGAACGGCATCTACGACTGGAACGGCGCCGCGGTCGCCGCGACCCGCTCGGCCGACGCCGACTCGATCACCGAGCTCTCCGGCGCGGTAGTCGCGGTGCAGCGCGGCACCGACGCCGACAAGCTCTTCCTGATCACCAACGACGACACCGACACCCTCGGCACGACGACGATCACGTTCCTGCAGACGGGCGTCGGAGCGTCGTACATCGCCGGTGCGGGCATGACGCTGTCCGGGTCGACGTTCGATGTCGGCGCCGGCACGGGCATCGTCGTCGGCGCCGACACCGTCAGCGTCGACACCTCGGTCGTCGCCCGCCGGATGGGGTTCGACTGCGTCGCCACGACCAACCCGCAGACCTTCACCCACGGCCTCGGCACCGACGTCCAGGTCGAGGTGTGGGAGGGCACCACGAAGGTCTTCCCCGACGTCACGAAGGCCGGCACCTCCGGCGGGCAGGTGACCGTCGACTGGGGCGGCGCGCCGACCGCCGCGCAGTACCGGGTCGTCGTCGTCGGCTGATGGGCATCCGTCAGCTGGGCCTCCGCTCGGTCGAGCTGTCGTCCCCGTCCAACCCGCCGGCCGGGCAGCGGCTGCTCTACCCGAAGCCGGACGGGTCGTGGGCCTCGAGGGACTCCTCGGGCGCCGAGGCCCGGATCGTCACCGACCGGACCAGCGTCGTCATGCCGACGGCGGTCGGATCGATGATCACGCCGTTCAACTACGTCTCGAGCGCCAACAGCGTGCAGACCTCCGGCGACATCGGGATGGTCCCGGTCATCCTCGAGGGCGGCTCCTGGGACGCGCTCGTGGCGCAGGTCACGACGGCCCAGTCCGGCGGCACGGTCGCGCTCACCCTGGGGGTCTACGGCTCCGACCCGGACACCGGGCTACCCGTCCTCGCCGGTGGCCCGATCCGCTCGGCGGCCTCACCGGCGCTGACATCGACCGGCAACCGGATCACCACCTTCACCGCCTGGACCCCCACGCCGGGCCTGTACTGGCTCGCCGCGCTGTACGTGCAGACCGCGGCGCCGACGACGGTGCCGCAGTTCGCGAAGATCGCCAACCACATCCGGCTGCCAGGGCTCACCACGACCGTCCTGAGCCAGACGGTGCGTGGTTACTCGATGACCGGGCAGACGTCGCTCCCCTCGAGCGGCACGATCTCGGAGGAGACCGGCACCCGCTGCCTCCTCCTCGGCATCCGCCGCTCCGCCTGACGCCCCCCAGGCCACCGCCCCCACCGGTAGCGCACCCCTGCGCGAGACCGGTGGGGGCGGTTTCGTCATGCCCTGGGCGTACCGTGCCGCGGGTGAGCGAGGAGCGCGGCGGCTGGGTCTACGAGTCCTTCCGGTGGTACGAGGGCGACGGCGACGCCGCCACGTGGCGGGAGGAGCTGCTCGCCGCCGGCTGGCAGGAGTCCGAGTACGGCGTCGGCGCATGGTCGGTCATCGACGGCCAGCGCGTCTTCGTGATGGTGTTCAAGCGGTGGTCCGAACGGCCCAACGCGGCCCCGCCGCCCTGAACCTGCGATCAGCGGTAGAGAGACCGGACCGCACTGAGGTCGACGGCGGTCACCGTCGGTGAGAGGTCGGAGCCGCCGAGCTCGGTCCAGAACATGACCGAGGGTCCGTCGACGGAATGCCCGAGCCCGAGGCAGTGCCCGAGCTCGTGGGTGAGGACTCCGGAGACGTCCTCGCCGCGCAGGCTCGACGCGAGACCGATCCGGCAGCCCATGATCGTCGAACCCTCGGTCTCGGTCGTGGCCGTGGCGCCGATGTCGCTACTCGGCGAGGCGCCGGAGTCGACCGGGCCGTCGAGGACGATGTCGGCATCCGCGTCCGTGGTGAGGACCATCGCGAAGACTGGGCGCCACTGCGCGAGGCTGGCCTCGACGTCGGTGCCGGACCACGCCGCCTCGTCCGCGACGTGCACCGTGAGGACCGGCTTGTCCCAGCGCGGCGAGCCTTCCGTGGCGCTCCCTTGCGGCGCCGGCACCATCACGGCGATGATCGCCGCGGCCCCCACGAGAGCCTGTCGGACTCCTACAACACCCCTCATGCTGACGTTTGCTCCGGACACAGCGGTGAGGTGGGTCATCCCCGTCGCGAGCATGGCCTCGGTGAGGTCCGGCGGCGTGCGGCTGGTGTCGCCGATGACGAGGCCGGGCAGCAGGCCGCGCGGATCGGCCGGGGCGTGGTCGACCGCCGCTCGCAGCCCCGCTCGCAGCCGCTCGGCGCCCTGTGCGACGGCACCGGGTGGCTCCACCACCCGGACCGGACCGCTCACCGTCAGCGCGGCGACGCGGTCGTCAGCGGGGTCGAGCGGGCCCAGCCGTCCCCGGACGACGACGGTCGAGCGCCATCGGGGAGCCGCGAGCTCGCTGCCGCCGATCAGCAGCACGGGGGCGTCGGTGCTGCGGGTCCGGCCGCGCCCGGTGAGCACCCGCACCGTGCCCTCGCGCAGCACCCGCGCCTCGCCGTCGCGCGAGGTCACGGGTAGCGGGTCGCCGGTCAGGACGACCTCGGCGACGACCGCGGCCCGGTCGGCCGCGAGCCCGTGGACCCCGCCCCGCTCGCGCAGGGCGCCGTGGCCGACCGCCGCCCCCTGCAGGAGCACGACGAGAACGGCGACGAGCAGGGCCGGACCACGCCACGCCGCGACACGGGACGAGGGCCGCCGCCCCAGGACCACGAGTGCGCCCGCGACAACGGCGACGGCCGACACCGCGACCAGCCGCAGCGCCCATCCGGCGCCGAGGGTCGCCGCGGCCACCGCCCACGCGACGAGGGCCGGCCCGAGCAGGCGCAGGTCCGGGCGCGGCGCGTCCGACCTCACGCTCATGGCACGACCAGCGGTCGCAGCTGCGCCAGCAGCTTCTCGCCGATGCCCGACACCTCGGCGAGCTCGTCGACGCTGGTGAACCGCCCGTGCTCGGTGCGCCAGTCGACGATCCGCTGCGCCAGGACCGGGCCGATGCCGGGCAGCGCGTCGAGGGCGGAGGCGTCGGCGGTGTTCAGCGACACCGGTCCGCCCGGAGCGGAGCCACCACCTCCGCCGGACCCGCCACCACCGGCCGGGGTCCCGCCGGAGGGCGGCCCGGGACCGGCGACCACCTCCCCCGGCGCCGGCACCCGGACCTGCTCGCCGTCGACGAGCACGCGGGCGAGGTTCAGCCCGGAGAGGTCCGCGCCGCGGGTGGCTCCACCGGCCGCCTCGACGGCGTCGGTGACCCGCGAGCCCGACGGCAGCCGGAGCACACCGGGGTGGCGGACCCGGCCGACGACGTGCACCACGAGGACGGCGCCTGCCCCCGACGCCGACGCGGTGGGGGACGCGGACGTGCCGGCCGACGCCGACGGCCCCGTGGTCGGCACCCCCACGCCCACCGCCCCCGCGGACAGGCCGGTCGGACCGGCGCGGGCACCCCCGCCGGGCGCCACGACGTCGCCGTCGTCCGAGCGGGCCCAGGCCACCCGCAGCCCCAGCACGAGCACCGCGAGCACGGTGACCAGCGCGACCCCCAGCACCGCGGCCCGCCCCGGCTGCCAGCGCGCCGTCGCGAGGGACACGGGCAGGCGCACCCTGCCCGGACGTCGACCGCCGACACCCATACCGGCCCCGCCGCCGACGTCCGCCGCGACCTCGACGGGTAGGTCCTCCTCCACCTCGACCGGCACGTCCACCGACGAGGGCGACCGCGGCACCCATCCGGGCCGGTCCCCCCGACCACGGTTCTGCCGCAGCCGCGCCCGCGCCCTGGGTGAGAGGGCGTGCGGGTCGGGTCGGTCGCGCATCCCCCGACGCTAGGCACCACGAGCCCCCCCGTGACCGCCCCCGCGGACATCTGTGGACGACGCCCGCGCCCCACCGCCCCTGTGGACGACGGGACCCTCACCCGCGCCGGCGCCCCCACCAGGCGACGACGTTGCGCCGGTGGCGGTACAGCACGAGCAGGGCCAGGACGACGAGCCAGCCGCCGACCAGCGGCTCGACGTACCCCACCACCCCGACCAGCCCCAGCACCCCGACGACGACGAGCCCCAGCGTGACGACGACCGAGGCCTCCCCGATGTAGCGGACCAGCGCCAGCGCCACCCCGAACAGCACGAGCGCGCCCAGCGCCACCCACGGCACGATCGCGAGGATGGCGCCCAGCGCGCAGGCCACGCCCTTGCCGCCGCGCCCCCGCAGGAACGGGCTCCAGACGTGCCCCAGCACGACAGCCAGCCCCACCACGACGGCTCCGAGCGTCCCGATGGACCGGAGCACGAGCACGGTCGGCAGCCACGCCTTGAGCACGTCGAGCGCCAGCACGAGCACGCCCCACTTGCGGCCCAGCACCCGCCCGGCGTTCGTCGCCCCCGGGTTGCCCGACCCCGCCGAGCGCAGGTCGCGCCCGAGCCCGCGCGCCACGAGCGTCGCCGGGTTCACCCCGCCGAGCAGGAAGGCGAGGACGGCCAGGACGACCAGCTCGCCGACGAGGAGGACCATCGCGCTCAGCCGGCCGGCCTCGGCACGACGGCCACCGCGAGCGTGCCCGGGCCGACGTGCGCCCCGACGACCGCCCCGAGCTCGACGACCCCGACGGGCGACCCCGGCAGCCGGCTGCCCAGCCGCTCGGCGAGCCGCTCGGCCCGCTCCGCGGAGTCGAGGTGGTGCACGGCGAGGTCGACACCGGGGGCGCCGCCCGCGAGAGCCGCCTCGGCCGCCTCGACGGCCAGCTCCTCGAGGCGCGCGATGGCCCGGCTCGAGGTGCGGACCCGCTCGAGCGGCACGATCTGCCCGTCGCGCAGGCCGAGGATCGGCTTGATGGACAGCGCCGACCCGAGCAGCGCGCCGGCCCGCCCGATGCGCCCGCCGCGGCGCAGGTACTCGAGGGTGTCGACGTAGAAGACGACGGTGGCGCCGGCGCAGGTGTCCCGGACGAGGCGCGTCACGTCCTCGGCCGAGGCGCCGTCCCGGGCTGCCGTCGCCCCGGCGAGCACGGCGTGCCCCATCACCATGCCGAGGGCGCGCGAGTCCACGACGGTCACCGGCACCGGCGACTGCCCCGCGGCGAGCTCGGCGCCGCCGACGGTGCTCGACAGCTCACCGGAGATGTGGACCGAGACCACGCTGTCGGCGCCGGCCCGCGCCGCCTCCTCGTAGGCCTCGAGGAACGCTGCGGGCGCCGGGCGCGAGGTCGAGACCGGGGTGAAGGAGCGCAGCGCGGTGGCGACCTCGCCGGCCCCGACGTCGAGGCCCTCGCGGTGCTCGCGGCCGCCGATGACGACGTGCAGCGGGACGACGTGGACCGGCAGGCCGTCGAGGGCCCCGGCCGGGAGGTACGCCGTGGAGTCGGTGACGAGGGCGGTGCTCACCCCCGCAGGCTAGTGGCCCGGGACGAACCCGGCTCGTCACTCGTCGGCGTACCTCGTGGGCACGCCGTCGACGCATCCGACACGGATCTCGACCTCGCCGGCGTCGTCGTCGCCCTCGACCTCCTCGCGCGCGGGAGCATCGGTGCGGGAGAAGTGGATCTCGAGCTTGTCGGGCTCGCGCTCGTCGGCGAAGCGCCAGCCGTCGCGCACCGTGATGGACTCGGCGCGCACCTGCGACCCGGTGCACGAGGCCACCACCGTTCCGCCGCGCGAGGTGAACGACCGTGTCCGGACTTCCGGTTCGTCCTCGGGCGTGCTGGAGGCCGTGTCGGTCGGGGTCGGCCGGGAGGAGGACGGTGCGGGCCGGGGTGTCGTGGAGCCGGCACCGGCCGGGGCGTCGGCGACGGTGCGCAGCGCCGAGGCCTGCCCCACCTGGCTGCCGGCCCGGGAGACGACGACGAACGCCAGCCCACCGACGACGAGGACCACGGCGACCCACGCCACGACCATCCCGACGAGCGCGCGACGGGGCGCGTCCACGCGGCTCACCCCTTCCCTGCTCTAGCGTGCCCACTGTGGCACACGTGCTGGTCATCGAGGACGACCCCGCGATCCGGTCCTCGCTCGTCCGCTCCCTCACCGACCGGGGGCACGCGGTCTCGAGTGCCCGCACGGGGATGGACGGCCTGCGGCTGGCCGTCGACGACGCCCCCGACCTCGTGCTGCTCGACCTCGGCCTGCCGGACGTCGACGGCCACAGCGTCCTGACGATGCTGCGCGCCGTGCGCGACGTCCCCGTCATCGTCGTGACGGCGCGCGACGACGACCCGTCCGTGGTCCGCGCCCTCGACGCAGGCGCCGACGACTACGTGGTCAAGCCCTTCGGCACCGCCCAGCTCGAGGCCCGGATGCGAGCCGTCCTGCGCCGCACCGGGTCCGACGGCCCCGCCGAGCCGCTGACCGTCGGCGAGCTCGTGGTCGACCCGGTCTCGCGCGAGGCCAGCCTGCGCGGCGCGCCCCTCGAGCTGACCCGGCGCGAGTTCGACCTGCTCGCCCACCTCGCGCAGCACGCGGGCGAGGTCGTCACGAAGCGCGACCTGCTCGCGGAGGTCTGGAACCAGCCCTACGGCGGCGGCGAGCGCACCGTCGACGTCCACCTGTCGTGGCTGCGGCGCAAGCTCGGCGAGAGCGCGGCTCATCCCGTGTACCTCCACAGCGTCCGGGGCGTCGGCGTGCGCCTCGTGGCCCCGCCGGCCGCGGGCACCGACCCCGCCCCCGGCGGATGACCCGCCGCATCGCCTGGCTCGTCGCCGCGACCACCTCGGCCGTCGTCGTCGCCTTCGTCGTGCCGCTGTGCTTCCTGGTGGCCAACCTCGCTGCCGACCGCGCCACCACCCGCGCACGGGACCAGGCCCAGAGCGTGGCCCGGTTCACCGCGACGCTCACCGACCGCGCCACCCTCGACCGCACCGTCACCGACCTGTCCGCGGAAGGGCCGGAGGTCGCCGTCGTCGAGCCCGACGGGACCCTGCTGGGCGACGGACGCGCCCTGGACCCCGCCACCCTCACCGCCGTCGACCGGGCCCGCACCGACAAGGAGGCCTTCACGGCCCGGCGCGACGGGGGCCTGGACGCCCTCGTGCCGGTCGCGACCGGCAGCGGCATCGACGTCGTCGTGGCCACCGTCTCGACCGACGAGCTGCGCGCCGGTGTGCCGTCGGCGTGGCTGACCATCGGGCTGCTGGGGCTCGCGCTCGTCGGGGCCTCGGTGGGCGCCGCGTGGAGCCTCGGGCGCCGCGTGAGCATCCCCGTGACGGAGGTCGCCGAGGTCGCGCACCGCCTGCGGGAGGGCGATGCCTCCGCGCGCGCGGTGCCCGGTGGGCCGCCCGAGACCGCCGAGCTGGGCCGGGCGCTCAACGCGCTGGCCGACCGCATCCACGGGCTGGTCGAGGCCGAGCGCGAGACGGTCGCCGACCTCGGGCACCGCCTGCGCACCCCCGTGACGGCCCTGCGCCTCGACACCGAGCTCGTCGCCGACCCGGAGGTGGCCGACCGGCTGCGCGAGCACGTCGACCACCTTCAGCGCAGCATCGACGACGTGGTGCGCGAAGCCCGCCGCACGGTCGCCACCGAGCTGACCACCGGGGCCGCGCCGTCGGTGGTCGCCGCCGCGCGCGTGGCGTTCTGGCGCCCCCTCGCCGAGGACCAGGACCGCGTGCTGCGGTTCACCGGCGACGACTCGGCGCCGCCGGTCCGGCTGTCCGAGGAGGACCTGGCCGAGCTGCTGGACACGGTGCTGGACAACGTGTTCGCGCACACGCCCGAGAGTGCTGACGTCGTCGTCGGCGTCGCGCGCAGCGACGCGGGGGCGGTGCTCACGGTCGAGGACGCGGGGCCCGGGATGGACCTGCCGTGGCGCGGGCGTGGGCACAGCGCGCGGGGCTCGACGGGGCTGGGGCTGGCGATCGTGCACCGCCTGGCCGAGCAGGCCGGGGGCGGTGTGCAGCTGGGGCGTTCGGACCTCGGCGGCCTGCGCGTCCGCGTGGACCTGCCGGCCGTCGACCCCGACTGACCTCCGAGGAGAGGCCGCAGCCGGAGCCTCAGTCGTCCTCGTGCTCCCCGCCGTCGTCACCGGTGTCCTCGTCGTCCTGGTCGTCGCAGTGGTCGTCCTCACGGTCGTCGGCGACGGCGGGTCCGGTGGTCGGCGCCGCGGGCCGGGCCGTGCGCCCGGCGCTCGTCGTCGTGCCGGACGCGGCCCGGGAGGTCGCCGGGAGGGTCACCGTCGGGCCCGGCTTGTGTGTCACGCAGACACCGTGCTCGAGCCGTGCCGGGGCGGTGCACCCGGCGAGGTGCGTGACGGTCGGGGTGGGGACCGGCGCGTACGTGGGCGCGACCGGCTGCCGGACGGCGGACTGGTCGGGCGGGGCGGTGACGGCGTAGACGCCGACGGCGAGCAGGCCGCCGGCGAGGGTGCCGGTGGCGATGGTCGTCGCGAGGGACACGGGGACCTCCGGGGTGCAGGGGCGCCCATCGTGGGGTCGCGCACGTCAAGCGTGGGTCGTCGGACCGATAAGGCTGGGTTAAACGGCTCAGGCCGGGCCCCGGCATGACGAACCCTTAACGCGACGATGACCCGCCCTTGCGCGGCCCGGCGCCACGCTGGACGGGTCAGCCCAGCCCCTGCCCGGAGGAGACACCGGTGGACCCCCTGCTCAGCCGAGGACAGCGCGACCGCTCGCGCGTCCTCCTCACGGTGCTCAGCGGCGCCCTCGCGACGGCGGCCGTCGCCGCCACCGGGGCCGCGACCGCCGCCGCCGCGCACGAGACCGCCACGGCCGATGCCGCCAAGGCCCGGGCCAAGGCCGCCGCGGACGCGACGGCGGCCAAGGCGTACCACGAGCAGCTCCTCGCCTGGGCCAAGGCGCACCCGGCCGTCGTCACCAAGGCACGCAAGACGCGGACCGTCGTCGGGCCGAAGGTCGTCGTGCGCGCCTCCGCGTCGGGCTCTGCCCGAGTGGGCGGCGGCTCGTCCGGCTCGTCGGGAGGCTCGTCGGGTTCGTCCGGAGGTTCGTCCGGCTCCTCCGGCGGCGGGTCGGTGGCGGCACCCGCTCCCCCGCCCCCTCCTCCGCCGCCCCCGAGCACCGGGTCATGACCACGGCGGTGCTCCCGCAGGACGTCGTGCTGCACCCGCACCACGGCGCCGCGTCGTGGCGTGCGCTCGCCACCTACGTCGACGTCCGGACGACGCCGGCCGCTCTGGACGCGGTCGTCGCGCTGGTCGCCGAGGTGCTCGACGACGTCGATGCCACCTGCAGCCGGTTCCGCCCCGACAGCGACCTGTCGATCGCCAACGCGGGCGCCGGCCATCCCGTCCTCGTCGACCCCGTGCTCGTCGCGGCGGTGCGCGTGGCCCTGGAGGCCGCCGACGAGACCGCGGGGCTGGTCGACCCCACGCTCGGCTCCGTCCTGACGGCCGCGGGCTACGACCGCACCTTTTCGCTGGTCCCGAGCGAGGATCCTTCTCCCGCAGCACTTCCGGTGCCGACCGGGTCGTGGCGCGACGTCGCCGTCCACGGGTCGACGGTGTGCGTACCCGTCGGCGCGGCCCTCGACCTGGGCGCCACGGGCAAGGCGTTCGCCGCCGACCTCGCGGCCCTCGCCGTCGTCGAGGAGCTGGGCGTGCCCGTGCTCGTCGACGTCGGGGGCGACCTGCGCATCACCGGGCCGGATGGCTCGACCGTGCCGTCGCACCGGGTCCGGCTGGGGCACAACCTCACCGAGCTCGACGGCGAGTCCGGCGTGACGGTGGTCGTCGGTGCCGGTGGCCTGGCCACGTCGAGCACCTCCGCCCGCCGCTGGCGACGCGGCGGGCGGCAGTGGCACCACCTCGTCGACCCTCGTTCCGGCACACCGGCGTCGGGCCCGTGGCGCACCGTCACCGCCCTGGGCCACACCGCCGCAGCCGCCAACACCGCGTCCACCGCCGCCGTCGTGCTGGGGACCGACGCGCTCGGGTGGCTGCAGGCGCACGACGTCGCGGCGCGCCTCGTCGGCCACGACGGAACCATCGCGACGACCCCCGCCTGGGACGCCGCCGACCTCGAGGAGACCGAGACCGCATGACCTCACCCCTGCTCTGGTACCTCAACCGCGGGAGCGGCGTCGCCCTCGTCGCCGTGTTCACCCTGACCGTCGTGCTCGGTGTCCTCGCCACCGGGCGCGGGGTCCGCCCCTGGTGGCCCCGGTTCGTGACCCAGGGCCTGCACCGCGGCCTGTCCGCGGTCTCGGTCCTGCTCCTGCTGCTCCACGCCCTCGTCGCGGTCGTCGACGAGTACGTCGACATCAAGTGGTGGCAGGCGTTCGTCCCGGTGGGCTCCGACTACGAGCCGCTGTGGCTGGGCCTCGGGACGCTCGCCCTCGACCTCACCCTCGTCGTCGTCGCCACCTCGCTCGCCCGCTCGCGCCTCCCCCACCGGGCCTGGTTCGTCGTCCACCTGACCACGTACGCGGCCTGGGTCCTCGGTGTCGTGCACGGCCTGGGCATCGGCACGGACGCGGGAGCGCACTGGTCGGTGGTCGTGACGGCGGTGTGCGTCGGGCTGGTCGCCGTCGCGGTGGTCTCGCGCCTGGTCGCGGTGCTCGTCGGCCGACGCCGGGAGCGCGGGCACGAGCGCATCGAACGGGCGTGCACCGCCGACCGCGTGCTGCTCGGACGGGGTTCCCGATGAGGTCGGTCCTGCCCCCTGCCCGTCTCGAGGTGCGCCGCGGCCCGCTGCTGCTCTCCGGCGTCGACGACGGGCCGTCGCTCGCCGCCCACCGCGCCCGCTTCGGTCCCCTGCCGACCCCGGACCTGGCCCACCTCGTGGACCTCGTCGAGTCCGCGGCCGTCCGGGGTCGCGGGGGCGCCGGCTTCCCGCTGGCCCGCAAGCTGCGGACCGTCGCCCGGGGCCGTGGCCGGTTGCCGTCGCGCCGACCGGTGGTCGTCGTCAACGCCGCCGAGGGCGAGCCGGTGAGCGCGAAGGACGAGGCCCTCGTGAGCGTGGCGCCCCACCTCGTGCTCGACGGTGCGGAGGTCGCCGCCCGCGCCCTCGGCGCCCGAGATGTGCACGTCGTGACCTCCGCCGACCGCCCGCTCGTGGGCCGCGCCGTGGCGCAGGCCCTCGCCGAGCGGCGCGGGGACGGGCTGCGCTGGAGCACCCACGAGGCCGAGGGCCGGTTCGTCGCCGGGCAGGCCCGGGCCGTGCTCGAGCTGATGGACGGCCGCCCCGGCCTCCCGGTCACCGCGTGGTCGCCCGAGGCCGTCGACGGCCACCGCGGCCGCCCGACCCTCCTCTCCAACGCCGAGTCCTGGGCGCACCTCGGCGCCCTGGTCCACGTCGGCGGAGCCGCCTACGCGCGCCTCGGCACGCCCGACGAGCCCGGCACGATGCTGCTCACCGTCACCCGGCCGCCGGGGCCGGACGGCCGCATCGCCCTCGCGGGCGTCGTCGAGGTCGAGCACGGCAGCCGCGCACGCGACGTCCTCGATGCCGACGCGCTCGCCGCCCCGCTGCTCGTCGGCGGGTTCCACGGCACGTGGGTGCACCCCTCGGCGCTGCGCGACCTGGCGTGGTCCCAGCCGCACCTGCGCTCCCTCGGGGCGTCGCTCGGGGCGGGCGCCCTGGTCTCGCTCGCGGACGGCTCGTGCCCCGTCGGGCACACCGCCGCGTGGACCGAGTTCCTCGCCGTCGAGTCGGCGGGTCGCTGCGGTCCGTGCCGCAACGGCCTGCCGGCCCTGGCCCGCGCGACGGACGGGCTGGCCCGCCGCGTCGACACCCGGCCCCGGATCCGCGAGCTGACCGGGCTCGTGACCGGACGCGGCGCCTGCGCCCACCCGGACGGCACGGCCCGGCTCGTCGGCTCGATGCTCACCGCGCTCCCCGATCACGTCGAGGACCACCTCACCGGCGCGTGCCGGTGCGGCGTGCGCGTCCCGGCGGTGGTCGCGTGAGCGCCGCGAGCGAGCGGGTCGGCGGCGCCCCCGCCGGGACCCTGCGGGTCGACTGGCCCGAGTGCCGGGCCCGCGGGCTGTGCGCCGAGCTGCTCCCCGAGCGGATCGTCCTCGACGAGTGGGGCTACCCCGTCGTGCTCGGTCCGGTGCGCGACGACGAGCTGGGTCTGGCGCGCGAGGCGGCGCTGGCCTGCCCCCGCCGCGCCCTGCACCTCGTCAAGGACTGAGGGGGCGCACCGCTCACCAGGGCAGCGGCACGTCGGCGGCGCGGGCGTCCTCGACCGGCACCCATCCGTGGGTCTCGTCCCGGCGGTACGCGACGCGCGGGCCGTGGGCGGCGAGGTCGGCCACCGCGGCGAGCAGGCGCTCGACGTGCTCGTCGGTGGTCGCCAGGCCGGCGCTCGCCCGCACGGCGGTCGCGTGCGGGCGCTTGGGGTCGCGAGCCAGCAGGGCATCGACGAGCAGGTGCGCGCAGAACTTCCCGGCGCGCACCCCGATGCCGTGCTCGGCGCTGAGGGCGGCGGCGACGAGGCCGCTGTCGAGGCCGTCGACCGTGAAGGCGACGACGGGGACCCGGTCGTGGTCGTCGCCGAAGACCGAGTGGGTGCGCACGCCCGGGACGGCCCGCAGCCCCTCGACGAGACGCCGGGTGAGCCGCTCCTCGTGGGCCTCGAGCGCCCCGCGGTGCCGCCGGACGGTGGCGCAGGCGGCGGCGAGGGCGACCGCACCGAGGACGTTCGGGCTGCCGCCCTCGTGGCGCGCCGCGCCGGTGGTCCAAGTCGTGCTGGCCTCGGAGACAGCGGCACTCGCGCCACCGCCGGCGAGGTAGGGGTCGGCGGCGTCGAGCCAGTCTCGGCGACCGACCAGCGCTCCGGCACCGAACGGCGCGTGCAGCTTGTGGCCCGAGAAGGCGACCCAGTCGGCGTCGAGGGCCGCGAGGTCGACCCGCCGGTGCGCCACCAGCTGGGCGGCGTCGAGCAGGACGCGGGCGCCGTACCGGCGGGCGACGGCCACGACCTGCTCGACCGGCCACAGCTCGCCGGTGACGTTGGAGGCCCCGGTGACGACGACGAGCGGCGCCGGCCCGTCCGCCAGGCCGGAGAGCGTGGACTCGAGGCGGCCGAGGGCCTCGGCGGGTGAGGCCGGGACGGGGAGCCGGTGCGTGCGCTCGGCCGGCCACGGCAGCAACGAGGCGTGGTGCTCGGAGGCGAAGACGACGACCGGCGTGCCGTCCGGCAGGGCGCGGGCCAGCAAGTTCGTCGCATCCGTCGTCGCGCGCGTGAAGACCACGACGTCGTCCGCCCGGGCGCCGACGAAGCGGGCGACCTCCTCGCGCGCGGCCTCGTAGTGCGCGCTCGTGACGCGCGAGAGCCATCCCGTGCCGCGGTGGACGCTGGAGTACGTCCGGGTGACGGTGTCGACCGCCCGCACCACCGCCTCCAGCGCCGGGGTGGACGCGGCGTGGTCGAGCGGGGCGTACTCGACGAGCTCGCCGGTGACGAGCGGCACGGGGTCGGGGTGGACCACGGCCGGCAGGCGGCGGGTCAGGGTCTGGGTGGTGGTCGTGGCGGACGCGTGGTGCGTGGACATCGGTGCTCCCGGAGGGCCGGAGGACCCTCGGAGTGCGTCCCGGGATCCCGCGCTTGCCGACGCCACGGCGGCGCCGACCAGGTCGTCACCCGGGGCACCCCACCGCGGAGGAGGGTTGCCGGCCAGCGAGCCGGGGCTTGTCACTGGCACTCATGACCTACGCCGACGAGTGTGACAAGCGGCGGCGACGGGCGTCATCCGGGGTCCACCACCCGAGACGGATGCCCTCAGGCGTCGTCCGCAGCGAAGATGCGCCGGCCGTCGACGACGGTCTGGAGCACCCGGGTGTCGGCGATCTCCTCGGGCGCGCCGTCGAACGGGTCGCGGTCGAGGACGACGAGGTCGGCCGGCGCGCCGACCTTGATGGTCCCCGTGTCGTCGAGCCGGTTCACGTGGGCCGAGCCGGCGGTGTACGCGGTGAGTGCCGTGGCGAGGTCGAGCCGCTGCCCGGGCAGGAACACCGGGTGCTCGGGCTCGCCCTCGCGGTGCGCCTCGGGGATCTGCCGGGTGACCGCGACGTGGATCGCCGCGAGCGGGTCGGCCGTCGAGACCGACCAGTCCGACCCCATCGCGAGCGTGGCGCCGGAGCGGTGGAGGTCGCCGAAAGGGTACTGCCACGAGCCGCGGGGCTCGCCGAGGAACGGCAGGGTGAGGTCGACCATCTGCGGCTCGAGAGCGGCCCAGAAAGCCTGGAGGTTGGCGACCACCCCGAGCTCGCGGAAGCGGTGGACGTCGTCGGGGTGCACGACCTGCAGGTGGGCGAGGTGGTGGCGGCTGTCGCGCCGGCCGTTCGCGCGCAGCGCCCCCTCGACGGCGTCGAGGCACTCGCGCACCGCCCGGTCGCCGATGGCGTGGAAGTGCAGCTGGAACCCGGCGGCGTCGAGCTGCTGCGCGGCAGGCCCGAGCACGTCCACGGGCACGAACGAGATGCCCGAGTTGTCGGTGCGGTGGCCGTGCCCGTCGCAGTAGGGCTCGAGCATCGCGGCCGTGAAGTTCTCGGCCACACCGTCCTGCATGACCTTGATGCTCGTCGCACGGAACCTGCTCGTGGACAACGCCTCCCGCCGCGCGATCAGGTCGGGGACCTGCTCGAGCCCGGCGTCGCGGTCCCACCACAGCGCCCCGACGACGCGCGCCGTGAGCAGCCCCGCCTCGTCGGCCGCACGGTACGCCGCAGCCGGGTTCCCGCCATCGCCGTAGTCGCCGACGATGGCGTCCTGCCAGGCCGTCACGCCGAGCGAGTGCAGGTGGGCCTGCGCGCGCAGGAGGCCTGCGAGGCGCTGCTCGTCGGTGGTCGGCGGCACGAGGTCGGCGACGAGCCGCATCGCGCCCTCGTGCAGGGTGCCCGTGGGCCGGCCGTCGGCGTCCCGTTCGATGCGCCCGTCACGCGGGTTCGGGGTGTCGCGGTCGATGCCGGCGCGCCGCAGCGCCGCCGAGCTGACCCACGCGCCGTGGACGTCGCGGTTGGGCAGGAACACCGGGCGGTCCCCCACGACGGCGTCGAGCGCGGCGGCGGTCGGCGCTCCGCCGGGGAAGGCGGTCATCGCCCACCCGCCACCGAGCACCCACTCCTCGTCGGGGTGCTCGCGCGCGTACGCCGCGATGCGCTCGAGGTACTGCTCGGCCGTGTGCAGCTCCGACAGGTCGCAGCGCAGCATGTCGACGCCCGCCCACACCGGGTGGACGTGCGCGTCCTGGAAGCCCGGGACGAGCATCCGGCCCGTGAGGTCGACCCGTTCGGTCCGCGGGCCGGCCAGGTCGAGCACCTCGTCGTGCCCGACCGCCACGACCCGGCCGGCGTCGACGGCCACCGCCGTGGGGCGCGCCCGCCCGGCCCCGCCCGTGAACACCGGTCCGCCGGAGAAGATCGTGTCGACCACGGCCGGCGCTCCCTTCGGGTGGTGGGGCGCCGGCGTCAGGCCGGGACGACGTTGACGAGCTTGGGCGCCCGCACGATGACCGTGCGCACACCGTTCTCGAGGGACGCCTGCACCTTCGGGCTGGCCAGCGCCAGCTCGCGCAAGGCGTCCTCGGTGATGTCGCTCGGCACCTCGAGGCGGTCCTTGACCTTGCCCTTGACCTGCACGACACACGTGACGGTCGCGTCGACGAGGAGGGTCGGGTCGGCCACGGGGAAGTCGGCGTGGACGACCGAGTCCTCGTGTCCCAGACGGCTCCACAGCTCCTCGGCGATGTGCGGCGCCAGCGGCGCGACCATGAGGACGATCTGCTCCGCCGCCGAGCGCGGCACCCCGCCCTCCAGCTTGGTCAGCGCGTTGTTCAGCTCGGTGAGCCGAGCGATCGCGGTGTTGAAGCCCAGGCCTGCGTAGTCGGTGCGGACGGCGTCGATGGTGCGGTGCAGGACGCGGGTGGTGGCGTCGTCCAGCGGCGCGTCGACGACCACGACCTCGCCGCTCTCCTCGTCGATGACGTTGCGCCACAACCGCTGCAGGAAGCGCTGGCTGCCGACGACGGCACGCGTGTCCCACGGCTTGCTCTGCTCGAGCGGGCCGAGACCCATCTCGTACAGCCGGAAGGTGTCGGCGCCGAACGCGGCGTACATCTCGTCCGGGCTGACCATGTTCTTCAGCGACTTGCCGATCTTGCCGAACTCGCGGGTGACCGGCTGCCCCTGCCAGGTGAAGCTGCCGTCCTCGGCCTCCTCGACCTCCTTGGCCTCGACCGGCTGGCCGCGGTCGTCGCGGTAGGCGGCGGCCTGGATGTAGCCCTGGCTGAAGTACGTGCGGAACGGCTCGTCGGAGCTGAGGTGCCCCAGGTCGTGGAGCACCTTGTGCCAGAACCGGGCGTAGAGCAGGTGCAGCACGGCGTGCTCGACACCGCCGACGTAGAGGTCGACGCCACCGGGGTCCCGCGTGCCGGCGGCCGCGCCGGCGACCGGCTCGTCGCGCGGGCCCATCCAGTACGACTCGTTCTCGGGGTCGACCAGCGCGGCGGCGTTCGCCGGGTCCAGGTAGCGCAGGTAGTACCAGCACGAGCCGGCCCAGTTGGGCATCGTGTTCGTCTCGCGGCGGAAGCGGCGCGGGCCGCGGCCGTCGCCGAGGTCGAGCTCGACGTGCACCCACTCGTCCACGCGCGACAGCGGCGGCTCGGGCTCGCTGCTCGCGTCGTCGGGGTCGTAGGTCTTCGGGCTGTAGTCCGGCACCTCGGGCAGCTCGACGGGCAGCATCGACTCGGGCACGGCGTGCGCGACGCCGTCCTCGTCGAAGAGCACCGGGAAGGGCTCGCCCCAGTAGCGCTGGCGGCTGAAGAGCCAGTCGCGCAGCTTGTAGGTGATGGTCGCCTCGCCGATCCCCCTCTCCTGCAGCCACTGCGTCATCCGCGCCTTGGCCTCGGCGACGCCCAGGCCGTCGAGGCTCAGCTCGGCGTTGCTCGAGTTGATGGCCGGGCCCTGGCCGGTGAAGGCGGTGTCGAGGTCGTGGCCCTCGTCGGGCTGTACGGTGCGGATCTTCGGCAGGTCGAAGACCGTCGCGAAGTCCCAGTCCCGCTCGTCCTGGCCGGGCACGGCCATGATCGCCCCGGTGCCGTAGCCCATGAGCACGTAGTCGGCGACGAACACGGGGACGCGGGTCCCGGTGACCGGGTTGGTCGCCCAGCCGCCGGTGAAGACACCGGTCTTGTCCTTGCCCTCGCTCTGGCGCTCGACGTCGCTCTTGCGCGAGGCGGCGCGGCGGTACGCGGCGACGGCCTCGGCGGGGGTCGCGGCGCCACCGGTCCAGGCGTCCTTCGTGCCCTCGGGCCACTCCCCGGCAGGGACGAGCGTGTCGACGAGCGGGTGCTCGGGTGCGAGCACCATGAAGGTCGCCCCGAAGAGGGTGTCCGGGCGGGTCGTGAAGACCTCGATGCCGGAGGCGTCCTCGGCACCCACGACGGGGAACGCAACGCGCGCACCCTGGCTGCGCCCGATCCAGTTCCGCTGCATGATGCGGACCTTCTCGGGCCAGTCGACGCGGTCCAGGTCGTCGGCGAGCCGGTCGGCGTAGGAGGTGATGCGCATCATCCACTGGCGCAGGTTGCGCTTGAAGACCGGGAAGTTGCCCCGCTCGGAGCGGCCGTCGTTGGTGACCTCCTCGTTGGAGAGCACGGTGCCGAGGCCCGGGCACCAGTTGACCGGCGCCTCGGAGGTGTAGGCGAGGCGCTGGGCGTCGAGGATGCCGGCGCGCTCGACGTCGGACAGGTCGTCCCAGCCGCGGCCGTCGTCGTTCGGCAGGGGTCGGGAGCCGCTGCGGTACTCCTCGACGAGCTCCTCGATGGGCCGCGCGCGGCCGGTGCCGCCGTCGGGGCGTGGGGCGTCGGCGTCGTACCAGGAGTTGAAGATCTGCAGGAAGATCCACTGGGTCCAGCGGTAGTAGTCCGGGTCGATCGTGCGGATCGAGCGCCGGTCGTCGTGGCCCAGCCCGAGGCGGCGCAGCTGGCGCGCCATGATGACGATGTTGTCCTCGGTGGTCTTGCGCGGGTGCTGGCCGGTCTGCACCGCGTACTGCTCGGCGGGCAGCCCGAAGGCGTCGTAGCCGAGGCAGTGCAGCACGTTCTTGCCGAGCATCCGGTTGTAGCGGGCGTAGACGTCGGTGGCGATGTAGCCCAGCGGGTGGCCGACGTGCAGGCCGGCCCCGCTCGGGTACGGGAACATGTCGAGGACGAGGAGGTGCCCCTCGGGGTGCGCGGCGACGCCCTCGGGGTCGGCCCACGGCCCGGCCGGGTTCGGCGCGTGGTACGTGCCGCGCTCGGCCCAGCGGTCCTGCCAGGCGACCTCGATCTGCCCGGCCAGCTCGGCGGTGTAGCGGTGCGGAGTCTCGCTCATCTCGTCCTCGTCGTCGGTACGTCCTGCGGCCATGAAAAAACCCCTCGCACAGGAGGGGTCGCCGCGCGGGCCGGGTGGCCGGCGCGGCTAGGCAAGGAGCAGGTACTTCGGCACGCGCTCAGGGTACCGCAGGGGGTCCGGGGCACGCTCGGCACATCCGGGGCGTGCGCCCGCGGGCGAGCGGCGCGTCAGTGCATCCCGTGGACGACGGCGTGTCCCCGTCCCCGCGCGATGAGCCAGCGGTTGACCGGCACGGTGACGACGAAGGCCACGGCCAGCGAGAAGGCCAGGCTCCCCCAGAAGAGCACGGACGCGAGGCCGGCCTCCATCGCCCCGGGCACGGCGACCATCACGAGGTTGTCGACGATCTCCATGACCGCGATGGAGACCGTGTCGGCGGCGACGGTGAGCCCGAGCGCGGCGCCGAGGGCCACCCCGGCCCGCAGGATCGGCGTGAGGGTCAGGGCGTAGCCGAAGACGAACGCGAGCGCGACGGACAGGACGACCGTGGCGCCGGTGGACAGGCCCGCAGCCGTGCCGACGACCATCCCCAGCACCTCGCCGATGGCGCAGCCGGTGAGGCAGTGCAGCGTGGCACTCGCGGCCTGTCCCCCGGTCGCGCCGTGTACCGCGTGGGCGTGCTCCTCGTGGGTGCTCATACCCGCGACACCCGATACCCCTGTGGGGTATTCCTCAGGGGACGGGGAGCGCTCCCCCTTCCCCCGGCGGCGCGCGAGGTCTAGACAGGCCCCGGGGGCCGGACCGCCCGTCTCCCGACCGAGAGGGGGACCTCGATGACGAGGACCGCACGACGAGGATTCACGACCACCCGCGCCCTGGCCGCCGTGGCGATCGGCGCCGCACTGATGGTGCCGGGCGCCTCGGCCACACCGCTCGCGGGCGGAGGCGTCGGGTGCGCACCCGGAGCACCGGCCGCCGGCGCCTCCGCCGAACCGACCGACGCCACTTACGCGGACCACGCCGAGGACACCGCCGACGAGGCCGCCGAGCGCGAGTACCGCGCCGCGCTCGAGATCGGCGGATCGCGGCTCGCCCGCACGGCCCAGGCCGCATCGCCGACCGTGACCGTCTGGTTGCACAACCTCCACGAGACCGATGCCGGCCGGATGGACAACCAGGAGGCCCTCGACGCCGTCGCGCGCCTCAACAACGCCTACGCGGGTGCGCAGGGCGGCGTCGACACCGACGTCACCTTCGTCTACGCGGGCTACGAGAACATCCGGGTGGCCAACGCCAACCTCGACCTCGACAGCGACCGCGCACGGTCGCTGACCCGCCAGTACCACCGCGGCGGCACGCGGACGCTCAACGTCTACACCGCCGCGTCCATCGGTGACGACGGCTCGACCACCGGCCTCAACGGACGGGCAACGTTCCCGTGGGACGTCGACGAGCGCCCGAACCTCGACGGCGTGTGGCTCGACCACCAGGTGATGCCGGGCGTCCCCGGTGGGTCGACGATCCGCAACGGCGACACCCTCGTCCACGAGGTCGGTCACTGGCTGGGGCTCTACCACGTGTTCCAGGAGGGCTGCAGCGCGCCCGACGACCGGGTCGCGGACACCGGCCGGATGTCGAGCGCCTCTGCGGGGCGCACCGACTGCGACGCTCGCAACAGCTGCGGCGGGGACGACGGGCGGGGTGACCCGGTCCGGAACTTCATGAGCTACACGCAGGACGGGTGCCGCGACCTGTTCACGGCCGGCCAGCGTGCACGCATCCACAACATGTGGAGCCTGCACCGGGCCTGAGCCGCACGGCGTTTCGGGGCCGCGTCGTCCACCCGGGCGGCGCGGTCCCGCTCGTTCAGGCGAGGAGCCCGACGAGGAGGAGCGCCTGCGCGAGGTGGTACGTCGTGATGACGGCCAGCGCGTGCCAGGGGCGCTCCGCGACGAACTTGCGCAGCGCGAGGACCGTGTCGCTGACGACGAAGAGCGAGGCACCGAGACCGACGAGGAGGTGGCCGGTCGCCCACCCGGTGAGCGCCATCGCCGCGATGACCGCCATGTAGAGGGCGACGGGTGCGGCGAGCGCGGCGCCGCCGTCGCGCCACGCGGCCGGGAGGATGCGGCGACCGACGACGAGGGCGGCGACGACGAGCACGGCCCCCACGCCGGCGAGCGCCGGCCGGTCCAGTCCGATGCCCACGAAGGTCACCACCCAGGCGAGGTGCCCGAGGAGGAACGCCGCGAGGCCACCGAGGAAGCGCGTGGGGGTGTCCTCGAGGAGGAGGACGTCACCGACCAGGCCGAGAGCGAGGGCCACGAGGACCCACGGCAGCACCGGGTGGCCGTCGCCGAGCGCGAGTGCCACACCGAGCAGGCCGACCATCACGGTGGGCTTGGCCCAGCGCTCGACCGCGGGTCGTCGGGTGGCGACGGCCCACCAGTCGGCGGCGGCCGCGACGACGGAGGCCAGGACGGCGAGGACCAGGAGGAGGGAGGCGGTCACGGGCGGCATCCTGCCAGCGCCGCGACGCGCGGTCCGGACGCTCGCGGCATCACGCCGCCGGAGGAGGTTACGAACGGTCCGGCGACCCGGCTCACGACAGTCTCTCCCCGGAACCCCGGTCGCCGCGTCAGGGATACCGGACACCGCGACCACGATCCCGGACGCCACGACCGCGATACCGGTCACCCCGACCGGGATACCGGACACCGCGACCACGATCCCGGACACCCCGACCGGGATACCGGACGCCACGACCGCGATACCGGACACCCCGATCGGGATACCGGACATCGCGACCACGATCCCGGACGCAACGACCGGGATACCGGTCGCAGCGACCGGAATCCTGGAGAACACCACCTTCGTGCCGGGCCGGGTCAGGCCGTGAACGGCCCGTCACCCACCCGTGAGTGACCCCTGTGGATGACGCCGGCGGCACCACACCCGCATGGGGAAGGATCGTCGGCACCCGAGCGAAGGGAGTCCCGATGGACGTCCCCACCGCCGACGGCCCGGGCCGTCGGTCCCCGACGTGGATGCGCCGCCGCGGCATCCCGACGAGCGAGGCTTCGGAGCACACGCCATGGGTCCGCCTCCACGACCACCTCGCCCTGCGCCACGGGATCCGTGCCGACCAGCCGCGCCGATGGGAGCGGCCCGTCCCCGACGACCACCTCAATCTCCCCGTCCTCCTGCGGCAGGCCGGCGCCCAGGTCGACCGTGGGCTCGTGCAGGCCATCTCCGGCCTCGCGCCCGGCATCACACCCACCGGCCTCGACGCGCTGCGCCGACTTCGCGACAAGCCGTCCTCGGGCGTCAACCTCGCGGAGTACCTCGCCCTCCCGGAGCGTCGCGTGAGTCGCCTCCTCGCGGGCCTCGAGGCCGCCGGGCTCGTGTCCCGCGAGCCCGGGTGGCGAGAACTGCGCACCCACCGGACGGAGCTGACGCCCCGAGGTCGTGAGCTCCTCGACGGCGTGGAGGAGTGCCTCGAGTCCCTCTCCGCCGAGTGGTTCGAGGGCCTGGAGCCCATCGAGGTGCGAGCCCTGCTCCGGCTGCTCCACGCCCTCGCCGACCGGCCGCTCCCGCGGCGGCCGCTCCGCGCCGCCCGCCCCTCGCCACCCGAGCAGCAGGTCAGCTGAGCTCGAGCACCCCGTCGTCGAGGCGCCCGAACCGGGTCACGGCGACGTCGTACACGTAGCTCTGCACGACCCGCCACGGCCGGCGCGAGCCCTGCTTGGGCAGCAGGTGCTCACCGCGCCGGACGTACCCGGACGACAGCCCGAGCAGCGGCTGGTCCGCCCCACCCGAGCCGTCCCAGCGCGGCACTGCCACCCGCAGCCCCCGGCGATCGAGGTACCCCAGCAGGTGGCACACCCAGCGCGCGGTGAGGTCGGCCTTGAGCGTCCAGCTGGCGTTCGTGTACCCCACGGACAGCGCGAGGTTCGGCACGTCGGAGATCATGCAGCCCTTGTAGACGTGCCGCGTGGCGAGGTCCACCCGTTCGCCGTCCACCACCACCTCCGCCCCGCCCCCGACCTCGAGCCGCAGCCCGGTCGCCGTGACGACGACGTCGGCCGGCAGCACCTCGCCCCCGGCCAGCCGCACGCCCTCGGGCTCGAACCCGTCGATGGTGGCCGTGACGACCGAGGCCCGCCCGTCGGCCAGAACGTCGAGCAGGTCGCCGTCCGGCGCGACGCAGACGCGCTCGTCCCACGGGTCGTAGCGCGGGTTGAAGTGGGTGTCGACGGGATAGCCGTCCGGCAGCCGGTCCGCCACCCGGCGCCGCAGCAGCCTCCGCCCGGCCTGCGGCCACCGCCGCAGAGCCTGGTAGCTCACCGTCGAGAGCGCGACGTTCTTGCCGCGGACCACCTGGTGGGCGACCCGCCCCGGCAGCACCCGCCGCAGCCCGTCGGCGACGACGTCGGTGTTCGGGAGGGCCGCCACGTAGCTCGGGCTGCGCTGGAGCATCGTCACCGACGCCGCTCCCTGCTCGACGAGCGCCGGCACGAGCGTGATGGCCGTGGCCCCGCTCCCGACGACGACGAACCGGCGCCCGGCGACGGCCATCCCCTCCGGCCAGTGCTGGGGGTGCACGACCTCGCCGGTGAACGACTCCTGCCGGGGGAACTCCACGACGTGCCCGGAGTCGTAGGCGTAGTAGCCGGTCGCCACGTGCACGAACCGCGCGCGGTGGAGCAGCACCTCCCCGGACTCGGTGCGGGCGGTCACCGTCCAGCGCCGCTCCTCCCCCGACCACTCCAGCCGGGTGACCCGCTGCCCGAGGTGGGTCCGCTCGGTGACGCCGTGCTCGTCGGCGGTGTCGCGCAGGTACCGCAGGATCTCCGCCGCGGGGGCGATGGACGTGCGCCCGCGCCACGGCCGGAACGGGAAGCCGAGCGTGTACATGTCCGAGTCGGACCGGATCCCCGGGTACCGGAAGAGGTCCCACGTGCCGCCCGTGGCCGACCGGGCCTCGAGGACCGCCCAGGTCAGCTCGGGCCGGTGCATCGCGAGGCGGCAGGCCATGTCGATGCCGGAGAGCCCGGCCCCGACCACGAGCACGTCGACGTCGAGGGGCGGCGGGGCCATCGGGTCACGGGGCACCGGCTCAGGCTATGCCGGGGCGCGTCGAGGGTGGCCGCCGCGGGGCCGGCAGCGTCAGGACCGCGTGCGACGATGACCCCATGACCACCATCTCCGACTTCTCCGCGACCGCCCTCACCGGCGAGCAGCGCGACCTGTCCACGTACGCCGGCGACGTCGTGCTCGTCGTCAACACGGCGAGCAAGTGCGGCTTCACCCCCCAGTACGCCGGCCTCGAGGCCCTGTACGAAGAGCTCAAGGACGACGGCTTCGTAGTACTCGGCTTCCCCTGCAACCAGTTCGGCAGCCAGGAGCCGGGGGCCGAGGACGAGATCGGCGAGTTCTGCCAGATGAACTACGGCGTCACCTTCCCGATGTTCGCCAAGGTCGACGTCAACGGCGACGACGCCCACCCGCTCTTCGAGTGGCTGAAGTCCGAGAAGAAGGGCCTGCTCGGCGGCCGCATCAAGTGGAACTTCACCAAGTTCCTCGTGGGCCGCGACGGCCGCGTCATCGAGCGCTACGCCCCCAACACCGAGCCCGCCGACATCACCGCCGACGCCCGCGCCGCCCTGGCCGCCGGGGGCAGCACCGAGGCATGAGCGCGCTCGCGGCCCTCGTGCCGATCGGCGTCTTCGCCGGCTTCCTCGTCTTCGTCTGGCACCGTCTCGCCGTCGCGCCCCGCTGGGGCCGGCGCTGGGTGCCGTGGGTCCTCGCCGTCGTGCTCATCGCCCTGCTCGCCGCCGTCCTCGAGGGCTTCGACGTCTGGGGCGGCGCGTGGAGCCCGGCCACGATGCGCCCCGTCGCGTGGACCGGGCAGGCCTTCCTCGCGACCTGCCTCTACCTCTTCCTGGGGTTCCTCGTGCTCGGGGTCCTCAAGACCCTCGTGATGCTCGCGCGCTGGCGCCACGACCGCGGCCGGGCGGGCCGGCTCCGGCTCAACCGCGTCGGGGCGCCGCTCGTCGCGCTGCTCGCCGTCGGCGTCACCGGCTACGGCGCCTACGAGGCCAGCCACCCGTCGGTCACCGAGTTCGAGGTCTCCTCCCCCGAGCTGCCGGCCCAGTTCGACGGCGCCCGGGTCGCGCTCGTCACCGACATCCACGCCGGGGCCGTCCGCAGCGCGGACTTCACCCGCGGCGTCGTCGACCTCGTGAACGCGCAGAAGCCCGACCTCGTCGTCATCGCCGGCGACCTCGAGGACGGCTACGCCGCCCGCTACGGCCCCGAGCTCGCCCCGCTGCGCGACCTCGAGGCGCCGCTCGGTGTCTACGCGACCACGGGCAACCACGAGATGTTCCGCGACACCGCCAACTGGGTGCGCGCCTTCGAGGACCTCGGCATCCGCGTCCTGAAGAACGAGAACGTCGCGCTCGACAAGGACGGGGCGTCGATCACCCTCGCGGGGGTGCACGACATCTCCGGTGGCGGCGAGTTCGCCCCCGACCCCGAAGCAGCCCTGGCCGGCGTCGACCCCGCCGGGTTCACGCTCTACGCGGCGCACCAGCCGCGCCAGGCCCGCGACGTCGCCGGGCGCGGGGTCGACCTCCAGCTCTCCGGGCACACCCACGGCGGACAGATGTGGCCCCTGCGGTACCTGGTGCCGCTCCAGCAGCCGGTCATCGACGGCCTGCACGACGTCGGCGACGTGCCGGTGCTCACCTCGCGCGGCATCGGCGCCTGGGGCCCGGCCATCCGGGTCGCGGCCCCGCCCGAGCTGCCGGTCGTGACGCTGCGGCGCGGGTGACGCGGCGATGACGACCACCGGGCTCGTCGTCGGTGACGACGGCCTCGCGCGCCCGCTCTGGGCGGCGAGCGACCCGCTGCTGCGCGAGTACTACGACACCGAGTGGGGCATGCCCGTGCGCGACGAGCGCGGGCTCTTCGAGCGGCTCTCGCTCGAGGCCTTCCAGTCGGGCCTGTCGTGGGCGACCATCCTGCGCAAGCGCCCCGCCTTCCGCGAGGCCTTCCACGGCTTCGACCCCGAGGTCGTCGCCCGCTACGACGACGCCGACGTCGCCCGGCTGATGGCCGACGCCGGCATCGTCCGCAACCGCGCCAAGGTGCTGGCCACCATCACCAACGCCCGGGCCACCCTCGCCCTGCGCGAGGACCCCGACGGCGACCTCGCCGCCTTCGTCTGGTCCTTTCGGCCGGCGGACACCCCGCGCCCCCGGGACTTCTCCGAGGTGCCGACGACCTCGCCGGAGTCGCTCGCGCTCTCGAAGGCGTTGAAGCGCAAGGGGTTCACCTTCGTCGGCCCGACCACCATGTACGCGCTGATGGAGGCCGTCGGCATCGTCGACACCCACCTGCTCGGTAGCCACCGCCGCGGCACCAGCGGCGTCTGGCCGGACTGAGCACCTCCCGCACGCACCGCGGCCCGGCCCCCACGAGGGGACCGGGCCGCGGTGCTGCGAGGTCAGGACCTCACTGGTGCAGGTCGAACCGGTCGTTCTCCATGACCTTGACCCAGGCGGCGACGAAGTCGTCGAGGAAGCGCTGCTCCCCGTCGGCGCTGCCGTAGACCTCGGCGATGGCGCGCAGCTGGGCGTGCGAGCCGAGCACGAGCTCGGCGGCCGTGGCCTGCCACTTGCCGTCGCTGCTGTCGTAGACGTTCGCCGTGTTCGTCGACGTCGACCAGGTGACGCCCGGCGCGAGGAGGGTCGCGAGGACGTCGTTGGTCAGCTGCCCGGGGCGCTCGGTGAGTACACCGAGCGAGGTGCCGGGCGCCGTCACGCCGACCGCCCGCAGGCCGCCCATGAGGACGACGAGCTGCGGGGCGGTGAGCCCGAGCAGGTTCGCGCGGTCGAGCAGCAGCACCTCGGCGCCCAGCTTCTCGCCCTCGCGCAGGTAGCCGCGGAAGGCATCGGCACGCGGCTCGAGGTAGGAGAAGGACTCCGCGTCCGTCAGCTCCTGCGTCGCGTCGGTGCGACCCGGCGTGAACGGCACGGTGAGGTCGCGGCCGGCGTCGCGAGCCGCCTTCTCGAGACCGGCGGACCCGCCGAGCACGATGAGGTCGGCGAGCGAGACGGTGCGCCCGCCCTTGCCGTCGAAGTCGGCCTTGACCCGACCGAGCACCTCGAGCACCGAGGCGAGCTCCTCGGGCTGGTTGGCCTCCCACGAGCGCTGGGGCTCGAGGGCGATGCGCGCGCCGTTGGCGCCACCGCGCATGTCGGTGCGGCGGAAGCTGGCCGCCGAGGACCACGCGGTGCGCACCAGCTGCTGCACCGACAGGCCGGAGTCGAGCAGGGCCTGCTTGAGCGCGGCGACGTCGTCGTCGGACAGCTGCTCGCCGGAGCGGGCGGGCACCGGGTCCTGCCAGAGCTGCGCCTCGGGCACCCACGGGCCGAGGAAGCGGTCGACCGGGCCCATGTCGCGGTGGAGCAGCTTGTACCAGGCCTTCGCGAAGGCGAGGCGGAACTCCTCGAAGTTCTCGTGGAAGCGCCGCGAGATCTGCTCGTAGGCCGGGTCGGTGCGCAGCGCCAGGTCGGTCGTGAGCATCGTCGGCGGGCGGTTGAGCGCGCCGTCCTCGGGGTCGGGGACGGTGTTCGCGCCGCCGCCGTCCTTCGGCTGCCACTGGTGGGCACCGGCCGGGCTCTTGGTCAGCTCCCACTCGAAGCCGAAGAGGTTGTCGAAGAACTTGTTCGACCACTGCGTCGGCGTCTGGGTCCAGGTGACCTCGAGGCCGCTGGTGATGGCGTCGCGGCCCTTGCCGGAGCCGAACTCGCTCTTCCAGCCCAGGCCCATCGAGTGCACGGGGCAGCCCTCGGGCTCGGTACCGACGAGGTCGGGGTCACCGGCGCCGTGGGTCTTGCCGAAGGTGTGGCCACCGGCGATGAGCGCGACGGTCTCCTCGTCGTTCATCGCCATCCGCTTGAACGTCTCGCGGATGTCGCGGGCCGCCTTCATCGGGTCGGGCTCGCCGTTGGGGCCCTCGGGGTTGACGTAGATCAGGCCCATCTGGACCGCGCCGAGCGGGTTGGAGAGCTCGCGGTCGCCGGCGTAGCGCTCGTCGCCGAGCCAGGTGTCCTCGTTGCCCCAGTTGACCTCCTCGGGCTCCCAGACGTCCGGGCGGCCGAAGGCGAAGCCGAAGGTCTCGAAGCCCATGTCCTCGAGCGCGACGTTGCCGGCGAGGACGAGCAGGTCGGCCCAGGAGACGGACTGGCCGTACTTCTGCTTGACCGGCCAGAGCAGGCGGCGGGCCTTGTCGAGGTTGGCGTTGTCGGGCCAGGAGCTGAGCGGGGCGAAGCGCTGCTGCCCGCGACCGCCACCGCCGCGGCCGTCCTCGACCCGGTAGGTGCCGGCGGCGTGCCAGCTCATCCGGATGAACAGCGGGCCGTAGTGGCCGAAGTCGGCGGGCCACCAGTCCTGGGACGTGCGCATCACCTGGACGAGGTCGGCCTTGAGCGCGTCGACGTCGAGCCCGGAGAAGGCCTGCGGGTAGTCGAAGGAGCCGCCGAGCGGGTCGGCCTTCTCGCTGTTGGTGTGCAGCACCGAGAGGTCGAGCTGCTCGGGCCACCAGTCCTTGTTGGTGCGCGGGCGGGTGCCGGTCTTGGGGGTGGGCGCGTCGATCGCGGGGTTCTCGCTCTCGCTGCCCTGCGCGGTCACGCCGTCATGCTGGTCGGTCACGGGGGTCCATCTCCTTCTCGGTGGTGCGGGACGGTCGGTGGGGTCAGGCGGGGGCGGCCGCGCACTGCGGGCAGCGGCCCCAGTAGACGACCTCGGCCTCGTCGAGGACGAAGCCGTGGTCGGCGGACGGGTGCAGGCACGGGGTGTCGCCGACCGCGCAGTCGACGTCGGCGACCGCGCCGCAGCCGCGGCAGACGACGTGGTGGTGGTTGTCGCCCACCCGGCCCTCGTAGCGGGTCGCCGAGCCGGCCGGCTGGATGGCGCGGACCAGACCGGCCCCGGTGAGGGTGTGCAGGGAGTCGTAGACCGCCTGGTGCGACACGGACGGCAGGGCGTCACGGACGGCGCGCAGCAGGGTGCCGGTGTCGGCGTGCGGGTGGGCGTGGACGGCCGCGAGGACCTCGAGCCGGGGGCGGGTGACCCGCAGGCCGGCCTCGCGCAGCAGGCGCGTCGGCTCGGCGGTGTCGGGCATGGCTCCACCCTGTCGCGCATTCTTGAATTCGTCAAGACAAGCCGGTTCCGCACCGCGGAACGTCCGGTGAACGCAGAACGGGCCGGCTGGCGCCGGTCCCATCAGTCGTTCCACTGGGTGGAGCTGAGGGGACCCCTCGCTCGTCCCTCGCTCGTCCCGAATCCCCCCTCCACACGCAGAACGGGCCGGCTGGCGCCGGCCCGTTCGTCGTGTGGAGCTGAGGGGACCCCGTCGCTCGTCCCTCGCTCCTCCTCGAATCACTCCGTTCGATCGCACGACAAAGGGCCCGGCGAAAAACGTGCCGGGCCCTGCGTCGTGCGGTGGAGCTGAGGGGATTCGAACCCCTGACCCCCTCCATGCCATGGAGGTGCGCTACCAACTGCGCTACAGCCCCGAGTGGGTGTTCCCCCGAAGGGGCGTCGTGAAGTTTACAGACGGGGTGCCCCTCCCCCAAATCGGCCTCACGGAGGCATCGTGGGGTCGGGCGCGGTGAGCCCGGCCGAGGTGTTCCAGGTCCGCAGCCGCCACCCCTCGCGACCCTCCACGAGCTCGCCCCAGCAGCAGTTGCCGAGCGCGCCGAGCACGCGCCACGCGGTCGCCTGGTCCAGCCCCACCAGCCATCCCACGACGGCCCGGCCGGCGGCGCCGTGCGTCGACAGCACCAGGCACTCCCCCGGCCCGAGCGCCTCGAGGTGCTCCGTCGCGGCCTCGGCGACCCGCGCCACGACGTCGGCCATCGTCTCGCCGTCACCACCGCGCGGGACGTCCTCGCCGCGCAGGACCGCGGCCCGCTCGTCCGGCCAGCCGGCGGCCACCTCGGCGTTGGTCAGCCCCTGCCATCCCCCGGCGTGGATCTCGCGCAGCCGGGCGTCCTCGACGAGCGGGACGCCCGCCGCCGACGCCACGGCGGCACCGGTGCGCCGGGCCCGCGCGAGGTCGGAGGTGACCACCCGCACCGGCCCGAGCGCCGCGACGGCGGGCCCGGCCGCGGCGGCCTGTGCCTCCCCCAGCTCCGAGAGCGGGCTGTCGAGCTGGCCCTGCCAGATGCCCGCCGCGTTGTGCGTCGTCTGGCCGTGGCGCAGGACGACGACCCGACGCGGCGCGGCGGCCCCCGGGTTCGGGCTCACCGACCGCCCTGCTCGGTGCCGACGACGCCGAGGTCGACGGCGGGGCAGTCCTTCCAGAGCCGCTCGAGCTCGTAGAACTCGCGCTCCTCGTCGTGCTGGACGTGGACGACGACGTCGCCGAAGTCGATGAGCACCCAGCGCCCCTCGCGCTGCCCCTCACGGCGGATCGGCTTGACGCCGTGCCCGCGCAGGACGTCCTCGACCTCGTCGACGATGGAGCCCACCTGCCGCTCGGACTCGGCCGAGACGATGACGAAGACGTCGGTCAGCGCGAGCTGGTCCGAGACGTCGATGCCGGAGATGGTGGTGGCGAGCTTGTCGGACGCGGCGGTCGCCGCGGCGCGGGCGAGCTCGAGCGCTCGGTCGGTGGCGGTCACGGTGCTCCTCTGTAGAGGTGGTGCTTGGAGATGTACTGGACGACGCCGTCGGGGACGAGGTACCAGACCGGCTCGCCGGCCCGGACCCGCTCGCGGCAGTCGGTGGAGGAGATCGCCATCGCGGGGACCTCCTGGAGGGTGACGCGGTCGGCGGGCAGGCCGAGCTCGCTGAGGACGTAGCCCGGCCGGGTGACCCCGACGAAGTGGGCGAGGTCCCACAGCTCGTCGGCGTCCTTCCACGACAGGATCTGGGCGAGCGCATCGGCGCCGGTGATGAAGAACAGCTCGGCGCCCGGGCGCTGCGCCCGCAGGTCGCGCAGGGTGTCGACGGTGTACGTGGGCCCCTCGCGGTCGACGTCGACGCGGGAGACGGTGAACCGGGGGTTGGAGGCCGTGGCCACGACGGTCATCAGGTACCGGTGCTCGGCCGGGGAGACCTCGCGCTCCTCCTTCTGCCACGGCTGCCCGGTGGGGACGAAGACGACCTCGTCGAGCCCGAGCAGCGCCTGGACCTCCGAGGCGGCGACGAGGTGGCCGTGGTGGACCGGGTCGAAGGTGCCGCCCATGACCCCCAGGCGCACCGGGCGGTCGCTCAGTGGTGCCCCGGGTGCTCGGGCCAGTGGCTGTCGGAGTGCGGCCCGGCGTCGTCACCCGTGTGGGTCTGCGAGCCGGCGGGCGTGCCGTCGCCGTACTCCGGGCGGGCGTACTTGTTGTGCGTGCCGCGGAAGGACCACGTGACGCCCAGGAGGAAGGCGAAGGCGATGAGGGCGATGACCCCGGTGAGCCACGGTGGGATGGGCAGCTCGGTGTGAGCGGCTTCCTCGGCGGCGGTGAGGGCGGCGAGCGTCGACATGGCCCCCAGCGTACCGGCTGCGTTGTCCACGGATTTCGTCCACAGGGCTGTGCACGGACGGCGTCCCGAGCACCCGGGGCTGTGGACGACCGGGACCCCTCGCGAGACGTCCGAGGAACTTCCCGGAACCGCTTGCCCCGGGCCGCGCGGAGCACTAGAACAGACCCCACGCCCCCTCGGCGGTCGGAGTCCGAAGGCCTGTTGGTCGACGGTCGTCCCGGGGGTGGGTCGTTCGGATAACGGCACATCGTCTCGTCCCCGGTCCGCCGGTGACGGGCCGTACGAGCCCATCTGGGGGAGTACGCCGCGCGCGACGGTGCGGGTGCTGCGGCCGACGGCCCGAGTCGAAGCTCGTCCTCCCCGAGGACGGCGCCATCGTCGTGTGGCAGACCTCTGTGCGGCTCGCCGCAGGGACCGACCGGCTCGATCCGACCGGCGGCGGCGTCGCCGGTGGGGGCCCCCGAATCTCATACTCGGGGGCCCTCCGTCGTTCGGCGCCGCCGTCCTCGTCCGCACAGCCCGGTCACGGCGAGCCACAGGCGCCGCACGGGTGGCCGTCCTACCCTTGGGCCATGCCCGTCCCGCACGCCGCACCCGAGGCGCCCGTCGCGCTCAGCGTCGTCGTCCCCATGTACAACGAGCAGGAGGTCCTCCCCCTGTTCGTCGAGCGGCTGCGTCCGGTCGCCGAGGCCTGGGGCGTCACGTACGAGGTGCTCTGCGTCGACGACGGCTCCACCGACGCCACGCCCGTCCTGCTCCAGCGGCTGCGCCGCGAGTGGGATGCCGTGCGCGTCGTCCGCCTCCGGGCCAACGCCGGCCACCAGGCGGCCATCTCCGCCGGGCTCGCCCGCGCTCGGGGCGCGTACGTCGTCACCATCGACGCCGACCTCCAGGACCCGCCCGAGACCATCGGCGAGATGCTGCGCACGGCCGGCGAGCAGGGCGTCGACGTCGTCTACGGCGTGCGCTCCGACCGCTCCACCGACACCGCCTTCAAGCGCTGGACGGCCCGCGCCTTCTACCGGGGGATCCGGGCGCTCTCCGACGTCGACGCGCACGTCGACGCCGGCGACTTCCGCCTGATGTCACGCGCCACCGTCGACGCCGTCAACTCGCTGCCCGAGTCCAACCGGGTGCTGCGCCTCGTCGTGCCGGCGCTGGGCTTCCCGAGCGCCTCGGTCGAGTACAAGCGGGCCGCCCGGGCCGCCGGGGACTCCAAGTACCCCCTCGGCAAGATGCTGCGGCTCTCCATCGACGGCGTCACCGGCTTCTCCATCGCCCCGCTGCGCTTCGCGACGTGGCTGGGGCTGCTCGGCGGCGCCGCCGCGGTGCTCGTGCTCGTCTACGCCGTGGTCGGCCTGCTGCTCGGCAACACCCTGCCCGGCTGGGCGTCGACGGTCGTCATCGTCTCGGCGGTGGGCGCCGTGCAGCTGCTGGCGCTCGGCATCCTCGGCGAGTACGTGGGCCGCACGTACTCGGCGCTCCAGGCGCGGCCGTCGTACTTCGTGGCGCACGACAGCCTCGACCTCGAGTCACCGGCCCAGGGGCCGGTCGCCACCGCCGCCGACGAGGACGACGCCGCCGCCTTCGAGCGCGTGGTCTCTCAGACCCGCACCTGACCGTCGCCCTCGACGACCCACTTGGTGGTCGTCAGCTCGGGTAGGGCCATCGGGCCACGCGCGTGCAGCTTCTGCGTCGAGATGCCGATCTCGGCGCCGAACCCGAACTCCCCGCCGTCGGTGAAGCGCGTGCTGGCGTTGACCATGACGGCCGCCGCGTCGACCTCGGCGGTGAAGCGGCGGGCGGCGGCGCGGTCCTCGGTGACGATGGCCTCGGTGTGCCCGGACCCGTAGCGGCGGATGTGCGCCAGCGCGGCGTCGAGGTCGTCGACGACGCCGACCGACATCTCGAGGCCGTGGAACTCGGTGGCGAAGTGCTCGTCGGTGGCGGTGTCGTGCGGGACGCCGGCGGCGTCGGCGCGCGAGCCCGAGTCGGCGTCCGTGTGCAGGACGACGCCCTCGGCCGAGAGGGCCGCGAGCGCCTTCGGCAGGAACGCGTCGGCGACGTCGCGGTGCACGAGCAGGGACTCGGCCGCGTTGCAGACGCTCGGCCGGTGGGTCTTGGCGTTGACCGCGATGGCCAGCGCCTTGTCGAGGTCGGCGCGGGCGTCGACGTAGACGTGGCAGTTGCCGACGCCGGTCTCGATGACCGGCACGGTGGAGCCGGTGACGACGGCCTCGATGAGGTCCGCTCCCCCGCGCGGGATGAGCAGGTCGACCAGGCCGCGGGCGGTCATCAGGGCGTGGACGGCGCCGTGCCCGCCCTCGAGCAGGCCGACCGCGTCGGCGGGCAGCCCGTGGGCATCGAGGGCGCGGCGCAGGACGCCGACGAGGGCGCGGTTGGTGTCGGCGGCGGCACTGCCCCCGCGCAGCAGCACGGCGTTGCCCGACTTCAGGCCGAGGGCCGCGGCGTCGACGGTGACGTTGGGCCGGGCCTCGTAGATCATCCCCACGACGCCCATCGGCACCCGGACCTGGCGGATCTGCAGGCCGTTGGCCAGCGTCGAGCCGCGCACCACCTCACCCACGGGATCGGGCAGGGCGACGATGTCGCGCACCGCCGAGGCGACGGCCGCCACCCGCGGCGGGTCGAGGCGCAGCCGGTCCTGGAGGCTCTCGGCCATCCCCTGCTCGCGGCCACGCGCGAGGTCGCGCTCGTTGGCCTCGGCGACCTCCTCGGCAGAGGCGTCGAGGGCGTCGGCCAGCGCGTGGAGCGCGGCGTCCTTCTCGGCGCGGCTGAGCAGGGCCAGGCGGCGGGAGGCGGTGCGGGCGGCCTCGGCGAGGACGCGGACCTGCTCGACGTCGGCGGGCTCGGCCGTCGTGGTGCGCTCGGACATGGGTCAAGGGTAGGCCGGGTGGCGGGCGGTGGCCTCGGGGTTCTCGGCGCGCGGGACGGTGACAGGATGGGACGGTGACGACGATCCTCTCCATCCAGTCCTCCGTCGCGTACGGCCACGTCGGCAACTCCGCGGCGGTCTTCCCGCTCCAGCGGCTCGGCGTCGAGGTGTGGCCGGTGCACACGGTGCACTTCTCGAACCACACCGGCTACGGCGCGTGGCGCGGGCCGCTCATGGCACCCGAGGACGTGCGCGAGGTCGTCACCGGCATCGAGGAGCGCGAGGCCCTCGCCGAGGTCGACGCCGTGCTCTCCGGCTACCAGGGCGGCGAGCAGATCGGCGAGGTCATCCTCGACGCCGTCGCCCGCACCAAGGCCGTGAACCCGAAGGCGATCTACGCCTGCGACCCGGTGATGGGCAACGCCAAGTCCGGATGCTTCGTGCACCCGGCCATCCCGGTCCTGCTGCGCGAGAAGGTCGTTCCGCAGGCCGACCTCATCACGCCGAACCAGTTCGAGCTCGGCTTCCTCACCGAGACCGACCCCGGCGACCTCGACTCCACGCTGGCCTCGGTCGAGGCGGCCCGGGCGATGGGCCCTTCGACCGTGCTCGTCACCTCCGTGCTGCGGCCCGACCGGCCGGAGGACACCATCGAGATGCTCGCCGTCCACGGCGACGGCGCGTGGATCGTCCGCACGCCGCACCTGCCGCTCAAGGCCAACGGCTCCGGCGACGTGACGGCCGCGCTGTTCACCGCGCACCTGCTGGAGACCGGGGACGCCGGGGTCGCGCTCGGTCGCACGGTGTCGTCGGTGTTCGACCTGCTGCGCACCACGCTCGACTCCGAGCGGCGCGAGCTGCAGCTGGTGCAGAGCCAGGAGGCCATCGCGAACCCGCGGATGCAGTTCGAGGTCGAGCGCCTGCGCTGAGGGGCGTCGGTCAGAGGACCACGAGGTCGTCGCGGTGGACGACCTCGCGCTCGTACGCCTTCCCGAGCTCGCGGGCCAGGTCGCGCGTGGAGCGGCCGAGCATCCGGGGCAGCTCGCCGGACGCGTAGGTGACCAGCCCCCGGGCGATGACCCGTCCGTCCGGCGCGCAGACGTCGACCGGGTCGCCGGCCGCGAAGGTGCCGCCCACCTCGACGATGCCGGCCGGCAGCAGCGAGGTGCGGCGCT
This sequence comes from Phycicoccus avicenniae, assembly GCF_050496545.1. GTDB lineage: Bacteria > Actinomycetota > Actinomycetes > Actinomycetales > Dermatophilaceae > Phycicoccus > Phycicoccus avicenniae_A. The sequence goes on along the minus strand of NZ_JBNVZV010000002.1, from coordinate 31,628 downwards.
CGGTGACGGCGGTGACCGCACCCTCGTCGATGACCAGCCGACCCCGGGCCGTCGTGGCGTTGGCCAGCCAGCGCTTGCGCGAGCCGCGGGTGGCCGCGGCCGGTGCGAACACCGTGCCGACGTCCTCCCCCGACAGCGCCGCCCCGACGTCGGCGAGCCGGGTCAGCAGCGTCGGCACCCCGGCCGACCCCGCGATGCCCGCCGCCTCGACCTTGGTGACCATGCCGCCGCTGCCGACGGAGGAGCCGGTGCCGCCGATGGTCACCGAGTCCAGGTCCTCGGTCGTCGCGACGAAGGGCACCCGTGCCGTGCCCGCCCGTGAGGGCGGTCCGTCGTACAGCGCGTCGACGTCGGTGAGCAGGACGAGCCCGTCGGCGGCGACGAGGTCGGCGACGAGCGCGGCGAGCCGGTCGTTGTCCCCGAACCGGATCTCGTGCGTCGCGACGGTGTCGTTCTCGTTGACGATCGGCACGATGCCGAGCTCGAGGAGCCGCTCGAGGGTGCGCCGCGCGTTCGTGTAGTGCGAGCGGCGGGTGGTGTCGTCGGCGGTGAGCAGCACCTGCCCGACGGTCAGCCCGTGCCGCGAGAACGCCGCCTGGTAGGCAGCCACCAGCGCCCCCTGCCCGACCGAGGCCGCCGCCTGCTGCGTGGCGAGGTCGGTGGGCCGTCGGTCCAGACCGAGCGGCCCGATGCCGGCGGCGATGGCGCCCGAGGAGACGAGGACGACCTGGCGCCCCGCCGCCCGCCGCGCGGCCAGGGCGTCGACGAGCGCGTCCAGCGCGCCCACGTCGAGGTGCCCGCCGTCGGCGCTGGTCAGGGAGGACGAGCCGACCTTGACGACGAGCCGCCGCCCCTCCCCCACGGCACGCCGCAGCCCGGCCGCGGTGCCGTCGGCGGTGCTCATCGGGCTCAGTCCTCGGAGTCGGGGCCGGACCAGCGACCGGCGCGGCGCTCGGCGGCGAGCTCCTCGCGGGCGGCGGTCTGGGCGTCCTTGCGGGCGTGGAACTCCTCGCGCTTCTCGCCGCGCGTCTTGCGGCCGTAGTCCTCGAGGCGCACGTCGGTGCCACGCGGCCCGGAGAGCAGCTCGGCGCCGCTGCTCATCGTCGGCTCCCAGTCGAAGACGACCGCGTTGTCCTCGGGGCCGATGAGCACCGTGGAGCCCGCGACGGCGCCGGCCTTGAGCAGCGCCTCCTCGACCCCGAGCCGGCCCAGCCGGTCGGCGAGGTAGCCGACGGCCTCGTCGTTGGAGAAGTCGGTCTGGCGGACCCAACGGGTCGGCCGCTCACCGATGACGCGGAACACCTCACCGTCGGAGGTGTTCTCACGACGCACGTGGAAACCGCTGTCGTCCACCGCGACCGGCCGGATGATGGTCCGCGGCCGCTCGACGACGGTGGCCTCGACCTCGGCCCGCGCCTGCGCGACGTGGCGCGCGAGGGCGAAGGTCAGCTCCTTGAGCCCGATGTGCGCGACCGCCGAGACGACGAACACCTCGAGCCCGCGCTCCTCGAGCATCGGCTTGACCATCTCGGCGAGGTCGCGCGCCTCGGGCACGTCGGCCTTGTTGAGCACGACGACGCGCGTGCGCTCGGACAGCGGACGACCACCGAGGGTGTCGTCGGTGACGTACGCGGCGAGCTCGGCCTCGATGACCTCGAGGTCGGTCATCGGGTCGCGGCCGGGCTCGAGGGTGGCGCAGTCGACGACGTGGACGAGCACCGAGCAGCGCTCGACGTGGCGGAGGAACTCCAGGCCCAGGCCCTTGCCCTCGCTGGCGCCGGGGATGAGCCCGGGCACGTCGGCGATGGTGTAGCGCTCCGAACCGGCCGTCACGACACCGAGGTTCGGGACGAGCGTGGTGAACGGGTAGTCGGCGATCTTCGGCTTCGCGGCCGAGACGACGGACACCAGCGAGGACTTGCCGGCCGACGGGAACCCGATGAGCGCGACGTCGGCGAGCGACTTCAGCTCGAGCACGACGTCGAGGGACTCCCCCGGCTCGCCGAGCAGGGCGAAGCCGGGCGCCTTGCGGCGCGGGCTGGCCAGCGCCTTGTTGCCGAGACCGCCGCGCCCGCCCCGGGCGAGCACGTGCGTGGCCCCGGCGCCGACGAGGTCGGCGACGACGTCGCCGTTGCCGTCCTTGACGACGGTGCCCTCCGGCACGGGGAGGACGAGGTCGGTGCCGTCGGCGCCGTTGCGCTCGTCGCCGGCACCGGGCCGGCCGTTCTCGGCCTTGCGGTGCGGGGTGTGGTGGTAGTCGAGCAGGGTCGTGGCCTGCGGGTCGACGGCCAGGACGACCGAGCCGCCCCGCCCGCCGTTGCCCCCGTCGGGACCCCCGAGCGGCTTGAACTTCTCGCGCTTGACCGAGGCCACGCCGTGCCCGCCGTTGCCGGCGGAGACGTGGAGGACGACGCGGTCGACGAAGGTCGCCATCGGGGGTGGTGCTCCTGACTGGGGGGAGGAACGCGTGAGGGGCGGGCCTGCGGGCCCGCCCCTCACGGCGTGGTGCGTGGTGCCGGGCGGGCCCGGCGACGCGTCACTCGGCGGCGACGGCCACCGGGGCGATGTTCACGGTCTTGCGGCCGCGCTTGGTGCCGAAGAGCACCGCACCCGGGACGAGCGCGAACAGCGTGTCGTCGCCGCCACGGCCGACGCCGTCACCGGGGTGGAAGTGCGTGCCGCGCTGGCGGACGAGGATCTCGCCGGCCTTGACGACCTGGCCGCCGTAGCGCTTGACGCCGAGGTACTGGGCGTTGCTGTCACGACCGTTGCGGGTCGAGGACGCACCCTTCTTGTGTGCCATGTCTGTAGTCCTTCGGTGAGTTCCGTGCGGCGGTCAGGCGTCGATCGCGGTGATCTTGACCTGGGTGAGCGGCTGGCGGTGGCCCTGGCGCTTGCGGTAGCCGGTCTTGTTCTTGTACTTGAGGATCACGATCTTCGGACCCTTGGCGGCCTTGACGACCTCGGCCGTGACGGTGACCTTGGCGAGCTTGCTCGCGTCGCTGGTGACGGTGCTGCCGTCGACGACGAGGAGCGGCTGCAGCTGGATCGTGTCGCCGGCCACGCCGGACGTCTTGTCGATGAGCAGGACGTCGCCGACGGAGACCTTCTCCTGGCGACCACCCGCGCGCACAATCGCGTACACGTTCGATCTCACTCTCTGTTCGGGCGCGCGCTCTGGGACCGGCCGGTCGCTACCCCGTGGACGACACGGGACACCGACGCGGTGGGCGCACCGACTCACCAGACTACCGGCGGGCGGGGCGGCCATCCAAATCCTCGGCGCCCCGCCCGACGGTCAGGACTGCGGGGACTCGGCGGAGGCGTCGCCGGACGGCTCCGCGGGGGTCTCGCCGGGCACGGAGGCGGCACCGGACGGCGGTCCGGCGGGTGCGACGACCCGCCCGCGCTTGCGCCGCGTCCGGCGGGCCGGCTCGGGCTCGGCGACGACCGGCGCCACGGGCTGGGCGGCGGTCTCGACGACGGGGGCCGGGGTCGGCTCGGGTGCGGGGGTCGACGCCTCGGCCTCGACGCTGGCCGCGACCTCGGCCGCCACCTCGGCGGCGACCTCGGGGCTCTCGCTGTGCTTGAGGGCGGCGGCGTGCGCGGCGGCCGCGATCTGCGCGGCGCTCGGGCCTGACGTCGGGCGGTGCTCCGGCTCGGCCGGGGCGCTCGACCCGCCACCGGAGGAGCCGTTGCCCCCGCCGTTGCCGCCGGAGGACCCGCGGCCACGGCCGCGGCCGGAGCGGGAGGACCCGCCGCCGTCACCGGAGCCGCCGCCGTTGCCCCGCTCCACCGGCTCGGACTGCACGACGATGCCGCGCCCGCCGCAGTGCTCGCAGGGCTCGGAGAAGACCTCGATGAGGCCCGAGCCGACGCGCTTGCGGGTCATCTGCACGAGGCCGAGCGAGGTGACCTCGGCGACCTGGTGCTTGGTGCGGTCGCGCCCGAGGCACTCGAGGAGGCGGCGCACGACGAGGTCGCGGTTGGACTCCAGGACCATGTCGATGAAGTCGATGACGATGATGCCGCCGATGTCGCGCAGCCGGAGCTGGCGGACGATCTCCTCGGCGGCCTCGAGGTTGTTCTTGGTGACCGTCTCCTCGAGGTTGCCCCCGGAGCCGACGAACTTGCCGGTGTTGACGTCGACGACGGTCATCGCCTCGGTGCGGTCGATGACGAGCGAGCCGCCCGAGGGCAGCCACACCTTGCGGTCCATCGCCTTGGCGATCTGCTCGTCGATACGGTGCGACGCGAAGACGTCCTCCTCGGCGGTCCACCGGGTGACGCGGGCGGCGAGGTCGGGGGCGACGTCCTCGACGTACTCGCTGACCTCGCCCCAGGCCTTCTCGCCGGAGACGACGAGGGAGGCGAAGTCCTCGGTGAAGACGTCGCGGATGACGCGGATGGTCAGGTCGGGCTCGCCGTGCAGGAGCGCCGGGGCGCCACCGCTGCCGGACTTCTTGGCCTTGGCCGACTCGGCCTTCTTGACGATGCGCTCCCACTGCTTGGTCAGGCGCTCGACGTCGGCGGTCAGCTCGGCCTCGGAGGCTCCCTCGGCGGCCGTGCGCACGATGACGCCGGCGCCGTCCGGGACGACCTCCTTGAGGATGCCCTTGAGGCGGGCCCGCTCGGTGTCGGGGAGCTTGCGCGAGATGCCCGTCATCGAGCCCTCGGGCACGTAGACGACGTAGCGGCCAGGCAGGCTGATCTGCGAGGTGAGGCGCGCACCCTTGTGGCCGATGGGGTCCTTGGTCACCTGGACGAGCACGGTGTCGCCGGACTTCAGCGCGTTCTCGATGCGTTTGGCCTGGTTGACCTCGAGGCCGGCGGCGTCCCAGTTGACCTCACCGGCGTAGAGGACGGCGTTGCGGCCCTTGCCGATGTCGACGAAGGCGGCCTCCATCGAGGGCAGGACGTTCTGGACCCGGCCGAGGTAGACGTTGCCGGCCATCGAGGCGGTGGTCTCGCGCGAGACGTAGTGCTCGACGAGGACGCCGTCCTCGAGGACGCCGATCTGGGTGCGGCCGTCGCGACCGCGGACGATCATGCTGCGCTCGACGCTCTCGCGGCGGGCGAGGAACTCGGCCTCGGTGATGATCGTGCGCCGGCGCCCGGCCTCGCGGCCCTCGCGGCGGCGCTGCTTCTTGGCCTCGAGGCGGGTCGAGCCCTTGACCGCGGTCGGCTCGTCGCGCTCCGAGCGCGGCTCGCGGACCTTGGTGACGGTGCCGGGCGGGTCGTCGCCCTCGGCGGACCCGGAGCCGCTGCGGCGGCGGCGCCGGCGGCGACGGCTCGAGGCCGACTCGCCTTCGCTGTCGTCGTCGTCCGTGGCGGCGACCCGCCCGCCGCGGCGGCCGCCCTTGGGCTGCTCGGCGGCCTCGTCGGTGGTGTCGTCGTCGGAGCCCTCGGTGCTCCCCTGCTCGTCCTCGCCCTTGCCGCGGCCCCGTCGGCCGCGACCGCCGCGGCGGCGACGGCGCGAGCCGCCCTCGCCGTCGGCGCTGTCCTGGTCCTCGTCGGGGCGGGTGTCGGGGGTGGTCGCCTCGGGCTCGGCCTCGGCGGGCGCGGCCTCGGCGGGCGGGGCGACCGGCTCGACCGGCTTCTCCACGGGGGCCTGGGCCGGGGAGGTGGCCCGGCGCCGGCGGGGGGCGACGGTGACCTCGGGGGCCTGGAAGAGCAGCCCGAAGCTCGGCCCGGCGGCGACGGGGGCGTCCTCGGCCTCCTCGTCCTCCTCCGGCTCCTCGACAGGGGCGGCAGGGGCCTCAGAGGGCGTCACGTCCGCCGGGGCCGCCTCGGCGGCCTTGGCGCGGCGCGAGCGCGTGGCCTTCTTCTTCTTCTCCGGTGCCGGCTCGGCGAGGGTGCCTCCCTCGGCCGGCGCGGAGGTCTCGGCGTCGGCGGGCGCGGCATCGGCGGCCTTGGCGGAGGCCTTCTTGCGGGTGGCCTTCGCCGGCTTCCGAGGGGCGCGGATCGGGGCGTCGTCGTCGGCCGGGTCGGCAGCGGCCGGGGCGGCCACCTCGGCGGCGGCCGGGGCAGCCGCCTTCTTGGTGGCACGCTTGCGCGTGGCCTTCTTCTTCGGCGCGTCCACGCTGCTCGAGGCGTCGTCCCCCGCGGGCACCGAGGTCTCGACCGGGAGGGTCGGGAGGTCGGCGGGCTGGGGGGTGGTCGGGTCGGTCTCGGAAGCCATCACGGCCCCTTTCGTCACCCGTGGGCCGACGACCACACCGGGACGCCCGGGGGGCGGCTCCTCGTCGACCGCGCGGTGTGCGATCGCATCGCGTGGGCGGGTGGCCCACACGGAAGTCAGCTGCTGCCCCGGGGCGGCTCGCGCGAGCGGCGCGTCACCGACCGGGGCCGACGGCCTCCCGGTCGGCGGCCAGTGGATCGGCCACCCCGGCACCTGCCTCGAGGAGGGGCCCCTGCGCGAGCCGGGTGACCAGTGGTGGCTCCGGCGGCGCGAACCCCGTGACTGCGTGGAGTGCGGTCAGGATGTCGTCGGGGCGTACGGACGGTGTGGTGTGCCGTACGACCATCCGCAGTATCGCACACGCCTCCCCGGCGTCCTCGGAGACGCGCATGGTCAGCACCGGTTCCCGCGTGTCGAACGTGCGCGGCCCGGACTTGAACGTGCGGGTGGCCTCGGCCCGTTCGGCGGCGAGGAACGCGGCGACCACCGGCTCGAGCTCTGCGGGGGCGGTGCGGCGCAGGCGCAGCTCCCAGTCGCTGCCCTCGAGGCGGTCGGCGAGAGCGCCCGGCCCGGCCTCGACGACCTCGACGACGTCGAGACCCTCGGGCAGCGCCTCGTCGAGCGCCGCGCGGACGGCCTCGGGGTCGACCCTCTCGGTGACCCGGATCTCGAAGTACTCCGCCTCGCTCGCCGTGCCGGTCGGGGCGGCGTTCGCGTAGGAGATCTGCGGGTGGGGGTGGAAGCCGGCCGAGAAGGCCATCGGCACCCCGGCCCGGCGCAGCGCGCGCTCCAGGGCGCGGGAGAAGTCCCGGGTGGAGGAGAACCGCAGCCGCCCGCGCTTCGCGTAGCGGATGCGCAGCTTCTGGACCGCGGGGGGCGGCGGGGGTCCCTCGGGGGTGCGCTGGCGGGCCATGGCGCACCAGCCTAGGAGCCGGGCGCTGCGCCGCCGAATCCGACGGTGCGAGCCCGCCCCCGGCGGCGTCGGTCAGCCGACGGTGCCGGGCACCGGCCAGGTCCCGAAGCGCTGCGCGATCGTGATCCGGCCGTAGTCGCCGTCGACCTGGGGTCCCGGGCGGCGGGGGGCTGCCTCGCTGAAGGCGTTCGTCACCGCGGTGCGGAGCGTGTCGTCAGCGGTGGCGAGGGCCGTCTCCGCGCTCTCGCGGGGGGTCACGAACCGTGACTCGATCTCGTACGCCGACACGTGGAGGGTGCCCACGAGACAGACGGTGCCGGCCCCGTCCGGCACCTGCACGGGCGACTCGGGCCCCATGACCGGTGGGGGCGTGAGGGGGAACCTCTGGGTGCCCGAACCCGGCGAGAGGAACCCGGGGCTGGTGTGGAACTGGTGCGTGAGGTGCTGCGTGAGGGTCGTCGCCAGGGTGCTGACGGACTCGAAGTGCGCCTCGCCGGCGGTCTCGAGCGAGGTGCAGCCGCGCTTCATGTCGAGGCAGGCCTCGTGCACCGTGGACAGGGCGGCCCGCTGGGGTGGCGCGGCGGCCCGGTACTGCGGGGAGGCGCCGCGCCGCCAGGACCCGATGGCGCGCAGGGCCGGCTCGGCCACGGCCGCCTGGGCGTCCGACGCGTGGCTCGCCGCCTGGTTCCACTCGCGGGTGCGGTCACCGACCGTGCCCACCCATCCGCTGTCGTCGAGCCGTCGCTCGATCGTGGTGGCGAGACCACGCACGGCGTCCCGCGCCGCGACCACGTCCGAGCGCAGGTCGACGAAGCCGGCGCACGAGCGGTGGTCGCCGGCGTAGACGTCCCAGTTGCTCACGACGTGGTCGGCCCACGACCGCAGGTAGGTGACACGGTCCCGGGCCACCGACACGCTCGCCTGCAGCCCGGTCATGCCCACTCCTCAGCGTCCACCCGGCGCGCGGCCGGCTCCCACTCGGTCCCCGTCGGCACGCCCTCACCCGATCCGGCGGCCGGGACGGGCTCGGCCACTCCCTGTGCCTGGAGCAGGTCGGGCACGCCGTCCGCGTCGTCGTCCTCGGCGAGGTCGACGACGCCGTCGCCGTCGGAGTCCTCCCAGAGGTCCGGGACACCGTCGCGGTCGGTGTCCGGCACCGTGGCCGGTGCGCCCTTGACGTCCTTCCAGACGTCGTAGCGGCCATCGCCGTCGCGGTCCTCGAGCAGGTCTGCGGTGCCGTTCCCGTCGGTGTCCTGGAGGATGTCGGCCGCGCCGTCGCCGTCGCGGTCGGCGAAGAGGTCGGGGACACCGTCGTGGTCCCGGTCGCGCCAGATCCGGGGAGTGCCGTCCCGTCCGGTCTCCCAGACGTCGAGCACGCCGTCGCCGTCCTCGTCCTCGAGGACGTCGGGACGGCCGTCACCGTCACGGTCGCGCAGGTAGAGCGGGTCCTTCTCCGGCGTCGGGACCGGCTCGGCGACCCAGCTCGCCGAGCCACCTCCGCCTCCGCCGCCCCCACCCGGACCGCCGGTCCCGGGACCGGCGACACCGCCCCCTCCGGCCGCGGTCACCCGGCCGCCCGCTCCCGTGTCGTTCCCGGTGGTCTCGGCGGTGTTGGCGTCGATGAGGTCGGCGACCGTCCCCGTGGCCGCTGCGCCGGCGCGCAGGAAGTCCCGGACGGCTTCGGCCTGGGCCACGTAAACCGGCTTCACCATGTCCGCGTACACGCCGAACACCGGATGCCCGCTGACCTCCCCTGCCGCGAGCGTCCCGGCCTGGCCCAGGTGGCTCTGCGCACTGCGCCACTGCGCCGCGTCGTGCTCCATGTCCGCGAAGACGATCTCCACGCCGTCCGGCCCACCGCCCACGGTCCCCACCCCTTCCTCCGATGTCCCGGTGCCGAAACTAGCGGCCCGCTGCGGCCGGAGCCATGGGGAGGACTGCCCGTTCCGTGGCGCCGGAGCATCAGGCCGACCGATCCGACGGCCGCGATCCCGATCGAGAACGGATCGAGCGGCGGATCGCACTGTCGGCGACGCCATCCGCAGCACTATCGTGCAGCCATGTCGCCGACCGACCACGCCCGCCTCGCCACGCTCCTCGCCGCCGAGCAGGAGCGCTACACCGCCGAGCACCCCCGCAGCCGCGAGCTCTTCGCCGCCGGGTCCAACCTGTTCGGCCGCGTGCCGATGACCTGGATGAACAAGTGGAGCGGCGGCTTCCCGCTCTACCTCGACCACGCCCGCGGCAACCGGATCACCGACGTCGACGGGCACACCTACGTCGACTTCGCCCTCGGCGACACCGGCGCGATGGCCGGCCACTCCCCCGTCCCCACGGCCACCGCGGTCGCCCGGCGGATGGGCGAGCTCGGTGGCATCACGACGATGCTGCCCAGCGAGGACGCCCAGTGGGTCGGCGAGGAGCTGACCCGCCGCTTCGGGATGCCGCTGTGGAGCTTCACCCTCTCGGCCACCGACGCCAACCGCTGGGCGGTGCGCCTGGCCCGGCTGGCCACCGGCCGCTCGAAGGTCCTCGTCTTCGGCTACTGCTACCACGGCTCGGTCGACGAGACCTTCGCGATCCCCGGCCCGGACGGGACCACCGTCTCGCGCCCCGGCAACGTGGCGCCTCCGGTGCCGCTCGACCTCACGACCCGCGCCGCGACGTGGAACGACCTCGCCTCCGTCGAGCGCGAGCTCGCGCACGGCGACGTCGCCGCGATCCTCACGGAGCCGGCGCTGACGAACATCGGCATCGTCCTGCCCGAACCCGGGTTCCTCGAGGGGCTGCGCGAGCTGGCGACCCGGCACGGCGCGCTGCTGATGATCGACGAGACGCACACCTTCTCGGCCGGCTGGGGCGGCGCCACCCGGGCGTGGGACCTCGAGCCCGACATCTTCGTCATCGGCAAGTCGATCGGCGGGGGCATCCCCTGCGGCGCCTACGGCATCACCGAGGAGGTGGCGGCGCGCATCACCCGGCACACCGACGCCGGGGAGGCCGACATCATCGACGTCGGCGGCGTGGGCGGCACCCTCGCGGGCAACGCGCTCTCGACCGCCGCGATGCGCGCCACCCTCGGCGAGGTGCTCACCGAGGCCGCCTTCGAGCACATGACCGGGCTCGCCGAGGCGTTCACCGACGGCGTGCAGGGCGTCCTCGACGAGTACGACGTGCCGTGGTCGGTCAGCCGGCTCGGGGCCCGCTCGGAGTACCGGTTCGCCCGGCCCGCCCCGCGCACCGGTGAGCAGGCGGCCGCGGCCCACGACGACGACATCGACGCCTACATGCACCTGGCCACGTGCAACCGCGGCATCCTCATGACGCCGTTCCACAACATGGCCCTGATGTGCCCGGACACGACGCGCGCCGACGTCGACCGGCACACCGAGGTGTTCCGCGAGGTCGTCGGCGCCCTCTACGGCTGAGGCCGGGCACGCCCGAGGGCCCGGCCGCACACCTCGGCCGGACCCTCGGGGGGTTCTGGTGGACCGCTGCTCAGCGGCCCGACGCTGCTCGCAGGTAGGCCGCCGTCGGGCTGCCGACCCCGCTCACGTCGTCCCAGCCACGACCCGTCGTGAGGCTCGAGTCCTGGTCGAACGTGCGCACCGTGGCGGCCGTGCCGTCGTCGGCGTTGGCGCCGTTGACGTAGTCGACGCGGATGTTGCCCGCGTCGCCCTCCGGCCGCACGTCGTGGAAGACACCGGAGCGCTTCCCGAGCCGGTACAGCATCGGGTTCGCGAAGCCGATGCGACCCCGGGTCTGCTGGACGTCGGCCTGCAGTCCCGCCATCAGCGGTGACGCGAGGCTGGTGCCGCCGATGCGGTACTCGCCGTAGCGGACTCCCTGGCCGAAGCGGGTCGGGAGGTCGAACACCTGGGTCTCGCCGACGAGCATGCCTGTCGTCGGGTCGGCGTCCATCGCGACGTCCGGGACGCCGCGCATGGCGCAGCCGGTGCTCGTGTGCTGCTGGTAGAAGGGCTTCGTGAACAGGCTGCTGCAGCCGCCACCGGCTCCGTAGAGGTAGCCGGCCGGGTCCCAGGCGCCGTTCGCCAGGGTGTACTTCTCGGTGCCCCAGCCGGTCTCGAACCGGCGCTGCCCGTTCTTGTCGACCGCGAGCGCGGTCCCGCCCACGGCGGTGACGTACGGGTCGGCAGCCGGCCAGTCCGGCGACACGACACCGGTGTTCGCGCCCTCGTCGCCGTCGTCACCCGAGGAGAAGTAGGTGCCGATGCCCTGCACGGCACCCTGGAGGATGACCGACTCGTAGGCCTGGACGAGCGCGTCGTCGATGGTCGGCGTCTTCACGCCGTCGACCACGACGTAGGTGGGCTCACCCCAGGAGTTGGAGATGACCGACGCCTTGTCGTCGTGCACCACGCGGGCGATCGAGTTCAGCAGGTCGTCGTCGTAGCAGCTGGCCGCTCCGTAGTAGGCGACCTTGGCGTCGGGCGCCATCCCGTGGACGGCCTCGACGTCGAGGGTCTCCTCACCGAACCAGCCGTTGCCACCGCACTCCTCGACCTTGGCCGGGTCGTAGGTGGTGTCGTTGGCCTGCGAGAACTGGCCGCGACGGAAGGCCTTGTCCCCGTGGCGGGTCGCGTAGGTGTTGGCGTCCTCCTCGATGGTCGGGGCGGCGAACGCGTCGGTGATGGCGACGGTCTCGTTCTTGCCGGTGCGCTTCGTCGCGGTGACGCCGTAGGCCGATCGCAGCTGCTTCGGGGTGTAGCCGCAGACGGAGTAGGGCAGGTGCTTGCCCTCGAAGGCGGGGTCGGTGCGGTCGACCTTCTGGCCGTAGTACGCACCGCACGTCGTGGAGTTCACGAACCCGGCGGGCGGGCCGAGGTCGCTCGGGGAGGCCGACGACGTCGTGCTCGTGCCGCGACCGCCCTCCTGCGCCGGGGTCGTCCGGTGGGTGACGGTGTCGAGGCCGGTGACGGCGAGGACCTGGCCACCGAGGGCGTCGGGCACGGTGACGGCGGTCGTCGGGGCCGTGCCCGTGTGGCCGTCGAGGGTGAAGGTCTGCAGGCCGGCCGTGAAGGCGGTCGAGACCGCCGAGCGGCTGCCGGAGACCTCGACGAAGTGCCGGTCGGTCCCGACCGCGTCGACGTGCAGCCCGGCGCCCCGCGCCCAGCTGCCGACGGCCGAGACGGTGGCCGCCGAGGGGGCGAAGCGCGCCGCGTACTGCGCGGTGTCCAGGAAGCGCCCGTACTGCGCCGAGGCGGGATCCGAGACGGAGGCCGCGAGCGCCCGGAGCCCGGCGGCGTCGCGCGGGGCGAGCCAGACCTTCACCCGGGTCGTGCCGCCCGTGGTGGCGGCGGAGCGCTGCGAGGCGACGTGCGCCGTCCAGGCGGGCGCCCTGCTCACCTCGTGCCGACCGTTTGCGTGGGGTGATGCCACGGCGGCACCGGCGGATGCCACGGCGAGGGCGGCGACGCCGATCAGCGCCGCCGTGCCACGAGTCGTACCTGTCACGGAGGACCTCCTGCGAGTGACGGACGCGGGACGGTGGCCCCGCGTGGCCGACTCTCACCCCGCGCCCGCCCCTCACCCCCTGACGGATGTCACGGGTCGGGCTCCGGCACAGGCGCGCCCGCACCGCCGTCCTCAGCGAGCGCTCAGCCTCGGGCTCCGGACGGTCCGCTCACCCCCGCCGGAGGCGGCGGACGGTCTCGACCTGGTCCCAGACCGTCACGACGAGCACGCCGAGGGTCACCCCGACCGTGAGATCGCGCGGCGCGTTCACCCAGCCGCCGTCGACGAGCGCGTCGAGGAACCGGCCGTCGAAGAAGCGGTCGGTCTGGAGCAGCCACACGAGCAGCGCGGCGGTCGCCACGTCGAGGAGCCCCCCGACGCCGGCGCTCCCCCACGTCCAGCGCCCGGCCCGGTGGACGGCGACGACGAGCACCGCCTGGGCGACGAGCAGCGCGAGGAGCACCGGCAGCCATCCGGTCCAGAGGTCGGGGTCGAGCACCGGCACCTCCTCGCCGCGCAGCCGCACCGGCGAGCTGACCTGCTGCCACACGAGGGCGAGCACCATCACCAGCAGCGCGACGAGCGAGCCGACCGTCTCGCCGCGGCTCACCGACCGGCGCGAGTCGGGTGCGTCGGGCAGCTGCTCCGGCGTCCATCCCATGACGCCCTTCCCCGGCTGCGTGCGCTCGAGGATCGCGAACACGAGCGTGGTCCAGAAGGCGATGTGCAGGGCGGTGCTGAGCCCGGCGAGGGCGGCGCTCCCGAAGGCCGGACCCACTCCGTCGGTCGCGACGTCGTCGACGAACAGGCGCACGACGAGGGTGCCCACGGCGGCGATCGGCACGACGACCGCGAGGAGGACGGTGACGAGCCGGCGCCACTCCGGGTAGAGCGCCGGGCCGATGAGGTGCAGCGGCCGGCCGGTGTAGCCGGCGGCGAGCCGGATGGGGTCGCCGAGCTCGACGAGCACGTCGTGCTCGGCGGCCTCGCGGTCGGAGGCCGAGCCGGCGTCGAGGCGGGCCTCGACCATGTCCTCGATGGTGCCGCGCAGCTCGCGGTCGACGTCCTCGCGCTGGTCCTGCGCGAGCTCGCGGACGGTGGCGGAGACGTAGCGGTCGGTCAGGGTGCCCATGGGGGTCGTCCTCTCGGTCGGAGCAGGTCAGGCGAGGTCGGTGATGGCGGCGTCGAGGGAGCGCCAGTCGGCGCGCAGGGCGGCCAGGACGCTCTCCCCCGCCGGGCTGGTGCGGTAGAACTTGCGCGGCCGGGACTCCTCGGTGTTCCACTCGGCCGTGAGCAGCCCCTGCTTCTCGAGGCGCCGGAGCAGCGGGTAGAGAGTGTTGGCGTCGACCTCGAAACCGCCCCGCGCCAACGACTCCAACAGCGCGTAGCCGTAGTCCGGCGTGCGCAGGCCGGCCAGGCACGCCACGACGACGGTGCCCCGCCGCAGCTCCTGCAGGTGCCCCGCCAGCACACCCTCGTCATCCGTCATGCGTCACACCATAGTGTGCGTCACACACTATCGTCAATGACACAAGCCGCAGACGGCGCGGACGGGATGCGGGCGGACCGGTCAGTCGCCGTGGCGGGCGCGGATGGCGACGAGCTCGACGGCGTGCGCGTCCAGCGCACGGTCCTCGTCGGACACCGGCACCCACGGCGGCGTCGGCACCGCCCGGCGGTCGGCATCCAGGCCGACGAGGATGGTGCGGCAGTACGTGGTCAGCTCGAGCGCGTCGGCGCCGCCGGTCGGGTCGCCGGAGCGCACGTGGACGCCGACGTGCATCGAGGTGCGCCCGGTGTGCAGCAGCCGGGCCTCGACCTCGACCAGGTGCCCGATGCGCAGCGGCCGGTAGAACCGCACTCCCCCGGTGAAGATCGCGACGTTGTCGGCGTCGCCGGTCCACTGCGTCGCGAGGACGTGGGCCGCCTCGTCGATCCAGCGCATGACGATGCCGCCGTGCACCTTGCCGCCCCAGTTGACGTCGGTCGGCGCAGCGAGGAAGCGCAGCGTCACGCGGGGCGCGGTGCCGGCGTCGGAGTAGACCTGGCCGGCCATCGCCGCCTCGACCTCGGCGCGCACGTCGGCCCGGCGCAAGGCCCACGCCCGCGCCAGCTCGTCGGCGGTGGTACGCGGCACGAGCTCGGGGACGGGGGTCGAGCGGCCTGCGTCGTCGACCGCCACGAAGACGATGAGGCACCGGGTGGCCGGTTCGAGGGCTCGGGTGCGCGGGCCGCCCGAGGCCACGTCGACGCTGATGTGCATCGAGCTGCGCCCGGTGTGCACGACGCGGGCCGTCACCTCGACGAGGTCGCCGATCTCGACCGGGCGGGTGAAGCGGACGTTGCCGACGTACGCGGTGACGCAGTAGGTGCCGCTCCAGCCCGCGGCCGCGGCGTAGCCCGCCTTGTCGATCCACTCCAGCACCCGGCCGGCCGAGACCGAGCCGGAGTGGCCGGCATCGGTCGGGGCCGCCAGGAAGCGCAGCGTGATCTCGCTGGGCGGGGGCGGGCGGTCGTCCACGGTCGCCATCCTGTCAGCCGGCCTGCCCCGCGCTCAGGCGCCGGCCACCTGGCAGACACCAGTCTTGAGCATGAGCAGGGTCAGGGCCGAGGGCTGCCCCGCCTGCACCTGGCCGGCGGCCTTGGTCAGGTCGTCCGCCAGGGCTCGCCTCCCGACGGTGGGGTTGGCCCCCGCCACGGCCGACGCCGCCGCGAGCAGGGGGTTCGGGTCGGTGGCCGGGTTGCCATCGAGGGAGTCGGAGAGCACCGTGGTGACGGCGTCGCAGGCGACCGCCCTCTCCTCGGCCGGAACCTCGCGGTAGCGGGTCGCGGCGTCGCGCAGGGACGAGGACCACCCGCGCAGGAGGTCGTCGGTGGAGCGACCCGCGGCATCGGCCTCGGGCTGCGCGAGGCGGAGCACCTCGTCGCTGTCCAACCGGGTGGCGCGGGCGACGTCGTCGGCCAGGGTCGCGACCCGGCTGCCCTGCCCGCACCCGACCGTGAGCAGCACGGCGAGCACGGGGGCGAGGGACAGGACCGCTCGGGGCACGGACCCACTGTGGCCGACGCGGGGCGGTCAGGGAAGGGGCGGGCCGAGGTGGGTCATCGCCTCGTCGACGGTGCGGAAGACCTCGCTCGGCGGCGCATCGGGGTCGGGGCGCCATCGCGGGAGCTCGTCGGGGCCCTCGCTGGGCGCCGTGCTCCCGGGGCCGTACTCGAAGAGCCACCACACGCCGTGCCACGGGTCGAGGAGGCGGGCCAGCCGCTGGCCGCCGTGGAACGCGGTGGGCGGCGTGACCACCTCGGCGCCGTGCGCGACCGCCCTGTCCACGACCTCCGCGACGTCGGCCACGTACACCTGGAGCAGCGCCGGGGTGAAGGCCCACTGCGGCTTGGCGTCGGCGCACATGATGGTGGAGTCGCCGACCCGTACCTCGGCGTGAATGAGCAGGCCATCGGCGTCGACGGTGTGGGCGGCGAGCGTCTCGCGTCCCCCGAAGACCTCCTCGACGAACCGGACGAAGCCGGCACAACCACCGGGGCCCCGGACCGCGGCGAACGGGTTGACGCTGCCGTACCCGGGGGGCAGGGCGGGGCCGGTGAGGACGGACGGGTGCTCGGTGCTCATCCCCCCAGCGTGCCCCCGACCGCCGACACGGGCTGCCCCGTGACCGCGAGCGCGCGCAGCCGGCCGACCTGCTCGGGGGTGCCGAAGACGATGAGCGTGGCTCCGGCCTCGAGGACGCGGTCCGCCGGCGGCGACGGCGTGAAGGGGCCCTTGCGCGGCGCGCGGACGGCGAGCAGCTGGCAGCCGCAGGTGCCGAGGACGTCGACCTCGCCGAGGGTGCGCCCGACGACCCCGTCCGCGTCCGTGAGCCGCACCTGCTCGATCCGGACGTCGAGGTCGTCGTCGTGCATCACCTCGTCGAGGAACTCGGCGACGTCGGCGTGGAGGGCGAAGGAGGCCATCCGCCGTCCGCCGATGAGCTGCGGGTTGACCGCCCGGGTGGCCCCGGCGAGGACGAGCTTGTCCTTCGAGGCCAGGGTGCGGGCCCGGCTGATGATCACGAGGTCGGGTCGCAGCGCGCGGGCCGAGAGCGTCGCGTAGGTGGTGTCGGCGTCGCTGTCGAGCGCGCAGACCAGCGCCCGCGCCCGCTCGATGCCGGCCGCGCGCAGGACGTCGTCGTCCGCGGCGTCTCCGTGGACGCAGGGTCCGTCGGCCCCGGCCAGCCGGACCTCGTCGGTGTCGACGACGACCACCCGGTGGCCGCGGTCGAGCAGGTAGCGACTCGCGGAGCGGCCGACCCGGCCGTACCCGCAGACGATGACGTGGTCGCGCAGCCGCGCGATGTCGTGCTCCATGCGACGCCTCCGGAGGTGCTCGCGCAGGTGGCCCTCGGTGACGGCCTCGACGAGGACCCCGAGGTTGTAGAGGACCGTCCCCACCCCGAGCAGGATGAGGACGATCGTGAAGGCCTGGCCGCCCGGCCCGAGCGGCCGCACCTCGCGGAAGCCGACCGTCGCCACCGTGGTGACGGTCTGGTAGAGCGCGTCGAGGAACGGGAAGCCGAGGACGACGTAGCCGAGCGTGCCGACCACCGTCACGGCCGCGAGCGCGCTCAGCGCGACGGCGATGCGGCGCAGGGCGTCCCGGCCGGAGTCGGAGCCCAGGAGGAGGGCCCGACGCCGGCTGCTGCCGCTCGGCCTGCCCACGGGTCCATCGTCCCCCCGCCTCGGCGCCGGCGTCCGCCGCTGCGACCCACGCCACGCGTCGCCTCCGTCACCCTGCAGGACCGGTCTGCGGTCGGGCAGACTGCCGCCCATGGAGTTCACGACGGAGCTCGAGGCCACCGGCGGCACGACGACGGGCTTCGTGGTCCCCGACGAGGTCGTCGAGGGGCTCGGTGGCGGCCGGCGCCCGAAGGTCGCGGCGACCGTCGCCGGTCACACCTGGCGCACCAGCATCGCCTCGATGGGCGGGCGCTTCCTCCTCGGGGCGAGCGCGGCGGTCCGCGAGGCGGCGGGCATCGCCGCCGGCGAGACGCACACGGTCACGGTGGTCCTCGACGACGCGCCGCGCACGGTGGAGGTGCCGGACGACCTCGCCGCCGCCCTGGCCGCCGAGCCCGCGGCCGCGAGTGCCTGGGCGGCCCTGACGTACAGCGCGCAGCGCCGGCACGCAGAGGCCGTCCTCGCGGCGAAGAAGCCCGAGACGCGTGCCCGACGGGTCGAGTCGGTCGTGGCGGCTCTGCGCGCCTGAGGCCACCACGAGCGCCCGGCGTCAGTGCGTGTGCGCGGCCTCGGCCATCGCCGCGCGGCCGGAGCCGAGGACGGTGAGCGGCAGGAGGGTCTTGCCCGTGGGGCCGATCTCGATCTCGGTGTTCATCTGCGGGCAGACGCCGCAGTCGAAGCACGGGGTCCAGCGGCAGTCCTCGACCTCGGTCTCGTCGAGCGCGTCGAGCCAGTCCTGCCAGAGCCACTCCTTGTCGAGCCCGGAGTCGATGTGGTCCCAGGGCAGGACCTCGCTCTCCTCGCGCTCGCGGGTGGTGTACCAGGCGACGTCGACGCCCTGCGGGGGCAGCTCGCGCTCGGCGGCGGCCATCCAGCGCTCGTAGGAGAAGTGCTCGCTCCAGCCGTCGAACCGGCCGCCGTCGCGCCACACGGCCTCGATGACCCGGCCGACGCGGCGGTCGCCGCGCGAGAGCAGGCCCTCGACGATGCCGGGCTTGCCGTCGTGGTACCGGAACCCGATGGCGCTGGCGAAGCGGCGGTCGGCGCGGATCGCCTCGCGCAGCTTCTGGAGCCGGGCGTCGGTCTCCTCGGCGCCGAGCTGGGCGGCCCACTGGAACGGCGTGTGCGGCTTGGGCACGAACCCGCCGATCGAGACGGTGCAGCGGATGTCGCGGCGGCCGCTGACCTCGCGGCCGGTCTCGATGACCCGCTTGGCGAGCTCGGCGATCTGGAGGACGTCCTCGTCGGTCTCGGTCGGGAGGCCGCACATGAAGTAGAGCTTGACCTGCCGCCAGCCGGCGCCGTACGCGGCGGCCACCGTGCGGATGAGGTCGTCCTCGCTGACCATCTTGTTGATGACCTTGCGGATGCGCTCGGAGCCGCCCTCCGGCGCGAAGGTCAGGCCGGAGCGGCGACCGTTGCGGGTCAGCTCGTTGGCGAGGTCGATGTTGAAGGCGTCGACGCGCGTGGACGGGAGCGACAGACCGGTGTTCGTGCCCTCGTAGCGGTCGGCAAGCCCCTTGGTGACGTCGGCGATCTCGGAGTGGTCCGCGCTCGACAGCGAGAGCAGCCCGACCTCCTCGAATCCCGTTGCCGCGAGGCCGCGCTCGACCATCTCGCCGATCCCGGTGATGGACCGCTCGCGCACCGGGCGGGTGATCATCCCGGCCTGGCAGAAGCGGCAGCCGCGCGTGCAGCCGCGGAAGATCTCGACCGACATGCGCTCGTGGACCGACTCGGCGAGCGGCACCAGCGGCTGCTTCGGGTAGGGCCAGGCGTCGAGGTCCATGACGGTGTGCTTCGAGACGCGCCACGGCACGCCGGGGGCGTTCGGCGCGACGCGCTGGATGCGACCGTCGGGCAGGTAGGTGACGTCGAAGAACGCCGGCACGTAGACGCCACCGGTGCGCGCCAGGCGCAGCAGCAGCTCGTGGCGTCCGCCGGGACGGCCCTCGCGCTTCCAGTCCCCGACGATGTCGGTGATGGCCAGCACGGCCTCCTCGCCGTCGCCGACGACGGCGCAGTCGACGAAGTCGGCGATGGTCTCCGGGTTGAACGCCGCGTGGCCACCGGCGACGACGAGCGGGTGGGACTCGTCGCGGTCACGAGCGTGCAGCGGGATGCCGGCGAGGTCGAGCGCCGTGAGCATGTTCGTGTAGCCGAGCTCGGTGGAAAAGGACATCCCGAGCAGGTCGAAGTCGCCGACCGGGCGGTGCGCGTCGACGGTGAACTGCGGCACGCCGTGCTCGCGCATCAACGCCTCGAGGTCCGGCCACACCGCGTAGGTGCGCTCGGCGAGGGCGTCGGGGCGCTCGTTGAGCACTTCGTAGAGGATCATGACGCCCTGGTTCGGCACGCCGACCTCGTAGGCGTCGGGGTACATCAGGGACCAGCGGACGGTCGCGTCGCCGGCGACGTCCCAGGGCTTGACCGTCGAGTTCAGCTCGCCGCCCACGTACTGGATGGGCTTGCTCACCTGCTCGAGCAGCGGCTCGAGGGCGGGGAAGACGGACTGTCCGGGCATCCCCCAAGGGTAGGTCGGGCACGGGCCGTGCCCAAACCGGCCGCTCCCGTCGTGGCTCAGGCGTCGAGGGTGCCGGGGGCCGCGACGTAGGGCTGGAAGAAGGCGTTGGCCGGCGCCCCGAGACGGGACAGGACGAGGCGCGGCACGGCCTCGCCGTCGACCTGCTCGCGGAGGATGTCGGCGTGGCCGGCGTGCCGGGCCATCTCCTCGACCTGGTGGGTCAGGTAGTAGCGGGTGCGCGCGGGCATCGGCTCGGTGATGCCGTGCCACGGCGAGGGTGGCTCGAGGCGCTCGGCGTCGGGGTCGGCCGCGCGCAGGGCCGCGAGGTAGCGGGGTCGTGCCGCGTCGAAGGCCTCGAGCACCCCGGCGGCGCTCTCGTCGTCGGTGAGCGAGAAGGCGGCCTGGTACGCCGCGTACGCCTCGGCGTCGAGCACCCGCTCCTCGCCCGCGAGCAGCGCGACGGCCCCCTCCATCCCCCGGGTGACGTGCTTGAGCAGGCCCGCGAGGGAGAGCGCGCTGCGGCACGGCGTGCTGCGCGCCTGCTCCTCGGTGAGGCCGTGCACCGACGCGCGCAGGGCCTCGAGCTGCTGGTCGACGTAGCCGACCAGCGTGGTGGACTCGTCGTCGGGTGCGGGTGCGTACATCGGTGGCCTCCTCGTGCCGGCCCCGGGGGCTCGGGGCGCGGGACCCTGTCTACCGCGGGCCGCCGACACCGCCGAGGAGCGAAAGTGGGCGTCCGCGGGGGTCCCCGGGGCGGGGACGGCGTGCGAGGCTCTTCGCCATGAGCGATGACCAGCGCGTCGACCTCGTCGTCATCGGCCTCGGACCCGGGGGCGAGCACCTCGCCACCGAGGCCGCCCGCGCCGGGATGCGCGTCGTCGGCGTCGACGAGCGCCTCGTCGGGGGCGAGTGCCCGTACTACGGGTGCATCCCGAGCAAGATGATGATCCGCGCCGCGAACTCCCTCGCCGAGGCGCACCGGGTCGGCACCCTCGCCGGCTCCGCGAGCGCCACCCCGGACTTCTCGGTGGTCGCCACCCGCATCCGCGAGGAGGCCACCGACGACTGGGACGACACCGTCGCCGTGCGCCGCCTCGAGGACGCGGGCGTCACGTTCGTCCGCGGCCACGCCCGCCTCGCCGGTCCCGGCGTCGTCGAGGTCGACGGGCAGCGCTTCGTCGCCTCCACCGGCGTCGTCCTCAACACCGGTACCGCGCCGTCCGCGCCGCCGGTGGACGGGCTGGCCGCCGCGCCGTACTGGACCAACCGGGAGGCGCTGCGCGCCACCGAGGCCCCGGCGTCGCTCCTCGTCATGGGCGGGGGCGCCATCGGGGCCGAGCTCGCCCAGGCCTTCTCCCGCTTCGGCACGACGGTCACCCTCGTCGAGGCCGCACCGCGCCTGCTCGCGCTCGAGGAGCCGGAGGCCTCCGCGGTCGTGGGCCGGGCCTTCGCCGCGGACGGCATCCAGGTCCTCACCGGCGCCACGGCCTCCTCCGTCGACCACGTGGACGGCCGGTTCTCGCTGGTCGTCCGCCCGGAGGGCGGCGACGAGCTGACCCTGGAGGCGGACCGGATGCTCGTCGCGGCGGGCCGCCGCCCGAACCTCGGCGACCTCGGGCTCGAGACCGTCGGCCTCGACCCCGCCGCCCGCTCGGTCGTCACCGACGAGCGGATGCGCGCCGGCGAGAAGCTGTGGGCGGTCGGCGACATCACCGGCCAGGGCGCCTTCACGCACATGTCGATGTACCAGGCGGGCATCGCGCTGCGCGACCTCACCGGCGCCGACGGCCCGTGGGCCAGCTACCACGCGGTCCCGCGCGTCACCTACACCGATCCGGAGGTCGGCGCGGTCGGCCTCACCGAGCAGCAGGCCCGCGACGCCGGGCTCGACGTCCGCACGGGCACGACCGCGCTGGAGGAGTCGACCCGCGGCTGGATCCACAGTCCCGGTGGCGAGGGCCTCGTCAAGGTCGTCGAGGACCGCGCGACCGGCCACCTCGTCGGTGCCACGTCGGTCGGTCCCACCGGCGGCGAGGTGCTCTCGATGCTCGCCACCGCCGTCCACGCCCGCGTCCCCACCGCCGTGCTGCGCGAGCAGGTGCTCGCCTACCCCACCTTCCACCGGGCCGTCTCGAGCGCCCTCGCCGACCTCGTGTCCTGACCCACGGTGCCCGCCCGCCGGTGACACACTTCCCCGGCAGGCGGACAGGAACGGGACATGGACACCACGAACGCCCCACCGGGGCCCTCCGACGAGGACCGGTTCCGCGCCGCGTACGCCGCCTGGTACCCCGACGTGCTCCGCTTCGTCAGCCGACGGGTGCACCCCACCCACGCCGAGGACGTCGTCGCCGAGACCTTCCTCGTCCTCTGGCGACGCGTCGCCGACCTGCCCGCCGACCCGGACGCCGGACGGGCGTGGGCCTTCGGCGTGGCCCGCGGCATCCTGCTCAACGACCGGCGCGGGGTGCGACGCCGGGAGGCGCTCGCCGTGCGGCTCGCCGACGAGGCCCTCCGCGGGAGCGCCCCCACCGGCGAGGACCCCGACCTCGTCGCCCGCCGCCTCGACCTCGTCGCCGCGTGGCCGCGCCTGACGGCCGCCGACCAGGAGGTGCTCGCCCTGGCCTACTGGGACGACCTCACCTCCCCCGGCGCCGCGGCCGTGCTCGGCATCTCCCCGGTCGCCTTCCGGCTGCGCCTCACCCGCGCCCGGCGCGCCCTCCGCCGCCACCTCGAGCTCACCTCGTCCGCGGCCACCCGATCGTCCGCACTGCCCGAAGGGAGCGTGCCGTGAGCCGCACCGACCTCGACCCCACCACCACCCGCGCCCTCTCCGCCCTCGACCCGGCGCCGGCCCGCCCGCTCACCGGCGACGAGGCGGCCCGTGCCGAGGACCTGCTGGCGCGCATCGTCGCGGCCCCGGCCGTCGACGACGGCCCGCACCCCGCACCCCCGACCCGACGCCGCACCCGCCGGCGGCTGGCGGTCGTGGGCGGGCTCGCCGCCGCGAGCGCCGTCGGCATCGTCGGCGTGCAGCTCCTGACCGGTGGGGACACCGCGTACGCCACGTGGACGGCCGTGCCGCACCGCCCCACCACGCCCGAGCAGCTCGCCGCGGCGGATGCCTGCCGCGACTCCCTGCGGGACACCATCTCGGACGGCGGGAGCGACCCGAGCGGGGTGACGCCGGCCGGCCTGGACGCGGCGAGGCTCGTCGTCGCCGAGCAGCGGGGCGCGTGGACGATGGTCGTCCTCGGCGGACCTCCCGGGGTCGAGGGGTCCTGCCTCACCCGGTCGGGTCCCCTGCGCGCGCAGAGCACCACCGGCTACCTCGGCACAGGGGGCACCGCGCCGCAGGGCCGCGAGATCCGGCTCAGCGCCTGGGGCACCTCGGTCAACGGCGACGCCGCCGTCACGGAGGTCGTGGGGGCGGCCGGTCCGCAGGTGGCCTCGGTGGTCCTGCACAGCGCCCAGCGGGGGGACGTCACCGCCACGGTCCGCGACGGGCACCTCCTGGCCTGGTGGCCGGTGGCCTCCGACGGCGGTCCCGTCGACGACACCCTGCCCGAGGCCACCGTCACCTACACCGACGGCAGCACCTGGCGCGGGCGGCTCGAGGCGACGCAGGGGACCCCGACCGGCTGAGCGGCACCGGACGCACGCGGGCCCGGCCACCCGAGGGGGGTGGCCGGGCCCCGGCGCGCGCGGCTCAGCCGGAGTAGTGGGCGTCCAGCAGGTCCTGGTAGCGGTCGGCGACGACCTTGCGCTTGAGCTTCAGGCTGGGGGTCAGCTCGCCGTCCTCGACGCTCAGGTCGTGCTCGAGGATGGTGAACTTCTTGATCGTCTCCCACCGGTTCAGGCCGGCGTTGAGCTCGTCGACGTAGCCCTGGACCATCGCCCGACACGCGTCGGAGGAGACCACCTCCGCGTAGGGGCGGCCCGCCATCCCGTTCTGCGCGGCCCAGCCGGCCATCGCGTCGGCGTCGAGGGTGACCAGCGCGGACACGAAGTTGCGGTCCGCGCCGTGCACGATGAGCTGGCTGGCGTACGGGCACAGGCCCTTGAACGTGGACTCGATGATCGAGGGCGCCACGTACTTGCCACCGCTGGTCTTGAACAGGTCCTTCTTGCGGTCGGTGATCCGCAGGAAGCCTCGCTCGTCGAGCTCACCGATGTCGCCGGTGTGCAGCCACCCCTCGGCGTCGATGGTCTCGGCCGTCGCGTCGGGGTTGTTGTGGTAGCCCTGCATGATGCCCGGCCCGCGCATCAGGACCTCGCCGTCCTCGGCGATGCGCGCCTCGGTGCCGGGCAGCGGCCACCCGACCGTGCCGTACCGGTAGGCCTTGGTGCGGTTGACGAACGAGGCGGCGCTGGTCTCGGTCATCCCGTAGCCCTCGGCGATGAGCATCCCCATGCCGTCGAACCAGCGCGCGATGTCCTGGTTGAGCGCGGCCGAGCCCGAGATGAAGAAGCGGATGTTGCCGCCGAAGCGCTCGCGGATCTTGCTGGCCACGAGCTTGTCGAGGACGGCGTGCTTGCGGGCGAGGAGCCCGCCGGGGTTCTTGCCCTGCTCGCGCAGGATGCTGACCTCGCGGCCGGTGTCGCTGGCCGCCGCGAAGAGCCTGGCCTTGAGGCCGCCCTCGGCCGCCATCATCATCTGGATCCGCGCGTAGGCCTTCTCGAAGATGCGCGGCGCGGCACCCATGAAGGTCGGCTTGACGACGGCGAGGTTGTCGACGATCTTGTCGATCCGGCCGTCGATGGCCGTCGCGAAGCCGATCTGCAGCGGCAGGGTCAGCAGGTTCTTGCCGAAGACGTGCGCGAGCGGCAGCCAGAGGTACTGCACGTCGTCCTCGGTGAGGATGTTGATCGCGTCGGTGGCGGCACCCTCGTAGGTCCACGAGCTGTGCAGCAGCCGCACGCCCTTGGGGCGGCCGGTGGTGCCCGAGGTGTAGATGATCGTCGCCAGCTGGTCTGGCTTGATGGCCTCGACCCGCGCGTCGACGGCGCCGGGGTCGCCCGCGAGGTACTCGCGGCCGATCTGGCGCAGCTGGTCGAAGGTCAGCGTCCAGTCGTCGGTGTCGGGGACGCCCTCCATGAGCACGACCCGCCCGACACCGGGGATGCGGTCGCGGATGGCCCGCAGCTTCTCGAGCTGCTCGGAGTTCTCGGCGAAGACGACGCGGGCCCCAGAGTCGGAGAGGATGAACGCGACGTCGTCGGCGATGGTCGTCGGGTAGATCGTCGTCGTCGCGGCCCCGGCGAGCATGTTCGCGAGGTCGGCCAGGGCCCACTCGTAGCGGGTGCCGGAGGCGATGGCCACACGGTCCTCGGGCTCGACCCCCAGGGCGACGATGCCCGCCGCCAGCTCGCGGACGACGACGTCGAGCTCGCGCCAGGTCACCGTGACCCACTCGTCCCCGGACTCGCGGACGATCGCGTGGAGGAAGGCCGGTCGGTCGGCCGAGGCGGCCACCCGGTCCCGGAACAGGTGCGCGACGCTCTGCGCCCGGTGCTCGAGGACGGCGTGGTCGACGGGCTCGTCGGCCGGCGTGTTGATCTGCGGGGTCACCAGGTGCATGGTTCATCGTCCTCGGCATCGGTGGCGTGGTGCCGGAATCCTGTCACACCGCACGGCCGGAGGGAACCAATTCGGTTACCCGCGAGTCACTTCTCGGTCAGCGCCGGTCCGGCCCGGCGCGGGCGGCGTCGACGAGGCCGATCGCCAGCCACGAGGCGATCATCGAGGACCCGCCGTACGACACGAACGGGAGCGGGAGCCCCGTGACCGGCAGCAGGCCGAGGTTCATCCCGACGTTCTGCACGACCTGCACGGCCAGCCAGGTGGCCACCCCGACGCCGACGAGCCGCCCGAACGCGTCCTCGGCGCGGGCCGCGACGACGAGCGTGCGCACGACGACGACCCCGAGCAGGACGACCAGCCCGGCCGCCCCGACGAACCCGAGCTCCTCCCCCGCCACCGAGAAGACGAAGTCGTTGAGCTGGAACGGCACGAAGCCGCCCTGCGTCCGCGAGCCGTCCATGAACCCCTGGCCCCAGAGGCCACCGCCGCCGATGGCCAGGCGCACCTGCCGGACCTGGTACCCGGCGCCCTCGGGGTCGGCGGTCGGGTCGGCGAACGAGGTGAGCCGGGCCCGTTGGTAGGGACTGAGCAGCGGTGTCGTCAGGGCGAGCACGACGGCGGCGACGGCCAGCGCCAGGCCGGCGGCGACCCATCGGCGCGGCAGCCCCCCGACGACGACCACGACGCCCCCGGTCGCCAGCAGCACGAGGGTGGTGCCGAGGTCGGGCTGGAGCAGCACGAGGGCCACCGGCAACCCCAGGACGACGGCGGCGAGCAGCAGCTCGCGCGGGCCGGGGTCGCGCCCACGCTCGAGCCGGCCGCCCAGCAGCGCGGCCAGGGCCAGCACCACCCCGACCTTGGCGATCTCGGCCGGCTGGAGGGTGAACCCGGCGACCAGCGGGAGCCACGAGCGCGACCCGTTGACCGTCGTCCCGAGCGGGGTGGGGACGAGGAGCAGGAGGACGACACCGCCCGCCCACGCCCACGGGGCCGCGGCGCGGACCCGGCCGCGGCCGGCGCGGGCGACGAGCACCGCCAGCGCCAGCCCGACGGCCGCCGTCAGCAGGTGGCGGACGAGGTAGGCCGACCCGGTGGTGCGCGCCGTCGCCGACCAGACGAGGAGGGCGCCGACGAGGGAGGCCCCCGCCGCGGCGACGAAGAGCCCGACGTCGTGCCGGGCCCAGCGCGTCAGGCGGGAACGATCTTGGCCAGCAGCTCGCGGCACCGCTCGACGTCCCCCGCCATCGCGTCCTGGAGCTCCTCGATGCTCTCGAAGCGCAGCGTCGGGCGGATGTGCTCGACGAACTCGACCATGACCGTCTCGTCGTAGAGGTCCAGGTCGTCCCGGTCGAGGACGTAGGCCTCCACGGTGCGGCGGTCCTGCGTGTCGAAGGTCGGGTTCGTGCCGACGCTGACGGCGGCCGGCATCGTGCGGTCCGGGGCGTCGTCGGGGACGTCGAGGCGGGTCAGCCAGCCGGCGTACACGCCCTCGGCCGGGACCAGCCCGTCGGAGTCGGGGGCGAGGTTGGCCGTGGGGTAGCCGAGCGCGCGGCCCCGGTGGTTGCCGTGCACGACGGTGCCGACGACGCGGTGCGGGCGGCCGAGGATGCGGGCCGCCTCGGCGACCCGGCCCTCTCCGAGCTCGCGGCGGATGACCGTGGAGGAGAAGCGCTCGCCGTCGCCGACGTCGTCGAGGGCGATCACCTCGAAACCGAACTGCTCGCCGAGGTCGACGAGGGTGCCGACGTCGCCGGAGTTGCGGTAGCCGAAGCGGGTGTCCATCCCGACGACGACGCAGCGGGCGTCGAGGCCTCGGACGAAGACCGAACGCACGAAGTCCTCGGGGGTCTGCTGCGCGAACTCGGTCGTGAAGTCGAGGACGAGCAGGCCGTCGACCCCGGTGTCCGCGATCAGCTCGTCACGGATCCGCGCCGGGGCGATGAGCTCGGGGGCGCGCTCGGGGTGCAGGACCGCGACCGGGTGGGGGTCGAAGGTGATGGCGACCGACGGCAGGCCCAGGCGCGCCCCGGCCTCGACGAGCGAGGCGAGCACCGCCTTGTGGCCGCGGTGGACGCCGTCGAAGTTGCCGAGCGTGAGGACGCAGGGGCGCAGGGCCTCGGGCGTGCGGGCGGGGTCGGACCATCGGTGCACAGGAGACACTCTACGAACTCGCCGGGGCGAAGACGACGAGGGACCGCGCGCTGGCGCGTTCCTCGTCGAGGACGGCCACGAGCCTGCCGTCCGGGGCGAAGGCGGCCACCGGCCCGCGACGCCCGGCCTCGGCCGACGGGATGCGCTGGCCGTACCCGACGGCGCGGGTCTCGGCCTCGTCGAGCTCGCGCACGGGGAAGGCCGCCCGGGCGGCCTCGGCGAGCGGCAGGGTCGGCATCGGCTCGCCCTGCCGGGCCTCGAGGTCGGCCAGGGCGTGGGCTCCGGCGAGGTCGAAGCCGCCGACCCGGGTGCGCCGCAGCGCGGTGAGGTGCGCGGCGCTGCCGAGGGCCGTGCCGAGGTCGCGGGCCAGGGCCCGGACATAGGTTCCCGAAGAGACAGTGACCTCGACGTCGACGTCGAGCACGGGTGTGCCGTCGGCGTCGGCCGGGCGGAGGTCGCCGACGACGAAGCGGGAGACCGTGACCGGCCGGGGGGCCAGCTGCACGTCCTCCCCGGCCCGGACGCGGTGGTAGGCGCGCTCGCCCTTGACCTTGATGGCGCTCACGGCGCTCGGGACCTGCTCGATGTCGCCGGTGAGTGCGTCGACGGCAGCCTCGACAGCGGCGCGGTCCAGACCCTCGGCGCCCGGGGAGCTCGTGGTCTCGCCCTCGGCGTCGTCGGTCAGGGTGCCCTGGCCGATCCGGATGGTCGCCGTGTAGTCCTTGTCGGCGCCGACGAGGAAGGTCAGCAGCCGCGTCGCCCGGCCGACGCCCAGCACGAGCACGCCGGTGGCCATCGGGTCGAGGGTGCCGGCGTGCCCGACCTTGCGGGTCGCGCAGAGCCGCCGGGCACGGGCGACGACGTCGTGGCTGGTCCAGCCCTCCGGCTTGTCGACGACCAGCAGGCCGTCGGGGGTCGGCGCGGCCGGCTCAGCGGGCGTCGGCACCCGGGGCGTCCTCGCCGTCCTCGGCGGCGGCGTCCTCGTCCCGCTCCTTGCGGTAGGGGTCGGCCTCGCCGGCGTAGCGGGCCTCGGCGGCGGCCCGGGCCACCTCGGCGTCGCGCTCACGAGCCTCCTTGAGGAGGTCCTCGAGGTGCGCGGCGGTCTCGGGGATGGCGTCGGCGATCCACTCGAGGGAGGGGGTCAGCCGGATGCCGAGCTGCTTGCCGACGAGCGAGCGCAGCCGGCCCTTGTTCTGCTCGAGGAGCCGGGCGGTGGTCGCGCGCTGGTCCTCGTCGCCGAAGACCGTGTAGAAGAGCGAGGCGTGCTGGAGGTCGCCGGTGACGCGGACGTCGGTGACCGTGACGAACCCGAGGTCGGGGTCCTTGACGATCGACTCGAGGTTCTCGGCGGTCACCGTCTTGATCCGGTCGGCGACCTTGCGGGCACGGGCTTCGTCGGCCACGGCTCCTCCTCTGCTCGGCGGGCGCGGCCCCACGGCGGTGGGGCCGTCCAACCCTAGGTCACCGGCGGTCCGCGCCGCGCACTCCCCCGCCGGCCCCCGGCCCGGTCACCCGTCGAGAGACGAGAACATGCCGCGCACCCCGGAGGGCACGCGGCATGTTCTCGTCGTTCGTCAGGAGCTCCGCATCAGGCGCGCGGCTTCGCCCACGCTGCGCGTGGGACCCGCCGCATCAGGCGCGCGGCTTCTCCCGCATCTCGTACGTGGTGATGAGGTCCTCGAGCTGCAGGTCGTTGTAGGACCCGAGGTTGATGCCGCACTCGAAGCCCTCGCGGACCTCGGTGACGTCGTCCTTGAACCGGCGCAGGCCGGCGATGTCGACGTTCTCGGCCACCACCACGCCGTTGCGCGTGATGCGGGCCTTCGTGCCGCGCTTGATCTCGCCGCTGCGGACGATGGAGCCGGCGATGTTGCCGAACTTGCTCGAGCGGAAGATCTCGCGGATCTCCGCCGAGCCGAGCTCGACCTCCTCGAACTCCGGCTTGAGCATGCCCTTGAGCGCCTGCTCGATCTCGTCGATCGCCTGGTAGATGACCGGGTAGTACCGGATCTCGACGCCCTCGCGCTCGGCGACCTCGGCGTTCTGGCCCTCGGCCCGCACGTTGAAGCCGATGATGATCGCGTTGGACGCCATCGCCAGGTTGATGTTGTTCAGCGTGATCGCGCCGACGCCGCGGTCGATGATCCGCAGGTCGACCTCGTCGCCCACGTCGATCTGCAGCAGGGCGTCCTCGAGCGCCTCGACCGAACCCGACACGTCACCCTTGAGGATGAGGTTGAGGGTGTCGACCTTGCCCGCCGCGAGGGCCTCGTTGAGGTCCTCGAGCGAGATGCGCTTGCGGGCCTTGGCCAGGCTGGCCTGACGGTCGGCGGCCTCGCGCTTCTCGGCGATCTGGCGCGCGGTGCGGTCGTCGGGGGCGACGACGAAGGTGTCGCCGGCCCGCGGGACCGAGGAGAGACCGAGCACCTGGACCGGACGCGACGGGGTCGCCTCCGCCACGTTGTTGCCGTGCTCGTCGAGCATGGCGCGGACGCGGCCGTGGGCCGAGCCGGCGACGATGGCGTCACCGACGCTGAGCGTGCCGGACTGGATGAGGACGGTGGCCGTCGCACCGCGACCCTTGTCGAGGTTCGCCTCGATCGCGACACCACGGGCGTCACGGTCGGGGTTGGCCCGCAGGTCGAGCGCGGCGTCCGCGGTGAGCAGCACGGCCTCGAGGAGGCTGTCGATGTTCTGCCCCTGCTTCGCGGAGACGTCGACGAACATCGTCTCGCCGCCGTACTCCTCGGCGACGAGGTTGTACTCGGTCAGCTGCTGGCGGATCTTGCTCGGGTTCGCGCCGTCGACGTCGATCTTGTTGACCGCGACGACGATCGGCACGTCGGCCGCCTGCATGTGGTTGAGCGCCTCGATGGTCTGCGGCATGACGCCGTCGTCCGCCGCCACCACGAGGATCGCGATGTCGGTGACCTTCGCACCACGGGCACGCATGGCGGTGAACGCCTCGTGACCCGGGGTGTCGATGAAGGTGATCGGACGGTCGATGCCCTCGTGCTCGCGGTGGATCTGGTAGGCACCGATGTGCTGCGTGATGCCACCGGCCTCGCCGCCCGCGACGTCCTCGTTGCGGATGGCGTCGAGGAGGCGCGTCTTTCCGTGGTCGACGTGACCGACGACGGTGACCACCGGAGGACGGGCCTCGAGGTCGTCCTCGTCCTCGGAGTCGATCCCGAACTCGAGGTCGATGCTGAAGGAGTCGTAGAGCTCGCGCTCCTCCTCCTCCGGCGAGACCATCCGGATGTCGTAGCCGAGCTCGGTGCCGAGGACCTTGAAGGTGTCCTCGTCGAGGCTCTGCGTCGCCGTGGCCATCTCACCGAGGTGGAAGAGCACGGTGACGAGCGCACCGGGGTTGGCGTTGATCTTGTCCGCGAAGTCGCTGATGCTCGCGCCCTGACGGATCTGGATGATCGTCGAGCCGTCGCCGCGCGGGACGCTGACGCCGCCGATCGACGGGGCCTGCATCTGCTCGAACTCGGCGCGCTTGGCGCGCTTGGACTTGCGGGCCCGACCGGGACGACCGCCACCGCGACCGAAGGCACCGGCCGTGCCGCCGCGGCCGTAGCCGCCGCGCCCACCGGGACCGCCGGGACGACCGGCGAAGCCGCCACCACCGGGACCGCCGCCACCGGGGCGACCGCCACCGGCACCGGGGCGACCGCCACCGCGCGCGGGGCGCTCACCGGGACGGGCGACCGCGCTGCGGTCGGGCATCATGCCCGGGCTGGGACGGGCCCCACCCGGACGCGGACCCGCCGGACCGCCGGCACCACCGGGGCCGGCCGGGCGCGGACCGCCCGGACGGCTCTGCGGACGCGGCATGCCCTGGCTGGGGGCGAAGGGGTTGTTGCCCGGACGGGGCGCGGCCTCGCGGCTGCGGCCCATGCCCTGGCTCGGGGCGTACGGGTTGTTGCCCGGACGCGGACCGCCGGGGCGGGGTGCCGGACGGGCACCACCCTGCGCGGCGCCACCCTCGCGGGCGGCGGGGCGTGCCGGAGCCTGCTCCTGGGCCGCGGGGGCCTGGGGGGCGGGCGCCTGCGGGGCCGGGGCC
>NZ_JBNVZV010000001.1:0-338341 GCF_050496545.1 Phycicoccus avicenniae | reverse complement strand
GGCCGGCCGAGGACGTCGACGACCACGCGTGGACCATGGCCGTCGTCAGCCCCGGGTTCTCCGTCTCCGGCACCCACCTCCCGAACCTCGGCTGGGTCGACCCGGCCACCCTGGCGAACCTGCTCAAGCTCCTGCCGATGGACGTCGCGAGGGCGGTGCTCGAGGCCGAGACCGGCACCCTGGCCTCCCTGACCACCAGCGCGTACAAGCCGACCAAGGCGATCACCGCGTTCGTCAAGACGAGAGACGGGACCTGCCGGATGTGGGGCTGCACCAGACCGGCCGAGCGCTGCGACCTCGACCACGTCAAGGCCTGGCCCGACGGCACCACCACGCCTACCTGCCTCGAAGACCTCTGCCGCCGGCACCACCGCTTCAAGCAGCTCGGCCGCTGGCGACCCGTCATGTCACCCGACGGCACCATCACCTGGCACGGCCCGAACGGGCGGACCCGCACCACCGAACCCCAGCACCGCCTGCCCACCCACTGACCCCGGCGGACGGTCGCGGTGTCGGAGCGCGGTCAGCCCCGGTGGTGGACGTGGGCCCGGACGGTGGGCTCGTGCTCGAGCAGGAAGTCCACGACCTGCCAGTAGTCGTCGAGGCGATCGTGCGCAAGTGCCTCCTCGCGGCGCAGCCTGCGCCCCCAGAGTGGGCTGTCGCCGTACGGGACTGCGGCCTCCACAGCGGTCGCGGCGGGCTCGGCGGAACCGTCGACCGGTCCTACACGGCAGCCGAAGGTGACATGGTCGGAGCAGTCGTCGTCGAAGCTGCCGAGGATGGCGTCGATCCAGGCCTCGTGCTGTCCGTCGTGGTGGTGCAGGGCCGAGAAGGCGACGGCGTGCGGCCCGTCCGCGTCGCGGATCAGCGACTTCACGAGGGTGTACCCGGCGCCGCACCGGTCACACTCCTTCTCCGAAGTGTCGGAGGGCTCGTCGAAGCTCAGTGCCATCACCGGAGCATGACACGCCCCCGATGAGTCCCCGGGCCGGAGCCCGCGCGCGTGGGCCCCAGACGACCTCGTGGGGCGTGTCGGGCTTGAACCGACGACCGACGGATTATGAGTCCGCTGCTCTGACCGACTGAGCTAACGCCCCTCCCGCGGCGTCCGGCGCCGCAGCCCGGCGAGCCTATCGCCGGCGGACGCACGGACAGGCAGAGGTCGGGGGCGAGGGCCCCGGAAGGGGGGTGGCGCCGGCTTCTGCCGGTCGTAGCGGCCGGACGGGACACCGCCGAGGTCACAGCGGCCCGCGACGCGCGCGACAGGTGCGGCACAGGTGGGCTGCCGACCGTGGAGCGAGCAGTCCCCCCGACGAAGGAGCACCCCATGGACCGCCAGACCAAGACCCTCGCCATCGGCGGTGTCGGCATCGCCGCCGCCGTCGCGCTCGGCCTCACCGGCGCCACCCTCGCGGGGGCCGCCGACACCGGCAGCACGGCCACCTCCAGCACCGCCCCGTCCGCGTCCTCGGGCACCGGGTCCTCCGGGTCCGGCGCCGACGCGAACGGCGGCGGGTCGAGCGGCGGCACCCTCCCCGGCGGCGGCCAGGCCGGCACGGACGGCGGGCCCGGCGGCGGCCGCGGCGGGATGATGGACGCCGGCGGAACCCTCACCGCCGACGCGGCGAGCAAGGCCGTGACCGCCGCGCAGAAGTCCGTGAGCGGCGGCACCGTCAGCGGCGTGCGCGCACTCTCCGACGGCAGCTACGAGGTCACCGTCACCACCGACAGCGGCCGGGTCGACGTGCTCGTGTCGAAGACCTTCGCGGTCACCGGCACCGAGCAGCACACCGGCGGGCCTGGCGGCGGCGGGATGCCCGGTGGCGCGGCGCCCGGTGACCAGGGCTCCGGGACCGGCTCCACCACGCCGTCCGACGCCAACGGCACCAGCGCGACGACGACCTCCGGCACGGCGAACGTCTGACCGCACCACCGGCACGCGCCCCCGCCCGACGCACCCACTCCGTGATTCCTGTGATCACTGGTGCGGGTGCGCCGGGTGGTGCATGATGTGACCCACAACAGCACGTCCGCGTGCCCGCACAGCTGCACCACCGGCCGCGACCGGTCCCGTCACGAGCTCTGGCGTTGGGGAAGACGTCCACCGCACGTGAAGGAGACCAGGATGTCGTTCGCCATGCCGCGCACCGCCACGCGAGGAGTGGTCTACGTCCACTCCACGCCCAAGGCGCTCTGCCCGCACGTGGTCTGGGCGATCGAGGGAGTCCTCGGCGCCCGCGTCAGCGTGCACTGGACCGACCAGCCGGCCGCCCCCGGGATGGTCCGTGCCGAGCTCAGCTGGGCCGGCGAGGCCGGCACCGGCGCACGTCTCGCCTCCTCGCTGCGCGGCTGGGACCACCTGCGCTACGAGGTCACCGAGGAGCCGAGCCCCGGCACCGACGGCTCGCGCTGGTCGCACACGCCCCGCCTCGGCATCCACCACACCTGGACCTCGGCCAACGGCGACGCCGTCATCAACGAGGACCGGCTGCGCGAGGTCGTCGTGCTGGCGCAGGGCAGCTCCGAGGCGATGCAGGAGATGATCGAGGAGCTGCTCGGCCTCGAGTGGGACGACGAGCTCGAGCCCTTCCGCTACGCCGGCGAGGGCGCACCCGTCCGCTGGCTGCACAAGGTCGGCTGAGCACCGCCGGCGTCAGAGGGGCTCGTGCAGGCGCGCCCCGAGTGCCGTGCGCAGGAGCGGCAGGCCGTCGGCCCCGAGGAGCTCGACCGGCACCGACCACGCCCGCGGTACCGACGGCTGGTCGAGGAGGAGCACGCCCTCGCGCACCCGTGCACCGCTGACGGTCCCCAGCAGCAGGCGGACCTCGTGGCTCGGCAGCCGGAACACCACGTCCTGCGACGTCCAGGTCGCGCTGACGGGCGTGCCGGGAGGGCATGAGCCCCGGACCTGCGCGCGCACCGCACCGCGCAGGCGCCGCCTGACCTGCCACCCGTCGAGGGCCGTCAGCCCCGCCATGACGACGAGCGCGAGGGTGGTGGCCCGCAGCACCCCGGCGCGGTCGGCGTACCCGGTCGC
The DNA here is from genome assembly GCF_050496545.1 of Phycicoccus avicenniae. Classification (GTDB taxonomy): domain Bacteria; phylum Actinomycetota; class Actinomycetes; order Actinomycetales; family Dermatophilaceae; genus Phycicoccus; species Phycicoccus avicenniae_A. Next base: position 335,304 of record NZ_JBNVZV010000001.1, on the reverse strand, counting down.
CCCGAGCGCGAGCAGCACCCCGACGAAGAGCGCGGTCACCAGGGCGTGCCGGCGCACGAACGGTCGCCAGTAGCCCGGTGTCGACTCGATGTCGCCGACGACCGCCGCCACCTCGCGCGCGATGACCGCGTCGGTGCTGACGTACGTCCCCTCCGCGCGCCGGTCATCGGCGCCGCCCTCCCCGTCCACGGGAGGAGGGTACGCAGGGGCCCGGCCCGCCCGCAGGCGAACCGGGCCGTCCGGTGGCTCAGACGCTCTTGACCACGAGTGCGACGTTGTGGCCGCCGAACCCGAACGAGTTGTTGAGCGCCGCGATGTCGCCGTCCGGCAGCGCGCGGTGCTCACCGCGCACGACGTCGAGCTCGATGGCCGGGTCGAAGTCGGTGATGTTGATGGCCGCCGGCGCCGTGCGGTGGTGCACGGCCAGGACGGTCAGCAGCCCCTCGAGGGCGCCGGCCGCACCCAGCAGGTGCCCGGTCATCGACTTCGTCGCGCTGACCGGCATCCCGTCGGCCGCCGCACCGAAGGCCCGCCGGATGGCGTTGGCCTCGGCGACGTCACCGACCGGGGTCGAGGTGGCGTGCGCGTTGATGTGCACGATGTCGCTGTCCGACAGCCCGGCCCGCTCGACGGCGGCGCGCATCGCCCGGGACGCACCGGCGCCCTCGGGCTCGGGCGCGGTGATGTGGTGCGCGTCGGCGGACATCCCGATCGAGGCGAACTCGGCGTAGATGCGCGCGCCGCGGGCCTTCGCGTGCTCGTACTCCTCGAGCACCATGACGGCCGCGCCCTCGCCCATGACGAAGCCGTCGCGGCCGGTGTCGTAGGGCCGCGAGGCGGCGGCGGGGTCGTCGTTGCGCGTCGAGAGGGCCTGCATCTGGGCGAAGCCCGCGAAGCAGATGGGGTGCGTCGCGGCCTCGGTGCCACCGGCCACGACCATGTCGGCCCGGCCGTCGCGGATCATGTCGTAGCCGCTGCCCATGGACTCCGCGCCCGAGGCGCAGGCCGACACCGTGGTGTGCGCGCCGGCGCGGGCGCCGAGCAGCAGCGAGACGTTGCCGGACGAGGTGTTCGGCATGAGCATCGGGACGGCCAGCGGGAAGACGCGGCGAAGACCCTTCTCGCGCAGGATGTCCCACTGGTCGAGGAGGGTCCACACGCCACCGATGCCGGTGCCGATGGCCACGCCCAGGCGCTCCGGGTCGACCTCGGGGGAGCCGGCGTCCTCCATCGCGGCCTGCGAGGCGATGACGGCGTACTGGGCGCTGGGATCCATCCGCCGGACCTGCACCTTGGTGAGGACCTCGAGCGGGTCCTGCGCGATGGTGCACGCGAAGTGGACCGGCAGCTCGTAGCGCTCGACCATCTCCTCGGGCAGCGGCTTGGCCCCGGACCGCCCGGCGAGGATGCCCTCCCAGGTCTCGGCGATGGTGCCGCCCAGGGGCGTGGTGGCCCCGAGGCCGGTGACGACGACGCGACGCTCGCTCATGGGTGCTGGTGCTCCTCGTGGGTGACGTGGGGTGCCGGGATCGGCGGTGGGGTGGTGCCGGCCGGCGCGGCCTCCCGGTCGGGGAGGCCGCGCGCGGGCCTCAGCCCTGGTTGGACTGGATGAAGTTGACGGCGTCGCCGACGGTCGCGAGGTTCTTGACCTCGTCGTCGGGGATGCGGACGCCGAACTTCTCCTCGGCGTTGACGACGATGGTCATCATCGACAGCGAGTCGATGTCGAGGTCGTCGGTGAAGGACTTGTCCATCTGGACCTCGGCCGGGTCCAGACCGGTCTCCTCGTTGACGATCTCCGCGAGGCCGCTGAGGATCTCCTGCTGGTCTGCCATGGTGCTCTCCTTCGGTTCGGTTGGGTGCTGCTCGGCCCGGGTGACCCGTGGGCCCACGGGAGTCAGGGGATGACGACGACCTGCGCCGCGTAGGACAGCCCGGCGCCGAAGCCGATCTGCAGGGCGAGCCCGCCGCTCGGGATCTCACCGTGCCGCACCATGCGCTCCATGGCCAGCGGGACGGACGCCGCGGAGGTGTTGCCGGTGTAGGCGATGTCGCGGGCGATGGGCAGGTCCTCCGGCAGCCCGAGCTTCTTGGCCATCGCGTCGATGATGCGCACGTTGGCCTGGTGGGGGATGAAGGCGTCGAGCTGGTCGGCGGTGATGCCGGCGGCGTCGAGCGCCTGCTGGGCCACGGGCGCCATGCCCCAGACGGCCCAGCGGAAGACGGTCTGCCCGGCCATCCCGATGTGCGGCCAGCCGAGCTGCTTCTCGTGGACGTCGATCCAGGACTCGGTCTGCGAGATGGCCTCCCACTGCGCGCCGTCCGAGCCCCACACCGTCGGGCCGATGCCCACGGTGTCGGACTGGCTGACGACCGCCGCGCCCGCGCCGTCGGCGAAGATGAACGCCGTGCCGCGGTCGTCGAGCGAGGTGAAGTCCGAGAGCCGCTCGACCCCGACGACGAGGACGTTGCGGGCGGTGCCGGTACGCACCATGTCGGAGGCCAGCGAGATGCCGTGGCAGTACCCGGCGCAGGCCGCGGAGATGTCGAAGGCGGCGGCCTTGGTGCCGAGCCGCTCGGCGAGCATCGGGGCGGCGGCCGGGGTCTGGTACGGCCAGCTGACCGTGGCGACGAGCACGGCGTCGAGGTCCTCGGCGGCCACCCCGGCCATCTCGAGCGCAGGCGTCGCGGCGAACACCGACATGTCGATGACCGACTCGCCCTCGCCGGCGAAGCGGCGCTCGATGATGCCCGAGCGCTCGCGGATCCACTCGTCGGAGGAGTCGATGCGCTCGACGAGCTCGCTGTTCGGGACCACCCGGCGCGGCCGGTAGCCGCCGATGCCGCTGATCCGCGAGTTCGTGACCGGACCGGCGGTCAGGTGGCCGGTGCCCTTGGGGGTGGGGCTCATGCGGTGTGCTCCTCGAGGAGGGTGCGGGCGGCGTCGAGGTCGTCGGGCGTCTTGACCGCGAGGAGCTCGACGCCCTTGAGGGCGCGCTTGGCGAGGCCGACGAGCGTGCCGGCCGGCGGCAGCTCGATGATGCCGGTCACCCCGAGCGCGGCGAAGCGCTCCATGCACAGGTCCCAGCGGACCGGGTTCGACACCTGCGCGACGATCCGGTCGAGGGCCTCGCGCCCGTCGGTGACCGTGGCTCCGTCGCGGTTGGAGACGAGGGTGACGCCGGGGTCGGAGACGTCGTGGTCGGCGGCGGCTGCGCGCAGGGCCTCGACGGCCGGCTCCATGTAGTGGGTGTGGAAGGCCCCGGCCACCTTGAGCGGGATGACGCGCGCCTTCGCGGGCGGGTCGGCGGCCAGGGCGGCCAGGGCCGGGAGCGCACCCGCGGCGACGACCTGGCCGGCGCCGTTGACGTTGGCCGGCGTGAGGTCGTGCCGCTCGATCGTCGCGAGGACGTCGGCGGGGTCGCCGCCCAGGACCGCGCTCATGCCGGTGGGGGTGGCGGCGCTGGCCTCGGCCATCGCCCGGCCGCGGAGCGCGACGAGGCGCATCGCGTCGTCCTCGGCGAGGACGCCCGCGGCGGCAGCCGCCGTGATCTCTCCGACGGAGTGGCCGGCGAGGGCGCCGGGGGCGGTGTGCTCACCGAGGGCCCGCAGCGCGAGCAGGCCGGCGCCGACGAGCAGCGGCTGGGCGACGGCGGTGTCCTTGATCGTCTCCTCGTCGGACGTCGTGCCGTGGGCGACGAGGTCGACCCCGGCGGCGTCCGACAGCGCGCTCAGGTGCTCACGGGCGCCGGGCAGCTCGAGCCACGGGGCGAGGAAGCCGGGGGTCTGCGATCCCTGGCCCGGACAGACGATGACGATCACGCGTCCCAGCCTGTCCCGTCGGCCGTGCCCTCCTCGTGACGAGCGGGGACGAACCTCGGCGCCCCGGTTTGGAGGATTCCCACAATCCGTGCGCGACGAGGGGCGGCGTCAGGGTCGGGGAGTGGCGCGCGTCACGGGGCCGAGCCGGTGCAGGGCGAGCGCCAGGCGGACGGTCTGGGCGTCGTGGGGGTCGGTGAGGTCGTACCCGGTGGCCTTGGCGATGCCGGCGAGCCGGTAGCGGACCGTGTTGGGGTGGACGATGAGCGCGCGGGCCGTGCCCTCCACCCCGAGGCCGCCGTCGAGCCACGCCGCCGCGGTCTCCAGCAGCGAGCCGCCGCTGGCCTCCTCGAGCGGGCGCACGATGCGCGCCGTCAGGGCGTTGCGCGCGGGCAGGTCGGCGAGCAGCGCGCGCTCGGCGAGGAGGTCGTCGGCGTGGACCGGCCGCGGGGCACCGGGCCAGGCGGGCGCCGCGGTGTGCCCGGAGATGGCGGCGCGGGCGCTCCGGCCCGCGGCGAACAGGTGCGGGACGGTGGGCCCGACCACGAGCGGGCCGTCGCCGAGGTGGGCATCGAGGGTCTCGGCGAGGGACATCGGGTCCGTGACCCCGCCGCCGATGCACACCACCCGCGGCCCGTGGATGGCGACGAGCAGCTCGACGCCGCTGCGCCGGGCGGTGCGGTGCAGCTCGCCGATGACGGCCCCGGTGGCCCCGACCGGGGTCGAGCCGACGACGACGGCCACGCCGCTGACGGCGCCCCAGCCGAGCGCGGCGGCGCGGGACTGCATCGAGTCGTCGGCCTCGCCGCGGATGACGGCGTCGACGACGAGTGACTCCAGGCGCGCGTCCCACGCGCCGCGGGCCTCGGCGGCCTCCGCGTAGACCTCGGCGGCGGCGAAGGCGACCTCGCGGCTGTAGCGCAGGACGGCCTCGCGGGCACCGTCACCCTCGCCGGGGGCGGCCAGGTCGTGGATGTCGCGCTCGACGACGCCGATGACGGTGCGGATGAGGTCGAGGGTCTGCGCCAGGCTGATCGAGCGGGTCAGCTCGCGGGGGGCGGTGCCGAAGACGTCAGCGGTGACGGCGGCCCGCTCCTGGTCGCCGCCGAACCACTCGATGAAGCTCGTGATGCCGGCCTGGGCGACGAGCCCGACCCACGAGCGGTTCTCGGCCGAGAGGGCGCGGAACCACTCGTGGTCGGCCTCCATCTGGCGCACCGCGGCCGCGCCGAGGTCGCCGGCGGCCCGGCTGACGCGCGCCCGGGTCTCGGCGGAGGCGACGGTCGGCATGCCCGGAGTCTATTTGGAGGTTCCGGACGAGCGGCTCAGTCGGTGCCGAACTCCATCGCCGCCGCGTCCAGCGCCTGCTCGTCGGTGCCGTCGGCGCCCGGGTTGTCGGTGATCCGGTCGTAGCCACCGGCCGGGAGCTCGCCGAAGAGGGTGCCGTTCTCGACGAGCAGCTGGCCCTGGTCGTTCGGCTGCTCGGCGTAGAGCTCGAGCTTGGCGCGGCTGTCGGCGATGTCGAGGTTGCGCATCGTCAGCTGCCCGATCCGGTCCTGCGGGCCGAAGGCGGCGTTCTCGACGCGCTCCATCGAGAGCTTGTCCGGGTGGTAGCTGAAGTTCTCGCCGCGGGTGTCGACGAGGGAGTAGTCCTCGCCGCGCCGCAGCCGCAGGGTCACCTGGCCGGTGACGACCGAGGCGATCCAGCGCTGGACGGCCTCGCGGAGCATCAGGCTCTGCGGGTCGAGCCAGCGGCCCTCGTAGAGCAGCCGCCCGAGGCGCCGACCCTCGTTGTGGTAGTTCGCGATCGTGTCCTCGTTGTGCACCGCGTTGAGCAGCCGCTCGTAGGCGATGTGCAGCAGCGCCATGCCGGGCGCCTCGTAGATGCCGCGCGACTTCGCCTCGATGATCCGGTTCTCGATCTGGTCCGACATGCCGATGCCGTGCCGCCCGCCGATGGTGTTCGCCTCGTGCACGAGCGCGACGGGGTCGAGGGTGCGGCCGTTGATCGCGACCGGGCGGCCCTCGACGAACGCGATGGTCACGTCCTCCTGCTCGATCGCCACGGACTGGTCCCAGAAGCGGACGCCCATGATCGGCTCGACGACCTCCATCGACTCGTCGAGGTGCTCGAGCGTCTTCGCCTCGTGCGTGGCGCCCCAGATGTTGGCGTCGGTCGAGTACGCCTTCTCCTGGCTCTGCCGGTAGGGGAGGTCGCGCTCGGTGAGCCAGGCGCTCATCTCGTGCCGGCCGCCGAGCTCGGTGACGAAGTCGGCGTCCAGCCACGGCTTGTAGACCCGCAGGTTCGGGTTGGCGAGCAGGCCGTAGCGGTAGAACCGCTCGATGTCGTTGCCCTTGAAGGTCGAGCCGTCGCCCCAGATCTCGACCTCGTCGGCCTGCATCGCGCGCACGAGGAGGGTGCCGGTGACGGCCCGCCCCAGCGGCGTGGTGTTGAAGTAGGTGCGCCCGCCGGTGCGGATGTGGAAGGCGCCGCAGGCCAGCGCGGACAGGCCCTCCTCCACCAGCGCGGAGCGGCAGTCGACGAGCCGCGCCACCTCCGCGCCGTACTGGCCGGCGCGGTCCGGGACGGTGTCGATCTCGGGCTCGTCGTACTGGCCGAGGTCGGCGGTGTACGTGCAGGGCACGGCGCCCTTCTCGCGCATCCACGCGACCGCGACCGAGGTGTCGAGCCCTCCGGAGAAGGCGATGCCGACGCGCTCGCCGACGGGCAGGGAAGTCAGGACCTTGGACACGATGCAAGCATATACAGAGCTCTGCATACATCCAAAGTCGAGCCGGCCCTACTCCTCGCCGAGGGCCTCGTCGATGCGCCGGACCTTCGACTCCAGCATCCCGGTGTGTCCGGGGCGGATGTCGGCCTTCACGACGAGCGAGACGCGGGGGTGGCGGGCGGTCATGGCGTCGACGCACTGCTTCAGCACGCCGAACACCTCGTCCCACTCGCCCTCGAGGTTGGTGAACATCGCGTTCGTCTCGTGCGGCAGCCCGGAGGCCCGCACGATGTCGACCGCCTCCGCGACGGCGGCCGCGTAGGAGCCGGTGTCGTCCGGGCTGCTCGGGGCGATGCTGAAGGCGGCGATCATCGGGTTGCTCCTGGGGTGCTCACCCGTCGAGAGTAGAGAACACGCCGCGTGCGACGGTGCGCAGGCGGCGTGTTCTCTACTCTCGACGGGCCGAGGTCAGCTGTCGCCGCCCTCGTTTCCGGACGAGCCGGCGGTCACGTCGTGCAGCCGGTACCGGCGGGCGGCCTCGAGCGGCACCGACCGCTCGACCTCACCGCGCTCGGCGAGCGACTGCAGGGCGCGCACCGCCATCGACGGGCCGTCGATGTGGAAGTACCGGCGGGCGGCGGGACGGGTGTCGGAGAACCCGAACCCGTCGGCGCCGAGCGAGGCGAAGTCGCCGGGCACCCACTGGGCGATCTGGTCCTGGACGGCCCGCATGTAGTCGGACACGGCCACGACCGGGCCCTGGCGGCCCTGCAGCTTCTGCGTGACCCACGGCACCGGCGCCTCGTCCTCCGGGTGGAGGAACGCGGCCTCGTCGCACCGGAGCCCGTCGCGGCGCAGCTCGTTCCACGAGGTGACCGACCAGACGTCGGCGGCGACGTGCCAGTCGTTGCGCAGGAGCTCCTGGGCCTCGAGCGCCCACGGCATCCCGACGCCCGACGCGAGCAGCTGCACGCGCGGCGCACCCTCGGGCAGGCCCTCGGTGGTGCCCTCGGCGTAGAGGTACATGCCCTTGAGCACGCCCTCGCGGTCGAGGTCCTCGGGCTCGGCCGGCTGGCGCATCGGCTCGTTGTAGACCGTCAGGTAGTAGATGACGTTGCGCTCGTCGTCGGTGAGCGACTCGTCGGTGCCGTACATCCGGTGCAGACCGTCCTGCACGATGTGCGCGATCTCGTAGGCGAACGCCGGGTCGTAGTGCACGACAGCGGGGTTCGTCGAGGCGAGCAGGGGGCTGTGACCGTCGGCGTGCTGGAGGCCCTCGCCGGTCAGCGTGGTGCGTCCGGCGGTGGCCCCGATGAGGAAGCCGCGCGTCATCTGGTCGGCCGCGGCCCACACCGAGTCACCGGTGCGCTGGAAGCCGAACATCGAGTAGAAGACGTAGATCGGGATCATCGGCTCGCCGTGCGTGGCGTAGCTCGACCCGACGGCCGTGAAGGCCGCCATCGACCCGCCCTCGTTGATGCCGAGGTGGAGGATCTGGCCGTCGGTGGCCTCGCGGTAGGCGAGCATCAACTCGGCGTCGACCGGCGTGTAGCGCTGGCCGTGCGGGTTGTAGATCTTGATCGTCGAGAAGAAGCTGTCCATCCCGAAGGTCCGGGCCTCGTCGGGGATGATCGGCACGATGCGGCTGCCGAACTCCTTGTCCCGCATGAGGTCCTTGAGCAGCCGGACGAAGGCCATCGTCGTGGCGACCTCCTGCTTGCCCGAGCCCTTCTTCACCTGCGCGTAGGCCGAGCCGTCGGGCAGGTGGATGGGGATGTGCTTCGAACGGCGCTCCGGCAGACCGCCACCCAGCTTCTGGCGCCGCTCGAGCGCGTACTGGATGACCTCGTCGTCGGCGCCCGGGTGGAAGTACGGCGCGCGGTAGGGGTCCTCGAGCTGGGCGTCGGTGACCGGGATGTTCAGCGAGTCGCGGAAGGACTTGAGGTCGTCGAGCGACAGCTTCTTCATCTGGTGCGTCGCGTTGCGCCCCGCGAAGCCCTTGCCCAAGCCGTAGCCCTTGATCGTCTTCGCGAGGATGACGGTCGGCTGGCCGGTGTGCCCCATGGCGGCCTTGTACGCCGCGTAGACCTTGCGGTAGTCGTGGCCACCGCGCTTGAGCTTCCACCAGATGTCGTCGTCGGACCAGTCCTCGACCATCTTGCGGGTGCGGGGGTCTCGCGCGAAGAAGTTGTCGCGGACGTGCTTCCCGTCGTTGGCGCGGAAGGTCTGGTAGTCGCCGTCCGACGTCGAGTTCATGAGGTGGACGAGGGCGCCGTCGCCGTCGGCGGCGAGCAGCGGGTCCCAGCCACGGCCCCACACGACCTTGATGACGTTCCAGCCGGCGCCCCGGAAGAAGGCCTCGAGCTCCTGGATGATCTTGCCGTTGCCGCGCACCGGGCCGTCGAGGCGCTGGAGGTTGCAGTTGACGACGAAGGTGAGGTTGTCGAGCTCCTCCTGGGCGGCGAGCTGGAGCAGCCCGCGCGACTCGGGCTCGTCCATCTCGCCGTCACCGAGGAAGGCCCACGTGTGCTGCTGGCTCGTGTCCTTGATCCCCCGGTTGTGCAGGTACTTGTCGAACTGCGCCTGGTGGATGGCGTTCATCGGGCCGAGGCCCATCGACACCGTGGGGAACTCCCAGAAGTCCGGCATGAGGCGCGGGTGGGGGTAGCTCGGCAGCGCGAGCGGCTCGCCGTCGACGACGTGGCTGTGCTCCTGGCGGAAGCCGTCGAGGCGGTCCTCGCTGACCCGGCCCTCGAGGAAGGCGCGGGCGTACATGCCGGGGGAGGCGTGGCCCTGGAAGAAGATGTGGTCGCCACCGCCGGGGTGGTCCTTGCCGCGGAAGAAGTGGTTCATGCCCACCTCGTACAGCGTCGCGGCCGAGGCGTACGTGGAGATGTGGCCGCCGACGCCGATGCCCGGGCGCTGCGCGCGCTGGACGACCATCGCGGCGTTCCAGCGCAGCAGGGCGCGGAAGCGGCGCTCGGTGTCCTCGTCGCCGGGGAACCACGGCTCCTGCTCGGGGCCGATGGTGTTGACGTAGTCGGTGGTCGTCAGCGACGGGACGCCGACCTGCATCGAGCGGGCCCGCTCCAGGAGGCGCAGCATCAGGTAGCGCGCGCGCATCCGGCCGGGGCCGTCGATGACCGCGTCGAGGCTGTCGAGCCACTCGTCGGTCTCGCTGGGGTCGATGTCCGGGAGGTGCGTCGGGATGCCGTTGAGGATGGGTCCGACGTCTTCGTGGAGGGCCACGCGCACGTCCTTTCAGCGGTCGCGATCCGCGCCCCGGGTCGGGGGCCGGTCCGCCCATCCTTCACCCTCGCGCGGCCGCCGTCACAATCCGGGTCCGTTACCGGCCGGTACGTCGAAGGAGGTCAAAGGCCGACGATGCGGTCGGGCCGGGCGTAGACGGAGAAGCGGCCCTCGCGGGTGAAGGCGACGAGCGTGATGCCGGCGTCGGCGGCGAGCTCGACGGCCAGCGACGTCGGGGCGCCCACGGCGACGACCGCCGGGATGCCGGCCACCGCCGCCTTCTGGACGATCTCGAAGCTGGCGCGAGCGCTGACGACGAGCACCGCTGCGGCGAGGGGCAGCTCGCGCTCGCGGGCCAGTGCACCGACGACCTTGTCGACGGCGTTGTGCCGGCCGACGTCCTCGCGGACCACGAGCAGCTCGCCGTCCGGCGTGGCGACGCCCGCGGCGTGGACACCGCCCGTGCGCTCGAACACGGGCTGCCTCTCGCGGAGCGCATCCGGCAGGCCGGCGAGGACCGCGGGCTCGAGCGCGACGGGGTCGGCGGCGACGTCGAAGCGGCTCGCCGTGCGGACGGCGTCGAGGGAGGCCGAGCCGCAGACACCGCACGCGCTGGTCATCGTCTCGGTGCGCTCGCGGGCCGGGCGCAGCAGCGCGACACCGGGGGAGAGGGTGGCCTCGACGACGTTGAAGGTGGGCGAGCCGTCGGGGCCGACGTCGGTGCAGTGCATCATCGCCGCGACGTCGTGGGCGGAGCCGATCATCCCCTCGGTGAGGAGGTGGCCGAGGGCGAGGTCGAAGTCGTCGCCGGGCGTGCGCATCGTGGTCGTCACCGGGCTCTCGCCGACCCGGACCTCGACGGGCTCCTCGACGGCGACGGTGTCCGGGCGGCCGACCACCACCTCGCGCGCGACGTCGACCCGCGTGCGGGGCACCCGTGTGGTCACCCGGCCCATGACGGCATCCAAACACACCGCGCCCACGGGCTCGCGCGAGCGGGTCGGGGGGCTGGGGCAGACTGGGCGCCATGACCGACCCGGCCCCGCCGAGCCCGCCCGCAGACCCCGCTCCCGAGGTCACCCTCCGCGGTGGCTCGCTCGGGTGGCGGCCGGTCGCGCCGCAGCTCGCGACGGTGCGGCTGCTCGTCCTCGCGGCGGTCCTCGTCCTGCCGCTGCTGGCCACCGTGCTCGTGGCCCTGCTCGTCACCGGATGGGTCTGGCTCGGCACGGCGGCGCTCCTGGTCGTAAGCCTGTGGTCGGCGTGGGTCATCCGCCGCCAGGTCTCGGCGATCTCGTGGGTCGAGCTCGACGAGGAGATCGTCATCCGCAAGGGCCGGCTCTTCCGCAGCCTCGTCAGCGTCCCGTACGGCCGCCTCCAGTACGTCGACATCCAGTCCGGGCCGCTGGCCCGAGGCTTCGGCATCGCCTCGTGCGAGATCCACACCGCGTCCCCCGAGAGCGGGGGGTCGCTGCCCGGGCTGCCGACCGCCGAGGCCGAGGCGCTGCGCGCCCGGCTCGCCGCGCGGGGCGAGGCGCAGCGGGCCGGCCTGTGACCGAGCAGGGGGCGGTGGCCGCGGGGGAGCCGGCCGACCAGGGCTGGCAGCGGCTGCACCCCCTCTCGCCGCTGCTGCGCGGTGGGGTCGTGCTGCTCGCCGTGCTCGGCTACGCCATCAGCCAGCTCGTCGACACCCTGTTCCAGTCCTTCGAGCCCGGCCGGTTCATCCCGGGCGACGTCGCCGACGACACCGGCGGGCGGGCGATCACCGCCCACCCGGTCCTCGCGCTCGTGGCGCTCGTCGTGGTCCTCGCGGCCGTCGGCGGCGTCAGCTGGGTCAGCTGGCGGTTCTCGCGCTTCCGGGTCGCGGGCGGCCAGGTCGAGCTGCGCACGGGCGTCCTGTTCCGCCAGCACCGGCAGGTGCCGCTCGAGCGGGTCCAGGCGGTCGAGACGACGCGCCCCATCCTCGCCCGGCTGCTCGGGCTCAGCCAGGTCGTGGTGCAGTCGGCGGGCGGCTCGGACTCCCACCTCACCCTCGCCTTCCTCGGTGCGGACCGGGCCGAGGAGCTGCGCACGCACCTGCTCGACCTCGCCGGTCGCGCGGACGACCGTGGTGCGCCCCAGCACGCCCCCGGTGCCGGGGTGGAGGTCCCCGGTGCCGCGGTGGACGCACCCGCGGCCGGCGCCGCGCGCCGTCCAGACGACGCCGACCCGCTCGTCACGGTCCCGAACGGCCGGCTGTTCGTCGCGACCGTCCTGCACGGCTCGACCATCGTCCTCGGCATCCTCGTCGTCGGCGCCGCGCTCACGGTCGGCATCGCCGAGGCGGGTCTCGAGGCGCTCGCTGCGGCGCCGGCGATGATCCCCGTCGTCTTCGGCCTGGCGGCCAGCCGGGTCAAGGAGATGCTCGTCCACGGCAACTTCTCGATCGCCCGCTCGCGCACGGCCCTGCGGGTGCGGCACGGCCTGACCGACCTGCGGGTCGCCACCGTGCCGCTGCACCGGGTGCAGGCGGTCGAGGTCCTCCAGCCGCTCTGGTGGCGGCCGTGGGGCTGGTGGCGCGTGCGGGTCAACGTCGCCGGGGTCAAGGCCGGTGCCGACGGTGACGACACCGAGACCGTGCTCCTGCCGGTCGGCACGTCCGCCGAGGCGCTGGCCGTGCTCTCGGCCCTCGGTGCCCATCCCGAGGACCCCGTGCTCCTCGAGGCGCTGCACGGCGACGGCGGCGAGCCGGGATGGACCGGGCCGCCGGCCGGCGCGCGGTGGCTCGACCCGTGGTCGTGGCGGCGCACCGGCTACGCCGTGGCCTCGCGCGCCCTCTACGTGCGCAAGGGACGCTGGACCCGGCGGGCGGTGGTCGTGCCGCACGCGCGGGTGCAGTCGCTCGCCCTGCGCCAAGGCCCGCTGCAGGCCCGGCTCGGGCTCGTGAGCGCGACGGTCGTCTCGACGCCGGGGCCCGTCGACGCCTCCGTGCCGCACCTGGACGCCGCCCGCGCCGAGGACTTCCTCGAGGTCGTCGGCGACCGGGCGCGCGAGGCGCGTCGGCTGGTCGGAGCGGGTGGCCCGGCCGACGCGGCCCCCGACCTGGAACCTCTTGCACCGGACCCGACCGGGTTGGTGGACTAGGCACCCGTAGCGATCCCCGTCATGAGAGGTTTGTCCGCGTGAACACGCCCGCACCGCCCCCGGTCGACCCCGGGTCGACCGTGAACGCCGCCGTGGAACGGCTCGGCTTCGCCCCCGAGCAGGTGGTCCAGGAGTTCGGCTGGGACGACGACGTCGACGACCCCTTCCGCTTCGCCGTCGAGGACGCGTGCGGCGCCGAGCTCGAGGACGACGAGTACACGGGGGCGGCCGATGCCGTGCTCCTGTGGTTCCGTCCCGAGGACGGCGACCTCGGCGACGCGCTCGTCGACATGGTCGGGGCCCTCGACGACGGCGGCTTCGTCGTCCTGCTGACGCCGCGCGGTGACGCCGGCGAGGTGGACCCGAGCGACATCGACGAGGCCGCGGTGGTCACCGGGTTGCACCTGGCGGGGACGTTCAACGCCGCCGAGGGTTGGCGGGCGCACAAGCTCGTCGCCCCGCGCGGCGGGCGGCGCTGACCGCCCGGTCCGCCGGCGGTGGGGTGAGGCACACCACGGGGGGTATGCGGGGTCGGGGGAGCCGGGGTGTCCCGTGACTGGCAGGATGGACCCATGACCGACGCACCCCGCCCGCTCGAGGTGGGCGACCTCGCCCCGGACTTCACGCTCCGGGACCAGAACGGTGCCGACGTCAGCCTCTCGGCCCTCACGGCCGAGCGGAACGTGGTCGTCGTCTTCTTCCCCTGGGCCTTCTCGGGCATCTGCACGGGTGAGCTCGACGAGATCCGCGACCACCTCGAGCGCTTCGTCACCGACGACCTGCAGGTGGTCTGCATCGCGTGCGACGCCGTCTTCAGCCTGCGGGCGTGGGCGGACATCCAGGGCTACTTCTTCCCCCTGCTCTCCGACGCGTGGCCACACGGCGCGGTGGCGCGCTCCTTCGGCGTGCTCAACGAGGGCACCGGGGCCGCCCAGCGGGGCACCTTCCTCGTCGGCCGCGACGGGCGCATCGCTTGGACCCTCGTCAACGGACCGGGGGAGCGCCGCGACTTCGCGGACATCCCGTCCGCCGTCGCCGAGCTGGCCCGCTGACGCGCGCCGACGCCGGGTGGCCGCCGCGGGCCACGCGACCTGCCATGATGTCGGCGGTCGGTCGCCGCGCCCTCGGGTCGGCGCCGGCCAGGGGCCTGTAGCTCAGCTGGTAGAGCGCCGCGTTTACACCGCGTCGGTCGTCGGTTCGATCCCGGCCGGGCCCACATGGACGACACCCCGCTGACCCTGCGCGAGGTGCTCGACGTCCTCGCGCGTCTCTACCCGCCCGAGACCGCCCAGTCCTGGGACCGGGTCGGGCTCGTCACCGGCGACCCCGCCCAGCCGGTGCGTCGCATCCACCTGGCCGTCGACCCGACGCTGGCGGTCGTCGAGGAGGCGCGCGCCCTCGGTGCCGACCTCCTGCTCACCCACCACCCGCTGCTGCTGCGCGGGGTGCACTCGGTGGCGACGACGACCGGCAAGGGCGCGACGGTCACGGGGCTGGTCGTCGGCGACATCGCCCTGTACGTCGCGCACACGAACGCCGACGTCGCCGACGAGGGCGTCTGCGAGGCGCTGGCCGAGGCGAGCGGGCTCGGGCACACCGACCCGCTCGCGTGGTCCGAGGGGCAGGCGATGGGACGCGTCGGCGACCTGCCCGAGCCGGTGTCCCTGCGTCGCTTCGTCGAGGACCTCGCGGTGCACCTGCCGGCGACTGCGGTCGGCGTCCGGGTGTCCGGACCGCCGGATGCCCCGGTGCGCCGCGTGGCAGTGCTCGGCGGGGCGGGGGACGACCTCTTCGACGCGGTCCGCGCGGCCGGTGCCGACGTCTACGTGACGGCCGACCTGCGCCACCACCCGGCGCTCGAGGCGCGCGAGGAGTCGCGCGGCGGCCCGCCCTACCTCGTGGACGCAGGGCACTGGGCGAGCGAGCAGGTCTGGCTCGGGCGGGCCGACCGGGCACTGCGCGCGGCCCTCGGGGAGGACGCCACTAGGGTGGAGACCCACATCAGCACAGTGCGCACCGACCCCTGGACGTTCGTCGTCGGTGCCGACGCAGGAGGTACCCCGTGAGAGCCGAGTCCGCCCGACAGCAGCGGCTGCTCGACCTCCAGGCCATCGACACGCGGCTGGGCCAGATCGCGCACGCGCGGCGCACCCTGCCGCAGCTCGCGGAGCTCGCCGACCTCGAGGGCAAGGCCCGCCTCCTCGACGACCAGCTGGTCCGCTCGCGCACCGAGCTGGGGGACATCCAGCGCGAGGTCGCCAAGTCCGAGGCCGACGTCCAGCTGGTCCGCGACCGCGCCGCCCGCGACCGCGCCCGCCTCGACGCCGGGACCGGGACCGCGAAGGACCTCCAGGCCCTTCAGCACGAGCTCGAGTCCCTCGCCCGCCGCCAGGGCGAGCTCGAGGAGGTCGAGCTCGAGGTCATGGAGCGCGCCGAGGACGCCGAGCACGACGTGGCCGAGCTCGAGCGCGGGCGCGCCGAGCTGGGCGAGCGGATCGGCCGGCTCGAGGCCGACCGCGACGCCGCCCTCGCGACGCTCGCCGCCGAGGAGGAGACCGTGGCGGCGCCCCGGGCCGGCGTCGTCGACGAGGTCGGTGAGGACCTGGTCGCCCTCTACGAGAAGATCCGCGCCTCCTCCGGCACCGGGGCCGCCGCGCTGCGCCAGCGCCGCTGCGAGGGGTGCCGTCTCGAGCTCAACCCCGTCGAGATCCAGCGCCTGCGCTCCGCCGCGGAGGACGAGGTGCTCCGCTGCGAGGAGTGCAACCGCATCCTCGTGCGCACCCCCGAGTCCGGGCTGTGAGCCGGCGGCTCACCGTCGAGGCCGACGGCGGGTCGCGCGGCAACCCCGGCGTCGCCGGGTACGGGGCGCTGGTGCGCGACACCGAGACCGGCGCGCTGCTCGCCGAGCGCGCCGAGCCGCTGGGCAAGGCCTCGAACAACGTGGCCGAGTACCGCGGGCTCATCGCCGGCCTGGAGGCGGCGCACGCCATCGACCCGTCCGCCGACGTGCTCGTGCGGATGGACTCCAAGCTCGTCGTCGAGCAGATGTCGGGCCGCTGGAAGATCAAGCACGAGGACATGCGTCGGCTGGCGCTCGAGGCGCGCGAGCTGGCGAACGCGCTGCGGGACGGCGGCGGGTCGGTGCGCTACCAGTGGATCCCGCGGGCCGAGAACAAGGACGCCGACGCGCTCTCGAACGACGGGATGGACGGCCTGACCGTCCGTCGCGACCACGACGGCGGGGCGGTCGAGGAGCCGGCGGGTGACGTGGTGACGGATGACGCGGCGGCGTGCGCGCCGGTGCCGCGTCGGCCGGGAACCCCGGTGCGCGTCGTCCTCGTGGCCGGCGCGTCGGGGTCGGCGGCGACGTCGGCGGCAGCCGCCGTCCAGCGGCTGCTCGGCGGCGCGCCGCGCTGCCTGCTCACCGACCCCTCCGACGACGCGGTCGAGACGGCCGCCGAGGTCGGTGACGTGCTCGGTGTCGGGTCGGTCGTCGACGCGGCGTGGGCCGGGAGCGACGTCGCCGAGGCGTGGGGGAAGGTCGTGGCGCGCGGCGGCACGACCGTCGTCGTGTGCGCCCCCGACACGGTCCGAGCCGTGCTGGGTCACGTCCTCGGGATGCCCTCGGACCGGCTCGGGCGCATCGCCGTCGCCGCAGGGTCGCTGGCGGGCATCGAGGTCTGGTCCGACGACGACGTCTCGGTCGCCTTCACCAACCGCACCTGACGAGCGGGCCGGGCGTCAGCCGACCAGGGCGGCGCCGGTGTACGGGACGCCGGGTGGGTCACCGCACAGGACGATGTCCCACGGGTCGCAGCCGAGGTGCGACTGGCTCGCCGGGGTCTCGGTGATGACGACCTGCCAGCGGGACCCGGCGGGGAGTGGCCCCGGACGAGCGCCTCGGACGACCCACGTGCCCTGCGCCCACGTGCCGTTCAGCGTCCCGGGAAGGCAGTCGTCGCCGGGCTCCGGGTTCTCGAGAGCCTCCTGCGTCCCGGTGAGGACGACGGTGTTGCCGATGTCCCCTTCGCGTCGGGGCGTGGTCGTGGAGGTGCATCCGTCCGCTGCCGCGGCGTCGTCGGGAAGGATCGCGTAGGTCCGGACCCGGCACCACTGGACGTGGTCGTAGGGCAGCAGTCCGGCGTCGACGCTGTCGATGTCGCACCCGACCTCCTGCCACGTGCCGGAGGCCGGCGGGAGGTCGCGCAGCGCGCGTCGGTTCTCGGACCCGGTCGCCGACAGCGCGGCGGGGAGCGCGGCAGCGAGCTCCGAGGCGGCGGCCTCGCGAGCGAGCTGCAGGTCGTGGGTGGCGATGACACCGTCGTGGACGTGCACCACGGTCGGGACGACTACCACGAGGGAGGCGAGGACGCCGAGCAGCCACTTCATGCCGCTCACGGTCGCCGATCCGACGGGCGCCGGGCATCCGCAGCGGTACTCAGGTGCCGGTCGGGAGACGTCCGGCGAGGTCCGGGACGTGCTCGGCCGTGCGGTGCGCGAGGTCGAGCGCGGCCTCGGGCAGGTCGTCACCGGCCTCCACGTCGTGCTGGTGGATGACCGTCTCCACGGCCCAGGTCGTGAGCAGGTCACCGCTCGTCAGCACGTGACCCTGGAAGGCGTGGTGGCCCTCGGGGAGGTTGGCCACGACACGGTCGAGCTGTGCGCCGACGGCGTCGAGGGCGGTCACGGCCGCGGACGGCCGGGAGTGCGCGAGCGCGTGGCGTCGCTGGGCCATGACGACGAGGACGGGGTCGGCACCGGACTCCTGCTCGGCGTAGGCCGTCCAGTACGAGGCGGCATCGACCGTGGGCGGGCCGTCGGTGCGGTCGGCCAGCCCCGCGAACAGCTCGCTCCATCCCGCGAGCACGTGGTCGACCACGTCGAACCGGGTCCAGCCGAGGCAGCGGGAGGGCTCGAGGAGCGCGACCTCCGGGAGCGAGCGGGTGGTCCGGAGGAAGGCGTCCACGGCGCCACGGAGGGCGGTGACGGCCGGGTCGTGCGCGACGGTGAGGGCCATCCACCCAGCCTGTCAGGGCGCGTGCGGCCGGGTTACCGTCTGGCGCATGGCAGTTCTGCGCCCCCTCCGGCTCGAGGACCTCGATGCGCTCCTGCCGCTCCAGGAGGAGGGCGCGGTCGAGGCACTGGGCCACATCTTCCCGCAGGAGACCCACCCGTTCCCGCACGATGCGGTGCGCTCCCGCTGGGTGCACGAGCTCGCCGACCCGGCCATCCGCTCGTACGCGGCCGAGGAGGACGGGGTGCTCGTCGGGTTCGCCGCCACGCGCGGGGACGAGCTGTTCCACCTCGGGACCGCGCGCTCGACGTGGGGGAGCGGCCTCGCGGGCGTGGTGCACGACGAGCTGGTCGCCACCCTGCGGGCGCAGGGCCACGCGCGCGCCTGGCTGCGGGTCTTCGAGGAGAACCGGCGCGCCATCGCGTTCTACGAGCGACGGGGATGGCGGCGCACGGACGAGGTGTCGTGGTCGCTCTTCGCGCCGCACCCGGTGCTGCGCCGCTTCGAGCTCGACCTCGCGTGAGCCGCGCTCAGCGGGCTCCGGCGCTGGCGAAGACGACCTCGGGCCACGGCGAGGCGGCGAGCCAGGCGCGGTAGGTCTCGGCGTCGGCGTCGGCCGGTGGGAAGAGCGGCTGGCGGGTCGGTGCGACGACGGGCGCTCCGGCGGCCTCCGCGAGGGGACAGGTCTCGGCACCGGGGGTGGTGCGGGCGGTGGTCGTCATCGGGGCCTCCTTCGGCGGTGTCGGGACCGGGCAACCAGTGCATCACAGTGTGTTACCTGACCCATAGGTCATGGTTATGTGTCTCACGACCTGGATGACACCCGCCATCGACCGGTCGCCGGGGTGCTGGCGCGGCCGTCGCCCGGCATGGTCCACTGTGCGGATGAGCACGCTCGGCCCCCGCCTCGCACAGGCGATCGCCGCCAAGGACGCCGCCACGGTCCACGAGCTCGTGGCCGCGGACGTCGACTTCCGCGGGCTCACTCCCGGCCGGGCCTGGGAGGGCACCGGTCCCGACGCGCTCGTCGAGGTGCTCTTCGGGTCGTGGTTCGAGGACTCCGACGAGGTGCGCGCCCTCCTCGACGTCACCACGGGCGCGCCCGTCGAGGACACCCAGCGGGTCTCGTACCGGCTCGCGCTGCACAACGCCGACGGTGACTTCACCGCCGAGCAGCAGGCGTACTACCGCACGGACGGTGAGCGCATCACGCACCTACGGGTCCTGTGCTCGGGCTTCCGCCCGGCCGGCACCGCCTGAACCTCAGCGCCCGTCCCGCGGCCCGAACACGGTGAGCGCCACCGCGTCCGAGTGCTCGCCCCGCACGTACTCGTCCACCCAGCCCCGCGCGTCCGGGTAGGTCGACTCCGCCACGATGCGGTCGCACACGGCGTCGACGTCGATCTCGGTGTGCCGCAGCGACACCTGCCCGTCACGCAGCAGCGCCCACGCGCCCCCGACCCGCCCGTACGGCATCCCGATGCTCCCCGGGTTCACCACGAGCCGGCGGTCCACGAGCCGCACGAACGGCATGTGCGTGTGCCCGCAGCAGACGGTCCCCACCGACGACGGCACGTCGGCGAACGCCTCCGCCCACCGCTCGAGCCGGGTGTCGACCAGCACCACCTCGTCGTCGTCGCGAGGGCTGCCGTGGCAGAACAGGACGTCACCGAACCCGGCCACCGACCGCACGACCGGATGGGGGAGCGCGGCCAGCAGCTCGACCTGGTCCGGCCGGAGCACCTCGGCGCAGAACACCGACTCGGCGTGCGGCGTGGAGCCACCCCGGGTGACCTCGACGACCTCGCGGTCGGCGTTGCCGCGCACCAGCAGCACGCGGTCGCCGAGGGCGGTCAGGGCGTCGAGCGTCTCGACCGGCATCGGCCCGGAGACGAGGTCGCCGGTGACGACGACGAGGTCGGCGGCCCGCACGTCGGGCTCGGCGAGCACCGCCTCGAGCACGGGCAGGACGCCGTGCGTGTCGGACAGCAGGGCGATCGACCCGACCTCGGCAGCGCTCATCCACCGACCCTACGGCGACACGGTCCCGGGTCGTGGGCACGTGTCCGACCCACTCGTGCCGACCCCGTAGAGTGATCCGCGATCGACGTCCTTTAACGACCTGTCCCGTGAGGCAGGGAAGGAGGTCTGCGCCTGTGCGCGCCGACGACACGCTGCCCCCGGCCGGTGACGCCGCCGCTCCCGGTGCCCCGCGCACCGTGATGAGCGAGCCCGACGTCTCCCGGGCCCTGCGCCGCATCGCCCACGAGATCGTGGAGCGGAACAAGGGCGCCCACGACCTCGTCCTCCTCGGCATCCCGACGCGCGGCGTCGAGCTGGCCCGCCGCCTCGCGGCCCTCCTCCACGACGTCGAGGGCGCCGAGGTGCCGGTCGGCGAGCTGGACATCACGATGTTCCGCGACGACCTGCGCCACCAGCCGACCCGCGCCCCGCTGCGCACCCGCATCCCGGCCACGGGCGTCGACGACCGCGTGGTCGTGCTCGTCGACGACGTCCTCTACTCGGGGCGCACCATCCGGGCCGCGCTCGACGCCCTCGCCGACCTCGGCCGCCCGCGCGCCGTGCGCCTCGCGGTGCTCGTCGACCGGGGCCACCGCGAGCTGCCCATCCGCGCCGACCACGTCGGCAAGAACCTGCCGACCGCCCACACCGAGCGCGTGATGGTGCGCCTGGCCGGGGTCGACGAGGCCGGCGACTCCGTGTCCATCGCCGCCGGCGAGACCCGCGCCGGCCGGCCCTCGACCCCGGGAGGCACCCGATGAGGCACCTGCTCTCCAGCGCCGACCTGACCCGCGACGACGTCCGGATGCTGCTCGCCACCGCCGCCGAGATGCACGAGGTGCAGCGGCGCGACGTCAAGAAGCTCCCGACCCTGCGCGGCCGCACGGTCATCAACCTCTTCTTCGAGGACTCCACCCGCACGCGGTCCAGCTTCGAGATCGCGGGCAAGTGGATGAGCGCCGACACCATCAACATCACCGGCAAGGGCTCGTCGACGAGCAAGGGGGAGTCGTTGCGGGACACCGTGATGACCATCGACGCGATGAGCGTCGACTGTGTGGTCATCCGGCACATGGCCAGCGGCAGCGCCCACCAGGTCTCCCAGTGGGTCGACGCCAGTGTGGTCAACGCCGGCGACGGCACGCACGAGCACCCGACCCAGGCCCTCCTCGACGCCTACACGATGGAGCAGCGGCTCGGCTCCCTCGAGGGCCGCCGGGTGGCCATCGTCGGCGACCTCACCCACAGCCGGGTGTTCCGCTCCAACGCCATCACGCTGCGCACCCTCGGCGCCGACGTCACGCTCGTCGCCCCGCCGACCCTCATGCCGAGCGGTATCGGCTCGTGGGCCGCCGCCGACGGCCTGCACCTCACCGACGACCTCGACGAGGTCCTCGCCTCCGGTCCCGACGCCGTGATGATGCTGCGCGTCCAGAAGGAGCGGATGAGCGGCGGCTTCTTCCCGACCCCGAGGGAGTACACCGTGGGCTTCGGCCTGACCCGCGACCGGCTGCGTGCCCTGACCGCCGCCAACCCCGAGGCCGTCATCTGCCACCCCGGCCCGATGAACCGCGGCCTGGAGATCAGCGCCGACGCCGCCGACGCCGCGCAGAGCCTCGTGCTCGACCAGGTGAGCGCGGGGGTGGCGGTGCGGATGGCCGTCCTCTACCACCTCCTCGCCGGCGAGGAGGCCGCGGCATGAGCGACCTGCTGATCACGGGGGCCCGTCTCCTCGGCGAGGCAGCGGCCGACGTGCTGGTGCGCGACGGCGTTGTCGCCGCCGTCGGTGCGGACGCCGCATCCGAAGCGCCGTCCGGTGTCGAGCGGCTCGACGCCGACGGCCTCGTCCTGCTGCCCGGCTTCGTCGACCTGCACACCCACCTGCGCGAGCCGGGCCGGGAGGACGCCGAGACCATCTCCACCGGGTCCCGCGCCGCGGCGGCCGGCGGCTTCACGGCCGTCCTCGCCATGGCCAACACCAACCCGGTCACCGACACCGCCGAGGCCGCCGAGCGCGTCCTCGACCTCGGCCGGTCCGCCGGGCTCGTCGACGTCGTCCCGGTCGGCGCGGTCACCAAGGGCCTCGAGGGCCACGAGCTCGCCGAGCTCGGCCTGATGCACCGCTCCCGCGCGCGGGTCTCGGTGTTCTCCGACGACGGCCGCTGCGTCGCGGACGCCCGCGTGATGCGCCGGGCGCTCGAGTACGTGCGCGCCTTCGGCGGTGTCGTCAGCCAGCACAGCCAGGACCCCTCTCTCGCAGGCTCGCAGGCCTGCTGCCACGAGGGTGAGCTCTCCGGGCGGCTCGGGCTACCGGGCTGGCCGCCGGTCGCGGAGGCCGCCGTCATCGCCCGCGACGCGATGCTCGCCCGGCACACCGGAAGCCGCGTGCACGTCGCCCACGTCTCGACCGCCGAGGGCCTCGACGTCGTGCGCTGGGCCAAGGCGCAGGGCATCGCGATGACCGCCGAGGTCACCCCGCACCACCTCGCCCTCGGCACCGAGCTGCTCGCCGGGTACGACCCCGTCTACAAGGTCAACCCGCCGCTGCGGCCCACCGAGGACCAGCAGGCGCTGCGCGACGGCCTCCTCGACGGCACCATCGACGCCGTCGCCACCGACCACGCCCCGCACGCCCGGCACGACAAGGAGCACGCCTTCGTCGACGCCGCGTTCGGGATGCTCGGACTCGAGACCGCCTTCGGCGTCGTCCACGACCTCCTCGTGACGAATGGCGCGATGACCCTCGCCGGCCTAGCGAAGGTCATGTCCGAGAACCCCGCCCGCATCGCGGGGCTCGCCGAGCACGGCCGCCCGATCGCCGCGGGCGAGCCCGCCAACCTCGTCCTCGTCGACCCCACGGCGTCGGTCACCGTCGACCGCGACGCCAGCCACTCCCTGTCCCGCAACACCCCGTGGCACGGCCGGTCGCTGACCGGCGCGGTCCACACGACGATCCTGCGCGGCGCCGTCACCGCGCGGGAAGGAGAGCCTGCACCGTGCTGACCACCCGCGAGCCCGCCGTCCTCGTCCTCGAGGACGGCCGCACCTTCACCGGCTCCGCCTACGGCCGCCGCGGCGAGACCGTCGGCGAGGCGGTCTTCTCCACCGGCATGACCGGATACCAGGAGACCCTCACCGACCCGAGCTACCACCGGCAGGTCGTCGTGATGACCGCGCCGCACGTCGGCAACACCGGCTGGAACGACGAGGACGACGAGTCGGGCCGCATCTGGGTGGCGGGGTACGTCGTGCGCGACCCCGCGCTGCGCCCGTCGAGCTGGCGCTCGAACCGCTCGCTCGAGGACGAGCTCGACACTCAGGGCGTCGTCGGCATCTGCGACGTCGACACCCGCGCCCTGACCCGCCACCTGCGCGAGCGCGGGGCGATGCGGGTCGGCATCTTCTCCGGCGACCTCTCCGCGCTGCCGCGCCCCGAGCTGCTGCACCGCGTCACCGACGCCCCCGAGATGGCCGGGTCGGCGCTGGCCGCCGAGGTCGCCACCAAGGAGGCCTACGTCGTGCCGCCGGTGGGGGAGAAGCGGTTCACCGTGGCGGCGGTCGACCTCGGCATCAAGAGCAACACCCCGCGGATGATGGCCGAGCGCGGCATCGAGGTGCACGTGCTGCCGGCCACCGCGACCCTCGAGGAGGTGCGCGCGGTCGCCCCCGACGGCGTGTTCTTCTCCAACGGCCCCGGCGACCCGGCGACCGCGGAGGTCCAGGCCGAGCTGCTGCGCGGCGTCCTGCGCGATGGCCTCCCGTACTTCGGCATCTGCTTCGGCAACCAGATCCTCGGCAAGGCGCTCGGGTTCGGCACCTACAAGCTGAAGTACGGCCACCGCGGCATCAACCAGCCGGTGATGGACCGCACCACCGGCAAGGTCGAGGTCACCGCGCACAACCACGGCTTCGCCGTCGACGCCCCGCTGGAGGGTTCCACCGCAACCGAGTTCGGGGAGGCCAGCGTCAGCCACGTCTGCCTGAACGACGACGTCGTCGAGGGCCTCGAGGTGCGAGACGGCGACCGGCTCACCGCCTTCTCGGTCCAGTACCACCCGGAGGCCGCGGCCGGCCCGCACGACGCCGCCTACCTCTTCGACCGCTTCATCGACCTGATGTCCGGTGCGCGAACGCCCGGCCCGACGACGGAAGGGGTGAGCTGACATGCCGAAGCGCGACGACATCACGAGCGTGCTGGTCATCGGGTCCGGCCCGATCGTCATCGGCCAGGCCTGCGAGTTCGACTACTCCGGCACCCAGGCCTGTCGGGTGCTCCGTGAGGAGGGCATCCGGGTCGTCCTCGTGAACTCCAACCCGGCGACGATCATGACCGACCCGGAGTTCGCCGACGCCACCTACGTCGAGCCGATCACCCCCGAGATCGTCGAGAAGATCATCGCCAAGGAGCGCCCGGACGCCGTCCTCGCGACCCTCGGCGGGCAGACCGCGCTCAACTGCGCCATCGAGCTGCACGACCGCGGGATCCTGGAGAAGTACGACTGCCCGCTCATCGGCGCCAACGTCGAGGCCATCCAGCTCGGCGAGGACCGCGAGAAGTTCAAGGGCGTCGTCGACGCCGTCCGCGACCTCGACGGGCTCCCGGCCGAGTCGGCGCGCTCGAGCATCTGCCACTCGATGGACGAGGTGCTCGCGGCCGCCGAGGAGCTCGGTTACCCGGTCGTCGTCCGGCCCTCGTTCACGATGGGCGGTCTCGGCTCGGGCTTCGCGTACACCGAGGAGGAGCTCCGCCGCATCGCCGGGGCCGGCCTCCAGTACTCGCCGGTCACCGAGGTGCTCCTCGAGGAGTCGATCCTCGGCTGGAAGGAGTACGAGCTCGAGGTCATGCGCGACAACGCGGACAACGTCGTCGTCGTCTGCTCCATCGAGAACCTCGACCCGATGGGCGTGCACACCGGCGACTCGATCACCGTCGCCCCAGCCCTGACCCTCACCGACCGCGAGTACCAGACGCTGCGGGACATCGGGATCCAGATCATCCGGCGGGTCGGTGTCGACACCGGCGGCTGCAACATCCAGTTCGCCGTCAACCCGGTCGACGGGCGGGTCGTCGTCATCGAGATGAACCCGCGCGTCTCCCGCTCCTCGGCGCTGGCGTCCAAGGCCACCGGCTTCCCGATCGCCAAGATCGCCGCGCGGATGGCCATCGGCTACACGCTCGACGAGGTGCCGAACGACATCACCCAGGAGACGCCGGCGAGCTTCGAACCCACGCTCGACTACGTCGTCGTCAAGGTGCCGCGCTTCGCCTTCGAGAAGTTCCCCGCGGCCGACGACACGCTGACCACGACGATGAAGTCGGTCGGCGAGGCGATGGCCATCGGCCGGTCCTTCACCGAGGCGCTGCAGAAGGCGCTGCGCAGCCTCGAGAAGGCCGGCAGCAGCTTCCACTGGACGGGGGAGCGGCCCACCACCGAGGAGGCGCGCGCGCTGCTCGACACCGCGCGCCGCCCCACCGACGGGCGCATCGTCCTCGTGCAGCAGGCGCTGCGCGGCGGGCTCTCGGTCGAGGAGGTCCACGAGGCCACCGGCATCGACCCGTGGTTCCTCGACCAGATGGAGCTGATCAACGAGGTCGCCGAGCACGTCTCCGCCGCAGCCGAGCTCACACCCGACCTGCTGCGCCTCGCGAAGCGGCACGGCTTCAGCGACGCCCAGCTCTCGTCGCTGCGCTCGATGCCGGAGGCCGTCGTCCGCGGCGTGCGGCACGCCCTCGGGGTGCGCCCGGTCTACAAGACCGTCGACACCTGCGCCGCCGAGTTCGCCGCCCGCACGCCGTACCACTACAGCGCCTACGACGAGGAGTCCGAGGTGACGCCGCGCGAGCGGCCGGCCGTCCTCATCCTCGGCTCGGGTCCGAACCGGATCGGCCAAGGTGTCGAGTTCGACTACTCCTGCGTCCACGCCTCCTTCGCGCTGCGCGACGCCGGCTACGACACCGTGATGGTCAACTGCAACCCGGAGACCGTCTCCACCGACTACGACACGAGCAGCCGGCTCTACTTCGAGCCGCTGACCCTCGAGGACGTCCTCGAGGTCGTGCACGCCGAGCAGCAGGCCGGGCCGGTGGCGGGGGTCGTCGTCCAGCTCGGTGGGCAGACGCCACTCGGGCTGGCGAAGGCGCTCAAGGAGAACGGGGTGCCGATCGTCGGCACCTCGCCCGAGGCCATCGACCTCGCCGAGGACCGCGGTGCCTTCGGGCGCGTGCTGCACGAGGCCGACCTGCCCGCCCCGAAGCACGGAACCGCCTACAGCGCACCGGAAGCCGTCGAGATCGCACGCGAGATCGGGTACCCCGTCCTCGTCCGGCCGTCCTACGTCCTCGGCGGGCGGGGCATGGAGATCGTCTACGACGACGAGACCCTGTCCGGGTACGTCGAGCGGGCCACGGTCGCCAGCCCGGAGCACCCGGTGCTCGTCGACCGCTTCCTCGACGACGCCATCGAGATCGACGTCGACGTCCTCTACGACGGCGAGGAGATGTACCTCGGCGGGATCATGGAGCACATCGAGGAGGCCGGCATCCACTCCGGCGACTCGTCGTGCGCCCTGCCGCCGGTCACCCTCGGCGCCACCGAGCTCGAGCGGGTCCGCGAGTCCACGCTCAAGCTGGCGCAGGGCATCGGGGTGCGCGGGCTGATGAACGTCCAGTTCGCGCTGGCCCAGGACATCCTCTACGTGCTCGAGGCGAACCCCCGGGCGTCGCGCACGGTGCCCTTCGTCGCCAAGGCCACGGGCGTCGCGCTGGCCAACGCCGCGGCGCGGATCATGCTGGGCGCCACCATCGCCCAGCTCCGCGACGAGGGCGTCCTGCCCCGCCACGCCGACGGTGGGCGGATGCCCGCGACCGCGCCGGTGTCGGTCAAGGAGGCCGTGCTGCCCTTCAAGCGGTTCCGCACCGCCGAGGGCCTCGTCGTCGACAGCCTGCTCGGCCCGGAGATGCGCTCGACCGGTGAGGTCATGGGCATCGACACCGACTTCGGCCGGGCGTTCGCCAAGAGCCAGCTCGGCGCGATCAGCGGGCTGCCCACCAGCGGAACGGTGTTCGTCTCCGTCGCCAACCGTGACAAGCGCGCCATCATCTTCCCGGTCAAGCGCCTGGTCGATCTCGGCTTCCGCATCCTGTCCACGTCCGGCACCGCAGAGGTGCTGCACCGCAACGGGATCGAGGCCGATGTCGTGCTCAAGCACGCCGAGCGGGGCGAGGGCGGCCAGTCGGTCGTCGACCTCATCAACGCCGGTGAGATCGACATGGTCGTCAACAGCCCGAGCGGGCCGAGCGCCACCACGCGCGCCGACGGCTACGCCATCCGGGCGGCGACGGCGGCGATGGACAAGCCGATCATCACCACGGTCCAGCAGCTGGCCGCCGCCGTGCTCGCCATCGAGGCGGTCCAGCACGACGACCTCACGGTCACCTCGCTGCAGGACCACGCCGCCGCCCTCGACCTGCACGGGATCGGGGCGGACGCGTGAGCTCGGGGGTCGTGCAGGTCGCCGGCGAGGTCATCGCCAACCGGCGGGTCGGGGCGTACCACCACCTCACCCTCGTCGCGCCGGGCGTCGCCGAGCTCGCCCACCCCGGGCAGTTCGTCGCGCTGGCCGTCGGCGGGCCGACCTCGGCGAACCTCCTGCGGCGCTGCTTCTCGCTCCACAAGGTTAAGCCGTCGGGCACCTACGGCGGCACCGTCGACGTCGTCGTGGCCGCCCACGGTCCCGGCACGCAGTGGCTCACCGGGCTCTCGGCCCACGACGCGGTCGACGTCGTCGGCCCGCTCGGCCGCCCGTTCCCGCTGCCGGCCGAGCCGGTCGCGTGCGTGCTCGTCGGCGGCGGCTACGGCTCCGCGCCACTGTTCTGGCTCGCCGAGGAGCTGCGCGCGCGCGGCTGCCACGTCGAGATCGTGCTGGGCGCCGCCTCCGAGGACCGGCTCTTCGGGGTCGTCGAGGCCCGCCGCAGCGCCGACGGCGTCACCGTCACCACCGACGACGGCTCCGCCGGTCGCCGGGGCTGGGTCTCCGACGTGCTCGGCGACGTCATCGACCGCACGTCGGCCGGCGTCGTCTACGCCTGCGGCCCGATGGGGATGCTGCGCTCGGTCACCGACGTCGCGCAGGCCCACGGTGCGGTCGCGCAGGTCGCCGTCGAGGAGTCGATGGCCTGCGGCGTCGGCGTCTGCATGACCTGCGTGATGCCCGTGACGGGGAACGACGGCGTGACCCGGATGGTCCGCTCCTGCGTCGAGGGGCCGGTCTTCCGCGGTGACCGCGTGCGCTGGGACGCCATCGAGGGCGGCATCACCCGCGTGCCC
The DNA here is from genome assembly GCF_050496545.1 of Phycicoccus avicenniae. Classification (GTDB taxonomy): domain Bacteria; phylum Actinomycetota; class Actinomycetes; order Actinomycetales; family Dermatophilaceae; genus Phycicoccus; species Phycicoccus avicenniae_A. Next base: position 307,021 of record NZ_JBNVZV010000001.1, on the reverse strand, counting down.
GACGACGCGCTCGGGGCGCCGAGGCCGGGGGGTCACTGATGGTCGACATGCGCACCAGCCTCGCCGGCGTCGAGCTGCCCAACCCGGTGATGACCGCCTCCGGCTGCGCCGCCAACGGCCAGGAGCTGCACCGGTTCTTCCCGGTGTCCGAGCTCGGGGCGTTCGTGACCAAGACCGTGATGAAGGACCCGCGCTCGGGCCGGGCGACCCCCCGGATGGCCGAGACGGCCTCCGGGATGCTGAACTCCATCGGGCTCCAGGGCCCCGGCATCGACGCCTTCTGCGAGAAGGACCTCCCGTGGCTCGCGGAGCAGGGTGCGCGAGTGCTGGTGTCGGTCGCCGGCAACACGGCCGAGGAGTTCGGCGAGGTCGTCCAGCGGCTCGTCGCCTCGCCGGCGTGGTCGTGCGTCGTGGGTGTCGAGGCCAACATCTCCTGCCCGAACGTCGCGAATCGTGGCCTCGTCTTCGCCTGCGACCCGGTGTCGTCGGAGCGGGTCGTCCAGATCGTCCGCACCCGGGTGCCGGACGGCGTTCCGGTGTTCGCCAAGCTCACCCCGGACGTCACCGACATCGTCGCCATCGCCGACGCTGCCCTGCGCGCCGGCGCCGACGGCCTGACGATGATCAACACGCTGCTCGGCATCGTCATCGACACCGACCTGCTGCGCCCGCAGCTGGCCGGGGTGACGGGCGGGCTGTCCGGTCCGGCGGTGCGGCCGGTCGCCGTGCGGGCGATCTGGCAGGTGGTGTCCGCGATGCGCGCCGGCACCGTGCCGACCGCGCCGGTCATCGGGGTCGGGGGAGTGCGCACCGGGAAGGACGCCCTCGAGCTGGTCGCCGCCGGGGCCTCGGCCGTCCAGGTGGGCACCGCGACGTTCAACGACCCGCACGCACCCCGGCGCGTCCTCACCGAGCTCGAGGCCGAGGTCGCCCGGCACGGCCTCACCCGCTTCGCCGACGTCGTCGGCATCGCCCACGACAGGATGGTCCGGCTGTGACACCTACTCCCTTCGGCACCCGGCTGCGCGCCGCGATGGACGAGCACGGCCCGTTCTGCCCGGGCATCGACCCGCACGCCGCCCTCCTCGACGCGTGGGGCCTGCCCGACACCGTCGACGGCCTCGAGCGGTTCGCGATGGCGTGCGTCGAGGCGTTCGGCGGGCAGGTCGCCTGCGTGAAGCCGCAGTCGGCCTTCTTCGAGCGGTTCGGCTCGCGCGGCGTCGCGGTCCTCGAGCGGGTCCTGGAGGCCTTCCGCGAGGCCGGCACGCTGACCCTGCTCGACGCCAAGCGCGGCGACATCGGCACGACGATGGCCGGCTACGCGCAGGCCTTCCTCTCCGAGGACTCGCCGCTGCGGGCCGACGCCGTGACGGTCAGCCCGTTCCTCGGCTACGGCTCGCTGCGGCCGGCCCTCGACCTGGCCGCCGCCACCGGCCGCGGGGTCTTCGTCCTGGCCCTGACGTCGAACCCCGAGGGGCCGTCGGTGCAGCACGCGCGCCTCGACGGTCGCACCGTCGCGGCCTCGGTCGTGGAGGGGGCCGCGGCCGACAACGCAGCAGCCCGGGAGGACGGTGGGCTGGGCAGCGTGGGCCTCGTCGTCGGGGCCACCGTAGGGAGCGCGGTGCACGACCTCGGCCTCGACCTGTTCGGTTCTGCCGCACCGCTGCTCGCTCCCGGACTGGGCGCCCAGGGTGGTACCCCCGAGGGTTTGCGCTCGACCTTCGGCGACGCCCTCCCGCAGGTGCTCGGGAACAGCTCGCGGGAGGTGCTCGGGGCCGGCCCCGACGTCGCCTCGCTGAGCGCCGCGGCACGCCGGTCGGCGGACGAGCTCGCGGCCGTCGTCGAGGCCGCGCGGGGCTGACGCGGAGGGGCTGCCCCGGCGCGGTACAGTCGCGACGTACCCGCCGGGTGTTGAGCAGCCAGCATCCGCAGCGACAGCAAGGATCCTCCCGTGGCACTCCCCCCGCTCACCCAGGAACAGCGCGCCGCCGCCCTCGAGAAGGCCGCGGCCTCCCGTCGGGAGCGCGCCGAGGTCAAGAACCGCCTCAAGCGCGCCGGAGCCTCGCTCGGGGGTGTCATCGAGGAAGGGAAGAGCAACGACGTGATCGGCAAGATGCGCGTCTCCGCGCTCCTGGAGTCGATGCCGGGCGTCGGCCGGGTGCGGGCCCGCCAGATCATGGAGGAGATCGGCATCTCCGAGAGCCGGCGCGTGCGCGGCCTCGGCCAGAACCAGGTGGCGGCGCTCCTCGACCGCTTCGGGCGGCAGTGACGGCCCGCTCGCGCCTCACCGTCCTCGCCGGGCCCACCGCGGTCGGGAAGGGGACCCTCGCGGCGTACGTCCGTGAGCACCACCCCGAGGTGTGGCTGTCCGTGTCGGTGACGACGCGGCGCCCCCGCCCGGGCGAGGTCGACGGCGTCCACTACCACTTCGTCACCGACGAGCAGTTCGACGCGATGGACGCCGCCGGCGAGCTGCTGGAGTCGGCCGTCGTGCACGGCCGCGCCAAGTACGGCACACCGCGTGGGCCCGTCGAGGAGGCGCTGGCCGCCGGCCGGCCGGCCCTGCTCGAGATCGACCTGCAGGGCGCGCGCCAGGTCCGGCGCACGATGCCCGATGCGTTCTTCGTCTTCCTCGCGCCGCCCAGCTGGGACGAGCTGGTGCGCCGGCTCGTCGGCCGGGGCACCGAGGACGCCGAGGAACGGGCCGCCCGGCTCGACACCGCACGCCAGGAGCTGGCGGCCGCGGAGGAGTTCGACGTCACCATCGTCAACGACGAGGTTCGGCGTGCGGCGGAAGACCTCGTATCATGGACGCGAACCCCCGTCCCCACATCGAAGCGAGACTGACGCGTGTCCGGAACCGTGGCGAACCCCATCGGCATCACCAACCCGCCGATCGACGAGCTCCTCGAGCAGGCCGACTCCAAGTACGCCCTCGTCCTCTACTCGGCCAAGCGGGCGCGGCAGATCAACGCCTACTACGCCCAGCTCCAGGAGGGCCTCCTCGAGTACGTCGGCCCGCTAGTGGACTCCGAGGTCCACGAGAAGCCGCTCTCCATCGCCCTGCGTGAGATCAACGAGGGCCTGCTCACCTCCGAGCCCACCCCCGAGACGCCCACCGAGGGCTGACGCCCGTGAAGGTCGTCCTCGGCGTCGCGGGGGGCATCGCGGCGTACAAGGCCTGCTCGCTCCTGCGACTGCTCACCGAGGCCGGCCACGACGTCACTGTCGTCCCGACGGCGGCGGCGCTGCACTTCGTCGGTGAGGCCACCTGGTCGGCGCTGTCCGGCAAGCCGGTGCACACCGACGTGTGGTCCGACATCACCGAGGTGCCGCACGTGCGCATCGGCCAGGAGGCCGACCTCGTGGTCGTCGCCCCGGCGACCGCCGACCTGCTGGCCCGCGCGGCCACCGGCCAGGCCGACGACCTGCTCACCAACGTCCTGCTGACCGCGCGCTGCCCGGTGGTCATGGCCCCGGCCATGCACACCGAGATGTACGAGCACCCGGCCACGCAGGCCAACATCAGCACCCTCACCGAGCGCGGCGTGCACGTCGTGCCGCCGGCCTCGGGGCGGCTCACCGGCCGCGACACCGGGCCGGGGCGGCTGCCCGAGCCCGAGCAGCTCTTCGAGATCTGCCGCCGCGAGCTGGGTCGTTCGGGGGCCGCGACCTCCGCGACCGCCCCCGTCCGGGGGGCGCTGGCCGGGCGGCGGGTCGTCGTCACGGCCGGGGGCACGCGCGAGCCCCTCGACCCCGTGCGCTACCTCGGCAACCGCTCCTCGGGCAAACAGGGGTACGCCCTGGCGCGGGTGGCCGCGGCCCGGGGCGCCGAGGTCGTGCTCGTGACGACGTCCGGGCTGACGGTGCCGGCCGGGGTGCGGGCCGTGCCGGTCGAGACCGCCCTGCAGATGGAGGCCGCCGTGCGCGACGAGGCGGCCGAGGCCGACGTCGTCGTGATGGCCGCCGCCGTCGCCGACTTCCGGCCCGCCGAGTACGCCGACCACAAGATCAAGAAGACCCACGAGGTCGGGTCCGACGGCTCGCCCGACGAGTCAGCGCCCGGTGTGGCGCTCGTCCGCAACCCCGACATCCTCGCCGGCCTCGTCGCCGCGCGCGGTGCCGCGTCGTCACCGGTCGTGGTCGGCTTCGCCGCCGAGACCGGAGATGTGTCCGGCTCGGTGCTCGAGCACGGCCGGGCCAAGCTGGCGCGCAAGGGCTGCGACGTGCTCGTCGTCAACGAGGTCGGTGCCGACGTCACCTTCGGCAAGGACGAGAACACCGTCCACGTGCTGCGGCGGGGGAGCGAGGACGTCCTCGACGTCGGACCCGCCTCCAAGGACGCCGTGGCCGGAGCCGTCTGGGACGTCGTCACCGACCTCCTCTGAGGCTGTCCGCCCGGGAGTCCGGTCGCACGCTCGATGCGCGAACGTCCGCGCCGTCACCGTCATGACGGGGAAATCTTGGAGCGACGGGGATGCATCCACGACGACGTGGAAGTTCCGCGCCGTCACTGTGATGACGCGGAACCTGGGCCGGTGGGAGTCGGCGACGGGCGGCGGAGGGGCTCAGTCGGCGGTGTACTCGACCTGCCAGTCGGCCCGGTGTGCGGTCGAACGACGAGAACATGCCGCCCTCCCCGAGGGGCGGACGGCATGTTCTCGTCGTTCGACTGCGGGGGCCCCGCGGGGGTCAGCGCTTGGCGGGGGTCCGCTTGCCCTTGCCGTTCCGGGCGGGCTGCTCGTCCGCGGCGTCGGCCTGCTCGTCGACGACCTCGGGCTCGTCCTCGGGCTCGACCTCCTCGTCGAGCTCCTCGCCGGCCTCGAGCTCGTCGTCGAGGGAGGCCTCGGCGTCGCCGGGCTCCTCGACGACCGCGTCCTCGAGCGCCGGCTCCTCCTCGACGACCGGCTCCTGCGCGGGCGGCTCCTCGGCGACGGGCTCCTCGGGCTGGGCCACCAGGGCCTCGGCCGCGGCCGGGCCACCGAGGGTGGCCAGCATGTTGCGGACGTTGGACAGCTGGGCGGTGATGCTGTCGCGCCGGGCGGTGGCGGCGGCGAGCTCGCGCTCGGAGTCGCGGCGCACGCGGTCGGCCTGCTCCCTGGCGGACCGGACGATGTCGGCGGCCTCGGTGCGCGCGGCCTCGAGCAGGCGGTTCGCCTCGCCCGTCTTGGCCTGGTGGTCCTCGTCGGCCTCGCGGGCCAGCTGGTCGGCGCGCTCCTGCACCGCGAGCAGCGCCTGGTCCTGCTTGGCGATCTGGTCGTTGTACTCGGCGGCGGCGGCGTCGCGGCGCTCCCCGAGGGTCCTCTCGAAGTCGGCGGCCTGCGCGGCGGCGGTGGCGCGCTGCTTCTCGAAGTAGGCCTCGGCCTCCTCGCGGCGGGCGGCGGCCTCGCGGGCGGCGTCGTCGACGATGGAGTCGGCCTGCGCCTTGGCCCGCGAGAGCACCTCGGCGGCGTCGGTGTCGGCCCGGTTGCGGGTCTCCTCGGCGTAGGTGTCGGCCTCGGCGCGGGTCAGCTGGGAGGCCTGCTCGGCGGCGCGCCGGGACTCCTCGGCCTCGGCGGCGGCGGTGCCGCGGATGGAGGTCGCCTCCTCGTCGGCGAGGCCGAGCATCGTCCCGATCCGCTCACCGAGGTCGGCGAAGGTGGGGCTGGAGACCTTGCGGCCCTCCTCCTCGAGCTGCGCGACGCGACCCCGGTGGGCCTCGAGCTCGCCGGCGGCGGCCTCGTGGTCGTGGCGGACCTTGGAGAGCTCCACGGAGGACTCGGCGGCCTCCTGGCGGGCGGCCTCGGTCTCCTGGCGCGCGGTCTCGACGGCCTGGTGCAGCGCCGCGAGGTGAGCGTCGACCTGCACCGGGTCGTAGCCGCGGAAGACGGTGGGGAACTCCGGCTGGTTCATCAGGACTCCTGGTCGGGGGTGGGGTCGGTGGCGGGCGGGGCTGCCTGGTCGGTGGGCGGGGCGGGGTCGGGGACCGGCGCGTCGGGGGTTGACCCGTCGTCGTGGACGGCGAGGGCGTCGATGACCCCGGACAGCCGCCCGAGCTGGGTGGTGATGGCGTCGCGCCGCGCAGCGAGTGTATGCACCTCGGAGCGGGCCCGTTCGACCGCGGCGTGGGCCTCGGCGCGCACGGCGTCGGCGCGGCGGCGCGCGTCCTCGGAGGCCCGGACGATCTCGGCGCGCGCGGCCCGGTGGCCCTCGTGCGCCTCGCGGTGCATCCGCTCGAGGTCCTCGGCGGTGGCCTGCCGCACGCGGCGGGCCCCCTCCTCGGCCTCGGCCAGCCGTCGTTCGGCCCGCGCGAGGGACTCCGCCTCCCGCTCGCGGGCCTCGGTGACCAGCCGCTCGGCCTCGCGGGCGGCGGCCTCGCGGGTGCGCTCGGCGTCGGCACGGGCCTCGGCGAGGACGGACTCGGCGAGCTCGCGCATCCGGCGGGACGCCGACTCGGCCTCGGCCATCCGGTCGCGGCTCTTGGTGGTGGCGCTGCCGAGGAGGGTCTGCGCGCGCTGGCGGTGAACACGCGTGCGCTCGACGATCTCCTGGTGGTGCTCGCGCGCCCGGCGGTCGCGCTCGGCGTCGGCCCGCTCGAGCACCTCCCGCACCGTTCCCTGCGCCCACGCGAGGTGCTTCTCGGCGCTGTCGACGACGCCCGCGGCCTCGGCCTCGGCGTCGGTGAGGAGCCGGGTGGCCTCCGCGCGGGCCTCCTCGACCAGCCGCGCGGACTCGGCCGCGGCCTGCTCCTCGCGGGTGGTCAGCTCGGTGAGCCGGCCGAGCACCTCGGCCTCGGCGTCCTCGCGGTGCCGGGCCGCGAACTGCTCGGCCTCGAGCCGCAAACCGGCGAGCTCGGTGCCGGTGGACTCGCGCAGCGTGGCGAGCTCGGCGGTGTGGGTCTCGTGCTCCAGCTCCCAGCGCTCCTGGTGCGCGCGCTCCTCCTCGGCGAGGCGGGTCATCGTCGACTCGTGCTCGAGGCGGGCCCGCTCGAGGGTCTCGTCGGCCTGGCGCTGCGCGTCGGCCACGAGGGCGACGGCCTGCTCCTCGGCGACCGCGACGGCCTCGTCGCTGGCCTTGGTGGCCCGCTGGCGCAGGAGCGAGGCCTGGTCCGCCGCGTCGGCGAGCATGATCTCGACCTCGGTGCGCGTCTCCTCGAGCCGTCGCTCACCCTCCTCGCGGGCGGTGTCGACCCCGGCCCGCAGCTCGGCGAGCTCGTGGGCGGCGGCCGCGGACTCGGCCCGGATGCGCGCGGCCTCGGCGCGGGCCGAGCTCAGCTCGGTGCCGGCCTCCTCGCGCAGCTGGTCGGCCAGGTCCTGGGCACGGGTGAGGAGGGACAGGGCCTCGTCGACCGGGCTCGCGGACGTCGCCACACCCGGCCCCGGCCGCATCGCCTCGTCGCTGGACCCCTCGGACACGGGCCCCATGATTCCATGCAGTCGCCGCGACTCGGACCGAGCCCACCCGTGTTCTCAGGGACCGGTATGTTGGGCGCGGTGCGCTGCCCGCCGTCCGTGGCCGCGCCGCCCCCTTCCGAAGGAGTTGCCGCGTGTCCGCACGCCTGTTCACGTCCGAGTCCGTCACCGAGGGACACCCGGACAAGATCTGCGACCAGATCTCCGACAGCATCCTCGATGCCCTGCTCGACCAGGACCCCCGGAGCCGCGTGGCCGTCGAGACGATGGTGACGACCGGGCTCGTCCACGTCGCCGGCGAGGTGACCACCGAGGCCTACGTCGAGATCCCGCGCATCGTCCGCGAGACCGTGCTCGGCATCGGGTACGACAGCTCGACCAAGGGCTTCGACGGCGCGTCGTGCGGCGTCGAGGTCTCGATCGGCCAGCAGAGCCCCGACATCGCCCAGGGCGTCGACACCGCCTTCGAGAACCGCAGCGGCGGGGTCGACCCCAAGGACAAGCAGGGCGCCGGCGACCAGGGCCTGATGTTCGGCTACGCCTGCGACGACACCCCCGAGCTCATGCCGCTGCCGATCTACCTCGCGCACCGGCTCTCCGAGCGCCTCACGGCGGTCCGCAAGAACGGCGAGCTGTCCTACCTGCGCCCCGACGGCAAGACCCAGGTCACCATCGCCTACGAGGGCGACCGCGCCGTCTCCCTCGACGCCGTCGTGCTCTCGACCCAGCACGCCGAGGACGTCAGCCTCGAGGGCCTGCTCCAGCCCGACATCCGCAGCCACGTCATCGAGCCGGTCCTCGCCGAGCTCGCCGACGCCGGCACCGCGCTGGCCGCCGACTCTTACCGCACCTACATCAACCCCACCGGCAAGTTCGTCATCGGCGGCCCGATGGGTGACGCCGGCCTCACCGGCCGCAAGATCATCGTCGACACCTACGGCGGGATGGCCCGCCACGGCGGCGGTGCCTTCTCCGGCAAGGACCCGTCGAAGGTGGACCGCTCCGCCGCGTACGCCACCCGCTGGGTCGCCAAGAACGTCGTCGCCGCGGGCCTGGCCCGTCGCTGCGAGGTGCAGGTCGCCTACGCCATCGGCGTCGCGCAGCCGGTCGGCCTCTACGTCGAGACCTTCGGCACCGAGACCGCTCCCGTCGAAAGGATCCAGGACGCCATCCGCCGGGTCTTCGACCTGCGCCCGCTGGCGATCCTCGAGGAGCTCGAGCTGCTCCGCCCGATCTACAAGCCGACCGCCGCCTACGGGCACTTCGGCCGCACCTCCGTCGAGGGTGTCGAGAACGCCTTCACGTGGGAGCGCACCGACCGCGTCGAGGCGCTGCAGCGCGCGGTCGCCGGCTGATCCGGCGTTCGTCCACAGGCGGAGCCCGCCGACCCGACCGGGGTCGGCGGGCTCCGCTAGGTTCGGCTCCGTGACGGAGAGCGGCGGGGAGGGCGAGCAGCTGGCCCTCATCGCGGACGCCGGGCGGCGCCGTCCGCGGCGCCTCGCCGGCGACGACCCCACCACCGAGGACCGGCCGGTCGCGCTCGTGCAGGTCGACACCGGGCTGGCCCACCTCGACCGGCCCTTCGAGTACCTCGTGCCCGAGTCGATGGCGGCCGGTGCCGAGCCGGGCGCCCGGGTCAAGGTGCGGTTCGCGGGGCAGGACCTCGACGGCTGGGTGCTCGAGCGGCGCGACACCGCCGAGCACACGGGCCGGCTGAGCCCCCTGCGGCGCCTGGTCTCGCCCGAGGCGGTGCTCACCCCCGAGGCGCTGGCCGCCGCGCGGGCGGTGGCCGCGCGCTACGCCGGCACGCTGGGTGATGTGCTGCGCCTCGCGGTGCCGCCCCGGCACGCGCGCGCCGAGCAGGCCCTGGCCACCGAGGCGCCGGAGCATCCCGCGCTCCCGCCCCACGAGCCCGCGGCGTGGGCTCCGTACCCCGCCGGGGCGGCCTTCCTCACCCGGGTGCGCGAGGGTGGGGCGCCGGCCGCCACCGCGCTGGCCCTGCCGTCGGTCGAGCCCGCCACCTCCTGGCCGGCCCTGGTCGCCGAGGCGGTCCGGGCGGCGGTCGAGGGCGGCCGGGGGGCGGTCGTCGTCGTCCCGGACCACCGCGACGTCGCAAGGGTCGAGGCGGCGCTGGCCCACGTCCTCGGGACCGGTCGGCACACCCGGCTCACCGCCGACCAGGGGCCGCAGGCCCGCTACACCGCGTTCCTCAAGGTCCTGAGGGGCCACGTGCCCGTCGTCGTCGGCACCCGGGCGGCGGCCCTCGCGCCCGTGCGCGACCTCGGCCTCGTCGTGTGGTGGGACGACGGCGACGACCTCCTCGACGAGCCCCGTGCCCCCTATCCCCACGTGCGCGAGGTCCTCCTGGCCCGGGCCGGGCTGGCCGGGGCTGCGGTCCTCGCGGCCGGGCACACCCGCTCCGCCGCGGTCGCCGACCTCGTGGCCCGCGGGGTGCTCACGCCGGTCGAGGCCGACCGCCGTGCCGTGCGCCGCGCGGTCCCCGCGGTCCGGGTCGCGGGGGAGGGTGACGACGTCGGCCGCGACGCCGCGGTGGCCGCCGCCCACCTGCCCACCGTCGCGTGGCGAGCGGCGAAGGAGGCGCTGGCCACCGGGCCCGTGCTGGTGCAGGTGCCGCGGCGCGGCTACCTGCCCTCGCTCTCGTGCCAGGACTGCCGGCGGCCGGCGCGGTGCGTCGTGTGTGCGGGGCCGCTCGGTCTCACCGGGCCGCAGGGTCCGGTCGCCTGCCGCTGGTGCGGCCGGGTCGAGACCGCGTTCTCCTGCCCGGCCTGCTCGGGCACCCGGCTGCGCTCCTCGGTGGTCGGCGCGCGGCGCACGGCCGAGGAGCTCGGGCGGGCCTTCCCCGGGGTGCCGGTCGAGCGGTCCGGGGCGGGGACGGTGCTCGACGCCGTGGCCGGCACACCGCGGCTCGTCGTGTCGACGCCCGGCGCCGAACCGGTGGCCGAGGGCGGGTACGCGGCGGCGCTGCTCCTCGACGCCTGGGCGATGCTCGACCGGCCGACCCTCGACGCGGGGGAGGAGGCGCTGCGTCGCTGGTGCGCGGCGGCGGCGCTCGTCCGGCCGGCCGCCGCCGGAGGGCGGGTCGTCCTCGCGGGGGCGCCCCTGCACGTGACCGTGCCCGCGGTCGAGGCCCTGGTCCGCTGGGACCCGGCCTGGTTCGCCGACCGCGAGCTCGCCGAGCGCCGCGAGCTCTCGCTGCCGCCGACGGCACGGCTGGCGGCCCTCACCGGCACGCGAGCGGCGGTCACCGCTGCCCTGGCCGGGCTCTCGCTGCCGACGTCGGCATCCGTCCTCGGTCCGTTGCCCCAGGCCGAGGAGCGATGGCGCGCGCTCGTGACCGTCCCCGTCGAGGACGGACCGGCCCTGGCCGCCGAGCTGACGGCGCTGCGCGCGCGGGCTTCGGCTCGCAAGGAGCCCGACCCCGTCACCGTCCGGGTCGACCCCCGCGACCCCACGGCCTGACCGCCATCAGGCGACCTCCTGCTGTGGCCGGGACCGGCGCACAGCCGCAGCCAGCACGAGGACGCCGAGCATCGAGAGCATCATGGCGGGCACCGTGACGTTGGCCGCCCACACGTGGGGGCCGCGGACCCAGATGTCCGCGGTGTCCCGGTTCACCCACCCGTCGGATGCGAGCCTGGCGACGGCGACGCCGAGCTCGGCGAGGTGGCCGAGCACGGCGAGCGGCAGGACGACGGCCAGGACGGTGGCGACGCCGCGCCCGGCGCGCGTCGACACGGACCCGCGCAGCCGGAGGACGAGGACCACCGCCGGTACGAGGCAGGCGATCGCGAGAAGGTGCGAGGTGATGTGCAGCGCGCTCGTGTCCCCGAGGGCGGCGAAGACGAACACGGACAGGAACGGCACCCACACGAGGACGACGAGGTGCCAGGGACGGACGGCCATGGGGAGGTCCTCTCTGGTCGGTGCCACGACGATGGCGCCCGACCGTGGACCGGGCATCGGCCCTTTCGCCTAACCCGCCTCCTCGACGGCCTCGGGGCTCGCCGCGGGGCGCGCACGCTGCCAGGCGAGGACGGCGCTGACCCGGCGGTTGCGCTCGGAGCCCTCGGGCAGGTCGAGCTTGGTGAACGCCGACCGCAGGTGGGCGTCGACGGTGCGCTCGGACACGACGAGCCGGGCGGCGATCCCCGCGTTGGAGAGCCCCTGGGCCAGGAGGGCGACGACCTCGGCCTCGCGGGGCGTCAGGGACGGGTGCGAGGGCTCCTCCGGGCACGCCGTCGCGGCGCGGGGCCCGGGGGAGCCAGCGGTGCCCGCCGTCGCGAGGTCCGCCGCGGTGGGCGCCGGGAGGTCCGTGGCCAGCGCCCGGGTGCAGCCGACGGCCAGGACGGAGACGGCCGCGGCCATCCCCACGAGGACGAGGACGGCGCCCCCGTGGCCGAGGGCGCCGAGCGCACCACAGAGCATGACGAGGGCCGCGCCCGCCACCGCGTGCCCGGCGACGAGGCCGGCCCGGCGCGCCGCCGGGCCCTCGCAGCGCCAGGCCGCCCGGGCCGCCAGGGCGGGACCGAGCAGCACGGTCGACAGGAAGGCGGTGTGCAGCGCGGCGCCCCAGGCCTCGGCCTGCGGTGCCGACAGCGGCGCGCTCGCCCGCAGTGGCGCGTAGTCGTCGAAGACGAGCAGGAAGGCGAGGAACGCCAGCCCCCAGAGCGCCACGACCGCGACCGGGAGGACCGCCGTCGAGCCGTGGCCGAGGTAGCGCGTGGCGAGCCACGGCAGGAGCGAGAACGCGGCCACGAGCGGGAGGTGGGAGGTGGTGGCCAGCAGGGCCGTGAGCCACGCGAGCATCCCGTCCGGGCGGACGTCCGAGGCGAGGACGGCGACGGACCACGCCGCGGGCACCGCGAGCGCGGCCAGGACGAGCATGCGCAGGACCAACCGCCAGCCGGCCCAGCCCGTCCCGAGCCCGCGGTCGCAGCGCCGGACGAGGAGCGCGAGGGAGAGCACCCCGAGCACCACCCACCAGGAGGTGGCGGGGACCGTCGTGCCGGTGGCCCGCCCGGACCCGACGAGCAGCACCAGGCCACCCGCTGCTGCCCAGGGCACGACCGCGCGTGCTCCCGTGCGGGGGAGCAGGGTCCGCGACGACGTGCTCACGGGGCGATTATCGGCGTGACGGCGCCCGGTGTCACCGCACCTAGACTCGGCGGGTGCGTCTCGTCCTCGCCGGAACCCCTGACACCGCCGTCCCGTCGCTGCGGGCGCTGCTCGCCTCCCGCCACGAGGTGGTCGCCGTCGTCACCCGGCCGGATGCCCGCTCCGGCCGCGGCCGCACCCTGCACCCGTCGCCGGTCAAGGAGGTCGCGCTCGAGCACGGTCTCGAGGTGCTGACCCCCGAGCGTCCGAAGGACCCCGAGTTCCTCGACCGGCTGCGGGAGATCGCCCCGGACTGCTGCCCGGTCGTGGCCTACGGTGCGCTCCTGCCGCGCGTCGCCCTCGACGTGCCGGCCCACGGCTGGGTCAACCTCCACTTCTCGCTGCTCCCGGCCTGGCGCGGCGCGGCCCCTGTGCAGCGCGCGCTGATGGCCGGGGACGAGGTCACCGGTGCGAGCACCTTCGTCATCGAGGAGGGCCTCGACACCGGCCCGGTGCTCGGTGCCGTCACCGAGACCGTCCGGCCCGCCGACACGTCCGGGACGCTGCTGGCCCGGCTCGCCGACGTCGGGGCCGGCCTGCTCGTCGCGACGATGGACGGCCTCGAGGACGGCTCGCTGCGCGCCGTGCCCCAGCCCGCCGACGGGGTGAGCCACGCCCCGAAGCTCACCGTGGAGGAGGCACGGGTGCGCTGGTCCCTCCCGGCGCACGTGGTCGACCGGCACGTGCGCGGCTGCACGCCGAACCCCGGGGCGTGGAGCACCTTCCGCGGCGAGCGGCTCAAGGTCGGCCCGCTCGACCGCACCACCCCCGTCCCCGAGGGGGCGCCCGCGCTCGGCCCCGGCGACCTGCACGTGACCAAGCGCTCGGTGTTCGTCGGGACGGCGTCCGGCCCGGTCGCCCTCGGCGAGGTCGGCCCGCACGGCAAGCGCCCGATGGCCGCAGCCGACTGGGCCCGCGGCACCCGCATCGCCCCCGGCGAGACGCTGGACTGAACGCCGTTCAGCCGGAACGCTGCTCGAGCGCGTCCAGGTCGCGCTCGGCGTACCGGCGGTGCCACCACTCCTCGTTGAGCACGACGAGCAAGGGCTGGCTACCCGGCATCGTCTCCCCGGCCGGCGGCCACCCGACGCCGTCGGCGACCGTGAGCTCGCGCTCGAGGTCGGCGTCGCTGAGCTCGTCGACGGCTCGCCGCACCCAGGCCATCCGGTCGTGTCGCAGCGCCAGCACCTCGTCGAGCGCCGGGCGGACCTCGCGGTCGCGCGGGACGCCCGGGGTGTCCTCCATCCCGTCCCACGGGAGGGAGAGCGGGTGCCACGGGGAGGGGTCGCCGCGCAGGACGCGCCCGACCCAGGACTCGGTGGCGAAGACGAGGTGGCGCAGCGTCTCGGTGAAGGACCACTCGCCGTCGACCGACTCGTGCAGCTGCTCGGGCGTGAACCCACGGGCCCGCTCGACGGTGCCGGCCCACAGCCCCTCGACGACGTCCCAGGCGTGCCGGAAGCCGGCGGCATCGGTCGGCTTCATCGCCGCGTAGTCGGGGTGGCGCCGGGCGAGCTCGGCCTCGACGAGCGGGGCGACCTCGATGCCGTTGACCACCAGTCCCTCGACGTCGCCGCTGATCGAGACCGGGCCCTCGACGAACGCGCCCCGGATGACGACGTCGTCGAGCAGGACCTCGGTGAGGCGCAGGCCGGTGAGGTCGGCCCCGGTGACGTGGGCGCCGCGCAGCCGCACCCGCTCGGCCCGGGCCCCGGACAGGTCGACCTGGCTGGCGCGGGCCTCGCGGAGGACCACCCGGCGCGCACTGGTCCCCGTGAGGTCGACGTCGTCGTACGTGTACTCGTGCTCGTCGTCGCTCATGACGGTCACCGTAGGCGGGGTACCGGACGGTCGGCGTCCGCTTCCCCGGCGTCGACGGGTTTCGGCGTGGTGCACGCGGCCCGTTAGCCTCGGCGGGTGCCCGACCGCCCCGCCCGACCGCCGCACCGCGGCCCCCGCCAGCGTTCGCGGACCGCCCCCGCGCAGCGCACCCGTCGCGCCGAGCCGACCCGCTTCGCCGCCTACTCGCTGTTGCGTGCGGTCGCGGACGGCGCCTACGCCAACCTCGAGATGCCGAAGATCATCCGCCAGCGCCGGCTCGAGCCGCGCGACGCCGCGTTCGCCACCGAGCTGGCCTTCGGGACGCTGCGCTGGCAGGGGCTCTACGACGCGGTCGTCGCGGTGGCGGCCGACCGCCCCACCGAGCGGATCGACCCCGAGATCCTCGACGTCCTGCGCCTCGGCGCGCACCAGCTCCTCGGGATGCGCGTACCGGCGCACGCCGCCGCCGACCAGACGGTCGGCCTGGCGCGCACCGTCGTCGGGCAGGGTGCCTCGGGTCTGGTGAACGCCGTCCTGCGGCGGGTCACCGAGCGCACCCTGGAGGAGTGGACGGAGGCGGTCACGCCCCAGGGCGGGGGAGCGGCGGCCCTGGCCGTCCGCCACTCCCACCCCGAGTGGGTCGTCAGCGCGCTGCGGGCCGCCCTGCTCGGGCACGGCCGGGCCACGCCCGACACCGTCGACGCCGAGCTCGGCGCCCTGCTCGCCGCCGACAACGTGCCGCCGCGCGTCCACCTGGTGGCGCGCCCGGGCCTGGCCACCGTCGAGGAGCTGGTGCACGACTCCGACGGCGAGCCCAGCACGACCTCGCCGGTCGGCGTCGTCCTGCGCAGCGGCGACCCGGGCCGCATCGCCGCGGTCCGCGACGGCCGCGCCGCCGTGCAGGACGAGGGGTCGCAGCACCTCGCGCTCGCGCTTGCCGCGGTCGACGTCCCGGACGGTCTGCCGGCGCGCTGGCTCGACCTGTGCGCCGGTCCCGGAGGCAAGGCCGGCGTCCTCGGCGCCCTGGCGCTCGAGGCGGGGGCCGCGCTCACCGCCGTCGAGGTCAGTCCGCACCGTGCCGACCTGGTCCGGTCGAGCCTCGCGCCTCTCATCGAAAAGGCCTCTGCCGCAAGTCGACCCGTCGACATCCGGACGGCCGACGGTCGCACCATCGGCGAGGAGGAGCCCGCCGCGTACGCCCGCGTCCTCGTCGACGCGCCCTGCACGGGGCTCGGTGCGCTGCGCCGGCGGCCGGAGGCGCGCTGGCGCCGGCAGCCCTCCGACCTCGCCACC
This sequence comes from Phycicoccus avicenniae, assembly GCF_050496545.1. GTDB lineage: Bacteria > Actinomycetota > Actinomycetes > Actinomycetales > Dermatophilaceae > Phycicoccus > Phycicoccus avicenniae_A. The sequence continues at coordinate 291,341 of NZ_JBNVZV010000001.1, read as the reverse complement.
CTGGGGCCGCTGCAGCGCGCGCTGCTGACCTCGGCGCTCGATGCCGTCGCGCCCGGGGGAGTGGTCGCCTACGCCACGTGCAGCCCGCACGTCGCCGAGACCCGGTTCGTCGTCTCCGACGTCGTCAAGAAGCGGGACGACGTCGAGGTCCTCGATGCCCGCCCGTTCCTCCGGGATGCGTCCGGCGCGCCCCTCGCCGACCTCGGCGACGGACCGCACGTCCAGCTCTGGCCGCACGTCCACGGCACCGACGCGATGTTCCTCGCCCTCCTCCGGAAGCGCCCGGATGCCTGAGGAGGCGCGGACCTGGCGTGAGCCGGTCCCGGCCGACGCAGAGGCCCTCGGCCGTTTGCACTTCCGGTCCTGGGTGGACACGTACGGACCGCTCCTCCCGCAGGGCTGGTTCGACGGCCAGGGGCCCGAGGAGCGCATCGCCCTCTGGCAGCGAGTGCTCGCCGAGCCGCTCCCGGCGGGGGCTCGACGGACGGCGGTGTTCTCGGGGGACGAGCCCGTCGCGTGGTCGATGGCCGGGCCCGCGCGCGTGCACGAGGGCGTGGACCCCGTCCGCGACGAGGAGCTGTGGGGGCTCTACGTCGCCCGCGACCACCTCGGCACCGGGCTCGGCCAGGAGCTGGTCGAGTGGGCCGTCGCCGACCGGCCGGCCGAGCTCTGGGTCGCCGAGGGCAACGAGCGCGCCATCGCCTTCTACCGGCGCAACGGCTTCGCGCTCGACGGCACCTCCGCCGTCGGCACCGGCTTCCCGCTGGCCGAGCTCCGGATGGTGCGCTGACGGTCAGCCCGCGCGGGCGAGCAGTGGCAGGACGTGCTCGACGAGGAGCGGTGCGAGGTCGTCCGGCCACGGACCGTGCGGGTCCAGCCAGCGCTGCTCCTCGATCTCGGACGCGGGCGGCTCCCCGAGCGGGACCGGGGGATGGGCGAAGACGATCGACTCGACGGTCCGGCCCTCCTCGTTGGCCGCTGCGGCGGTGAACAGCCCGAGTCGTTCCAGGCGCTCGGGGTCCAGGACGGCGCCGACCTCCTCGGCGGCCTCCCGGACGGCGGTGCGCTCGGGCGCCTCGCCCGGCTCGTGCTTGCCCCCGACGAGCATGAAGCGTCGGGTGCCCCGCTTGCGGACGGTGAGGACCCGGCCGGCGGTGTCGCGCAACACCACCGCACTGACGCGGATGGGCTCGGAACGGGCGGCGGAGGTCACGGTGACCGACCCTAGCCGCCGCTCGCTAGGGTGGCGCGCGTGCAGATCTCGCCCTCGATCCTGTCCGCCGACTTCGCCAACCTCCAGTCCGAGCTCCAGGCGATCTCGAGCGCCGACTGGGCGCACGTCGACGTCATGGACAACCACTTCGTCCCCAACCTCACCCTCGGCCTGCCGGTCGTCGAGTCCCTGCTCAAGGTCTCGCCGGTTCCGGTCGACTGCCACCTGATGATCGAGGACCCGGACCGCTGGGCCCCCGGGTACGCCGAGGCCGGCGCGCAGTCGGTGACCTTCCACATCGAGGCCGTCCGCGACCCCGTGGCCACGGCGCGCGCCATCCGGTCCGCCGGTGCCCGCGCCGCCTTCGCCGTCAAGCCCGGCACCGACTTCGCCCCCTACGAGGAGCTGCTGCCCGAGGTCGACATGGTCCTCGTGATGACCGTCGAGCCCGGGTTCGGCGGCCAGTCCTTCATGGCCGACCAGATGCCCAAGGTCCGCCAGGTCCGCGAGGCGGTCCGGCGGCACGGCGGCGAGGTCTGGATCCAGGTCGACGGCGGCGTCTCCGCCACGACCATCGAGCAGTGCGCCGAGGCCGGCGCCGACGTCTTCGTCGCCGGCTCCGCCGTCTACGGCAAGGACTCCGCCGCCGACGCGGTCGCCGAGCTGCGCGCGCTCGCCGAGCGCCACCGGCACTGACGGTGTCCTCCCTGGCCGAGCGGCTCGCCGACGCCGGCGGCTACGTGGTCGACCTCGACCTCACCGAGGGGCTCACCCCCGGGGAGGTGCTCGAAGGTCTCGAGCTCGAGGCCTGCCGCCTCGACGGATGCGTCCTCGAGGGTGCCGTCCTGCGCGACTGCACCTTCACCGACTGCACCTTCACGGGATGCAACCTGTCGCGGGTCGACCTCTCCGGCAGCCGGTTCAGCGACTGCCGGTTCGTCGACTGCAAGGCGCTGGCCGTGCAGTGGGCCCGCGCCGCGCCCGCCCCGCTCTCGACCCGGCCGTGGGACCTCGAGCGCTGCCGCCTCGACCTGGGCTCGTTCCGGGACACCGAGGTCGCCGGGTCCCGCTTCACCGGCTGCTCGATGCGCGAGGTCGACCTCGCCGGCGCCGACCTCCGGAAGGCCGACCTCACGGGCTGCGACCTGGGCGCGGCCACCTTCGCCGGGACCGACCTGCGCGAGGCGGACCTGCGCGGCGCCGCCGGCTACGTCGTCGACCCCTCCGAGAACCGGGTCCGCGGGATGCGCGTCGACGCGCTCGCGGCCGGCGGCATCCTCCGGGCGCTGGGCATCGTCGTCGAGGACTGAGGGCCGCCGGTCAGTCCTCGTCGACCGCGTGGACCGTCACCGAGAACCCGAGGTCGTCGCGGTCCCCGCCGAGCGGCTCGGTCGAGACGACGACACCGGTCTGCACGTCGAGGCCCACGAGCCAGGAGTCCGGGTACACGACGTCCGGGTGGTCCCGCGCGTACGTCGGTCCGCCGGCCTCGTCCTCGAGGCGTTCCGAGACCGCGCCCCACAGCAACGGGCAACAGCCGCATCGCGGTTCGTAGTTGCCGGTGGCGACCATCCGGGCCCACCACGTCTCGCGGCCGTGACGGGTCGTGGCCGCCAGCTCGCGGACGACGGTGCCGGTGGACAGCTCGACGGGGTCGAGCATCGCCACCCAGTCGAAGGAGCGCCACATCGGGTCGTCCCAGAGGACCGACAGGGAGGTCGGCCGGGCTATGACGAAGCCGTCGGCGTCGAGCTCGACCGGGACGTCGGCGGGCAGCACCTCGTCGGCGGGCCCGGCCGCACGCCCGTCGAGGTGGATGACCTCCCGCGCGTACGGGACGCCGGTGACGACGTGCTCGGCACCGGATGCCGTCCGTACCCGGAGCCACCCGGGGCGCCGGAGCAGGGCATCGACCTGCTCCCCGGACGCCCGCCGGTGGGTGAACCGCAGCGTCGTGAAGCGCCACGGCGAGGAGCGGGCCAGGGCGCGGAATCGACTGTCGGAGACATCGGGCACGGCCCCATGGTGGGGACGACGGCGTGGGGGCGCCACGGGGTTTCCGTCCTGCGTGATGCACGGGGTGTGCCCGACCGCACGCCGGAACGGGTCGAAACCACCGCACCCGCGGGTGCATACTGGCCGAGTACGTGCTCCGGGGTCGGTGCAATTCCGAACCGGTGGTGACAGTCCACGACCCGACCGCAGCCAGCGGCCGGTTGACCCGGTGAAACTCCGGGACCGACGGTGAGAGTCCGGATGGTAGGCAGCACGTGCCGAGGCAGGCCCGCGAGGGTCCGTCCTCGGCGGCCGTTGGCGACGGCGTACCCCTCGGGGTGCCCCTGCCGTCCCCTGGCCATCAGCCCGGAGCCCGACCGACCACCGGTCCGAGGCACGAGGGCAGAGAGATGCACGAGCACACCGCGCTGATGCAGCGGGCGCTCGTTGCTGCCCGTCTCGGACCCGAGGCCGACCCCAACCCGCGCGTGGGATGCGTGGTCACCGACCGCGCCGGGACCGTGGTCGGCACCGGCCACCACCGCGGCGCCGGCACGCCGCACGCGGAGGTCGACGCCCTGGCCCGCGCGGGCAGCGCGGCCCGCGGCGGCACCGCGGTCGTCACCCTCGAACCCTGTGACCACGCGGGCCGGACCGGACCGTGCACCGAGGCGCTCCTCGCGGCCGGCATCACCTCGGTCCGCTACGCCGTCGCCGACCCCGACCCGAAGGCCGCCGGCGGGGCCGAGCACCTCCGGCGGGCCGGCCTCGACGTCCACGTTGAGGACGACCCCGCGATGCGCGCCGCCGCCGAGGCGGTCAACGCGACGTGGCTGCACGCCCGCCGCACCGGCCGCCCCTTCGTCACCTGGAAGACCGCGAGCACGCTCGACGGGCGCACCGCCGCCGCCGACGGCTCCAGTCGCTGGATCACCGGCGAGGCCGCCCGCGCCGACGTGCACCGCCTCCGCGCCCGGGTCGGTGCCGTCCTCGTCGGTACCGGCACGGTCCTCGCCGATGACCCCGCCCTCACCGTGCGCGACGCCGACGGCCACCCCGCCGGCCGCCAGCCGCTGCGGGTGGTCGCGGGCCGTCGCCCCGTGCCCGCGGGTGCCCGCCTCCTCGACGGCCACGCCGAGACCCTCGTCCTCCCCACCCACGACCCGACCGAGGTCCTCGCGGCGCTCCTCGACCGAGGGGTGCACCACGTCCTCCTCGAGGGCGGCGCGACCCTGGCCGCCGCGTTCCTGCGGGCCGGCCTCGTCGACGAGGTGGTCGCCTACCTCGCCCCGGTCCTCCTCGGCGCCGGGCCGGCCGCGGTCGGCGACCTCGGCATCGGCTCGATCGAGGGTGCCGTGCGCCTCGAGACCACCGACGTCACCGTCCTCGGCGACGACGTCCGCATCACCGCCCGCCCCCGCACCGACCACCACCCCAGGAGCTGACCCGTGTTCACCGGCATCGTCGAGGAGCTCGGCACCGTCACCGCCCTCGAGCAGGGCACCGACAGCGCCCGCCTCACCGTCCACGGCCCGCTCGTCACGTCCGATGCCGTCCACGGGGCGTCCATCGCCGTCAACGGCGTCTGCCTGACCGTGACCGAGCACGGCGAGGGCTCCTTCACCGTCGACGTCATGGCCGAGACGCTGCACCGCAGCAGCCTCGGTGCGCTGCACCCGGGCGACCGCGTCAACCTCGAGCGCCCGATGGCCGCGTCGGCGCGCTTCGGCGGCCACGTCGTGCAGGGCCACGTCGACGGCACCGCGACGATCACGGCGCGCGAGCCGGGGGAGCGGTGGGAGGTCGTGCGCTTCACCCTCTCCGCCGACCTCGCGCCCTACCTCGTCGAGAAGGGGTCGGTCACCGTCGACGGCGTCTCGCTCACCGTCGTCGACGTCGCGGACGACGCGTTCTCGGTCTCGCTCATCCCCACGACCCTCGAGCTGACGACGCTGGGGCACAAGGCGGTCGGTGACCCGGTCAACCTCGAGGTCGACGTGCTCGCGAAGTACGTCGAGCGGCTGCTCGCCACCCGCTTCGCGCCGCGCCCGGAGGTGTCCGCATGACCACCCTCGCCACCGTCGAGGAGGCTCTGGACGCCCTGCGCGCCGGGCGCCCGGTGCTCGTCGTCGACGACGCCGACCGCGAGAACGAGGGCGACGTCGTCCTCGCCGCGGAGACGCTGACGGCGGAGTGGACGGCCTGGGCGGTCCGCCACAGCAGCGGCTACCTGTGCGCCCCCCTGACCGAGGAGGTCGCCGACCGGCTCGGCCTGCCGCTCATGGTCGCCGACAACCACGACCCGCTCCGGACGGCCTACACCGTCACCGTCGACGCCGCGGAGGGCGTCACCACCGGCATCTCGGCCGCCGACCGCACCCGCACCGCCCGTGTCCTCGCCGACCCCTCCAGCACCGCCGCGGACCTGCGCCGCCCCGGGCACGTCGTCCCGCTGCGGGCCCGGGCCGGTGGCGTCCTCGTGCGGCCCGGGCACACCGAGGCCGCCGTCGACCTCTGCCGGCTCGCGGGCCTGGCCCCGGTGGGCGTCATCGGCGAGCTCGTCGAGGACGACGGCTCGATGACCCGCCTGCCCGGCGTGCTCGCGCTCGGGACCGCCCACGACCTCCCCGTCCTGACCATCGCCGACCTCGTCGCGTGGCGGCAGCGCCACGACCGTCTCGACCGGGTCGCCGACACCGTCGTCCCGACCCGGCACGGCGCGTTCCGGGCCCTGGGCTACCGAGACCGCGTCACCGGCGAGGAGCACCTCGCGCTCGTCTCGCCGCTCGGTGTTCCCGAGCAGGCGCCGTTGGTGCGCGTGCACTCCGAGTGCCTCACGGGCGACGTGCTCGGCTCGCAGCGGTGCGACTGCGGGCCGCAGCTCGAGCGCTCGCTCGAGCGGGTCGCGGCCGAGGGTGGTGTCGTCGTGTACCTGCGCGGCCACGAGGGCCGGGGCGTCGGACTGGCCGGCAAGCTCGCGGCCTACGCCCTCCAGGACCGCGGCCTGGACACCGTCGACGCCCAGGTCGAGCTCGGCCTGCCCGTCGACGCCCGCGACTACGTCGCCGCGGCCGGCATCCTCACCGACCTCGGCGTCGACGCCGTGCGGCTGCTCACCAACAACCCGGCCAAGGTCGAGGGACTGCGGGGGCACGGCATCGAGGTCCTGGCCGTCGAGCGTCTGCGCACCACGCCGCTCCCGACCAACGCGGCCTACCTGCGCACCAAGCGCGACCGGATGGGCCACGACCTCGCGGTCGACCCCGCCGACTCCGGCAGCACCGCCTGACCCCCCACGACACCCGAGGAGCGCACGAGAGATGAGTGGACACGGAGCCCCGACCGTCACGGCCGACGGGCATGGTCTGCGCGTGGCCGTCGTCGCCGCGTCGTGGCACGCGGAGGTGATGGACGGCCTCCTGGACGGCGCGCTGCGAGCCCTGACCGAGGCCGGCGTCGAGGACCCGCTCGTGGTGCGCGTCCCCGGCACGGTCGAGCTGTCGGTCGCGTGCGCCCGGTTGGCGCCGACCCACGACGCGCTCGTCGCGCTCGGGGTCGTCGTCCGCGGTGGGACCCCGCACTTCGAGTACGTCTGCCAGGGCGTCACCGCCGGGCTGACCGAGGTGTCGGTACGCACCGGCGTCCCCGTCGGGTTCGGGGTGCTCACCTGCGACGACGACGAGCAGGCCCGGGCCCGCGCCGGCCTGCCCGGCTCGACGGAGGACAAGGGCCACGAGGCCGCCACCGCCGCCGTCGCGACGGCGGACGTGCTCCGCCGCGTCGCTCCCTCCACCACCACCCGCCCCGAGCCCGAAGGAGCCCGCCGATGACCGCCCTCGCCGCCGCCACCGTCGCCTCGCAGAACCTCTTCCAGCGGATGATCGACGCCGGCGTCGACATCGGCCCGTACCGGCTGCACTGGCTCGAGCTGCTCGGGGTCCTCATCGGCGTCGCGTCGGCCTGGTACGGGATGAAGCGCGCCGTGTGGGCCTGGCCGGTCGGCATCGTCGCCAACGTGATGCTCTTCTTCGTCTACGTCGGCGCCGCGTTCGGTGCCGACCAGCGCATCCCGCTCTTCGGCCAGTCCGGGCGCCAGGTCTTCTTCATCATCGTCAGCCTGTACGGCTGGTACCGGTGGGCGCAGCACCGCCGGGCCACGGGCGGAGGCGGGGCACCGGCCGTCGTCCCGCGCTGGATGACGTCGCGCGAGCGCCTCGCCGTCGGGGCCGGCTGGCTGCTCGGCACCGTCGTCGTGCACGAGGCCTTCGTGGCGCTGTGGAACCTCTCGCCCAACCCGTTCTTCACGCCGCAGTGGTGGTTCTACTGGTGCGACGCGTGGATCTTCGTCGGCTCGATCGTCGCCACGTACTCGATGGCCCGCGGCTGGAACGAGTTCTGGCTGGCCTGGATCGGCGTCGACCTCGTCGGCGTGCCGCTCGGCTTCGCCACCGGCTACGTGCCGACGTCGGTCATGTACATCTTCTACGGGATGTTCGTCCTCTACGGCTTCAGCCAGTGGGTCAAGCTCACCCGGATGGCCGAGCACGAGCGGGCGCAGCGCGCAACCACCCCGACCGCGGTGGCCTGAGCCGACGGACCGCGCGATGACCCTCGACGGCGGGACACCCGGCAACGCCTGGGCGGCGTTCGAGCGGGTCCACGACGCACGGGCCGACCTCGTCGTGCTGCTCGCCGGGTTCCGGGCCGGGCTGCTCTCCGCCGTCGTCGGCGCCGCGGGGACGGCCGAGGAGCTGGCCGCCCGGGCGGGCACCGACCCCCGGCTCACCGCCGAGTGGTGCCGGGCGATGACCGTCGCGGGCTTCCTCGACGTCGACGCCACGGGGCACCGGTTCGCGGCCCTGCCCGGCCTGGACGAGGTCCTCGAGGTCGCCGGTGTGGACAGCCCGGTCGACATCGAGTCGGCGCTCCTCGACCGCACGCCGGCGGTCGTGGCCGCCCTCGCCGCCGCCCTGCGCGACGGGGAGGGCGCCGACCCGGCCGTCTACGGGGACGGCTGGGCCCGGCTGCAGGACGCCGCCGCGCTCGCCTCCGACCCCGGCGCCGTCGTCACCGCGCTCCTCGCCCCGGTGGCCGGGGTGGTCGAGGCGCTGGAGGCCGGGTGCCGCGTGATCGAGGTGGGTTGCGGCGGTGGGTGGGCCCTCGAGGTGCTCGCCGAGCGGTACCCCGAGGCGTCCTTCGTCGGGCTCGAGATCGACCCCGTGGCGCTCGGCATCGCGCGGGGCCGGCTGGCCCGCTTCGGCGACCGCTGCGTCGTCGGTCCCGAGGCGCCGGCGGGGGAGCGGCCCGACGTCGTGCTGCTCGTCGACGTCCTCCACGACCTCCCGCGGCCGGCCGCCGACCTCGCCCGGCTCCTCGCGGACGCCGCGCCGGGGGCGGTCCTCGTCGTGGCCGAGGCCGACGCCACGGGGGACTTCTCGCTCGACCGGACCTCGGGTGCCGCGTGGCAGTACGCGTCGGGCTTCACCCGCTGCCTCCCCCTGGTACGGAGGGCCGGAGGCGAGGGGGCCGGGCCGCTGTGGGGCCGCACGGCCGTGCTCCGGACCCTCGCGGACGCGGGCGTCCACGAGGTGGCCGTGCACACCACCGCCGACGGGCACGCCGTCTTCGCGGCCCGCGTCTGAGCGAGCCCGGACGGGAGGGGCGGACGGCTGTCGGGGGCACCCGGCCGCCCCCGTACCCTTGTGCCTCGTGAAGACGTTCGACGACCTGTACGCCGAGCTCGCCGAGAAGGCCCGCACCCGCCCCGAGGGCTCCGGCACCGTGGCCGCCCTCGACGCCGGCGTCCATGCCATCGGCAAGAAGATCGTGGAGGAGGCGGCCGAGGTCTGGATGGCCGCCGAGCACGAGGGCCGTGAGCGCACCGCCGAGGAGGTCAGCCAGCTGCTGTACCACCTCCAGGTGCTCATGGTCGCGACCGACCTGACCCCCGACGACGTCTACCGCCACCTCTGAGCGGCCCGAACGCGAGGACCACCACCCCATGCTCCGCATCGCCGTCCCCAACAAGGGGTCGCTCTCCGAGCCCGCGGCCGCCATGCTCCGCGAGGCCGGCTACCGCACCCGCCGCGACACCAAGGAGCTCGTCGTCACCGACGCCGACAACGGCGTCGAGCTCTTCTACCTGCGCCCGCGCGACATCGCCGTCTACGTCGGCTCCGGCACCGTCGACTGCGGCATCACCGGTCGCGACCTGCTCCTCGACTCCGGCTCGGCCGCCGTCGAGGTGATGACCCTCGGCTTCGGTGGCTCGACCTTCCGCTACGCCGGGCGCCCCGGCACCGCGACGGGTGTCGACGGCCTCGCCGGGCGGCGCGTGGCCACGAGCTACCCCGGGCTCGTCGAGAAGCACCTCGCCGACCACGGCGTGCAGGCCGAGGTCGTGCGCCTCGACGGCGCCGTCGAGACCGCCATCACCCTCGGGGTCGCCGACGTCATCGCCGACGTCGTCGAGACCGGCGCGACGCTGCGCAGCCAGGGACTCGAGGTCTTCGGCGAGCCGATCCTGCGCAGCGAGGCGGTCCTCGTCCGCCGGGACGGCAGCGAGGAGAAGGCCGGCATCGAGGTGCTGCGCCGGCGCATCCTCGGCGTCGTCACCGCTCGGCACTACGTGATGCTCGACTACGACGTGCCGGCCTCGCTCGTCGACCGTGCCTGCGCCGTGACCCCCGGCCTGGAGAGCCCGACGGTCTCCTCGCTGCAGAACCGCGACTGGTGCGCCGTGCGCGCGATGGTCCCGCGGATCGGCACCAACGCCGTGATGGACGAGCTGTACGACCTCGGCGCCCGGGCCATCCTCGTCACCGACATCACGGCCTGCCGCCTGTGAGCGACGCCGCGGGACCCGCTCCGGCCGCGCCGTTCCGACCGCGCCGCGGGCGGGTCGTCCCGCTCGTCGTCGCGGGCACCTTCGTCGTCATCTGCGCGGCCGTCGCCGTGGGGATGGGCGTCTCGGGTGCGTGGGGGCCGGGGGACCAGGTGGCCCTCGTCGTCTTCGGCCTGCTCGTGGCCGCCTTCCTCTCCAGGTACGCGGCCATCCGGGCGGTGGCAGGCCCCGACGGCCTCACCGTGCGCAACCTCATGAGCACCCGCACGGTCGGGTGGGACGAGATCGTCGACGTCCGCTTCCCCGACGGCGACCCGTGGGTGAGCCTGGAGCTCGCCGACACCGACGTCCTCGCCGTCATGGCGGTGCAGCGGGTCGACGGCGAGGAGGGCCGGGCCGAGGCGCGCCGGCTCGCCGGCCTCGTGCGCGAGCGCCGGCTCAGGTCCTGACCGGCTCGGCGGCCTCGCCCACCCGTGCAGCGTCCGGGCGCAGCCGGCTCGCGGCGAGCAGCTGCGGGACGGCGAGCAGCGCGAGCAGCGCCCACAGCCAGGCGTAGCCGTCGGTCGCGTCGCGGACCGCGCCCATCGTCGCCGGGCCCGCCGAGGCGATCGTGTACGAGACGAGGAAGCCCATCGCGGTGAGCCGTGCGCTGTCGCGCGCGGTGGCGGCGTAGCGGACGAGCAGGCCGAGCCCCAGGGCGAAGCACGCGCCCTGACCGGCCCCGACGAGCACCGCCCAGCCCCACGGCGCGAGGTCGGGCGCGAGCCAGACCCCGGCCTCCCCGAGCCCGCCGAGCAGCGTCGCGCCGAACAGCAGCACGCGGGCGTCGGTGCGGCGGTCCAGGAGCACCGGGGCGAGCAGCCCGGAGACGAGCTGGGCGCCGGTGAAGACGGACATGAGCAGGCCCGCGTCCCGGGCCGACCACCCGGAGGCCTCGTAGGTGGGCGCCAGCCACGCGAGGGAGGAGTAGAACTGCCACGACTGGAAGGTGAGGTACGTCGCGAGCATCCAGGCCGTGATGCTGCGCCACGGCAGGGCGTGCGAGACGTCCTCGGGCGCAGGCTGGTTCGCCGCGCGGCGGCGCGCGTACCGCGCCACCGGAATCCAGACCAGCCCGGCGACGGCGGCCAGCGGCGCCCACGCGAGCAGCGACCCGGACCACCCGCCGAGCGCACCGGCCAGCGGCACGGCCAGGGCCGAGGCCAGGGCGGCGCCGCCCATCATCGACATCATCGTCAGGCCGGTGCCGAGGCCGGAGCGGTGCGCCGGGAAGACGGTCTTGACGATGCCCGGCAGCAGGGTGCCGGCCAGCGCGATGCCGGCGCCGGCCACGAGCGTGCCGGCGTAGAGCGACCACACCTGCCCGCCGCCGGAGCCGCGCACGACCACCCCCACGAGGACCAGCCCGATGCCCGCGCCCACGGCCGACGCGGGGCCGGTGCGCCGGGCGACCTGGTTGGCGACCGGCGCCAGCAGCCCCATGCAGAGCACCGGCAGCGTCGTCAGCACGCCCAGCCAGGCGTTGCTCAGGCCGAGGTCGGCCCGGATGGTCTCGGCGAGCGGCGGCAGGCTGGCCATGAGCGTCCGCAGGTTCGACGCCACGAGCACCAGCGCGGTGACGATCACCCAGCGGGGCATCGTCGGGGTGTCTCGGGTATCCGGGCTGCTCACCGACGCATCGTGCCAGCCGGGTCAGGGCAGGTGGGACTCGGGGACCATCTGGAGCGCCTCGTCGTCGTCGAGGCCGGCGACGACGAGCAGGTCGACCACCATCGAGCGCACCTGCCCGCGCACCATCTCGGCGGAGAGCCCGGCCGACGGCTCGGCCCGCGCCGAGAGCCCGGCGACCCGCTCCAGCACGCCGCGTCCGGCCGAGGGCAGCGTGTGCTCGTCGAGGACTCGGGCGAGGTCCTCGGCGGCCCGGGCGAGCTCGTCGACGAGGTCGACGTAGCGCGGGGGCACCGGCTCCTCGCGGCGCACCGCGACCCCAGCCCGCCGGGCGAGGACGCGCAGGTTGCGGACGCACCGGTCCAGCGGCACGACGAGGGCGGAGGCCGCCACCGCCTGGGGCCGGTGCCGGCGCAGCAGGGGCGACTGCCGGACGACGGCCACCCCCTCGGCAGCGGCGGTCCGCAGCTCGCCGATCTGCTCCTCGAGGGCCCGGGAGGCGGCGAGGGCGTCGGCGGCGGCCTCGGCGTCCTGGGAGCGGAGGGCATCGGCGACCTCACGCAGGGTCGCGGCCACGCCGCGGACCGTGCGCGCCGCCTCGGCCCGCGGCCGGGCGACCGGCGTCGTGGGGGCGACGGCGCCGATGACGAGGGCCACGGCCCCGCCGACGACGGCGTCGAGCCACCGCGACACACCCTGACCGGTCGTCGCGACGAAGGCCACGATGAACACCGACTGCACCCCGGCCTGGATGACGACGAGCTGCCCCGTCGACACGACGATGGCCACCGCCATCGCGAACACGACGACGAGGGCCATCTGCACCGGACCGCTGCCGAGGAGCAGCACGACGGCGTCGCCGACGAGCACGCCGATGGCCACGCCGAGGCTGACCTCGACGATCCGCCGCAGCCGCTGGCCGTAGGTGAGACCGAGGCAGAGGATCGCCGTGACGGGTGCGAAGAACGGCTGGACGTGCCCGAGCCCGTGCCGGGCGAGCGTCCAGGCGAGGACGACGGCCACGCCTATCTGCGCGAGGAAGACCAGGCGGTCGTGCAGCCGGTGCAGCCCGCGCTCGAGCCCGGTCCGGGTGTCGAGCACGACGCGGCGGGCGCGCCCGGCGGTGCTCACGACCCGTCGCCGGTCGAGAGGACGACGTCGGCCCGCTCGCGGGTGCGGTCGGCCGTGAACAGCGCCCGCTCCTGGGCCGCCCAGCGCTCCCAGTGCGGGCGGAAGGTCTCGCCGTCCCGGGCGAGACCCCGCCGCATCCGCTCGGCACGTCCGGCCTCGACCCACACCCGCAGGGCTGCGTAGCCACCCGCCGCACCGACGCTCGAGGCGCAGCCTTCGACGACGAGGAGCGGGGCGTGCGCGACGTCGCGGCTCCCGCCCCAGGTGTCGGTCTCCCAGTCCCAGAGGCGGTACCGGGCCGCCCGGCCGCGCGAGAGGGGGATGAGGACCTGGTTGACGAGCAGCGGCACGGCGTCGGCCAGGCCGTCCCACCCCGGGAAGAGCTCGTCCATGTGGACGACGGGGCAGCCGAGCGCGTCGACGACCCCCTTGGCCAGCGTGGTCTTGCCCGAGCCGCTCGGCCCGTCGACGGCGAGGACCTTCACCCCACCGCAGCGGGCCGGGGCGTCGCGCAGCGCCGCGAGCACCGTGTCGACGTGCGCCGGGTCCGCGGGGTCCGTGACCTGGAACCACACGCTGACCGACCCTAGTGCCGCGGCTACGCTGACGCGCGTGTCGGTCGCCGTGCGTGTCATCCCCTGCCTCGACGTCGACGACGGGCGCGTCGTCAAGGGCGTGAACTTCCGTGGCCTGCGCGACGCCGGTGACCCCGTCGAGCTGGCCCGCCGCTACGGCGAGCAGGGCGCCGACGAGCTGACCTTCCTCGACGTCACGGCGAGCAGCGGCGACCGCGCGACGATGTACGACGTCGTCGCCCGCACGGCCGAGGAGGTCTTCATCCCCCTCACCGTCGGCGGTGGCGTCCGCACCGTCGACGACGTCGACCGGCTGCTGCGGGCCGGCGCCGACAAGGTGGGCGTCAACACCGCCGCCATCGCCCGCCCCGAGCTCATCGCCGAGACCGCCGACCGGTTCGGCGCCCAGGTGCTCGTCCTCTCGGCCGACGTGCGCCGTCGGCGCGACGCATCAGGTTCGGCGACAGGGGGTTTCGAGGTGACGACCCACGGCGGTCGTATCGGTACCGGTCTCGACGCCGTCGAGTGGTGCGCCCGTGCCGAGTCGCTGGGCGCGGGCGAGATCCTCCTGAACTCGATGGACGCCGACGGCACCAAGGACGGCTTCGACCTCGAGCTGATCCGTCTCGTGCGCGCGGAGGTGCGCGTGCCGGTCATCGCGAGCGGGGGAGCGGGGACGGTCGGGCACTTCGCGCCGGCCGTCGAGGCCGGGGCGGACGCGGTGCTCGCCGCCAGCGTGTTCCACTTCGGCGACCTGACCATCGGCGAGGTCAAGGACGCCCTCGCCGCCGAGGGGCTGCCCGTCCGGCGGGCCACCGCCACCTGACGTCCCAGGGGGGACCACCGATGTTCGACGACACCTTGCCGCGCGACCTCGTGATGATCGGGGCCGTCTTCGGGGCCGGGGCCTTCGCCTGGGCCGGCTGGGCGCAGGAGGGGCCGCCCCGCGCCTGGGTCTGGCGGGCGCTGCTCGGCGTGCTGTCCGTCGCGGGGCTGGCGCTGGCCGGCTGGAGCGGCACGCTCGCGGCCCGGAACTGGGACGGCGGGACCGCGATCGCGACGGGTGGCCGGGGGTTCACCCTCTACCTCGTCGTGTTCTGGGCCGAGGTGCTCGTCGCGGTGGTCGCCGGCCTGCTGCTCGCCCGGCACGGGCGGTCCGACCTCCTCGCGCCCCTGGTCCTGCTCGTCGTCGGCGTGCACTTCTTCGCGCTCGCCGTCGTCTTCGGTCAGCCGGTGCTGCACCTGGCGGCGGTGCTGCTCAGCGCGATCGCCGTGCCGGCGGCGCTCGTCCCTCCAAGCGCGGTGGCGCGCAGCTTCTGGTGCGGGCTGCTGGGGGCACCGGTCTTCCTCGGCGTCGGCTTCTGGTCGGTGCTACGGGGTGCCTCGGTGTTCGCGGCGTCGTCCTGAGCCGCGTCGCCCCCTCCGGGCCTAGGCTCGCGCCCGTGACCGCCTCCCGTGCCCGGATGCTGCACCTCGTCGTCGCCCTCGTGGCGACCGCCGCGCTCGTGCTCCAGACCGTCCTCGTGCTGCAGGGCGGCCGGGTGCTCGACGAGACGTCGGTCCCGCCGCTCGGGATCCGCCTCGGCCGGCTGGTCTCCTACTTCACCATCCAGAGCAACGTCCTCGTCGCCGTCACCGCCTGGCAGCTGTGGCGCGACCCCGCGCGCGACGGCCGATGGTGGCGCCCGGTGCGGCTGGCGGCCCTGGTCGGCATCACCGTGACCGGCCTCGTCCACTTCGTGCTGCTCCGCCCCCTGCTCGACCTCGAGGGCGCCGACTGGCTCGCCGACAAGCTCCTCCACATGGCGGTGCCGGTCCTGGCCGTCCTCGCCTGGTTCCTCGTCGGGCCGCGTCCCCGGACGACGTGGCGCACAGCAGGGGAGGCGCTCGCCTGGCCGGTCGTCTGGCTCGTCTGGACCCTCGTCGTCGGGGCGCTGAGCGGCTGGTACCCCTACCCGTTCCTCGACCACCGCGAGGACGGCGGCGCGGCCGGTGTCGTCGTCGCCTGCGTGGGCATCACGGTGCTCTTCCTCGGCCTGTTCGCGGGGGTGGTCGCCCTGGACCGCCGACTGCGGCCCGCTCCCGCGGAGCCGGTCAGCCCGGCCACTCCAGCTCGGTGACCTCGCCGCCGACCACGGTGGCAGTCAGGGCGACCGTGTCGCCGGGCATCGGGCACAGCACGTAGTCGCCGGCCGTCACCGCCGGGTAGACGAGGCAGTGCACCGTGCCCGCGGGGGTGGGGCGACCCACGACGCCGACGTGCGGGAAGGGCGAGCGCGCGTGGTCGTGGCCGCCGTGCGCGTGGTGATGGTGCCCGTCGTGGTGGTGGTGCGTGGGGGCGGCGGCGCCGGCCGGGCGGATCTCGACCTCGAGGCCCTCGAGGTCGGGCCGGCCGTCCGGCATCGTGACGACGAGCGCCCCGACGTCGCCGCCGATGTCGAGCGGGACCGGCCCCTGGCCGGCGTGGGGGTTCTCCGGGGTGCCCATGGCAGGTCCTCTCGGGTGCGGTGCGGTGCGGGGGAGGGGGTGCGGTGCGTCCCACCCACCGCACGAGGTGGGTGGGACGCACCGGTGATCAGGCGGCGCCGCCGGCCGTGCCGGGCGTCGTCTGGTAGCCGCCCGCGGGCGTCCCGAGGTACGGGAACACGTCGAGGAAGGGCGGGTTGGTGTTCGTCGTGCCGTCGGTCAGCCCTGCGGTCGCGTCGTCCGGGGTGAACGACGGGTCGACGAGCGGGATGGTCGCCCCGGCGACGGCGCGCAGCTCGATGGCCACGACGTCGTCGACCGGGCGGCGCCCGTTCGGGAACCCGGCGGCGTCGCCGGCGACGAGACCGATCGGGTTCGGCTTCTTCGCGGGCGGGACCGCGAGGTTGAGCCGCAGCATGTCGGCCTGGGTGGTCCCCGTGTAGTTCTGGAACCCCGGCACCACACCCTTCGGGATGCCCGTCAGGAGGATGGCGAGCAGGTCGGCGCGGTTCTTCTTGTAGGCGGCCAGCTTGGGGAAGACCCCGGGGTAGAGCACCGGCAGCAGCCGGGCGAGCTCGGGCCGCGCGACGTACGTCGCGAAGGCCGAGTCCTTCGACGGCTCGAGGGCGTTCCACCGGTCCTTCTCGGCCATCGGGGTGATGACCTCGTTGAACAGGGGGTTCCCGAGCCGCGAGACCTGCTGGAACGGACCGGTCGCCGTGGAGGTGCCCTTGCCCGCCTGCAGCACGCGGGTCTTCTGCCGGCTCGCGGTGGCCCACACGCCGACGACCGATGTGGCCGACGAGACGTCCTTCGGCGTGCGGTGGTCGGCCGTGAGGTCGGAGGTGGGCACCTGGATGGCGATGCTGTGGACGTTGAGCCCCTGGGTGCCGTTGACCCCGGCCGCCGTGGCGGACGGGATGAGGTGCGCCATCTGGAAGGGGCGCAGCGTCCCGAGGTCGAAGATGCTGCCGAGGTCGACGTGGAAGCCCTCCGCCCGCTGCCCGGCGAACACGGTGCGCCCGCCCGCGATGCGGTGGACTGCCTGCGCGGCGAGCTTCTCGTAGTCCGGCGTGCTGCGCGGCCCGACGTTGACCGGCGGGCACCCGAGCCCCTCGGCGAGCGTGGCCCAGCCCTTGCCCTTCTCGTAGCGCGTCACGGTGTATCGCTGGGGCCGGTTCCACTGGGGCCCGTAGATCGAGGTGATCTGACCGGTGTTGTAGAGGAAGGTCTTGCTGTTGCGGATGGTGGTCTCGAACCGGAACCGGTAGACGATGTCCGCCTCGCCGGCCGTGCCCGAGTTGCTGATCTTGATCTCGTAGAGGACGTCCTCGCCGAACTCGTAGAAGTTCGGCCCACCCTGCGGGTTCTGGAACGGGATGAAGTTGGCGATGAGCGTCGCGTGGGTTGGCTTGTCGGGGCTGACGAACGCGTAGACGTCGGTGTTGTCGGCGACGGGGTCCTTGGAGACCTCGGGTGCTTCGCGGTGGGAGGACATCAGGCCTTCCCCCCTGCCGCCTTGACGAGCCGGCGGACGAGGGCGGGGTCGTGGACCTCGACCTCCTCCTCGCCGACCATGAGGGAGAGGACGCCGGAGCCCGGGTCCTCGATGAAGGCGACGAGGACGGCGCCGTCGAGCTCGCCGAGTGCCTCGTCCCTGGTGCGCGGTGCGCCGTGTGCCGCACCGGCTGTCGCGACGACGGCGATGGCCGTCCCCGTTCCAGCCGCCGCGAGGAGTCCGCGTCGTGATGTCCCTGCCATGCCGGTTCCCTTCCTGGGGCGCGGGCCTGTTCCCGCGCGAGAGCGGGTCATGGCTGCCGACCAGCAGGGTCCACAGCGACCCGCTGTGGTTCGGAGCCCTCGGCCGACCGGATGGGGGATCCGGCGAGAATGCGCCGAACGTCTCCCGCGCGCGGGGGCGGGCGCGATCGGACCGGCCGCGCCGCCACGGCAGAATGGGCGCGTGCCGACCCCCGACGCCCTCGACCCCGCCCTCGCCGCCCGCCTCAAGCGCGACGAGCACGGCCTCGTCGCGGCCGTCGTCCAGCAGCACGACACCGGCGAGGTCCTCATGCTCGGCTGGATGGACGACGAGGCGCTGCGCCGTACGCTCACCGAGGGCCGGGTGACGTTCTGGTCGCGCAGCCGCTCCGAGTACTGGCGCAAGGGCGACACGAGTGGGCACGTGCAGCACGTCCGCTCGGTCGCGCTCGACTGCGACGGCGACGCCGTGCTCGTGCGCGTCGACCAGGTCGGCGCCGCCTGCCACACCGGCGACCGCACCTGCTTCGACGCCGGTGACCTCGGGGCGACGATCGGGGGAGGGGCGTGAGCGCGCCCGCCGCCGAGACCCCCGACCTCGCCTTCGGGCAGACCTGGCCGGGCCTGGACGTCTTCGGTGTGCTCGCGCGCGACCGGCGCGTCATCCCCGTCGTCCGCCGCCTGATGGGCGACGCCGAGACGCCGGTCGGGGTGTACCGCAAGCTCGCCGCCGGCCGGCCCGGCACCTTCCTCCTGGAGTCCGCCGAGCACGGGGGCGTCTGGTCGCGCTGGTCCATCGTCGGCGCCGCCAGCCGGGCCACCCTCACCGAGAAGGACGGCCTCGCGCACTGGGTGGGCGAGCCGCCGGTCGGGGTGCCCACCGAGGGCCCGGCCACCGAGGCGCTGCGCGGCACGATGGAGGCGCTGGCCACCCCGCCCATCGCCGGCCTGCCCCCGCTCACCGGCGGGATGGTCGGCGCGATCTCCTACGACGCCGTGAGGCGCTGGGAGAAGGTGCCCGCCGAGCTGCCAGACGAGCTGGGCCTCCCCGAGCTCTCGATGGTCCTCGCCACCGACCTCGCGGTCCTCGACCACGCCGACGGCTCGATCCTCCTCGTCGCCAACGCCGTCAACTACGACGACACCGACGAGCGGGTGGAGGACGCCTGGGCCGATGCCGTCGCCCGCCTCGACGCGATGACCGCCGCCCTCGCCGCGCCGGCCCCGAGCACGGTCGCGGTTGTCGACACCGAGGCGGTCGACGCGGCGATGGCGCAGGTGCGCTCCAACACCGAGCGTGGCCGGTACGAGGAGGTCGTCGAGCTCGCCAAGGAGGACATCCGCGCCGGCGAGGTGTTCCAGGTGGTTCTCTCGCAGCGGTTCTCGCTCGACTGCCCGGGCGACCCGCTCGACGTCTACCGCGCGCTGCGGGCCTCCAACCCCAGCCCGTACATGTACCTCTTCCGGTTGCACGACGCCGAGGGCTCGGACTACACCGTCGTCGGCAGCAGCCCCGAGGCGCTCGTGCGCGTGACCGGCGAGCGCGCCATCACCCACCCGATCGCGGGGTCGCGGCCCCGCGGGAAGACGCCCGAGGACGACGTGCGCCTCGCCGAGGAGCTGCTCGCCGACCCCAAGGAACGCTCCGAGCACGTGATGCTCGTCGACCTCGGCCGCAACGACCTCCAGCGGGTCTGCCGTCCCGGCACCGTCGACGTCGTCGAGTTCATGGACGTGCGCCGCTACAGCCACGTCATGCACCTCGAGTCCACCGTCGTCGGCGACACCCGGCCGGGCGCGAGCGCGTACGACGTCCTCGTCTCGACCTTCCCGGCCGGCACCCTGAGCGGCGCCCCGAAGCCGCGCGCCCTGGCGCTGATCGAGCACTACGAGCCGTCGCGGCGCGGTGTGTACGGCGGGGTCGTCGGCTACCTCGACTTCCACGGCGACCTCGACATGGCCATCGCCATCCGCACCGCCGTCGTCAAGGACGGCGTCGCCCACGTGCAGGCCGGCGCCGGCATCGTCGCCGACTCGGTGCCCGCGCGCGAGTACGAGGAGTGCGTGCACAAGGCGACCGCCGCGCTCCGCGCGGTCGCCACGGCCGGGTCGATGCGGACCGTCTCGTGAGGCGGCTGACCGGCAAGGGGCCGGTGGCCCTCCTCGCACTGCTCGGCGCCGGCGTCGTCCTGGTCGCCGGCTTCCGGCCGTGGGTGACCGGCACGGTCGCCGATGCCGTGCTCGGCGGCAGCCGGGTGAGTGCCACCGGCGCCGAGGTCGCCCCCGGACTCTCGGCCGTCGCCCTCGCGGTGGCCGCCGCCGCGGTGGCCGTCGTCGCCGCCGGCCGGGTCGCCCGCGGGGTGGCCCTCGTGCTCTGGGTCGCCTGCGTGGTCGCCGCGGCCGGGCTCGTCGCCCGCGTGCTCGCGGACCCCTCGGGGGTCCTCGGGCCGGTGGCCGCGGCCCGGGTGGGGCGCACCGGCACGGTGGAGGCGCAGGCCACGGCGACGGCGTGGCCGTGGGTGGCCCTCCTCGGCGTCCTCGTCACCCTCCTCGCCCTCGGGGCCGCGCTCGTCGGCCGGCGCCGGTGGTCCGGCCCGTCGCGCCGGTACGAGCGCACGGGGTCCGGCGAGGACCACGTGGCGGGGTCGCGGGGCGAGCGCGTCGGCACCGCCTGGGACGACCTGTCCGCCGGACGTGACCCGACCGACGTCGGCGACGACCCGCGGACCTGACAGAATCGACGACGAGAACGACCGCCGGGCCGCCCACGGCCCCCGACCGCAGAGGTGCACCCCATGGACGAGCACGAGGACCACGGACACAGCGTCGCCGCCTGGACCGCCGTGGCGATCATCATCGTCGCCTCGACGATCATGTCCCTCGCGGTCGTGTTCCCCAACCTCTGGCTCTTCGTCGGGGGTGCGGTGCTGGCCGTGGTCGGCGCCGTCGCCGGCAAGGTGCTCTCGATGGCCGGGTACGGCGCGGCGGGCCGCGACCACACCGAGGCCCCCTCCATCCGATGACGGCGCCCCGCCCGTGAGCACCGTCCTGGACTCCATCGTCGCCGGGGTCCGCGAGGACCTCGCCGGGCGCGAGGCCACCCGCTCCCTCGCCGCGCTGCGAGACGCCGCCGCCGCTGTGCCGCCGGCCCTGGACGCCGAGGCGTTCCTGCGCCGTCCCGGCCTCTCGCTCATCGCCGAGGTCAAGCGGGCCAGCCCGAGCAAGGGCGCGCTGTCGGACATCCCCGACCCCGCCGCCCTGGCCGCCGCCTACGAGGCCGGCGGCGCCTCGGCGATCTCCGTCCTCACCGAGCAGCGCCGCTTCGGCGGCAGCCTCGCCGACCTCGACGCCGTCCGTGCCGCCGTGTCGGTCCCGGTGCTGCGCAAGGACTTCGTCGTCACCGACTACCAGGTGTGGGAGGCGCGCGCGCACGGCGCCGACATCGTCCTGCTCATCGTGGCCGCCCTCGACGACCCCACCCTCGCGGCCCTCCTCTCGCGCGTCGGCGAGCTGGGGATGACCGCGCTCGTCGAGGTGCACGACGAGGCCGAGACCCAGCGCGCCGTCGACGCCGGCGCCTCGGTCATCGGGGTCAACGCCCGCAACCTCAAGACCCTCGAGGTGCACGCCGACACCTTCTCGCGGCTGCGCCCGCTGCTGCCGGGCGGCGTCGTCACCGTCGCCGAGTCCGGCATCACCGGGCCCGAGGACGCCGCCGCCTACGCCCGCCAGGGCGCCGACGTCGTCCTCGTCGGCGAGGCGCTCGTGCGCACGGGGGACCCCACGGCGGCCGCGGCCGCCATCGTCGCCGCCGGTGCGGCGGAGGAGGAACCGTGACCCAGCCCGCCGAGCCCCTCGAGCCGGTCGACCCCGCCGACGGCCTGACCGTCGACGAGCTGCCCCGCCCCGGCCGCTTCGGCGACTTCGGCGGGCGCTACGTCCCCGAGGCCCTCGTCCCCGCCCTCGACCAGCTCGACGAGGCCCGCCAGAAGGCCGCCGTCGACCCCGGGTTCCAGGACGAGCTGGCCCGGCTGCACGCCACGTACACCGGCCGGCCGAGCATCATCACCGAGGTGCCGCGCTTCGCCGCGCACTGCGGGGGCGCGCGCGTGGTCCTCAAGCGCGAGGACCTCAACCACACCGGCTCGCACAAGATCAACAACGTGCTGGCCCAGGCGCTGCTCACGAAGCGGATGGGCAAGACGCGCATCATCGCCGAGACCGGCGCCGGCCAGCACGGCGTGGCCACCGCCACCGCCGCCGCCCTGATGGGCCTCGAGTGCACGGTGTACATGGGCAAGGTCGACACCGAGCGCCAGGCCCTCAACGTCGCCCGGATGAAGATCCTCGGCGCCACCGTCGTCGCCGTCGAGCACGGGTCGGCCACCCTCAAGGACGCCATCAACGAGGCGCTGCGCGACTGGGTCACGAACGTCTCCACGACGCACTACGCCATCGGCACGGTCACCGGCCCGCACCCGTTCCCCGAGATGGTCCGCGACTTCCACGCGATCATCGGCGAGGAGGCCCGCGCCCAGGTCCTCGAGCTCACCGGCCGGCTGCCCGACGCCGTGATCGCCTGTGTCGGAGGCGGATCAAACGCGATGGGCATCTTCCACCGGTTCGTGCCGGACGCCGGCGTGCGGCTCATCGGGGTCGAGGCCGGGGGAGAGGGCGTCGCGTCCGGGCGGCACGCGGCCCGGTTCGCCGCCGACGCCACGCCGGGGGTGCTGCACGGCGCCATGAGCTACCTGATGCAGGACGCCGACGGCCAGACCATCGAGTCGCACTCGATCTCCGCGGGCCTGGACTACCCGAGCGTCGGCCCCGAGCACGCGCACCTGCGCGACAGCGGGAGGGCCGAGTACCGGTACGCCACCGACGACCGGGTGATGGAGGCGTTCTCGCTGCTCTGCCGCACCGAGGGCATCATCCCGGCGCTCGAGTCGGCGCACGCGCTCGTCGGCGCGATGGAGGTCGGCCGCGAGCTCGGCCCCGACGCGCTGCTCCTCGTCAACCTCTCCGGTCGCGGGGACAAGGACATGCACACCGCCGCGGCCTGGTTCGGGCTCGTCGAGGAGGGCACCCAGTGACCACCGCCACCGACACGGCGCTCGCCGACGTCTTCGCCCGCTGCCGGGCGGAGGGCCGCGCGGCCCTGGTCGGCTACCTCCCCGTCGGCTTCCCGAGCGTGGCCGAGTCCGTCGACGCGATGCGCGTGCTCGTCGAGGCCGGCTGCGACGTCGTCGAGGTCGGCATCGCCTACAGCGACCCGGTGATCGACGGCCCGGTCAACCAGGACGCGATGGCCGCGGCCCTCGAGGCCGGGGTGCGCACCGACGACGTCTTCGGAGCGGTGGCGGCGGTCCGTGAGGCCGGCGCGGTGCCGGTCGTCATGACCTACTGGAACCTCGTCCTCAAGCGCGGCGTCGAGCGCTTCGCCGCCGACCTCGCCGCCGCCGGCGGCGCCGGGCTGATCACCCCCGACCTCGTCCCCGACGAGGCCCGCGACTGGGTGGCGGCCAGCGACCGCCACGACCTCGACCGCGTCTTCCTCGTCGCGCCCAGCAGCACGCCCGAGCGGCTCGCCACCGTCACGAGCGCCTGCCGCGGCTTCGTCTACGCAGCCTCGACGATGGGTGTCACCGGGGTGCGCACGAGCGTCGACACCGACGCGCGGGGCCTCGTCGAGCGGGTGCGGGCGGTCACCGACCTGCCCGTCTGCATCGGCCTGGGCGTCTCCACCCGCGAGCAGGCCGCCGAGATCGCCGGCTACGCCGACGGCGTCATCGTCGGCTCGGCCCTGGTGCGGACGCTCGGCGGCGACGGGGAACCCGCGCAGCGCCTCGAGGCGTTGCGCTCTCTGACCGAGGAGCTCGCCGCAGGGGTCCGGGAAGGACGACGATGAGCACGACCGCCGAGGGCACCGACACCACCACCGAGCCCTGGCACCGCCGCGAGCGCGTCCGTGACGTCGTGGGTCTGGTCGCCCGGCTCTTCCTCGGTGCGGTGCTCGTCTACGCCGGTGCGGTCAAGGTCGGGCACCCGCTCACCTCGCAGCGCGCCGTCCAGGGCTACGAGATCCTGCCGTACGACCTCGCGGGCTTCATCGGCCTGGCCCTGCCCTTCCTCGAGATCGTCCTCGGGGTCCTGCTCGTCCTCGGGTTGTTCACCCGCCCGGTCGCCGTCGTCGCCACCCTCCTCATGGTCGTCTTCGTCATCGGGATCGCGCAGGCCTGGGCGCGGGGCCTGACCATCGACTGCGGCTGCTTCGGCGGCGGCGGGAAGATCGGCGCGAACGAGACGAAGTACCCTCAGGAGATCGCCCGAGACGCCGTCTTCGCCCTCGCCGGGGCCTACCTCTGGTGGCGACCACGCTCCCTGGCCTCCCTCGACCGCGTCCTCTTCGGACACTGACCCGCTCCACCCCGAAAGGCACCTCCACGACCATGGCCAAGAAGCCGAGCACGACGAAGGCCACGGGCAACGCCCGGCAGGCCAAGATCCAGGCCGCCCAGAAGAGCGGGGGCGGGGGAGCCAACAAGATCGTCGTCGCCACCGTCGTGGCCGTGGTCGCGATCATCGCCGTCGTCGGCGGCGTGGTGTGGTCCCAGGCCCAGAAGCAGGCCTCGGTCGGGACGAGCACGGCCACCCCGGCCGGCGCGACGATGGGCAAGGGCTACCCGGCCTTCGCCGACGTCACGCCCGCCGCGAACGCCCCCACGGTCGACCTCTACGAGGACTTCCAGTGCCCGGTCTGCGCGCAGTTCGAGGGCATCCTCGGCCCGACCATCGAGGACCTCGCCAAGAGCGGCAAGATCAAGCTCACCTACCACGTGCTGAACTTCCTCGACGACAAGACCGGCGCCGAGAACAGCACCCCGGCCGGCAACGGCGCCTTCTGCGCCGCCGCCGACGGCAAGTTCCAGCCCTTCCACGACGCCGTCTACGCGGCCCAGAAGGCCGAGGGCGAGGACGTCGACCAGGCCACCCTCGACGGCTGGGCGAAGACGGCCGGCATCACGGGCGACGCGCTCACCACCTGGAACACGTGCGTCGCCGACGGCACGTACACGAAGTACATCAGCTCCGTGAACGACGCCGCCTTCAAGATCTCCGGCTTCCAGGGCACCCCCACGGTGATGATCGACGGGCAGATGACGGACCTGGCCACGATCGGCACCGTGGAGGGCTTCACGAAGGCCGTCCAGGACGCCACCAAGTGACCCGCCGGCCCGAGCCGCGGCGCTGACGTGACCACCTACCTGCCCAGCCCCACCGTCGGGGCCCTCGAGCTGGGGCCGCTGACGCTGCGGGCCTACGCCCTCTGCATCCTCGCCGGCATCGTCCTCGCGGTCTGGCTCACCGGACGCCGCCTCGCCTCGCGGGGCATCGACCGCGGCATCGTCCTCGACGTCTCCGCGTGGGCCGTCATCTTCGGCATCGTCGGTGGCCGGCTCTACCACGTCGTCACCACGCCCGGCCCGTACTTCGGTGAGGGCGGAAACCTCCTCGACGCCGTGAAGATCTGGAACGGCGGCCTCGGCATCTGGGGCGCGATCTCGCTCGGTGCCGTCGGCGTGTGGATCGGCTGCAAGCGCGCCGGCGTGCCCTTCCTCGCCTTCGCCGACGCCGCGGCCCCGGGGGTCGCGTTCGCCCAGGCCATCGGCCGCTGGGGCAACTGGTTCAACAACGAGCTGCACGGCGGCCCGACCACGCTCCCGTGGGGGCTGGAGGTCCAC
This sequence comes from Phycicoccus avicenniae, assembly GCF_050496545.1. Classification (GTDB taxonomy): domain Bacteria; phylum Actinomycetota; class Actinomycetes; order Actinomycetales; family Dermatophilaceae; genus Phycicoccus; species Phycicoccus avicenniae_A. Next base: position 265,946 of record NZ_JBNVZV010000001.1, on the reverse strand, counting down.
CAGTGGGACCAGGCGGCCGGTCGGGCGGTCACCGACGCCTCGGGGAACGCCGTCATCGCGGGGGTCTTCCACCCGACCTTCCTCTACGAGTCCCTCTTCCTCGTCGCCCTCGGCACCGCGCTGCTGATGGTCGACCGGCGCCGCCGCCTGGCGCCCGGCCAGCTGCTCGGCCTCTACGTGGCGGGCTACCCGATCGGCCGCATCGTCGTCGAGAAGATGCGCACCGACGAGGCCGAGCTGATCCTCGGCCAGCGGCTCAACGTGTGGACGAGCATCCTCGTCTTCCTCCTCGGCCTGTGGATCGTCTGGTTCACCGGCCGGCGGGCGCGGGCGAACGCGTCCGATGACCCGGTCGAGCCGTCGGGGGAGCCCCCGACGGAGGACGCGGAGGACACCGATGGGACTCCGGAAGCGGCTCCGGCCGAGCGCTCCGGATCCCAGGATGTGGGATAGCCCGGCTCGAATGGCAAGACGCGGGGGGCCGGGGATAGCATTCCGGGACGTGGCCGTAGTCGTCCGCGCCTGACCTTGCCGTGTTCGGTCCCCACCGGGGGCCGTCGACCCCGAGGACGGTGACCCGACGTGTCCGTCGCCCGCTTCTCCGCCCAGCCCGACGACGTCGGCCTCTACCGCCGCGCGCACGAGCACGACGCGTGCGGCGTGGCCATGGTCGCCACGATGCGGGGGAGCGCCGGCCACGACATCGTCGTCCACGCCCTCGACGCGCTGCGCAACCTCGACCACCGCGGCGCCACCGGTGCCGACCCGCTGGTCGGTGACGGCGCGGGAATCCTCACCCAGGTCCCGGACGCCTTCTTCCGTGCCGTCCTCGACGTCGACCTCCCGGCCGCCGGGGGCTACGCGGCGGGCATGGCCTACCTGCCCACCGACGCCGACGAGCGCGCGCAGGCCGAGCGCCGGATCGCCGAGATCGCGGACGCCGAGGGACTCGACGTCCTCGCGTGGCGCGACGTGCCCGTCACCCCCGACCTCGTCGGCGAGGCCGCCCGCGCCACGATGCCGTGCTTCCGCCAGCTCTTCGTCGCCGCCCGTGACGGACGGTCCGGCGTCGAGCTCGACCGCGTGGCCTTCGCGCTGCGCAAGCGTGCCGAGCGCGAGGTCGAGGTCTACTTCCCGTCGCTGTCGGCCCGCACGGTCGTCTACAAGGGGATGCTCACCACCGGCCAGCTCGAGCCGTTCTTCCCCGACCTCTCCGACGAGCGCTTCGCCACCGAGCTCGCGCTCGTCCACTCCCGGTTCTCCACGAACACCTTCCCGAGCTGGCCGCTGGCGCACCCGTACCGGCTCATCGCGCACAACGGCGAGATCAACACCGTCAAGGGCAACCGCAACTGGATGCACGCGCGGGAGAGCCAGCTCGAGTCCGACGTGCTGCCCGGCGACCTCGCCCGCCTCTCCCCGGTCTGCACGCCCGAGGCGTCGGACTCGGCCTCCTTCGACGAGGTCCTCGAGCTGATCCACCTCGGCGGCCGCTCGCTGCCGCACGCCGTGCTCATGATGATCCCGGAAGCGTGGGAGAACCACGAGGAGATGGACCCCGCGCGCCGGGCCTTCTACGAGTTCCACTCGACGTTCATGGAGCCGTGGGACGGGCCGGCCGCGGTCTGCTTCAGCGACGGCACCCTCGTCGGCGCCGTCCTCGACCGCAACGGCCTGCGCCCGGGGCGCTACTGGGTCACCGACGACGGCCTCGTCGTGCTCGCCTCCGAGGCCGGTGTGCTCGACCTCGAGCCCGAGAACGTCGTGCGCCGCGGGCGCCTCCAGCCGGGCCGGATGTTCCTCGTCGACACCGCGGCCGGCCGCATCGTCTCCGACGAGGAGGTCAAGTCCGGGCTCGCGTCCGAGCACCCGTACCAGGAGTGGCTGCACGCCGGCCTCATCGAGCTCCGCGACCTCCCCGAGCGCGAGCACATCATCCACACGGCGGCCTCGGTCGCGCGGCGCCAGCGGACCTTCGGGTACACCGAGGAGGAGCTGAAGATCCTCGTCGCGCCGATGGCGCGCACGGGCGGGGAGGCGCTGGGCTCGATGGGCACCGACACGCCCATCGCGGTGCTCTCGGAGCGGCCCCGGCTGGTGTTCGACTACTTCACCCAGCTCTTCGCCCAGGTCACCAACCCGCCGCTCGACGCGATCCGCGAGGAGCTGGTCACCTCGCTGGCCAGCTCGATCGGACCCGAGGGCAACCTCCTCGACGCCAACGCCGCGCACGCCCGCCAGGTCGTGCTCCCGTTCCCGGTGCTCGACAACGACGAGCTCGCGAAGATCGTGCACATCAACGCCGACGGCGACCTGCCCGGCTTCCGCACCGTCGTCGTGCGCGGCACGTACGACGTCAGCGGGGGCGAGGAGGCGCTGCGGGCCCGGCTGCACGAGATCTTCGCGGAGGTGTCCGAGGCGATCGCCGAGGGTGCGCGCTTCGTCGTCCTCTCCGACCGCGACTCCGACCGCGACCTCGCGCCCATTCCGTCGCTGCTCCTCACGAGCGCGGTGCACCACCACCTCATCCGCGAGAAGACCCGCACGCAGGTCGGGCTCATCGTCGAGGCCGGCGACGTCCGCGAGGTCCACCACGTCGCGCTGCTCATCGGCTACGGCGCCGCCGCCATCAACCCCTACCTCGCCATGGAGAGCGTCGAGGACATGGTCCGGCGCGGCGACATCACCGAGGTCACCGAGGAGAAGGCGGTCGCCAACCTCATCAAGGCGCTCGGCAAGGGCGTGCTCAAGGTGATGTCGAAGATGGGCATCTCCACGGTCGCGTCCTACCGCGGCGCGCAGGTTTTCGAGGCGATCGGCCTCTCCCAGGAGCTCGTCGACGAGTTCTTCACCGGCACCGTCAGCCAGCTCGGCGGCGTCGGGCTGCGGGTCATCGCCGCCGAGACGGCCGCCCGCCACGAGGCGGCCTACCCGCCGGACGGCATCCGCCAGGCGCACCGCAAGCTCGTGGTCGGCGGCGAGTACCAGTGGCGCCGCGAGGGCGAGCCGCACCTGTTCGACCCCGAGACCGTCTTCCGGCTCCAGCACGCCACCCGGCAGCGCCGGTACGACGTCTTCAAGCAGTACACGAGCCGCATCGACGAGCAGTCCGGCCGCCTGATGACGCTGCGCGGGCTCTTCGAGCTCGGTGGCGCCGAGCCGCGCGAGCCCGTCCCGCTGGACGAGGTCGAGCCGGTCGCCGAGATCGTGAAGCGGTTCAACACCGGCGCGATGAGCTACGGCTCGATCAGCAAGGAGGCCCACGAGACCCTCGCGATCGCGATGAACCGGCTCAAGGCGCGCTCCAACACCGGCGAGGGCGGCGAGGACGTCGACCGCCTGCTCGACCCCGAGCGCCGCTCGGCCATCAAGCAGGTCGCCTCGGGCCGCTTCGGCGTGACCTCGATGTACCTCACGCACTCCGACGACATTCAGATCAAGATGGCGCAGGGTGCCAAGCCGGGCGAGGGCGGCCAGCTGCCCGGCCCCAAGGTGTACCCGTGGGTGGCCAAGACGCGGCACTCGACGCCGGGCGTGGGGCTGATCAGCCCGCCACCGCACCACGACATCTACTCGATCGAGGACCTCGCCCAGCTGATCCACGACCTGAAGAACGCCAACCCGTCGGCGCGCGTGCACGTCAAGCTCGTCTCCGAGGTCGGGGTCGGCACGGTCGCGGCCGGGGTGAGCAAGGCGCACGCCGACGTCGTCCTCATCTCCGGGCACGACGGCGGCACCGGCGCCTCGCCGCTCACCTCGCTCAAGCACGCGGGCGGCCCGTGGGAGCTCGGGCTCGCCGAGACCCAGCAGACACTCGTCCTCAACGGCCTGCGCGACCGGATCGTGGTCCAGGTCGACGGGCAGATCAAGACCGGCCGTGACGTCGTCATCGGCGCGCTGCTCGGGGCCGAGGAGTTCGGGTTCGCCACCGCGCCGCTCGTGGTCTCCGGCTGCATCCTCATGCGCGTCTGCCACCTCGACACCTGTCCGGTGGGTATCGCCACCCAGAACCCTGAGCTGCGCGAACGCTTCTCCGGCGCACCGGAGTTCGTCGAGACCTTCTTCGAGTACATCGCCGAGGAGGTCCGCGAGCACCTCGCGGCGCTCGGGTTCCGCACCCTCGAGGAGGCGATCGGCCAGATCCAGCACCTCGACGTCGCCAAGGCCGTCGAGCACTGGAAGGCCTCCGGTCTCGACCTCTCGCCGATCCTGACCCGGGTCGAGTCCCCGGACGGCTCCGGCGTGCGCCACCGCGTGGGCCAGGACCACGGCCTCGAGAAGGCGCTCGACCACCAGCTGATCGCCGCCGCCCGCGACGCCATCGACCACGGCGAGCCGGTCACGGCGCGGTTCTCCATCCGCAACGTCAACCGCACGGTCGGCACGATGCTCGGGCACGAGGTCACCAAGGCCCACCCCGAGGGGCTGGCCGACGGCACCATCGAGCTCACCTTCACCGGCTCGGCGGGCCAGAGCTTCGGCGCGTTCGTCCCGGCGGGCATCACGCTGCGCCTCGAGGGCGACGCCAACGACTACGTCGGCAAGGGGCTCTCCGGCGGGCGCGTCGTCGTCCGGCCGGCCCCCGGCTCGGCGCTGGTCGCCGAGGAGAACGTCATCGCCGGCAACGTGATCGGCTACGGCGCGACCTCCGGCGAGCTGTTCCTGCGCGGGCGGGTCGGCGAGCGGTTCTGCGTCCGCAACTCCGGCGCCACCGCGGTCGTCGAGGGCGTCGGCGACCACGGCCTCGAGTACATGACCGGCGGCACCGCGCTGATCCTCGGTCCGACCGGTCGCAACGTCGCCGCCGGGATGTCCGGGGGCGTGGCCTACGTCCTCGACCTCGACCCCGAGCGGGTCAACCCCGAGCTCGTCGACCTGCGCCCGCTGCGGGCCGAGGACGAGCTGGTCGTGCACGACCTCCTCGAGCGCCACCACCGGTGGACCGACTCGGCGGTGGCGGCGCGGCTCCTCGCCGACTGGGGCACCGCCCGGTCGGCCTTCACCCTGGTCCTCCCTCGCATGTACCAGCGCGTCCTCGACGTGCGGGCCAAGGCGGAGGCGGAGGGCCTCGACCCCGACGGCACCCAGGTGTGGGAGCGGATCATGGAGGCCTCCCGTGGCTGACCCCCAGGGCTTTCTCAGGACGCGCGAGCGCGAGCTGCCGAGGCGGCGCCCGGTCCCGGTGCGCATCCGGGACTGGAAGGAGGTCTACGAGGCCCAGCCGGTCCCCGAGCTCCAGCGCCAGGCCGGACGCTGCATGGACTGCGGCATCCCGTTCTGCCACAGCGGCTGTCCGCTCGGCAACCTGATCCCCGAGTGGAACGACCTCGCGTGGCGGGGGGAGTGGCGCGAGGCCATCGACCGGCTGCACGCCACGAACAACTTCCCCGAGTTCACCGGCCGGCTCTGCCCGGCGCCGTGCGAGTCGGCGTGCGTGCTCGGCATCAACCAGCCGCCCGTCACCATCAAGCAGGTCGAGGTCAGCGTCATCGACCGCGCCTTCGAGAACGGCACCGTGCTGCCGCAGGCCCCCGAGCGGCTGTCCGGCAAGACCGTCGCCGTCGTCGGGTCCGGTCCGTCCGGGCTGGCCGCCGCCCAGCAGCTCACCCGCGCCGGGCACACCGTCGCGGTCTACGAACGCGCCGACCAGCCGGGCGGCCTGCTGCGCTACGGCATCCCCGAGTTCAAGATGGAGAAGTCCGTCCTCGACCGGCGGATCGCCCAGATGAAGTCGGAGGGAACGCGGTTCCGCACCGGCGTCGAGGTGGGCCGCGAGCTCACCGGCGCCGACCTCCGCAAGCGCTTCGACGCCGTCGTCGTGGCGGTCGGGGCCACCGTGCCGCGCGACCTCCCCGTCCCGGGGCGCGAGCTCGACGGCGTGATGCAGGCGATGGACTTCCTCCCGCCGGCCAACCGGGTCGCGCTCGGGCAGGCCGTCGAGGGCCAGGTGACCGCCGAGGGCAAGGACGTCGTGGTCATCGGCGGCGGCGACACCGGTGCCGACTGCATCGGCACGGCGCACCGCCAGGGCGCCCGGTCGGTGACCAGCCTCGAGATCATGCCGCAGCCCGGCATCGAGCGGGCCGGCGCGCACCCGTGGCCGACCTACCCGATGCTCTTCCGCGTCGCCTCCGCGCACGAGGAGGGCGGCGAGCGCGTCTACGCGACCACCACCAGCGAGGTCGTCGGCGACGAGCACGGCAAGGTGCGGGCGCTGCGCCTGCACGAGGTCCGCATGGGCGAGAACGGTTTCGAGAAGGTCGAGGGGTCCGAGCGCGAGATCCCGGCGCAGCTCGTGCTCCTCGCGATGGGCTTCCTCGGACCCCAGGCCGAGGGCCTGCTCGAGCAGCTCGGCGTCGAGAAGGACGAGCGCACCAACGTCGCGCGCGACGGTCACTTCATGTCGTCGGTGCCGGGCGTCTTCGTCGCCGGCGACGCCGGGCGCGGGCAGTCGCTCATCGTCTGGGCGATCGCCGAGGGCCGCTCCGTGGCCCACGAGGTCGACGCCTGGCTGATGCACAAGCCGTCGCGCCTGCCCCGACCGGTCAACCCCACCGACCGCCCGCTCACGGCCTGACCTGCGGGCTCGACGGGGGCCGCTCGCGATGTGGCCCCCGTCACGGTGGAAACGGTTGCACCGATAGGCTCGACACCATGCGTCGCGCGAAGATCGTCTGCACCCTCGGCCCGGCCACCTCCTCCGCGGAGAACCTGCGTGAGCTCGTCAAGGCGGGCATGGACGTCGCCCGCCTCAACCTCTCGCACGGGTCGCACGCCGACCACGCGCAGGTGTACACCGACGTGCGTGCCGCCAGCGACGCCGTGGGCCGAGCGGTCGGCATCCTCGCCGACCTCCAGGGCCCGAAGATCCGCACCGCGCGCTTCGCCGACGGGCCCGTGCTGCTCGTCCGGGGCGCCACCTTCACCATCACGACCCGGGACGTGCCCGGCGACGTCCACGAGGTCGGCACCACCTACGCCGGCCTGCCCGGCGACGTGCACGCCGGCGACCGCATCCTCATCGACGACGGCAAGATCGCCCTGATCGCCACCGAGGTCACCGAGACCGACGTCGTGTGCCAGGTCCTCGAGGGCGGCCCGCTCTCCAACAACAAGGGCATCAACCTGCCCGGTGTCGCGGTGTCGGTCCCGGCCCTCTCCGAGAAGGACGAGGACGACCTGCGCTGGGCGCTGCGCACTCGCGTCGACATGATCGCGCTCTCCTTCGTCCGCACCGCCGACGACATCCGCCGCGTGCACGAGATCATGGACGAGGAGGGCATCCGCCTCCCCGTCATCGCCAAGATCGAGAAGCCGCAGGCCGTCGAGAACCTCGACGAGATCATCCGCGCCTTCGACGGCGTGATGGTGGCGCGCGGCGACCTCGGCGTCGAGATGCCGCTGGAGCAGGTGCCGCTCGTGCAGAAGCGCGCCTGCGAGATCGCCCGCCGCCGGGCCAAGCCGGTCATCGTCGCCACCCAGGTGCTCGAGTCGATGATCGAGAACTCGCGCCCCACCCGCGCCGAGGCCTCCGACGCCGCGAACGCGGTCCTCGACGGCGCCGACGCGCTGATGCTCTCCGGCGAGACCAGCGTCGGCAAGCACGCCTTCGCCGCGGTCCGCACGATGGCGCGCATCATCGAGAACACCGAGACGCACGGCCTGCACCGCATCCGCCCGCTCGGCACCCGGCCAAACTCCAAGGGCGGGGCGGTCACCGCGGCTGCCGCCGAGATCGGCGAGCTGCTCGGGGTGAAGTACCTCATCACCTTCACCGAGGGCGGCGACTCCTCGCGGCGCCTCGCCCGGGTCCGCCCGCGCATCCCGTTGCTGGCCTTCACCCCCAACCAGGCGACCCGCAGCCAGCTGGCGCTGTCGTGGGGCGTCGAGACCTTCCTCGTCGGCAAGGTGCGCCACACAGACGAGATGGCGATGCAGGTCGACGAGGTGCTGCTCGGGCTCGGCCGGGTCAAGGAGGGCGACAACGTGGTCATCGTGGCCGGCTCGCCCCCCGGCATCCCCGGCTCCACGAACGCCCTGCGCGTGCACAAGGTCGGCGACGCCAAGAACCGCGTGGCGCCCGCCTACGTCGACGCCGCGGAGGACGGACGGGCCTGAGGAGCCACCGGGGCCCGTCGGTAGACTGACGACGCCCCGGCCGGGGTGGTGGAACGGCAGACACGGCGGACTCAAAATCCGCTGCCCGCGAGGGCGTGCGGGTTCGAGTCCCGCTCCCGGCACATGACCCAGAGTGCAGCCCCCACCAAGCGCGTCCTCGTCGCCGAGGACGAGGCGATCATCCGCCTCGACCTCACGGAGATGCTCCGCGAGGCCGGTTACGACGTCGTCGGCCAGGCCGGCGACGGCGAGCAGGCCGTCGAGCTGACCCGCTCGCTGCGGCCGGACATCGTCATCATGGACGTCAAGATGCCGGTCATGGACGGCCTCTCGGCCGCCGAGGCCATCGGCTCCGAGCGCCTGGCCCCCGTCGTGATGCTCACCGCCTTCAGCCAGACCGAGCTCGTCGAGCGGGCCCGCGACGCCGGCGTGATGGCCTACGTCGTCAAGCCGTTCACCGCGAGCGACGTCACCCCGGCGCTCGACATCGCCCTGTCCCGGTGGAGTGAGCTCAAGGCGCTCGAGGAGGAGGTCGCCGACCTGGGGGACCGGCTCGAGACCCGCAAGGCCGTCGACCGCGCCAAGGGTGTGCTGATGGCCAAGCTGAAGATCACCGAGGCCGACGCGTTCCGGTGGATCCAGAAGACCGCGATGGACCGCCGGATGGGCATGCGCGAGGTGGCCGAGGCAGTGGTCGCCGGCATGGAGAAGGCCTGAGCGACGGCCCCGGCCGGGTCCGACGAGGGATCCGGTGGCGGAGCGGTTCCACGACCAAGGACTTCCTGAGCCGACCCCCCTATCCACGCGCGGTTCGAGGGGCATAGTGTCCGGTGTCGGTGCGGTCCGCGTCGCGGGCCCGTGAGCGAGGAGGTCCGGTGGCCCGACGACCCGTCGACGTGACGCAGGTGGGCGACCACCTCGATGACGTCAGCGCACTGTGGCTGCAGGCGCGGGTCGACTCCGGCTCCAGTCCCGAGGTCTGTGCCCGGACCATCACCGACGGCCGGCTCGCCTCCGCGCTGCGCCGGCCCGGCGTCCTGGCCTTCGTCGCGCACCTCGACGGCGAGCCCGCCGGCTACGTCATCACCACCGACAACCCGTTCGGCATCAGCCCGGCACCCGAGGTGGCCATCGAGCAGCTCTGGGTGACCCCGGAGGCGCGGCGGCACGGCGTGGCCAAGGCGCTGCTGACGGCCGTGCTCGGCTCGGCGGAGCGCGCCGGCTGCGAGACGGTCGTCTCCAACGTCCCGACCACCAGCCGCGACGCCAACCGCTTCTTCGCCCGGCTCGGCTTCGGGTCCGTCGTCACCCGCCGCGTCGTCGCCACCGGCACGCTGCGGCGCAAGATCGCCCCCGAGACGGCGGAGACCGGCCTCGAGCTCACCCGCCGCCGGCGCAGCCTGCGCCAGCGCGCGTTCCCCGCCCGCTCGGCGTAGCGCCCCGGCCCCGACTTATTGCCCATACGCCACCTCCGAGGGGCCGGATCGGGGCCGTCGAGGTGGCGGATGGGCAAGAAGTCGGTCGAAGGCTGCGCGGGGTGGGGGTCAGGGGCGGGCGCGGAGGAGTCCCAGGCGGGCCGAGGGCAGCCCGGGCAGCACCGTCGAGGCCGTGAGGCCGCAGCGCTTCTCGAGGATCTCGCCGAGCACCGACCGGTAGTCCGTCGTGGCCTTGAGGTCGCCCGCCTGCAGGTTGGCCGGCGCCAGCCCCGGCCAGGTGCCGTACACGGACCCGCCGACCACGCCGCCGCCGAGGACGAACGAGAAGTTGCCGTAGCCGTGGTCGACGCCGCCGGAGCCGTTCTCCGACACCCGACGCCCGAACTCCGAGAGGGTCACGAGCGTCACCCGGTCGGCGGCCGTGCCGAGGTCGGTCATGAACGCCGCGAGGGCCTTGCCGACCTCGGTCAGCTGCCGGGCCATCCAGCCGTTGTCGCTGCGGCCGAGGTCCGTGTGCATGTCCCAGTTGCCGGAGTCGATGGTGACCGCGCGCAGCCCGACCCCCGCCTTGACGAGCCGGGCCGTGTCGCGCAGGGCGTCCCCGAGACCGCCCGAGGGGTACGCGGCTCCGCCGGCCGGCGTGTACCCCGCGGTGTGGAGCGCGGCGACCGTCGAGAGCGTGCCGAGGGTGGTGCGGGCCGGGGCGCCGACGACGTCCGGCGCGTCGGCGTGCAGCGCGCGCAGGGCGGTCGACCAGCGGGTGGTCTCGGTGGCGTCCCAGGCACCGGAGAGGCTGAAGGAGTCCACCGAGCGCATGGCGAGCTCCGCGCTCGGGCCGAGCATCGAGCGAGGCGTGGTGGACCCACCGATCGCGGTGCCCGCGAACGGTCCCGGCGTGGTCGTGGCTCCGACCATCCGGTCCAGCCACCCGGTGCGGACCGAGGAGCCCGGGGCGGCGCGCTCCATCTCGTCGAGGTCGGTGAAGTGGGAGCGGGTGGGGTTCGGCTGGCCGACGGCGTGGACCACCGCGAGCTTGCCGGAGGTGTACAGCGGCAGCAGCGGCGCCAGCGCCGGGTGCAGGGCGAAGCGCGCGTCGAGCTGGAGCCCGCGTGCCTGGGGCACGGCGATGGTCGGCCGGGCGGTGTAGTAGGCGGGATCCCCGACGGGCGCGACGACGGAGAGGCCGTCGATGCCGCCGCGGAAGGAGAGGACGACGACCGTGTCGCCGGTGTACCCGGCGTCGGCGAAGGTGAGCCGGGTCATCGCCTCGGCCGGTGAGGCGAGGGCGATGGTGGCCCCCGCGGCGCCGAGGGCGGTGGCGCCGGCGAGGACCCCGCGGCGGCTGACGCCGGAGACGGCGCGCCCTTCGGGACACCCGCAGGCGTCGAGGGTCGGGGCGGGGACGGTGGTGGGAGAGGTCATCAGAGGTCCTCAGCGGGTCGCGAACTCGGGGCTGTCGAGCAGGAGCGCCACGACGTAGGGGAGGCGCCACCCGACGGCGGCGTCGGTGGACTTGAGCGGGGCGGTGGCGGTCTTGTCGAGGAAGGCGCAGACCGCGTCGCGCTTGGCGCTCGAGAGCGGAACCTGGAGCAGCCGCGCCGCGAGGGCGTCGACGAAGGCGCCGTGGGTGGCCGGGAGGGTGCTCGGCAGCAGGCCGCGCAGGGCGGGGTAGACGACCTGCTTCGCGGGCGACTCGGTGGCCGTCCAGCCCTGCGCCATCGTCCAGTTCCAGGCGGTGAGGGTGGCGTTGGCTCCGGCCCAGGCGGCCGCGACGTCGGGGTAGCCGTTCGGGGCCGGCCAGCCGAGCGGTGCCTGCCCGGCCACCCGCGCGTACCAGGAGAGCCCGCCCAGCCAGGCGCGGGTGTCCGGGCCCGGGGTGACCCCGAGCACGCGCGAGACCGAGACCATCCGCTCCAGCGGCCGCTTCGTCTTCTGGCCGGCCGAGGCCGCGAACTCCGCGGAGGCGAACAGCGTCCGGAGGACCGGGGCGATGGCGGTGTCGTTCGCCGTGTAGACGGCGGCGAGCGAGTCGACGAGGGAGGCCGGCGGGGTGTCGGACACGAACCGCACCGCGAGCTTGGTGGCGATCCGCCGGGCGGTCTTCGGGTGCCGGGCGAGGTGCTGGAGGTAGGAGACCCCGACGGCCTCGCCGAAGGCGGAGGCGTTGGGGTCGCTCCAGCCGAGGACGCTCAGCGCACCGGTGTGGTGGCGGATGTGCCGGTACAGGTACTCGCCGGACTCGTCGTCCGTCGACATGCCGGTGAGGGCCAGCGCCGAGGTGCGGATGTCGGACTCGGCGTAGCCGCCGTCCACACCCACCGTGTGCAGCTCGAGGACCTCGCGGCCGAAGTTCTCGTTGGGCGAGCGCTTCGAGGAGGACTCGTTGTCGAGCTGGGCGAGCATCGCCGGGTGCTTGGCCGCGGCGACGAGCATGTCGGCGTACCGGCCGAGCGCGTACTTGCGGACGACGTCGACGTGGAAGCGGTGGACGCTGTCCCACGCGTCGCCCCACGGGGCGGTGACGACGAGGTGGTTGGTCCAGAACTCGACCATCACCTCGAGCAGCTGCCGCCGGGACCACAGGGCGCGGGCCAGGACGGACTGGATGACGTCGTCGCCGAGGTCCCCGGTGCTGTTCGGCCAGTAGCGGTCGTGCACCTCCCACGTCGCCAGCGAGAGGCGGGGGAAGAGGCGGGCCACGAGGGCGTCGCAGTCGGCGTCGGGCACGAGCCGCGCAGGGTCGAGCTGGTCGGCCACCCAGGCCTGGGCGCCCCGGGAGCGGATCTCGGCCACGAGGGCCGGCGTCGCGCCCCACGTCGCCCGGCGGGCGAGGTGCAGCGCCGTCGGGTCGTCGGTCACCCCGCTGGTCACCCGGGCGACCGCGCGGCGCGGGACGCTGCTGGCCCGGGGCGCACCCACCGCGGCGCGCGGCCGGTAGGCGGCGTCCACCGAGCGTGCCGACGGGGCGGCCGACAGGGCCTTCCCGGTCGGCTCGTTCCGGGGCGGGGTCGCGGGGGCCACGGACGTCTTGAGCGCCGTGCGGCGGGCGGCGTCCTTGGCCTTGGCGGAGGGGTCGGGGACCACAGCGCGGGCGACCTCGGAGAGAAGGGCGGCGGCGGTCGAACGGCGAGAGAGGGCAGGGCTCACACCATCGATGCTGACGGCCGTCTCCACCCCCGGCGTCGGCCGTTCGGGCTGGTCAGGATGGGCCGGACGGCCGTGATCGGCCCGACTTGACCGGCCCTTGACCCGGGCCTGACGCGCCCCTGACCCGGGGCGCCCCGGAGGCGCCCGTCAGGCCCCCGGGGCGGCGTCCCGGATGAGGCAGGTGATCCGCGACGTGCAGACCCGTCGACCGTCCTCGTCGGTGACGACGACCTCGTAGCAGGCCAGCGTGCGCCCGAGGCTGAGCGGCGTCGCGGTGCCGGTGACCAGCCCCGAGCGGGCCGCGCGGTGGTGGGTGGCGTTGATGTCGAGGCCGACGACCGCCTTGCCCTCGCCGGCGTGGAGGGCCGCGCCGATCGAGCCGAGGGTCTCGGCGAGCACGACCGAGGCACCGCCGTGAAGCAGCCCGTACGGCTGGGTGTTGCCGGCGACGGGCATCGTCGCGACGAGGCGCTCGGGGGTGGCCTCGACCACCTCGATGCCCATCCGCTCCATCAGCGAGTCGGGGTTCATCGCGCGCATCCGCTGCACGCCGGCCATGAGGTCGGAGCTGTCGGTCATGGTGGTTAGGCTGCCACGCGTGAAGCTCCTCCTCCTCGACGGACACTCGCTGGCCTACCGGGCGTTCTTCGCCCTCCCCGTCGAGAACTTCTCGACGAGCACCGGGCAGAACACGAACGCCGTCTACGGCTTCACCTCGATGCTCATCAACGTCCTGCGCGACGAGGCGCCCACGCACGTCTGCGTCGCCTTCGACGTCTCGCGCCAGACCTTCCGCCTCGAGGAGTACAGCGAGTACAAGGCCGGCCGCTCCAAGACCCCCACCGAGTTCTCCGGCCAGCTGCCGCTGCTGCGCGAGGTCCTCGACGCCCTGCGCATCAAGCACGTCGGCATGGAGGGCTTCGAGGCCGACGACGTCATCGCCTCCCTGACCCGGCAGGCCACCGAGGCCGGCAGCGAGGTCGTCATCTGCACCGGCGACCGTGACGCCTTCCAGCTCGTCACCGACAAGGTCACCCTGCTCTACCCCGTACGCGGCGTCTCCGAGGTCTGGCGGATGGACCCCGCCGCCGTCGAGGAGAAGTACCTCGTGCCGCCGAACCGCTACAGCGACCTCGCGGCCCTGGTCGGCGAGTCCAGCGACAACCTCCCCGGCGTGCCGGGCGTCGGCCCGAAGACGGCCGCCAAGTGGCTCACCCAGTACGGCGACCTCACCGGCGTCGTCGCGCACGTCGACGAGATCAAGGGCAAGGCGGGGGAGAACCTGCGCGCGCACCTCGACGGCGTGCTGCGCAACCGGCGGCTCAACAAGCTCGTCGACGACCTCGAGCTGCCGCTCACCGTCGCCGACCTCGAGCGCACGTCCTGGGACCGCGAGGAGGTGCACCAGGTCTTCGACGGCCTCGAGTTCCGCGTCCTGCGCGACCGGCTCTTCCAGACCTTCGACGTCGAGTCCGACGAGGTCGAGGGCGGCTTCGAGCTCGACGGCGAGGTCTTCACCGCCGACGACCTCACCCTCCGCTTCGGCGACGGTGCCGTGGGTCGCTCGCTGCCGCACGGTGTCGTGGTCTCGGGCCACTACCGCGCCGGCGAGGGGGATGCGGGGGCCATCGCCCTCGCGGGCGAGGACGGCGCCACCGCCTCCCTCGACCTCACCACGCTCACGCCCGAGCAGGAGCAGGCCCTCGCCGGGTGGCTCGCCGACCCCGACGCCCCGAAGGTCCTCCACGACGTCAAGCCGCAGCTCCAGGCACTGCGCGCCCGCGGGCTCGCCCTGAACGGCGTCACCAGCGACACCGCGCTGGCCGCCTACCTCGTCCGCCCCGACCAGCGCTCCTACGACCTCGAGGACCTCGTGGTCCGCCACCTGGGCCGCGAGCTGAGCGCCGAGGGCGACTCCACGAGCTCGCAGGGCGCGCAGGGCACGCTGTCCTTCGACGTCGAGGCGGACGACGACACCGCCGAGCGCGACGCGATGGTGCGGGCCCGGGCGGTCCTCGAGCTCTCGGCCGTGCTCGCCGAGAAGGTCGAGGAGACCGGCGGCACCGAGCTGCTCGCCGACCTCGAGCTGCCGCTCGTCGACATCCTCGCCGAGATGGAGCGCACCGGCATCGCCGTCGACGAGGACGCGCTCACCGCCCTCGAGGCCGACTTCGCCGCGAAGATGCGCCAGGCCCAGCAGGACGCCTACGACGCCATCGGCCGCGAGGACGTCAACCTCGGCAGCCCGAAGCAGCTCCAGGAGGTGCTCTTCGACCAGCTCGGCATGCCGAAGACCAAGCGCACCAAGACCGGCTACACCACCGACGCCGACGCCCTCGCCGACCTCTTCACCAAGACCGAGCACCCCTTCCTCGAGGCGCTGCTGCGCCACCGCGACACCTCCCGCCTGCGGGTCACCGTCGAGGGGCTCATCAAGTCGGTGGCGCCGGACCGTCGCATCCACACGACGTACCTGCAGACCATCGCCGCCACCGGGCGCCTCAGCTCGACCGACCCGAACCTCCAGAACGTGCCGATCCGCACCGAGGAGGGCCGGCGCATCCGTGAGGTGTTCGTCGTCGGCGAGGGCTTCGAGTCGCTGATGTCGGCCGACTACAGCCAGATCGAGATGCGGATCATGGCCCACCTCTCCGGCGACGAGGGGCTCATCGAGGCCTTCCGCACCGGCGAGGACCTCCACCGGTTCGTCGGCGCCCGCGTCTTCGGCGTCGAGCCCGCGGACGTCACCCTCGAGATGCGCAGCAAGGTCAAGGCGATGAGCTACGGCCTCGCGTACGGCCTGTCGGCGTTCGGGCTCTCCAAGCAGCTGACCATCTCCACCGGTGAGGCCCAGGGCCTCATGGACGAGTACTTCGCCCGCTTCGGCGGTGTCCGCGACTACCTGCGCGAGGTCGTCGTCGAGGCCCGGGCCACCGGCTACACCGCGACGATGCTCGGCCGCCGCCGCTACCTCCCCGACCTGCTGAGCGACAACCGCCAGCGCCGCGAGGGCGCCGAGCGGATGGCCCTCAACGCCCCGATCCAGGGCACCGCCGCCGACATCATCAAGCTCGCGATGAAGGGCGTCGACGCCGCCCTGAAGGCCGACGGGGCGAAGAGCCGGATGCTGCTCCAGGTCCACGACGAGCTCGTCCTCGAGGTCGCACAGGGGGAGCGCGAGGCCCTCGAGGCGCTGGTCCGCCGCGAGATGGGCTCCGCGCTCGACCTCGGCGACGTGCCGCTCGACGTCAGCGTCGGGGTCGGCCGCTCCTGGCACGACGCCGCGCACTGACGACGGCGCCGCCGGCACAGCGGGTCAGCGGACGGCGGGCTGCTCGGGGGAGGACGGGTCCTCGGCGAGCGGGACGTCGACGGGCACCAGCTCCTCGGCGTCCTCGGGCGAGGTGCGCGCCAGCAGGAAGGCGCCGAGCCCGACGAGCAGCGCGACGTCGACCCCGAGCTTGACGAGCAGCAGGCCGTGGGCGTCGGCCACGGTCGCGGCGAACCCTGCGGTGGCGGCCAGGGCCAGCCAGAGCAGCACGACCGCGCGTGGGTGCTGCCGGGCCAACGCGCCGTAGACGAGCAGCTGGACCATCGCGAGCACGGTGCCGAGCGCGGCGAAGAGCCAGAGGTCGTCGCGGACCGCCGCGTAGGCCGGGCCGCCGACGAACTCCAGCGCCAGCCCGCGCAGCAGCAGGACCCCGCCGACGGCGACCACGCCGAGGCCGAGGATGGCGCCGAGCCCCACCGCGTGGGTGCGACGCAGGTCGTGGCCGCGGGCCATGCGCGGGAAGAGAACGACGACCACGAACTGGGGGAGGAAGAGCATCGCCTTGGTGAGGACCAGGCCCGCGGCGTAGTGGCCGGCCTCGGCGCCCGGGAGCACCACGCGGGCCACGAGCACGTCGGCGTTGGAGACCGCGAAGAACGCGAGCAGGGCCGATGCGCTGTGGGCCACCTCGCGGGCCACGCCGCCGCGCTCCCAGCCGCGCCAGGTGCTCTCGGGGGTGGCGCCGACGGGGGCGCGCGTCACCCAGTGACCCGAGCGGCGCAGCGCCACGGCACCGACGAGCACGGGCGCGGCCGCCGCCACGGCGACGCCGACGAGGGCGGCCGCCGCAGACCGGTCGACGAGCAGGGCGAGCCCGCCGAGCGCGAGCCGGGCGGTGCCCATCGTCACGTACAGCAGTGCCAGGGACGCCCAGCGCTGCTCGCCCTGGAGGATGCCGGCCTGGCCGCCCATGAGGGTGAGCAGACCGGCTGCGACGGCGAGGGCGAGGGCGCCGACGAGGCTGTCGAGCCTCAGCCCGCGCTCCACGAGCGGTGCCAGGACCAGCCCGAGCACCGTGACCGCGACGGCGCCGCGCACGGTCGCGGCGAGCACGGTGCGGACGGTGGTGGACGGGTCGCCCACCGCGGTGGAGACGCGCCGGGCACCGGTGGCCTGCAGCGCGAGGGAGAGGACGTTGAGGACGATGAGCGCGCCGAGCACCGAGGAGAACTGGCCGAACTCGTCGGGCCCGAGCAGCCGGGCGCAGGCGAGGGTCAGGCCGTAGGTCGTGAGGTTCATGACCCCGATGGCGGCGGCCATCGTCGCGCCGCCGACGACGCCCTCCCGTCGTCCACGGTTGGTCACCGGCGAAAGTTACCACCCGGTACCGGTGCCGGCCGTGAGGTCGCGGGCTCAGTAGGGGTCGTCGGGCCCCTCGTGGCCGAGCCATGCGGCCACGCCGTGCAGCCGCGCCCGGAGCAGCACCTTGACGACGACGTTGCGCAGCCACCACGGCAGCTCGCGCAGCATCGCCCACCGGTCCGCGCGGGTGGGCCGGGTGACGACGAAGCGGGCCATCGAGCCCGTGCGGCCGCGGTACGCGAGGTGGTCACCGGGGAGGACGTGCCGCAGCAGCGCGAGCGTGACCCCGACCGAGGAGAAGGAGTCGTGGACTACGACCGTGCCGCCGGGGACCACGTGCTCGGCCCAGTGCAGGTCGTCCGACACGGTCCAGTAGTCGTGCTTGCCGTCGACGTGGAGGACGTCCAGCGGTGCGTCCCAGCCGTGGCGCGCCTGCGCCGAGGTCGTGGCCACGACACTCACCCGGTCGGCGAGACCCAGGACGGAGAGGTTCGCCTCGAGGAGCTCGCGCACCTGCGGGCCGGCGTAGCGACGGGTGCGGACGAAGGGGTCGACGGCGGTGACGGCGACGTCCGGCCGGGCGGCGGCGAGCACGCACGTCGAGCGTCCTCGGTGCGACCCCACCTCGAGCACCCGGGCGGGGCCGGGGGAGACCGCGGCCACCGTGTCCCACAGCAGGCGCGCTTGGTCGCGGGTGAGCCAGCCGGGCACGGCGTCGATGCCGGGCCAGGCCGCCGCGAAGCCGTCGGCGTGCTCCGAGGGCACGGTGCTCCTCACGGGCGGTGTTCTAGGGTGTGCTGCGGACCGGGCCAGCATAGGGAGGTCGCGATGGTGGCCCGCACGGGGCCGGGCGGACGCGCACGCCGGCTGGACGCCCTCCTCGACCTCTGGGTGCTCGTCCCCGTCGTGGTGCTCGGCTGGCCGCTGGTCACCCGTGGCGGGTACCCCTTCGCGCGGGACCTCGTCCTCACCCCGGCCCTTCCGCTGCGTGCCGAGGCGCTCGGCCTGGGCAAGGCTTCACCGCGCTCGGCACCGCTCGACGCCGTCGTGGCCGTCCTCTCCCCCGCCGTCGACGGGGCGGTGCTCGGGCGCATCGCGGTACTCGGCGGGCTGGCCCTCGCGGGGTGGGGGGCCCACCGGCTCGCCCGCCCGCTGGCGCTCCCGGCCCGCGCGCTCGTCGGCGCCCTCGCCGTGTGGAACCCCTTCGTCGTCGAGCGGCTGGGCCTGGGCCAGTGGGCACTCGTCCTCGGGTACGCCGTCCTCTGGTGGGTGGTCCTCGTCCTGCGCGACGCCGACGGATGGACCCTGTCGCGGGTCGCGCCCTGGCTCGGGCTCGGCGCCCTGACCCCCACGTCGGCGGTCCTCGCCGGTGGTGTCGCACTCGTGCTCGGCGTGCGCCGGTCCGCCGGGCGGCGGAGTGCCGGGCTCGTCGGCCTGGTCGCCATCGTCCAGCTGCCGTGGCTCCTGCCCTCGCTCCTCGGAGGGGCGGCCGGGACGTCGGACCCCGCGGGGGTCGCGGCGTTCGCGGCCCGTGCCGAGCTGCCCGGCCCGGCGGTCCTGAGCCTGCTCGGCCTCGGGGGCATCTGGGACCGGTTCAGCGTGCCGGGCTCGCGCACCGGCTGGCTGGGCGCGGTGACCGTGCTCGTCGTCCTCGGCGGTCTCGTCGCCGCCGCTCGACGACCCGGCGTGGTACCCCGCCGCCTGGCCGTTCTCGGTGCGGGCGGACTCGTCCTCGCCGCCGTGACCACCGTGCCCTGGGGCGCCGACCTCGTCAGGACCGGGACCGACGTCGTCCCGGGGCTCGGGCTCCTCCGTGACGGCCAGAAGTGGCTCGCCCCGTTCGTCGTGCTCGCGGTCCTCGGCGTCGGGGTGCTCGCCGACACCGCGCTCTCGGCGGCCCGCCGACGAGCGCCTGCCATCGTGCCCACGCTCGTGGGAGCCGCCCTCCTCGCGCCCTTCGTCCTGCTCCCCGACGGCGCCGTCGTCGTCCACCGGGTCCTCACCCCCAGCCGCTACCCCGCGGACTTCGCGGCGGTCGCCCGCGTCGTCGACGGCACCGAGGGGCTCCTCGTCTCGGCCCCGTGGCGCCTGTACCGGGCCTACCCGTGGGCCACCGCGTACGCCACCTACGACCCCGCGTCGCGCTGGTTCGACACACCGGTCGTCACCGCTGACGACCTCGCCGTCGGCGACCGCGTCGTGGCGGGGGAGGACCCGCTGGCGGCCCGGCTCGGTCCCCTCCTCGCGAGCCCGGACGCCCGGACCGGCGAGCGGCTCGCGGCCGCCGGGGTGCGCTGGGTGCTCGTGACCCGCACCGACCCCGACGCCGGCCCGCTCCTCGAGAGCCTCGCCGCGGCCCCCGGTGCGCGGCGCATGGTCGACGGGGCCGACCTCGTGCTCGTCGAGCTGGCCGACCCGGCCGCCGGCCCACCCCGCGCCGCGGCCCGCGAGGTCGCCCTCGTCGCCGGGACGGACCTCGCGGTGCTCGCGGTCCTCGTCGTCGTGTCGCTCTCCGGAGTGACCCGTCGGCGCCGCCGAGTTCTGTTACTGTGGCGTAGTTTCTCGACGGGAAGGTCGTGATGATCGCCAACGTGGTCGCCCCCGGCATCGCCGGCATCGTGCTCGCGCTCGCCGCGATCTTCGGGCTCGTCTCCTCGCAGACGGCGGCTCCCGCCGAGAACCCGGCGTCCAAGCCGATCATCGTCTACGGCCAGGGCTGACGCCCGGTCGTCACGACCCCCCTCGGTCCCGCCGTCCGGTGGTGACCCCGAGGAGCACCTCCTCGAACTCCCGCGCCGTGCGCGTCCAGTCCAGGGACGACGCACGCCGTCGCGCCGCCTCTCCCACGGCCTCGACGTCGAGCCGGCCGGCCAGCAGCTCGCCCAGCACCCGCGCCAGCTCGTCGGGCCCCTCGACCAGCCAGCCCGTCTCGCCGTCGACGACGGACTCGGTGAGGCCCCCGCTCGTCCGGTAGCCGACGGTCGGGGTGCCCTGCGCGGCCGCCTCGGTGACGGCGATGCCCCAGCCCTCGCGGACCGACGGCAGCGCGAGCACCCGGCCTCCGGCGAGCAGCCGGTCCCGCTCGTCGTCGTCGACCCAGCCGTGGAAGGTGACGAGGTCGGCGACCCCCACCGCCCGCGCGTGCTCGACGAGCTGCGGTGCCCACCAGCCCCGCCCGACCACGTCGAGCCGCACGTCCGGATGCTCGTGCCGCAGCGCCGCCACGGCGTCGAGGACGTGCTCGACCTGCTTGTGGGGCACGAGCCGGGAGAGCACGACCACGCGCGGCTCCGGGGCCCGGCTGCCGGCCTGCGGCCGCGGCGACAGCCCGTTGCGGACGACCGTCACGTCCTCCCTGCGCCGCCCGAGCGCCACCAGGTCGTCCCGCGACGTACCCGACACCGTGACGTGCCGGACCCCCCGGTACAGGCGGGGCGTCAGCACCGACTCGACCCACCACCCGAACCGTCCGCGCAGCCCGGGGTAGATCATCCGCCACTGCTCGCGGTGGACGTGGTGCACGAGCGCCACGACTCCGTGTCGGCGCACGAGCGGTGTGCCGAAGGGCAGCCCGTTGATGACGTCGACCACCACGTCGATCCGGCGGCCGTGCAGCGCGACCCACCAGAGCCCGTGCAGGTACACCGTGAGGCGGCCACCGGAGCGTCGGTGCCGCACCCCGTCGAGGACCTCCCGCCGCGGAGCGCCGGGCGGCCGCGCCGTGATGACGGTGACCTCGTGGCCCGCGCGGACCAGGCCGCGGGCCACCTCCTCCACGTAGACCTCGCTGCCGCCCGCCTCCGGGTGCCGGGGGTCGCGCCACGACAGGACGGCGACGCGCAGCGGCGCGCCGGTCACCCGGCCCCCGCCCCCGAGACGACCCGCGGACACAGCGTCGTGGGCCGGGACGGCGCCTTCTCCACGGTGATGCCCAGCCGGTCGGCCTCGGCGGTGACGTCGGGGCGGACCTCGGTGCGTCCCGGTCGGATGACCCAGTCCTCGTCGATGCGCTGGGCGGGGAAGACGGCGACCCGGCCGCCGGGCGTCGAGGTGACCTCGGTGACGCCGATGTCGGAGAAGACCCCGATGCCGACCGTCGTCGAGCTCTCGGGGTAGACGCCGTACCAGGGGCCGGCCGTGACCCTGGCACCGTCGCGCACGACGACCCGCACCTGGTGGTCGGACCGGGTCTGGAGGACGACGTCGCGGGTGCGCGACCCGATGACGGTCGCGAGCACCAGCTGCCCGGTGCGCACCCCGCGGTGCACGGTCACCCGCAGCACCGTGGGGGAGTCCTCGACGAGCACCCACGGCTCGTACCGGTCACCGGTGGCGAGGTAGAGCGCCGAGCAGCCCGGGGCGGCGGCCAGGGTGTCGGGGGCGGCGTCGTCGGGGAGGTCCTCGACGTCGCGGAGCACCGGGGGCCCCTGGGTGCCGAGGGCGGAGTCGACGCGCTGCTGGGCCGAGAGCAGCTGCACGAGGCGGTCACCCCGGCCCGTGACCGCGCCGGCCGCCAGGCCCGTCGCGGTGTGGACGAGCACGGAGTACGCGGTGAGCAGGGCGAGCCCGGCCAGCACCCCACCCGCCCGGCGGCGGGAGCCGCGCAGCAGGCGGGGCAGCAGCGCCCAGGTCGTGATCGCGGACCCCACGACCAGGAGGGGGACGAACTCGCTCGTGTAGCGGTTCGCGACGTACCCGTACATGAGGATGCCGGCCGGGACGACGGCCGCCCCGAGCAGCGGGGGCGCCAGCAGGCGCAGCGACCGTCTGCGGCGCAGGAGGACGAGCAGCGGGAAGGACGCCAGCGCGAACACGAGGAGCATCGGCGTCGTCGCGGGGACGCTGGCCGTGCGGTAGGTCTGGTCGAGGACGACGCCGCCGGACTCGACGGGCGGGGCGTCCGGGAGCGAGACCCACGGGAACCAGGGCGTCAGGCGCAGGCCGGTCGGGGAGAGGTAGGCGTCGGCCGTGACCGGCAGGAACTGGGGGCCCGTGATGTGACCACCGTTGGCGGACAACGCCTCCCGCCGGTGCTCGTTGACCTGCGTCCACACCTGCTCCTGGAGGGGGAACAGGTACGGGTGGCCGAACTTCACCTCGTTGAGGGCCACCGACGCCGCGACCGGCAGCAGCCCCGCCGCGAGGAAGCCGACGAGGAGCCGCCGACCGGCAGGGCGGCGCCGTCCCTCGGACCACCACCACCAGAGCGCCGCGAGGACGGCCGCCCCGCAGACCGCGAAGCCGCCGGTGGTGCGGGTGAGGACCGCGGCCAGCGCGAAGGCGGCGAGCCAGCCGAGGGTGCGCCGGCTCGGCTCGAGCCCCGCGCGCAGGAGCCAGTAGAGCGACCCGACGACGGTGGCCACCGACCACACGTAGACCTCGTGGTAGACCCACGGCAGGGCCGCGACGAAGGTGATGACGGTGCCGCCGGTCATCGCGGTGAGGAGCACCGCGGCCGCCGCGGCCTCGCGGCGGCTCGGGACCTCCGACCCGCGCAGCACCCGGCGCACCAGCCAGAGCAGGCGCGCGGACATCACGGCGAGCACGAGCCACCCGAGGGCCATCGAGGCCACCGTCAGCCGGCCGTCGAACTCGTGGGTGACGAGCATGACCGGGATGCGCAGCAGCGCCGGGAAGGGCGGGAAGTACATGAACGTCCGCCCGCCGATGACGAACCCCTCGATGCCGAGCGACCCCTCGGGCACGTCGAGCCGGCCGGCCAGGAACGCGTTGGCCTGGATGTCGAAGAAGTTCGAGCCGTACCCGAGCCCGACCGCCGTCCGGGTGGGGGACCACGCGAGGTCGAGCAGGACGAGCAGGTAGACCAGGCCTCCGAGGAGGCACCCGGTGAGGGACGCGACGACGACCCGTGGATGCGGAGGTGCCGGGCGGCTCACGCCGGTTCGAGGCGGTAGAGGAGCTGGTACCCGAAGAGCGTCGGCCACCCGCGCACCGCGGCGCGGTCCACGGACCCGACCGCGCGGGCGACGTCGACCCGGCGGTCTCCGGCGCGCCCCCGGTCGAGGACGTCGACGGGCACGCCGACGACGTCGCGCTCGACGATCCGCAGGCCGCAGTCGCGCACCAGCTTCTCGAAGCTGCGCCGGGTGAAGAAGCGGACGTGGCCGCGGTCGAGCGGGCCACGGCTGTCGTAGTCGAAGAGACCGAGTGCGGTGCGCCCACGGGGGTACCAGTGGCCGAAGTTCGGCACCGAGACGAGCACTTCGCCCCCGGGCGCCAGCCGGGCGGCGATGTCGCGGAGCAGCACCTCCGGGCGGGTCACGTGCTCGAGGACGTCGGCGGCGACGACGTGGTCGTAGCCGGTGCCGGCGTCCTCGGGCAGACCCCCCTCGAGGTCGGCCTCGACGAAGTCGTCGAGGCGGTCGCCGACGCCGTCGTGCTTGACGAGGTCGACCCCGACGACCCGGTGGCCCTCGGCCCGGACCAGCGCACCGAACGCGCCGTCGGAACAGCCGACGTCGAGCACGGTGCCCGGTGCCGACGACGCGAGCCACCCGAGGATCCGGCCGTGGCTGGAGTGCGGGGAGGGCTTGAGCGCGTAGGCCTCGGCCGTGCCCTGCGCACCGAAGCCCATCCGCCGGGCGCGGTGGCGCAGCACGTCACGCGCGACGTCGCGGGCGTAGGCCATGCCGTTGACGTAGCAGATCTCGTCGCCGTAGTACGTGGGGATCGGGACCTCGGCGACGTGCTTCCCGGCGTCGAGCAGCCCGAGGATGATCTCGGTGTCGAAGTCGAAGCCGTCGCTGTACGTATCGAGGGCGAGGTCGGCGAGGGCGTCGACGCGGTAGGCCCGGTACCCGCTGTGCCACTCGCTGAGGTCGGCGCCGGTCATCGCGTTCTGGAAGGTCGACAGGATCCGGTTGCCGACGAACTTGTAGAGCGGCATCCCGCCCTTGAGCGCCTGCCCGCGGACCATCATCCGCGAGCCGAAGACGGCGTCGGCACGCCCCTCGGTGAGGGGGCGGACGAGGTCCTCGATCACCTCGGGTGCGTACTGGCCGTCGCCGTGGAGCAGGACGACGACGTCGAGGCCGTGCCCGATGGCCCAGCGGTAGCCGGCCTTCTGGTTGCCGCCGTAGCCGAGGTTCTTCTCGTGCCGGACGACGGTCAGCGGCAGGTCGGAGGTGTCCTTGTACGCCATGCCGATGGCGTAGGTGTCGTCCTGGCTCGCGTCGTCGGCGAGGAGCACGTGGTCGACCGAGGCGCGGAAGGCCTCGGGGAGCCGGTCGAGCGTGTGCACGAGGGTGCTCGCGGCGTTGTACGCGACGACGAGGACGCCGACGCGGGGTGCGGCCGCGGCAGGGGAGTGGGTCATGGTGGTCCGTCCGGTCTCGGGCGCTGCACCACCCGGGTCGAGGCGGCGTCGCGACGTCGATGGATTGTATGTGACCCGCCGGTAACGATGTGTGAGGACCGGCCGGGGCGCCGTGCCAGACTGACGCCATGCCGAGCCCGCTCATCGCGATGGACCGCCTCACCGCCGCGCTCCCCGAGGCCGCGGCGGCGTACCGGGCCGCCGAGCCGTTCCCGCACACCGTGCTCGACGACGTGCTCACCCCCGAGGCCTTCGCGGCGGCGGTCGCGGAGTTCCCGGGCACCGAGGACCCGTTCTGGCGTGGCTACCTGCACGTCAACGAGACCAAGTACTCGAACACGGCCCCCGACACCTGGGGCCCGACCCTCACCGCCGTCGCCCGCGAGCTGTGCGCCCCGGAGTTCGTGCGCTACCTCGAGGAGCTGACCGGCATCGAGGACCTGCTCCCGGACTGGTCGATGGACGGCGGCGGCCTGCACCAGACGCTGCGCGGCGGCCACCTCAACATCCACGCCGACTTCACGACCCACCACGACCACGAGAACTGGGCGCGACGGGTCAACATCCTGCTGTACCTCAACGAGGAGTGGCTCCCCGAGTGGGGCGGCGAGCTGGAGCTGTGGGACCAGCAGATGACCGCCAAGCGCGGCTCCGTGCGACCCAAGGGCAACCGGATGCTCGTCTTCACGACCTCCGCCGACAGCTTCCACGGCCACCCGGACCCGCTCACCTGCCCCCCGGGCGAGGCCCGCCGCTCGATGGCGCTGTACTACTTCACCGAGGAGGAGGCGGCGGTCCGCCGCTCCACCAACTACCGGCCGCGGCCGCAGGACGGCGCGACGCGCGGTGCGGCCATCTGGGCCGACCGGACCGCCCTCGACGTCTACGACCGCGCGAAGCGGCGCCTCGGGCTCAAGGACGAGACGGTGCAGGGCGTGCTGGCACGGGTGCAGAAGCTGCGGCGTCGGGGCTGAGGGCCGCCGCGTCGGCCCGGGGCAGGGCGGCCTGCTCCTCGCGGTCGGCCGGGCGCGCGCGCAGCCGCCGCTCGAGGAAGGCCTCGACCGGCCGCTCGACATAGCGCAGCGTGAGCGCCACGGCGACCGCCAGGACCACGAGCGCGAGGGCGGCCTTGGCCGGCGGGGGCCAGTCCGGCACCCGGGCGCCGACCGCGAAGAAGATCGGGTAGTGCCAGACGTAGATCGCCAGGGACCAGCGGCCGAGGCGGACGGCGGGGCGCCACCCGAGCACGCGGGCGAGGCGCCCGTCCGCCGGCAGTCCCGGCGCGGCGACGATGACGGCGACGACGGCGAGGTTGGCCGCGATGCCGCCCCAGCCGAGGTAGGACCCCGAGTTGCCGAGCGCGAGGACGAGGACCCCGAAGCCGGCCAGCGACCACGAGACGACCGTGCCGGCGTGCCGGCGGACGGCACCGAGCCAGGGCCACAGCACCGCGGCCAGGGCACCCCAGAGCATGCCGTCCATGCGCGTGGTCGTGCGCAGGAGCGCGGTGGTCAGCGGCTCGACGTCGACGACGTGGGCGCGCCAGAGCGTGCAGGCGAGCAGCAGCCCTCCGAGGGTGGCGGCCAGGACGAGGCGCCGGTGGCGCAGCCCGCGGACGAGGAGCACGAGCACGACGGCCACCTGCACGTAGACCGCGGTGTACCAGAGGTGCCCGAGGTCGGCGCGCGCCAGGAGCGCCTGGGACTGCAGGTAGATGTTCCAGCCGAAGGTCGAGACCCAGAGGACCGAGCGCTCGGTCTGGGTCTCGAGCAGGCGGGTCGGCTGGTCCGCGAGGGTGGTGAACCAGATGAGCAGCAGCAGGGGGTAGGTCTGCGCCGCGATGCGGACGACCCGGGTGAGCACGACGACGGCCGGTCGCCGGGCGGCGATCTCGCCGACCCGACCGGTGTCGTCCGCGCGCGTGCCCTCGGACCCGATGAGCGAGCGGACGAGGAGGAAGCCGGCGACGACGAGGAAGACGGTGACCGCGATGTTGCCGCTCTGGAGCACGTGGAGCAGGGGCGGCAGGCCGGTGAGCGCCTCGAGCGACCACAGCGCCCACATGTGCGAGAGGACGACGAGGACGATGGCCACCCCGCGCATCCAGTCCAGCGCCGCCGAGCGGCCGACGCGCGCGGCGTCGACGGCAGGTCGGGCGGTCATGCGGCAGGCCTCTCGGACGGTGTGGCGGCGGTTCGCCACGCGGGCGCTCCCGGAGTGAGGTTACCGGCGGGTCACCTGCTGCTACATTCTGTCCGACATCGAGCCCAACGGAGGGTCAAGCAGTGCGCGGAATCGTGACGAAGCTCCTCGTCTTCCTCGGAGCATTCCTGGTGATGACCGCGATCCTGTCGCTCGTCTACGCATCGGGCCAGGTCAAGAAGACCCCGCTCGACACCGACTCGGTGACGCGCCTGAGCGGCGAGGCCCAGGTGGCCGGCCCCGACGGGCTCGAGAACACACCGGTCAAGGCCGTGAGCATCACCCACGCCGACTCCGAGCTGAGCACCTCCGACGTCGTGCTCTTCCAGAACTCCAGCTGCCTCGTGCGCGACCCGAACGGCGACGCCCCCGACTGCGTGGCGGCCGACGACCCGTCCAAGACGCTGCTCTCGGCGAGCACCAGCACGTTCGCCACGAACCGGCTCACGGGGCTCTCCGTGCCCGACTTCAAGAACCTGCCGGCCGACGCCGCGCCGGTCGAGGGGCTGGTCAACAAGTTCCCGTTCGACACCGAGCAGAAGACCTACCCGTTCTGGGACGGCCTCGTCGGTGGCACCGTCGACGCGGTGTACCAGGGCGAGGAGGCCATCGACGGCCTCGACACCTACAAGTTCCTCGTCACGGTTAAGGACCAGCCCATCCAGATCGCCGACGGCGTCCCGGGCACCTACAACACCGAGAAGACGATGTGGATCGAGCCGCGCACCGGCGCGATCATCGACCAGAAGGAGCACCAGGTCCGGCTCCTCGACGACGGCGCGACGTTCCTCGACCTGACCTTCGGCTTCACCGAGGAGACGGTCAAGGCGAACGTCGACAGCGGCTCGAGCAACTCCGCGCAGCTGGGCCTGCTCACCCGCACCGTGCCGCTCGTCGGCGGCATCCTCGGCGTGCTCGCCCTGGTCGGTGGCCTGCTGCTGGCGGCCACCGCCCGCCGCGGGCGCCACTCCGAGCGCGAGGAGCGCGCTCCGGCCCTGGTCTGAGCCCCGCTCCGCCGGGCGCCCGCCTCAGCGGCGCTCGGTGACGACGATCGCCGTGCCGGGCAGCAGCCGCCCGCGCAGCGGGGACCATCCGCCCCACTCCGCCGCGTTGCGCTCGGGCCACTCGGGCTCGACGAGGTCGAGCAGGGTGAGGCCGGCCGCGACGACCTGGCGCACGAGGTCGCCGAGGGTCCGGTGGTGCTCGACGTACGTGACGACGCCGGCCTCGCTCTCGACGTAGGGCGTGCGGTCGAAGTAGGAGTGCGTGGCGGTGAGCCCCTCGGGTCCGGGCACGTCGGGGAAGGCCCAGCGCACCGGGTGCGACGTCGAGAAGACGAACCTCCCGCCGGGACGCAGGACCCGCGCGGCCTCCTGCAGCACCGCGGCGCTGTCGGCGACGAACGGGACGACGCCGTACGCGGTGAACACCCGGTCCACCGAGGCGTCGGCGAGCGGCAGGCGGGTGCCGTCGCACTGCAGCAGGGGGAGCGGGGCCGGGCGGTCGGCGTCGATGCCCCGCCCGGTGCGCAGCATCCCGCCCGAGAGGTCGCTCGCGACGACCCGTACGTCGTACCGGCCGGCGAGCCAGCGCGAGCACTGCCCGGCGCCGGCGCCGATCTCGAGCACGGTCATGCCGTCGCGGACGCCGACCAGGTCGAGCTCCTCCTCGGTCCAGCCCTCGGGCCCCCAGACGAAGCCGTCGTCGCCGAGGAAGGTGCCGTGCTCGGCGTGGTAGGCCGGCGCCTCGGCGTCCCACCAGGCCCGGTTGGCGGCGACCGTCTCGTCGGTCCCGACCGGCCGGCGGGTGGCCTCGCTCATCCGGCGTCCGCGCCGGTCAGGGACGTTTTGCCCCCTGCGTGCGGACACGGGTAGGCTGCACGAGCACACGTGTGACCTCTGCGGGTCACGCCTGCGCGCGAACCAATCCATCGATTCCATCTGTCCACATCGGAGTTCCTACTACATGACTGCCAGCACGGTCGAGAAGACCGCCCCCGAGGTCGCCATCAACGACATCGGTTCCGAGGAAGACCTCCTCGCCGCCATCGACGCGACGATCAAGCACTTCAACGACGGCGACATCGTCGAGGGTCGCATCGTCAAGGTCGACCGTGACGAGGTCCTCCTCGACATCGGCTACAAGACCGAGGGCGTCATCCCCTCGCGTGAGCTGTCGATCAAGCACGACGTCGACCCCAACGAGGTCGTCAAGGTCGGCGACGAGGTCGAGGCCCTGGTCCTCCAGAAGGAGGACAAGGAGGGTCGCCTGATCCTGTCCAAGAAGCGCGCCCAGTACGAGCGCGCCTGGGGCACGATCGAGAAGATCAAGGAGGAGGACGGCGTCGTCACCGGCACCGTCATCGAGGTCGTCAAGGGTGGCCTCATCCTCGACATCGGCCTGCGGGGCTTCCTCCCGGCCTCCCTCGTCGAGATGCGTCGCGTCCGCGACCTCCAGCCCTACGTCGGCAAGGAGATCGAGGCCAAGATCATCGAGCTCGACAAGAACCGCAACAACGTGGTCCTGTCGCGCCGTGCCTGGCTCGAGCAGACGCAGTCCGAGGTCCGCACGACCTTCCTCAAGGAGCTCGGCAAGGGCCAGGTCCGCACGGGTGTCGTGTCCTCGATCGTCAACTTCGGTGCGTTCGTCGACCTCGGCGGGGTCGACGGTCTCGTCCACGTCTCCGAGCTGTCCTGGAAGCACATCGACCACCCGTCCGAGGTCGTCGAGGTCGGCGACGAGGTCAAGGTCGAGGTCCTGGACGTCGACATGGACCGCGAGCGCGTCTCTCTGTCGCTCAAGGCGACGCAGGAGGACCCGTGGCAGCACTTCGCCCGGACCCACGCGATCGGCCAGGTCGTCCCGGGCAAGGTCACCAAGCTCGTCCCGTTCGGTGCGTTCGTGCGCGTCGACGACGGCATCGAGGGCCTGGTCCACATCTCCGAGCTCGCCGAGCGCCACGTCGAGCTGCCCGAGCAGGTCGTCCAGGTCGGCCAGGAGATCTTCGTCAAGGTCATCGACATCGACCTCGAGCGTCGCCGCATCTCGCTCTCGCTGAAGCAGGCGAACGAGGACGGCGCCGGCCAGGTCGAGTTCGACCCGACCCTCTACGGCATGGCCGCGGAGTACGACGAGAAGGGCGAGTACAAGTACCCCGAGGGCTTCGACCCGGAGACCAACGAGTGGCTCGAGGGCTTCGAGTCGCAGCGTGAGACCTGGGAGAAGCAGTACGCCGAGGCGCACTCGCGCTGGGAGGCGCACCGCGCGCAGGTCGAGGCGGCCGTCAAGGCCGACGCCGAGGCCGCGGGCGAGGCCGCGACCACGTCGTACTCCTCGGACAGCGCCGACACCGAGGGTTCCTCCGCCCGTCCGGCCGCGCCGGCGAACGAGGGCACCCTCGCCTCCGACGAGGCGCTCGCCGCGCTGCGCGAGAAGCTCACCGGCAACTGAGCCACCGCGTCGCCCGCGACGCACGGTTCGCCACGAGGCCCGGTCCCCGCGAGGGGGCCGGGCCTCGTGCGTACCCTGAGCCGTGCCCTTCACCCCGAGCCACGCCGCAGCCGTGCTGCCGGTCCTCGGTCGACGATCGGCCCGGGTGGTCCCGGTCGCGTGGGTCGCGGGGTCGATGGCTCCCGACTACCCGTGGTTCCTCACCGGTGGGCGCGGGGCCGGGCTGACCCACACGGTGCTCGGCATCGTGACGGTCGACCTGCTCGTGGGTCTCGTCGCCGTCCTCGCGTGGCGGACGGTCGTCCTCGGCGCGCTGCGCGACCTCCTTCCTCTCGGTGTCGGCACGCGGCTCCCCGTGCCGGTGGCGGTCGCACCGCGGCAGTGGGTGTGGGCAGCAGTCGGCGTCGTGGGCGGCGCCGCGACCCACGTGCTCTGGGACGCCTTCACGCACGCCGGTCGGTGGGGGACCCGATGGGTCCCGCTGCTGCACAGCCGGGTCGGCGTGCTTCCCGGTTACAAGTGGGCGCAGTACGGCAGCGGCGTGGTCGGTGGGGTACTCGTCCTGCTGGCGCTCGGACGGGCGGCGCGGCGTGCCGTGCCTCGCGCTGCCGAGCCGGCGCGGGTGGACGCCCGGCAGCGTGCGCTCCTCGCCGCCGTCCTCGTCCTCCTCGTCTCGGTGGTGCTCGTGCTCGTGGCCCTCGACCGTCGGGGAGGGACCCCGGAGGTGCTGCTCTTCGGCCTGGTGACGCGCGGGGGCGCCGCCGCGGGGGTGGGTGTCTTGCTCGCCTGCGTCGGCTGGTGGCTCCTGCCCGTGCGCACGAGGGCCCCGGACCTGCTCGGCTGAGGCCCCGCGTGGCAGGGTGGGCGCATGCCACGCACCGTCGCCACGAACACCGACGTCGACCTCGAGGCGCTCCTCGAGTTCGTCCGTCCCCGCCACCAGATGGTCCTGCTGACCACCCGCGGCTCCGACGGCCGGCCGCAGGCCTCGCCGGTCACCGGGGGCGTCGACGACGCCGGGCGCATCGTCGTCACCAGCTACCCCGAGCGCGCGAAGGTCCGCAACGCGCGGCGTGACCCGCGCTGCAGCGTCCTCGTCCTCTCCGACGACTTCGGCGGCGCGTGGGTGCAGGTCGATGGTGACGCCGAAGTGGTCGACGCCGTCGACGACGTCGAGCCCTTCGTCGAGTACTTCCGCAACATCTCCGGCGAGCACCCCGACTGGGACGAGTACCGGCAGGCGATGGTCGACCAGGGCAAGTCGCTGCTGCGGATCACCCCGACTCGCTGGTCACCCGTCGCGACGGGCGGCTTCCCCGCGCGCCTCGCCGGCGGGTGAGCGGGTGAGCCGTCGGAACGCCCGGCGGACCGCACCCTCGACCACCGGGACGACGAGCCGGTGCACCACCGCGACGACGGCGACGAGCAGGATGACGGCCGCCAGGAGACGGGGCAGCGTGTCCCAACCTTCCGTGTGCCGTCGCACGAACTGGTAGATCGGCATGTGCCACAGGAAGATCGTCAGTGACGCCTGCCCGAGGAAGACGAGGGGGCGCGAGGACAGCAGCCGGGGGGTCAGCGTCGCCGGGTCGGCGCCGTTGGCCAGGCCGACGACGGTCAGCGTCGCCGCGATCGACGCGACGACGCCCTGCCACCCGAAGTAGCCGTCGATGCCGACGAAGGCCGTGCTGACGAGCAGCCCGACGAGCACCACGAACCCGGCACCGGCGAGCCCGCCCGCGGAGCGGGCCAGCCATCGGGGTGTCGGGCGTCCGTGCAGGAAGGCCGCCGCCGCAGACCCCGCGACGAGCCCGTCGATCCGCGCGACGGCGGTGAGCGCGGCGCGGTACCACCCCTCCTCGAGGTACAGGTGCCAGCGCCACGCACAGACGACGACGAAGGCGACGACAGCGAGGGCGACCAGCGCCTTGCGGAAGCGCGCGAGGAGCACGACCAGGACGGTCGCGACGGCGAAGTACTGGACGTCGATGCTGAGGAAGTACAGCGGGCCGACGTCGGAGCGCGCACCCAGCGGGTCGTCGCGGACGAAGGTGTTGAAGGTGAACGTGGCCACGGCCACGAACGAGCGCACGGTGGCCCGCTCGCTGGCGGTGTCGGTGGGGTCGACCTTCCAGACGACGAAGAGGACGACGAGGAGCACGTAGACCTGGAGGGCGATGCGGACGGTCCGCTGCTCGAGGTACAGGAGGGGACCGAGCAGGCGGCGCCGTTCGGCACTGGCGAGCAGCCGCTCGGTGACGAGGTAGCCGCTGATGACGAAGAAGGCGCTCACCGCGATGTTGCCGCCGCCGAACAGCGCCGAGAGCGACCCGAGCTGGGGGCGCTCGTCGGCCGGCCAGACGACGTGGCAGTGGTAGAGGACGACGAGCGCGATGGCCAGGCCGCGCAGGCCGTCGAGGGGTCGCGAGCGCTCGGCGAGGGTGTGCAGTGAGGAGACTGCGCCGCGGGTCAGGGTGGTCACGGCGCCACCGTCCCGGACGCGGACGGCAGCGGCTCGCCTGCGGGGCGGGGGGGCCGCAGGTGGGTGGCCAGCCAGCGGCGCACCGGGTCCTCGACCCACCGGTTCGAGGCCACCGTGAGGCCCGCGACGATGGCGAGGACCACGACCGTCTGCACGAGCCACGAGGAGCCCGTGGCGTGGCGGCCGACGAAGAAGATCACCGGGTAGTGCCACACGTAGATCACGAGCGACGCCCGGCCGAGCCAGGTCAGCCAGGGCGCGGCGAGCCCGCGGGTCAGGGCGCTCGGCTGCTCGTGGAGGACGACGGCGCCGACGAGCACCACCGCGACGACGGAGAACACGACGCCCCACCACTGGAGGAACGCGAGAGGACCGAGCTCGGGGTTGAGCAGGAGCAGGCCGAGGAGGGCGAGCATCGCGGCCGTGGCCACGGGCGTCGCGTACCGCGCGTGGCCGCGCAACCACGGGAGGGCGACCGCCAGGGCGGCGCCGAGGAGGAGGGCGTCGGCCCGCGCGAAGGTGTCGACCGCCAGCGCGAACCAGGTCTGGTCGGAGACCCGCACGAGCCGGTAGGTCGAGGACGCCGCCGCCAGGGCCACGAGCACGGCGGCGAGGAGCCGGCGGCGGGTGGCGAGCGCGAGCAGCAGGAGGGGGAGCACGACGTACCACTGCTGCTGGATGGAGAGGAACCACAGGTGGCCCATGTCGTTGCGGGCGCCGAGCGGGTTGAGGGCGTAGAGCCAGTTGTTGGTGAAGGTCAGCGTGTTCGTCAGGGTCCGCACGGTGGAGTCGGCGGGAGTGGTGTCCGTGGGGTCCAGCGCCGCGACGACGGCCACCGCCGCGCAGAGCGGCACGAGCTGGGCGCCCACCCGGATCACGCGGCGGAGCAGGAAGCGCAGCGGGTCGAGGGTGTCGCGGTCCACGTCACGGAGCAGCCCGGAGGTGACGATGAAGCCGCTCACGACGAAGAAGACCGGCACGGCGCCACCGCCGACGAGCCCGCGCAGGTAGGGCACCGAGCGGATCCCCTCCTCCGGCCAGAGGAAGGCGCTGAGGTGCCCCAGGACCACGAGGACGATGGTGACACCGCGGAGCCCGTCGAGGGCCTGCACCCGGGTGGCCCGACCCGGGCTCGTCGCTGTCGTCACGCGAGGAGGCTACCCGCCGGTCACATCGGCGACCCGCCGAACCGCGGGCCGCTAGGGTCGGGAGCATGCTGCGCGTCGGGCTCACGGGAGGCATCGGGTCCGGCAAGTCGACCGCGGCGCGGGCGCTGGCGGCGCTGGGGGCCACGGTCGTGGACGCCGACGCCGTGGCGCGCGAGGTGGTCGAGCCCGGTACGCCGGCCCTCGCCGCGATCGCCGCCCGGTTCGGCCCGGACGTCCTGGCACCCGACGGCTCGCTCGACCGGCCCGCCCTCGGTCGCCTCGTGTTCGGCGACCCCGCCGCCCTGCGCGACCTCGAGGGCATCACGCACCCGGCCATCTGGGCCCGCACCGCCGAGCTCGTCGCCGCGCTGCCCCCGGACGCCGTGCTCGTGCACGACATGCCCCTGCTCGTCGAGAAGTCGATGGCGGGGGAGTACCACCTCGTCCTCGTCGTGGGTGCCTCGGAGGAGACGCGCCTGCGACGGCTCGTCACCGACCGCGGGATGGCGGAAGCCGACGCGCGGGCACGCATCGGGGCGCAGGCCGACGACCCGGCCCGTCGCGCCGCCGCCGACGTGTGGCTCGACAACGAGGGCTCGCGCGAGGCCCTCGACGTCGCCGTCCGCCGACTCTGGCACGAGCGGCTCGAGCCCTTCGCCGCCAACCTGCGCACCGGGACGCGCAGCCGTCTGCCCGCGCCGGTCCTCTGCCCGCCCGACGCGGCGTGGCCCGAGGCCGCCCGCCGTCTGCTCGCCCGGGTGCGGCACGCCGTGGGGGACGCCGCGGTCACGCTGGACCACGTCGGCTCCACCGCCGTCGCCGGGTTGCCGGCCAAGGACGTCGTCGACCTCCAGGTGGGCGTGCGGTCGCTCGCCGACGCCGACGCGCCCGCGTTCGTCGACGCGATGGCGTCGATGGGCTTCCCCCGCGTGGGGGAGAACACCGAGGACCACGGCCACGACGGCACCGTGTGGCCGAAGCGCTTCCACGGCTCGGCGGACCCGGCGCGGGTGGCGCCCGTGCACGTGCGCGAGGTGGGTTCCCCCGGATGGGAGTTCGCGCTGCTCTTCCGGGACTGGCTGCGCGCCGAGGGCGCCGAGCGCGACGCCTACGCGGTCGTCAAGGCCGACCTCGCCGGGCGCCTGGCCACGACCGAGGAGTACGCGGACGCCAAGGAGCCCTGGTTCAGCGCGGCGTGGCCCCGGGCGCAGGAGTGGGCGCGGCGGACGGGCTGGGCGCCGCCGGTGCCACCGTCCTGACCGCCTCGGGCCCGAGCCGCTCGAGGGTGGCGACGAACAGGTCCACGTCGTCGGGCACGCTCCGGTGGTTGCCGATGGCGACGCGCACCGCGAGCCGCCCGCGCAGGGTGGTCTCGGTGACGATCGCGACGCCGCTCTCCTGGACGAGCAGCACGAGCTCGCGGTTGACGGCGTCGAGCTCCTCGTCGTCGAGGTCGGCGCGGCCGTCGGGGCGGTAGCGGAGGCAGACGATGTCGCAGCCGACCGGGGCCATCCGCTCCAGGTCCGGGTGGGCGTCGACCCGGTCGGCGAGCGTGTGCGCCAGCGCTGTGGTGCGGTCCATCACCGCGCCGTGCGCGTCGGCGCCGAGGGCGAGCAGGGCCATCCACACCTTCAGGGCGCGGAAGCCACGGGTGAGGTCGATGCCGTACTCGTTGAACCAGACGTCTCCGGCCGCGAGGCCGCGGGTGGCGTGGCGGAGGTAGGCCGGCACGACGGAGAAGGTGGCCCGGTGCGCCGCCTCGTCCCGGACGAGGACGAGCCCGACGTCGATCGGCGCCTGCATCCACTTGTGGAGGTCGAGGGCGAGCGAGTCGGCGCGGGCCAGACCGCGGACGAGGTCGGCGCGGCCGCTCAGCCCGAGGAAGCCACCGATGGCGCCGTCGACGTGCAGCCACAGCCCCTCGCGGGCCGCGAGGTCGGCGACGGCGTCGAGGTCGTCGACCGCCCCGGTGTTGATGGTGCCCGCCGTCGCGACGACGGCCAGCGGCCGGATGCCCGCCGCCCGGTCGGCGGCGACGGCCTCGGCGAGGGCGTCGACGTCGAGGGTGTAGTCGTCGTGCACCGGTACCAGCCGCAGGGCCGCCTCGCCCAGGCCGAGGACCTCGCAGCTCTTGCGGTGGCAGCTGTGCACCTCGGCGCTCGCGTAGACCGCGACCCGGCCGGTGCCGGCGAGCCCGTCGGAGCGCACGGTGGGGCCGAGCACGGCGCTGCGGGCCACCGCCAGGCCGATGAGGTTGGCCTCGGAGGCGCCGCTGACGAGCAGGCCGCTCGCGTCGGTGGGGTAGCCGACCGCCTCGGCGCACCAGCGCACGACCTGCTGCTCGACGAGGACCGGGGCGTGGTCGCCGCCGCCCATGTTGGGGTTGAGCACGCTGGCCACGAGGTCGGCGAGGTTGCCGACGGGGTGGCCGGCGCCCATGTACCAGCCCCAGAAGCGGGCGTGGTCGTTGCCCATCGAGTACGGGACGACGCGGGCGAGGACCTCGGCGTAGGCCGCCTCGGCGCCGATCCCGGTGCGGGGGAGCGGGCCGTCGAAGGAGGTGCGGACGTCGTCGGGGAGCGGGCGCCACACGGGTTCGTCGCGGCGGTGCTCGAGGCGGTCGACCATGTCGTCGACGACCCGGTGGGCCAGGGCGCGGAAGGCGTTCCAGTCGGCCGGGTCCAGGCTGCCGTCGGCTGCACCGCTCATGGCGACGATGGTCCCACCGAGCCCGTGCCCCGGCCAGACCCCGGCCTGTCGGTGCCGCGGCATACCGTAGGGGGATGCGTCCCACCACCGAGCTCCAGCGCCGCCTCGCGCCGTTCGAGGTCGTCTCCGAGTTCTCCCCGGCCGGCGACCAGCCCAAGGCCATCGCCGAGCTCGCGCAGCGGGTGAACGCGGGGGAGCAGGACGTCGTGCTGCTCGGCGCCACCGGCACCGGCAAGTCGGCGACCACCGCCTGGCTCGTCGAGCAGGTCCAGCGCCCGACCCTCGTCATGGCCCCCAACAAGACCCTCGCCGCCCAGCTCGCCAACGAGTTCCGCGAGCTGCTGCCGAACAACGCCGTCGAGTACTTCGTCAGCTACTACGACTACTACCAGCCCGAGGCCTACGTCCCGCAGACGGACACCTACATCGAGAAGGACTCGTCCATCAACGACGAGGTCGAGCGGCTGCGGCACAGCGCCACCAACAGCCTGCTCACCCGCCGCGACGTCATCGTCGTCGCGTCGGTGTCCTGCATCTACGGCCTCGGCACGCCGCAGGAGTACGTCGACCGGATGGTCCCGCTGCGGGTCGGCGACGAGGTCAACCGCGACGACCTCATCCGCCGCTTCGTGCAGATGCAGTACACCCGCAACGACCTCGCCTTCACCCGCGGCACCTTCCGGGTCCGCGGCGACACCGTCGAGATCATCCCGGTGTACGAGGAGCACGCCCTGCGCATCGAGTTCTTCGGCGACGAGGTCGAGCGGCTGTACACGCTGCACCCGCTGACCGGT
This sequence comes from Phycicoccus avicenniae, assembly GCF_050496545.1. Taxonomy (GTDB): domain Bacteria; phylum Actinomycetota; class Actinomycetes; order Actinomycetales; family Dermatophilaceae; genus Phycicoccus; species Phycicoccus avicenniae_A. Next base: position 228,491 of record NZ_JBNVZV010000001.1, on the reverse strand, counting down.
GAGGTGGTCCGCGAGGAGCAGGAGATGTACGTCTTCCCGGCCACGCACTACGTCGCCGGGCCGGCGCGCATGGAGCGGGCCATCGCCGGCATCGAGGCCGAGCTCGAGGAGCAGCTGTCGCTCTTCGAGAAGCAGGGCAAGCTCCTCGAGGCCCAGCGGCTGCGGATGCGCACCACCTACGACATCGAGATGATGCGCCAGGTCGGGTCGTGCTCCGGCATCGAGAACTACTCGCTGCACATCGACGGCCGCCAGCGCGGGTCGGCGCCCAACTGCCTCCTCGACTACTTCCCCGAGGACTTCCTCCTCGTCATCGACGAGTCGCACGTCACCGTGCCGCAGATCGGGGCGATGTACGAGGGCGACATGTCGCGCAAGCGCACGCTCGTCGAGCACGGCTTCCGGCTGCCGTCGGCGATGGACAACCGCCCGCTGAAGTGGGAGGAGTTCCTCGGCCGGATCGGCCAGACCGTCTACCTGTCGGCCACGCCCGGCTCCTACGAGCTCGCCAAGTCCGACGGCTACGTCGAGCAGATCATCCGGCCCACCGGCCTGGTCGACCCCGAGGTGGTCCTCAAGCCGACGAAGGGCCAGATCGACGACCTGCTCCACGAGATCGGGGTGCGCACCGAACGCAACGAGCGCGTGCTGGTGACCACGCTCACCAAGAAGATGGCCGAGGACCTCACCGACTACCTGCTCGACAAGGGCGTGCGGGTCCGCTACCTCCACTCCGACATCGACACCCTGCGCCGCGTCGAGCTGCTCCGCGAGCTGCGGCTCGGCGAGTACGACGTCCTCGTCGGCATCAACCTGCTCCGCGAGGGCCTCGACCTGCCCGAGGTCTCGCTCGTCGCCATCCTCGACGCCGACAAGGAGGGCTTCCTGCGCAGCGCCCGCTCGCTGATCCAGACCATCGGCCGCGCGGCCCGCAACGTGTCGGGCCAGGTGCACATGTACGCGGACAAGATCACCCCGTCGATGGCCGAGGCCGTCGAGGAGACCACGCGCCGGCGCGAGAAGCAGATGGCGTACAACCGCGAGCACGGCATCGACCCCCAGCCGCTGCGCAAGAAGATCGCCGACATCACCGACATGCTCCAGCGCGAGGACGCCGACACCGAGGAGCTGCTCGGCTCCGGGCGGGCCCGCTCGCGCGGCAAGGCCGACGGTGGCCGCGGTGGCCGCGGTGCGGCGGCGGCCGACGTCGCCGTGGCGGGGCGCCGGGGTGAGGGCGTGCCGGCCAGCGAGCTCGCCAACCTCATCCAGGAGCTCACCGCCCAGATGCACCAGGCGGCGGCCGACCTGCACTTCGAGCTCGCGGCCCGGCTCCGCGACGAGATCGGCGACCTCAAGAAGGAGCTGCGCCAGATGAGCGAGGCCACGCGGTGAGCCCGCCCGAGAACCGTCGTCCGTGAGCACGGAAGGGGAGCCCGAGGACCAGGAGGTCCGCCGGGACCTCTTCGGCCCGCTGCCCGGTCCCGGCTCCCCGTTCTACGTCCCGCCGCCGTCGACGCGGAAGCTGCGGACCTCGGTGGTCGTGTGGGCCGTCCTGCCCCTGACCATGCTGGGGGTGATGGTCAGCTTCGTGGTCCGGCAGCAGTGGGTGGCGCTGGCCGTGGTGCTGCCGTTCGTGGCCCTGCTCGCCTGGGGGAGGTGGCACCTCTACCGGCGCCTGGTCACCGAGCTGCGCCGTCGGTCGCGGGCCCGCGACGAGGAGAGCCCCGGCTTCGGTCGCTGACCCGGCGCGTCCCGGCGCGCGGCGCGACGCCCCGCGGTGGATGATGGAGCGCTGCCTGTCCCCGCTCGTCCCCCTCGAGGTCCCTGCATGCTCGTGCGCTTCGCGTCCTTCGGTGTCGCCTACGCCGTCGCCACCGTGCTCGGGCGTGCCCTGGTGGACCCGACCACCGGGTTGGCGCTGTTCTGGCCGGCGGCCGGGGTCGGGGCGCTGTGGGCGCTCGTCGCGCGCACGCAGCGGGAGCTGGTGCTCGTCGCCGCCGCCGTCGCGGCGGTCGCCACCGTCGCCAACGGCGTCACGGGGTTCGGCTGGGGGACCGCCTTCGTGCTCGGGGCGGCGAACGTCGTCGTCGCGGTCGGGACCCGCCGGGCGTACAGCGAGATCCGGGTGCGCACGAGCCGTCGGCACCGGGACCGCACCCGCTGGGGTGCCGAGCGGTACTCGAGCCTCTCCGACTTCCTGCGCCTCCTCACCGCCGGGCTCGTGGCCACGCTCGCCAGCGCCGTGGTGGCGATGGCCGGCCTCGCCCTCGACGGCGAGGTGCCGGTGACGCCGGCCACGGCCCTCTCGTGGGTCCTGCGCAACGGTGCCGCCATCGCGGTGATCGCCGGCCCCGGGCTGACCATGCGCCACCTCCGCCCGAAGGTCACCTGGGCCCAGCTCGCCGAGCTCGGGCTCGTCGTCGTCGTGACGGCACCGCTCGTGTGGGCGGTCTTCGGCACCAGCCACACCCTGCCGCTCGCGTTCCTCCCCATCGCGCTGCTCCTCTGGAGCGGGATCCGGCTGCCCGTGCCGCTCGCCGCGGTCCACGGGGCGATGGTGGCGCTCGGGATGTTCGCCCTCGTCCGCTTCACCGGGGGCGGCCCGTTCGGGGCCATCGAGGACGACGGCACGCGCGCCCTCGTCGTGCAGGCGTACATGATGCTCGCCGCCGGCGTGCCGGTGGTCGTCGCGACCGTCCAGTCCGAGCGCGATCGCCTCCTGGAGTCGCTCTCGGTCTCCCAGCGTGCCGCGCGCGTCCAGGCTGCCGACCTCGTGGCCATCACGCGCACGATCCCCGACGCCCTCGCCGTCGTCGACCGGGACGGCCGGATGCGTCCGCTCAACGAGGCGGCGCACCGGTGGCTCGGTCGTCCTTCGGCCGACGGCGTCACCCTCACCCCGCCGCCCGCCCTGGCCATCGCCGTCGGCACCGACGGCCCGGAGGGCGACATGAGCCCGCCCGGGCGGGCACTGCGCGGTGAGCGGGTGGAGGACGAGCTCGTGGTCATCGACGACGTCGTCACCGGCGAGCCGCGGATGGTCTCGGTCAGCGCCGTCCCCGTGGCCGACCCCGGGTCGCGGGCCGCCGACCGCGCGCTGCTGGTGCTCCACGACAGCACCGAGGAGCACCGTCGCATCGCCGAGGTCGACATCGCGCGCGAGCGCTCGGAACGGCTCGTCGCCGACGCGCCGCACGGCATCGCGGTGCTCGACCGCAACGGTCGCATCGTCCGGGCCAACGACAGCCTCGCCGAGGTCACCGGCCGGATGCTCCACGAGCTCGTGGGTTTCCCGGTCGACGGGCTCTCCCCGAACCACCCGGACGGCGTGGCGCGCCATCTCGAGCGCGTGCTCGTCGAGCACGGCAGGCTGGTCCGCGACGAGTGGACAATCACCCGCCCCGACGGCGTCGACGTGCGGGTGGCCCTCACCAGCCGTGTGCTCTCGACCCCCGACGAGCGCGAGGAGCGCGACGAGCTCGTCGTCATGAACGTCATCGACGTCTCGGACCGGCACCGCTACGAGCAGCGTCTGACCCACCTCGCGGACCACGACGCGCTCACCGCCCTCCCGAACCGGCGCCGGTTCGAGCAGGAGCTGGAGCGCCAGCACGCGCGCTGCGACCGGTACGGACCGACGGGCGCGCTCATCCTGCTCGACCTCGACAACTTCAAGGACGTCAACGACACGCTCGGGCACGCGGCGGGGGACCAGCTGATCGTCTCGACGGCCAACGTCCTGCGCGGCGCCGTGGCGTCCTCGGACCTCGTCGCGCGGCTCGGCGGCGACGAGTTCGCCGTGCTGCTGCCCGACGCGGACCGCGAGTCCGCCGAGGTCGTCGCCGCGGACATCGTGGACCGCGTCCGCGCGCACACCTCCACCCTCGACGGCGTCAACCGGCGGGTGACGGCGAGCGTGGGGGTCGTGAGCTTCGCCGACGCCGCCGGGCAGGACGCCGACATCCTCGCCCTCGCCGACATGCTCATGTACGACGCCAAGGACGACGGCCGCAACCGCTACGTCCTGCTCGGCGAGTCGACCCGCCAGCCGCGGTCCGGGGCCCGCCTCGCGTGGCGGTCGCGGCTGGAGAACGCCATCGAGAACGACCTGTTCCAGCTGTACCTCCAGCCGATCATCGACGTCCGGACCAACCGGGTCAGCGGTGCCGAGGCGCTGCTGCGGCTCGTCGACGAGGGCGAGCCGGTCTCGCCCGGCCGCTTCGTCTACATCGCCGAGCGCACCGGGCTCGCACCGGCGATGGACGCCTGGGTCGTGCGCCACGGCATCGAGATGCTCAAGCGGCTCCAGGCGCTCGCCCCCGAGCTGACGCTCGCGGTCAACCTCTCCGGGCGCTCGATGGGCGACCCGATGATCGAGGCCGAGCTCGTCGAGGGCCTGCGCGTGCACGGCGTCGACGCCCAGTCGCTCGTCATCGAGGTCACCGAGACGGCGGCCGTCTCCGACGTGCTCGCCGCCCGGGCCTTCGCCGCCCGGCTCGGAGCCCTGGGGGCGCGCTTCGCCCTCGACGACTTCGGTACCGGGTTCGGGTCCTTCTCCTACCTCAAGCACATGCGCTTCGACGTCGTGAAGATCGACGGGGAGTTCGTCGCCGACGCCGACCAGAGCGACACCGACCGGGCGATCCTCGAGTCGATCGTGCGGATCGCGCACTTCCTCGGCAAGAGCACGGTGGCCGAGTTCGTCGGCCGGTGGGAGACCTTGGACGTCGTCCACGACCTGGGCATCGACTACGCTCAGGGGTTCCTGCTCGGTGAGCCGGTGCCGTTCGACGAGTTCGTCGTCAAGCACCTCGGGGATGCCGCCCGCATCGTCGTCCCGGGCTCGGACGCGGACCTGGAGCGATGAGCGGGACCCCCTCCCGCCGCCCGTCCGCACACCTCACGGAAGGGACGATTCGTTGAGCGGCACGGGGAACCGTCTCCAGCGGGGTACGGGGATCTTCGTGGTCCTCATGGCTCTCGCGGCGGCCGCGATGCTGTGGTTCGCCCTCGCGCTCACCGACCCCGAGTCCAGGACGCCGCCCGACGAGGGCCTGCTGTTCGGCGCGTGGCAGGTGCTCTACGACACGCAGGCGCCCTCGACGCAGCTGCTCGTCGCGGCGGTCGCGCTGGCCCTGCTGCTGGCCGCCGCCGTCGCCGCGATCGAGAGCCGCATCAGCAAGCGGTACCGCCGCTCGGAGAACGCCGGCGAGACACCGCTCGCGCCCAAGCTCGTCATGGCCCGCACCGCCGGGGTCTTCCACGGTCCGGTCACGGTGACCGTCCTCATCCCGGCGCACAACGAGGAGGACCGCATCGCGGCGACCCTCGCCTCCCTCGAGGAGCAGACGAGCCGCCCCGACCGGGTCGTCGTCGTCGCCGACAACTGCACCGACGCCACCGAGGACCTCGCGCGGGCGGCGGGGGTGGAGGTGTTCGCGACCGTCGGCAACACGCACAAGAAGGCCGGCGGGCTCAACCAGGCGCTGGCCAGCCTGCTGCCCGGCATGGGTGAGAACGACACCGTCATGGTCATGGACGCCGACACCGTCATCGGGCGCGAGTACATCGAGACGGCCAAGGCACGGATGACGGGGGACCGCGCCCTCATGGCGATCGGCGGCCTCTTCATGGGTGAGGACGGCAACGGGCTCATCGGCCAGTTCCAGCGGAACGAGTACATCCGCTACAGCCGCGACATCAAGCGCCGGCGGGGGCGCCTCTTCGTGCTCACGGGGACGGCGTCGGTCTTCCGCTCGGGGGCGCTGCGCGAGGTCGCGGCCCAGCGCGGCCGGCTGATCCCCGGGATCGCGGGCGACGTGTACGACACGGTGTCCCTGACCGAGGACAACGAGCTGACCCTCGCGCTGAAGTCGCTCGGCGCACTGATGACCTCGCCCGCCCAGTGCACCGTCGTCACCGAGGTGATGCCCACGTGGGGCGCCATCTGGCACCAGCGGCTGCGCTGGCAGCGGGGGGCGCTCGAGAACCTCGGCGCCTACGGCATCACCCCGCAGACGTCGCGGTACTGGGTGCAGCAGTTCGGGATCGGCTACGGAGCCGTCGCCCTGCTGGCGTACTATGTGGCGATCTTCACGATGGCGATGTCGCTGGACGAGTGGGTGTGGTTCCCGTTCTGGCTCGGCATCGGTGTCGTCTTCATGGTCGAGCGGGTGATCAGCGCCTGGCGGGGCGGATGGCGCGCCCGCCTCGTCGCCCTGACCCTCTTCCCGGAGCTGGTGTACGCCACGTTCCTCAACGTCGTCTTCCTGCGCGGGGTGTTCGACATCCTCACCGGCAAGCAGGCCCAGTGGTCGCACGTCACCCGGACCGCGGACGGCAAGGTCGTCGTCCGGGAGGGTGAGTCGGCATGACGGCCGCCGTCGTCCCCGCGGGGATCCTCTTCCCGGAGAGCACGATCTTCTCGCCGTGGTTCAGCGTGCTCAGTGTCTTCGTGGCCATCAACACCGTCATGTACGTCGCGCTGGCCGTCGCGAAGATCCTGCCGAAGGTCTACCCGCGCGAGTGGCTGCCCCGGCGCTACGTCCGCGCGCAGACCCGCAGCATCCATCCCGACGCCACCGAGCCCGGCCCGCCGCAGCCGGGTGGGACGACGTCCGGGTAGAGGACGAGCGACGGGGCCCGGTTCGGTCCGTCAGTCACGACGCGCAGCCTTCGCGCTCTACCACGTGTTCCACGGGGGTGGTTGCCCGTGGGCCGGTCCGAGCACCGCTCGCTGCCCGCGCTGTCGCCGGTAGGACGTGACCAGGTAGATGCCCGAGGCGAGCATCGTCAGCGAGAGGACGCACACCAGGAGCACCACCACCCCCACCACGCTCACTGTCACACCTCGACCGTAGAAACCCTCCCCGGTGCGCTGACAAGGGCTGCTCGCGGTGGTGGGCCGATCGGCCGATGCCGGCCTGACGCAGGTCGCCCACCAGTCGTCCGAGCGCGCCGAGCAGGCCCCGGGCGTCGGGGTGGACGGACCTAGGGTGGTCGGGTGATCACCAACCGGTCCGCGCCCCACGCTCGCGTGCTCCCCGTGCTCATCGTGGCCGACGTGCGGGCCGCCGTCGCCTGGTACTGCGAGGTCTTCGGCTTCGTCGAGCACGTGCGCATCGGGGAGCGGCACCGCTCGCAGCTGGGACTCCCGGAGGGCCCCGCGGCCGAGCTCGTCGTCGCCGAGGTGAGGCCCGGTCGGCGGACGCCACGGGAGACGCGGTCCCACCAGGTGATGCTCAAGGTGGAGGACGTCGCCGACGTGGTCGCGGAGGCCGTCCTCCGTGGAGCGACGGTCGCGGACCCTGAGCGGGACTGGGAGTACGGGGAACGTCAGGCGACGATCGACGACCCCTTCGGGCACCAGTGGGTGCTCAACCAGACGCTGCACGACACTGCTCCGGAGGAGTGGGGCGGTCAGGCCGTGACTCCACGCCCGGGCGGCTAGGGAGCGTTCCCCGCCGATGCGAGGCGTCGCTTCGTCAGGACGGGAGGCGGTGCTGGGGTTCGGTGGTGCGGACGCGGCCGTTCGGGCCGTGCCAGGTGAGGGTGCCGTCGGGTGACAGGACGGGTCGCCAGTGGCCGAGCTGCTTGAACCGGTGGTGGCGGCGGCAGAGGTCTTCCAGGCAGGTGGGCGTGGTGGTGCCGTCGGGCCAGGCCTTGACGTGGTCGAGGTCGCAGCGTTCGGCCGGTCTCGTGCAGCCCCACATCCGGCAGGTCCCGTCGCGGGTCTTCACGAAGTCGGTGATGGCCTTGGTCGGCTTGTACGCGTTGGTGGTCAGGGAGGCGAGGGTGCCGGTCTCTGCCTCGAGCACCGCCCTGGCGACGTCCATCGGCAGGACCTTGAGGAGGTTCGCCAAGGTGGCGGGGTCGACCCAGCCCACGCCCGGGAGGTGGGTGCCGGAGACGGAGAACCCGGGGCTGACGACGGCCATGGTCCACGCGTGGTCGTCGAAGTCCTCGGCCGGCTCCTCGACCCAAGAGAGCTCCTCACGCGTGACCGGGTCGAGGTCGCCGTAGCGGGTCTCGACCCCCGTGGAGTGGTCGATGATCGTGTCGTCGTCGTCCCAGTCCACCCGGAACCGCTCACCCCGCATCGGCTCCGGTGCAGGCTCGTTCGTAACGACCGGCACCCCGAGCGTCACCTGCGCCGACACGGACACGTTCCGCAGGACGAGGTCGGTCAGGGCATCCGCGCGGGACTCCGGCACCGACAGCGCCTCGTCGACCTGCCGGTACTCCCCGGCCAGCTGCTCGACCGCCGACCACATCGCCGCCGACGTCGCGGTCGGGAGCGAGGCGAACCATTCGCTCAGCCCGTCCGCGCCGGGGCACACCTCCACCCGCCGGCCTGTCTTGGTCAGCGCCACGTACGCCGCGACCTGGTCCGCCGCCACCCGCGTCGCGACCCGCCGCGCCTCCGACATCACCCGCGCCGGGTCCAGATCCGGCAGCCGGGGCGCGAGCTCGGCATCCACCCGACCGCACGCCTCCACATCCAGCCCGGCGCACGCATCGACGACCTTCTGCACCGTGATCGTGCCCACCGCGCCCGCGACCAGCAGGTCACGCGTACGGGGGGAACCGCTGCCCGAGCACCGCACCGAGCGTGACCTTGCGCCCGGCCACGCCCTCGGTCAGGCCGGCCTCCAGGCAGAACATCACCCCCGACATGCCATCGACGAACCCCACCGGGTGCACCCGCTCGGCCGGGCCATCACCCGACAGCCGCGTCTCGAACCGAGCACCCCACGCCGCCGACACGGCCACCAGAGCATCGGCCGAGTTCGCCAAGCCCTGCGCCTCCCCGGCCAGCTCGAACGCGTCCTCCGACGACAGCCCCTGACCGGACTCCACCAGCTCACGACCCAGCCGCGCGCACTCCGTCCGGAGTGCCGCGATGCGGCTGCTGATCGTCCCCCTGTCCATGCCTCATCGTAGCGAACAGGCGTACGATCGGCAAGGTCATCCGCAGGCCAATTCGCCTCCGCTGCAGATGATTTGCCCCGATACCGGCAGCAGGCTCACCCCGTGTTCTGCAGCCCCGCCGCCAGCCCGTTCACGGTGAGCAGGAGGGGACGGTGCCACTCCGAGCCGCCGTCCTCGTCCACCGCTCGGACCTCCGACAGGCCCCGCAGGAGCAGGTGGCTGAGCATGTCCACGAAGGGTCGCCGCAGCCCGACCGCGGTGTGCAGGTGCGGTTTACGCTCCAGCATCTCGCTCTGCCCCAACAGCGAGAGGACCATCCGTCGGGTGAGGGCGAGCTCCTCGAGGACCATCGCCGCGAGCTCGGGACGCCCACCCAGCCGCAGGAAGCCGGCCGCCAGCTCGTCGTCGGTCTTGGCCAGGCTCATCTCGGCGACGTCGACGAGCGCAGCGAACACCGGCCACTCCCGGTACGCCTCGCGCGCAGGGTCCAGCGACGGCAGCGCCGCCAGCCCGCTCCCGAGCCCGTACCACCCCGGCAGGTTCACCCGCGTCATCGACCAGGCGAACACCCACGGGATGGCTCGCAGGTCGTCGAGCGAGCGCCCCGACTCCGACCCCGACCGCCGCGACGGCCGCGACCCCAGCCGCAGGTCGGCGAGCAGGTCCAGGGGGCTGGACATCGCGAAGAAGTCGGCGAAGCCCGGCTGCTCCACGAGGGCCCGGAACGCGCGACGGCTCGCGTCGCCGACCACCTCGCCCACCGACTCGTACTGCCCGAGGGCGGCGTCCCGGGCGGCGGCGTGGCCCGCGGAGTCGGTCAGCAGCACCGCCGAGGCCACCCGCTCGAGGTGCTGTTCGGCGATGCGCACGTCGGCGTACCGGGCGAAGATCACCTCGCCCTGCTCGGTCACCTTGAACCGGCCGTCGACCGACCCGGTCGGCTGGGCGGCGATGGCCCGGTGCAGCGGCCCTCCGCCGCGCCCCAGCGACCCACCGCGACCGTGGAACAGCGTCAGCTCGACGCCGTGCCGGGCCGCCCACGCCACCAGCCCCACCTGGGCCCGGTGCAGCGCGAGCGTCGCCGACGCCGGCCCGACGTCCTTGGCCGAGTCCGAGTAGCCGAGCATCACCTCGACCCGCCGCCCGACCCCCTCGAGCCACGAGGACGTCGACTCGAGCCCCACCCACGCCTCGAGCGTGCGGTCCGCGGCATCCAGGTCGGCACCGGTCTCGAAGAGGGGCACGACGTCGAGGGACAACGGTCGCGACCCGACCGCCAGCCGCGCCAGCGCCCGCACCGCCACGAGGTCACCCGCCGACTGGCTGAACGACACCACGTACCTCCCGCACGAGCGCCGACCCCACCGCTGCTGGAGCCAGGCCATGACGCGCAGCGTGTCGAGCACCTCGCGCGTCGCCCCCTCGGCAGACCCCTCGAGCTCGGGCCATCCCTCCACCGCGAGGCGGTCCAGCAGTGCCGCGTCCGAGGCGGCGGCGACCGGGTCCGAGGGGCGCGCGTCCTCCGGTAGCAGGCCGAGCACCTCGACCAACGCCGCCCGGTGCACCGCCGAGTGCTGGCGCACCTCGAGCTCGGCGAGGTGGAACCCGAAGGTCTGCACCATCCACACGACGTCCTGCAGCTCGCCGAACGCGGTCCGGGCGTCGCCGGCCGCCACGAGCGACTCCTGCACCAGCGCGAGGTCGGCCAGCGCCTCCTCGGGACCGGCGTAGGCCACGCCCGCCCGCTCCTCGCGCGTCGCGGCGAGCCGGGCCGCCACGACGAGCAGCTTCTGCCGGTGCGGCTCGTTCGGCGAGTCCTTGGTGACCTGGGCGAGCAGCCGCGGGTGGGCCGCCGCGTCGTTGGCCAGCGCGTCGCGCAGCGCGGCGGTCGGGGGAGTGGACTCCTCGTCGACGGTGATCATCCGGGCGACGCGGTCCACGGCGTCGTGCAGCACCTCGAGCGCCTGGTCGGCGTGCGCGCTGACCGTCTCGCGGGTGACCTCGGCTGTGACGAAGGGGTTGCCGTCGCGGTCGCCGCCCACCCACGAGCCGAACCGGACGATGGGCGGCAGGGGCCGCTCGCCGGGGCGCTCGTCGTCGCCGAAAGCCGCCTCGACGGCCCGCTGGAAGCGCGGCACCGCGTGGATCAGCGACTGCCGGAACACCGTCAGGACCGTCTTCACCTCGTCGGCCGGGGTGGGGCGGGTGATGCGCAGCGTCGACGTGCGCTGGAGGATGTCGATGTCCTCGAGCATCCGCCGCCGCGCCCGCGCCCGCTCCGACGGCCCCGACCCCGGGTCGTCGTGGGCGTCGAGGTGCTCGGCGATGCGCCGCAGCGCCGAGGCCACCGCGCGCCGCCGCGCCTCTGTCGGGTGCGCCGTGAGGACCGGGTGGATGCGCATCCGCTCGACCCGCTCGCGGGCGTCCGGACCCGCCGCGGCCACGGCCGGTCCGATGTCACCCGTGTCCGCCCCGCCGCCGTACTCGCCGTCCTCGCTGCGCAGCGACCGTGCGCGCTGGCGCTCCTCAGCGAGGTTGGTGAGGTGTAGGTGGACGGTCAGCAGCCGGGCGATCCGCGACGTGGTGTCGGGGTCGAGTGCCGCGACCAGGGCCGCCGGGTCGCCGTCCTCCTCGCCCCGCACGCGCCGTTCCAGGGCGTCGGTCAGCTCGAGGAGGTCCGCGCGCCCGGACTCCTCGACGACCTGACGGTGCAGGCCGGTCAGCAGGGAGAGGTCCTCGAGCATGCTCGCCATGGCGCCAGCGTAGGAGGGCGCGGACGCCGTGCGTCGAGCCGTCCACCCGCCGTTAGGCTTGCGCGGTGCTCCCCACCCTGATGCCGACGGCCACCACCCCGGACCTCGACCTCGCCCCGTGGGTGTGGTGGGTGACGATCGGGGTCGCGGCGGCCATCCTGCTGTTCGACGTCGTGATGATCGCCCGTCGCCCGCACCGCCCCTCGACCCGGGAGGTGTCCGTCGCGCTGGCCGTCTACGTGGGCGCGGCCGTCCTCTTCGGGCTGGGCATGTGGGTGTTCGCCGGCGGCCAGCTGGCGGGGGAGTACTTCGCCGGATGGCTCACCGAGTACTCGCTCTCGGTCGACAACCTCTTCATCTTCCTGCTGATCATGGCCAAGTTCGCGGTGCCGGAGAAGCTGCAGCAGTTCGCGCTGATGGTCGGCATCGTCATCGCGATCATCCTGCGCGGCATCTTCATCGCCGTCGGCGCCGCGGCCATCAACAACTTCAGCTGGGTCTTCTACATCTTCGGCGCGTTCCTCATCTACACGGCCGTCAAGCTCGCCAAGGAGGGGGAGAGCGACGACGACGAGTTCGAGGAGAACCGCTTCATGAAGTTCATGGAGAAGCGGTTCCCCGCGACCAAGGAGTACGACGGCACCAAGCTGTTCTCCAAGGAGACCGGCAAGCGCCTCGCCACGCCGCTGTTCTTCGTCATCCTGGCGCTCGGCACCACCGACCTGCTCTTCGCCCTCGACTCCATCCCCGCCATCTACGGCCTGACCCGCGAGCCCTACATCGTGCTCGTGGCGAACCTCTTCGCGCTGATGGGCCTGCGCCAGCTGTACTTCCTCATCGGCGGCCTGCTGAAGAAGCTCATCTACCTGAGCGTCGGCCTCGCCGTGCTGCTGGCGTTCATCGGCGTCAAGCTCCTCCTCCACGCCCTCCACGAGAACACGCTCCCGTTCATCAACGGCGGCAAGAAGCTCGAGTCGATCCCGGAGATCCCGATCGCGGTGTCGCTCGGCGCCATCGTCGTCATCCTCGGCGTCACGACCATCGCCAGCCTCTGGCGCACCCGGCGCCACCCCGAGCTCATCGACGACTGAGGCCGGCCGGGCCGACGCCGCTAGGTCGCGGTCGACTCCGCCGGGTCCTTGCGCGCGCCCAGGCCCAGCACCAGACCGGACGCGGCGACGACGAGCGCCATGCCCAGCAGCTGCAGCCCGTGCAGGCGCTGCCCGAGCACCAGCAGCCCGGCGAGCGCGGCCACGGCCGGCTCGAGCGACAGCAGGATGCCGAACACCTGCGCGCGCAGGCGGCGCAGCGCCAGCAGCTCGAGCGAGTAGGGCAGTACCGAGGACATCACCGCGATGCCGAAGCCCTTGGCGAGGGTCTCGACGGTCCACGAGGGCACGCTCGTCAGGCCGAACGGCAGCGTGACGACGGTCGCGAAGACCATGGCGAGGGCCAGGCCCTCGAGCTTCGGGAACTCGGCGCCGGTGCGCCCGGACAGGACGATGTAGGCCGCCCAGAAGCCACCGGCGGTGAGCGCCAGCAGGATCCCGGTCCACTCGAGGTCCGCCAAGGGGATGCTCAGCGCCTCGGAGATGAGGACCACGCCGGCGGCTGCGGCGAGCACGGCCAGCCCGTCGACGACCCGCCGGGACAGGGCGGCGGCCAGGGCGAGCGGGCCGATGAACTCGATGGTGACCGCCACGCCGATGGGCAGGTGGGCGAGCGACCCGTAGAAGGCGAAGTTCATCAGGCCGAGCGCCACCCCGAAGGCGGCGACGGTGGCCCAGGCCCGCCGCGAGTGGCCACGCCACCGGGGGCGGACGACGACCAGCAGCAGCGCCGTCGCGAAGAGCAGCCGGATGACAACCGACCCCGCGGCCCCGACGACGGGTACCAGGGTGGCCGCCAGGGCGCCGCCGAACTGGACCGAGACGACTCCCGCGAGGACCAGCAGCGGGGCGGGCACGCGGTCGGCGGGGGACGTCACCGCGACAGGCTAACGACCGACCCGGTGCAGGCGAGCCGCCTTCCGGTCAGCGAGCCCCCTGCAGGGGGCTCGACGACCGGGAACGGGCTCGCGCGGGGCCTCGGCGGCCCCTGCATCACCAGCCGCGCTGCCGCCACTCGTCCAGGTGCGGCCGCTCGTCGGCGAGCCGGCCGTCGTTGCCGTGGCCCGGGTGGAAGAGGGTGGCGTCGTCGTACACGGCGAAGATCCGCTCGGTGACGTCGCGGTAGAGGTCCTCGAAGCTCTGCTCGGGGCGCTTGGTGTTGCCGACGCCGCCGGGGAACAGCGAGTCGCCGGTGAGCAGGTGGGTCGCACCGTCGGGCGCCGCCCAGGCCAGTGCGACCGACCCGGGCGTGTGCCCCCTGAGGTGCACGACGTCGAGGACGATCTCACCGAAGCGCACCGTGTCGCCGTGTCGCAGACGGACATCGGGCGCCAACGGCAGGGCGTCGGCGTCGTCCTCGCCGGCGTAGGTCGTGGCGCCGGTGGCCCGGGCGACCTCCTGGAGGGCGCGCACGTGGTCCCAGTGCTGGTGCGTGGTCACCAGGTGGTCGAGCCGGCCGGTGCCCTCGGCCACCAGGGCCAGGCAGCGCGCGGGGTCGTCGGCGGCGTCGACCATCAGCTGCTCGCCCGTGGCGGTGCAGGTGAGCAGGTACACGTTGTTGTGCATGTCGGAGACGGCCATCTTGCGCAGGGTGAGCGGGCCGAGCTCGAGGACGTCGGTCGGGCCGCCGGGGGTCACCTCGCCGGTGTACGCCACGCCGCTCACCGCCCTGCCGGCAGCTGGGGGAGCGGGTCGGCCGAGACGCCGCCGGTGAGACCGCGGGCCAGCCAGCCGAGCAGAGCCGCCCGGTCGCCGGTCACCGACGTCGTGCCGACACCGACCGTCCACTGCTCGCCCTCGGTGCTGCGCAGCGTGATGTCCGGGGCGTCGTCCAGCCCCCGTAGCCGCTCGACCTCCTCGTCGAGGAAGGCCCGCTGCAGCTCGGGCTCGAGGTCGGCGAACCCGAACCCGGCGTCGAGGTCGACGTGGTGCCACACGACCTCGCGCAGCCGCATCATCGGGATGTCCGCCGCCCGGCCGCGCACGTCGCCCGGTGTCCGCTCGAGGGCGTGGTCGGCGTGCTCGAGTCGCAGGCGCGGAGCGGCCTGCGCGTACTCGCCGGCGGTGCGCTCGATGTCGTCGGCCAGCTCGGCGGCCGAGCGACCGGCACCGGCGTCGATGTCGGCGTTGCGCTCGTCGCGGCTGCCGTACATCGTGTCGCGGGTGCCGTCGACGGCCGAGCGCACGAGGCGCACCAGCCCGTCGGCGTTGCGCGCGACGTGCGTGGCGACGTGGGCGCGGGTCCAGCCCTCGCAGAGCGAGGGGGCGGCGGGGTCGTCGAGGGCACGGACCGTGGCGACGAGCCGCTCGGTGTGCGCGGCGAGCAGGGAGGACGGGTCGGGCTCGGTGTCGGGCATGGCGCCGACGCTACCCCCGGGCGGCCGCCGCGTCGGCGTCCGCGATCGCGCAGGCGGCGCGGACGAGGGCGAGGTGCGAGAAGGCCTGCGGGAAGTTGCCGAGCAGCGCACCGGAGCGCGGGTCGTACTCCTCCGAGAGCAGGCCGAGGTCGTTGCGGATGCCGAGCAGCCTCTGCATCAGTGCGTGCGCGTCGTCGAGCCGGCCGCAGCGGGCGTAGGCCTCGGCGAGCCAGAACGAGCACGCGAGGAACGGGTTCTCGTCGCCGCTCAGGCCGTCGACGCCGCTCTGCGTCCGGTAGCGCAGCACGAAGCCGCCGCGCAGCAGGTCCTCCTCGACCGCCCGGATGGTGCCGAGCACGCGCTCGTCGTCGGCGGGGAGGAAACCGACCGTCGGGACCAGCAGGAGCGCGGCGTCGACCTCGCGGGTGTCGTAGTGCTGGGTGAAGGTGCCGCGCTCGGCGTCGTAGCCCTTCTCGAGGACCTCGGCGTGCACGCGGTCGCGCAGGTCGCGCCAGCGCTCGACATCCCCCTCGTGGCCGTCCTCCTCGACCGCGCGAACGGCCCGGTCGAAGGCCGCCCAGACCATGACGCGCGAGTGCGTGAAGTGCTGCGCCTCGCCGCGGATCTCCCACAGCCCGTTGTCGCTCTGGTCCCAGTGGTCCGCGAGGTCGTCGACGAGCGCGCGCTGCACCGCCCAGGACTCGTGCGACTCGCTGACACCGAGCCGCCGGGCCTCGTCGAGCGAGATCATCACCTCGCCGAGGACGTCGCTCTGGCGCTGGTCGACGGCGGCGTTGCCCACGCGCACGGGGGTGGACCCCGCGTACCCGGGGAGGTGGTCGAGGGTGCGCTCCGGCAGCTCGCGGCTGCCGTCGACGGCGTACATGATCTGGAGGTCGGCGGGGTCGCCGGCCACGGCCCGCACGAGCCAGTCGCGCCAGAGCCTGGTCTCCTCGACGTACCCGCACGCCAGCAGTGCCTCGAGGGTGAGCGAGGCGTCACGGAGCCAGCAGTACCGGTAGTCCCAGTTGCGCTCGCCGCCGACGTCCTCGGGCAGGCTCGTGGTGGGCGCGGCGACGATGCCGCCGCGCAGCTCGTCGGTGAGCAGCCGCAGCACGAGCAGCGAGCGGGTGACCGCGTCGCGGTACGGGCCCTGGTGGGTGTGCCGGTCGGCCCAGTCGTCGAACCGCTGGACGGTGGCGTCGATGCGGCTCTGGACGTCGAGGGCGCGGGGGACCTCGGACCAGGACGGCACCCACGTCATCGCGAACTCGTACCGCTCGCCCGCCCGCACGGTGAAGCGGTCGGCGTGGTGGTGGTCGGTGGGCTCGGGCAGGCGCGTGCCGCGCAGCACGAGCATGTCCGGGCCCGCGACGGCCCGGATGACGGTCGCGCCGTCGGCGTCCTCGATGCGTGACACCCAGGGCACGACCTTGCCGTAGCCGGTGCGCACGACCCACTCGTGGTCCATCTCGACCTCGCCGTCGAGGCCCTCGACGACGCGCACGAGGTCGGCCCGACCGTCCCCGAACGGCATGAGGTCGGTCACGCGGACGCGACCCGAGGCCGTCTCGTGGACGGTGTCGAGGACGAAGCTGTTCTCGCGGTAGCCGCGGGTGGCCGTGGCCTCCTCGACGGGGCCGAGGAACCAGCGGCCGTGGTCGTCGGTGCCCAGCACGGCGGCGAAGCAGGCGGGGGAGTCGAAGCGCGGCAGGCAGAGCCAGTCGACGGCTCCGTGCCGGCTCACGAGGGCCGCGCGCTCGGTGTCCCCGAGGAGCGCATACTCGGCGATGGGGGTGGTCACGAGGCCGACCCTAGACGGCGTGACCGGCGATGACGGGCCTGTCGGTGGGTCCACCTAGCATGGCCGGTGTGAGTCATGACCACCTCGTCGTCCGTGGCGCCCGCGAGCACAACCTCAAGGACGTCAGCATCGAGCTGCCCCGGGACAGCCTCGTCGTCTTCACCGGCCTGTCCGGGTCCGGCAAGTCCTCGCTGGCCTTCGACACGATCTTCGCCGAGGGCCAGCGGCGCTACGTGGAGTCCCTCTCCGCGTACGCCCGGCAGTTCCTCGGGCAGATGGACAAGCCCGACGTCGACTTCATCGAGGGGCTCTCGCCGGCGGTCTCCATCGACCAGAAGTCGACCAACCGCAACCCGCGCTCCACGGTCGGCACCATCACCGAGGTCTACGACTACCTCCGCCTGCTCTTCGCCCGCGCCGGCCGCCCGCACTGCCCGGTCTGCGGCGAGGCCATCACCCGGCAGAGCCCGCAGCAGATCGTCGACCGCCTCCTCGAGCTCCCCGAGCGCACCCGGTTCCAGCTCCTCGCCCCCGTCGTGCGGGCCCGCAAGGGCGAGTACGTAGACCTGTTCGCCGAGCTCCAGTCCAAGGGCTTCTCGCGCGCCCGGGTCGACGGCGAGGTCGTCTCGCTCACCGAGCCGCCGAAGCTCGAGAAGCAGGTCAAGCACACCATCGACGTCGTCGTCGACCGCCTCGTCGCCAAGGGGTCCGCCGACACCGCCGGCAAGCGCCGGCTCACCGACTCCGTCGAGACCGCCCTGGGCCTCGCCGGTGGCGTCCTCGTCGCCGAGTTCGTCGACCTCGAGGAGGGCCACCCCGACCGCGAGCGGCGCTTCTCCGAGAAGATGGCCTGCCCGAACGACCACCCGCTGCAGATGGACGAGGTCGAGCCGCGCTCGTTCTCGTTCAACAGCCCGTTCGGCGCCTGCCCCGAGTGCACCGGCATAGGCACCGAGCTCGAGGTCGACCCCGAGCTCATCGTCCCCGACGACGACCTCAGCCTCGCCGAGGGCGCGATCGCCCCGTGGGCCACGGCCTCCGGCGCCGCCGACTACTTCCAGCGCGTCATGTCGGCCCTCGCAGCCGAGATGGGCTTCTCGATGGACGTGCCCTGGCGCGAGCTGCCGAAGAAGGTCCGCGACTCCCTGCTCACCGGCCGCAACCACAAGGTCCACGTCAAGTACCGCAACCGGTTCGGGCGCGAGCGCTCGTACTCCACCGGCTTCGAGGGCGCCATCCCGTTCGTCAAGCGCCGCCACTCCGAGACCGACTCCGACTGGAGCCGGGAGCGGTACGAGGGCTACATGCGCGAGGTGCCGTGCCCGGTCTGCAAGGGCACCCGGCTCAAGCCGGAGTCGCTCGCCGTCCTCATCGGCGGCCGGTCCATCGCCGATGTCTCGCGCCTGGCGATCGCGGATGCCGCCCGCTTCTTCGAGGACGTCGACTTCACCGTCCGCGAGCGGCAGATCGCCGAGCGGGTCATCAAGGAGATCAACGCCCGGCTCGGGTTCCTCCTCGACGTCGGCCTCGACTACCTCTCCCTCGACCGGCCCGCCGGCACCCTCTCCGGCGGTGAGGCGCAGCGCATCCGGCTCGCCACCCAGATCGGGTCGGGCCTCGTCGGGGTCCTCTACGTCCTCGACGAGCCGAGCATCGGGCTGCACCAGCGCGACAACCACCGGCTCATCGAGACCCTCACCCGGCTGCGCGACCTCGGCAACACGCTCATCGTCGTCGAGCACGACGAGGACACCATCGCCACCGCCGACTGGGTCGTCGACATCGGTCCGGGCGCCGGCGAGCACGGCGGGCAGGTCGTCCACTCGGGCACCGTCGCCGACCTGCTCACCCACCCGGACTCCATCACCGGCAAGTACCTCTCGGGCCGCCGCGAGATCCCCACGCCGTCGGTGCGCCGCCCCCAGGAGCGCGGCCGCGAGGTCGTCGTCGTCGGGGCCACCGAGCACAACCTCGAGAACGTGACCGTCGGGTTCCCGCTCGGCAACCTCGTCGCGGTCACCGGGGTCTCCGGCTCGGGCAAGAGCACCCTGGTCAACGACATCCTCTACAACGTCATGGCCAACAAGCTCAACGGCGCCCGGCACGTGCCGGGCCGGCACAAGTCGGTCACCGGCCTGGACCACCTCGACAAGGTCGTCCACGTCGACCAGAGCCCGATCGGCCGCACCCCGCGGTCCAACCCGGCCACGTACACCGGTGTCTTCGACCACATCCGCAAGCTCTTCGCCACCACGGAGGAGGCGAAGGTCCGCGGGTACCAGCCGGGCCGGTTCTCGTTCAACGTCAAGGGCGGGCGCTGCGACGCGTGCTCCGGCGACGGCACGATCAAGATCGAGATGAACTTTCTGCCGGACGTCTACGTCCCCTGCGAGGTCTGCCACGGCGCGCGCTACAACCGCGAGACGCTCGAGGTGCACTTCAAGGGCAAGACCATCGCCGACGTCCTCGACATGCCGATCGAGGAGGCCGCCGACTTCTTCAAGGCGGTCCCCGCCATCGCCCGGCACATGACGACGCTCAACGAGGTCGGGCTCGGCTACGTCCGGCTCGGCCAGCCGGCGCCCACGCTCTCCGGTGGTGAGGCGCAGCGCGTCAAGCTGGCCTCCGAGCTCCAGAAGCGCTCGACCGGCCGCACGGTGTACGTCCTCGACGAGCCGACCACCGGCCTGCACTTCGAGGACATCCGCAAGCTGCTCGGGGTGCTCCAGGGCCTGGTCGACAAGGGCAACACGGTCATCGTCATCGAGCACAACCTCGACGTCATCAAGAGCGCCGACTGGCTCGTCGACCTCGGTCCCGAGGGCGGCAGCGGCGGCGGCAAGGTGATCGCCGAGGGCACCCCCGAGGAGGTCGCGGCGCTCGAGCACTCGCACACCGGCCGGTTCCTCGCGCCGGTCCTCGCGAAGACCGCCCGCACCAGCACGCCGAAGCGCGGCACCGGCGCCCGGAAGAGCGCCGCCAAGGCCCCGGCGAAGGCCCCCGCGAAGAAGGCCGCGGCCAAGAAGACCGCCGCGAAGAGCACGTCGAGCCGGCGCGAGCCGACCCGCACGACGAAGAAGGCCACCACCCGCAAGGCCGGCTGACCGGCGCGAACCGCCCTCAGCGGCGGGCGGGGGTGCCCGGCAGCCAGCCGGCGTCGATGACCTTCTTCACGAACGGTCGCGCGGAGGCCAGCAGGCCGTCGGCGTCCTCGATGTCCGCCCAGGCGGCGGCCGACGCGTCGTCCGTGGCGTCCTCGAGATGGTCGCGCAGGCTCCGGCCGGCGTCGGTCAGCGCCGGCGGCGCCTCGTCGGCGCCGGGTGCCAGCAACCCGGCGGCGCACAGGGCCTCGGTGGCCTCGGCCCACTCCTCGTCGGTCCACCTCCGGGTGGGCTGGAGGAAGGGCCGTCCCCGGCTCGCGCGCTCCGGGCTGGTGGCCCGCAGCCAGGCGTCGTAGAGGACGAGGGACTCGAGGGGGCGCAGCCCGGCCGCGGTCAGCGCCGCCACGTGCCCGTCCCCGCGCCACTCCCGCCACAGGGCGCTCGCGTGCCAGAGGGCCAGGTGCGGGGCCGCGGGCCAGTCCTGCGCGGCGAAGGCGGCGGCCAGTGGACGCCCCCCGTGGTCGAGCCGGTCGAGCACCGGGCGCAGCCGGCCGACGAGGTCGACGAGCTCGGGGGAGTCGACGTCCGGGCCGAGGGCGGCCCGCAGCCCAGTGTCCAGGCAGCGGGTGCGCACCTCGTCGAGCTCGGCCGGTGTGTGGCGCCCGAGCGCGAGTCCCCACGCCTTGACGACGGCGTCGGGCCGGAAGCCGAAGAACGTCGCGGCGACCACCTCGCCCGGGACGACGCCCAGCGGGGCGGCCCGCATCCCGGTGTACGCCCCGAGCCAGCCGATGCCCAGCTCCTCGCGCGCGGCGTCGACGTGCGGGCCGAAGTACGCGGTGAGGTGGTACGGCTCGAGGGTGCGGTAGGCGAGGCGGGCGAGGGCGCGAGCGGACTCGTCGTGCCGGAAGGTGCTCATCCGCCCACCCTAGGCGCGCCGGCACCCGGTCGAGAGACGAGAACATGCCGCGCGGGTCGAGGCCCGCACGGCATGTTCTCGTCGTTCGACCCGGTCAGGCCCACGCGGAGCGTGGGACCCGCTCGCCTCAGTCCTCGCCGAGGTAGGCCTTGCGGACGTCGTCGCTGGCGAGCAGCTCGGACCCGGTGCCGGACAGCACGATCGAGCCGACCTCGAGCACGTAGCCCTTGGTGGCCCGCTTGAGCGCGGCCTGGGCGTTCTGCTCGACGAGGAGGATGGTCGTGCCCTGCTCCTGCAGGGTCGTCACCGTCGTCATGATCCGCTTCATCATCAGCGGGGAGAGACCCATCGACGGCTCGTCGAGCATGAGCATCTTGGGCCGGCTCATCATCGCCCGACCCATGGCCAGCATCTGCTGCTCGCCGCCGGAGAAGGTGCCGGCGGGCTGGGCGCGGCGCTCCTCGAGGATCGGGAAGAGCTCGAAGGCGGCCGCGAGGTCCTCGCGGATCCCCTTGTCCTTGCGCGAGAACGCCCCGAGCATGAGGTTCTCCTCGACGCTCAGCTTGGGGAAGATCCGCCGGCCCTCGGGGGAGTGGGCCAGCCCGAGCGAGACGATCTCGTGCGGCGGCACCTTCGTCAGGTCACGCCCGTCGAAGGTGATCGAGCCCGAGACCGGACGCAGCAGACCGGAGATGGTCCGCAGCGTGGTCGTCTTGCCGGCGCCGTTGGTGCCGATGAGCGAGACGACCTCGCCCTGGCCGACGCTGAAGCTGATCCCCTTGACGGCCTTGATCTTGCCGTAGGACACGACGAGGTCCTTGACCTCCAGCATGGCGCTCACGCGCTCTCCTCCTCGTCCTCGTCGGTGTCGTCGCCGCCGATGTAGGCCTCGATGACGCGCGGGTCGGACTGCACCTCGCCGGGCGAGCCCTCGACGAGGACCTCGCCGCGGACCAGGCAGAGCACCCGGTCGCAGAGGTTGAAGATGAACCGCATGTCGTGCTCGATGACGACGACCGCGAGCCCGCTGTCCCTGATCTTGAAGATCAGGTGCATCGTCTCCTCGGTCTCCTTGGGGTTCATGCCCGCGGTCGGCTCGTCGAGGAGCAGGATCTGCGGGTCGGTCGCCAGGGCCCGGGCGATCTCCAGGCGGCGCTGGTCGCCGTAGGGGAGGTTGCGCGCGAGGATCTCGGTGGACTTCCCGAGGCCGACGTAGTCGAGCAGCTCCTGCGCCCGGGTCCGGGTGGCCTCCTCCTCGCGGCGGAACTTCGGCCCGCGCAGGATCGAGGTCAGCGCCATCGAGGAGGTGCGGCAGTACCGCCCGACCATGACGTTCTCCAGGGCCGTCATGTTGCTGAACAGCCGGATGTTCTGGAAGGTGCGGGCCATGCCGGCGCGCACGACCTTGAGCGGCTTCGGCGGCAGCTGCTCGCCGCCGAGCGTGACCTGCCCCTCGGTGGGGATGTACATCCCCGTGAGGCAGTTGAAGAAGGTCGTCTTGCCGGCACCGTTGGGGCCGATGAGCCCGACGATCTCGCCGTCGTGCACCTTCATGCTGACGTCCCCGACGGCGGTCAGGCCGCCGAAGCGCATCGTGACGTGGTTGGCCTCGAGGACGACGCGCTCGCCGATCTCGTGGCCGCCGGGCGCGGGGGTGCCGGGTGCGGGGTCGGTGACGGTCACTTCGCCTCCTCCAGGTGTTCGGACTGCACGATCTCGGCGAGCTCCTCGTCGTCCTCGTGGAACTCCAGCTGCCGTCGTTTGCTCGCGACGAGACCCTCGGGGCGGAAGCGCATCATGACGACGAGCAGCAGGCCGAAGATCAGCAGGCGGTAGTCGTTGACGACGCGCGCCTTCTCGGGGAGCAGCTTCAGGACGGTGGCGCCGACGAGGACGCCGGCCACCGTGCCCATGCCGCCGAGGACGACGGCGGCGAGCAGGAACGCCGACTCGAGGAAGATGTACTGGTCCGGCGTCACCGACGTGTCCTGGTGCGCCTTGATCGTCCCGGCCAGGCCGGCGAGCGAGGCGCCCACGGCGAAGGCGAGGAGCTTGAGCCCGAAGACGTTGACGCCCATGGCCTCGGCCGCCCGCTCGTCCTCGCGGATGGCGACCCAGCCGCGCCCGATCCGGCTGTCGTTGAGCCGGGTGAAGACGAGGATGACGAACGCGATGAGCAGGAGCAGCAGGAAGTAGTAGTTGCTGAACCGGCCGAGCGGGATGCCCGCGATGACGTGCGTCGCCCCGAAGTCCCACCCGAAGAAGTTGAGGTCCGGGATGCCGGGGATGCCGTTCGGGCCGTTCGTGAGGTCCGGGCCGTTGTTGCCGTCGAGGTTGAACATCGCCAGGCGGAAGATCTCACCGAAGCCGAGGGTCACGATGGCGAGGTAGTCGCCGGAGACCCGCAGCGTCGGGGAGCCGATGATCAGGCCGAAGATCGACGCGACGAGCATCCCGAGCAGCATGACGACGAGGAACGGCGGGTTCCACCCGATGGTGGCGAACGCCGACTTCGAGAGCATCGCGCCGACGTAGGCGCCGGTACCGAGGAAGGCGATGTAGCCGAGGTCGAGCAGGCCGGCGAGGCCGACGACGATGTTCAGGCCGAGGGCGGTCGCCGCGAAGATGAGGATCTGCGTGGCGATCGACATGTTCGCGTCCGAGCCGTCCTGGGTGAACGGGAAGAGGAACGCGACGAGGAACGCCGCGAGCAGCAGCGGGCGCCGGTTGTTCTGCCCGATGAACCCGAGGTACTCGCCGAAACCGCTGCCCACGAGGCCGATCGCCACCGTGAGGATCGTGACGAGGAGGCAGCCGAAGGTGGCGGGGTCCTCGACGCTCAGGGTGTAGGCCGTCGCGAAGAGCAGCAGCGCGAGCATGACGACGATGACGAGGATCTCGGCCCACGACGGCAGCCGCGGCCAGGTGCGGACGTCGAGGTCCACCGCCGGGGAGAGCTGCCCCGCGGCGAGCACGAGGAGCGCGCCTACGAGCGCGACCCAGCCGCCCTCGTTCGCGTTGACCAGCCCACCGGCCTGGTAGGCCACCGAGATCAGCCCGGCGACGACGAAGACGACCGAGCCCCAGCCGACTGCGCGCAGCCCGCGCCCGGGGTTCAGCCAGCCCGGCCGGCGCAGCAGCAGCACGCCGAGGGCGATCCCGACGATGCCGAGGAGCATCGCGTAGAGCTGGATGCCGAGCGGGTAGAAGCGCACGCTGATGTCGCCGAGGATGCGGTCGTCGTAGGACCAGGAGAGCAGGCCGCTGACGAGCAGCAGCACGCCGCCGGCGATCGCGAGGACCGCCGACTTCCCGCCGTGCTGCTCGCGGAGCCGGTCGAGGCGCGAGACCTCGGGGTCGGTCGTGTCGGGGGAGTGCGTCACGGTGCTCACGCGCGGTCCACCACCTTTGCGCCGAGGAGGCCCTGGGGCCGGAAGACGAGGACGAGGATGAGGAGCGCGAAGGCCCACACGTCCTTCCACGGGCTGCCGCCGAAGGTGCCGGGGATGAACTGGACGGCCAGCGCCTCGACGAGGCCGAGGGTCAGTCCGCCGATGACGGCCCCCCAGACGTTGCCGATGCCGCCGAGGACGGCCGCGGTGAAGGCCTTGAGGCCGGCGAGGAAGCCCATCTTGAAGTTGATGTTCGTGACCTGCAGGCCCTGGGCGATGCCCGCGATCGCCGCGAGCGTGGCGCCGATGACGAACGCGACGACGATGATCCGGTCGACGTTGATGCCCATGAGCCGCGCGGTGTCCGGGTCCTGCGAGACGGCCTGCATCGCGCGGCCGGTCTTGGTGCGGGACACGAAGTAGAAGAGCCCGGCGGCGCAGATGAGGAGGGCGCCCACGGTGAAGATCGTCGAGCGCTGGAGCGTCACGCCGCCGAGGTTGAAGGCCGGGCCGCTCACGACGTCGATCTGCGGGAAGGGCACCTTCTGCTTGGCGTCCGGGAAGGTCGGGATCTTGCCGTAGAGCAGGCGCACCGCCTCCTGGAGGAAGACCGAGATGCCGATGGCGGTGATGAGCGGGGCGAGGCGCGGCGCGTTGCGCAGCGGCCGGTAGGCGATGCGCTCCATGAGCACGGCGATGGCCACCGACGCGGCGACCGCCCCGACGATGAGGAGGGGGAGGGCCCAGAACGGGAGCACCTTCCCGCCGTCCACGTCGGCGCGGAAGAAGACGAGCGCGGTGCTCAGGGCGCCGAACGCGCCCACCATGAAGATCTCGCCGTGGGCGAAGTTGATCAGCTGGATGATCCCGTAGACGACCGTGTATCCGACCGCGATCAGGGCGTACAGCGATCCCAGGGTCAGCCCGTTGACGAGCTGCTGGGCAAGTTCCACCACGGCCTCCTAGGGGCGTGACGTGCGGGTGGGCTGGGGGGAGAGTAGCGGGTGACCTGCGTCACGGGAACACGCCACACGGTGGCGGGCGCTCCCGGACACGGACGGCGGGGGTGGTCTGCTCGACCACCCCCGCCGTCGAGGTGCTCACGGCGTGTGCCGCTCCGCTGGGGTTACTTGAACTCCTCCGTGTTGACCGGAGCCCACGCGCCGTCCTTCACCTGGTACACGGTGAGGACCCGCGAGGTGGTGTCGCCGTACTCGTCGAAGGCCACCTTGCCGGTGACGCCGTCGAAGGAGACCGAGCTCATCGCCTTGACGGTGGCCTCGCGGGCCGCCTCGGCGGAGTCGGCGTCCTTGAGGGAGACCTTCAGCGCGTTGATGATCGAGTTCGCGGCGTCGTACGCGTAGGCGCCGTAGGCCTCGTAGGGCTCGGCGTAGCCGCCCTTGTTGTACGCGTCGACGAACGCCTTGGCCGACTCGAGCTGGTCGGTCGGGGCGCCGACCGAGGTGGCGAGGTCGCCGGTGGCGGTGGAGCCCGCGAGCTTGACGAACTCACCGGAGTAGATGCCGTCGCCGCCCATGAGCGGGACGTTGAGGCCGGCGGCCTTCATCTGCTGCGAGAACGGACCGGCCTGCGGGAACTCGCCGCCGTAGTACACGGCCTTCGGGTTCGAGGGCTTGATCTTGCTGACGACGGCGTCGTACTTGTCGTCGTCCGGGTTGATCGTCTCGGCCGCGACGACCTTGCCGCCGAGCTTCGTGTACTCCTTGGTGAAGGCGTCGACGAGGCCCTGGCCGTAGGTCTTCTTGTCGTGGACCGTCGCGACCTCCTTGATGCCCGCCTTCTCGAAGAGGTAGCGCGCCGCGAACGGGCCCTGGATCGAGTCGGTGGTGCAGGTGCGGAAGTAGTTCGGGTACGCACGCTTCGGGGCGGTCGCGAAGTCCGCGCCCTGGGTGAGCGACGGGTTGGTGTTGGCCGGCGAGACCATCGTGATGTTGGCCGTGGCGAGCACCGGCTGGACGCTCTGGGCGACCGAGCTGTTGAGCGTGCCGACGACACCGACGACGTCCTTGTCCGAGGACAGCTTCGTCGCCGCGTTCTTGCCGACGTCGGGGGTGGCCTGGTCGTCCTCGGCGGCGAGCTCGAGCTTCCAGCCCGGGATCGCGCCCGACTCGTTGGCCTGCTTGATGGCGAGGTCGACGGAGTGCTCGATGCCCTTGCCGAGGGCGGCGAGGTCGCCGGAGAGGGGCGCGATGACGCCGATCTTGGCGACCTTGTCGCCGGAACCGCCGCCGGTGTCGCCACCGGTGTCGTCGCCGCCACGCGTGCCGCAACCGGCGAGCGCGAGCGAGGCGACGAGCAGCGAGGCGCCAACGGCGACCACGGAACGCTGAGGCACGTTTCCTCCTGGGAAGGTTTTCTGGTGTGAGCGGGTTGCTCGGGCCCGCTGAGCGAGCACGTCGGGACTGTATCCGTCGAACGCGCGCATTCCGAGGACCTTCCTCGGGATGGTGCCGACTTGTTACCTGCGGAATCCGCCGGTCAGGGCGTCGCGGGTGTAGCCGAAGGCCCCGGCCGGGTGTACCTCCGGACCCTGTCCTGGTGTCCACAGGCGCCGTCCAGCGAGGCCGTGGATACTCGTGCGGACCAGCCACCAGGACCGAGAGGCCACGTCGATGAGCAGCGACCCCACGATCCCGTCCGCCCCCGAGTGCTCGTGCCTCAGCCGGCGCCAGACCTTCCGCGCCGCCGGAGCCGTCGGTGCCTCCGTCGTCGGCGTCGGCACGCTCGCCGCCTGCGGTGCCGCCGACGACGTCCAGAACGCAGCGAGCTCCGCGGCCGGTGCCGCCAGCTCGGCCGCCTCCGCCGCGTCCGACGCCATCAAGGCGGCCGACATCCCCGTCGGCGGCGGCAAGATCTTCGAGGCCCTCTCCACCGTCGTCACGCAGCCGACGGCCGGGGAGTACAAGGCGTTCTCCTCGGTGTGCACGCACCAGGGCTGCCAGGTGTCGGGCGTAGCGAACGGCGTCATCTCCTGCGCCTGCCACGGCAGCCAGTTCGACGCCGCCACCGGTGCGGTGAAGCAGGGCCCGGCCACCAAGCCGCTGCCCGAGAAGTCGGTCACGGTCAGCGGCGACGGCCTGACCGTCTCCTGACCCGGCAGCAGCCGGTCCCGGCCCGCCACGTCGGCGACGACGAGCGGCGGGCCCGTCTGGGGCGCCGTCACGGGCTCGGGACCGGCTGCGGCTTCCCGGACGTCCTCGCCGCGACGACCGGGATGACCGCGCTGCACGCCACCGAGCCGGCGAGCGTCCACCTGGCCGCGCGCGCCCGCGTGCCGTCGTCCACGGTGGACGAGGTCGAGGACGCCCTCTACGGGTCGCGCACCCTCGTCAAGCAGACCGCGATGCGCCAGACGCTGTTCGCCGTCACCCGCGAGCTGCTCCCGGCGGTGCTCGGTGGGCCGGCGGCGCGCGTCGCGGGGACGCTCCGTCCGCGCATCGCGCGCGACCTCGAGCGCTCCGGGGTGACCGGTGACGGTCCGGGATGGCTCGCCGCGGCGTGCGAGGAGGTGCACGGGCTGCTCGCCGGTGCCGAGCTCACCGCGCCCGAGGTGCGGGCCGCGCTGCCGGCGACCGACGTGACGATCGACCGCTCGCCCGGGACCCGCTGGGGCGCCACCGTCCCGGTGCTGCCCCAGGTGCTGTGGCTCCTCTCCGCCGAGGGCCGGGTGGTGCGGGCCGGCAACGCCGCGCACTGGCGGCTGTCGAAGCCGCGCTGGACTACGTCGGCCGCCTGGCTCGGGGAGGTGCCCGAGCCCCTCGACGCCCGCGCCGCCCACGCCGAGGTCGTCCGGCACTGGCTGCACACCTTCGGCCCGGGGACCGAGGAGGACCTGCGCTGGTGGCTCGGCGGGACCCTCGGCACGGTGCGCGGCGCGCTGGCCGACCTCGGGGCCGTGCCGGTCGCGCTCGACGGCACGGACGCCCTCGGCTGGCTGCTGCCCGACGACCTCGACCCCGTCGCGCCGGCCGACCCGTGGGCCGCGCTGCTCCCGACCCTCGACCCCACCGTGATGGGGTGGCGCGGCCGCGCCTTCTACCTCGGCGGGCACGGCCCGGCCCTCGTCGACACCGCCGGCAACGCGGGGACGACGGCGTGGTGGGACGGGCGCGTCGTCGGCTGCTGGGTGCAGGACGAGGACGGCGTGGTGCGGCTGGGCATCCGCGAGAGGGTGCCCGCGGCGGCGCGCCGGGCCCTGGCCGAGGAGGCCGAGCGGCTCGCGGCGTGGGTCGACCACGTCCGCGTCACGACCATCTACGTCTCACCGGGCATGCGGGAGGCGGCGGGCTGAGTGTCGGGAGCGCGGCCTAGGGTGGACGCGTGGCCGACCCCTCGACGTACCGCCCCCGGCCGGGCGAGATCCCCACCGACCCCGGGGTGTACCGCTTCCGTGACAAGGAGGGGCGGGTCATCTACGTCGGGAAGGCCAAGAGCCTGCGCTCCCGGCTCTCGTCCTACTTCCAGGACATCTCGGCGCTCCACCACCGCACCGCCACGATGGTGCGCACCGGCGCCAGCGTCGAGTGGACCGTCGTCACCACCGAGGTCGAGGCGCTCCAGCTCGAGTACGCGTGGATCAAGGAGTTCGACCCCCGCTTCAACGTCAAGTACCGCGACGACAAGTCCTACCCGTACCTCGCGGTGACGATGGGCGAGGAGTTCCCGCGCGCCATGGTGATGCGCGGCGCGAAGAAGAAGGGCACCCGGTACTTCGGGCCATACGCCCACGCCTGGGCGATCCGCGAGACCCTCGACCTCGCGATGCGGGTCTTCCCGATGCGCACCTGCTCCTCCGGCGTCTTCAAGCGCGCCGGACAGGTGGGCCGGCCCTGCCTGCTCGGGTACATCGACAAGTGCAGCGCGCCGTGCGTCGGTCGGGTCGACGCCGGCCACCACCGCGACATCGCCGAGGACTTCTGCGACTTCATGGCCGGCAACAGCGGCCGCTTCCTCTCCCGGATGACCGCCGAGATGAAGGGCGCCGCGGCCGAGCTCGACTTCGAGCGGGCCGCCCGCCTCCGCGACGACATCGGCGCCCTCGAGCGGGTCCTCGAGAAGTCGGCCGTCGTCCTCCCCGACGCCACCGACGCCGACGTGTTCGGTCTCGCCGAGGACGAGCTCGAGGTCGCCGTGCAGCTCTTCCACGTGCGTGGCGGGCGGGTGCGCGGCCAGCGGGGGTGGGTCGCCGAGCGCGACGCCGAGACCACGGCCGAGGTGGTCGAGCACCTCCTCCAGCAGGTGTACGGCGGCGAGTCCAGCGAGGGCGTCCCGCGCGAGGTGCTCGTGCCGGTGCTGCCCGACGACGCCGAGGCGCTCCAGTCGTGGCTGGCCGGGATCCGTGGCAGCCGGGTCGAGGTGCGCGTGCCGCAGCGCGGTGACAAGCGCACGCTGATGGAGACGGTGGCGCGCAACGCGACCCAGAGCCTGGCCCGGCACAAGGTCACCCGGGCCGGGGACCTCACGACCCGCAGCCAGGCGCTCCAGCAGCTCCAGGACTACCTCGACCTCGACGACGCCCCGCTGCGCATCGAGTGCTTCGACATCAGCCACGTCCAGGGCACCCAGGTCGTCGGCTCGATGGTCGTCTTCGAGGACGGCCTGCCCCGCAAGTCCGAGTACCGCCGGTTCATCGTGCGGGGCGACGAGACCGGCGCCACGGACGACACCGCGGCGATGCACGAGGTGCTGACCCGGCGCTTCCGGCGCGGCCGCAAGGAGGCCGAGGAGCACGAGCGCGACGTCGCCGAGGGCCGCGAACGGCCGGCGCGGTTCGCCTACACGCCCAACCTCGTCGTCGTGGACGGCGGTCTGCCGCAGGTCAACGCGGCCGCCCGTGCCCTCGAGGAGGCCGGTGCCGTCGACGTCATGGTCGTCGGTCTCGCCAAGCGGCTCGAGGAGGTCTGGGTGCCGGGGGAGGAGCACCCGCTCGTCCTGCCGCGCACCAGCGAGGGCCTCTACCTCCTGCAGCGGCTGCGCGACGAGGCGCACCGGTTCGCCATCACCTTCCACCGGCAGCGCCGGTCCAAGGCGATGACCCAGAGCGCCCTCGACTCCGTGCCGGGTCTCGGCGAGAAGCGGCGCAAGGCCCTGCTGCGCGAGTTCGGGTCGGTGAAGAAGATCCGGGCGGCGTCCGTCGAGGAGCTGGCGGGCGTTCCCGGCATCGGGCCTGCGCTGGCGGCCGTCGTTGCGGCAGAGTTGGGTTCGACCGACGCGGGCACCCCGGCGGTCGACCCCGCCACCGGCGAGGTCATCGAGGACGAAGGAGCGCGCGGTGGCTGAGGAAGGCACGACCGAGCGGGCGTCGAGGGCGAACTTCCTCGTCGTCACCGGGATGAGCGGCGCCGGCCGGTCGACCGCCGCGAACGTCCTCGAGGACCACGGCTGGTACGTGGTCGACAACCTGCCGCCGCAGCTCATCCCCGCGATGGGCGTGCTCGCGTCACGAGCACGCGAGGAGGGCGCCGCCGACCTGCGCATCGCCGCCGTCGTCGACGTGCGGGCACGGCCGTTCACCGGCGAGCTGCGCGAAGGCCTGGCCGCCGTCCGCGAGCACGGCTGGCAGCCGCAGCTGATGTTCCTCGACGCCACCGACGAGGCGCTGGTGCGCCGCTTCGAGAGCGTCCGGCGCCCGCACCCGCTGCAGCGCGAGGGTCGGCTGCTCGACGGCATCCAGGCCGAGCGCGAGCTGCTCCGCGACCTGCGCGCCGACGCCCACGTGGTCATCGACACCTCGGGCCTGAACGTCCACCAGCTCGCGCGCAAGCTCACGCCCATCGTCGGGGTCTCCGGCGGGCCGAGCCTGCGCCTCGCGGTCATGTCGTTCGGGTTCAAGTACGGCGTGCCGCTGGACGCCGACTTCGTCTTCGACATGCGCTTCCTGCCCAACCCCTTCTGGGTCCCCGAGCTGCGCCAGCTCACCGGCATCGACGAGCCCGTCGCCGAGTACGTCATGGCCCAGGAGGGGGCCGGCTCGTTCGTCGACCGCGTGGTCGCGCTGATGGAGCCGGTCACCGCGGGCTATCGGCGCGAGGGCCGGCGCTACGCGACCCTGGCGGTCGGGTGCACGGGCGGCAAGCACCGGTCGGTCGCGGTCGCCGAGGCGCTCTCGCGGCGCCTCGCCGACGACGACATCGCGACCTTCGTCGTGCACCGCGATCTGGGGCGCGAGTGAGCGGCCCGGTCGTCACCGCCCTCGGGGGCGGCCACGGCCTCGCCGCCACGCTCACGGCCCTGCGGTTCGTCACCGACGAGGTCACCGCCGTCGTCACGGTCGCCGACGACGGCGGCTCGAGCGGCCGGCTCCGCGACGAGTTCGGCGTCCTCCCACCCGGCGACCTGCGGATGGCCCTCGCCGCCCTCTGCGCCGACACCGAGTGGGGGCACACCTGGCGCGACGTCCTCCAGCACCGCTTCGCCGGCGACGGCCCGCTGGGTGGCCATGCCCTCGGCAACCTGCTCATCGTCGCGCTCTGGGAGCTCCACGAGGACCCCGTCGCCGGCCTCGACCTCGTCGGTCGCCTCCTCCAGGCGCGGGGCCGGGTGCTGCCGATGGCCGCCGTCCCGCTCGTGATCGAGGCCGACGTCAGCGGGCTCTCGGCCGACGGGTCGCTCGCGACGGTGCGCGGGCAGGCCGAGGTCGCCGTGACCCCCGGCACGGTCGAGGAGGTGCGGCTGGTGCCGGCAGCCCCGCCGGCCTACCCGGAGTCGGTGGCCGCGATCCGCAGCGCCGACTGGGTGGTCCTCGGCCCCGGCTCGTGGTTCACCTCCGTGATGACCCACCTCCTGGTCCCCGAGCTCCGTGAGGCCCTCGAGGTCAGCCGGGCCCGGCGCCTCCTCGTGCTCAACCTCGACCCGGGGTCGGGGGAGACGGCGGGCTTCGACGCCGTGCGCCTCCTGCGGTCCTTCGCCGGTCTGGCACCCGGGCTGCGCCTCGACGCGGTCCTCGCCGACCCCGCCGCCGTCGAGGACGAGGCGGCTCTCGCCGCGGCCGCCGAGCGGCTCGGCGCCGAGCTCCACGTGGTCCCCGTCAGCCGACGCGCGGCCCGCGGCGAGCACGACCCGCTTCGCTACGCGGCGGCCCTGCGGGACATCCTGTACAGCCCGCGACCGCCCCGATGACGCGTGGCAGGATGACCGGCATGGCGATGACGGCGAAGGTGAAGGACGAGCTGAGCCGGCACGTCGTGACCAAGCCCTGTTGCCGCAAGGCCGAGGTCGCGGCGATGCTGCGGTTCGCCGGGGGGCTGCACATCATCGGGGGGCGCATCGTCGTCGAGGCCGAGCTGGACACCGCGAACGCGGCCCGGCGGCTGCGGCGCGAGCTGGCCGAGGTGTACGGCCACACCCCCGAGGTCCTCGTCCTCGCGGCCGGCGGGCTGCGCAAGGGCAGCCGGTACGTCGTGCGGGTCGTCCAGGACGGTGAGGCCCTGGCCCGCCAGACCGGCCTCATCGACAGTCGCGGTCGTCCCGTCCGGGGGCTGCCGGCCAAGGTCGTCAGCGGCTCGGTCTGCGACGCCGAGGCCGCGTGGCGCGGGGCCTTCCTCGCGCACGGCTCGCTCACCGAGCCCGGCCGCTCCTCGGCCCTCGAGGTCACCTGCCCGGGCCCGGAGGCCGCCCTCGCCCTCGTCGGTGCCGCGCGCCGGCTCGGCATCCAGTCCAAGGCCCGCGAGGTCCGGGGCGTGGACCGCGTCGTCATCCGCGACGGCGACGCCATCGGCGCGATGCTCACCCGGCTCGGCGCACACGACGCCGTCCTGGCCTGGGAGGAGCGCCGCATCCGCCGCGAGGTGCGGGCCACCGCCAACCGGCTCGCCAACTTCGACGACGCCAACCTGCGCCGCTCGGCCCGCGCGGCCGTCGCTGCGGGGGCGCGGGTCGAGCGGGCCCTGGAGATCCTCGGCGAGGAGGTGCCCGACCACCTCAAGGAGGCCGGAGAGCTGCGGCTCACCCACAAGCAGGCCTCGCTCGAGGAGCTGGGCACCCTGGCCGACCCGCCGATGACCAAGGACGCCGTCGCCGGGCGGATCCGCCGGCTGCTCGCGATGGCCGACAAGAAGGCCCAGGACGAGGGGATCCCCGACACCGAGGCCGTGCTCACCCCGGACATGCTCGACAGCTGACCGGGCGCACCGTTTCCGGTCTCGCACCCGTCTCACGGGAGGCCGTGCGTAAACGGTTACTCGCCCGTACGGTGGACGCCCGTCGGGCCCCGAGGGGCGGGGTCTAGGGTTGGTGGCGGAACCACGGTGCCGGGCGGCTCCGCACGGCACATCCCTCTCCACTGGAAGGCACGCACAGTGACCGTTCGCGTAGGCATCAACGGCTTCGGCCGCATCGGCCGCAACTTCTTCCGCGCCGTGCAGGCGTCGGGGGCCGACATCGAGATCGTCGCCGCCAACGACCTGATGGACAACAAGACCATCGCCCACCTGCTGAAGTACGACTCGGTCCTCGGCGTCCTCGCCGACGACGTCTCGTACACCGACGACTCGATCACCGTCGGCGGCACGACCATCAAGATCTTCGCCGAGCGCAACCCCGCCGACATCGCCTGGGGCGACGCCGGCGCGGACGTCGTCGTCGAGTCCACCGGCATCTTCACCGACGCCACCAAGGCCAAGGCCCACATCGACGGCGGCGCCAAGAAGGTCATCATCTCCGCGCCGGCCTCCAACGAGGACGCCACCTTCGTCATGGGCGTCAACCACGGCGACTACGACCCGGCCACCCACCACGTCATCTCCAACGCCTCGTGCACGACGAACTGCCTCGCACCGATGGCCAAGCCGCTCCACGACGAGCTCGGCATCGTCAAGGGCCTGATGACGACGATCCACGCCTACACCTCGGACCAGAACCTTCTCGACGGCCCGCACCGCGACCTGCGGCGCGCCCGCGCCGCCGCGCTCTCGATCATCCCGACGAGCACCGGCGCCGCGAAGGCCATCGGCCTGGTCATGCCCGAGCTCAAGGGCAAGCTCGACGGCTACGCGCTGCGCGTGCCCACCCCGACCGGCTCGGCCACCGACCTCACCTTCGAGGCGGGCCGCGAGACCTCGGTCGAGGAGGTCAACGCCATCGTCAAGGCGGCGGCCGAGGGCCCGCTCAAGGGCTTCCTGAAGTACACCGAGGACCCGATCGTCTCCGCCGACATCGTCACGGACCCGAGCTCGTGCATCTTCGACTCGGGCCTGACCAAGGTCATCGGCAACCAGGTCAAGGTCGTCGGCTGGTACGACAACGAGTGGGGCTACTCCAACCGCCTCATCGACCTCACCGCGCTCGTCGGCAAGAGCCTCTGAGCGGGACGGGACCGACACCCTGATGGCTGACCTCGCCTCCCTGGGCGACCTGCGCGGCAAGCGCGTCCTCGTCCGGTCCGACCTGAACGTGCCCCTCGACGGCACGACGATCACCGACGACGGGCGCATCCGGGCGTCGGTCCCGACCATCTCCGAGCTGTCCGGGGCGGGCGCACGCGTCATCGTGTGCGCCCACCTCGGGCGGCCCAAGGGCGCACCCGAGGAGAAGTACTCGCTGCGTCCCGTCGTCGGGCGGCTCTCCGAGCTGCTCGGCCGCGACGTCGTCTTCGCCACCGACACGGTGGGGGAGAGCGCGCAGGCCGCGGTCGCGGCGATGGCGGACGGCGACGTCGTCCTCCTCGAGAACCTCCGCTTCAACGCCGGTGAGACGGCCAAGACCGACGAGGACCGCGCCGAGTTCGCCGACGCCCTCGCCGGGCTCGCGGACGCCTACGTCTCCGACGGCTTCGGCGTCGTCCACCGCAAGCAGGCCTCGGTCTACGACGTCGCCACCCGGCTGCCGTCGGCCATGGGCGGGCTCGTGCGCACCGAGGTCGAGGTGCTCCGGCGCCTCACCGAGGACCCCGAGCGTCCGTACGCCGTCGTCCTCGGCGGCGCCAAGGTCGCCGACAAGCTCGCGGTCATCGACAACCTGATGGGCACCGCCGACCGGCTGCTGATCGGCGGCGGGATGCTCTTCACCTTCCTCGCGGCGCAGGGCCACGAGATCGGGAAGAGCCTCTTCGACGCCGACAGCGTCGACGCGTGCAAGGGCTACCTCGAACGGGCCGAGCGCGACGGCGTCGAGATCGTCCTGCCCGTCGACGTCGTCGTCGGCAAGGAGTTCTCCGCCGACACCGAGACCGACGTCGTCGCCGCGGACGCCATCCCCGCCGACGCGATGGGCCTGGACATCGGGCCCGAGTCGGCCCGCCTGTACGCCGAGCGGCTCGCGGACACCCGCACGGTCTTCTGGAACGGCCCGATGGGCGCGTTCGAGATGGAGCCGTTCGCGGCCGGCACGAAGGCCGTCGCGCAGGCGCTCGTCGACGCCACGGCCGGCGGCGCGCTGACCGTCGTCGGTGGCGGTGACTCCGCGGCCGCCGTCCGGCAGCTCGGCTTCACCGACGACCAGTTCGGCCACATCTCCACCGGTGGCGGGGCCTCCCTCGAGTACCTCGAGGGCAAGGAGCTGCCCGGCATCGCGATCCTCACGAAGGAGCACTGAATGGCCTCCGGCCGCACCCCGCTGATGGCGGGGAACTGGAAGATGAACCTGGACCACCTCCAGGCCACCCACCTCGTGCAGAAGCTCGACTGGACCCTCAAGGACGGCAAGCACGACTTCGCCGCCGTCGAGGTCGCGGTCCTGCCGCCGTTCACCGACATCCGCAGCGTCCAGACGCTCATCGACGGTGACCGCCTCGAGCTAAAGCACGGGGCACAGGACCTCTCGGCCCACGACTCCGGCGCGTACACCGGCGAGATCAGCGGGGCCTTCCTCGCCAAGCTCGGGTGCACCTACGTCACGGTCGGGCACAGCGAGCGGCGCGAGTACCACGGCGAGGGCGACGACGTCGTGGCCGCCAAGCTCCAGGCCGCGCTCAAGCACGGGATCACCCCGATCTTCTGCGTCGGTGAGGGCCTGGAGATCCGGCAGGCCGGCACGCACGTCGAGCACGTGCTGGCTCAGGTCGAGGCCGGTCTCGCGGGCGTCCCCGCCGACCAGGCCCGCACCGTGGTCGTCGCCTACGAGCCCGTCTGGGCGATCGGCACCGGCGAGGTCGCGACGCCCGAGGACGCGCAGGAGGTGTGCGCGGCGATCCGTACCAAGCTCGCCGAGCTGTACTCCGGCGACGTCGCCGACGGCATCCGCATCCTCTACGGCGGCTCGGTGAAGTCCGGCAACGTCGCGGCGATCATGGGCCAGGAGGACGTCGACGGCGCCCTCGTCGGCGGTGCCTCGATCGACGCCGGCGAGTTCGCCGCCATCTGCCGCTTCCGCGACCACCGCGGCACCGTCTGAGCGTCCGCGACCGCCGCGCCCACGGGGCTGCGGCGGTCGCGCCGGTCAGCGGTTATCCTGTACCGGTTGTCCCCGACCCCCACACGAAGGATCCATCCGTGGACGCGGTTCGCATCGGCCTCCAGGTCCTCCTGGTCCTCGGAGGCCTGTTCCTCACCCTGCTCATCCTGCTCCACAAGGGCAAGGGCGGCGGCCTCTCGGACATGTTCGGCGGTGGCATGTCCAGCTCGCTGGGCGGGTCCTCGGTCGCCGAGCGCAACCTCGACCGGATCACGGTCGGTGTGGCGGTCATCTGGTTCACCTGCGTCGTCGGTCTCGGCGTCCTCGAGCGGTTCGCCTGAGAGGGGACTGACCATGGCCGGAGGTAACGCGATCCGGGGCTCGCGCGTGGGCGCGGGTCCGATGGGTGAGGCCGAGCGCGGCGAGGCCGCGCCCCGCCGCTACGTCTCGTTCTGGTGCTCCAACGGGCACGAGACCAAGCCGAGCTTCGCCGAGGAGGCCGGGCTGGTCGTCCCCGAGACCTGGGACTGCCCGCGCTGCGGCTTCCCCGCGGGGCAGGACCAGGACAACCCACCGGCTCCCCCGAAGGTGGAGCCGTACAAGACCCACCTCGCCTACGTGAAGGAGCGTCGCTCCGACGAGGACGGCCAGGCCATCCTCGACGAGGCGCTCCAGACGCTGCGGGGGCGCGGCCTCATCCAGTGAGCCGCTGACCCACTGCAGCACCCGACGACCCCGGCCGATGCGGCCGGGGTCGCGGTGTGTCCGGGTTCCGCTGTCCGGGATGAGGGCGGTGCCGCACATCCTGCGTGGTGAGTCAGCAACAGCACGGCCCGTCGGCAGGAACCGCGGCGCCGGACCAGAGTCCGCCGCTTCCCCGGACTCTGGTCCGGAAGGCGGAGTGGCGGCGACTTCTCACCGCCATCCGGCGAACCGGACCAGAGCCGGCGAACCCGACCCGAGGCGACGATCCGCCGTGGGGATGAGGGACTGGGGTCCGCGCGAGGTGCGGGGATCCGTGCGCGGTCGCGGGCGGACACCCGCACCTGGCACGGAGGGGAGCCTCGGTCAGCGGCGGGCGGCGCGGGCGAGGTGGGCGAGGACGCCCTCGAGCCAACCCCGTTCGCGGTTCATCCAGCGCACCGCGACGAGCGTGCGGACGACCACGGGCACGCCGCGGCGCGGGGGCTCGACGGCGAGGTCGGTGCCGAACGGGTCGGTGCTGACCACCCAGCGGTAGCCGGTGCCGACGAGGTGGTCGCCGACCGCCGTCGCGACGACGGTGACGACCTCGGCGGCCTCGTCCTCGGCGTCCCGCTCGACGGCGGCCTCCCAGGCGGCGGCGATGCTCGCCGCGTCCGTGGGGTCGATGCCGTGCTTCTCGTACCGGAGCCGGTAGGACTCGAGGCGGGCCTCCTCCTCCCCGGTGAGCGGCCGGGTGGCGACCTCCTCGACCGGCTCGACGTCGGCCATCGGCTCACCGACGTCGCCGACCGGTGCCTCGCCGTCGGTGCGGCCGCGGAAGCGGTCGAGGATGCCCATCGCCGGCCCCTCAGCCCAGCTCGGCGGCGGCGTCGGGGTCGAGGAGCCAGAGCGTGCGCTCCTCGCCGTGCACGTGGGCGGCCGGCGTGGTCTCGAAGGACGCACCACCGACCCCGCGCGCGACGGCGTCGGCCTTGTCGGCCCCGCTGACGAGGAACCAGACCTCCCGCGAGCGTTCGAGGCACTCGCGGGTCAGCGAGACGCGGTCCGGTGGCGGCTTGGGGGAGTCGTGCACGGCGACGGCGGGGGTGCCGGTGGTGGCGGCGGCCGGGTGGTGCGGGAAGAGCGAGGCGATGTGCCCGTCCGGCCCGACGCCGAGGACCATGACGTCGAAGGCCCCGTTCCCGGTGCGGCGCAGTGTGTCGGCGTAGGCCTCGGCCGCCTCCTCGGCGGAGCCGCTGGAGTCCGGGCCCGGGACCCGGTGGACGTTCGCGGGGTCCAGGCCCAGCGAGCTGAGGCCGGCGTCGTCGTTCTGGGTGTCGTTGCGGTCCGGGTCCCCGGCGGGCAGGTACCGCTCGTCGCCCCACCACACGTGCACGCGCGACCAGTCGACCGCGGCTCGCGCCGGCTCGGCGGCCAGCGACCGGACGATCTCCGAGCCCATCGAGCCCCCGGTCATCGACACGTGGGCGACACCCCGGTCGGCCAGCGCGTCGACGAGGGCGACGACGAGCCGCGCGGCCGCGCCGTCGGCGAGCGACGGGCGGGACGGGTGGACCACGACGGTGGCCTCGGGACGGGTCACGAGCGGCGCTCCTTCACCTCGGCGAGCTTGGTCTCCGCGGCCTTGCGGACCGCGTCGGAGTCGGCGTGGTCGGCGGGCATCGGCATCTTGTCGACCATGGCGCTGCTCCCCGCGGCCCGGGCGGCACGGCGCAGCCGCTGGGCGGTGCGCTCGGCCTCGGCGGGGGAAGGTGCCGTGCCGTCGCGGACGGCCTCGCTCGCGGTGCGGCGCGACGTGCTGACCGCGCTCGAGCCCTTGCGGACGGCATCGGCGTAGACCTCGTCGGGGTCGAGCCGTCGCAGCTCGTCGGCGAGGCACTCGGCATCGGAGCGGTGGGGCAGGGCCAGGGTGCGGTCGGGCTGGCCGGGCTGGCGCAGCACGGCGGTGTCGCCCTCGACCGGGCGGACGAGGTCGACGGTGCCGCTGGCCCGCTCGAGCCGGACCGAGATGACGCCCGAGCCGGTGCGGGACCGGGCGAGCGAGACCGGGCAGCGCAGGCGGGCCGCGAGCCACCCGGCGAGCAGCTCGCCGGAGGGGGAGTCGGAGGCGGCGACGACCATCGCGGCCGTGACCGGCTCGTACGGCGCCTGGTCGAGCGCCGCGGCGAGCAGCCCGCGCCACAGGGTGACGCGCGACCACGCGAGGTCGGTGTCGCCCGGCGCGTACGCCGACGCGAGCCGCTTGACCGCCGCGCGCGGCGTGCCCGGTGCGCGGGCGGCATCGGTGATGCGCCGCTGCGCCATCGCCCCGATGGGGTCCCCCGCGGGGTCCTTGGGCGCCTCGACCGGCCACCACGCGACGATGGGGGAGTCGGCCAGGAGCAGCGGCGTGACCACCGCGCGGCCGTGCTTGGCCAGCGGTCCGTAGAGCCGCAGGACGACGACCTCGGAGGCGCCGGCGTCGCCGCCGACGCGGATCTGGCCGTCGAGGCGCGCGGCGCCCCGGCGGTTGCCGGTGACGACGACGATGATGCGACAGGGGTGCTGCCGGCTGGCGTCGTTGGCGACCTCGATGGCGTCCTCCGCCTCGGCCTCGTCGACGACGACGACCAGGGTGAGGACGCGCGAGAGCGCCATCGCGCCGGTGTCCGAGCGCAGCTTGACCAGCCGCTTGGAGACGGCGGCGGTCGAGGTGTTCGGCAGGTCGACGATCAAGGGAGCCTCCACTCACGGCCGTCGCGGCGCATCAGGGCGTCGGCCGAGGCCGGCCCCCAGCCGCCGGACTCGTACTGCTCGGGGGCCTTGCCCTTGGTGGCCCAGAACCTCTCGATGGGGTCGAGGATCTGCCAGGACAGCTCGACCTCCTCGTGCCGCGGGAAGAGCGGCGGCTCGCCGAGGAGCACGTCGAGGATGAGCCGCTCGTAGGCCTCGGGGGAGGACTCGGTGAACGAGCGGCCGTACCCGAAGTCCATGGTCACGTCGCGGACCTCCATCTGCGCGCCCGGGACCTTGGCCCCGAACCGCAGCGTGACGCCCTCGTCGGGCTGGACCCGGATGACGATGGCGTTCTGCCCGAGCTCCTCGGTGGCGGTGTTGGAGAACGGCAGGTGCGGCGCCTGCTTGAAGACGACCGCGATCTCGGTGACCCGCTTGCCGAGCCGCTTGCCGGTGCGCAGGTAGAACGGCACCCCGGCCCAGCGGCGGGTGTCGACGTCGAGGCGCACGGCGGCGTAGGTCTCGGTGGTCGAGCCGTCGGCGACGCCGTCCTCGTCGAGGTAGCCGACGACGTCCTCGCCGCCCTGCCACCCGGCGGCGTACTGCCCGCGGGCGGTGCCGGTGGCGAGGTCGGCGGGGATGCGCACGGCCGAGAGCACCTTCTCCTTCTCGGTGCGCAGGCCCTGGGCGTCGAAGGAGACTGGCTCCTCCATCGCGGTGAGGGCGAGCAGCTGGAGCAGGTGGTTCTGGATGACGTCGCGCGCCGCACCGATGCCGTCGTAATAGCCGGCCCGGCCGCCGATACCGATGTCCTCGGCCATCGTGATCTGCACGTGGTCGACGTAGTTGGCGTTCCACACCGGCTCGAACATCTGGTTGGCGAAGCGCAGCGCCAGGAGGTTCTGGACCGTCTCCTTGCCGAGGTAGTGGTCGATGCGGAAGACGCAGTCGGCGGGGAAGACGTTCTCGACGATGGCGTTCAGCTCGCGGGCCGAGGCGAGGTCGTGCCCGAACGGCTTCTCGATGACCACCCGGCGCCACGAGCCGGTCTGCGGCGTCGAGAGGCCGGAACGCTCGAGCTGCTGGCACACCGTGGCGAACGAGCCCGGCGGGATCGACAGGTAGAACGCGTGGTTGCCGCCGGTGCCGCGCTGCTCGTCGAGCTCGGCGACGGTCTCGGCGAGCAGGTCGAACGCGGCGTCGTCGTCGAAGGAGCCCGGGACGAACCGGATCCCCTCGGAGAGCGTGCGCCAGACCTCCTCGCGGAAGGGCGTGCGGGCCCGCTCCTTGACCGCCTCGTAGACGATCTTGCCGAAGTCCTGGTCGGCCCAGTCGCGCCGCGCGAACCCGACGAGGGAGAAGCCCGGCGGCAGCAGCCCGCGGTTGGCGAGGTCGTAGATGGCCGGCATCAGCTTCTTGCGCGCGAGGTCACCGGTGACGCCGAAGAGCACCAGCGAGGACGGCCCGGCGATGCGGGGGAGCCGCTTGTCGCGCGGGTCCCGCAGCGGGTTGTTCTCGGCGGTGACGCGGGCCGGGCTCATGCCCCGCCCTGCCCGAGGGCGGCGCGCACGGCGGGGAGGCCGGCGTCGTGGTCGGTGAGGTGCAGGCGGAGCACCGGGCGACCGTGGTCAGCGAGCACCTTCGCGTCGCCCGCGGCCTGGGCCGCGATGAACTGGCCGAGGGTGAAGTCGCGGCCGGGAACCTCGAGGTCCTGTGCCGGCGCGGTCGTGACCTGCACGTAGACACCCGTCGCCGGGCCGCCCTTGTGGTACTGCCCGGTGGAGTGCAGGAAGCGCGGACCCCAGCCGAAGGTGACCGGACGTCCGGTGCGGTCGAACAGGTCACGGGCGACGTGCTCGAGGTCGGCGTCGGCCTCCCGGTCGAGGTAGGCCATCACGGCCACGTAGCCGTGCTCCGGGTCGAGCTGCGCCAGCAGGGCGTCGACGGCCGCGGCCACGGTGGTGGCGTCCCCGAGGAACTCCGGTCCGAGGGAACGCACCTCGACGGCGCCGTCGGTGAACGCGGGGTCCTCACCGGCACCGATGCCGGCGTCGAGGAGCTCGCGGGCCGCGGCCTTGGCGCTCTCGACGTCGGGCTGGTCGAAGGGGTTGATGCCGAGCAGCCGTCCGGCGACGGCGGTCGCCGCCTCCCAGAGCAGCATCTGCGCGCCGAGGGGCCCGGCGACGGTGACGACGGAGTCACCGGAGGCGCCGTCGTCCTCGGACTCGGAGGACACGAGGCGAGCGACCGTGCCGTCGGCGTAGAGGTGGGCCGGCTCGGAGCCGATCGCGACGACCGGCAGGATGCCGGTGCCCTCCTTGCCGGTGGACTCGGCGATGAGCTGCTCGGCCCAGGCGGCGAACCCGACGTTCTCGGTGCCGGCGTCGACGAGGACCAGCTTGTCGCGCAACGGGTCCGTGCCCGCCATCGCGGCGCCGAGGCGCAGTGCGGGGTTGGCCTCGTCGTCGGCGGCGAGCAGGTCGGCGACCGTCTCGGCGTCGTCGAGCAGCGCCTCGACGTCGGCCCCGGCGAGGCCGCTCGGCACCAGGCCGAAGGCGGTCAGGGCCGAGTAGCGGCCTCCGACAGCGGGATCGGCGTTGACGACGCGGAACCCGGCGCCGCGCGCCTGCTCCTCGAGCGGGCTACCGGGGTCGGTGACGACGACCATCCGGGTCGTGGGGTCGAGGCCGGCGTCGCGGAAGGCCTGCTCAAAGGCCCGGCGCTGGCTGTCGGTCTCGACGGTGGAGCCGGACTTGCTCGACACGACGACGACCGTGCGGTCGAGGTCGGTGAGCGCGCCGCGGACGACGTCGGGGTCCGACGAGTCGAGGACGACGAGCGGGACGCCGGCTGTGGCGCAGATGACCTCCGGGGCGAGCGAGGAGCCGCCCATCCCGCAGAGCACGACGCGGTCGTAGCCGGTCTCCTCGAGCTCGCCCCGCAGGGCGGCGATCTCGCCGACGAGCGGCCGCGAGCTGCGGGGGAGACCGGTCCAGGACAGGCGCTTGGACGCCTCGTCCTCGGCCGCGGCACCCCACAGGGTGTGGTCCTGCGCGAAGAGCCGGCTGGCCACGGAGTCCGCGACGAGCGTGGGCACGTGGGTGGCGACGGCCTGCGCCGCCGCCCCGGTGGCGGAGACGTCGAGGGTGCTCACGCGCTCGCCTTCTCCAGCTCGCTCGTCACGCCGTCGAGCAGCTCGCCCCAGGCCTTCTCGAACTTCTCGACGCCCTCCTTCTCGAGGAGGTCGACGACCTCGGAGTACGAGATGCCGAGCCGCTCGAGGGTGTCGAGGACGTCCGACGCCTCGGCGTAGCCGCCGGTGATGGTGTCGCCGGTGACCTCGCCGTGGTCGGCGGTGGCGTCGAGGGTCTTCTCGGGCATCGTGTTGACGGTGCCGGGGGCCACGAGCTCGGTGACGTACATCGTGTCGGGGTAGGCCGGGTCCTTGACGCCGGTCGACGCCCACAGCGGACGCTGCCGGTGCGCGCCGGCCGCCTCGAGGGAGGCCCAGCGCGGGGTCGAGAAGACCTCCTCGTAGGCCTGGTAGGCGAGCCGGGCGTTGGCCAGACCGGCCTTGCCGCGCACCGCCTTCGCCTCGTCGGAGCCGATGGCGTCGAGGCGCTTGTCGATCTCGGCGTCGACGCGCGAGACGAAGAACGATGCGACGGAACGGATCTGCGAGAGGTCCTTGCCGTTCTCGCGGGCCTGCTCGAGGCCGGTGAGGAAGGCGTTCATCACGGCGCGGTAGCGGTCGAGGGAGAAGATCAGCGTGACGTTGACCGA
Organism: Phycicoccus avicenniae; assembly: GCF_050496545.1. GTDB lineage: Bacteria > Actinomycetota > Actinomycetes > Actinomycetales > Dermatophilaceae > Phycicoccus > Phycicoccus avicenniae_A. The sequence continues at coordinate 184,574 of NZ_JBNVZV010000001.1, read as the reverse complement.
GATGCCCTCGGCGAGCACCTGCGAGATGGCCGGAAGGCCCTCGACGGTGGCCGGGATCTTGATGAGGACGTTCGGCTGGTCGACCTCGGCGGCCAGCGCCTTGGCCTCGCGGACCGTGCGGCCGGTGTCGTGCGCGGCGCCCGGGTCGACCTCGATCGAGACCCGGCCGTCCTCGCCACCGGTGGCGTCGAAGACCGGCTTCATGATCTCGCAGGCGTCGCGGACGTCCTTGGTGGTCAGCGCGAAGACGGTCTCGTCGACCGACTTCCCGGCGCGCGCCAGCTCCTCGACCTGCGCGTCGTACGCGTGGCCCTCGGAGAGCGCGGCCTGGAAGATCGAGGGGTTCGTCGTGACACCGACGACCCCCTTCTCGTCGATGAGCTGCTGGAGGTTGCCGGACTCGATCCGGTCGCGGGACAGGTCGTCGAGCCAGACGGAGACGCCGTTCGCGGCGAGGTCCTGGATGGGCTGAGGTGCGGTCATGCGGGTCTCACTTCCTCGCCGAGGCCGCGCTCTTGCGGCTCGGCGCCTTGGGCGTGCCGACGTCGGTGCCCTGGTCCTTCCGGGAGCGCGGCGCGGTGTCGTTCACCGCGGGGACGCCCCCGGTGGCGCGGGCGGCCTTGAGCGAGTCCTTGGCCGCCTTGACGACCGCCTCGGGGGTGAACCCGAACTCGCGGAACAGCCGCGGGCCGTCGGCCGAGGCCCCGAAGTGCTCGAGGCTGACGCAGCGGCCGGCGTCACCGACGAGGTCGTGCCATCCCATGGCCACACCCGCCTCGACGCTGACACGGGCCCGGACCTCGGGGGGCAGGACCTTGTTCTGGTAGGAGCGCGGCTGCTCCTCGAACCATTCCCGGCACGGCATCGAGACGACGCGGGTGCGGGTGCCGGCCTTCTCGAGGCGCTCGCGCGCCGCGAGGGCGAGGGTGACCTCGGAGCCCGTGGCGATGAGCACGACCTCGGGCGCCTCGTCGCCCTTCGCGCCGCCGTCGACGAGCACGTAGGCGCCCTTGCGGACGCCGGAGGCCTTGGCGTGGGTCTTCCGGTCGAGGGTCGGCAGGGCCTGGCGGGACAGCGCGAGCCCGGCGGTGCCGCCGCGGCGGAGGACCTCGCCCCACGCCTCGGAGGTCTCGTTGGCGTCGGCCGGGCGGACCACCGCCAGCCCGGGGATGGCGCGCAGCGAGGCGAGGTGCTCGACCGGCTGGTGGGTCGGGCCGTCCTCGCCGAGGCCGATGGAGTCGTGGGTCCACACGAAGGTGACCGGCAGCTCCTGGAGGGCCGCGAGCCGCACCGCCGGACGCATGTAGTCGGAGAAGACGAGGAAGGTGCCGCCGTAGGGGCGGGTCAGGCCCTCGAGGGCGATCCCGTTGAGGATCATGCCCATCGCGTTCTCGCGGATGCCGAAGTGCAGGGTGCGGCCGTAGGGGCTGCCCTTCCACTCGTCGGTCTGCTTCCCCGTGGGGATGAACGAGGGCTGGCCGCCCATCGTCGTGTTGTTGGACTCGGCGAGGTCGGCCGAGCCGCCCCACAGCTCGGGCATGACGTCGGCGAGGGCGGTGAGCACCTTGCCGGAGGCGGCGCGGGTGGCGATGCCCTTCTCGTCGGCGTCGAAGACGGGCAGCGCCTTCGCGAGGTCCTTCGGCATCTCGGCGGCGACGAGCCGGTCGAGGAGGGCCGCGCGCTCGGGGTTGGCCTTGCGCCACGCCTTGTAGCCCTTGTCCCACTCGCGGTGGGCGGCCTTGCCGCGCTTCTTGACCTCGCGCGTGTGCGTGATGACCGCGCGGTCGACGTCGAAGGACTTCTTCGGGTCGAACCCGAGGATCTTCTTGGTGGCCGCGACCTCGTCCGCGCCGAGGGCGGAGCCGTGGGCCTTGCCCGTGCCGCGCGCCGACGGGGCGGGCCAGGCGATGACGGTGTGCAGGCGCACGAGGGTCGGGCGCTTGCCGGGGCGGCGGCTCTTCTCGAGCGCGGCGAGCAGGGCGTCGACGTCCTCGGTGTACCCGGCGTCGCCCTTGGGGTCGCTCGAGCGGCGCCAGTCGACGTCCACGACGTCCCAGCCGTAGGCCTCGAAGCGCTTGGCGACGTCCTCGGTGAAGGAGATGTCGGTGTCGTCCTCGATGGAGATCTGGTTGGCGTCGTAGACGACGGTGAGGTTGCTCAGCTCCTGGTGGCCGGCGAGCGAGCAGGCCTCGGAGGCAACGCCTTCCATGAGGTCACCGTCGGAGGCGAGCACCCACACGTGGTGGTCGAACGGGCTCTGGCCGGCCTTGGTCTCGGGGTCCAGCAGGCCGCGCTGGCGGCGCTGCGCCATCGCCATGCCGACCGCGGAGGCCAGGCCCGAGCCGAGCGGGCCGGTGGTGATCTCGACGCCCTTGGTGTGGTGCACCTCGGGGTGGCCGGGGGTGAGGGAGCCCCACGTGCGCAGCGCCTTGAGGTCGGCGAGCTCGAGGCCGTAGCCGGACAGGTACAGCTGGACGTACTGCGTCAGCGAGGAGTGCCCGCAGGACAGGACGAACCGGTCACGGCCGAGCCACGAGGGGTCGGACGGGTCGTGGCGCATGACGTTCTGGAAGAGCAGGTAGGCGACGGGTGCGAGGCTCATCGCGGTGCCGGGGTGGCCGTTGCCGGTCTTCTGCACGGCGTCGGCGGCGAGCAGCCGCGCGGTGTCGACGGCGCGGACGTCGAGGTCGCTCCACTTCGCCTTGCGGGCGACCGGCTTGTTCAGCTCGGGGGAACGGCCGGCGAGCGGCTTCGCGGTGCGCTTGCGGGGGGTGGTGGTGGTCAAGGGGAACCTCTCTCGCGGGACTCATCTGGACGAAACCACCGGCGGTGAGGGCGCCGTGTGACGCTTCGAGTACCCACCCTAGTGCCGGACCCACGTTGCGGTGGGGGCCGGTCTTCGGCCAGACGCGCGGCGGCGGCTAGAATCGCCGAGCACCGTTCCGGCCGACCGTGAAGGACGACGTGGCCACCACCCCGCTGACGACCCCCGCGGCCCCTGCCGTGGCGCGGTCCCCTCGACGCCGGGTCGCCGCCTTCGTCGCGCTGACCAAGCCCCGGATCATCGAGCTCCTGCTCGTCACGACGGTGCCGGTCATGTTCCTCGCACAGCGCGGCGTGCCGTCCCTCTGGCTCGTCGTCGCGACCCTCGTCGGCGGCATCCTCAGCGCCGGCGCCGCGAACACGTTCAACTCGGTCTACGACCGCGACATCGACCGGCTGATGCACCGCACCAGCTCGCGGCCGATGGTCACCGGCGAGGTGAGCGTCCCCGAGGCCCTGGTCTTCGGCGGCGTCCTCACCGTCGCCTCCACGGTCTGGTTCGCGCTGGTCGTCAACGCGCTGTCGGCGCTGCTGTCGGTGCTCGCCATCGTGCTCTACGCCGTCGGCTACACCATCCTGCTCAAGCGCCGGACCTCGCAGAACATCGTGTGGGGCGGCATCGCCGGCTGCATGCCGACCCTCATCGGCTGGTCCGCCGTCACCGGCACCGTCGAGTGGCCCGCGCTCGTGCTCTTCCTCGTCATCTTCTTCTGGACACCGCCGCACTACTGGCCGCTCTCGATGGCCTTCCGCGAGGACTACGCGACCGCCGAGGTGCCGATGCTCCCCGTCGAGCGCGGGCCGGTCGCGGTGGGGCGCCAGGTCGTCGCCTACTCGTGGGTGATGGTCGCGACCTCGCTCGTCCTGGTCCCGGTGGCCTCGATGGGCTGGCTGTACGCGGGGACCGCGCTCGTGGCCGGCGCCCTGTTCGTCGCCGAGGCGCACCGACTGCTCGGCGCTGCCAAGCGCGGGCTCGAGGGCCCGGCCCTGAAGCCGATGCGCCTCTTCCACTACTCGATCACCTACGTGACGGTGGTCTTCCTCGCGGTGGCGGTCGACCCGCTGCTGCACCTCGCCATCCGCTGACACCGGCTCACGCGTCGTCGAGACGCCCCTCGGGCAGGTCCCGACCGCGCCGGTACGGCCCGACGAGCACGGTCGCCGAGACCAGTGCGTGCAGCGCGGTCCTGACGAGGATGGTCGGGCGCACCCCGAGCGACGAGCCGAGCCACCCGGCCACCACGCCGGCCACGGGCATCGTGCCGAAGTTGAGCACCGACGACGCCGACATCGTCCGCCCGAGCAGGGTCGGCGGCGTCCAGCGCTGCCGGAACGCCGAGCGCACCACGTTGGCGCCCACGACCCCCACCCCGACGAGCGCGACGCCGACCGGGACGAGGGCGACGCGCGGCCCGGGGGCCGCCAAGGGCACGAGCAGCGCGGTCGGCCCGCCGAGCAGCTGCAGCCAGCGCATCGCGCGGGCGGTGCCGACCCGGCGGGCCAGCGGGGTCGCCACCGCCGCGCCGACGAGGCCACCGACGCTGCCGGCGGCGACGAGCAGGCCGACCGTGGCGGGCTCGACGCCGAGGTCGCGGACGAGGAAGAGCACGAGCAGCGCGCCGTACCCGGTGAGCGCGAAGTTCGAGGCCGCACCCTGGAGGGTGAAGTAGCGCAGGTACCGGTCGCGGCGCACGATGCGGACGCCGTCGGCGATCTCACGGCGCAGCGGCTCGCGGGCCGGGCGCTCGGGCGGCGGGCGGAGCGCGGCGGGGTCCATCCGCCAGAGGCAGAGCGCCGAGGCGAGGAAGCTGACGACGTCGGCGACGACGGCCAGCGCCGCCCCGACCAGCTGGACGAGCAGGCCACCGAGACCCGGCCCGGCCACCTGCATCGCCGACTCGGTGCCGTAGAGGCGGCCGTTCGCGGCGTCGAGGTCCTCCTCACGGACGACGCGCGGCACGAAGGCGCCGTAGGCCGTGCGGAAGAAGACCGCGCACGTGCCGCTGGCGAGGGCGGCGGCGAGCAGGTGCGGCAGATCGAGGACGCCGAGGAGGTAGGCCACCGGCACCGAGCCCACGGCCAGGGCGGCCACGAGGTCGGCCACGATCATCACGCGGCGCGGGTCGAGCCGGTCGACCCAGGCCCCGGCGGGCAGCCCGACGACGAGCCACGGCAGCCACGCCGCGGCGGTCAGCAGGCCCATCCAGCCGGGCCCGGCGTCGAAGGACGTCACCGCGAGGAGCGGGACGACGACGGTGGTGGTCATCGCACCGAGGACGCTGATGCCCTCGCCGGCCCACAGCAGCCGGAAGTTCACGTTGTGGCGCAGGGCGACCGGGGCGGTGCCCACCGGGGCGGTGCGGGTCACGGCTGGCACGGGAACCCCCGGGCGACGACCAGCACCGGCTCGCGCTCGACGCCGTCGTCCGGCACCTCGCGGTCGGACCACCGGCGGTAGAGCGCGATGGTCTCCTCCGCGACCTGCTGGAGCTCGGCGGGGGAGAGGCGCATCCAGTTCTGGTTCGCGAACGCGGCGTCCTCCCACTCGGGGTCGGTGTCGCGGTTGGCCAGCCATCCGGTGATCCGCTCGACCTGCCGGCGCAGCTGGAGGGCCTCGGCCTCACGGGCGGCGGTGGCCGCGGCGGGGTCGTCGGCGAGGTCGACGCTGCTCCAGCGGGTGCCCGCCGAGACGAGGCGCCACCACCGCTCGCGCCGGTCGCGGGCCAGCTCGGGGGCCTCCTCGACGAGCCCTGCCTCGGCGAGGACCTTGAGGTGGTGGCTCGCGTTGCCCACGGCCTGGCCGGTGCGCGCGGCGAGCATCGAGGCGGTCGAGGGGCCGTCGACCTTGAGGGCGTCCATCATCCGGGCGCGGAACGGGTGGGCCAGCGCGGCGAGGGGTGCGGCGTCGCGCAGGGTGCGGATCTCCGGCTTGGTCATCCCTCCACGGTAGACGCACAAGTGCTGTTGTGCAAGGCCTCTTGTGGAATGCCGTGAGGTACCTCAGGCCACCGCGGCGCTGCAGGGATACGGCAGCCGCCCGATGTGGGGGGCCACCTCAGCCGAGCACCGTGGAGGAGTCGGCGGGAGAGCCCCACCGGCACCGAGAAGGAGAGCACCATGAGCATCCACGCGGACCCGCTGTTCGTCACCGCCGAGGTCGAGCGCCGCCTCGAGCTCGCGGGGGTGGACGTCCACTCCCGGCACCACCACCCGGCTCCGGAGCCGTCGGCCGCCCCGGTCGCGGTCGCCCTGCACCCGCTCGCCGCGGTCCTCACCCGCCTGGTCCGGCCCCGTCCCGCCGGCCGGCCGCGCCACCCGTGAGCACGACGGCGTCGGTGTCCTTTGCCATGATCGGCACCGTGCCGTCCCGTCCCCGCCCCGCGCTCGTCGGTCGTCTCGACGAGCTCGCACGGGTCTCGGCCGCCCTGGGTGGGGACGACGGCGGGGCGGTCCTCCTCGGCGGCGACGCCGGCATCGGCAAGTCCGCCCTCGTCGGCCGGGTCGTCGAGGACGCCGCGGGCCGGGTCCTGCTCGGGCACTGCGTCGGCGAGGCCGGGACGACGCTGCCGTACCTACCGTTCGTCGAGATGGTCGCCGGGCTCGACGCCCGCGAGCGCGACCTGGTCGACGAGCTGGTCGCCGCCCACCCCGGCCTGGTCCCGCTCGTGCCCCGGCTCGCGGGCGGTGCCCGTGGGGATGCCGTGCGCGCCGACCTCGTCGAGGCGGTGCACGCCACGCTCGCCGAGCTCGGGCGGCGCGGCCCGGTGCTCGTCGTCGTCGAGGACGTCCACTGGGCCGACGAGTCCACCCGCGAGCTGCTCAGCCTGCTCTTCACCCGCGGCGCCCCCGAGGGCGTCGGGCTGCTCGCCACGTGGCGCACCGACGACATCCACCGCCGGCACCCGCTCGCGGCAGCTCTGGCCCTCTGGTCGCGGCTGCCCTCGCTCACCCGTGTCGAGCTCGGGCCGCTGCCCGATGCCGACCTGCGCCAGGTCGTCCGCCGCGCCGCCGCCGACCTCGGCCCCCGCGTCGTCGAGGACGTCGCGCGCCGGGCCGAGGGCAACGCCTTCTTCGCCGAGGAGCTCGCCGCCGCGGCCGGCGCCGGGGGCGTGGACGCCGGCGACCTCACCCGCCTCCTCCTGACCCGGGTCGACCAGCTCGACGACGACGCCCAGTCCGTCGTACGGGTCGCCGCCGTCATCGGCCGCCGCGTGCCCCACGCGCTCCTCGAGCGGGTCGCGGCGGTGCCGCCGGGCGTGCTGCGCACCGCGCTGCGGGCCGCCCTCGAGCACCACGTCCTCGAGCCGTGGGCCGACCGCGGCTACGAGTTCCGCCACGCCCTGCTCGCCGAGGCGGTCAGCGAGGACCTCCTGCCCCACGAGCGGGTCCAGCTGCACCGGGCCTGCGCCGACGCCCTGCTCGAGGACCCCGGGCTCGGTTCCGACGCCGCGCTGGCCCGCCACGCGCTGGCCTCCGGCGACCGCACGCTCGCCCTCACGGCCGCCGTCCGCGCCGGCGACTCCGCTCGCCGGATGGGCGGCCCCGCCGAGGCGCTGGCCCACTTCGAGACCGCGCTCGGGCTCGTCGACGTCGAGGCGCCCGAGGTGCACACGCTGACCCTGCGGGCGGCCGGCGCGGCCAACGCCGCCGGGCGGCCGATGCGCGCGATGACCCTCCTGCGCAGCCGCCTCGCCGGTACCGCGCCGAGCCCGCGCGAGCGCGCCGAGCTGCTCGGGGCGCTGGCCTTCGCCTCCCGGATGACCGAGGAACGGGTCGACCGCGAGGCGCTGACCGCCGAGGCCCTCACTCTGCTCGACGACGACGCCCCCGCACCGCTGCGGGTCGGCCTGCTCACCCGGCGCGCCGAGGTCCTCACCGACGTCGGCGCCACCACCGAGGCGCTCGCGGTCGCCGACGAGGCGATGGCCCTGGCCGTGCAGCACGACCTGCTCGTCGACCGCGCCGACCTGTCCTCGGTGCTCGTCCGGCTCGGCGAGGCGGCCGGCGACCCGGGGGAGGCGATGCGCCGGCTCGAGGCCGTCGTCGCCGAGTGGACCGACGCCCCCGACCTCGCCCTGCTCCGGGCGATGCACGTCCTCGCGAGCATCCACCTGCGTCGCGGCGACTACCGGGCGGCCCTCGAGGGCTTCGAGCGCGAGCACGCCGAGGCGCGCCGGGCCGGGCTCGAGGCCTCGGTCTTCGGCACCGACGGCCGCGCCTTCGCCGTCACGGCGGCCCACGAGATGGGCGACTGGGACCTCGCGGTGCGGCTCGTGGCCGACGCCGCGACCGCCGGGCTGCCGGCGGGCGGCCTCGCGGGCGTCGAGTCGGCGGGCTCCTACGTGCCGGCGGCCCGCGGCTCCCTCGACCCCGAGGCGCTGCTCGCCGCCGCCCGGCCGTGGTGGTCCGAGGACGGGCGCATCGCGGCGCAGGCCGGCGCGGTCGCCGTCGACGTGCTGGGCCGTGCGGGCCGGCTCGAGCGGATGCTCGAGGTGCGTGACGAGGTCGTCGCGCACCTGCGCTCACTCTGGTCGATGCCGCGCGTCCCGGTCGAGGTGCGCGTGGCCGCGCTCGCGCTCGGGCACATCGGCTCGGTGCTGCGCGAGCGCCCGACGGCGGAGCGCCGGCGCCTGCTCGAGGTCGCCGAGGAGCTGGCGTCGGACGCCGCCGCCGTCTGGGGACCGGGGTCGTCGCTGCCCGACCCCTCGCTCGAGGGCGAGGCGTGGGTGGCGCGGGCCCGCGCGGAGGCGCTGCGCGTCCGGTGGGCCGGTGGGGCCGAGGTGGCGCCGCAGGCCCTGGTCGAGGCGTGGCGCGAGGTCGTCGAGCTCTTCGACCGGAGGGCCGAGCCCTACGAGGTGGCCCGGGTCCGGGCCCGGCTCGCCGAGGTGCTCACGGCCGCGGGCGACCCGACCGGCGCCGCCGAGCAGGTGGCCGCCGCCCGTGCGGTGGCCGAACGGCTGGGCGCCCGCCCGCTCCTGGAGGACCTCGACCGGCTCGGCGCCGGCCCGCGGCCCGGCGGCACCACCCTCACCGCCCGCGAGCACGAGGTGCTCACCCTTCTCGCCGCCGGGCGCTCCAACGGCGAGGTCGGGCGCGCGCTGTTCATCAGCACCAAGACGGCCAGCGTGCACGTCTCGAACATCCTCGCCAAGCTCGGTGCCGGCTCGCGCGGCGAGGCCGTGGCCCTGGCCCGGGAGGCCGGGCTGCTCGGGGAGGGCTAGGCCGGGACGGGCTGGTCCGCCGAGCGGGTCTCGCCGGTGGCACCCTCCGACGACCCGCCGCGGGCGGCCAGCACGACCCAGGTCGCCGCCGCCACGAGCGCCGCCGCCCCCACCAGGTGCAGCGCGACGAGCACGATCGGCAGGCCCGTCCAGAACTGGACGAGGCCGACGACGCCCTGGGCGAGCTCGACCCCGAGGAGGACGAGGACGGGCCGGCGCAGCGCGCCCGAGCGGGTGCTCCACCACAGCGCGAGCGTCAGCGCCACGAGGAGGTAGACCGACGCCGCGTGGACGTGGCTCCAGGTCTCGGGGGAGAGGCCGTTGCGCGGCGAGTCCTCGTCGCCGGCGTGGGGACCGCTGCCGGTGACGACGGTGCCGAGGTAGACCGCGACCCACGCGACGCCGTAGACGACGCGGACCAGCCGCTGCACGCCCGCGGACGCCGCGACCCCGGCGCGCGGGTGGACCCGCACGACGAGCCACACCGACAGCGCGACGAGGTACATCGACAGGACGAGGTGCAGGGCCACGACCCACGGGTTGAGGTCGGTGAGCACGGTGATGCCGCCGATGACGGCCTGGAACGGGATGCCGAGGCCGATGCCCACGACGAGGCGGCGCAGCCCGCGCGACGTTCCCGACCAGCGCCACACGGCCACGGCGGTGCCGACGACCACCGCCACGAGGACGTAGGTGAGCAACCGGTTGCCGAACTCGATGACGCCATGGAGGCCGAGCTCCTGGTGCGGCACGTAGGAGGCGTCCGTGCAACGCGGCCAGGTGGGGCAGCCCAGCCCCGATCCGGTGAGGCGGACGAGCCCGCCGGTGAGGATGATCACCGTGTTGGCGACGAGCGTCGCCCAGGCCCAGCGGCGCACGGCGCGGGTCGAGACGGACGCGGCGAGGACGGACCGCTGGCTCACGCCACGATCGTACGGCTCAGCCGGACCAGCGGAACCAGCGGGCCGCGGCCGCACCGCCCACGACGCCCCAGGCCGCGAGCACCGCCCACTGCGTCCACGGCCAGCCGCCGGAGACGAGCGAGGTGCGCAGCGCGTCCCCGAGCGCCCCACCCGGCAGCGCCTGGGCGATGCCCCGCAGCGGCGCGGGCAGCACGTCGGTCGGCACGAGGGTCCCGAGCCCGAGCAGCAGCACCCAGACGAGGTTGGCGACGGCCAGCACCGCCTCGGCCCGCACGGTGCCGGCGAGCAGCAGCGCCAGCGCGACCAGGGTGGCCGTGCCGAGCAGCAGCGTGACGAGGGCGGGCAGCAGCCCGGCGGCGGCCGGCCGCCAGCCCAGCACCGCCCCGAGCCCGCCGAGGAGGAGGACCTGCACGCCGAGCACCGAGAGGACGGCCAGCGCCTTCCCGGCCAGCAGCCCGTCCCGCCCCAGCGGGGTGGTGCCGAGGAGGCGCAGCACGCCGGCGCGGCGGTCGAAGCCGGTGGCGATGGCCTGCCCGGTGAACGCCGTGGACAGGACGGCCAGGGCCAGCGTCCCGGCCGTCGCGAGGTCGACGCGCCGTCCCGGGCCGAGGTCCGGCACGGACGCCAGCGCGAGGCCGACGAGGGCGATGGCCGGCAGCAGCACGGACACCAGCAGCTGCTCGCCGTTGCCGAGGAGCATCCGGGTCTCGAAGGCGGCCTGGGCGAGGACCCGGCGACGCGGGGCGGCCGGTGCGCTCATCGGCGGGCCCCACCCGTCAGCTCGAAGTAGACGTCCTCGAGGGGCCGCCCGCCGCGGACCTCGTCGAGGGTGCCGGCGGCGGCGACCCGGCCCGCCGCGAGCACGACGACGTCGTCGGCGATCCGCTCGGCCTCCTCGAACGAGTGGGTGGTGAGGACGACGCACACGCCACGGTCGGCCTCGGCGCGCACGAGGTCCCAGACGTCGAGGCGGGCGTGCGGGTCGAGCCCGGCGGTCGGCTCGTCGAGGAAGAGCACCTCGGGCCGCCCGACCAGGGCGGCGGCGAGGGCCACCCGCTGGCGCTGCCCCCCGGACATCCGCCGCACGGTGGTGCGGGCGAAGTCGTCGATGCCGAGCCGGGCCGCGAGCTCGTCGACCGGCCAGGGGGAGGCGTGCAGCGCGGCGAGGTGCCGGAGCAGGGGGAGGGGGCGCGCCGTGGTGGGGAGGCCGCCGTCCTGGAGCATCACGCCGACCGCAGCCCGGTGCGCAGCGGGCGCCCGCCAGGGGTCGGTGCCGAGCACGCGGACCTCGCCGGAGTCGGGGCGGCGCAGGCCCTCGAGGCACTCGACGGTCGTCGTCTTCCCGGCGCCGTTGGGGCCGAGGACCGCGCAGACACGCCCGTGGGCGGCGGACCACGAGGCGCCGTCGACGGCGGTGCGGGATCCGTAGGCGCGCCGCAGGTCGTGCACGAGGACCGCCGGCGCCATGGACCGACATCCTAGGGTGGGGCCCATGCCTCGCACCGACCGGGACCCCGGCCCCGCCACAGCGGATGCCGCCGTCCCCGCCGCGCCCAGCCCGCCCCTGCGCTGCTCCGGGGGGCCGGCATGACGAGCGACCCGGCGGACGGCAACGGCCGGCGGCGCATCCTCGACCGCTGGCGGCTGGTCTCCCCGAGCGGTGCCTCGGTCGTCTCGCTGCGCCAGCTGCCCAAGCGCGAGCGTGCCCGGCTCCTCGCGCCGAGCGCGTTCACCACCTTCAACCTCATCAGCGGGTTCTCCTCGGTGCTGCTCGCGTTCCGCGGCCACTTCACCCTCGCGGCGGTGCTCATCGCCGTCTCGATCGTCATGGACATCGCCGACGGCTTCGTGGCCCGCCTCGTCGGCGCCACGTCGCCGTTCGGCCTCCAGCTCGACTCCCTCGCCGACCTCATCTCCTTCGGCGTGGCCCCGGCCGTGCTCGTGCACACGTGGGCGCTGGGGGAGTGGCCGGTGCTGTCCTGGCTCGTCGCCCTGCTCTGGTTGTCCTGCGCGGCCTTCCGGCTGGCCCGCTTCAACGTGACCATCGACCCGGCGGCCGACAAGCGCTACTTCGTCGGCCTGCCGTCGCCGGGCGCGGCCAGCGTGGTCATCGCGACGATCTTCGCCCTCGACTCGCCGTTCTTCGGCCCGGGCACCGGCCCGTGGCGGGCGTGGTTCCCGCTGCTCGTCAGCGTCGCCCCGGCCTTCCTGATGGTGATGACCATCCGGTTCCGCTCCTTCCGCAACCTCCTCGCGCCCACGACGCCACGCGCCCGGCTCGGCACCGCCGCGGTCGTCGTGGCCATCGTCGCGGGGCTCGTCGTGGCGCCGGGGCTCACCGGCCTCGTCGTCGCCTACGGCTACGTGCTGACCGCCCCGCTCGGGGTGCTCACCGCCCCGCTGCGCGAGCGGCTGTTCGGTCACGACTCCGTGGCGCCGCCCCGCAGCCGGATGCCGTCGGTCTTCCTGCCCATCGACGAGGACGACGACATCGACGGGCCGTCCGACGAGGAGTGCGCCGAGGAGCCCCGGCTCGGTTAGGCGACCCTTCCTTGGACGGCGTCGGCGCATTTACCTAACATGGGTGTGTGGTTAATCCCGACGTCCACACCGACGAGTCGCGCACCCGCGACCGGGTGCTGCGTGTCGTGAGCCAGGAGGGCCCGGTGAGCATCACCGCCCTCGTCGAGCGGCTCGGCCTCACCGAGACCGCCGTGCGCCGCCACGTCGACAACCTGCACGCCGCCGGGCTCGTCGAGCCGCGCGAGGCCGGGGGCCCCCGGCGCCGCGGCCGGCCCGCGAAGGCCTGGACCCTCACCGACGCCGGGCACCGCGCGCTCTCCTCCGACTACGACGACCTCGCCGGCGAGGCCCTGCGCTTCCTGCGCCGCACCGGTGGCGAGCGGGCCGTCCAAGCCTTCGCCGAGGAGCGGCTCGCCGGTCTCGAGGAGCGGATTGCCCCCGTGCTCGAAGCGGCGGGCGAGGACCCCGCGCGGCGCACCGACGCCCTCGTCTCCGCCCTCAACGTCGAGGGCTACGCCGCCTCGGCGCGCCCGGTGGGAACACCCGGGGCCGCCACGACGCTGACGGGGGTGCAGCTCTGCCAGGGCCACTGCCCCGTGCAGCACGTCGCGTCCGAGTTCCCCGAGCTGTGCGAGGCCGAGACCGAGGCGTTCTCCCGTCTCCTCGGCGTCCACGTCCAGCGCCTGGCGACCCTCGCCCACGGCGACCACGTCTGCACCACCTTCGTCCCCACCCCGACCACCACCGAGAGGTCCTCGTCATGACGAGCCACATCGAAGAGCTCAACCCCGGTCTCAAGGGTCTCGGCACCTACGAGTACGGCTGGGCCGACTCCGACACCGCGGGCGCGTCCGCCAGGCGCGGCCTCGGCCCGGAGGTCGTCGCCGACATCTCCGACCGCAAGAGCGAGCCGCAGTGGATGAAGGACCTGCGGATGAAGTCGCTGCGGCTGTTCGACAAGAAGCCGATGCCGTCCTGGGGCAGCGACCTCACGGGCATCGACTTCCAGAACATCAAGTACTTCGTGAAGTCCACCGAGAAGCAGGCCACCTCCTGGGAGGAGCTGCCCGAGGACATCAAGAACACCTACGACAAGCTCGGCATCCCCGAGGCCGAGAAGCAGCGCCTCGTCGCCGGCGTCGCCGCGCAGTACGAGTCGGAGGTCGTCTACCACCAGATCCGCGAGGACCTGGAGGAGAAGGGCGTCATCTTCGTCGACACCGACACGGGGCTGCGCGAGCACGAGGACCTCTTCCGCGAGTACTTCACCTCGGTGATCCCGGCCGGCGACAACAAGTTCGCCGCGCTGAACACCGCCGTGTGGTCGGGTGGCTCGTTCATCTACGTCCCGCCGGGCGTCCACGTCGACATCCCGCTCCAGGCCTACTTCCGGATCAACACCGAGAACATGGGCCAGTTCGAGCGGACGCTGATCATCGCCGACGAGGGCTCCTACGTGCACTACGTCGAGGGCTGCACCGCACCGATCTACAAGTCCGACTCGCTGCACTCGGCGGTCGTCGAGATCGTCGTCAAGAAGAACGCCCGCGTCCGCTACACGACGATCCAGAACTGGTCGAACAACGTCTACAACCTCGTCACCAAGCGCGCGACCTGCGCCGAGGGCGCGACGATGGAGTGGATCGACGGCAACATCGGCTCCAAGGTCACGATGAAGTACCCGGCCGTCTTCCTCCTCGGCGAGCACGCCAAGGGCGAGACGCTGTCCATCGCCTTCGCGGGCGAGGGCCAGCACCAGGACGCCGGCTCGAAGATGGTCCACGCCGCTCCGAACACGAGCAGCTCGATCGTCTCGAAGTCGGTGGCGCGCGGCGGTGGCCGCACCTCGTACCGCGGTCTCGTGCAGGTGATGGAGGGCGCCCACGGCTCGAAGAGCTCGGTCGTCTGCGACGCCCTGCTCGTCGACACCATCTCCCGCTCCGACACCTACCCCTACGTCGACATCCGCGAGGACGACGTGCAGATGGGCCACGAGGCGACCGTCTCCAAGGTGTCCGAGGACCAGATGTTCTACCTGATGTCCCGGGGCATGACCGAGGAGGAGGCGATGGCGATGATCGTGCGCGGCTTCGTCGAGCCGATCGCCAAGGAGCTCCCCATGGAGTACGCCCTCGAGCTGAACCGCCTCATCGAGCTGCAGATGGAAGGAGCAGTCGGCTGATGTCGCTGCTGACCCCCCAGCGCCCCACCGAGGGCGCCCACACCCACAGCGCCGCGACGATGGTCCCCGACCAGTCGCGCGCCGAGCGGACCGCGTCCTTCGACGTCGCCGACTTCGCCGTCCCGCACGGCCGCGAGGAGGAGTGGCGCTTCACGCCGGTCGACCGGCTCGGCGCGTTCTTCCGCGACGAGGCCACCGGTGCGTGCCTCGAGTGGCACGAGGAACTCCCCGAGGGCGTCACGCTCTCGACCCTCCCCGTCGCCGACTGGCAGGCCCTCGGCGTGCCGGCCCCGCAGGACCGCGCTGCGGCCGTCGCCGCCGCGCACAGCGGCGGGATCGCCCTCGTCGACGTGCCCGCCGAGGCCGAGCTCACCGAGCCGGTGCGCATCCGCCTGTCCGGCAACGCCTCCGACGTCGTCCACGGCCACCTCACGGTGCGCGTCGGGCGCTTCGCCAAGGCGACGGTGCTCCTCGAGCACGACGGCACCGCCGACTACTCCGAGGTCCTCACCGTCCTCGCGGGCGACGGCTCCGACGTCACGCTCGTCACCGTCCAGGAGTGGGACGACGCCTCGCACCACCTCGGCCAGCACGACGTCGTCGTCGGCCGCGACGCCCGGGTCCGGCACATCGCCGTGACGCTCGGCGGCGGGGTCGTCCGCCTCAACACCAACGCCACGTACGCCGGCCCCGGCGGCTCGTTCGAGGGCCTCGGCGTCTACTTCGCCGATGCCGGCCAGCACCTCGAGCACCGGCTCTTCGTCGACCACGAGGCGCCGCACTGCCGCAGCAACGTCGAGTACAAGGGTGCGCTGCAGGGCGAGACCGCCCGCACCGTCTGGGTCGGCGACGTCCTCATCCGTGCCGCGGCCGAGGGCACCGACACCTACGAGCTGAACCGCAACCTCGTCCTCACCGACGGCGCCCGCGCCGACTCGGTGCCGAACCTCGAGATCGAGACCGGCGAGATCGAGGGGGCCGGGCACGCCTCGGCCACCGGCCGGTTCGACGACGAGCAGCTGTTCTACCTGATGGCGCGCGGCATCCCCGAGGACGAGGCCCGCCGCCTCGTCGTCCGCGGGTTCTTCGCGAGCGTCGTGGCCCGCATCGGTGTCCCCGAGGTGCAGGAGCGCCTCATGGCCGCCATCGAGCGCGAGCTCGCGGGGGAGGCCGCCGCGTGAGCGACCAGCTGACCGAGCAGGGCTTCGTGCGGGTCTGCCGCCTCGACGAGCTGCCCGAGGTCGGTGCCGCCCTCGCCGAGATCGAGGGGCGCCGCGTGAGCATCGTGCGCACCGAGGACGGCACCGTCCACTGCGTCGACGACACCTGCAGCCACGCCAACGTCTCGCTGTCCGAGGGCGACCTCGACGGCTGCACGCTCGAGTGCTGGCTGCACGGCTCGCGCTTCGACCTGCGCACCGGCGAGCCCACCGGGCCGCCCGCCATCACCCCCATCGCCGTCCACACCGTCCGTACCGAGGGTGACGACGTCTTCGTCGCCCTGTCCGAGGAGATCTGAGCCGTATGTCCACCCTTGAGATCAACGACCTGCACGTCACCGTCGAGACCGAGCAGGGCACCAAGGAGATCCTCCGCGGTGTCACGCTGACCATCGAGTCCGGTCAGACGCACGCGATCATGGGCCCGAACGGGTCCGGCAAGTCGACCCTCGCGTACTCCATCGCCGGCCACCCGAAGTACACCGTCACCTCGGGCACCGTCACCCTCGACGGCGAGGACGTCCTCGCGATGAGCGTCGACGAGCGCGCCCGCGCCGGCGTCTTCCTCGCGATGCAGTACCCCGTCGAGGTCCCGGGCGTCACCGTGTCCAACTTCCTGCGCACCGCCAAGACCGCGGTCACCGGCGAGGCGCCGAAGCTGCGCACCTGGGTCAAGGACGTCAAGGGCGCCATGGAGAACCTCCGGATGGACGCCGCGTTCGCCGAGCGCAACGTCAACGAGGGCTTCTCCGGTGGTGAGAAGAAGCGCCACGAGATCCTCCAGATGGAGCTCCTCCAGCCGAAGTTCGCCGTCCTCGACGAGACCGACTCCGGCCTCGACGTCGACGCCCTCCGCATCGTCTCCGAGGGCGTCAACCGCGCCAAGGAGTCCACCGGCGCCGGCGTCCTGCTCATCACGCACTACACGCGGATCCTGCGCTACATCCAGCCCGACTTCGTCCACGTCTTCGTCGACGGCCGGATCGCCGAGCAGGGTGGCCCCGAGCTCGCCGAGCGCCTCGAGGCCGAGGGCTACGACCGCTTCCTCCCGGCGACCACCGAGGCCTGAGATGACGGCCGCCCCCTTCACCGACGAGGAGCTGGCCCGCATCCGGGCCGAGTTCCCGATCCTGTCGCGCACGGTGCGCGGGGGCCACCCGCTCGTCTACCTCGACTCGGGGGCCACCTCGCACAAGCCGGTCCGCGTCCTCGACGCCGAGCGGCACTTCTACGAGCACACGAACGCCGCGGTGCACCGCGGGGCGCACCAGCTCTCCGAGGAGGGCACGGACGCCTACGAGAAGGCCCGCGAGACCATCGCCCGGTTCATCGGGGCGCAGGCCGCGGAGGTCGTCTTCACCCGCAACGCCACCGAGGCGCTGAACCTCGTGGCGTACGCCTTCACCAACGGCACGCACGGTGGCGGCGGCGGTGCGGGAGAGCGGTTCTCGCTGCGTCCGGGTGACGAGGTGCTCGTCACCGAGATGGAGCACCACGCCAACCTCATCCCGTGGCAGGAGGCGTGCAAGCGCACCGGCGCCACGCTGCGCTGGGTGCCGGTCACCGAGGACGGGCGGCTCGACCTCTCCGACCTCGACGAGCTGCTCACCGAGCGTACGAAGGTCTTCGCCTTCACCCACGTCTCGAACGTGCTCGGCACGGTCAACCCGGTCCGTGAGCTCGCCGAGCGCGCGCACGCCGTCGGGGCCCTCGCGGTCCTCGACGCCTGCCAGTCGGTGCCGCACCTGCCGGTCGACGTCGCCGACCTCGGCGTCGACTTCTTGGCCTACTCGGGCCACAAGATGTTCGGCCCGCTCGGCATCGGCGTCCTCTGGGGGCGTCCCGAGCTCCTCGACGAGATGCCGGTCTTCCTCACCGGTGGCTCGATGATCGAGACCGTCACGATGGAGGGCGCCACGTACGCGCCGGTGCCGCAGAAGTTCGAGGCCGGCGTGCCGGTCGCGGCCCAGGCCGTCGGGCTGGCCGCCGCGTGCGACCACCTCACCGAGCTCGGGCTCGACCGCGTGCACGCCCACGAGCAGATGCTCACAGAGCGGCTGCTGCGTGGCCTGGCCGAGCGGCCGTGGGTGCGCGTCCTGGGGCCCGCCGACCTGCGCGAGCGCGGGGGAGCGGTGGCCTTCGTGGTCGACGGCGTCCACGCCCACGACGTCGGCCAGGTGCTCGACGACCGGGGGGTCGAGGTGCGCGTCGGGCATCACTGCGCGTGGCCGCTGCACCGGAAGCTGCGCGCGCCCGCCAGCACGCGCGCGTCGTTCGCCGCGTACACCACCCCCGCCGAGGTCGACGCCCTCCTCGAGGCCCTCGACCGCGTGCCGGCGATCTTCGGGACGGAGGTGCCCGTCTGATGGACCTGTACCAGGAGCTCATCCTCGAGCACTCCAAGCGTCCCGTGCGCGCCGGCCTGCGCGAGCCGTTCGACGCCGAGAGCCACCACGTCAACCCCACCTGCGGCGACGAGGTGACCCTGCGGGTGCACGTCAGCGGTGCGGGGGACGACGCCGTCGTCGAGGACGTCTCGTACGACTCGATGGGCTGCTCGATCAGCGTCGCGTCGGCGTCCATCCTCGCCGAGGAGGTCACCGGCGGCACCGTCGCGCACGCCCGGGAGACCTACGAGGCGATGCGCCGGATGCTCACGAGTAAGGGCGAGGACCCCGGCGACGAGGACCAGATCGGCGACGGCGTGGCCCTCGCCGGTGTCGCGAAGTACCCCGCACGCGTCAAGTGCGCCCTCCTCTCGTGGTCGGCGTTCACCGATGCCCTGTACCAGGCCGAAGGAGCGAAGCAGTGAGCGAGACCACCACCCCGGCGAACGTCGCCGACGTCGAGGAGGCCATGCGCGACGTCGTGGACCCCGAGCTCGGGATCAACGTCGTCGACCTGGGCCTCGTCTACGGCATCACCGTCGACCCGCAGAACCACGCCGTCATCGACATGACCCTGACGTCGGCGGCCTGCCCGCTGACCGACGTCATCGAGGACCAGACCGCGGCCTCGCTCGAGGGCATCGTCGCCGGCTACCGCGTCAACTGGGTCTGGATGCCGCCGTGGGGCCCGGACAAGATCACCGACGACGGCCGCGAGCAGCTGCGCGCCCTGGGCTTCAACATCTGAGGTGAGCACCCGCGTCGTCGAGGTCGCGCCCGGGCGGTACGACCGCTGGCGAGCGCGCTTCGACGAGAACAACCCCGACGGCCCCCAGCGGGTCGTCGGGGTCTCGCGTCTGGAGGCCGACCCGCTGGCGCTGCTGCTCGTCCGGCGGGGTGGCTACGCGGTGGGCGTGGCGGTCGGTGACCGGCTCACCGAGCACAAGGCGGGGACACGGTACGTGCAGTCGCGCACGGCGGCCGGGGGATGGAGCCAGCAGCGCTTCGCGCGGCGCCGGTCCAACCAGGCCGACGAGCTCGTCGGAGCGGTCACCGAGCACGCGGTGCGGCTGCTCCGGGGGAGCAGCGCGAAAGGTCTCGTGCTCGGCGGGGACCGGTCCCTGGCCGAGGCCGTGCTCGAGGACCCGCGGCTGGCGGGGCTGCGTGACCTGCCGCGGGTCGAGCTCTACGACCTGCCGGACCCGCGGTTCGCGGTGCTGGAGACCGCCGTCGAGCGGGCCCGGGCCGTCCGGGTGACCATCGAGGAGTGAGCGCCGGGCGGCGGCTCACTCCTCCATGAACACGAGCTGGTTGCCCCACGGGTCGGCGAAGGCGAACATCGGCGGCGCGCCCTCCAGGTGCAGGACCTGGTCGTTGTGCAGCGTCGCACCGGTCGCGCGCAGCCGGTCGTGGGCGTCCTGCGCCGAGGGGGTGGCCAGCCGGAGCGCGACGGGGATCTCGCTGTCCGGCGGGAGCAGGACGATGGCGACGTCGGACCCGGGTGGCTGCACCTGGACGAGCCGGGCGCCGGGCCAGATCTCGGCGTCGACGACCAGCTCGCAGCCGAGGACATCACGGTAGAAGGCGAGGGCGGCATCCTGGTCGGGCACCGGCAGGGACACGCTGAGGACTCTCGTGGTCGTGGTCATACCCGTACCGACCGGAGACGCGGGCGGAACTCATCGGCCCGGCGGGTGGGACTCAGCGGCCGTAGCCGTTGCCTCCGTTGTGCCGGAGGCGCACGTAGTCCTCGCGCTCGTCGTCGACCTGCGGGCGGGTGCGGTACGGGCCCTCGCCCCGGCGCAGCCATCGGGTGAGCGGCCCGGCGATCACCAGCATCACGACGACGAAGACGATGCCCGCGACGGCGGTCAGGACGTCGCCGCGGGCGATGCCGACGCCCACCCCGGCCGCGCCCACGACGAGGGTGAGTGTCAGGGCGAGCACGCGCCGCCACCTGGTGTCGCCGGGTCCCATGCCGTCCCCCTCCGTGTCGCGTGCGCCGATGCTACGCCCCGGGGGCCACCGGCGTCCGCAGGACGGGCGCTCGTCGGGGACACTGGGACGAGCACCGACCGCCGCACCGAGAAGGAGTCCGCCGTGACCGAGGGAACCGTCCGCTGGTTCGACGCCGACCGGGGGTTCGGGTTCATCGCCCTGGGGGAAGGCGCCGAGGACCTGTACGTCCATGCGTCCGACGTGCTGGGCGACCAGCGCACGACATCGCTGCGGGAGGGACAGGTCGTGGAGTTCGAGGTCGGGGAGGGCGACCGCGGCCCGCTGGCCCGCCGGGTGCGGGTCACCGCCGACCGCCCGGCCGACGCCCCGCTGGGGGTCCTCGGGACGGTCGACTGGTACGAGCCGGCCAAGGGCTACGGCTTCGTCACGCCGGACGACGGCGGCGCCGAGGTCTTCGTGCACAGCTCGGCCATCGTCGGCGGCGGAGTGGTCTCGGAGGGCCAGCGGGTCGCGTTCCTCGTCGTCGACGGCGAGAAGGGGCCGCAGGCCGATCATCTCCTCCCGCTGGGGGCCGGGGCTGCCGGCCCGGCGTCGGTGTCCGACGGCGCCGACGGCACCGTGTCCTGGTACGACGCGGACAAGGGCTTCGGCTTCGTCACCCCCGACGACGGCGGCGCCGACGTCTTCGCCCACGTCCGGGACCTCGGCGGCGGGCTCGACGGGCTGGAGGAGGGCGACCGCGTCACGTACGACGTCGTCATGAGCGAGAAGGGCCCGCAGGCCCGCGACGTACGCCTGGCGGGCGCACCGGCCCGGCGCAGCGCCCCGGCGCGGGCTCCGCAGCGTGCCCGGTCGGGTCACCAGAAGGGCTCGAGCGCTCCGGCCCGCGGCGGCGAGGGCACCATCGCGCGCTTCGACCCCGATCGCGGCTTCGGCTTCATCACCCCGGATGCCGGCGGTGCGGACCTCTTCGTGCACGTGTCGGTCGTCCGCGGCACCGACGACCTGTACGCCGGTGACCGGGTGCGCTACCAGGTGCGGCAGAGCGACCGGGGCCCGCAGGCCGACCGCGTCGAGCTGCTCTGAGCGGGACGGAGGACCCATGGACGCACGGGAGATCGCCGAGGCGTTCTCGGGCCACCGGTTCGAGGAGGCGATCCCGCACCTCGCCCCGGGCGTGCGTTGGGTACTGCCCGGACAGGGCGCCATCGAGGGGCGCGAGGCGGTGGCCGCGGCCTGCCGGGAGTCGGCCGCGCAGATGGAGTCCCTCGCGGCCCACGACTTCGTGCGCTTCGTGGCCGCCGGGGACGGGTCGGTCGCCGCGGTGGATGCCGTCGGCCGGTACGTCGACGCCGAGGGCAACGAGTCGTTCGTCTCGTCCGCGGACGTCTACGAGCTCGACGCCGAGGGGCTCGTCGTGACCATCACCTCGTACACCGTGGAGGTCGGTGGCCCGGACCCCGCCTCCGCGGCACCCGGCCACGAGACGGACCACGACGCCTGACCGATCGGGGGTCGGTCAGAGCGGGGGCGGCTCGGTCACCCGGTGGAGCGCGCGTTGGTACATCGACTCGATGGTCACCCGGCTGATGTGCTTGGTCCGGTAGCCCAGTGGCTCAGGTTTCCAGGTGGCGTCCGGACGGACCTCCAGCAGCCAGGTCCACTTGCGTCGGGCCTCGTCGAGACGACCGATCCAGAGGGCCGACCGGCGGTTCTCCTGCTCGATGCCGATGAGGGGGCTGGCCGCCGCCATGCTCTCGATGACGCCCACCGTCGAGTCCAGCCGCAGCCCGGGCGGGCTCTCGGGTGGCCAGGTGGACAAGGTGCGCGCGAACTCCGCAGCGAAGACGTCGGTCAGCACCCGGACCTTCTTCACGTCCCGCAGGCGGAAGGCCGAGTACCCGTCGAAGTACCCACCCTCCGTGGTCGCGTGCATGACGCCCCACGCCTCGCCGACGGCGACGACGAAACCGTCGAGGGGGTCGGCGTGCTTCGGCGAACGGACGAGGCGGACGAAGGACCGGTCGTCGAGCGCGCTCGTCAGCCTGGTGCGTACGCCCATGGCGACAGCCTCGCACGCCACCTGACAGCCCGAGCGGCTTCGGTCAGAACGGGGGCGTGCCGGTCACCCGGGCGTGGCGGCGGGCATGGCGGGGGAGAGCGGTCAGGGTCATCGGCACGCGGGGTCGGGTGATGTGGACGCGGCAGCTCCAGGCCGTGGTGGGGTCTGCATGTTCGAGGTGGTGCTCGAGGGCGGAGTGGGGGCCGTCGGGCAGGACGAGGGAGGGGTTGCCGGGTTCGGGCGGGGGTGGGTCGGTCCCGGTGTCGGGGAGGGCGATCGGGTGGAGCTGGTCGGGTGGGTGGCTGGTGCGGGTGCGTCCGGTGGGGTCGGTCCAGGTCATCGTGGCGTCGGGGTGGAGGACGGCTCGCCAGCCGGGGCGTTGCTTGATGCGGTGGTGGCGCCGGCAGAGGCAGGCGAGGTTGGCGGCGCTGGTGGGTCCGGCCGGGAAGGGGCGGACGTGGTCGAGGTCGCAGTAGCGGGCGGCGACGGTGCAGCCGGGGAAGCGGCAGTGCCGGTCCCGGGCGCGGACGAACGCGGCGAGCTTGGCGCTAGGTCGGTAGGCGCTGGTGGTGAGGTCGCCGTCGGGGTCAAGGGGGGCGCCGGTGTCGGTGTCGCAGGCCAGGATCCACGGTCGGCCGAGCCGGTCGTGCCCGGTGACGGCGGTGGCGGCCACGGCCCGCTCGAGCCAGCCACGCTCCACGAGCAGCGGGTCACCAGCAGCGGGCCCTCGAACCTCGACCAGGTCGGTGGGCGCCCCGGTCGACGGTGTCGGCGGGCTGTCCGGGGTCCCGGCCGGGGTGGTGAGCACGACCTGGACGTCGATGGTCGCGTTGCTCGTCACCAGGTCGGTCAGCGCCTTGGCCCGCGCCCGGTCGATCCGCGGGCACACCCCGTCGGCGAGGTACTGCTGGGCCAGGGCGTCGATCGCGGCCCACGCGGTGCACGCCTCCTCGGAGGGGAAGGTGCCGAGCCACGTGTCGACACCGGGCTCGTCGACCCACCGCCGCAACCCGCTGGCCTCGCGGGCGCGGACCGCCCGCTGGCGCAGCAGGTCCGGAGAGATCCTCGCGAGCAGCCGCCGGGTCCGCCGCCGCAGGTGGCTGCTGTCCTCGACGTCGAACCACTCCTGCAGCGAGGCGACCACGGTCTCGGCGGGCGGGGACCTCTTCGAGCTCGTACGCCACGACCTGCGCCCGGTACCCGTCCAACCGACCCTGACGCATCGCGGCGTGAAGCCCGCCCAGCCCGGTGCACGACGCGGACCCGTTGGGCCCGTCGGCGGCCCGGCGGACCGCATCCCGCACTCGCCGCTCGGCGTGCACGGCGGACACGTTCAGCACTCCCGAGACGATCGCAGGGGCGTCGAGCGACACGTGACCTGCCGCCCGGTGCACCTCGACGACGGTGCCGTCCTCGGCCCACTCGTCCTCGATCGCCGCCAGCGCCACGACCGCCTCGTCCTGCGCGGCGGTGGCCTCGTTCACCAACCCCTGCAGCGCCCGCAGCACATCGCACCACTCGTCCTGTGAGCCGCAGGCGACACCGGGGGAGGGGAGCGAACCCAGCGCCTCGCGCGCGACGCGCACGGCATCGAGCAGGTCCTGCGGTGCGGCTGTTGTGGCCATCGGCTCCCCCTCCCCTCGTACCTCCGATCCTACCGGACAGGCGTTCGAAAGGGAAGGGTCATCGGCGCCGAATGGGCTGCCTCGCAGCGCGATTCGGGCCGAGCAGCGACCCGACGGCTCAGAGGAACTGGGCCGGGTCGAACTCCGCGATGGGGATGATCCGAACCCGCGGCAGCCGCTCGTTGAACGCGGCGACGTCGTACTCGAGGTCGAGGAACTCCAGCCCGCGCTCGGGCATCCCCGCGAAGGCGCTGCTGCGGAACTCGCTGAACCCGACCACCCCGACCCGCCGCCCGTCGAGGAGGTCCTCGACCTGCTCGGCGAAGTCCCCGTCGTTGCTCACGAGGAGGACGTCGGCCTCACGCCGGCGCAGCTCGGCCAGCGTGCGCTGGATGGCAATGTCGACGACCTTCTCGCCGGGCCCGCCGGACAGCGGCACCGGGCGGTAGCCGATGGCGAGCAGCGCCTGGACGAAGGTCATCGGCAGCTCGGTGTTCGCCGCGAGGAAGAACAGCCCGACCGCCGGCTGCTCCCACCGGTCCTCGGCGAACTGCAGCAGCCGCTCCCAGCGCGGCCGCTCCTCGGGGCGGGGGCGGCGCCCGAGGATCGAGGTCCCCAGTGTCGCGTCGATGTTCTCGCCGTCGACGAGGAGGTAGGTGCTGCGCGCTGCCGTGGCCATCCCCGCAGACTAGGCCGCTGCCGACCGTCCGCAGGCGCTCACTCGCGGTGCTGCGCGATGTTGACGACGATCCCACCGGGCGCCCGGACGAAGAAACGCCGCACGCCCACTCCTCGGTGACGAGCGGGTGGACCACCTCGACCCCGGCGGCGAGCACCTCCGCGTAGGCCGCGTCGACGTCGTCGACCTTCACCGTGAGCGCCGAGTCCTCCGGCGCCGTGGCGTCCCCGGTGACCAGCTGCACGTGCGCTCCCGTGTCCGGCGAGGTGTACCGCGCGACCCAGCCGAGGTTCATCTCCTCGGTCGTGAGGCCCATCACCCCGGACCAGAAGGCCCCGGCCTCCTCGATGGACGGGACGGCCAGGTTCGGGGTCACGCCGACGACGTGCATGCGGTGCTCCTCAGGGTGTCTCGGGGGAGAGGCGGACGATGACGCGGTCGATGCGACCACGGCGCAGCACCCGCTCGATGGCCATGACGACGCGGAACTGGAACCGGTACTTCTCCGCGAGCACCCGATGCGCCGCAGCGACCGCCGTATCGGATCGGTCCACCTCGCCGCGCGCCATGACGACCGGGGCCCCGTCGGGGACGGTCCCGCGGCGCGAGCAGGGACGCAGCTCGACCCGTGGGGTGTGCCGTAGTCGTTTGACCTTGCCGCTGCCGGTCGGTGTCGTCACGACGAGCGAGTCGCCCGCGCCACGGGCAACCCACACGGGTGTGGCGACGGGGGTCCCGTTGCGGCGGAACGTGGTCAGCTCGACGAACTGCTCGTCGCCGATGGCGCGCAGGGCGTCCGCATGGGTCATCCGTCCTCCGATGCTCGGACTCGCAGGCTACGCCCCGGCCGGTCGGTCAGGAACGGAGAAGCACGCACGGTCTCCGGGGAGCACGATGGTCCACGGCACGATCCACGACAGAGGGAGGGAGCGCCATGAGCGCCGCGAAGAAGTCCGGGACCAGCACGTTCAGCGACGCCGAGAAGGCGGCGGTCAAGGCCACCGCCGCGGAGCGCCGCGCGGCCGCGAAGGGCGCCAAGGCCGAGGACGACGTCCAGGCCGTCCTGGACGCCATCGCGAGGATGGACGTGGGCGACCGGGCTTTGTGCACCCGCCTGCACGAGGTGATCACCACGGCCGCACCGGATCTCGCGCCGCGCACCTGGTACGGGATGCCTGCCTACGCCAAGGACGGCAAGGTGCTGCTGGCGGTGAAGAACTCTGGCAAGTTCGGGCAGCGCTACACGAGCCTGGAGTTCCAGGACGTCGCGCAGCTCGACGACGGCTCGATGTGGCCGGTCGCGTGGGCGGTCACGACACTGACCAAGGCCGGCGAGAAGGACGTCGCGGCGCTCGTGTGTCGTGCCGTGGGCTGAGCCGGCCGAGACCGGCCCGACCGCTCACTGGTCGACGGGCGCCCCGGTGAACGTGTCGCACCGGTTGAGGTCGCCGGTCCGGTAGCCCTGGAGGAACCAGCGCTGCCGGGCCGCGGCCGACCCGTGCGTCCACGTCTCGGGGGTGACCCGGCCGCTGGCCGCCTCCTGGATGCGGTCGTCCCCGACCGCGGCGGCGGCCGAGAGGGCCGAGCTGATGTCGGCGTCGGTGAGCGGCTCGAGGAACGGTGTGCCGGTGTCCTCGTCGGGCACCGAGCTGGCGTGCTTGGCCCAGACCCCGGCGAGGCAGTCGGCCATCAGCTCGGTCTTCACCCCACCGGA
Organism: Phycicoccus avicenniae; assembly: GCF_050496545.1. Taxonomy (GTDB): domain Bacteria; phylum Actinomycetota; class Actinomycetes; order Actinomycetales; family Dermatophilaceae; genus Phycicoccus; species Phycicoccus avicenniae_A. The sequence goes on along the minus strand of NZ_JBNVZV010000001.1, from coordinate 158,256 downwards.
CTCGGGACCCTGCGGGTCCTGCTGTGCCCGCCCGAGCAGGCCCAGCTGGTCCTGCAGGGCGTGCCCGTACTCGTGGGCGACGACGTACTCCTGCGCCAGGGCCCCGTCGTCGGCGCCGAACTGGCTGGTGAGGACATCGAAGAAGCTCGCGTCGATGTAGACCAGCTTGTCGAGCGGGCAGTAGAACGGCCCGACCTGGTTGCTCGCCGTGCCGCACGCCGACTGCGTCGCACCCTGGTAGAGCACGGTCTGGGTCGGCTGCCACTCGCGCTTGAAGCGGGTGAGCTCGTCACCCCAGAACGCCTGCACCGAGTTCACCGTGCCGATGACCCGGCACTCGGTGTCCGCGTCGGCGTCGGCGCCAGTCTTGCACCGCTCGAAGGCCGCGTCGTCCTGCCCGCCCCCCGCCTGCACCTGCCCCGGGTCGAGCTGACCGCCGCCGCCGGGCAGTGACCCGGGGTCGCCCCCCAGGAACATGACGACCAACGTGATGATCAGGCCGAGCACGCCACCTCCGGCGACGATCGGGCCCGGTCCACCGGACCCCCCGCTCCCGCCGGAGCGGACCTGCGAGGTGTCGAGCGTGACGTTGTCGTTGAAGCTCATGGGCAGCCTCCGGACTCGCGCGGTGCCGGAGCGGTCTCCGGCCCGCCTTAGACTAGGGGTGACCACGCGCCGCCGGACACTGCCGTCGCACCCCATCGCGCGCGTCGCCCCCGACCGAAGGACCCCTCGTGATCACCGCTGCCGCCGTCGAGCTGCGCGCGGGCTCCCGCCTGCTCCTCGATGGTGCCACCTTCCGCGTGGCCCCCGGTGACCGGATCGGCCTCGTCGGCCGCAACGGCGCCGGCAAGACGACGCTCACCAAGACCCTGGCCGGCGTCACCCAGCCGGCGGCCGGCACCATCACCCGCTCGGGCGAGGTCGGCTACCTGCCGCAGGACCCCCGCACCGGCGACCTCCACGTCTCCGCCCGCGACCGCGTGCTCTCGGCGCGTGGGCTCGACACCATCGTCCGCGACCTGCGGGCCGCCGAGCACGCGATGGCCGTCGAGACCGGGGACAAGCAGGAGAAGGCGATGCGCCGCTACGCCCGCCTCGACGCCGAGTTCACCGCGGCCGGCGGGTACGCCGCCGAGTCCGAGGCCGCGCAGATCGCCGCCGCGCTCGGCCTCGAGGAGCGCCTGCTCGAGCAGGAGATCGGGACGCTCTCGGGCGGCCAGCGCCGCCGCGTCGAGCTGACCCGCATCCTCTTCTCCGGTGCCGAGACCCTGCTCCTCGACGAGCCCACCAACCACCTCGACGCCGACTCGATCGGCTGGCTGCGCGACCACCTCAAGGGCTACCGCGGCGGCCTCGTCGTCATCAGCCACGACGTCGAGCTGCTCGACGTCGTCGTCAACAAGGTCTTCCACCTCGATGCCAACCGCGCCGAGCTCGACCAGTACAACCTCGGCTGGAAGCCCTACCTCCAGCAGCGCGAGACCGACGAGCGCCGCCGCAAGCGCGAGCGCGCCAACGCCGAGAAGAAGGCCTCGGTGCTGATGGCCCAGGCCGACAAGATGCGCGCCAAGGCGACGAAGACCGTTGCGGCGCAGAACATGCAGCGCCGCGCCGAACGGCTCCTCGGCGGGCTGGAGGCCGAGCGCGCGCACGACAAGGTCGCGAAGCTGCGCTTCCCGAAGCCCTCACCGTGCGGGAAGACGCCGCTGCGCGCCTCCGGCCTCTCGCGCTCCTACGGCTCGGCAGAGGTCTTCACCGATGTCGACCTCGCCATCGACCGCGGCTCGCGCGTGGTCGTGCTCGGGCTCAACGGCGCCGGCAAGACCACCCTGCTGCGGCTCCTCGCCGGGGTCGACACCCCCGACACGGGCCAGGTCGAGCCCGGGCACGGTCTCAAGCTCGGCTACTACGCGCAGGAGCACGAGAACCTCGACGTCTCGCGCACGGTCCTCGAGAACATGAAGTCCGCGGCGCCGGACCTGGGGGAGACCGAGGTCCGCAAGGTGCTCGGCTCCTTCCTCTTCAGCGGCGACGACGTCCTCAAGCCGGCCGGGGTCCTCTCCGGCGGTGAGAAGACGCGGCTCTCGCTGGCGCTGCTCGTGGTCTCCTCGGCCAACGTTCTCCTGCTCGACGAGCCCACGAACAACCTCGACCCCGCCAGCCGCGACGAGATCCTCGGGGCCCTCAGCACGTACGAGGGCGCCGTCGTCCTCGTGACGCACGACGAGGGCGCGGTCGACGCCCTCGAGCCCGAGCGCATCCTCCTGCTCCCGGATGGCGTCGAGGACCTGTTCAGCGCGGACTACCGCGAGCTCGTCACCCTCGCCTGACCGCGATCTTCCGGGTGGGCCCGTGGGGCTCCCGGGCGGGGTCAGGTGTCGACCGGTGGCGTGCCCATGACGTCCATGTGCTCCGGATGCTGGGCCACGCACCCTGCGGGAACCCGCCCCCGGAGCAGTCGGACGGGGGAGGACACGGACGGGTGCTCCGCATGGGGGAGCCGGCCGGCGAGCGGGTGGTCCGGGGGCTGGAGCACACGGACGTCACTCGGAAGCCCTGCGTCCGCGGCGGCCCCCTCGACCACCGAACCGCGGCGTGAACCCGTGGGCGGACCCAGGGTTCCGGCGCGGCGCATACTCCTGGCATGAGGGGTCGGGTCGTCGCCATGGCGCTGACCGCCGTGCTCGGCGCCGCCGGCTGCGCATCAGCCTCTCCCGTCGACCCGGAACCCGCGGCGCTCTCCACCACACCGAGTGCGACCCACGCCACCCCCACACCGGGGACGCTGCCGACCCGCACCCCCGCCACCCCGACCCGTCCTCCGAACCCCCTCCGGCTGTCGGTCCTCGGTGACGTCGGCGCCACGACCGAGTCGGCCAGGGTGCTCGCCGCCGTCGGTGCCCGGGGGGACGACGCCACGCTCGTCGTGGGCGACCTCTCCTACGCCGCGCCCGGCAGCGAGGCCAGGTGGTGCCGCTCGGTGACCCGCGCCCTCGGGTCCACGCACCCGATCGAGATCGTCTCCGGCAACCACGAGGACGACGGGCCCGACGGCTCCATCGCCGCCTTCGAGGCCTGCCTGCCGAACCGCCTTCCCGGCCTCGTCGGGCGTTACGGGCGCGAGTGGTACGTCGACCTCCCGGCCGAGGACCCGCTCGTCCGCGTCGTGATGATCTCGCCGGCGCTCGACTTCGGGCACGGCCCGTGGTCGTACGCCTCCGGGACCGAGCACTACCGCTGGACCGAGGCCGCCCTGCGAGGGGCACGCAGGGCCGGCATCCCGTGGGTGGTCGCCGGCATGCACATGCCGTGCCTGTCGGTCGGCGTGTACGCATGCGAGCCCGGCGCCGACCTGCTGAACCTGCTCGTCCGGGAGCGGGTCGACCTCGTCGTCACGGGGCACGAGCACATGTACCAGCGCACCCATCGCCTGGGGCTCGGGTCGGCCTGCCCCGTCGTCGTGCCCGGCCGCTACGACGCCGGATGCGTGGTGGCCTCGGGCGGGACGACGGTCGTGACCGTCGGCACCGGCGGCCACGAGCTGCGCGACCGCAACCCCGCGGACCCCGAGGCGCGCTACTTCGCGGCCGTGAGCGCGCGGGACCGCGACGCGGCGTTCGGGTTCCTCGCCGTCGACGTCACCGACCGCCACCTCGTCGCGCGGTTCGAGCCGGCGGCCGGGTCGACGTTCACCGACGAGGTCCGCCTCACCCGCTGACGGGGGCCTCGAAGGACCGGCGCACGTGCCGGACGACCTGCTCGCGCGCCCGGGCCCCCTCGGGGGTCGGGAGGAGCGGGTACACGTGGGGCGAGCCGGCCTCGACGTGCAGCTCGACGTCCGACCCCGCGTCGCGCGCCAGGGTCGCGAGGCGGTCGCAGTCGGGCCGGCAGATGTCCCGGTCGCCGACGAGGACGAGCGTGGGCGGTAGCCCGGACAGGTCACCGTGGAGCGGGCTGGCGTCCGGGTCCTTGGCGTCGCGGCCCGCAAGCCAGTGCGCCGCGATCGGCCGCATCCCGACGCGGGTGAGCCACGGGTCCCGGCGCTCGACGGCGTCCATCGCGGGGTTGTCCATCGCCAGGTCGACCCAGGGCGCCACCAGCGTGAGCCCGACGACGTGCGCGTCCGGGTGCCGCTGGGCGAGGAGGAGGGCCAGGTTCCCACCGGCCGAGTCACCGAGCACGTGCACCGGCGTCCCGCCGAGGTGGTCGACGAGAGCGGCGAGGAAGGCGTGCGCGTCGTCGACGCTGTGGGCCGGGGCGAGCGGGTAGCGGGCGACGTGGACGACGCGCCCGGTGCGGTCCGCGAGGCCGCCGACGAACGACCAGTGCTGCGGCATGATCCCGTTCACGAAGGCGCCGCCGTGGAGGTGGACGAGCACCCCGCCGTCGGGGGCGAGGTCCGCCCCGTCCGCGGGACGCACGGTCACGACCTCGCCGCCGCCGACCGGGTCGCTGCGCACCCGCCCGGCGAGCTCCTCCGGGACGGGCGCGGCCGGGAGGGCGTGCACGAGGCTGCGCCGCCCGGCCTCCACCGTGCGGTAGCGCTTCTTGCGGGTGGCCCGCAGGTAGAGCCGGACCGCCCGGGTCTGCCAGCTCGTCACGCCGGTCAGCCGGGGATGGCCGGCAGCCGGGTCAGCGCCCGGGCCACCGACTCCTGCAGCTCGGTGTCCTCCCACGTGTGGTCGACGAGGTCGCCGCGCAGGTAGGCGTCGTAGGCGGGCAGGTCGAGGTGGCCGTGGCCGCAGAGCGCCGTGAGGATGACCTTCTCCTCGCCGGTGTCGACGCAGCGGATGGCCTCCTCGACGGCGGCCGCGAGGGCGTGCGTGGGCTCGGGCGCCGGCACGATCCCCTCCGTGCGCGCGAAGAGGACCCCGGCCGCGAAGCAGTCCTTCTGCGTCTTGGCGGTCGCCTCGATCAGCCCCTCCTCGTAGAGGTGGCTGATGAGCGGGCTCATGCCGTGGTACCGGAGTCCGCCGGCGTGGATGGGGTCGGGGATGAAGTCGTGGCCGAGGGTGTGCATCTTGAGCAGCGGCGTCAGCCCGGCGACGTCGCCGAAGTCGTAGGCGTAGGTGCCCTGGGTGAGGCTCGGGCAGGATGCCGGCTCCACGGCGCGGATGACCGGGCCCGATCCACCGGCGGCGAGCTTCTCGCGGATGAACGGGAAGGTCAGCCCGCCGAAGTTCGAGCCGCCGCCGGTGCACCCGACGATGAGGTCGACGCTCTCGCCGATCTTCGCGAGCTGGAGCAGCGCCTCCTCGCCGATCACCGTCTGGTGCAGCAGCACGTGGTTCAGCACCGAGCCGAGCGCGTAGTTGGCGGTGGGGTCCTGCGCGGCGACCTCGACGGCCTCGCTGATGGCCAGGCCGAGCGAGCCGGGGGAGCCGGGGTCGGCGGCCAGCATCGTGCGGCCCGCCTCGGTGAGGTCGGAGGGGCTCGGGTGCACCGTGCCGCCGAAGGTCTCCATCATGATCTTGCGGTAGGGCTTGGCGTCGTAGGAGGCCCGCACCTGCCAGATCTCGCACTCGAGGTCGAACTGGGCGCACGCGAAGGCCAACGAGGTGCCCCACTGGCCGGCGCCGGTCTCGGTGGTCAGCTTCCGGATGCCGGCCTTCTTGTTGTAGTACGCCTGCGGCACAGCCGTGTTCGGCTTGTGCGACCCAGCCGGTGAGACGCCCTCGTACTTGTAGTAGATGCGCGCCGGCGTGCCGAGCGCCTTCTCGAGGCGGTGGGCGCGGAACAGCGGGGAGGGCCGCCAGAGCCGGTAGACGTCCTGGACCTCGGCGGGGATGTCGACGTACTGCTCGGTCGTGACCTCCTGGGCGATGAGGTCCATCGGGAAGATGGCCGAGAGGTCGTCCGGGCCGACGGGCTGACCGGTGCCGGGGTGCAGCGGCGGCGGGGGAGGGGTCGGGAGGTCGTGGAGGATGTTGTACCAGCGCGTCGGCATCTCGTCCTCGTCGAGCAGGACCTTGTGGCGCAGCGGCTCGGGCACGGTTCCTCCAGCACGTCGGTGGGTGGTGCCGTCATCCTGCGGGCGGGCGACCCGCCGCACAAGGCCCTTCCCACCGGACGTGGAACACCTGTCGGCGCCGGGTGGTTGACTGACGAGCGACGACGAGGAGGAGCCGGACCGATGAGCATGCAAGGGTGGCAGGCGCTGCACAGCCTGAGCCGCGACTCCAGCGTCAAGGAGCGGCGGCTGACCCCCGGCACCACGCGGCGAGTCCTCGGCTACGCGCGCCCCTACAAGAGGGCCATCGCCTGGTTCCTCGGCCTCGTGGTCGTCGAGTCGGCGCTCGTCGTCACGACCCCGCTGCTGCTCAAGGCGATCATCGACGACGGCATCTACCCCAAGGACTCCGGCGTCGTCGTGCGCCTCTCGCTGCTCGTCGCGGCCATCGCCGTCGTGGGCGGGGTGCTCACCCTCGTCGAGCGCTGGTTCTCCGCCCGGATCGGTGAGGGGCTCATCTACGACCTGCGCACCGAGGTCTTCTCGCACGTGCTGCGCCAGCCCGTCGCCTTCTTCACCCGCGCCCAGACCGGCGCCCTGGTCACCCGGCTCGGCAACGACGTCATCGGGGCTCAGCAGGCCTTCACCTCGGTGCTCTCCAGCGTCGTCAGCAACGCCATCACCCTCGTGCTCATCGTCGGGGCGATGGCCCTGCTGTCCTGGCAGCTCACCCTGGCCGCGCTGCTCCTCGTGCCGTTCTTCCTGCTGCCCGCGCGCTTCATGGGGCGCCGGCTCGCGAGCCTCGCGCACGAGCAGATGGTGCAGAACGCGGACATGGGCACCCGGATGACCGAGCGCTTCAACGTCGCCGGTGCCCTCCTCGTCAAGCTGTTCGGCCGTCCGGCCGTCGAGGACACCGAGTACGCCACGCGGGCCGCGCGGGTGCGCGACATCGGGGTCCGCATCGCCGTCAACCGGTCGGTGTTCTTCGTCGCCCTCACCCTCGTCGCCTCGCTCGCGACGGCGATGGTCTACGGCGTCGGCGGCGTCATGGCGGTCGGGGGCGGGCTCACGGTCGGCACGCTCATCGCCCTCACCGCACTTCTGGCCCGCCTCTACGGGCCGCTCACCGCCATCTCCAACGTGCGCGTCGACATCATGACCGCGCTGGTCTCCTTCGAGCGGGTCTTCGAGGTCCTCGACCTCGAGCCCCTCGTCGCCGAGGCCGAGGACGCCGTCCCCGTGCCGGACGGTCCGGTGCGGGTCGAGGTCGACGGCGTCGGGTTCGCCTACCCCTCGGCCGACGAGGTGTCGCTGGCCTCCCTCGAGAGCACCGCCACCGGCGACCGGCGGGGCAGCGGCCCGGTCCTGCGCGACGTCTCGTTCACCGTCGAGCCCGGCTCGCTGGTCGCCCTGGTCGGCCCCAGCGGCGCCGGCAAGACCACCATCACCTCGCTCGTCGCCCGGCTCTACGACCCCACCACCGGGGCCATCCGGATCAACGGGGTCGACCTGCGACAGGCCGCCACCGAGTCGCTGCACGACGCCGTCGGGGTCGTCACCCAGGACGCCCACCTCTTCCACGACACCATCCGCGCCAACCTCGACTACGCGGCCCCGGGAGCCACCGAGGAGCAGATGGTCGCCGCCCTGCGGGCTGCGCAGGTCTGGCCCCTCGTCGACTCCCTGCCCGCCGGCCTCGACACGGTGGTCGGCGACCGCGGCCACCGGCTCTCCGGTGGCGAGAAGCAGCGGCTGGCCATCGCCCGGCTGCTGCTCAAGGGGCCGGGCCTCATCGTCCTCGACGAGGCGACGGCCCACCTCGACAGCGAGTCCGAGCAGGCGCTCCAGCGCGCCCTCGACGAGGCCCTGCGCGACCGGTCGGCCCTCGTCATCGCCCACCGGCTCTCCACGGTCCGGCACGCCGACCAGATCCTCGTGGTCGACGACGGCCGCATCGTCGAGCGCGGCACGCACGCCGAGCTCGTCGCCGCCGACGGCCTGTACGCCGAGCTCTACCGCACCCAGTTCGACGACGAGCTCGGCGAGGTCCTCGACACCCCGGCGGCCGACCTGCGCTGAGCGACCCGGCTCAGGCCGGGGCGACGTGCTCGAAGGCGCCGCCCCGGAACGCGTCGACGAAGAGCCGGTGGTCCTCGCGGGCCCGCTCCGAGTACTCGCGCGCGAAGCCGACCATCGTCTCCACGAGCCCGTCGACGTCGCCACCCACCGCGCGCCCGACCGCCTCCTCGACGCTGACCGTCACGAGGTCCTGGTCGGACTCGCTGTCCGCGACGCAGTGGATCTTGGCCGTGGCCCGGCCGAGCTGGGGCACGAGGACGCCGAGGTCGTCGGGCTCGGTGACGTCGTCCCACGACAGGTCCGCCTCGTACGGAGAGACCTCGCTGACGACGTAGCCGACCGGGCCGTCCGCGCCGGGCAGCGAGGTCCAGCCGAGGAAGCGGTCGGCGTGGGCCTGCAGCGCCCGCTGCGAGATCGCCGTCCGGTGGCCGTGGTGGTCGAAGTACCCCTCGCCCTGCTCGTCGCGTACGACCCGGCTCGGGGCGGCGATGTTGCCCTGCTTCATCGAGAGCACGACGTCGTTGTCGAGCGCTTGCGTGAAGCCCTCGATGAGGACGCTGTAGGCGGGCAGGCCGGCGCTGCCGATGCCGAAGCCCGAGCGGCCCACGACGTCGAGCACGTCGAAGGTCACGGCGTCCTGGCGCAGCGTCGGGAGGGTGTGCCGGTACTCGGCGAACGCCGCCCTGACGGCCTGCTCCTCGTCCTCCTCGAGCCGGCGCACGCCGGGCCCGTCGGCGAAGCGGCGCCGGAAGTCCTCGACGACGGTCATCGACTCCAGCAGCTCGACGCGGGTCGAGAGCTTGGCGCGGTGCAGCGCGTCGAGGGCGGCCCCCTCGGCGGTGTCGAGGGTCAGCGCCCACTCGGTGTCGTCCGCGACCTGCCGGTAGTGCTCGACCTGGTCGGCGTAGGCGCGCACGTACGCGGCGACGAGGTCGTCGACGACCTCGTCGGGGAGCGCCTTCTGCCAGCACAGGAGGTTCAGGCTGGCGCAGAACCGGGCGAGGTCCCACGTCCAGTGGCCGAGGTAGGCCTCGTCGAAGTCGTTGACGTCGAAGACGAGCCGGCCGTCGGCGTCGAGGTAGGTGCCGAAGTTCTCGGCGTGCAGGTCACCCTGGATCCACACGCGCGCCGACTCCTCGTCGACCCAGCGCTCGTCGAAGTCGGCGTACCGGCCGCCCTTGCCGACGTCGGCGTAGAACAGGCACGCCGAGCCGCGGTAGAACGCGAACGGGTCGCGGGCCATCTTGCGGAACTTCGTGCGGAAGCCGTGCGGGTCGGCCTCCATCAGGGGTTCGAAGGCCGTCAGGAGGGAGCCGACGATCAGCGTGCCGCGGTCATCCGGCCGGTCCTGGGGGGAGGGCGCATCGGTCATGCCCGGACCCTGCCACAGCCGGCTGGGCGCGCGCCGGGAACGGTGCGCGGGGTCGACAGGCCGGGCTCAGCCGTCCTCCTCGTCCCAGATGCGGACCTTCTTGGGCTTCGGGGGGTACTTCGCCGGGTCGCTGAGCCGCTCCTCGCGCCGCACCCCGAAGCCGACGAGGACGAACCCGAGCACGGTCGACATCCACCACTGGTAGGCGTAGGCGAGGTGCGGGCCGAGGCTGCGGTCCGGGGGAGCGAGGGCCTGCGGGCGCGCGGGCTGCGAACCGTCCGGCAGCCGCTCGGACTCCAGCAGCACGTACCCCGGCAGCAGGGTCGTGCCGAGCGCGCGGGCGGCGTCGCGCACCGAGAGGTTGGCGATCTGCCCCGGCGCCGGCGCCTTGTCCCGGGATGCCTCGCCGGTGCGCGCCCAGCCGACCACGGTCACCGGACCGGTCGGGGCGGCCGGCACGTCCGGCAGGACGCTCGCGCCGCGCTCGGACGCCGGGACCCACCCGCGGTCGACGAGCACGTCGGTTCCCCCGCCGTCCGGGCGCAGCGCCCAGAGCACCTCGAGGCCGACCGAGCCGTCGTTGGGGCGACCCCGGACGAAGAGCGGCCCCTCGACGTACGTGCCCGTCACCGTCACCCGGGTCCACAGCTCGCCCGGCGCGACCCCGCCGTCGAGGACGTCGGTGACGGGCACGGGCGTGGCGCGGTAGTGCTCGTCGAGGAGGGCGTTGCGCTCCACCTTGGCCTCGTGGCGGTGGTACTGCCAGAACCCGAGGTGGTAGGCCGCCACGGCGAACAGCGCGGCGAGGAGGAGGGCGCCGAGCCATCGGGGCGAGACGATCCGGCGCAGCACACTTCCACGCTACGGGACGTACGCTGTGACGATATGACCGACCTCCCCACCCCTCGCCTCCTCGACCGCTTCGGCCGCGTCGGGCGGGACCTGCGTGTCTCGGTCACCGACCGGTGCAACCTGCGCTGCACCTACTGCATGCCCGCCGAGGGCCTGGACTGGATGGCCAAGCCCGAGATGCTCACCGACGACGAGCTCGTGCGGCTCGTGCGGATCATGGTCGGGCTCGGCGTCACCAACGTCCGGCTCACCGGCGGTGAGCCCCTGCTGCGGCGCAGCCTCGTGCACGTCGTGCAGGGCATCGCCGCGCTCGAGCCGCGCCCGCGCATCGCGATGACCACCAACGGTGTCGGCCTCGACCGCCTCGCCGCACCGCTCGCCGCGGCCGGCCTGGACCGCGTCAACATCAGCCTCGACACCGTCGACCCGCAGCAGTTCCGCGACCTCACCCGCCGCGACCGCTTCGAGGACGTCGAGGCCGGGCTCAAGGCCGCCGCCGACGCCGGGCTGACCCCCGTCAAGGTCAACGCGGTCGCGATGCGCGGCGTCAACGACGACGGCGTCGCCGACCTCCTCCAGTGGTGCCTCGACCGCGGCTACGCGCTGCGGTTCATCGAGCAGATGCCCCTGGACGCCCAGCACGCCTGGGACCGCTCGCAGATGGTGTCGCAGGCCGAGATCCTCGAGCGGCTCGGCGAGCGGTTCCGGCTCACCCCGGTCGAGGGGCGCGGCAGCGCACCCGCCGAGCTCTTCCACGTCGACGGCGGCCCCGAGACCGTCGGGGTCATCGCCAGCGTCACCGCCCCGTTCTGCGCGGCGTGCGACCGCGTCCGGCTCACCGCCGACGGCCAGCTGCGCAACTGCCTCTTCGCCCGCTCCGAGGTCGACCTGCGCGGCCCGCTGCGCGAGGGCGCCACCGACACCGAGCTCGCCGAGCTCGTGGTCGGGGAGATGTGGGCCAAGAAGCCCGGCCACGGCATCGACCGCCCGGACTTCGAGCAGCCGGACCGGCCGATGTCGGCCATCGGCGGCTGAGCTCAGCCGCGGCGCTCGTCCTCGGGGTGGCGCACGGTGCTCGGCACGTGCACGTACCCGCGGTCGGTGAGCAACGGCGTCGGGTCGACGGACGGTGTCACCGGGGTCCGGCGGCCACGGACCCGGGGGGCGACGGCGTTGACCGCCACGACGGCGATGAACGGCAGGACGACCGCGCCGAGGGCGAAGACCCAGCGGTACCAGTCGTCGATGACGACGGCCAGGACGAAGCAGACCGTGCGCAGCGTCATCGTGCCGAGGTACTGCCGCATCCGGTGCCGCTGGTCGGCCTCCCGGGACTCCGCCGCGGTCGTGACCGACTGGGCGTCGGTGTCGCGGTGGCGGGTCGTGGGCACCCGTCCACCATACGTCCGCGGCTGTCCGGCTACCGCTGGGTAGTCCACTAGGTTCGACAGCATGAGCGACCCCCGCACCGTCCTCGTCACCGGCGGCAACCGCGGCATCGGCCTGGCGATCGCCCGCTCGTTCGCGCAGGCCGGCGACCGCGTCGTCGTCACCCACCGCAGCGGCGAGCCGCCGGAGGGCCTCGAGGGGGTCCGCTGCGACGTCACCGACACCGCCTCGGTCGACGCCGCGTTCACCGAGGCCGAGGAGAAGCTCGGGGGACCGGTCGAGGTGCTCGTCGCCAACGCGGGCATCACCAAGGACGGCCTGCTCATGCGGATGAGCGACGAGGACTTCGACAGCGTCCTCGAGACCAACCTCACCGGCGCCTTCCGCTGCGTGCGCCGCGCGAGCAAGGGCATGATCCGGCTGCGCCGCGGGCGGATCATCCTCATCTCCAGCGTCGTCGGGCTGTACGGCGGTCCGGGACAGGCCAACTACGCTGCGAGCAAGGCCGGCCTCGTCGGCCTGGCCCGCTCGGTCACCCGCGAGCTCGGTGGGCGGGGCATCACCGCCAACGTCGTCGCGCCGGGCTTCATCGAGACCGACATGACCGCCGCGCTGCCCGAGGACACCCAGAAGACGTACAAGTCCGCGATCCCCGCCGGGCGCTTCGCGACCACCGAGGAGGTCGCCGGCGTGGTGCGCTTCCTCGCCTCCCCGGAGGCCGCGTACGTCTCGGGCGCCGTCATCCCGGTCGACGGCGGCCTCGGCATGGGCCACTGACCCGACGCCTGACGTCCGACCCACCACCGAAAGGCCAGACATGCTGCTCGAGGGCAAGAAGCTCCTGATCACCGGTGTCCTCATGGACTCCTCGATCGCGTTCCACGTCGCGAAGCTCGCCCAGGAACAGGGGGCCGAGGTCGTGCTCACCTCCTTCGGTCGCACGACGAAGATCACGACGGCCATCGCCCGGCGCCTTCCGCAGACGCCGCCGGTCATCGAGCTCGACGTCACGAGCGAGGAGGACCTCGCCGCGCTGCCCGACCGCGTCCGGGAGCACGTCCCGCACCTCGACGGCGTCCTGCACTCCATCGGGTTCGCGCCGCAGGGGGCCTTCAACTTCCTCGAGGCCACCTGGGAGGACGTCTCGACCGCCGTGCACGTCTCCGCCTACTCGCTCGCGGCCCTGGCCAAGGGGGCCCTGCCGCTGATGTCCGAGGGCGGCAGCGTCGTCGGCCTGACCTTCGACGCCCGCTTCGCGTGGCCGGTCTACGACTGGATGGGCGTCGCCAAGGCGGCGTTCGAGTCCACGAACCGCTACCTCGCCCGCGACCTCGGGCCGAAGGGCGTGCGCTGCAATATCGTCGCCGCCGGCCCGATCCGCACGACCGCGGCGAAGTCCATCCCGGGCTTCGAGCAGTTCGAGGAGGCCTGGGGCAGCCGCGCGCCGCTCGGCTGGGACGTGAACGACGCCGTGCCCACCGCGCGGGCCTGCGTCTCGCTGCTGTCGGACTGGTTCCCGGCCACCACGGGCGAGATGATCCACGTCGACGGCGGGTACCACGCCATCGGCGCCTGACGCTCAGACGCCGGCGGGGTCGCCGGTCTCGGCGTCCTCGATCTCCTCGCGGCTGACGCCGAGGAGGAAGAGGACGGTGTCGAGGTAGGGCACGTTGACGGCGGTGTCGGCCTGGGCCTGCACGACGGGTTTGGCGTTGAAGGCCACCCCGAGCCCGGCGACACCGAGCATGTCCAGGTCGTTGGCGCCGTCCCCGATGGCCACCGTCCGCGCGAGGGGCAGGCCCTCGAGGGCGGCGAACTCGCGCAGCGCCGAGGCCTTGGCGGCGCGGTCGACGACCTCGCCCTCCACCCGCCCGGTGAGCAGCCCGTCGCGGACCTCGAGGCGGTTGGCCCGCACGTGGTCGACACCGAGGTCGGCCCCGATGGGGTCGACGACCTCGGCGAACCCGCCCGAGACCAGGGCCACCGTGAAGCCGAGCGACTTCAGCGTGCGGACCAGGGTGCGCGCACCCGGGGTGAGCCGCACCGACTCCCGCACCTCGTCGAGGACCGAGACCGGGAGCCCGGCGAGCGTGGCGACCCGGGCGTGCAGGCTCTCGGCGAAGTCGAGCTCGCCGCGCATCGCCCGCTCGGTGACCTCGGCGACCTCGGCGGCGGTCCCCGCGTGCTGCGCGATGAGCTCGATGACCTCGTCCTGGATGAGCGTGGAGTCGACGTCCATGACGACGAGCCGTCCACCGCGGCGGGCCAGGCCGGCGGGGGCCACCGCGACGTCGCACCCCGTGGCCGAGGAGACCAGCGCCAGCTCGCGGCGCAGCCGCGGCACGTCGGCGCCGCTGACGTCGAGCTCGACGGTGGTCACCGGCCACCGGGACAGCCGGCGGATGCGGTCGATGTTGGCGCCGTGGCCGGCGACCTCGGCGGCGACCGCCGCGACGTGACGCGTCTCCAGGGGGGCGCCCATGACGACGACGGCGGCCCGCCCGGTGCGCCGCGGCCGGTTGTCTCCCCGGCCGGCGCTGAGCGTCACGTGCATGCCCATGGCCTGGCCGGCCCGGGTCAGCCGGTCGGTGAGGACGTTCTCGTCGTGGACGGGGGCGAGCAGCACGGAGAGCGCGAGGTGCCCCCGCACGACGACCTGCTCGACGTCCAGGACGTCGGCGCCGACCGTGGAGGCGGCCTCGAAGACGGCCTTGGTCACCCCCGGCCGGTCCGGGCCGGAGAGCGAGACGAGGAGGGTGCGGGCCCGGGGGTCGGGCTGCGGCGGGAGGGGCGGCGTCTCGGGGGAGGGCACTCCTGCAGGCTAACCGCGCACCGACACCGGGGCGGCCCGAGCCCGCGGACCGGGACCGCAGCCCACCGGTACCGTCGCGCTCGTGCGCATCGTCGTCTCCGGCACCCACGCCACGGGCAAGTCCACGCTGGCGGCCGACCTGTGCGCCGCCCTCCCGGGCCACGCGCTGCTCGGCGACCCGTGGGAGCTCGTCGAGGACGAGAGCGACCCGGCGTCGGCCGCCTCGTTCGTCGAGCAGCTGCACATCGCGGCGGAGCGGCTCCTCGACCCGGCGCTCGGCGACGACGTCGTCCTCGAGCGCGGCCCGCTCGACCTGCTCGCCTACCTCGTCGCCCTGACCGCGCTCGGCAGGCCGGCACCGTCACCGACGGCGATGGGGACCCTGCGCACCCTGACGGCCCGGGCGACGGCACACGCCGACCTCCTCGTGGTGCTCCCGCTCGAGGGTGTCCGCGACCTGTACGTGCCGGCCGAGGAGGACCTCGAGCTGCGTGCGGAGACCGACCGCTGCCTGCTCGACCTCGTGGGCGATGCCGAGCTGGTGCCGGGCACGGTGGACGTCCTCGAGGTGGTCGGGGGCCCGGCCGAGCGGGTTGCCGCCGTCCGCGCCCACCTGGCCCGCTGACTCAGGCCGGGGTCGCGGGGGGAGGGGGAGGTGCGGCCGGGGTGCCGAGCGGACCCTGGCTCGTCGCGGGCGCCGAGCGCAGTGCGAGCCCGGCCACGACGAGCGTGATCCCGGCCAGCAGGGCGAAGACCCCGAGCCAGAGCGCGATGCCGAGCGCTGCCGCACCCGGTCGGGCGACGAACAGCACGCCGGCGACCACGAGGAACACGGCACCCAGCAGGCGCAGCCAGCGGGTCGACCCCGTCGAGAGCGCGGTCGCGGCGTAGGCCTCGAGGCCGGCACGCACCAGGAGCCAGAGCCCGAGCACCCACGTCAGCGTGACGGCCGCGTACACCGGGTTCAGCACGGCGACGAGCCCGGCGAGGACGGAGACGACGCCCATCGCGAGGAGCAGTGTCCGCCGCAGCCCGCCCTCGGCCGAGAAGACCCCGACGAGGGCGGCGACACCGTCGACGAGGGCGAAGAGTCCCCAGAGGACGACGAGGCTGAGCCCGGTGGTCACCGGACGGGCCATCGCGAGCACCCCGAAGAGGGCGGCCACGACCCCCTGGACGACGAGCACCTGCCACTGGACCACGCGCATGGGAACCTCCCGGTGCCGCGCCGGGCCCGGTGCCCGGCCATGGCGTCAGTGTCCCGCTGCCCGGGCCCGGTGTCACGCACCGGACCGGCGGCTGCGGGTCAGGCGCGTGGGTGCTCGGCGTCGCGCCACGCGACGAGGTCGCGCAGCGGGCCGATGTCGTAGTCGGGACCGTTGAGCCCGACCGTGAACAGGCGCGTCCCGACGTCGTACAGCGCCTGGGCGCCGGCCGCGTAGTCGCCGACGTCCTCGGGGTGGCGACCCGGCTTCGGGGAGACGCCGGCCGACCGCTCGATCTCGGCCGGGTCGCGCCCGACCTTCGCGCACCACTCGTCGAGGACGGCGTGCTTGTGCGCGACCGTCTCGGGGTCGCCGAAGCCGTGCCAGATGTCGGCGTGCTGCGCCACGATCCGCAGCGTCTTCTTCTCGCCCCCGCCGCCGATGAGGACGGGGATCTTCCGCGTCGGCGCGGGGTTGAGCTTCGCCCAGCGCTCCTCGATGAGGGGCAGGTCACGAGCGAGGGCATCGAGACGGCCTCCGGCAGTGCCGAACTCGTACCCGTACTCGTCGTAGTCGCGCTCGAACCAGCCGGACCCGATGCCCAGGATGAGCCGCCCCTCGCCGCCGTCGCGGGCGCTGACGTGGTCGACGGTGCGGGCCATGTCGGCGAGCAGCTGGGGGTTGCGGTAGCTGTTGCACGTGACGAGCGCGCCGATCTCGACGCGCTCGGTCGCCTCGGCCCAGGCGCCGAGCATCGTCCAGCACTCGAAGTGCGCGCCGTCGGCCTCGCCGTAGAGCGGGAAGAAGTGGTCCCAGTTGAAGATGACGTCGACCCCGGCCTCCTCGAGCTCGGCGCAGGCGCGCCGGAGGTCGGCGTAGGTGGCGTGCTGCGGCTGCAGCTGGGCGCCGATGCGGACGGGGCGGTCGGCGGCGCTCATCCGGTGATCTCCTGGCCCTTGCCGACGACGGTGATGCCGGACTCGGTGACCGAGAACCCGCGGGCGAGGTCGGCATCGCGGTCGACACCGATCGTGGTGCCGTCGGGGACGACGACGTTCTTGTCGATGATCGCCTTGCGCAGGATGCAGTTGCGCCCCACCTGCACCCCGTCGAGCAGCACCGAGTCGTCGATCTCGGTGTAGCTGTGGACGTGCACGTCGGGGGAGACGACCGAGCCGTTGACCCGCGCGCCGGAGATGACCACGCCGGGCGAGACGGCCGAGTTCAGCGCCTCGCCGAAGCGGCCGTTGGCGCCGTGGACGAACTTCGCCGGCGGGTACGGCCCGTACGTGGTGTAGATCGGCCAGTCGTAGTTGTAGAGGTTGAAGACCGGGTGGATCGAGACGAGGTCCATGTGGGCGTCGTAGTAGGAGTCCATGGTCCCGACGTCGCGCCAGTAGCCCATGTCGCGCTCGGTGCCGCCGGGCACGACGTTGTTCTTGAAGTCGTAGACGTAGGCGGCGCCCTGGTCGACGAGCGCCGGGACGATGTCTCCGCCCATGTCGTGCTTGCTGCCCTCGAGCGTGGAGTCGGCGGTCACGGCGTCGATGAGCGCGTCGGCCGAGAACACGTAGTTGCCCATGCTCGCGAGGATCTCGTCGGGGGAGTCGGGCAGGCCGTCGGGGTCGGCCGGCTTCTCGAGGAAGGCCCGGATGCGCGACGGGTCGTCGGGCTCGACGTCGATGACGCCGAACTGGTCGGAGGTCGAGCGCGGCTGGCGGATGGCCGCGACCGTGACCCCGGCACCGCTCGCGATGTGCTGGTCGACCATCTGCGAGAAGTCCATCCGGTACACGTGGTCCGCGCCCACGACGACGACGATGTCCGGGCGCTCGTCGGTGATCGTGTTGAGCGACTGGAAGATCGCGTCGGCGCTGCCCTGGTACCAGGACTTGTCGATGCGCTGCTGGGCCGGGATCGGGGCCACGTAGTTGCCGAGCATCGTGCTCATCCGCCACGTCTTCGTCACGTGCCGGTCGAGGCTGTGCGACTTGTACTGCGTCAGCACGACCACCTTGAGGTAGCCGGAGTTGACGACGTTCGAGAGCGCGAAGTCGATGAGCCGGTAGATGCCCCCGAACGGCACGGCCGGCTTCGCCCGGTCGCGCGTGAGCGGCATGAGGCGCTTGCCCTCCCCACCAGCGAGGACGATGGCCAGGACCTTGGGACCTCCGCTGCGGTACGCCATGGCCCCAACCTATGGGGTGCGCGTCCTCGCCGGGAGTCCCCGTTCACCACTACGGTGAAAACCGTGCGCATCGACATCCTCTCCAAGGAGTACCCGCCGTCCATCTACGGGGGAGCGGGGGTGCACGTCGCCGAGCTGGTCCGGGCGCTGCGGGCCCGCGGCGACGCCGACGTGCGGGTGCACGCCTTTGGCGGCCCCCGTGACGAGGAGGGGACGACGAGCCACCCCGACCTGCCGCAGCTCGACGGCGCCAATGCCGCGCTGACCACTCTCGGCGTCGACCTGACGATGGCCGCCGCCTGCGCGGGGAGCGACATCGTCCACTCGCACACCTGGTACGCCAACTTCGCCGGCCTCGTCGGCGGGCTCCTCGAGGGCGTGCCGCACGTCCTGTCCGCGCACAGCCTCGAGCCGATGCGCCCGTGGAAGGCCGAGCAGCTCGGTGGGGGCTACCGGCTGTCGTCCTGGGTCGAGCGGACGGCGTACGAGGGAGCCGCCGCCGTCATCGCGGTCAGTGCCGGGATGCGCGAGGACATCCTGCGCTCCTACCCGCAGGTCGACCCGGCGAAGGTCGCGGTCGTGCACAACGGGATCGACTCCGAGCTCTGGCAGAAGCGCACCGACGAGGACACCGTCCGCCGCCACGGCATCGACCCCGACCGGCCGAGCGTCGTGTTCGTCGGCCGGATCACCCGCCAGAAGGGCCTGCCCTACCTCCTGCGCGCCGCCGCCGAGCTGCCGCCGGAGGTCCAGCTGGTCCTGCTCGCCGGCGCGCCCGACACCCCGGAGATCAAGGCCGAGGTCGAGTCGCTCGTCGACGGGCTGCGCGAGCAGCGTGACGGCGTCGTCTGGATCTCGGAGATGCTGCCGCGCGACCAGGTCGTCGCCGTGCTCAGCGGCGCCACCGTCTTCGTCTGCCCGTCGGTGTACGAGCCGCTCGGCATCGTCAACCTCGAGGCGATGGCCTGCGAGCTGCCGGTCGTCGCGACGGCCACCGGTGGCATCCCCGAGGTCGTCGTCGACGGCGAGACCGGCTGGCTGGTCCCCATCGAGCAGGTGCAGGGCGGCACCGGCACCCCGGTCGACGAGGACCGCTTCGTCGCCGACCTCGCGGCCGCCCTGAACGACGCCGTGTCCGACCTCGACCGTGCGGCCCGGATGGGCGTCGCCGGGCGACGTCGAGCGGTGGAGTCGTTCTCCTGGGCCTCGATCGGTGACCGCACGATGGAGGTCTACCGCCAGGTGCTGTCGCGGTGAGCGACACCCGGCACGACCCGGTCCGCGGCAGCGGCGCCACCCCGGTCGAGGGGCCCCTCGGGCGCCTGGTCGTCGTCTTCGACAACCACATCGCGCGGGCCCTGGTCACCATCGCCGAGGCGGCCGGCTGGAGCGCCGCGCTGCTCGAGGAGGCCCCCACGGACCCCGAGTCGCTCGGCCACGTCGACGCGCTCGTCGTGTGCAACCACGACGGCGCGGGCGCCTACGACCTCATCGCCGACGCCGCCACGTCCGGGGTCCGCTACGTCGCGATGATGGCCAGCCGCGGCCGGTCGGCATCCGTGCTGGAGGACTTCCGTTCCCGGGGCATGACCGACGAGGCACTGGGCCGGCTGCACCTGCCGGCCGGGCTCTCGATCGGCGGCAGCAGCGCCGGCGAGATCGCGCTGTCGGTCATGGCCGAGGTGGTGGCCGACGCGCACGGCCGCCCCGGCGGGCCGATGCGGGGTCACTAGCGCGTGCTGCCTTTTGGCACAGGCCCGGTCGACTAGGGTCGGGGCATGAGCGACGTCCTGGCCCTCGCCGGCGTCAGCGTCGTGCGCGGGGACACCACGATCCTCGACGACGTCTCCTGGGAGGTCGAGGAGGGTCAGCGCTGGGTCGTGCTGGGCCCCAACGGCGCCGGCAAGACCACGCTCCTCCAGCTCGCCTCCGGGCGGATGCACCCCACCTCCGGTGTCGTCGGCGTGCTCGGTGAGGTCCTCGGGGCGGTCGACGTCTTCGAGCTCCGTCCGCGCATCGGTCTCTCGAGCGCCGCACTCGCCGAACGCATCCCGCCCCGCGAGCGGGTCCGCGACGTCGTCGTCACCGCGTCCTACGGGGTCGTCGGGCGCTGGCGCGAGGCCTACGACCGGATGGACGAGGGCCGCGCCACCGAGCTGCTCGAGGCGCTCGGCGCCAGCCACCTGGCCGAGCGCCTCTACGGCACGCTGTCCGAGGGCGAGCGCAAGCGGGTGCAGATCGCCCGGGCCCTGATGACCGACCCCGAGCTGATGCTCCTCGACGAGCCGGCCGCCGGCCTCGACCTCGGGGGCCGCGAGGACCTCGTGCGCCGCCTCGGCCTGCTCGCCGAGGACCTCGCCGCCCCCGCCCTGGTCCTCGTCACGCACCACGTCGAGGAGATCCCGCCGCACTTCACCGACGTCCTCCTGCTGCGCGGCGGCCGCGTCGTTGCGCAGGGGCCGGTCGAGATCACGCTGACCGCCGAGAACCTCGAGCGCACCTTCGGGATGCCGCTCGAGCTCGAGGCCCGGGGGAACCGGTATGCCGCCCGGGCCCGCTGAGCCGCCCGGGAACGCGGGCCACCCGCGCCGCGTCCGACGCACGACAGGAAGGGGAGCCCCATGGACTGGCTGACCGAGAACGCGTGGCTCGGATGGCTCGGGGTCGCACTGGTGCTGGCGGCCATCGAGGTCGCCACCGTCGACTTCGTCTTCGTGATGTTCGCGGGCGGGGCGCTGGCCGGCGCCGTGGCCGCCGCGCTCGGGGCGCCGTTCTTCTTCCAGGTGGTCGTCGCGGTCGTCGCGGCCCTCCTGCTCCTGTTCTTCCTGCGCCCGATGCTCAAGCGCAAGTTCACCGACACCGTGACCGACCACCACATCGGCGCCGCCGGCCTCGTCGGCCGCGAGGCCTGGGTCCTCCAGGCCGTCACCGAGAGCGACGGCCGCATCAAGCTCGCCGGCGAGACCTGGTCGGCCCGGCTCGCCGAGGGCGGCGAGCCCGTCGGCCCCGGTGACCAGGTGCGCGTCATCGCCATCCACGGCGCCACGGCGATCGTCGTGCCCGTGCCCCCCACCACCCCCACCACCTGACGCCGGCACCCCGGCGCCCACGGAGAGGTACACCATGGACGGAATCGGTCCACTGATCGTCATCCTGCTGCTCGCGCTGTTCGCGGTCATCGTGCTCGTGCGTACGGTCCGCGTCGTGCCGCAGCAGACGGCCCTGATCATCGAGCGGCTCGGCCGCTACTCGCGCACCCTCGAGGGCGGCCTGCACTTCCTCGTCCCGTTCGTCGACATCGTCCGGGCCAACATCGACCAGCGCGAGCAGGTCGTCTCGTTCCCGCCGCAGCCGGTCATCACGAGCGACAACCTCGTCGTCTCGATCGACACCGTCATCTACTACCAGGTGATCGACCCGAAGTCGGCCGTCTACGAGATCGCCAACTTCATCGCCGGCATCGAGCAGCTGACCGTCACCACGCTGCGCAACGTCATCGGCTCGCTCGACCTCGAGCAGACGCTGACCAGCCGCGACCAGATCAACGGCCAGCTGCGCGGCGTCCTCGACGAGGCCACCGGCAAGTGGGGCATCCGCGTCAACCGCGTCGAGCTCAAGGCGATCGACCCGCCGGCCTCCATCCAGGAGTCGATGGAGAAGCAGATGAAGGCCGAGCGCGACCGCCGCGCCGCCATCCTCAACGCCGAGGGCACCAAGGCCAGCCAGATCCTCACCGCCGAGGGCGAGAAGCAGAGCCAGATCCTGCGCGCCGAGGGCTCGGCCCAGGCCCGCATCCTCGAGGCCCAGGGCCAGGCCCGTGCCATCCAGCAGGTCTTCGACGCCATCCACCGCGGCAAGCCGACCCAGAAGCTGCTCGCCTACCAGTACCTCCAGGTGCTGCCGCAGATCGCCCGCGGAGACTCGAACAAGATGTGGATCATCCCGAGCGAGCTGACCGACGCCCTGCGCGGCATCGGCGGGGCGCTCGGCGCGACGAAGCCCACCGGCGACGGCGGGGACGACGAGTGGGTCGACCCGGGCGAGATGCTCGGCAACGCCTTCGAGGAGACCACCCTCGAGGACCCGAAGGCCGCGCTCGAGCGGGCCCGCGGGCAGGCCGCCCAGTCGAGCAAGGAGGCCGAGGAGCACGCCGCCCCGGCCTCGCGCGTCCAGCCCCCGGTCCGGCCGGGTGCCGACGCGGTGCCGCCGCGCCAGACCCCGCCGCCCCCGGCACCGCCGGCCGAGCCCGTCGCTCCGGCCACGCCTCCGGAGGCGCCCGCGACTCCGCCGACCGCGGAGCCCCCGGCCCCGCCGCAGATGCCGTGGTCCCAGCCGCCGGCACCGCCGGCACCCCCCGCAGACGAGCGCTGAGGCCCATTCCCGCAGACCGGGACCCGTCCCGAGGCACCCGGCCACCCGCACTAGGGTGGCCGGGTGCCCGTCGGTGAAGCCCTCCTCGTCGTCCTCGCGGGCGTCGGCGCAGGCACCATCAACACCATCGTCGGCTCGGGCACACTCATCACCTTCCCGACCCTGCTGCTGCTCGGCGTGCCGCCGGTGACGGCCAACATCTCCAACAACCTCGGCCTCGTCCCGGGCAGCCTCACCGGAGCGGTCGGGTACCGGCGCGAGCTGCGGGGGATGGGCCCCGAGCTGCGCCGGTACGTGCCGATGTCGCTGCTCGGTGGCATCACCGGGGCCCTCCTGCTCCTCGTCCTCCCGCCCGAGCTCTTTCGGGCCGTCGTCCCCGTGCTCATCGTCGTCGGCATCCTGCTGGTCGCCTTCGGCCCGCGGATCAACGCGCGCACGACCCGCCGCCGCGAGGCGGCCGGGGGAGAGGCGCGCGAGCACCGGCTGCTCATGCAGGGCGGCGTCCTCGGCGCGGGCGTGTACGGCGGGTACTTCGGTGCGGCACAGGGCGTCATCCTCATGGGGATCCTCGGGGCCCTGTCGGGGGAGTCCCTCCAGCGGCTCAACGGGCTGAAGAACGTGCTGGCGACGGTCGTCAACGCCGTCGCCTCCGTCGTCTTCCTCGTCGTCGCCCCCGAGCGGGTGGACTGGCTCGTCGTCCTCCTCATCGCCGTCGGGTCCACGGTCGGCGGGGTCATCGGCTCCACGGTCGGGCGGCGGCTGCCCAGCCCCGTCCTGCGGACCGTCATCGTCGTGGTCGGCCTCGTCGCCGTCACCCGGCTGGTGGTCTTCCCGTGAGCGTCGTGCGCGTCACCGACGAGACCGACCCCCGCCTCGTGGACTACGTCGGGCTCACCGACGTCGCGCTGCGCCGGCGGCTCGAGCCCGAGGGCGGGCTCTACGTCGCGGAGTCCGAGAAGGTCATCCGCCGGGCGCTGGCCGCCGGGCACCGGCCCCGCTCGTTCCTCATGGCCCAGCGCTGGCTCACCGACCTCGCCGACGTCGTCGCCGACGCCGAGCGCGACGGCGTGCCGGTCTACGTCGCCGAGCACGACGTCGTCGAGCGGCTCACCGGCTTCCACCTCCACCGCGGGGCCCTGGCCTCGATGCACCGCCCGGCGCTGCCCCCGCTGGCGAGCGTGCTGGAGGGCGCGCGCAGGGTCCTCGTGCTGGAGGACGTCGTCGACCACACGAACGTCGGTGCCGTCTTCCGGTCGGCCGCGGCGCTCGGCACCGACGCGGTCCTGGTCACGCCGCGCTGCGCCGACCCGCTCTACCGGCGCTCGGTCCGGGTCTCGATGGGCACCGTCTTCCAGGTGCCGTGGACCCGGGTCGACCCCTGGCCCGGCGCCGTCGCCGACCTCCACGACCTCGGGTTCCACGTCGCGGCCCTGGCCCTGACCGAGGACTCGGTCGGCCTCGACGAGCTCGCCGCCGACCCGCCCGAGCGGCTCGCGCTGGTGCTCGGCACCGAGGGCGACGGGCTGACCCGTCGCACGCTCGCCGCCGTCGACACCGTGGTGCGCATCCCGATGGCCGGCGGCGTCGACTCGCTCAACGTCGCGGCCGCCGGCGCCGTCGCCGCGTGGGCGCTGCGCACGTCCTCCTGACGTCCACCCCGGGGGGTATCGGCCGTCCGACGGAACGGCGCGGCGCCACCCGACCGACACGGTCATCCCCCGTCCGGCCAGTTCTCGATCCAGGTGCTGACAACGGTGTCAGTTGTGCCGATACGGTCACGAGAACCTGAAGGAGACGTCATGACCCAGCAGACCGCCCTCGTCATCGAGGACTCGCCGGAGTTCACCCGCGTGGCGACCACCCTCCTCGGCAACGAGGGGTTCCGCGTGGTGCATGCGAGCAACGGCGAGCAGGGCATCGAGGCCGCCCGTCGGTACGGCCCCGAGCTGGTGCTGCTCGACATCACCCTCCCCGGCATCGACGGCATCGAGGTGTGCCGGCGGATCCGGGAGTTCTCCGACTGCTACGTCGTGATGGTGACCGCGCGCACGGATGAGCTGGACCGCGTCCTCGGCCTGACGATGGGCGCCGACGACTACGTCACCAAGCCCTTCTCCCCGCGCGAGCTGACCGCCCGGATCCGGGCCATGCGCCGCCGCCCCCGCGTCGCGGCCTCCCCGGACGTCCGTCTCTTCGGCCGGCTCAGCGTCGACCCGGTCGCGCACGAGGTCCTCGTCGACGGCGAGGCCGTCGAGCTCACCCGCATCGAGTACGACCTCCTCGAGGTCCTGACCGGCGCCCCCCGGCGCACCTTCACCCGCGGCCAGCTGATGGACGCGGTCTGGGGCGGGGACTGGGTCGGCGACGACCACGTCATCGTCGTGCACCTCGCCAACCTGCGACGCAAGCTCGGGGAGAGCGCCACGAACCAGGGCTGGATCCGGACCGTGCGCGGCTTCGGCTACCGCTTCGAGCCGGTGACCGACGAGGAGCCGGCCACCGCACTGGCGCGATGAGCGCGCGGTCAGCCGGTGGGTCGACGCCCCGCCAGCCACTGGCGCAGCGCGGCCTCGGCACCCGGGGTTCGCTCCAGCACCGCCTCGACGAGCGGTGCCGGGTCGCCCGCGGGGTCCTGGCGCAGGGCGGCCTCCAGCGCGGCGGCTCGGCCCGACAGGTCGTGCAGCCCGAGCAGGGCGCTCGCGGACTTCAGGCTGTGCGCGGCCCGCACCGCCTCCTCGTCGCCCCCGTCACGCGCGGCGCGGATCGCCGCCACCCGCTCGGGCAGCGCCTCGAGGTAGACCTCCACGACGTCGGCGGCCAGGCCTTCGTCCCCCATCTGCTCGACCAGGCCGGACAGGTCCGGGGCCACGCCCCCGTCCGCTCCGCTCATGCTCGACCCCTCTCCTCCCGACCGGGCCCCCATCGTAGGGGCCCGGTCGTCCCGGGGCACGCGCTCCGGACCCACCCCACCCCCACCCCACCCGAGAAGAAGACAGACCGATGAACACCACCCCTCGCCACCGGCTCCTCCCCGCCGCCGCCGCCCTCGCTGCGCTCGCCCTCCTGCCCCTCGCGGGCTGCGCGCAGGGGACGGCCCGCGCGGACGCCGCCGCGACCCCCGCCGCCTCGAGCGCCGCCCCGACGGGCTACACGGTGGTCAGCGCCCCCACGCTGCGCCCCGGCGACCCCGTCCCGGCTCCGACCGGCCCGGTCGTGCTCACCGTCTCGGGCGCCGTCACGGGGCAGAAGGCGGTCTCGCTCGACATCGCGGCCATCGAGAAGCTCGGCCTCGTCGAGTACTCCGTCGACGACAAGCAGGCCGAGGGCCACCGCGCGACCTTCCGCGGCGTCCTCCTCCAGAGCCTGCTCGACTACGTCGGCGCCGGCAACGCGACGACCCTGCACACGATGGCGATCAACGACTACGGGGTCGACATCCCCGCCGCCGACGCCAGGAAGTACCCGGTCCTGCTCGCGACCTCGGTCGACGGGCAGCGCATGTCGGTCGAGCACTACGGCCCGACGCGGGTCATCTACCCGACCGACAGCTTCGACCTCGACCCGGTCGTCTACGACCCCCGCTGGATCTGGCAGCTGAAGAGCATCGGGGTCGAGTGACGTGAAGCAGCTGTGGGTCGAGGAGCACACGCGGCGCCGGATGCTCCTGGCCCTCGTCGTGCCGGCCCTGCTCGCCCTCGCGGGGACGATCGCCCTCGGCGCGCTGACCGTGGGTTCCACCGGCGCCCTGAGCGACAACGTGCGGCTCACCCAGGACCTCGTGGACGGCAACGTCCGCACGCTCAGCCAGGTGCAGCGCGAGCTGCTCCGGCTGGACGCCGCCGTCGCCTCGGCCACCCCCGACCCACAGCGCATCGAGCTGGCGCGCTCGCTCGCGGCCCAGCGCATCCAGGAGGGGACCCTGGACTACCAGGGCCGCACCCTGGGCGACGAGTCGCTGCTCGCGCGGTCCCGGGCGCTCGCGGCCGGCTGGCGCGGCGGGCTCGACCTCGCCGTGCAGTCGGCGGTGGCCGACCCCTCGACCCTGACGCCCGCCCGGCAGGCACAGCTCTCCGCGGAGATCCGGACCCTGGAGCTGCAGTACAACGCTCTGGTGTCGCAGGCCGAGAACGTGCGCAAGCGCGACGCCGCGGAGGCCAACGCCGCGACGGACTCGCTGGTCCAGGACACGCGCTGGCTGCTCGGTGGTCTCGTCTTCACCCTCTTCGCACTCGTCGGCCTGGTCGCCGGCATGGTGTACGTGCTCTACGGCGCGCGCCGCGCGCAGATCGCCCAGACCGAGCGACTGCGGGCCGCCCGGGCGCAGCTGCAGCGCCACTCGGTGGCCGTGGAGGCGACCGACAACCACGTCGTCATCACCGACGAGCGGGGCCGGATCGAGTGGGTCAACGACGCCTTCGTGCGGCACACCGGCTGGAGCCGGGAGGAGGCCCTGGGCCAGGTCCCGGGGCGGCTGCTCCAGGGGCCGGACACCTGTCCCGAGACGACGGCCTACATGCGGCGCAAGATCGAGGCTCGCGAGCCGTTCAGCGCCGAGGTCCTCAACTACGTCCGGTCCGGCGAGCCGTACTGGGCCTCCATCGAGGTGCGCCCCATCCTCGAGGGCGAGACGGTCACCGGCTTCGTCGCCGTCCAGGCCGACATCACCAAGCGGCGCGCGACCGAGGACGCGTTGCGCGCCGCCAAGGAGACGGCCGAGGAGACGGCGGCCGCCAAGCAGCGCTTCCTCGCGAGCATGAGCCACGAGATCCGCACGCCGCTCAACGCCGTCCTCGGGCTGACCGAGCTGCTCCTCGACACCGAGCTGCGCGAGGACCAGCGGGAGTACGTGCAGACCGCGCACCAGAGCGGGCGGCACCTGCTGGCGATCGTCAACGACATCCTCGACTTCAGCGCCCTCGAGAGCGGCAACCTGGAGACCGAGTCGGCGTCGGCGGACGTCCGCGCGCTGCTCGCCGACGTCGCCGCAATGCTCCAGCCGGCCGCCGACCGTCGGGGCCTGGACCTGCGCTGGGAGGCGGGGGAGGACGTGCCCCGGCTGGTCTGCACCGACGTCGTCCGCCTGCGCCAGGTGCTCATCAACCTCGTCGGGAACGGCCTGAAGTTCACCGACCGTGGGGGCGTCCGGATGGTCGCGCGCCACCGCTCCGTGGGCGGCGCCCCGGACGGGGAGGGACTGCTGGGCGGCGAGCTCGTCGTGGAGGTCCACGACACCGGGATGGGCATCCCCGCGGACCGGCTCGAGCGCATCTTCAGCCCCTTCCAGCAGGCCGACTCCTCGACGACCCGCACGCACGGCGGCACCGGCCTCGGCCTGGCCATCTGCACGCGCATCGCCAGCCGGCTCGGTGGCCACCTCGAGGTGACCTCGACGCCGGGTGAGGGCTCGGTCTTCACGGTCACCGTCCCGGTGCGCCACTGCCCGCTCCCCGAGCAGACCTGTCTCGCGGCCCCGGAGACCCCGGTGCTGGTGGTCCCGAACGACCAGGTCACGGCATCGGTCTCCGTGCTCCTCGCCGAGGACGACCCGGTGAACCGGATGGTGGCGCTGCACATGCTGCGCCGGCTCGGCATCGAGGCCGACGTCGCGACCGACGGGCTCGAGGCGGTCGCGGCGACGGAGAACCGCGACTACGACGTCGTGCTCATGGACGTCAACATGCCGAACCTCGACGGTGTCGCCGCGACCCGGCAGGTGCGGGAGCGGGACGGGTACCAGCCGCACGTCGTCGCGCTCACCGCGAACGCGGCCGAGGGCGACCGGGAGCGGATGCTCGCGGCCGGGATGGACGACTACCTCAGCAAGCCGTACACCCTGGCCGACCTCGAGCGCGTCCTCGAGGCGCCGCGCGTCGTCGGGGTCTGAGGCCGCGCCGCACTCAGCGGACGAGGCGCTCGAGCAGCCGGTCGACCTCCGCGGCGGGGTCGGCGGCGGACCCGCCGTGGACCGGTCCGGGCTGGAGGACGGTCGAACGGGGGGCACTGAGCCAGCCGAAGCGCTTGCCCTGCGTCGTGAGCGCGGCATCGACGTCGGCGGGCGGACGGGCACACATCGACCCGACCGCCTCGAGCGCGGCGCGCAGCGCGTCGAGGTCGGCGTCGGGGGCCAGGGCCCGGACCCGCGGCTCCTCGACGTGCCAGGCGCACTCGAGGACCCCGGCCGACTGCGAGTGCAGGACGACCCCGACGTTGACGCACTCACCGCGGTCGACGCGGGGCACGAAGCGCAGCACGACGTACTGGTAGGGGTGGCTCACGCCGCACCTCCCAGCCACGCCGAGGGGGAGGCCAGGCGCCGGGAGAGGTGCTCGAGGTAGGCGGCGCGCACGGCCGTGAGGTCGGGCAGGCTCGCGGTGGTCTCGAGCCACTCGTCCGGGACCTCGGCGACGACCTCGCGCAGGACGTCCTCGGTGAGCAGCGGTGCGAGCCGCTCGTGCGCCGCGGCCACCGGCCCGGCGACCGGCGCGAGGACGTGGCCGGAGGGGTCGAAGGGCTGCGCCACGAACCGCCCGACGTCCGGGGGCCGGCTGGGCCACCCGTGGTGGAACCAGAGGGCGGCGCCGTGGTCGATGGCCCAGGTGCGCCCGTGCCACACGAGGAGGTTCGGGTTGGCCCAGGTGCGGTCGACGTTGGCGGTGTAGGCGTCGAGCCAGAGGATCGCCGCGGCGTCCTCGGCCGACGGTGGCCGCGAGCCGTCGTACCCGAAGGCGCCGGGCAGGAAGTCCACCCCGAGGTTGCGGCCGGGGGAGGCGTTGAGCAGGTCCTGGACCTCCTCGTCGGCCTCGTAGCGGGCGATGGCGGGCGGCAGGTCGACGACCGCGAGCCGCGGGGTGGGGATACCGACGCGGCGGGCCATCTCCCCGACGAGCACCTCGGCGACGAGCACCTTGCGCCCCTGGCCGGCGCCGGTGAACTTCACGACGTAGGTGCCGAGGTCGTCGGCCTCGACGAGCCCCGGCAGCGAGCCGCCCTCACGGAGCGGCGCGACGTACCGGACGGCGGTGACGGGCTCGAGCACCTCCTCAGGCTAGTCGGCGGCCGGGGACCCGGGAGCGCTGGCTAGGCTCTGGCGGATGAGCGAGGAACGACGACTGGCCGGACGCTACGTCCTCGACGCCCCGATCGGGCGCGGTGGGATGGGCGAGGTCTGGCAGGCCACCGACACCGTGCTGGGACGCCGGGTGGCCGTCAAGACCATCGACCTGACCCGCCTGCCGGACGAGGCCGGCGCGGCCCGCTTCGAGCGCGAGGCCCGCGTGACGGCCGGCATCAGCCACCCGAACGTCGTCACGGTCCACGACACGGGTGTCGAGGGCGACACCGCCTACCTCGTGATGGAGCTGCTGCCCGGGCCGAGCCTGGCCGAGCAGGTGGCCGACGGGCCGCTGCCGGTCGACGAGGTCGTCGAGGTGGGGCGGCAGGTCGCCTCGGCGCTGGAGGCCGCGCACGCCCGCGGGCTGGTCCACCGCGACATCAAGCCCGGCAACGTCGTGCACGCCGAGGACGGCCGGGTGCGGGTCGTCGACTTCGGCATCACCCAGCTGGGAGAGGCCACGGCCGGCCAGGCCCTGACCGCCACGCACACCGTGATGGGCACCGCCGAGTACCTGGCGCCCGAGCAGGCGATGGGCGGGCGCGTCGACGGACGGGCCGACCTCTACGCCCTCGGCTGCCTGCTCTTCGCCCTGCTCGCCGGCCGGCCGCCGTTCAGCGCCGGCACCGCGGTGGCGACGATGATGCAGCACACCACCGACCCGGTCCCGGACGTGCGGACCCTGCGCCCCGACACCCCGGCCTGGCTCTCGACCCTCGTCACCTCGCTGCTCGCCAAGGACCCCGCGGACCGGCCCGAGGGCGCGGGTGCGGTGGCCGAGGCCCTGGCCTCGCGCACCGCACCCGCGGCGGGTGCTGCCGTGGCCGGGGCCGCGGGTGCCGCCGCCGCCACGACCGTGCTCCCCGGGTCCGGGGCCGACCCCACCCAGCGCCTCTCGCGCACCGCGGCCGTCCCGCCCGTCCCCCCGCCGCCGCCGGTCGAGGAGCCCCTGACCCGCTCCGGCCACGCACCCGGGCGCCGCGGGTCCTCCGCCCCGTTCTGGGTGATGACCGTCGTCGCGGTGGCCGCCCTGGCCGTCCTCGGCTGGTTCCTCTTCCTCGGTCCGGGCAAGAGGACGGACGACCCGGCCGCCACGCCCTCGAGCACCCCGACCCCGAGCACGTCCGCGCCGGCGGAGCAGACCACCGAGCCGGCGCCGTCCCCGTCGACCTCCGCGCCCGAGCCCACGCCGACCCCCTCGGAGACCCCGACGTCCGCAGACCCCGGACAGGCCGTGCAGGACGCCTCGCGGGCCCTCTCGCAGGAGGTCAAGGCGCTCGAGCGCGACAACGGCATCGACAAGGACGCGGCGAAGACGCTCGACCAGGAGATCCGCGACATCGACAAGGCACTGCGGGACGGCGACGCCGGCACCCTGGTGGACGTGCGCAACTCGATGCTCGAGGAGTACGGCACCAACGTGTCCTCCGGCGCCATCCCGCCGGAGGCGGCCGACCGGCTCGATCCGCTGGTGCAGGACCTCGCCGACGCCGTGGACGCCTACGACGAGGCCCAGGACTGACCGCCCGGGGCGGCATCGTCCCCGAGCACGACGAAGGCCCCGAACCAGTGGTTCGGGGCCTTCGACCGCGGTGTCCGAGGGGGGACTTGAACCCCCATGCCCGATAAAGGGCACTAGCACCTCAAGCTAGCGCGTCTGCCAATTCCGCCACCCGGACGAGTGGTTTCGAGCGGCCCTGGGGAGGCCGTCCGACGACCCGGAACGATACACGGTCCGTGCCCCGGAACCGAAATCCGCCCGGCCGAGCGCGCCGTCCCGGTCGTCCCGGTCGCGGTCTACGGTGGAGCGCATGACCGACACGCTGCGCCCCGAGGACGAGGTCGTCCGGATCTGCCAGGAGCTCATCCGGATCGACACGAGCAACTACGGCGACGGGAGCGGGCCCGGGGAGGCCGCGGCGGCGGCCTACGTCGTCGAGCAGCTGCGCGAGGTCGGCCTGGAGCCGCAGACCTACGAGTCCGAGCCGGGGCGGGTCAGCGTCGCCGTGCGCATCCCCGGGGCCGACCGCGACCGCGGGGCGCTGTGCGTCCACGGGCACCTCGACGTCGTGCCCGCCAACGCCGCCGACTGGTCGGTCGACCCGTTCGCGGGCGTCGAGCAGGACGGCTGCGTCTGGGGCCGCGGCGCCGTCGACATGAAGGACATGGACGCGATGATGCTCGCCGTCGTCCGCGACATCGCCCGGCGCGGCGTGGTGCCGCCGCGCGACCTGGTCGTCGTCTTCTTCGCCGACGAGGAGGCCGGGGGAGTGCAGGGCTCGCATTTCATGGTCGAGCACCACCCCGATGTCTTCGAGGGCGTCACGGAGGCCATCAGCGAGGTCGGCGGCTACAGCGTCACCTTCACCGGGCGCGACGGCGAGGAGCAGCGTACCTACCTGCTCCAGACCGCCGAGAAGGGCATCGCCTGGCTGCGGCTCACCGCGAACGGCCGCGCGGGCCACGGGTCGGTCCCCAACGACGAGAACGCCATCGTCCGGCTCGCCGAGGCGATCGCGCGCATCGCCGAGCACAAGTGGCCACGCGAGTACATCCCGTCGGTGCGCACGCTGCTCGACGGGCTCTCCGAGCTCACCGGGACCGGATGGTCCGACGAGGACCTCGAGGAGCTGCTGGCCCACCTCGGCGGGGCACAGGGGTTCGTGCGAGGAACGTTGCAGGACACCAGCAACGTCACGATGCTCGACGCCGGGTACAAGCACAACGTCATCCCGCAGCACGCGTCGGCCAACGTCGACTGCCGGTTCCTGCCCGGCCACGAGGAGGCGCTGATGGACACCATCCGCGAGCTCGCGGGCGAGCACGTCGACGTCGAGGTGCTGCACCGGGACATCGCCCTGGACGCGCCGTTCGAGGGCGACCTCGTGGAGGCGATGGTGGCTGCCCTGCGCACCGAGGACCCGGAGGCCGAGGTGCTGCCCTACTGCCTGTCCGGCGGCACCGACAACAAGGCGCTCTCGCTGCTCGGCATCACCGGCTACGGGTTCGCGCCGCTGCGGCTGCCGGCCGACCTCGACTTCGCGCCGATGTTCCACGGCATCGACGAGCGGGTGCCCACCGAGTCGCTGCGCTTCGGCGCGCGGGTGCTCGGGCGTCTCGTCGAGACCTGCTGAGCCGCAGCGGCCTCAGGCGCCGATGGTGCGTCGGGCGCGGATGATGCGGCGGCGCAGCCAGGTCCGGGTGAGCCCGCCGACGTAGGTGCGGGTGCGTGCGAGCTCCCAGTGCCCGTACTCGGCGTGCTCGGTGAGGGTGCGGCGGATGTCCTGGCGCCGGACGTCGCGCCCGAAGCTCAGGACGAGGTACTCGTAGTCGGCCACTGACACATTCTGCCCAAGGACCGGTACGGTTCGAGCCATGACCGCTGACCCGCGTGCCGCCCTCGCCCGGCTCGTCACCGCTTTCGAGCGGCACCTCGAGGTGAGCAGCACGCGCCGCGGGGAGGAGGACCCGGCGGTCGTCGCCGCGTACGAGGACCTCGCTGATGCCTTCGAGGAGTACGACGGCGCGCTCTACGACGCCTACGGCGAGATGACCCCGCTCGACCTCTACACCGACGACGAGGACGACGACGAGGACGGTGACGAGCCCGCGAACGGCTCCGACGAGGGCCTGGGCGACCACGACGACGAGGACGGCGACGGGAGCCGGATCTACTCCGGGCTCGACGACGACTACGACGACGAGGACGACTGAGCCGGACGACTCAGGTGTGGTCGGCCGACACCTCGTCGAGGGCCTCGACGATCTGCGCCGGCAGCTCGACCTCCTCGCTCTGCAGGAGCGTCGACAGCTGCTGGGTCGTGCGGGCCCCGACCACCGGCGCCGTGACCCCCGGCCGGTCCCGGACCCACGCGAGGGCGACCACGGCCTGGGGGACGCCGAGGCCCTCGGCCGCCGTACGCAGTGCCTCCACGACGCCGCGCGTGTGGTCGCCGACGTGCCGGCCGGCGAAGCGCGAGAACTCCTCGGAGGCCAGGCGGCTGTCCGCGGCGATGCCACCCCGGTAGCGGCCGGCGAGGACACCCCGGCCGAGCGGTGACCAGGGCAGCAGCCCGAAGCCCAGCGAGGTCGCCGCGTCGACGAGCTCGCGCTCGGGACGGCGCTCGACGAGCGAGTACTCGACCGAGTTCGCGGCGAGCGGGACACCGGCGGACTGCAGGAGCGACATCGTGCGCGCGGCCTGCCAACCGACGTGGTTGGAGACCCCGACGTACCGCGCACGCCCGCTCTCCCAGGCGTGGACGAGGGCGCTCACCGTCTCCTCGAGGGGGGTGTCGGCGTCCCAGGTGTGGGCCAGCCAGACGTCGACGTGGTCGGTGCGCATCCGGCGCAACGAGAGGTCGAGCTGGTGGAGCATCGTGCGGCGGGAGCAGTCGACGACGCGCTCGCCGGACGCCCGGCTGATGCCGGACTTCGTGACGAGGACGACGTCGTCGCGGTCGGGTCCCTCGAGGAGGTCGCCGAGCAGGTCCTCGGCCACGCCGCCGGCGTAGCCGTGGGCGGTGTCGAGGAGGGTGCCGCCGGCATCGCGGAAGGTGGTGAGGAGGTCGCGGGCGTCCTCCGGGGAGGTGCGGGTGCCCCAGGCCATGGTGCCGAGGCCGAGCCGCGACACGGTGAGCCCGGTGGCGCCGAGGCGGCGGGTCAGCATGCGGGCGACCCTACCGTCGGGCCCGGCCGCTCACGCGTCGACCGGCTTGCGCCACACCGAGACGTGGCCCTCGCTGTCGCCGGTGAACGGGGTGCCGCGCCAGTCCGCCGTGCGCCGCTCGAGGGACATCCCGGCCAGTCGGGCCATGAGGTCGAGCTCGGAGGGCCAGACGTAGCGGAAGTTGTGCCGCCCGTACCGGTACGAGCCGTCGGTCTCGCGGGTGTAGTGGTGCGAGACGGCCTGCTGCGTGGCCGGGTCGTAGGTGTCGAACCCGACGTGGTGGTCGGTCACCTCGAACGGGACGGCGGCCTGGCCCGGGGGGAGGCGGCGCAGGCACGGGATCCCGATCTCGACGACGAACCGGCCGCCGGGTGCGAGGTGGCGGGCGGCGTTGACGAAGACGGCGACCTGCTCGTCCTGGGTGCGGACGTTGCCCAGCGTGTTGAAGACGAGGAGGACGAGGCGGTAGGTCCCGGCCCCCGGTGCGGTCTCCGTGGCCATGTCGCCGATCGTGACCGGCAGGGCCGGCCGCTTCCGGTGGAGCACCTCGACCATCGGCGCGGACAGCTCGAGGCCCTGGACCTCGAGTCCCCTGTCCGCCAGGGGGATCGCGACGCGCCCGGTGCCGATCGCCAGCTCGAGGACGGGGCCGCCGTCCGCCAGGGTGGCCAGGGCGTCGACGGCGGGATCGAGGACGTCCGGGGCGAACATCGCCGCCGATGCGGTGTCGTAGCGCTCGGCGGTGGCGCGGTCCCACAGGTCGCTGCTGCTCGTCATCCACCTACCGTGCCGTCCCCGGCCGCGGACGACCACTCGATTACCCGGTGGGGGTGTTGAGCATCCATCGGTGTCCGAACGGGTCGGTGAGGACGGCGATGCGGCCGTGCGGGGTGTCCTCCGGCTGACGGTCGACGTGCGCGCCGGCCTCGGATGCTCGCCGGCTCAGGCCGTCGACGTCGGCGTGGGTCAGGTGCAGCGTGACGGCGGCGCCGCGCCCGGCCGGGGGAGCTGCGACGCCGGCCGCGTCGAACTCGTCGCTCATCATCCAGCGGGCGCCGTCGACCGCCAGCTCGACGTGGCCGACGCGGTCGTCGTCCATCATGATCGGCTCGACGACCACCTCGGCGCCGAACGTCTCTGTGTACCAACGGATCGCGGCGCGTGCGTCGGCGACGCAGATGTAGGGGGTGATCTCACTCATCGGGCTGCTCCTCGAGAGGGTGCTGGAAGGACCACAGGTGGCCCTCGGGGTCACGGGCGCCGTACTCGCGGTACCCGTACGGCTGGTCGGTCGGCGGGTACTCGACCACGGCTCCGGCCTCGGCGACCATCGCGTGGTGCGCGTCGACGTCGTAGACCTGGACGGCGAGCGAGGCGGTGGTGCGGCCGCCGGTGCTGAGCGGCGAGAGCATCCCGGCGGCGGGGTGCTCCTCGTGGAGCCAGACCTCACCGTCCCCGACGCGGAGCACCGCGAGGTGCGCGTGCCCGTCGTCGGCGCGGTGCACGGGACCGGCGGCGAACCCGAAGACCGACGTCAGCCACGCGTGCGCCGCCGCGACGTCGCGGTGGACGAGGAGGCTGACGCGTCGGACGACCTCGGGCTCGTCCGGTGCCGAGCCGACGAGGAGCCCGAGCAGCTCCTCGGCCGACGGCGCCTGCCCGGCCGCGAGGCGGTCCTCGGCCGCACGGGCGCGTTCCCGCCGCCGGCCGAGGGCGGCGATGCGGGAGTCGAGGTCCGTGACGTGCCGTGACACGAGCGCGGCGAGGTCGTCGGCCTCGGGGTCGACGTCCGCGAGGGCGGTGCCCATCTCCCGTTGCACGCGGACCCGGTAGAGCCGGTCGATGCTCGCCGGGCCGTAGCGGCGGCGGCCCGCACCGTCCCGGTCGGGACGGACCAGACCCAGCTCCTCGTAGTAGCGCAGGCTGCGCTCGGTGAGACCGGTGCGCGCCGCCACCTCGCCGATGCCCGGCCCGGTCGTCCGCGATGACCCCATGCGGTGACGCTACGACCTCACGCCACGTGAGGGGCAAGCCCGCGACGGACGAACGGCGCGGTCAGAAGGGTGGGGTGTCCGGCCACCGCGGGAGGCGGGGGCGACGGTGGTGCCGCGGCGGGTCGTAGGTGCCGGCCCGCAGGAGGGGTCGGTGGATCTCGACGCGGCAGGCGGTGGGGGGCCGGTCGGTGGGGGCGGCGTGTTCGAGGTGGTGCTCGAGGGCGGAGTGGGGGCCGTCGGGCAGGACGAGGGAGGGGTTGCCGGGTGGTGGCGGTGGTGGGTCGGTCCCGGTGTCGGGCAACTGGATCGGGTGGAGCTGGTCGGGTGGGTGGCTCGTGCGGGTGCGTCCGGTGGGGTCGGTCCAGGTCATCGTGGCGTCGGGGTGGAGGACGGCTCGCCAGCCGGGGCGTTGCTTGATGCGGTGGTGGCGCCGGCACAGGCAAGCCAGGTTCGCGGCGCTGGTCGGGCCGGCCGGGAACGGTCGAACGTGGTCGAGGTCGCAGTAGCGGGCGGCGACGGTGCAGCCGGGGAAGCGGCAGTGCCGGTCCCGGGCCCGCACGAACGCGGCAAGGCGCGCACTGGGCCGGTAGGCGCTGGTGGTGAGGTCCTCGTCGGGGTCGACGGGTGCGCCGGTGCCGTTGTCGCAGGCCTGGATCCACGGTCGGCCGAGCCGGTCGTGCCCGGTGACGGCGGTGGCGGCCACGGCCCGCTCGAGCCAGCCACGCTCCACGAGCAGCGGGTCACCAGCAGCGGGCCCTCGAACTTCGACCAGGTCGGTGGCCGCAGCGGTCGCGGGTGGCGGTTCGGTGTCCGTGGCGCCGGCCGGGGTGGTGAGCACGACCTGGAGGTCGATGGTGGCGTTGCTCGTCACCAGGTCGGTCAGGGCCTTGGCCCGGGCCCGGTCGATCCGCGGGCACCTCCCGTCGGCGAGGTACTGCTGGGCCAGGGCGTCGATCGCCGCCCAGGCGGCACAGGCCTCCTCCGACGGGAAGGTGCCGAGCCACGTGTCCACGCCCGGCTCGTCGACCCACCGCCGCAACCCGGAGGCCTCCCGTGCCCGGACGGCCCGCTGGCGCAGCAGGTCCGGGCTGATCCTCGCGAGCAGGCGCCGGGCCCGGCGGCGCAGGTGGCTGCCGTCCTCGACCTCGAACCACTCCTGCAGCGAGGCCACCACCGTCTCGGCCACCGGGGCGGGGACCTCCTCCAGCTCGTACGCCACGACCTGCGCCCGGTACCCGTCCAGCCCGCATCGCGGCGTGCAGCCCACCCAGCCCGGTGCACAACGCGGACCCGTTGGGCCCGTCGGCAGCGCGGCGCACCGCGTCGCGCACCCGGCGCTCGGCGTGCACCGCGGACACGTTCAGCACCCCCGACACGAGCGCCGGAGCATCGAGCGCGACGTGCCCCGCGGCCCGCCGCACCTCCACGAACGTCCCGTCCTCGCACCACTCGGTCTCCACCGCCGCCAGCGCCACGATCGCCTCGTCCTGCACGGCGGTGGCCTCGTTCACCAACCCCTGCAGTGCCCGCAGCACATCGCACCACGCGTCCTGTGAGCCACGGGCGACACCGGGGGAGGGGAGCGAACCCAGCGCCTCGCGCGCGACGCGCACGGCGTCGAGCACGTCCTGCGGTGCGGCTGTGATGGCCATCGGCTCCCCCTCCCCTCGTACCCCCGATCCTACTCCGACCCACCGACAGCGGCAAGCATCACACCATTCGAATACGGCTCATGGACAACCTCTTTCGTCATATCAGACCCACCACTCCATCCCATGACGTGGCCCCCGCACGAACGCGAACCGGACCGCCAGCACCTGCAGGGGCTAGCCTTCGACCATGCGTCTGGGACTGGCCGGTGGGTACGCCGGGATGGGCATGGGTGAGGACCTCCTCCCGCTCGTGCAGGAGGCCGACCGGCTCGGCTACGCGTCGGTGTGGGTGGCGGAGGCGTACGGCTCGGACAGCCCGACCGTCCTGGCCTGGCTCGCCGCCCAGACCGAGCAGATCGGGCTCGGCGCGGGCGTCATGCAGATCCCGGCCCGCACCCCGGCGATGACGGCGATGACCGCGGCCACCCTCGACACCCTGAGCAACGGCCGCTTCCTGCTCGGCCTCGGCGTCTCGGGCCCGCAGGTGAGCGAGGGCTGGCACGGCGTGCGCTTCCAGGACCCCCTGGGCCGCACCCGCGAGTACGTCGACATCGTCCGCAGCGCCCTGCGCCGCGAGAGCGTCGCCCACGACGGTGAGCACTTCACCCTGCCGCTGCCCGACGGCCCCGGGAAGTCGTTGCGGCTCACGATCCACCCGCCGCGCCCGGACCTGCCGATCTACCTCGCCGCGGTCGGCCCCCGCAACCTGCGACTGACCGGCGAGGTCGCCGACGGCTGGCTCGCGATCTTCCTCTCGCCCGAGCACTCCGCCGACCAGCTCGCCTCGGTCCGCGAGGCCCGCGCCGCCGCCGGTCGCGGCACCCCCGAGGACCCGATGGCCGGCTTCGACACCGTCGCCACCGTGCCCGTCGTCGTCACCGACGACCTCGAGGCCGCCCGCGCCGCCGTCGCCCCGTACACCGCGCTCTACATCGGCGGGATGGGCAGCCGCGAGCAGAACTTCTACAACCGCCTCGCCCGGCGGATGGGCTTCGACGAGGCCGCTGACACCATCCAGGACCTCTACCTCGCCGGTCGGCCCCGCGACGCCGCCGCCGCCGTCCCGATGGAGCTCGCCGACGCCACCGCGCTCCTCGGCCCGCCCGAGCGGATCGCCGAGCGCGTCGGCCGCTACGCCGACGCGGGAGTCACCACCCTGTCGGTCGCCCCCTACGCCCGCACCCCCGAGGAGCGGCTCGCCACCCTGCGTCTGATGGCCGAGGTGGTCACGCCCTAGGCTCGGGCGGTGCCCATCGAGCTGAGCTACTTCCAGGCCGTCGTCCTCGGGATCGTCGAGGGACTCACCGAGTTCCTCCCGATCTCCTCCACCGGACACCTGACTATCGCCGAGCACCTGCTCGGCCTGCCGGTCGACGCGAACGCGGTCACCGCCTACACCGCGATCATCCAGATCGGCGCCATCGCGGCGACCTTCCTCTACTTCGCCCGCAAGATCGGCCGGCTCCTCGCCGCCTGGGTGCGGGGACTGGGCGACAGCACGGCACGGGACGACCGCGACTACCGGCTCGCCTGGGTCGTCATCGTCGGCTCGATCCCCGTGGGCCTCGTCGGGTTCGCCCTCAAGGACGTCATCAGCGGTCCGCTGCGCAGCCTCTGGGTCGTCGCCGCCGCGCTCGTCCTCTGGAGCGCGGTCATCTGGTGGGCCGAGGCGCGCCACGACCGGCTCGAGGCGGCCGGCACCCAGCGCGGTGAGCAGGAGCTGACGCTCAAGGACGGTCTCGTCATCGGCCTCGTCCAGTGCTTCAGCCTCATCCCCGGCGTCTCGCGCTCCGGCGCCACCATCTCGGCCGGGCTGGCCCGCGGCATCGACCGCGTCACCGCCACCGAGCTGTCCTTCTTCATGGCCATCCCGGCGCTCACCGCCGCCGGGCTCTTCGAGCTCGTCGACGCCTGGGACGACCTGAAGATCCTCGGCCCCGGCCAGATGCTCGTCGGCATCGTCGTGGCCTTCGTCACCGCCTACGCGTCCATCGCGTGGCTGCTCAAGTTCGTCGCGAGCAACTCGTTGCGTCCCTTCGTCTGGTACCGCGTGGCGCTCGGGCTCGTCCTGGCCGGCGCCCTCGCCGCGGGCCTCATCACCGCGACCTGACGCCGAGGCCGTCGACGCAGCGGCCACCGTCTCCCGCCGGCGTCAGAGCCAGCCGGCGCGCTTGAAGAGCCGGAACATCGTCGTGCACGCCCCGGCCATCACGGCGAGCACGATGAAGTAGCCGTAGTGCCACGTCAGCTCGGGCATGTAGTCGAAGTTCATGCCGTAGACGCCGGCGATCATCGTCGGGACCGCGGCGATGGCCACCCAGGCCGAGATCTTGCGCATGTCGTCGTTCTGCTGCACCGACACCTGGGCCAGGTGCGCCGAGAGGATGCCGGACAGCAGGTCGTCGTAGGACTCGACGTGGTCGATGACGCCCTGGAGGTGGTCCGAGACGTCGCGCAGCAGCAGCCGCAGCTCGCCCTCGGGCACCGGGCTGCGGGGCGAGGCGTGGAGCATCTTCAGCGGCTCGGAGAGCGGCATCGCGGCCCGGCGGAACTCGAGCACCTCGCGCTTGAGGCGGTAGATGGACCCGGTGTCGGTGCGCTCGTCGGAGAAGACGGCCGTCTCCAGCTCGTCGAGGTCGGTCTCGACCTCCGCGTCGATCTCGACGTAGCCGTCGACGACGCGGTCCAGCACCCGGTGCAGGACGCCGATCGGCCCCAGCCGCAACGCCTCCGGGTCACCCTCGATCTCGGCGCGGATGCCGTGCAGCGGCGTCAGCTCGCCGCGCCGGACGGTGACGACGAACCGGTCGCCGACGAAGACCATCACCTCGCCGGTCTCGATGTCCGAGGTGCGGTCGATGTAGCGCAGCGGCTTGAGGACGACGAAGACGGTGTCGTCGTAGAGCTCGACCTTGGCGCGCTGGAGGCCCTTGACGGCGTCCTCGACGGCCAGCGGGTGCAGCTGGAGCTCCTCGTTGACCTCGTCGAACTCCTCCTGCGTCGGGTCCTTCAGACCGATCCAGAGGAAGGCGGTGGGGTCGCTGCCGGCCCGCAGGCCCGCGAGCTCGTCGGACAGGTCACCGCACGCCCGGCGGTGTCCGTCCTCGTAGATGGCGCGGTCGACGATCACGTCGGTCATCATCCCCGAGGTCGGCCCGGCGGTGGCGCATCCCCGTGCGCCTAGCATGTCCTCTCGTGGCCATCGTCCTGCTCCTGCGGCACGGGCACTCCACGGCGAACGCCGAGGGGGTGCTCGCCGGCTGGACCGAGGGGGTCGGCCTGACGGACACCGGTCGGGGGCAGGCGGAGCGGACCCGCGAGCGGCTGGCGCCCCTCGACGTCGTGCGCGCCGTGACGAGCCCGCTCCAGCGCTGCCGCGAGACGGTGGCCCTGGCGCTGCCCGACCTCGAGGCCGGCACGGACGAGCGGCTGGGGGAGTGCCACTACGGCGACTGGACCGGCCGCCGGCTCAGCGAGGCCGCCAAGGACCCGCTGTGGCGGGTCATCCAGGACGACCCCGCCTCGGCCACCTTCCCCGAGTCCCCGGAGCACCGGGCCGAGTCGCTCGGGCAGATGGCCGAGCGCGTCGTCGGCGGGGTGCGCGCGCTGGACGCCGAGGTCGAGGCCGCCCACGGCAAGCACGCGGTCTGGGTCGCGGTCAGCCACGGCGACCCGATCAAGGCCGTCGTCGCCGAGGCGGTGGGCGCCGGCGTGGCCGGGCTCCAGCGGGTCCGCGTCGACCCCGGGTCGGTCACCGCCGTCCTCGTCACCGAGAGCCGGATGGTCCTGCTCGCCAGCAACACCCACGCCGGCGACCTCGCACCGCTCGTCGCGGTCCCGAAGGCGCACGCCGCCGGCGACTCGACGGTGGGTGGGGGAGCGGGCTGACCGGTCGGAGGGGATCGCGCACCCACTGTTGATCCCTGCGGCAGTGGCGCCTAGGGTGCAGGAGTTGTTGCAAAGTATTCGCAACAACGCCCATCGACCCCCGGAGGCCGCCATGCACGTCCCAGACGGGTTCCTCGACGCCCCGACCTCGGTCGCCACCGGCGTCGTGGCCGCCGGCGTCGTCGGCGCCTCCCTCG
This sequence comes from Phycicoccus avicenniae, assembly GCF_050496545.1. Lineage (GTDB taxonomy): Bacteria > Actinomycetota > Actinomycetes > Actinomycetales > Dermatophilaceae > Phycicoccus > Phycicoccus avicenniae_A. The sequence goes on along the minus strand of NZ_JBNVZV010000001.1, from coordinate 116,521 downwards.
TGCGCGCCGCCCGCCGCGAGCTCGACGAGCGCACGGCCCCGCTGGCCGGGCTCGTCGCGGTCTTCGTCTTCGCCGCCCAGATGGTCAACTTCCCGGTCGGCGCCGGCACCTCCGGACACCTGCTCGGGGCGGCCCTGGCGGCCGTCCTCGTCGGACCGGCCACCGCCACCCTCTGCCTCACCGTCGTCCTCGCCGTGCAGGCCTTCCTCTTCGCCGACGGCGGGGTCACCGCGCTCGGCACGAACGTCCTCCTCATGGGGGTCGTCGGCGTGTGGGTCGGCTACGGCGTCGCCAAGGGCCTGCTCGCCGTCCTCCCGCGTCGCGTCTCCAGCGTGCCGGTGGCCGCCGGTGTCGGGGCGCTGGTCAGCGTCCCCGCCGCGGCGCTCGCGTTCGTCGGGCTCTACTCGGTCGGTGGCGCGGCCCCCATCCCGCTCGGACAGCTCGTCACCGCGATGGTCGGCTGGCACGTCCTCATCGGCCTCGGCGAGGCGGTCATCACCTTCCTCGCGGTCTCGAGCATCGTCGCGGCCCGTCCCGACCTCGTCCACGCGGCCCGCGGCAGACTCCCCGCCCTCGAGCTGCGCACCCCGGAGCCCGTCGCATGAGCACCTCCACCGACCGCCCGCGCGTGTCCACCCGTCGTCTGGTCGGCGGCGGCCTGGCCGTCTGCCTGGTCATCGCCGGGGTCGTCTCGTTCTACGCCTCCGGCCACCCCGACGGCCTCGAGTACGTCGCCGGCTCGCTCGGCTTCGACACCGCCGCACAGGGATCGGCCACCGCGGGCTCGCCCTTCGCCGACTACGCCGTCAAGGGCGTGTCCGACGGCCGGCTCTCCGGCGGCCTGGCGGGCATCGTCGGGGCGCTCGTGGTCGGTCTGCTGATGTTCGGCCTCGTGCGGGTCGTGCGCCGGCGCGGACCCTCCGAGCGCGGCTGAGGTGGGCTCGGGCCCCGGGGCCCACCTGCACGTCGAGGGCCACACCGTCCTCCACGACCTGCCGGCCCACGTCAAGCTCGTCGGCCTCCTCGGGTTCGTGCTGGCCGTGGTCTCGGTGCCGTCCGAGGCCCACCTCGCCCTCGGCGGGCTGCTCGCCATCGGTGTCGCCGTGCTCCTGGCGACCCGGGTACCGGCCCGGCACCTCCTCCCGCGGCTGGCGGTCGAGACGCCGTTCGCCGTCTTCGCCGTCGTGCTGCCCTTCGTCGCGGTCGGCCCCCAGGTCAGCCTCGGCCCGGTCTCGGTGTCGCAGACCGGGCTCACCGCCGCCATCGCCCTGCTCCTCAAGGGCACGACGGGCGTCGTGACGGCCGTGGCCTTCGCCGTCACCACCCGCCCCCGCGACCTCGTGCGGGCGCTCCAGCACCTCCGGGTGCCCGACCCGCTCGTCCTCATCGCCTCGTTCATGGTGCGCTACCTCGACGTCGTCGCCGACCAGCTGCGCCGGATGAAGGTGGCTCGCGCATCCCGTGGGTTCGACGCCCGGTCGGTGCGCGCCTGGCCCGTGCTCGCGGCCGGCACCGGGGCCCTGTTCATCCGCAGCTACGAGCGCGGCGAGCGGGTCCACCTCGCGATGGTCAGCCGCGGCTGGACGGGCTCGATGCCGATGACCTCACCGCTGAGCGCCACCTCGCGGCAGTGGGTCCTGGCGCTGGCCCCGGCCCTCGTGGCCGTCCTCGTCTCCGTGGGCGCGAGGATGGTCGGGTGACCACCCCCGTCCTCGACCTGCGCGACGTCGCGTACGCCTACCCCGGCGGCCACCAGGCGCTCTTCGGCGTCGACCTCCACGTGCACCCGGGGGAGCGGGTGGCGCTGCTCGGCCCGAACGGCGCCGGCAAGACCACTCTCGTCCTGCACCTCAACGGGGTCCTCACCCCGGGCCACGGCTCGGTCACCGTCTCCGGCCTGCCGGTCTCCGAGGAGAACCTGCTCGAGGTGCGCCGGCGGGTCGGCATCGTCTTCCAGGACCCCGACGACCAGCTCTTCATGCCGACCGTCCGCGACGACGTCGCCTTCGGGCCGGCCAACCTCGGCCTGCGCGGCCCGGAGCTCGACGCCCGGGTCGTCGAGGCGCTCGACGCCGTGGGCGTTGCCGACCTCGCCGACCGCGCGCCGCACCACCTGAGCTTCGGGCAACGGCGGCGCGTGGCCATCGCCACGGTGCTCGCGATGCGCCCCGAGATCCTCGTCCTCGACGAGCCCTCCTCGAACCTCGACCCGGCCTCGCGCCGCGAGCTGGCCGACATCCTCCGCACCCTCGACGTGACCATCCTCATGGTCACCCACGACCTGCCCTACGCCGTCGAGCTGTGCCCCCGTTCGGTCGTCCTCTCCGAGGGCGCGGTGGTCGCCGACGGCGAGACGCGGGGCCTGCTCTCGGACAGCGCGTTCATGGCCCGCCACCGCCTGGAGCTGCCCGTGGGGTTCTCGATCTAGGGTGGGTTCCATGCCAGCCACCGTCTTCGACCCGCCCGAGCGCTTCGTCGCCGGCACCGTGGGCCCGCCCGGCGGCCGCACGTTCTTCCTGCAGGCCAGCGGCGGCGGCCGGGTCGTCTCCGTCTCGCTCGAGAAGGTGCAGGTCAGCGTGCTCGCCGACCGCGTCAACGACCTCCTCGACGCGCACGCCGAGGGCACCGCCACCGAGCCGCTGGGGGACGGCGACACCGCCCCGCTCACCACCCCGATCGAGGACGAGTTCCGCGTCGACACCCTGAGCCTGGCCTGGGACCCCGAGCGCCTCGTCCTCGTCATCGAGTGCCACGACCAGGACCCCGAGGAGGTCGAGGAGTCCTCGCTCCTCACGATGCGCGTGGTCCTCGACCCCGCCGCGGCGCGCGCGTTCGCCCGGCGCTGCGGCAAGGTCGTCTCCGCCGGCCGGCCCGCGTGCCCGTTCTGCGGCCAGCCGCTCGACCCCACCGGCCACATCTGCCCGCGTGCCAACGGATACCGGCGCTGAGCTCGAGGAGCTGCTGACCCGCGGGGACCTCACGCCCGTGGGGCGCATCTCGGGGTCCAGCAACGGTGCGCTGCTCTGCCTCGTCGGCGACCCGGCCGACGAGCTCCTCGTCATCCACAAGCCCGAGGCCACCGAGCGCCGTCTCTGGGACTACCCGGACGGCACGCTCGTCGAGCGCGAGCGGGCCGCCTGGCTGGTCAGCGAGGCCGGCGGCTTCGGCGTCGTGCCGCCCACGGTCCTGCGCGACGGACCGCTCGGTCCGGGGTCGGTGCAGCAGTGGGTCGGCCCGACGACGGGGGAGGAGGACCCGCTCGTCGACGTCGTCGCCCCTCACGAGGTGCCCGACGGCTGGCACGTCGTCCTCGAGGGCGAGACCCCCCTCGGCGAGGCCGTCGTGGTGGCGCACTGCGCCGAGCCCGCGCTGCGCACCGTCGCCGTCCTCGACGCCGCGCTCAACAACTCCGACCGCAAGGGCAGCCACCTGATGCGCGACGGCGACGCCGTCCGCGGCTGCGACCACGGCGTGAGCCTCGGCGTCGAGCCGAAGCTGCGGACGGTGCTCTGGGGGTGGTCCGGCGAGCCGATCCCGGAGGCCGACCTCGCCCGGCTCGAGCGCCTCGCCGGCGCCCTCGAGGGCCGCCTGCGCGACGAGCTCGGGGCGCTGCTCACCGAGGACGAGGTCGATGCCCTGGGCCGTCGGGTGGCCGCGCTGCTGCGCCGCCGGGAGCACCCTCGACCGCGCGGCGGCTGGCCCGCCATCCCGTGGCCGGCGCTGTGAGTGCCGCCCCGTAGTCTTGCCCGGTGAAGTCGTGGCCCACCCCGTTCGTCCCTGCCGTCCCCGGTCACGGTGAGCCGCTCCGGCTCCACGACACCAGCCGCGACGCCGTCGTCCCCGTCGACGCCGGCGAGGTCGCCCGCCTCTACGTCTGCGGCATCACGCCCTACGACGCCACGCACCTCGGCCACGCCGCCACCTACGTCACCTTCGACCTCGTCCAGCGCGCGCTGCGCGACGCCGGCCACCGGGTCGAGTACGTGCAGAACGTCACCGACGTCGACGACCCGCTGCTCGAGCGGGCCGCCCGGGACGGCCGCGACTGGCGCGAGCTCGCCACGTCCGAGATCGACCTCTTCCGCGAGGACATGACCGCCCTGGCCGTCCTGCCCCCGGACGCGTTCCGCGGTGTCGTGGAGTCGATGGACGAGATCGTCACGGCCGTGCGCGGCCTCGTGGACTGCGGTGCGGCGTACCGCGTCCCGGTCCCGGAGGGGGAGGGGGACGGCGCGGACGTCTACCTCGACCTCGCCACGACACCTTCCTTCGGTGAGGTCTCGCACTGGACCCGCGAGCAGATGTCGGCCGTCTTCGCCGATCGCGGCGGCGACCCCGACCGCGCCGGCAAGCGCGACCCCCTCGACCCGCTCCTCTGGCGCGCGGCCCGCGACGGCGAGCCGTCCTGGGAGGACGCACTGCTCGGTGCGGGCCGCCCGGGATGGCACGTCGAGTGCACGGCCATCGCCCTGAACCACCTCGGCCACCCGTTCGACGTCCAGGGCGGCGGCACCGACCTCGTCTTCCCGCACCACGAGATGTCCGCCGTGCAGGCCACCGCCCTCACCGGCGACCCCGTCTTCGCGCGCCTGTACGTGCACCAGGCGATGGTCGGCTTCGATGGCGAGAAGATGAGCAAGAGCAAGGGCAACCTCGTGCTCGTCTCCCGGCTTCGTGCCGACGGCGTCGACCCGATGGCCATCCGCCTCGTCCTGCTCGCCCAGCACTACCGCACGGACTGGGAGTACACCGACTCCCTTCTCGCGCAGGCGCAGACGCGCCTCGACCGGTGGCGTGCCGCCCTGTCGACCAACGGCGGGGTCGACGCCACCGACACCGTCGCGGCGGTGCGGGCCGCGGTCGCCGACGACCTGTCGACGCCGCGCGCGCTCGAGGCGGTCGACGCGTGGTGCGAGCGGACCCTGGCCGGCGAGGGCGAGGACCCCGGCGCCCCCGGCCTGCTCGCCCGCACCCTCGACGCACTCCTCGGCATCCGGCTCTGACGCGCGCCCGGCGCGCGTCCCGTCCCCCGGCAGGTCGCGCCCGCGGCTGGCATGCTGTGCCGCATGCTGCCGCTGCTGGGGCCGGTCCCCACCCACGACGCGTTCGTCGCCCTCGGTGCGCTCGTGGCGGCGGTGGTCTTCGTCCTCGAGGCGCGCCGGCGGGGGCACACCGACGAGCGGCTCTACGTCGTCGTCACGGCCGCCCTCGTGGGGGGCGCCCTGTTCATGCGCCTCGGCACGTGGCTGCAGCACGTCGACCTACGCGAGAACGCCTCACTGGCCGAGCAGTGGGCCTACGGCAACCGCAGCATCCTCGGCGGCCTCGTCGGGGCTTGGCTCGGGGTCCACGTCGGCAAGCGGCTGAGCGGCTACCGCCCGCGCACCGGTGACCTCTTCGCGCCCGCCATCGCGCTCGGGATGGCGGTCGGCCGGGTCGGGTGCCTCCTCACCGAGCGCCCGGGCACGCCCACCGGCGCCGGCTGGGGCATCCGTCTCGACGACGCCGCCGCAGCGCGGCTCGCTGCGCCCGCCGGGGTGCCGCTTCACCCCTCGTTCCTCTACGAGATCGCCTTCCACGTCGTGGTGTTCGCGGTGGTCTGGGCCTGGTTGCGGCACCGCCCGACCCCACCGGGTGAGCTGTTCGTGTGGTGGGTGGCCGCCTACGGCACCTTCCGCTTCCTCGTCGAGGAGGTCCGCGGCAACGAGGTGGTGTGGCACGGGCTGACCCGCCCGCAGCTCTTCCTCGCCGTCACGGTGCCGCTCGTGCTGCTGCGGATCGCGGTCCGGGCCAGGCGGGGAGACTACGCCGGGGTGTTCCGGGACGCGCCGCGCGCGCCGGTCGGCGCCGGGACGGTCGCGTGAGCACCGGGGGTCGGGGGAGCGGGATGCCGCTGCGCGGCGACCGCATCCACCGCTACGTCACCGCGTTCTGTCCGCTCTGCCACGAGGACTCGCCCGACCGGCCGCTCGAGGAGGTCGTGCGGCTCTCGGGCTGGCTCGTCGAGCGCGACGGCCGCATCTGGCTGGAGCGCGGGTGCACCCGCCACGGTCTCGTCCGGACGATGTACGACGAGTCCCCGCAGATCCTGTCCTACCTCGAGGAGTGGACGGCCCCGACCAAGGTGCACGCCCCGGACGTCGCCGGCAACTTCGCCCCCGTCCCGGCCGCCTACGCCGACGGGCTCCCCGAGATGCAGACGCAGCACACCTGCATCCTGCTCGAGGACCTGCTCGACCACTGCAACCTCAAGTGCCCGACCTGTTTCGCGGCCTCCGCCCCGGCGCTGGCCTCCGTGGCGCCGCTCGCCGATGTGCTGGCCTCGATGGACGCCCGCCTCGAGCGCGAGAACGGCAGGCTCGACGTCCTCATGCTCAGCGGCGGCGAACCGACGCTGTACCCGCACCTGGCCGAGCTGCTCGACGAAGTCGCGCGCCGGCCGGTCGTGCGGGTGCTCCTCAACACCAACGGCCTGCTCGTGGCGAGCGACGACGAGCTCCTGGCCCTGCTCCGCCGGCACCGCGAGCGGGTCGAGGTCTACCTGCAGTACGACGGCGAGTCCGCCCAGGCCTCGGCCCACCACCGCGGTGCGGACCTGAGGCGCATCAAGGACCGTGCGCTGCAGCGGCTCTCGGAGGCCGAGGTCTTCACCACCCTGACGATGACGGCCGCCCTCGGCGTCAACGACGGCGAGATCGGCGCGGTCATCGACCGGGCGATGGCCACCCCCTACGTCGGGGGCGTCAGCATCCAGCCGGTGTTCGGGTCCGGGCGCAGCGCCGGGCTCGACCCGACGGACCGTCTCACGCACACCGGCGTGCTGGCGCGCCTCGAGGAGCAGACGCAGGGACGGGTCACCTGGCGCGACCTCACGGCGCTGCCCTGCTCGCACCCCCACTGCTGCTCGGTGGGCTACCTCCTGCGCGACGACTCCGGCCGCTGGGTCTCGCTCGTGTCCGTGATCGGGCACGAGCGGCTCAAGCAGTGGCTCGACCTCGAGCCCGACCTGCTCGCCAACCGGATCGCCGACGACACCATCCCGCAGCAGCTGCGCGGCGTCGTGAAGTCCTCTCTCCTGGACCTGCTCTCGGAGCAGTCCTCGCTCTCGCACCCGTCGATGGCCGACATCTGGCGCGACATCTGCACCCACTGCGACCTCGGGCTCGGCACGCTGGCCACGCTGGCCTCGTCGCGGCTGCCCGGCCGCCACGAGCGGCTGCGGCGGCTGCTCGGGGAGCGGGTGCTGCGGGTCACCGTCAAGCCGTTCATGGACATGAACACGATGATCGAGGAGCGGCTCGTGCAGTGCTGCGTCCACGTCGCCACCGTCAACGAGGACTCCGGCGGCCACCAGTGCGCACCCTTCTGCGCCGTCCAGGCGTGGGCACCGTTGTCCCGCAGCCGGTTGTCCACGGCCACCGGGGCCCGTGAGCTCCCGCTGGTGGCCCGGTGAGCACCCCCGCGCGCGACCCGCGGCAGGTGGACACCCCGCACGCGGGCGTCGCCGGCCACGGCGCCCTCGACGTCAGCGACCCGCTCCGCCTGTGCGTCCTCGCAACGGTCTCGCTGCTCGGGTGGCTCCTCGGGCCCTTCGCCGTCCTCGTCTTCGCCGGGATGGGAGCCGCCGGGTACCTCTCCGCCCGGCGGGCCGGCCTGCTGCGCTCGCGGTGCAAGCTCGGGGACACCCGGCTCGTCATCGCCTACCTCGTCGCCGTGGCCGCCGTGGCCACGGTCTTCGCCGTGAGGACGGTCACCGGATGAGCACACCCCCGTCGCCCCCACCGCCCCCGCCCGGCCCGCCTCCGGGCCTGCCCCCCGGACCGCCGGGACCGTCGGCCCCCTACGGCGCGCCGCCCCCGCCGGGCCCGCGCCGCGGGATGTCGAACAAGGGGCTCTTCTGGATCGGCGTGGTCGTCGGTGTCTTCGGCGCGCCGGCTCTGGCCATCGGGCTGCTCGTCCTCCTCGCAGTCGTGTCCGGCTCCTCCGACGGGCCGAGCGTCGCCCTGCAGCTCCTCGTCGTCTTCGTTCCGGTCGCCCTCGTCGCGGCCGCCCTGGTCTACCGCCGCTCCCGATGGGTCGCGCTCGGGGCGCTGGCCGGGGGAGCCGTCGTGCTCATCGTGCTCGGCGGGGCGTGCATCGCCCTGATCAGCGGGCTCGGCCAGTGAGCCGCCTGCGGCGTCAGACCGGGCCGGGGGTCCCGGGCTCGTCGGTGCCCCGACGCCGCAGGTAGCGCTCGAACTCCTTGGCGATGGCGTCGCCGCTCGCCTCGGGGAGCTCGGCGGTGTCCTGGGCCTCCTCGAGGCTCTCGACGTACTCGGCGACCTCGGTGTCGGACTCCGCGAGCTCGTTGATGCCGCGCTCCCAGGCGCGGGCGTCCTCGTCGAGCTCGCCGTGCTCGATCGGCGCGTCGAGCAGCTCCTCGAGCCGGCCGACCAGGGCGAGCGTGGCCTTGGGCGAGGGGGAGTGGCCGGCGTAGTGCGGCACCGCCGCCCAGCAGGAGACCGACGGGATGCCGACCTGGCCCGCGGCGTCCGCGAGCACCCCGACGATGCCGGTGGGGCCCTCGTAGCCGCTGGGCTCGAGGTCGTACCGGTGACGGGTGTCCTCGGTGTCGGACGTCGCCGAGATCGGGATCGGCCGCGAGTGCGCGACGTCGGCCATCAGCGCGCCGAGCGTGACGACCATCGAGACGTCTGTGGCCTCGGCGAGCTCCATCAGCTCGACGGCGAAGGCCCGCCAGCGGAAGGACGGCTCGACCCCCTGGACGAGGACGACGTCGCGGCCGAGCGAGGTGTCGCGGGCCACGAGGACGCGCGTGGTGCGCCAGCTGATGCGGCGCTTGCCGCCCTCGGACACCACCCGCGGCCGGTTGACCTGGAAGTCGTAGTAGTCCTCGGGGTCGAGGGCGGCCACGACGTCGGCGTCCCAGACCTCGGCGAGGTGCTCGATGACGGCGCTGGCCGCCTCCCCGGCGTCGTTCCAGCCCTCGAAGGCGGCGATCATCACGGGGTCGCGCAGCTCGCCGATGTCCTCGAGCTCGATCACGGGGCGTCCTCCTCGGGCCGGTCAGGACTCCACCCTACGGCTCGTTAGGCTGCTGACCCATGAGCCTCCCCGCAGCCGTGCTCTGGGACATGGACGGCACGCTCGTCGACACCGAGCCCTACTGGATCGACGCCGAACGGGCCATCGTCGCCGAGCACGGCGGGACGTGGGACGACGCGTTCGCCCATGAGCTCGTCGGCAACGACCTCATGGTCTCGGCGGCCTTCATCCGCGAGCACTCACCCATCACCTGGGAGCCGGAGCGGATCGTCGACGAGCTGCTCGCGCGGGTCGTCGTCCAGGTGCGCGAGCACGTGCCCTGGCGGCCCGGAGCCCGCGAGCTGCTCGCCGCCCTCGGTGAGGCCGGCGTGCCCAACGCGCTCGTGACGATGTCGTGGCGGGTGCTCGCCGACGCGGTGCTCTCCGCGCTGCCCGAGGGCGCGTTCACCGTCGTCGTCACCGGCGACGAGGTCGAGCACGGCAAGCCGCACCCCGAGCCGTACCACGCCGCCGCGCGCCTGCTGGGGGTCGAGCCGGGGCGGTGCGTGGCCATCGAGGACAGCCCGACCGGCGTGCGCTCGGCCGTGGCGGCCGGGGTGCCGACCCTCGCCGTGCCGCACGTCGTGCCCGTGCCACCGACGGAGGGCGCGGTGCAGGTCAGCGGGCTGGCCGGGATGACCCCGCAGGGGCTCGCCGAGGCCGTGGAGTCACTCGTCGTCGGGTGAGGCCTCGCCGGAGCGCGCGGGGTCGAGGGCGATGAGCCCGGCGCCCTCGGGGAGCGGCGGGGGCGTGCCGCCCCACTCGGGGCAGTACTCGCGGAAGTCGCACCAGTCGCAGAGCCTGGAGGTGCGCGGCCGCCAGTCACCGGTCTGGGCGGCGCGCACGACGGCGTCCCAGATGGCCCGCACGTTGCGCTCGATGGCCCGCAGGTCGCGCTCGTCCGGGACGTAGCGGACGACCTCGCCGTTGCCGAGGTAGACCAGCTGGAGCATCTTGGGCACCTCGCCGTGGAGGCGCCACAGCACGAGGGCGTAGAACTTCATCTGGAAGAGGGCCTTGGCCTCGAACAGCTCGCTGGGGGAGCGGCCGGTCTTGTAGTCGACCACGCGCATCGAGCCGTCGGGGGCGACGTCGAGGCGGTCGACGTAGCCGCGCAGCGTCAGCCCCTCGATCTCGGTCTCGACGTAGAGTTCGCGGGCGGCCGGCTCGAGGCGCGTGGGGTCCTCGAGGTCGAACCACTGCTCGACGAGGGTGCGGGCGCCGGCGAACCAGGCCTCCTCGGTGAGCTGCTCGTCGTCGGCGAGCATCGTCGCGAGCTCGGGGCGCTCCTCGACGAGAGCACGCCACCGCGGCTCGAGGAGCGCGGTGGCGGCGGCCGGCGTGCGCTCGGCGGCGGGGAGCTCGAAGAGGTGCTCGAGCACGGCGTGGACGAGGGTGCCGCGGGCGGCGGCGGGGGACGGCGGACCCTCGAGCTTGTCGATCGTCCGGAAGCGGAACAGCAGCGGGCACTGCTTGAAGTCCGCGGCGCGGCTCGGGGACAGGGCGGGGGTCATGGCGCCCACGGTAGGCGCCGGCGCCGACACCACCGAGCCGCCACCCCGGGGGACGCGGGAGCGCTACCCTCGCCCCGTGACGAGACCGGTGGTCGTGGGGATGGTCGTCGCGGCGGGGGTGGCGGTGGCGGGGTGCTCGAGCGCACCGACCCAGGAGGAGTCGCGGGCCGCGTCGATCGCACTGTCTTCTCCGGGCGGGGGCGGCACGACGCTCGGACCGTGCCTGGAGGCCGCCGGGTACGACGTCGACCCCGACACGCTGGCCGGCAGCGCCGAGCGCAAGGACGTGACCTTCTCCACCGGCACGCAGAAGGCCTACACCCTCACCGTCACGGGGCCGGAGGACATCGACCTCGTCGTCCTCTACGACCGGGCGACGACCCTGCCGGACGGCCCGAGGGCCGAGGCGGTGCTCGAGAAGGTCGGCTGCGCCCCCTGACCCGGCCTCAGTCCTCCGGGGTGTAGCCGAGGTTCGGGCCGAGCCAGCGCTCGGCGGTGCGCAGGTCCCAGCCCTTGCGCGCGGCGTAGTCCTCGACCTGGTCGCGCCCGAGCCGGCCGACCACGAAGTACTGGCTCTCGGGGTGCGAGAAGTACCAGCCGGAGACCGACGCGCCCGGCCACATCGCCATCGACTCGGTGAGCTTGACGCCCGTGCGCTCCTCGCCGCCGAGGAGCGCCATCAGCGTCTCCTTCTCGGTGTGGTCCGGGCAGGCGGGATAGCCCGGCGCCGGGCGCACGCCCTGGTACTTCTCGGCGATGAGGGCGCTGTTCTCGAGCCGCTCGTCGGCCGCGTAGCCCCAGAGGTCGGTGCGGACCCGCTGGTGCAGCCGCTCGGCGAAGGCCTCGGCCAGCCGGTCCGCGAGCGCCTCGAGCATGATGGCCGAGTAGTCGTCGAGGTCGTCCTTGAAGGCCTGGAGCCGGTCCTCGAGCCCGAGCCCCGACGTCACCGAGAACGCACCCACGTGGTCGGCGATGCCGGTCTCCTTCGGCGCGACGAAGTCCGACAGGCACTTGTTGGCGACGCCCTCGCGGTGGCGGCCCTGCTGGCGCAGCCCGTGCAGCGTGGTCAGCACGGAGGTGCGGTCCTCGTCGGCGTAGACCTCGAGGTCGTCGCCGACCGAGCTCGCCGGGAAGATGCCGACGACACCGCGCGGGTGGAACCAGCGCTCGCGCTCGGCGCGGTCGAGCATCCGCTGGGCGTCGTTGAAGAGCTTGCGCGCGACCTCGGACGTCGTCGGGTTGTTGAGGACGTCGGGGTAGCGGCCGCGGACCTCCCACGCGAGGAAGAACGGTGTCCAGTCGATGTACTCGCGCAGGTCGGCGACCGGGTAGTCCTCCCAGACGCGGGTGAACTGGTGTGCGGCGCGGCGCCATTTCGACCCCCGGGGAGCCGACCACTGGTCGCCCTCCTGGTGGGCGAGCAGGTGCGGGCGCATGGGCCGGTAGCCGGACCAGTCGATGGCCGGCGCGTTGGCGCGCGCCTCGGTCAGGGTGGTCAAGGGCCGCTCGCCGGACTTGGCCGCGTGCCGCTTCCGCAGCTCGGCGTACTCGTCGGCCACGCCCGAGACGAACGGGTCGCGCTGGGTGTCGGACAGCAGCTGGCTGACGACCGGCACCGAACGCGAGGCGTCCTTGACCCACACGACCGGCCCGGAGTAGCGCTCGTCCACCTTGACGGCGGTGTGCGCCTTCGAGGTCGTGGCCCCGCCGAGCAGCAGCGGCACCTCGAAGCCCTGCCGCTCCATCTCGGCGGCGACCTGGACCATCTCGTCGAGACTGGGGGTGATCAGGCCGGACAGGCCGATGACGTCGGCCTTCTCCTCGCGGGCGGTGTCGAGGATCTTCTGGAGCGGCACCATGACGCCGAGGTCGACGACGTCGTAGTTGTTGCACTGGAGCACGACCCCGACGATGTTCTTGCCGATGTCGTGGACGTCGCCCTTGACCGTCGCGGTGACGACCTTGCCCTTGGGCTTCGCCCGCGCCGCCTCGTCCTTGTCGGCCTCGATGTACGGCACGAGGTGGGCGACGGCCTTCTTCATCACGCGTGCCGACTTCACGACCTGGGGCAGGAACATCTTCCCGGAGCCGAAGAGGTCGCCGACGACGTTCATGCCGTCCATCAGCGGACCCTCGATGACCTCGAGCGGCCGGCCCCCGGCCTCGGCGATCTCCTGGCGCAGCGCCTCGGTGTCGTCGACGACGTGGTCGTCGATGCCCTTCACGAGGGAGTGCGTGATGCGCTCGCGCAGCGGCAGCCCGCGCCACTCCTCGGTGGCGGCCTCGGCGACCTGGCCGTCGGAGCGGAACTCCTCGGCGAGCTCGAGGAGCTTCTCGGTGGCGGCCGTGGGGTCGTCGAGCCGGTTGAGCACGACGTCCTCGATGGCGTCGCGCAGCCGCTCGTCGACGGTGTCGTACGGCACGAGGGCGCCGGCGTTGACGATGCCCATGTCCATGCCCGCGCGGATCGCGTGGTAGAGGAACACCGCGTGGATGGCCTCGCGCACGGCGTTGTTGCCGCGGAAGCTGAACGAGACGTTCGAGACGCCGCCCGAGATGAGCGCGTGCGGCAGGTTCTCGCTGATCCAGCGCGCCGCCTCGATGAAGTCCGTTCCGTACGAGGCGTGTTCCTCGATGCCGGTGGCCACGGCGAAGATGTTCGGGTCGAAGATGATGTCCTCGGCGGGGAAGCCGACCTCGTCGACGAGCAGCCGGTAGGCCCGCTCGCAGATCTCCTTGCGCCGCTCGAGCGTGTCGGCCTGGCCCTGCTCGTCGAAGGCCATGACCACGACCGCGGCACCGTGCTTGCGGGCCAGGCGCGCGTGGTCGAGGAAGGGCTCGACGCCCTCCTTCATCGAGATCGAGTTGATGATCGCCTTGCCCTGGGTGACCTTGAGGCCGGCCTCGATGACCTCCCACTTGCTGGAGTCGACCATCAGCGGCACGCGGCAGATGTCGGGCTCGGACGCGATGAGCTTGAGGAAGCGGTCCATCGCCGCGACGCCGTCGATCATCCCCTCGTCCATGTTGACGTCGATGACCTGCGCGCCCGACTCGACCTGCTGGCGGGCCACCGACAGGGCAGTCGGGTAGTCCTCCTCCTGGATGAGCCGGCGGAAGCGGGCCGACCCGGTGATGTTGGTGCGCTCGCCGACGTTGACGAACAGGCTGTCGGCGGTGACGACGAGGGGCTCGAGGCCGGCGAGGCGCAGCGCCGGCGCGACGTCGGCCGGGGTGCGGGGGGTGCCGCCAGCGGCCGCGGCGGCGATGGCCGCGATGTGCTCGGGCGTGGTGCCGCAGCAGCCGCCGACGACGTTGACCAGCCCGGCGGAGGCGAACTCGCCGACGACCTCGGCCATCGCCTCCGGACCCTCGTCGTACTCGCCGAACGCGTTCGGCAGACCGGCGTTCGGGTGGGCGGTGACGAAGCAGTCGGCGATGCGGGACAGCTCGGCGACGTAGGGCCGCAGGTCCTTGGCCCCGAGCGCGCAGTTGAGGCCGACGGCCAGCGGGCGCGCGTGCCGGATCGAGTACCAGAACGCCTCGGTGACCTGGCCGGAGAGCGTGCGGCCCGAGGCATCGGTGATGGTGCCCGAGATCATCACCGGCCAGCGGCGCCCGTGCTCCTCGAAGAGGGTCTCGAGGGCGAAGATCGCGGCCTTGGCGTTGAGCGTGTCGAAGATCGTCTCGACGAGCAGCACGTCGGAGCCACCGTCGACGAGGCCGCGGGCCTGCTCGAGGTAGGCCCCGGCCAGCTCGTCGAAGGAGGTGTTCCGGGCCCCGGGGTCGTTGACGTCGGGGGAGATCGAGGCGGTGCGGTTCGTCGGCCCGAGGGTGCCGAGCACCCAGCGCGGACGGCCCGTTCGCCCCTCGACCGCATCGCACGCCGCCCGGGCCAGCTGCGCCGCGGCGAGGTTCATCTCGTAGGCGAGCTCCTCCATCCCGTAGTCCGCGAGCGAGATCCGCTGGGCGTTGAAGGTGTTGGTCTCGACGAGGTCGGCCCCGGCCTCGAGGTAGGCCTCGTGGATCTCGCGGATGACGTCCGGCTGCGTGAGCGAGAGGAGGTCGTTGTTGCCGCGCAGGTCGCTCGGGTGGTCGGCGAACCGCTCGCCCCGGTAGTCGGCCTCGGAGAGCTGGCGGCCCTGGATCATCGTGCCCATCGCGCCGTCGAGGACGAGGACGCGCTCGCGGAGCGCGCTGGTCAGGGCATCGGTGGCATCGGGCCGGTGCTGGGCGCTCACGGGGGTGCTCGGGTCCTCTCGAGGGCTGGGGGGCAAGGGATCAGTATGCCGTCCGGCTCGCGTAGGGTCGGCGCCATGTCCACGTCCCCTCCGGCGCCGACGGGGGCGCTGCGCATCGCCAGCGTGGCTGGCGTGCCCGTGTACCTCGAGCGGACGTGGCTCCTGCTCGCGGCGTTGTTCGCCTACACCGGCTTCCAGTCCGGGCAGGGGCGCGGCACGGAGATCGCCGTGGCCTTCGCCGCGTGGAACGTCCTGTCGATCTTCGTCGCCGTCGTCGGCCACGAGGTCGGGCACGCACTGACCGCCCGCGGGCTCGGGTTCCGGGTGCACCAGGTCGTCGCGACGGTCTGGGGCGGGCACACCTCGTACGACGCCACCGGCGCGACCCCGGGCCGCAGCGCCCTCGTCGCGCTGAGCGGGCCGCTGGTCAACGTCGTCCTGTCGGTCGCGGGCTTCGCCGTCGCCTACTCCTCCGGCGGCCTGACCTCCGACCTCGCGTGGTACTTCGGCCTCCTCAACGCCCTGCTCGCCGTCTTCAACCTGCTGCCGGGCCTTCCGCTCGACGGCGGCGCGGCGGTGCAGTCCCTCGTCTGGGCGGTCAGCGGACGCCGGGACCTCGGGCTCGTCGTCGCGGGCTGGGTCGGCCGGGTCGTCGCCGTCGCCGTGCCGGTCCTCCTCATCGGCGGGCCGTACCTGCTCTCGGGGCGGCCGGACCTCTTCCAGACCCTCGTCGGGCTGCTCATGGCCTGGGTCCTGTGGTCCGGCGCCACCGCCGCCATCCGCCGGGCCAACCTCGAGCGGGTCCTCGACACCGTGCGGGTCGCGGACGTCGCCGAGCGGGCGGTGGTCCTCGACCGCGCCACCCCGCTCGAGGTCGCCCGGACCGCACCGGGGTTCGTCGTCTGCCTGGACGACGATTCGCGCCCGACCCTCGTCCTCGGCCTCGTCCCCGACGGCGTCCCGCCCGCCACCCCGGTCGACGCCCTGGTCACGCGGGTCCCCGACGCGAACGTCGTCGAGGCCGAGCCGGAGGCCCTCGTCGGACCGGTGCTGCGGGCGATGACCGTGACGGGGGTGGGCCTCGTCGTGCTGACCCGCGGCGGGGCGCCGTGGGGCGTGGCCCTCGCCTCGGCGGTCGACGCCGCGTCGAAGCGGGTCCGGTCCCGCACCTAGACTCCCGCCCATGACCGCCACCGGAGCCGAGCGCCGCCGCGGCCCCTTCACCGAGGGCGACCGCGTCCAGCTCACCGACCCCAAGGGCCGGCTGCACACGATCACCCTCGCCCCGGGCAAGCAGTTCCACACGCACCGCGGGCACATCGCCCACGACGACCTCATCGGCAGCCCCGACGGCTCGACCATCACGAACACCGCCGGCGTCGAGTACCTGGCGCTGCGCCCGCTGCTCGCCGACTGGGTGATGTCGATGCCGCGTGGCGCCGCCGTCGTCTACCCCAAGGACGCGGGCCAGATCGTGATGATGGCCGACGTCTTCCCCGGCGCCGTCGTCGTCGAGGCGGGCGTAGGGTCCGGCGCGCTCTCGATGTCGCTGCTGCGCGCGGTCGGGGAGCACGGGCGGCTGCACTCCTTCGAGCGCCGCGAGGACTTCGCGGCCATCGCCCGGGCCAACGCCCGCGAGTTCTTCGGCGGCGACCACCCGGCCTGGACCGTGCAGGTCGGCGACCTCGTCGAGTCCCTGCCCGCGGCGGTCGAGCCCGGCTCGGTCGACCGCGTCGTCCTCGACATGCTCGCGCCCTGGGAGTGCCTCGACGTCGTGTCCGAGGCGCTCGTGCCGGGCGGGCTGCTCATCTGCTACGTCGCCACGGCCACCCAGCTCTCCAAGGTCGCCGAGGCGATGCGCGACCACAACACCTTCACCGAGCCCCAGGCGTGGGAGTCGCTCGTGCGCGGCTGGCACCTCGAGGGGCTCGCGGTCCGCCCGCAGCACCGGATGCACGGCCACACCGGCTTCCTCATCACGACCCGGCGGCTGGCGCCCGGCACCACCCCGCCGCTGCGCAAGCGCCGTCCCGGGCGCGGCTACGTGACCAGCGAGGAGGCCACCGAGGCCGACTGGACCCCCGAGAACGTGGGGGAGCGGGTGCCCTCGGAGAAGAGGGTTCGTAAGGTGCACCGTTCGGTGGTCGGATCCTCCGACCCGCAGTGACCCCGGAGAGTTACGGTGGAGCATGAGCACCGACGAGCCCCGTGGCCGGGAGGGCAAGCGCGAACGCCTGGAGGCGGAGCGGCAGGCCCTCGAGTCCGAGCTCGCCGCGCTGCGCTCGCGCGGTGAGGCGAGCCCGGCCCAGATCCGCTCCCTCGAGCGCGACCTCGCCCAGCTGAGGTCGCAGGCCGCCACGCTCTCCGCCCAGAACGAGCGACTGGTCCGGACGCTCCGCGACGCGCGCGAGCAGATCGTCACCCTCAAGTCCGAGGTCGACCGCCTCGCCCAGCCCCCGGCGGCGTACGGCACGGTCATCGAGATGTTCGAGGACGGCACCGCCGACATCCTCACCTCCGGCCGCAAGATGCACGTCGCGGTCAGCCCCTCCATCGAGACCGCCGACCTCGCGCCCGGCCGCGAGGTCATGCTCAACGAGGCGATGAACGTCGTCGCGGCCCACGGCTTCGAGACCGTCGGCGAGGTCGTCCTCTGCAAGGAGGTCCTCGAGGACGGCCGCGTGCTCGTCGTCGCCCAGGCCGACGAGGAGCGGGTGTGCCGGGTGGCCGCCTCGCTGGCGGACGAGAAGGTCCGCGCCGGCGACGCCCTGCTCCTCGAGCCGCGCTCCGGCTTCGTCTTCGAGCGGATCCCCAAGGCCGAGGTCGCCGACCTCGTGCTCGAGGAGGTCCCCGACATCGGCTACGAGGACATCGGTGGCCTCAGCGGCCAGATCGAGGCCATCCGCGACGCCGTCGAGCTGCCGTACCTGCACGCCGACCTGTACGTCGAGCACGAGCTGAAGCCCCCGAAGGGCGTCCTGCTCTACGGCCCGCCCGGCTGCGGCAAGACGATGATCGCCAAGGCGGTCGCGGCGTCGCTGGCGCGCAAGGTCGCCGAGAAGGAGGGCCGCGACCCCGGCAAGTCCTTCTTCCTCAACATCAAGGGCCCCGAGCTGCTCAACAAGTACGTCGGCGAGACCGAGCGGCACATCCGGCTGATCTTCCAGCGGGCCCGCGAGAAGTCGAGCGAGGGCTACCCCGTCGTCGTGTTCTTCGACGAGATGGAGTCGCTGTTCCGCACCCGCGGCTCGGGCGTCTCCTCCGACGTCGAGACCACGATCGTGCCGCAGCTGCTCGCCGAGATCGACGGTGTCGAGGGGCTCGAGAACGTCATCGTCATCGGCGCCTCGAACCGCGAGGACATGATCGACCCCGCCATCCTGCGGCCCGGGCGCCTCGACGTGAAGATCAAGATCGAGCGCCCGGACGGCGAGGCCGCCCGCGACATCTTCGCCAAGTACCTCACCGCGTCGCTGCCGCTGCACCCGGACGACCTCGAGCAGAACGGCGGCTCGGAGGCCTCCACGGTCGAGGCGATGATCGACGCCGTCGTCCTGCGCATGTACTCCGAGGAGGAGGAGAACCGCTTCCTCGAGGTCACCTACGCCGGCGGCGACAAGGAGATCCTGTACTTCAAGGACTTCAACTCCGGCGCGATGATCCAGAACATCGTCGACCGGGCGAAGAAGATGGCCATCAAGGACCTCCTCGACACCGGCCAGCGCGGCCTGCGCGTCGAGCACCTCCTGCAGTCCTGCACCGACGAGTTCCGTGAGAACGAGGACCTGCCGAACACGACGAACCCCGACGACTGGGCGCGCATCTCCGGCAAGAAGGGCGAGCGGATCGTCTACATCCGCACGCTCATCAAGACCAAGGAGGGCACCGAGCCCGGCAAGTCGATCACCACGGTCGCCAACACCGGCCAGTACCTCTGAGGCCGGGTCAGGCGCCCCCGGCCGGGGACCCGATCCGCTGACCCATCCGCACGGTGGCGCCGACCTCCAGGGGGTCGATGCTCCCCGCCTCGGGGGAGCAGACCAGCACGACGGTCGAGCCGAACTCGAAGTGCCCCACCGGCCCTCCGGCCTCGACGGGATGCGGCGACGGGTAGGAGCGGTGCTCCACCCGACGGCGTCGGGCGTTCGTGTGCAGGTGGTCGTCGAAGGCGAGCCGCGTCATCCCGACCATCGTGGCGCCCACCGGCACGAGGGCCAGCCACCCGCCGCCGGGGGCCTCCAGGCGCAGCACGATCCGCTCGTTGCGGGCGAAGAGGTCGGCCACGTTGGCCACCGCCGCGGCGTTCACCGGCCACAGGTCGCCGGGCACGTAGGTGGCCGCCGTGACGTGGCCGGTGAGGGGCGCGTGGATGCGGTGGTAGTCCCGCGGCGACAGGTACAGGGTCGTGTAGGTGCCGCCGTCGAAGACGGCCGCGAACTCCCGGTCGGCGAGCAGGGCGGCCAGGGAGTAGTCGTGCCCCTTGGCCTGGACCAGCGTGTCGGCGGACACCGGGCCGTACGCGCCGACGGTGGCGTCGACGGGGGAGACGAGGGCGCCGGGCGCGATCGGGCGCAGCCCGGGCCGCAGGGTCCGCGTGAAGAACGCGTTGAGGGTGGCGTACTCCTCGAGCGGGGCGGCCGCCTCGGCCGGGTCGGCGCCGACGAGGCGGCTGAAGGTCCCGTGCACCCGCGCCCTCCAGCGCACCGGGACGCGCCGCTCGGCGAGCCATCCCGCCCCCCGGCTCAGGGCGTGCTTGGGCAGCACCGACAGCAGGGCGATGAGCAGTCGTCCGGGCACGCCGACAACGTAACAAGCGCTGCGTCCTCTCCGGGCCCACGCGCCCCCGGGCGGGCGAGGATGGCCCCATGAGACTCGGGCTCCAGGTCAGCAGGTTCGCGTTCGAGGGTGCACCGGCGTCGACCGGTGCGACGTGGTGGGCGGTGGCCCGCGACGCCGACCAGGCCGGGCTGGCCTCGCTGTGGGTCATGGACCACTGGTTCCAGATGGCGATGGTCGGCGACCCGGGCGAGGACATGCTCGAGGGCTACACGACCCTTTCCCACGCCGCGGCGGTCACCGAGCGGATCGAGCTCGGCACCCTCGTCACGGGTGTCACCTACCGGCACCCGGGCCTGCTGCTGAAGACGGTGACCACGCTCGACGTGCTCTCCGGCGGCCGGGCCTGGCTGGGGATCGGCGCGGGCTGGTACGAGGAGGAGCACGTCGGCCTCGGCGTGCCGTTCCCCTCGACGGGCGAACGCTTCGAGCTGCTCGAGGACACCCTCGAGCTGGCCCACCGGATGTTCGCCGACGACGACAGCCGGTTCGAGGGTCGCGTCGTCACCGCCGAGCGCCCGCTGAACCACCCGCAGCCGGTCCGGCGCCCGCCCATCATGGTCGGCGGTGGCGGAGAGCGGAAGACGCTGCGGCTGGTCGCGCAGTACGCCGACGCCTGCAACCTCTTCGACACCGGTCTCGGCCCCGAGGGCATCCCGCGCAAGCTCGACGTCCTGGGCGGCCACTGCGAGGACGTCGGCCGGGACTACGACGAGATCTCGAAGACCTGCCTCGCGCGGCTGACGATGGACACCGGGGCGCCGCTGCCCGAGGGGGTGCACGGCCACTCCGTCGAGGAGGCCGTCCACCGGCTCGGCCGGCTGGGCGAGGCCGGTATCGACCACGTCATCTGCTCGATGGCCAACACGACCGACCACGCGGCGTACGACCTCGTGGCGGAGGTCGTGAGCCGCGTGGCGTGAGGCCGGTCAGGCCTCGAGGGCCTGCCAGGTGTCCGAGCCGACGACGCCGTCCACGACGAGCTTGCGCGAGGACTGGAAGGACCGCACCGCGCTGTCGGTGCCGGAGCCGAACGCCCCGTCGACCGACACCGCGAAACCCTTGGCGGACAGGCAGGTCTGCACGGCGCGCACCGCGTCACCGGACGAGCCCGACTGCACCGTGACGACGAGGGCGGTCCACGTGTTGGTGCCGACGATGCCGTCCGCCGTCAGGCCGCGCGAGGACTGGAAGGCGCGCACCGCGCTGTCGGTGCCCGAGCCGAACACGCCGTCGACGGTGAGCGACTGCCCGCGCGCCCGCAGGAGGTACTGGGCCGTCGTCACCCGGAACCCGCTGCTGCCGCTGCGGACGGTCGTCCAGGCGATGGGCTCCGGGTCCGGCGTGCCGCCGCCGCCACCGAGCGACGCGGCCAGCGTGGCGAGGCGCGAGTCGCCCGGCGGCACGTTGATCTCGAAGTGCATCTCGTCCTTGCGGCCCGAGTAGTCACCACCCCAGCGGACCACGCCGTTGCAGCGCGAGAGGATGGTCCGGATGGCCGAGACCTGCGCCGCGGTGAAGGTGCCCGATGCGCCGAGCGGGTGGTCCGGGGCGTTGACGTCGATCGCCGTCCCGCTCGCGTGGTTCGACAGCGTCGCGCTGCCCGAGATCTCCCGGTAGTTGTGGCCCCAGCAGCCGGGCGAGTAGAGCGCCTCGACGGTCGAGTTCACCTGCTGCGCCACGTAGCGGAGCACCGTGTAGACGTCCCCGGTGCGCACCCCGGCCGGGAAGGTGGCCGCGCCGACCGCCAGGCTCGCGAGCGGCACTTGGCTCGACGTGCCCGCCGGCCACCCGTTCTGCGACGTCGCGGCCAGCGCCTGCTGGGCCGTGGCGACCCCGACGCCGCCCGCGACGAACAACCCACCGGCCCCACGGATCAGCGTCCGGCGGCCGAGCTGACGGGTGCTGCGGGTGGGGGTGCTGGCGTGGTCGTCGCACATGGTGGGGTGCTCCTTCGGGGGCAACGGACGGGGACACGGACCCGTTCGACGCTAGGAGCGGCCCTCGCCCGTCGCCACCGGAAGTGGCCCGCCCGCGGGGGTGCAGGGCCCCCGCGGGCGGTGTCCTCGCAGGTCAGGAGGGGTGGGTAAAACTTCCTCAAAGAGTGAGTCGGGCCCACGTGCGCTGGCCCACGACGCCGTCGGCGGTGAGCGAGGCGGACCGCTGGTACGCGAGCGCCGCGGACCGGGTGCCCGCGCCGAAGATGCCGTCGGCGGCCAGACGATGGCCCCGCGCGGTGAGGGCCTTCTGGGCCGCGACGACGGCCTGGCCCCGGCTGCCCTGCTGGACCGTGACGACGAGCGCCGCCCAGGTGCGCGCCCCCACGACTCCGTCGGCGGCCAGCCCCTTCCCGCGCTGGAACGCGACGACGGCGGCCTTCGTGCCGGCGCCGAAGATGCCGTCGGCGGTGAGGCGTGCCCCTCGGTGGCGCAGCAGGTGCTGGACCGCGGTGACCCGGAACCCCGTCGAGCCCTGGCGCACCGTCGACCAGGTGGTGGCCGGCGGGGTGCTCCCGCCCCCGCCACCGCCGATGCGCTTCACGAGGGCCGCGAGCCGGGCGTCGCCCGGCCGCACGTCGATCTCGAAGTGCATCTCGTCCTTGCGGCCCGAGTAGTCCCCGCCCCAGCGGACCACCCCGTCGCAGTCGGCGAGGATGGCGTGGATGCGCGAGCGCTGCGCGGCGCTGAAGGTGCCCGCCTTCCCCAGCGGGTGGCGAGGGGCGTTGCAGTCGATCGCTGTGCCGCTGGAGTGGTTCGACAGCGTGCTCGCCCCGCGGATCGGACGGTAGGCGTGGCCCCAGCACCACCCGGAGACCAGCCGCTCGACCTCACGGTCGTAGCGCCGGACAACGTACCCGAGGACCGTGGCCACCTGGCCGCTGCGGACGCCGGCCGGGAAGGTCGCGGCGCCGACGGTCAGCCGGGTCAGCGGCACGCTCGAGGAGCTGCCGGCCGGCCAGCCGTTCTGCGAGGTGGCCGCTGCCGCACCCTCCGCGCCGACGGCGAGCACGCCACCGGCGAGCACCATCCCGCCCGCCCCGCGGACGAGCGCCCGGCGTCCCGGCCTCCCCGCCCGGTCGCTCTCGGACGTCGGACCGTGGTGCTCGCACATGGTGCCCCCGTGGGTGATGGCGCGGGCCTCTCCCGCACGCGAGCCGACCGTAGGAGCCGGGCGCGTGCGGGGTCGATGGGGAGGACTACCCTCCGGCTCAGCCGAGGAGGCGGGCGACGAGCCGCCAGCCGAGCAGCAGCACCGAGAGCACGACCGTGGCGACGACCACGAAGCTCGGCGCCGTGCCCTGCGCGGCCAGGGCGCGCAGACCCATCCCGACGACGACCGTGAGGACGACGACCACGACGCCGTAGCCGAGCGTGCGCGGGCCGCCGTCGAGGGTGATGCCGGCGACGAGCCATCCGGCCGCCGTGCCGACGAGGAAGGGGAGGGCGGTGCGCAGGACACCGGCGACGTCGAGGCCCTCGGCGTGCGAGCGCCGCCCCACGGCGGCGAAGACGACGACGAGCAGGACGTCGAGGACCGCCGGCAGCAGCCGGCTCACCCGCCCACCCCGTCGAAGAGCGAGCGCTGGCGGGGCGGGGCGTGCGTGGGGTCGACGCCGTCGAACAGGCTGGAGACCGACTCGCCCTCGTGGATCCGCTTGATCGCCTCGGCGAAGAGGCCGGCGACCGAGCGCACCCGCAGCGCCGGCCATCCCGCCGGCGCCGGGACGGTGTCGGTGGTAACGACCTCGCGGATCATCGGGTGCGTGCTCAGCCGCTCGACGGCCTTCCCGGCGAACAGCCCGTGCGTGCACGCGACGGACGCCTCGGTGACCCCGCGCTCGGCGAGCCGGTCCATCAGCTCGACGATGCTGCCGCCGGTCGCGATCTCGTCGTCGAGGACGATGGCCCGCTTGCCCTCGACGTCACCGACGATGGAGTCGATGACGACGCGGTCGTCCCCGAGGCGCTTCTTGGAGCCCGCCGCCACCGGCAGGCCGAGCAGCCGCGAGAACTGCGTGGCGTCCTTGGCGTTGCCGAGGTCGGGGGAGACCACGACGGTGTCCTCGAGGTCGTGCTCCCGGAAGTGGTCGGCGAGCACGCCGAGCGAGGTGAGGTGGTCGACGGGCATCGAGAAGAACCCGTGCACCTGCGGGGCGTGGAGGTTCATCGTGATGACGCGGTCGACCCCGGCGGTTGCGATGAGGTCGGCGACCAGCTTGCCGCCCAACGAGATCCGCGAGGCGTCCTTCTTGTCGGAGCGCGCGTAGGCGAAGTGGGGGATGACCGCGGTGACCATGGCGGCGGAGGCACCGCGGGCCGCGTCGACCATGAGCAGCAGCTCCATCAGCGCGTCCTGCGTGGGTGCCACCAGCGGCTGGACGATGTAGACGTCGCGCTGGCGGCAGTTGGCCAGCAGCTGGGCCTGGAGGCAGTCGTTGCTGAAGCGGCTGGTGACCGACTGCGACAGCGGGACGCCGAGGGCGTCGCAGATGCGGTGGGCGAGCTCGCGGTGTGCGGAGCCGGAGAAGACCACGATCTCGCGCATGGGCGTCAGCGTATCGGGCCGGTGAGGGCGCGGGAGAGCTCGGTCACCAGCTCGGCCTGCTGCATCCGGCCCACCGGTGTCGCGCCCGGGAAGGACGCGAAGCCATGGGGGACCCGGAGGTAGTTGGTGAGCCGGGTCGGCACCCCGGCGGCCTCGAGCGCCCGGGCGTACCGGATGCCGTCGTCGCGGATGGGGTCCAGGTCGGCGGTCTGCACCAGCGCCGGCGGCAGGCCGGCCAGGTCGCCCCACAGCGGCGAGACGAGCGGGTCGCGCGGGTCCTCGCCGGGCGGGAGGTAGTGGTCGCGGAAGGCGTCGACCGAGCGCCGGCTGAGGACCGGGGCGTTCGCGTGCTCGTCGAGCGAGGGCGAGGCCATCGTCAGGTCGGTGGCGGGGTAGAGCAGGGCCTGGTGGCGCAGGTTCGTCATCCCGTGGTCGCGCAGGACCTGGGCGACCACGGCCGCGAGGTTGCCGCCGGCCGAGTCGCCGGCGACGGCCATCCGCGTGGTGTCCGCGCGCAGCACGTCGCCGTGGGCCGCCACCCACGTCGTCGCGTCGACGCAGTCGAGGGCGGCGACGGGCGCGCGGTGCTCGGGGGCCATCCGGTAGTCGACCGAGACGACCACCGCGCCCACCCGGGACGCGATCAGCGTGCAGATCGCGTCGTAGTCGACGACGTTGCCCCACACCCAGCCCCCACCGTGGAACCACAGGACGACCGGGACGTCGGCGCGCGAGTCCGGGAGGGAGCGCGGGCGGTAGATGCGCAGCGGGATCTCGTGGTCGTCGCGGGCCGGAGCCGTGCCGAAGGTGATGCCGACCGCCGGGTCGACGGTGCCGAGGACCCGGTCGAGCACCGCGTTCCGCGGCCGCACCCTGGTGCGCGCCTGCTGGATGCCGTCGAGGTCGAGGTCCTCGACCGGTGGGCGCCCGAGGTCGGCGACGAGGCTCACGAGCGTGGTCAGGGGGGACATCCCGCGGTAGCTGCGCACGGCGTCAGTATCGTCGAGCCATGACCGTGCGCCGGGTGATGGGGATCGAGACCGAGTACGGGATCGTCGTCCCCGGTGACCCGGCGGCCAACCCGATGGTCGCCTCGGGCGACGTGGTCACCGCCTACGCCACCTCGCGCGGCATCCGCCCGGCCCGGGCCAGCTGGGACTACGCCGACGAGGCCCCGCTGCGGGACGCGCGCGGCTTCGACATGGGCCGCGACCGGGCGCACCCGAGCCAGCTCACCCACGAGGTCGACGACCCGACGCTGGCGAACGTCGTCCTCACCAACGGCGCCCGGCTCTACGTCGACCACGCCCACCCCGAGTACAGCTCGCCCGAGGTCACCACCCCGCGCGACGCCGTCACCTGGGACCGCGCCGGCGAGCTCGTGATGCGCGAGGCCGTCGCCCGGCTGGCCACCGTGCCGCCCGGCGTCAACCTCTACAAGAACAACGCCGACGGCAAGGGCGTCTCCTACGGCACGCACGAGAACTACCTGATGTCGCGGGCCACGCCGTTCGCCTCGGTCGTGCGCCACCTCACGCCGTTCTTCGTCGCCCGCCAGGTGATGTGCGGTAGCGGCCGCGTCGGCATCGGCGTCGACTCGCGGACGCCGGGCTACCAGATCGCCCAGCGCAGTGACTTCTTCGAGGTGGAGGTCGGCCTCGAGACCACGCTCAAGCGGCCGATCATCAACACCCGCGACGAGCCGCACGCCGTCGCCGACAAGTACCGGCGCCTGCACGTGATCATCGGCGACTGCAACCACGCCGATGTCGCCAACCTCCTGAAGATGGGCACCACCTCGCTCGTCCTCGCGATGATCGAGGCCGACGCGGTGGGCCCCGACCTCACCGTCCGGCGCCCGGTCGCGACGCTCCACGACGTGTCCCACGACCCGACCCTGCGGACCCGCCTCGAGCTGGCCGACGGGCGCCGGATGACCGCCGTCGAGCTCTTGTGGGAGTACCACGACCGCGCGGCCCGGTTCCTCGACGAGCGGTACGGGGGCTCGCCCGACGAGGACACGACCGAGGTCATGCACTGGTGGTCCGTCGTGCTCGACAAGCTGGGACGGGACCCGATGGAGGCCCGGCGCGAGGTCGACTGGGTCGCCAAGCTCGCCGTCCTCGAGGGCTACCGCGAGCGGGACTCCCTCGGCTGGGGCGACCCCCGGCTCAAGGCCGTCGACCTCCAGTGGTCCGACGTGCGGGCCGACCGCGGTCTGGCGCACCGGCTGGCCGCCACGGGCCGACTCGAGGTGCTCGTCGACGAGGCGGACGTGGTGCGGGCCGTCACCGAGCCACCGGCCGACACGCGGGCGTGGTTCCGCGGCACCTGCCTCGCGCGCTTCCCCGACGACGTCGTCGCGGCGTCGTGGGACTCGGTGATCTTCGACGTCGCGGGGCAGCGGATGCTCCAGCGGGTGCCGATGCTCGAGCCGTTGCGGGGCACCGAGGCCGGGGTCGGCGACATCGTCCGCTCGGCCCCCGACGCCGCCTCCCTCCTGCGCGCCCTCGCCACCGCCGACGACCAGGGCGGTCCGTCCGACTAGGCTCGGGGCAGACGACGACCCGAGGAGGGTGACCATGGCCGGTCAGGAGCAGATCAAGCCCCAGCGGCGCGACGGCGAGCCGGACGACGGTGGCGCCCCGGAGCCGGGCCCGGCGGCGGCCACGGCGCAGGTCAGCGAGATCGACGACATCCTCGACGAGATCGACGGCGTCCTCGAGTCCAACGCCGAGGAGTTCGTCCGCGGGTTCGTCCAGAAGGGCGGCCAGTGACCGCACGCGACGGGTCCGGTCGGCTCCCGGCGGCCTACCTCGCCACGGGGTCGTCCTCGTTCACCGAGTTCCTCTCCGCGCACGACCCGGGCCTGCTGCCCTCGCGCCGGCCGCTGCCCGCGGGCGGGGCGCTCGAGGCGCCGCACGGAACGACGATCGTCACCGTCACGTACGACGGCGGGGTCGTCATGGCCGGGGACCGCCGCGCCACGATGGGCAACATCATCGCCAACCGCGACATGGAGAAGGTGTTCGCCACCGACGAGTTCAGCCTCGTCGGCATCGCGGGCACGGCCGGGCTGGCCATCGAGCTGGTCCGCCTCTTCCAGGTCGAGCTCGAGCACTACGAGAAGATCGAGGGCACGCTGATGTCCCTCGAGGGCAAGGCCAACCGGCTGGCCTCGATGATCCGCGGCAACCTCGGGATGGCGATGCAGGGCCTGGCGGTCGTGCCGATGTTCGCCGGGTTCGACCTCGAGGAGGGCCGAGGCCGGATCTTCTCCTACGACGTCACGGGCGGCTGCTACGAGGAGCACGACCACCACAGCGTGGGCTCCGGCTCGCTCTTCGCGCGGGGGGCCCTCAAGAAGCTGTACCGCCGGGGGATGGGGCGGGCCGACGCGGTGCGCATCGCCGTCGAGGCGCTCTACGACGCCGCCGACGACGACTCCGCCACCGGCGGCCCGGACGTCGGGCGCCGCATCTGGCCCACGGTCGGGGTCGTCGACCCGGAGGGCGCGCGCTTCGTGCCCGAGGACGACATCGCGCCGGTGGTCGACGCCATCATCGCCGAGCGGTCCGAGGGGGGTGCCCGATGAGCGCCGGGATGCCGTTCTACGTCTCGCCCGAGCAGCTGATGAAGGACCGGGCGGACTTCGCGCGCAAGGGGATCGCGCGCGGCCGCTCGGTCGTCGTCGTGCAGTACGACGGCGGCATCGCGTTCGTCGCCGAGAACCCCAGCCGCGCCCTGCACAAGGTCTCCGAGATCTACGACCGCATCGCCTTCGCCGCGGTCGGCAAGTACAACGAGTTCGAGAACCTCCGGGTGGCGGGCGTGCGCTACGCCGACCTGCGCGGCTACTCCTACGACCGCTCCGACGTCACCGCCCGCGGGCTGGCCAACGCCTACGCGCAGACCCTCGGCACGGTCTTCACCCAGGAGTCCAAGCCCTACGAGGTCGAGATCGTCGTCGCCGAGGTCGGGGCCACCCCGGAGGGCGACCAGGTCTACCGGCTCACCTACGACGGCTCCGTGGCCGACGAGCAGGGCTTCGTGGCGATGGGCGGGGGAGCCGAGCAGATCGAGGCCGGCCTCCAGGAGTCCTGGCGCCCCGGGATGCACCTCGGCGAGGTCCTCGCGCTGTGCGTCCGGCTCCTCGGCGCCGACCCGAACGGCGGCGAGGCCCGTTCGCTGGCGCCCGAGCAGCTCGAGGTGGCCGTCCTCGACCGCCACCGCCCGCGCCGGCGCTTCCGCCGGGTCCACGGCGACCTCCTGGCCCGGCTGCTCAGCACCGACGACCCCACGGCCGACGTCCCCGTCGGCGAGGACGACACCGACTCGGCCCGCAGCGCGAGCACCAACCCGCAGACCCAGCGGCCCGAGACGGACGGCGGCACGCAGGCGTGAGCACCCGGGGGACGCGGCGCATCTTCGGGATCGAGAACGAGTACGGCATCACCTGCTCGACCGCCGGTCAGCGCACGCTGACGCCCGACGAGGTGGCGCGCTACCTCTTCCGCAAGGTCGTGGCCTGGGGGCGCTCGAGCAACGTCTTCCTCACCAACGGCAGCCGCCTCTACCTCGACGTCGGTTCCCACCCCGAGTACGCGACCGCCGAGTGCGACACCGTGCGGGGCGTCGTCACCCACGACCGCGCGGGGGAGCGGATCGTCGAGGGACTCGTCGCCGACGCCCAGCAGCGGCTGCGCGAGGACGGCGTGGCGGGCGACATCTACGTCTTCAAGAACAACACCGACTCCGCCGGCAACAGCTACGGCTGCCACGAGAACTACCTCGTCACCCGAGCGGGGGAGTTCCAGACCCTCTCCGAGACGCTGCTGCCGTTCCTCATCAGCCGCCAGCTCACCTGCGGCGCAGGCAAGCTCGTGACGACCAGCAAGGGCGCCTCGTACGCCCTCAGCCAGCGGGCCGACCACATCTGGGAGGGCGTGTCCTCCGCCACCACCCGCAGCCGCCCGATCATCAACACCCGCGACGAGCCGCACGCCGACGCCGAGCACTACCGCCGTCTCCACGTCATCGTCGGCGACTCGAACATGGCCGAGCCGACCACCATGCTCAAGGTCGGGTCGGCCGACCTCGTCCTGCGGATGATCGAGGCCGGCGTCGTCATGCGCGACCTCACCCTGGAGAACCCGATCCGGGCGATCCGCGAGATCTCGCACGACATGACCGGCCGCCGCACCGTGCGGCTCGCCAACGGCCGTGAGCTCTCGGCCCTGGACCTCCAGCGCCAGTACCACGCCAAGGCCGCCGAGTTCGTCGCCCGCGAGGGAGCCACCGACCCCCTGCACGAGCGGGTGCTCGATCTGTGGGACCGCACTCTCACCGCCGTCGAGACCGGTGACCTCGGGCTCGTCGGCACCGAGATCGACTGGGTCATCAAGTACCGGCTGCTCGACGAGTACGCGTCGAAGCACGGGCTCGACCTCGACCACCCGCGGCTGGCCCAGATCGACCTCGCGTACCACGACATCGACCGCAGCCGGGGTCTGTACTACCTGCTCCAGAAGCGGGGGCGCATCGCGCGCGTCGTCTCCGACCCCGAGGTGTTCGAGGCCAAGGTGCGCCCGCCGCAGACCACGCGGGCCAAGCTGCGCGGCGACTTCATCCGCGCCGCGCAGGCGAACCGCCGCGACTTCACCGTCGACTGGGTGCACCTCAAGCTCAACGACCAGGCCCAGCGCACCGTGCTCTGCAAGGACCCGTTCCTCGCCGAGGACGCCCGCGTCGACCGGCTCATCGAGGGCATGACGGCCTGAGGGCTCAGGCTGCTCCCAGCCTCCGATGTCAGCGTTCGGAGGGTCCGCGGTTATCGTGGACAGTCGTCCACGTCGCCCTCCGGCGCCCCCGACCGAAGGTTTGCTCACCCGTGCCCCGTCGCCTCACCGCCACCGTGTCCGCCCTCGCCGTCGCCGGCGCGCTCCTCCTCGCCGGCTGTGGGGAGGAGGAGGCCGGCCCCTCCTCGTCCACCCTCGGCGCCGTCACCGTCACCGGTGAGGCGAAGAAGGAGCCGACCGTCAAGGTCAAGACGCCCCTGACCGTCAGCCGCACCGAGTCCAAGGTCCTCTCCGAGGGCGACGGCGCCGCCATCGCCAAGGACGACCTCGTGACCCTGCAGGCGGTCCTCGTCAACGGCAAGGACGGCAAGGTCGCAACGAGCACCTGGAAGAGCGGCACCGTCGGGCTCGACCTCGGCTCCGCCGACCTCTTCAAGTCCTTCAAGAGCCAGATCCCCGGCAAGAAGATCGGCTCGCGCCTGCTCATCACCTCCACGCCGGCCGACGCCTACGGCGACACCGGCAACCAGCAGATCGGCATCGCCAAGGACGACCCCGTGGTCTTCGTCCTCGACCTGCTCGGCACCACGAAGGTCCTCGCCGAGGCGCAGGGCACGGCCGTGGCCCCGAAGAAGGGCCTGCCGACCGTCGCCGTCGAGAAGGGCAAGCCGGCCACCATCACCCCGCCCAAGGGCGTCAAGGCCCCGACGAAGACCGTCGTGCAGCCGCTCATCACCGGTGAGGGCGCCGCCGTCAAGGCCGGGCAGACCGTCCGCGTGGCCTACACCGGCGCGCTGTACCGCAACGGCGAGGTCTTCGACTCCAGCGCGAGCCGTCCCGAGCAGCCGTACTTCGAGTTCGTCCTCGGCCAGGGCCAGGTCATCAAGGGCTGGGACGCCGGTCTCGTCGGCCAGAAGGTCGGCAGCCGCGTGCTCCTCGTCATCCCGCCGGCCGACGGCTACGGCGAGCAGGGCAGCGGCGACAAGATCAAGGGCACCGACACCCTCGTCTTCTCCGTCGACATCCTCGCCGCGTACTGACCGGCGACACCGTCCCACCACACCCACCGCAAGGGAGCAGCATGTCCGAGCCCACCAAGCCCGAGATCGACTTCCCCGGAGACGAGCCGCCGACCGAGCTCGTCATCGAGGACATCACCGTCGGCGAGGGCGCCGAGGCCACGCCCGGCAGCACCGTCTCCGCGCACTACGTCGGGGTCGCGCACTCCACCGGTGAGGAGTTCGACGCCTCGTGGAACCGCGGCGCGCCGCTGGACTTCCGGCTCGGCGTCGGCATGGTCATCGCCGGCTGGGACGAGGGCATCGCGGGCATGAAGGTCGGGGGCCGGCGCAAGCTGACCATCCCCGCGCACAAGGCCTACGGCGACCGCGGAGCCGGCGCGGCGATCGCACCCGGCGAGACGCTGATCTTCGTCGTCGACCTCATGGACGTGCGCTGAGCACGGCTCAGGTGCACGCGGCGGCGTGAGCACCCGCGGCCGCGGCCGCGAGGAACGGGGCGGGGTCTTCACGAAGACCCCGCCCCATCGTCGTCAGTCCCACCGGTGAGCCCTCCAGGGCTGCGCGTAGGTCGTCGGCCGGCACCTCCACGGGGGCGAGGGGTGCGCGGGCACCGGCGACGAGCTCGGCCACCTGGCGGCGCACGAGGGCGTCGAGGTCGGCGTCGGGAAGCGTCGTGAAGGGAAGGTCGGCCGGTGTGAGCAGGGCGCGGCCGTAGGCGGTGCGGCTGTGGTGGCTGACGCCGCGGTGCCGTTCGCGCGCGTCGGCGCCCGACACCCGCAGGGAGGCGATGCCTCGCCCCCCGAGCACGTCGGCGGCGTGCAGCGCCTCGGCGGCGGCGACCCCGGAGTAGCCCCAGCGTGTCCCGGTGCCCACGTTGCCCGGCCCCTGCGCGACGACGACGACGTCGGCCCCCACCACGTGCCGGGCCGCGAGCAGGCCGGTGTGCACGGTGACCGCCTCGTGGTCGCCGCCGAAGGCCTGGCCCACGGTGAGGCAGGACGTGAGCCAGCCCGCCTCGCGCAGCCCGGCGACGGCCCGGGAGAACGCCGCGGGCAGGGCGCCTCCGTCGGTCATCACGTAGGCCACCCGCGCGTCAGGACGCACCGACCGCACCCCGGCGATGACGGCCGGCAGGGCGCTGTGCAGGTCGGCGACGACGACGGGGAGCCCCGAGAGGTCGTCGGCGTCGGCGAGGACGCCGTGGTGCGGGCTGTCCTGCTCGTCGACGGCGAGGAGCATCTGCTGCAGCGGGGTGTACCTGGCCTTGACGATGTGGCCGTCTCCCGGTGCGGGGTCGGGCGGCAGGACGTCGGCGCGGGCGACGACGAACGCGAGCCCGCCGGTGCCCAGCCCCCGGAGCAGCGCGGACGCGTTGAGCAGCACCCGCTCGGCGACCTCCGGCACCCCGGTGACGGCCGTGTAGGCCAGCGCGCGGACCCGCTCGCCGGACCCCTCGAGGTCGACGACGAGCTCGACCGCCCCCGGCCAGGCACGCCCCTGCTCGACCACGGTCCCGGCACGCCACTGCATCACGCGGGGCAGCGTAGCCGTCGGGTAGGTTCTCCCGGGTGAGCAGCGAGTCCGGGGGCGGTGCACCCAGCGCGGCCCAGGTGAAGACCGAGCG
This sequence comes from Phycicoccus avicenniae, assembly GCF_050496545.1. Classification (GTDB taxonomy): domain Bacteria; phylum Actinomycetota; class Actinomycetes; order Actinomycetales; family Dermatophilaceae; genus Phycicoccus; species Phycicoccus avicenniae_A. The sequence goes on along the minus strand of NZ_JBNVZV010000001.1, from coordinate 83,857 downwards.
ACTCCTCAACCTCGTCCTCGTGCTCCTCTGGGCCCGCCGCCCGCTGTCCAAGGCGCAGGTCCGCCAGCTCGTGCCGCAGTACGGCCAGTCGGCCTCGACCGAGGCCTTCGAGAGGATGTTCGAGCGCGACAAGGACGAGCTGCGCGAGCTCGGCATCCCGCTCGTCACCGAGGACATCGACGCCCTCTGGGAGGACGAGCCGGGCTACCGCATCCACCAGCGCGACTACGCCCTCCCAGACATCGCGTTCGAGCCCGACGAGCTGGCCGTCCTCGGCCTGGCCAGCCGCACCTGGGCCCAGGCCTCGCTCGCCGGTCCGGCCGCCCAGGCGCTGCGCAAGCTGCGGGCGGCCGGCGTCGAGCGGGACGCGGACGCCCTCATCGGCATCGAGCCGCGGCTGCGCACCTCCGAGCCGGCCTTCGACGCCGTCAAGGACGCCGTCGTGCGCCGTCGCGCGCTGACCTTCACCTACCGCCGCCCGGAGGCCGCCGAGGGTGCGGAGCGGCACGTGCAGCCGTGGTCGCTCGTCTCGTGGCACGGCCGGTGGTACCTCAACGCCTTCGACGAGGACCGGCAGGCGCCGCGCGTCTTCCGGCTCTCGCGCATCAGCGGCACGGTGCGCACCACCGGCCGGCCCGGTGCCTTCGAGGTGCCCGCCGACCACGACCCGCGCGAGATGGCCCGGACGCTCGGCGGCACCGCCACGCAGCCGAGCCCGGCCGTCCTGCGGGTGCGCACCGGGTCGGGCCACGCCCTGCGCCGGCGCGCCCGCACCGTCGGCGAGGTCGACGACACGTGGTCGCTCGTCGACCTCGACTACGCCGACCTCTACGCGTTCGCCGAGGAGGTCGCGGGCTACGGGGCCGACGTCGTCGTCGAGCAGCCCGCCGAGCTCGTCGACGCCGTCCTCGAGCGGCTGCGCGGCGCGCTGGCCGCGCACGGCGGAGGGGAGGCCTGATGCCGCCCGCACCCACCGAGACCGCGACCGCGCGGCTCGCCCGGCTCCTGACGATGGTGCCGTGGCTGGTCAACCGGCAGGGCATCGACCTCCGGCAGGCCGCCGACGACCTCGGGGTGAGCACCGAGCAGCTCGAGGCCGACCTCCAGCTGCTCTTCCTCTGCGGCTACGGCCAGATGCCCGACGAGCTCATCGAGGCCGACTGGGAGGGCGGGCGCGTCTTCGTCGGCAACGCCGACTCCATCGCCCGGCCGCTGCGCCTCGGGGTCGACGAGGCGGTCACGCTCATCGTCGGGCTGCGGGCGCTGCGCGAGGTGCCCGGGCTGGGGGAGCGCGAGGCCGTCGACCGCGCGCTGGCCAAGCTCGAGGCCGCCGCGGGGGAGGCCGCCGCACCGGCCGACCGCGTCCTCGCCGAGGTCGCCGACGAGACCTCCGCCGACCTGCTCGCCCGCATCCGCGGCGCGGTCACGGACCGACGGCGCCTGCACCTGCGCTACCTCGTGCCCGCCCGCGACGAGGCCACCGAGCGCGACGTCGACCCGATGCGTGTCGTCGGCATCGACGGCCGCTGGTACCTCGAGGGCTGGTGCCACCGCGCCGAGGACACCCGCCTCTTCCGCCTCGACCGCATCGAGCACCTCGACGTCCTCGACGTCGACGGCACGCCACCGCCCGAGGCCTCCGAGCGCGACCTCTCCGAGGGCACCTTCCGCCCGGCCCCGGACGACCTCGTCGTGACGGTCCGGCTGCTGCCCGGCGCCACCTGGGTCTCGGACTACTACCCGGTCGAGTCCCTCGAGGAGATCCCGCAGGCCGACGGCGGGGGACAGCTCGTGCGCATCCGCACGGCCGACACCGCGTGGCTGCGCCGCCTCGTCTGGCGGCTGGGGGGACGCGGGTACGTCACCGAGCCCGCCGACGTCGTCGCCGAGGTCCGCGAGGGTGCCCGGGCCGCCCTCGAGGCCTACGCCGCGGTCCGGGAGCGCTGAGCCGTGCTGCCGTGGTGGGGCTGGATCCTGCTCTGGGCCGTCATCGTGCTCGGGGGCGGGCTGCTCGTCGGCGTGCGCGCCCGGGCCACGTGGCGCAGCGCCAAGGCCCTGACCGCCGAGCTGGGACGGGCGACGGCGCTCGTGGAGGACCTCCAGCGGGCGCTCGACGAGCACGACCCACCCGCGCCACCGGTCACAGCCGTCACCCAGCCTCCGCACAGCCTCCAGGAGGAGCATCGGCGGGAGCGGGCCCGACAGGCCGAAGACCGCGCGGTTCGTCGAGCGGAGCGGATGCCGCCCTGGGCCCGCGTACACTGACAGCGACTCGAACCTCTGAAGGGGATGGACCCACATGGGCAGGATCGGACCGACCGAGATCATCATCATCGCGGTGCTGGTCATTCTCATCTTCGGCTGGAAGCGGCTCCCCGACGCCGCCCGCAGCCTCGGCCGCTCGGCCCGTGTCTTCAAGTCCGAGGTCGACGAGATGAAGAAGGAGAACGAGGCCAACAAGGCGCCGTCCTCCTCCGAGACCGTCCGGGGTGAGTCGATCACCACGGCACGCTCCGTCGACGACGTCGTGACCCCGGACCCGAACGGCAACGCCGTCCACGAGAAGACCCCGCGCACGGACAACCAGTCCGGCCCGGTCGCCTGACCCCGGAGCGCACCCGCCCCATGGCCCGCCTGCGCCGGCGCCCTCGCGACCCCGAGGGCCGGATGACGTTGTCCGAGCACCTGCGCGAGTTCCGGCGTCGGCTCTTCATCGCGGCGGCCGCGGTCATCGTCGGTGCCGTCGTCGCCGGCTTCTACTACAGCGAGATCTTCGACCTCCTGACGGACCCGTTCTACGAGTACGCCCGGAACAACCCGCAGGTCGACGCGAGCATCAACTTCGCCGAGGCGACGGCGGCGCTGTCCAACCTCATCAGCCTGTCGATCTTCGTCGGGATCATCGGCTCCAGCCCGGTCTGGCTCTACCAGATCTGGGCGTTCATCGTCCCGGGGCTGACGCGCAAGGAGAAGCGGATCTCGCTGGCCTTCCTCGGCGCGACGATCCCCCTCTTCCTCCTGGGCTGCGGTCTGGCGTACGCGATCCTGCCGCAGAGCCTGTCGATCCTGTACGGCCTCTCGCCGTCGGGGACGTCGAACATCCAGCAGGCGTCGATGTACTTCTCGTTCGTCACCCGCTTCATCCTCGTCTTCGGCATCGGCTTCCTCTTCCCCGTGGTCCTGGTGGGGCTCAACGCGATCGGGGCGATGCCCGCCGCGCGGCTCATCAAGGGCTGGCGCATCGCGGTCGTGCTGATCTTCGTCTTCGCGGCCGTCGCCACCCCGACGGCCGACCCCTTCACGATGTTCGTCTTCGCCCTGCCGCTCACGGCGCTGTACTTCGGCGCCTGGCTGGTCTGCCGGCGCCTCGACAAGCGCAAGGCCGCGAACCGCCCGGACTGGCTCGACGTCGACGACACCGAGGCCTCCCAGCTCTGAGCGGCACGCTCCGCTAGCGTGCGCGCCATGACGCGCCTCGGCCTCATCGTCAACCCGACGTCGGGCAAGAACACCGGCGCCCGGATCGGGCTCGAGGCCCTCACCCTGCTGCGGGCCTCCGGTGCCGAGGTGGTCGACCTGTCCGCGGCCGATGCCGCCGGGGCGCTGGCCCACGGCCGGGCCGCCGTCGCCGACCGGGCCGTCGACGCCGTGGTCGTCGCCGGGGGTGACGGCATGGTCCACCTGGGCGCCAACCTCTGCGCGGGGACCGACGTGCCGCTCGGCATCATCGCCGCGGGGACGGGCAACGACATCGCCCGCGAGCTCGGCCTGCCGGTGCGCGACGCCGCGAAGGCCGTCGAGCGCGTCCTCGAGGCCCGGACCCGCCCGGTCGACGCCGCGCGGCTCGTCGGCGCGGCAGGGGAGGAGCGCTGGTTCCTCGGGGTGCTGGCCGCCGGGTTCGACGCCGTCGTCAACGAGCGGGCCAACCAGTGGCGCTGGCCGAAGGGGTCGATGCGCTACAACCTGGCCATCCTGCGCGAGCTGCCGGTCTTCCGCCCCATCCCGTACGTGCTCGTGCTCGACGGCGAGCGGGTCGAGACCGAGGCGATGCTCGTGGCCGTGGGCAACGGCCCGTCGTACGGCGGCGGGATGCGGGTCACGCCCGACGCGTCGTTCGACGACGGGCTGCTCGACGTGCTCGTCCTGCACCGGCTCCCGGTGCCCGAGTTCCTGCGGGTGTTCCCGAAGGTCTTCTCCGGCGGCCACACGAGCCATCCCGCCGTGGAGGTGCGGCGGGCGCGGACCGTGCGCCTGGAGGCCACCGGCATCGTCTCGTACGCCGACGGCGAGCGGTTCGCCCCGCTGCCGGTCGACCTCGAGGTCGTGCCGGGCGCGCTGAGCGTCCTGGCCTGAGCCCTGACGTAGCCTGAGGCCATGCCCAGCCCCGCCGAGCGGTACGCCGCCGACGCTGCCCGCCGGCGGCGCGAGCGCTCGGAGCTCGGCCGGTTCACCGCGGCCCTCGACTTCCCGCTCGACGACTTCCAGCTGCGCGCCTGCGAGGCCGTGGAGGCCGGTCGCGGCGTGCTGGTCGCGGCTCCCACCGGCGCCGGCAAGACCATCGTCGGCGAGTTCGCCGTCCACCTCGCGCTGACGAGCGGCCGGAAGGCGTTCTACACCACCCCGATCAAGGCGCTGTCGAACCAGAAGTACCACGACCTCGTGCGCCGCCACGGGGCCGAGAACGTCGGCCTGCTCACCGGTGACTCCTCGGTCAACGGCGAGGCGCCGGTCGTCGTCATGACCACCGAGGTCCTGCGCAACATGATGTACGCCGGCTCCTCGACCCTCACCGGCCTCGGCTTCGTCGTCATGGACGAGGTGCACTACCTCGCCGACCGCTTCCGCGGCGCCGTGTGGGAGGAGGTCATCATCCACCTGCCGGAGTCGGTGCAGGTGGTCTCCCTCTCGGCGACGGTGAGCAACGCCGAGGAGTTCGGCGACTGGCTCGCGGAGGTGCGCGGCAACCACGAGGTCGTCGTCTCCGAGCACCGCCCGGTGCCGCTCTTCCAGCACATGCTCGTCGGCACGACGATGTTCGACCTCTTCGCCGGCAACCGCGTGAACCCCGATCTCCTGCACGCCATCCGGAACGCCGAGCAGCGCGGGAGGTACGGCGAGGACGCCCGCCGACTCGGTGGCCAGGGCGGCGGCAGGGGCGGTGGTCGCGGTGGGCGCGACCGTACGCCGCCGCGCGGTCCCGGCGGTGGGGCCGGGGGTCGCGGTTTCGCCCGCGGCAGCCGCCCCGCGGGTGGCGCGACGCGGGCCGAGGTGGTCGAGGACCTCGAGCGCGAGGGCCTGCTGCCGGCCATCACCTTCATCTTCAGCCGGGTCGGCTGCGAGGCCGCCGTGGGGCAGCTGCTCGCCGCCGGGACCAAGCTCGTGCCGGACCGCGAGGGCGACCGCATCCGGCGGCACGTCGAGATGCGGGTGGAGTCCCTCGCCGACGAGGACCTCGGCGTGCTCGGCTACTGGGACTTCGTCGAGGGCCTGTCGCGCGGGTTCGCCGCACACCACGCCGGGATGCTCCCGCTGTTCCGCGAGATCGTCGAGGAGCTCTTCACCGAGGGACGCATCCGGGCCGTGTTCGCGACGGAGACACTGGCGCTCGGGATCAACATGCCCGCGCGGACCGTCGTCCTGGAGAAGCTCGTCAAGTACAACGGCGAGGCCCACGTCGACATCACGCCGGCCGAGTACACGCAGCTCACCGGTCGCGCCGGGCGCCGGGGCATCGACATCGAGGGGCACGCCGTCGTCCAGTGGACGCGGGGGATGGACCCGATGGCCGTCGGTGGTCTCGCGACGACCCGTACCTACCCGCTGCGCTCGAGCTTCCGCCCGACGTACAACATGGCCGTCAACCTCGTCGCCCAGGTCGGCCGCGAGGTGGCTCGCGAGGTCCTCGAGACCTCGTTCGCGCAGTTCCAGGCCGACCGCTCGGTCGTCGGGATCGCGACCCAGCTGCGCAAGAACGAGGAGGGCCTCGACGGCTACGGCGAGGCGATGCACTGCGACTACGGCGACTTCCGCGAGTACGCCCGCATCCGCCGCGAGCTGGTCGACGCCGAGAAGGACGGGCGCAAGGCGCGCGCGGCCTCACGCCGTGCCGAGGCCGCAGTCTCCCTCGAGGCCCTGAAGATCGGTGACGTCATCCGCATCCCGTCGGGCCGGCGGGCCGGGTGGGCGGTCGTGGTCCAGCCGGCCCGCACCGCGAAGGGCGCGCCGTCAGGGCCGGCGGTCGTCACCGAGGACAAGCAGTTCCGCCGGCTGACCCTCGTCGACGTGCCCGAGCCGGTCGAGGCGATGGCGCACGTCAAGGTGCCGTCGCACTTCAACCCCAAGTCGCCCAAGGCCCGCCGCGACCTCGCGACGACGCTGCGCATCGCGACGCCGCGCGGCCTCGAGGACGCGCCCTCGCGCCGGGGGCGCCCCGACCCGACCGCGGCCGAGAACGACGTCGTCGAGCACCTGCGCCGCCAGCTGCGCGAGCACCCGTGCCACCAGTGCCCGAAGCGCGAGGACCACGCCCGCTGGGCCGAGCGGTGGTGGCGCCTGAAGCGCGAGACCACCGGGCTGCAGCGCCGCGTCGAGGGCCGCACGAACACCGTGGCCCGCACCTTCGACCGGATCTGCGACGCGCTCGAGGCGCTCGGCTACCTCGACGAGCGGGGCACAGTCGTCACCGAGCGGGGCGAGCGACTGCGCCGGCTCTACACCGAGAAGGACCTGCTGGCCGCCGAGTGCCTGCGCCACGACGTCTGGAAGCGCCTCGACGCCCCCGGCCTCGCCGCGGCCGTGTCGGCGCTGGTCCACGAGCCGCGCCACGAGGAGGCCGACGTCTCCCCGCGGATGCCGAACGACGAGGTCGCCGAGGCGGTCCGGTCGATGGAGCGGATGTGGGCCGACATCGAGGCCCTGGAGACCGAGCACGACCTGCCGTCGACCTCGATGCCGGACGGCGGGATGGCCTGGATGGTCCACCGCTGGGCCTCCGGCGGCCGGCTGGACGACGTCCTGCGCGGGCAGGACATGGCCGCCGGCGACTTCGTCCGGCGCTGCAAGCAGCTCGTCGACCTGCTCGACCAGGTGGCCGACGCCGCCACCGACGGGGTCCTGCGCCGCACCGCCCGCACGGCGGTCGACGCCATGATGCGCGGCGTCGTCGCCGCCGACCGCCTGGACTGAGCAGGCCTGCGGCTCAGTCGATCCCGAGCGCGGTGAGCAGCCGGCCGACCGGGTTCTCGATGCCGTAGCGGGCGGCGAGCTCGTCGAGGGCGAGGCGGTCCGCGACGGCCGTCGGCAGGGCCACGTCGACATCGGGCACCGCGGCGTCGCGCACGACGCGCACCACGGTCGGGGCGACGTCGAGGTAGGCCGCGGCGGCCTCGAGGTTGGCGCGTCGGGCGCCCTTGATCGAGGGGTCGCCGGAGTCCACGGCCTCGCGCAGGCCGACGAGCGAGCCGTACTGCGCGATGAGCTGGGCGGCGGTCTTGTCACCGATGCCCTTGACGCCGGGCAGGCCGTCGCTGGTGTCGCCGCGCAGCACCGACATCTCGAGGTAGGCCTCGCCCGTCGGCACCCCGTACTTCTCCTGCAGGAGGGACTGCGTGGCGACATCGGGCTCGCGCACCCCGCCCTTGCCCGTGTAGAGGACGCGGACCGACTGCGCGTCGTCGACGAGCTGGAGGAGGTCGCGGTCGCCGGTGACGACGTCGACCGGCATCACGCCGTGATGGCGGGTGGCCAGGGTGCCGATGACGTCGTCGGCCTCGTGGTCGGCGACACCGAGCCGCGCGATGCCGACCGCCGCCAGCGCCTCGCGGATGAGCGGCACCTGGGGGCTCAGGTCGTCCGGGCTCTCCTCGACGACGTCGGAGCCCTCGGTGAGCCGGTGGGTCTTGTACGTCGGGACGAGGTCGACGCGCCACTGCGGTCGCCAGTCGTCGTCCCAGCAGGCGACGAGGTGGGTCGGCCGGTGGGCCGTGACGAGCGTCGAGATCATGTCGAGGAAGCCGCGCAGGGCGTTGGTCGGCGGCTCGGAGTCGTCCTTGCGCTGGTCGGGCACTCCGAAGAAGGCCCGGAAGTACAGCGAGGCCGAGTCGAGGAGGAGCAGCTTCTGCGGACGGTTCGGGTCGAGCGCCATGCGGCGACTCTAGGACGTCGGGGCCACCAGCTCGACGAGCGGCGACCGCTCGACCCAGTCCTCGAGGCCTGCGCGCTGCGCGGCGTACCAGGGCTGCGCCACCCAGGCGCCCTCGACGAGCCGGCGCCGCTCGTCCACGTCGACGACCTCACGGGCCAGCACCTCGTGGACCTTGCCGTCGACCTCGAGCCGCGCGTGCGGGTCGGCGCGGAGGTTGGCCAGCCACCCGCGCGGGCCCGGCGTCCCGGTGACCAGCAGCCGTCCGGCGACGACGACGTACCAGATCTCGATGCGGCGAGGGTCCCCGCTCCGGCGTCCGCGGGTCGTCAGGTGCACGGTGCCGGTCGGTGCGAGCCGGGCGGTGTCCATCGCCCCAGTCTCGTCGACGCGGCGGCCACACCCCGCACCGTCCCGCGCCGACCCCGCCTCCCGGTCTAGGCTCACGCTCGTGGAAGACCTCGACCGGCGGATCGTCGACCTGCTGACCAAGGACGGCCGGATCAGCTACACCGACCTCGGCAAGGCCCTCGGCATGTCCACGTCCGCCGTGCACCAGCGGGTGCGACGGCTCGAGGAGCGCGGGGTCGTCACCGGGTACACGGCCACCGTCGACCACCGGGCCCTGGGGCGCGAGCTCACGGCCTTCATGTCGGTCACCCCGCTCGACCCCTCGGCCCCCGACGACGTGCCGGACCGCCTCCAGGACATCACGCAGATCGAGGAGTGCCACTCCGTCGCCGGCGACGAGAACTACATCCTCAAGGTCCGCGTCTCGACGCCGGCCGAGCTCGAGGAGCTCATCGCCCGCATCCGCGGCGCCGCGCACGTGTCGACCCGCACGACGGTGGTGCTCTCGACCCCGTGGGAGTGAGCATCCCGCCGGGACTCCCGAGCGACCTCCACAAGTACCTCCAGGACGCCCGCGACGCGATGCTCCGGTCGCTCGACGGCCTCTCCGAGTACGACGTCCGCCGGCCGCTGACCCCGACGGGAACCAACCTGCTCGGTCTGGTCAAGCACCTCACGGGCGTCGAGATCGGGTACCTGTCCGAGGCGGTGGGTCGCCCGGCGCCCACGCTGCCGTGGGACGAGGACGGCTCGGTCTGGGAGGGCGGCGACATGTGGGCCCGCGCCGACGAGAGCCGCGAGTGGGTGCTCGACCTCTACCGGCAGGCGTGGGCGCTCTCCGACGCCGCGATCGCCGAGCTGCCGTACGACCATCCCGCGGCCCCGGCCTGGTGGCCGGAGGAGACCCGGCAGACCACGTTCGGGCACCTCCTCGTGCGGGTCACCGCCGAGACGGCCCAGCACGCCGGGCACGCCGACATCCTGCGCGAGCTGCTCGACGGGCAGGCCGGCCGCGACCACGCTGCTCAGGGCGACGCCGACCACTGGGAGAGGTTCGTCGGCGACGTCCAGCGTGCCGCGGACGCCCACCGCTGACGCCCGCCCACCTCAGCCCCCGGCCAGCCGGCGCTCCTGGTCCTCGGTGACGAGCTCGGCGTTGACCATCGCCCCGACGCGCACGCCGGCGGACGCGGCCATGACGACCTGCGCCATCGGCTCGGCGACGTTGCCGGCGGCCCAGACGCGCGGCACGGACGTGCGGCCCATCGGGTCGACCTCGACGTGACGGGCGGCGACCCGCCCGAACATCTCGAGGTCGACGGTCGGTACGCCGAGGGCCTCGAGGACGGCCGAGCGGGCCTCGACCACCGACGCCACCGCGACCGCGTCGGCGCGGACGACACCCGCCGCGGTCTCGATCCCGGTGAGCACGCCGTCGCACTCGACGAGCGCCGTCGCCGGGCCGTCGACGACCTCCACCCCGAGGGCGGTGAGCCGCTCGCGCGCCGCGCCGTCGAGGGCGTCGGGGTCGTGGACGAGGACGGTCAGGTGCTCGGTCAGCTGCCCGAACAGGCCCGCCTGGTGCACGGCGGCGGGCGAGGTGGCGAGGACGACGACGCGCCGGTCCCGCACCTCCCAGCCGTGGCAGTACGGGCAGTGCACGACCCCGCGGCCCCACTGCTCGCGCAGCCCCGGGACGTCGGGCAGGACGTCGATGGCACCGCTCGTCACGACGAGATGGCGTGCGGCCCAGGCCGACCCGTCGGCGGCGGTGACGACGACGCGGTCGGCGTCGAGGTGGGCACCCACGGCCTCCCCGACGACGACCCGGCCGCCGTAGGACGACACCTCGGCGCGCCCCCGGGACAGGAGCTCGAGCGGCGGCACGCCGTCGTGGCCGAGGTAGGCGTGCACCCCGTCGGCCGGGGCGTTGCGCGGTGCGCCCGCGTCGAGGACGACGACGTCGCGGCGCGAGCGGGCCAGCACGGTGGCGGCGGACAGCCCGGCCGCGCCGCCACCGACGACGAGCACGTCGACGGGCGAGGGTGTGGTGGACGGGGCGGCGGGGGAGGAGGTCATTCCCCGACGATGCGCGTGACGGCCGGAGATCGGCAAGGTACGTTGCCGATGTGGCAAATCTCGACGCGACCGCCGTGGGCGCCCGGCTGCGCGACGTCCGCACCCGGCGCCGGATGACCCTCGCCGAGGTCTCGGCGGACACCGGCATCTCCACGAGCACCCTCTCCCGGCTGGAGTCCGGCTCCCGGAAGGCGACCCTCGAGCTGCTCGTCGCCCTGGCCCGCACGTACCGCGTCACCCTCGACGAGCTCGTCGACGCCCCGGAGACCGGTGACCCACGGGTGCACCTGCGCCCCACCGAGCACCCGTACGCCAGCGTCATCCCCCTCACGAGGCGGGTCGGCGGCCCGCGCGCCTTCAAGATGGTCCTGCGCCCGGACGGTCGCCGGCCCGACCCGCGCACGCACGAGGGCTACGACTGGATCTACGTGCTCGACGGGCGGCTGCGGCTCGTCCTCGGCGAGCACGACGTCGTCCTGGGGGTCGGGGAGGTCGCCGAGTTCGACACCCGCACACCGCACTGGTTCGGCTGCGCCGACGACCGCCCCGTCGAGCTGCTGAGCATCATGGGCCCGCAGGGGGAGCGGATGCACGTGCGCGCCCGGCCGCGGCGCGCATCGGCCGACGGCTAGCGCCCGATGTCCGCCACGGTCGCGCCGGTGACCCGCACGAGGTCGGCGGGGGAGAGGCCGAGGTCGAGGCCGCGCCGACCACCGGAGACGTAGACGACGTCGAAGAGCTCGGCCGACTCGTCCACGACGGTCGGCAGCGGACGCTTCTGGCCGACCGGCGAGATGCCGCCGACGACGTAGCCGGTGGAGCGCTCGGCCGCGGCGGGCTCGGCCATCGTCACCCGCTTCACTCCCAGCGCGGCCGCCATCGCCTTGAGGTCGAGCAGCCCGGCGACCGGCACGACGCCGACCGCCAACCCGCTGCCGGTGTCGACGAGGAGGGTCTTGAAGACCTGCTCGGCCGGGAGCCCGAGCACCGCCGCGGCCTCGAGCCCGTAGGAGGGCGCCGACGGGTCGTGGTCGTACGGGTGCTGGGAGAACACGACGCCCGCCGCCGTGAGGGCCACGGTGGCGGGCGTCCCGGACGGGGCGCGGCGGGCCATGCCGCCGAGCCTACGGCCGGTGGGTCAGACGAGGTCGGCGGCGGAGGCGGCGCGGGAGGCACCGGCGCCGGCCATCGCGGCGGCGTGCGCACCCTCGACGTCGGTGTTCTTCCGCCACCAGGACTGGCCGGCCTCGGAGAGCGTGTAGATCGGGTCGTAGTAGACGTACTCGCGCGACAGCGCCTCGGCGTCGTCACCCTCGATGGAGGTGCGGTAGTTCTTGCGCCAGAACGACATCCCCTTCTCGGTGTCGTAGCTGTGCACCTGGTGCACCCAGCGCTTGCCGACGAACGGCACGTCGCAGACGATGCGCGGGGTGGCGAAGCCGGGGAGGTAGCCCATGATGTCGTGCTGCAGGTCCTGGGCCTCGCGCAGTGAGAGCCGCCAGTGCTCGGAGAACGGGATCATGTCGCACATGTAGAAGTAGTACGGCGTGATGCCCGCCTCGTCCTGCAGGGCGAAGCAGAGGTCGAGGAGCTGGTCCGAGGTGTCGTTGACGCCGCGCATGAGCACGCCCTGGTTGCGCACGTCGCGCACCCCGGCCTCGTGCATCGCGCGGGCGGCGTCCGCCACGAGCGGGGTGACCGACTGCGCGTTGTTGACGTGCGTGTGGATGGCCAGCGAGACCCCGCGCGAACGGGCCTTGGCGCTGACGCGAGCCACGCCCTCGACCACGTCGGGCTGGAGCCAGTGCTGCGGCAGGCCCATGAGCGCCTTGGTGGCGAGCCGGATGTCGCGGATGTTCTCGACGTCGAGGAGCTTGTCGAGGAAGCCCTCGAGGTTCTTCCACGGCATGTTCGCGACGTCGCCGCCGGAGACGACGACGTCGCGCACGCCCGGGGTGCGCTGGAGGTAGTCGAGCATCGCGGCGTAGCGGTCGACCGGCTTGCCGGCGAGCTTGAGCTTGGTGAACTGGGGCGTGGAGTTGCCGACGAGGTCCATCCGCGTGCAGTGACCGCAGTACTGCGGGCAGGTCGGCAGCATCTCGGCGAGGACCTTGGTGGGGTAGCGGTGGGTCAGGCCCTCGACCGCCCACATGTCGTGCTCGTGGAGGCTGTCGCGCGTGGCGAACGGGTGGCTGGCCCAGTCGGTGCGCCGGTCGGAGAAGACCGGGAGCATGTAGAGGCGCACCGGGTCGGCGTAGAAGGCCTCGGTGAACGCGGCGCCGGCGGCGGGCATCGGGGCGTCGGTGGCCGGGACCATGGTGTTGAGCATCTGCGGCGGGACGAGCATCGACATCGTGGCGCGCTCGGACTGGTCGCGCTCGAGGTCGGCGTAGAAGCGGTCCTCGAGGAGGTCGCCCATGACGGCGCGCAGCTGGCCCACGTTCTTCACGCAGTGCGCGCGCTGCCACTGGGCGCTGGCCCAGTCCTCGGTGGTGACGTCGCGCCACCCGGGGAGGCGAGTCCAGTCGGGCTCAATCAGCTCGCGCCGGCGGTAGGCGTAGGGCTGGTCGATCGAAGTGCTCATGCGTGGCAGGATACGCAACAAAAGGACGTCATTTCCACGTCTCGGCCGCAAAACGTTCGGCCGCGTGTCGCAGGATGAGGAGTTTCTTGTGCGCAGCACCCCGTCGTCGCCCGTCGGCCTCCACCGCGTGCTCGAGCCCGCGGGGGCCTCGCTGCCCCAGGCCGCGCGCGTCCTGGACGCCGGTCCCGAGCTGTGGCCCGACGAGGTGCGCATCGACGTCGAGACCCTCAACCTCGATGCGGCCTCCTTCCGGCAGCTGAGCGAGAAGCACGACGGCGACGGCGCGGCGGTGCGGGCCGAGGTGCTCGCCATCGTCGCCGAGCGCGGCAAGATGCAGAACCCGGTGACGGGGTCCGGCGGGATGCTCGTGGGCACGGTCGCCGAGGTCGGGCCGGACTCGCCGCTCGGGCTCGCGGTGGGGGACCGGGTCGCGACCCTCGTCTCGCTGTCGTTGACGCCCCTGGTGCTGACCGACGGCCTCGCGCGCTGGGACGGCCGCTCCGAGCGGGTGCCGGCCGCCGGCACCGCAGTCCTCTTCGGGCGGTCCATCGCGGCGCGCCTGCCCGAGGACCTCTCGCCCGAGCTCGCCCTCATGGTGATGGACGTCTGCGGTGCGCCGGCGCTGGTCGAGCGGGTCGTGCGCGAGCACGTCGCACGGGGGAGCGCGCCTACCGTGGCGGTGCTCGGGGCGGCCGGCAAGTCGGGGTCGCTGTCGCTCGCGGCCGCGCGCGAGGCCGGGGCCGGGCGGCGCATCGGCGTCGTCCCGAACGAGTCCGAGGCGGAGCTGCTGCGGGGCACGTCGCTCGCCGACGAGGTGGTCATCGCCGACGCCCGCTCGCCGCTCGGGCTGTCCGAGGCGGTGGCTGCCGCCGGTGGGCCGGCCGACGTCACCGTCGTGTGCGTCGACGTCCCGGGCTGCGAGCAGCCGGCCGTGCTGGCCACCGCGCAGGGCGGCACCATCGTCTACTTCTCGATGGCGACGAGCTTCGCCGCGGCCGCGCTGGGCGCCGAGGGACTGGCGGCCGACGTCCGGATGCTCGTGGGCAACGGGTACGTGCCGGGCCACGCCGACCTCGCGGTCGACCTCGTGCGCCGTGACGCCGACGTGCGGCGGCTCTTCGAGGGCCGGCTCAGCGAGGGCTGACCGGCTCGCCCGCCACGACCGGCATCTCGACGAACTCGTCCACCGAGATCAGGCCGAGGAGCGCGCGCGCCGGGGCGGGCATCCGGGACAGGCCGACACCGGTCGGGAGGTCGACCGGGGCACCCAGGGTGAGGACCTCACGGCCGAGCCGGAGACGGCAGCCACCGGCGGCCCGGGTGTTGCGCAGCCAGTCGACCCGCGAGCCGTAGGTGAGCGCGAAGGTGACGTGGTCGCCGTCGCGGAAGGCGTTGACCGGGTTGCGGAAGGTGCGACCCGAGCGGCGGCCCACGTGCTCCACCTCGGCGAACGAGCCGTGACCGACGAGGTGCACGGTCACCTTGTTCGTGACGCGCTTGTTGAACCTGCCGATCGCGCGCGGGAGGGCCATGCCACGACCGTACGCCTCCCGCCTCCTAGAGTGACGCCCGTGCCGACGACCCTCTTCCGCAACGGACGCGTCCACACCCCCGACCACCCGGCGGCGACGGCGTTCGTCGTCGCGGACGACGGCCGGTTGGCCTGGCTGGGTGACGAGCAGGGCGCGACGTCGCACGCCGACGGTGTCGACGCCGCGGTCGACCTCGGGGGAGCGCTGGTGCTGCCCGGCTTCGTCGACGCGCACACCCACGTCTCGCACACCGGCCTGGGGATGCGCGGCGTCGACCTGTCCGGGACCCGCACGGTGACCGAGGCCCTCGACCTCGTCGCCTCGGCCGCCCGGGAGGCGCCCGGCGCACCGGTGTTCGCGCACGGCTGGCAGGAGCAGGACTGGACGCGCGAACGGGCGATGACCTCGCTCGAGCTCGACCGGGCCACGGGCGGCGGCATCGTCTACGCGTCGCGGATCGACGGGCACTCGGCCGTGGTGTCGACGGCGCTCGTGGCGGCGTGCGGGGCGGACGGGCTGGACGGGTGGTCGTCGTCGGGGTTCCTGGTGCGGGACGCGAAGAACGCGGCGCGCGCGGCGTTCGACGCCTCGCGCTCGCACGCGGACCGTCGGGCGGACGTCGAAGCGGCGCTGCGGGCCGCGGCGGCGCAGGGCATCGTCGCCCTGCACGAGTGCGGCGGGCCGCTGCTCACGTCGGCCGAGGACTTCGCCGACGTGCTCGACCTGGGGCGTCGCGCCGACCTGCCGGCGACCGTGGGCTACTGGGCCGAAGCGGTGACCGAGCCGGAGCAGGCCCGCGCGCTGGCCGCGCTGCACGGTGCGGTCGGGCTGGCGGGGGACCTGAACATCGACGGCTCGATCGGGTCGCACACGGCTCTGCTGCGGGACGGGTACACCGACGAACCGGAATGCACGGGAACGGCGTACCGCGACGCGGCCGGGGTGCGCGACCACGTGGCGGCGTGCGCGGTGGCGGGCGTGCAGAGCGGCTTCCACGTCATCGGTGACGCGGGGATGGACCTCGTGCTCGAGGGCTTCGTCCGGGCGGCCGAGCTGGTGGGGGAGGACGTCGTCCGGGCCTCGCGGCCACGCCTGGAGCACGCCGAGATGGTGGACGCCGCCGGCGTCGCGACGATGGCGCGGCTCGGGATCGGCGCCAGCGTGCAGCCGGCGTTCGACGCGTACTGGGGTGGGCGAGAGGGGATGTATGCCGAGCGGCTCGGGGCGTCGCGGGGTGTGGCGACCAACCCGCTGGCGTGGTTCGACGGTGCCGGGGTGCGCCTGGGCTTCGGGTCGGACTCGCCGGTGACACCGTTCGGGCCGTGGGTCGGCGTGCGGGCGGCGGTCGAGCACCGGGACGAGGCGCAGCGGGTGTCGGCGTCGGTGGCCGTGGCCGCGCACACGTCGGGCGGCTGGGGCCTGGCCGGGGTCGACGGGGCCGGGGTCCTGCGCGTGGGTGCCGCGGCGACCTTCGCCGCGTGGTCCGTCGGTGACTTCGCGCCCGACGGGCTGCCGGTGCTCGGCGGGGGAGCGCCGCTGCCCGAGTGCCTCCTCACCGCGCGCGACGGCGTCGTCCTCCACGACGCGCGCGGGTGAGTCCGGCGGGCTTCCGGTCAGTCCAGCCAGGTGCGCAGGGCGCCGGAGCTCGCGACGTACCCTGCGGCGAGGACGGCGCCGACCGCGATGGTGGTGACGTGCAGGCAACGTGCCCTCCGCGTCAGGTCGGACCACGAGGACGACAGTGCCGCCCCGCTGCTGCAGGCGGCGAGTCCCGCCGCCACCGGCGCGAGGACCGCTCCGAGCACGAAACCCAGCGGTCCGGCTCCCACGAACGTCGCGGCGTCGACGTGCAACGGCAGGGCGACGAGGACGACGAAGGCCGACGCCGAGAGGCCGGCGACGGCGAGACCGAGACCCGCGTCGCGCTCGGCCTGTCGGTCGACCCGTGCCGGGGCGAGTGCCATGGCTCAGCGTGACATCCGGGATGCTTCCTGACCAGCCCGTCCGCCCGCCCTGCCGGCCACCCGCCCCATGGGCGGGTCGCCGTTGTCAGGCACCAAGCGCGTCGATCGCCGTGGTGCTCCCCGGTGATGCAGGGCGCGACCCATGTGCCGCGGTGTGCATCACCGCGGTGCCGCCGGGAGGACGGATGCGGGGGCGGATGGAGCCCGGGACGGCACCCGACGCCCGACGGCGCGCCGCCCAGGCGCGATCATCCACCGTTCCGGACGGACCTGGCGCGGCGGCGTGGTCAGAGGGGCAGGCGGTGCTGGGGTTCGGTGGTGCGGGTCCGGCCGTTCGGGCCGTGCCAGGTGATGGTGCCGTCGGGTGACAGGACGGGTCGCCAGTGGCCGAGCTGCTTGAACCGGTGGTGGCGCCGGCAGAGGTCTTCGAGGCAGGTGGGGGTGGTGGTGCCGTCGGGCCAGGCTCGGACGTGGTCGAGGTCGCAGCGTTCGGCGGGGCGGGTGCAGCCCCACATGCGGCAGGTGCCGTCTCTCGTCTTGACGAACGCGGTGATCGCCTTCGTGGGCTTGTAGGCGCCGGTGGTGAGGGTGGCCAAGGTGCCGGTCTCTGCCTCCAGGACGGCCCGGGCGACCTCCATCGGCAGGAGCTTGAGGAGGTTCGCCAGGGTTGCGGGGTCGACCCAGCCCACGTTCGGCAGGTGCGTGCCCGAGACGCAGAACCCGGGGCTGACCTCGGCCATCACGTCGGCGCGGTCGTTGAACGACTCGGGCGACATCGTCACCCACGAGAGCTCCTCGCGCGTGGCGGGGTCGAGGTCGCCGTAGCGGGTCTCGACCCCGGTGGTGTGGTCGATGATCGTGTCGTCGTCGTCCCAGTCGACCCGGAACCGCTCACCGGCCTCGGGCTCCGGCGCCGGCCGGTCCGTCACGACCGGCACCCCGAGCGTCACCTGCGCAGTGACGGTCACGTTGCGCAGCACCAGGTCGGTCAGGGCATCGGCGCGGGACTCCGGCACCGACAGGGAGTCATCCACCTGCCGGTACTCACCCGCGAGCTGCTCCACCGCCGACCACATCGCCGCCGAGGTGGCGGTCGGCAAGGACGCGAACCACTCGCTCAACCCGTCCGCACCGGGGCACACCTCCACCCCGCCGACCCTGCTTCGTCAACGCCACGTGCGCCGCCACCTGGTCGGCCGCCACCCGCGTCGCCACCCGCCGCGCCTCCGACATCACCCGCGCCGGGTCAGGGCCCGGCAGCCGAGGAGCCAGCTCGGCATCCACCCGACCGCACGCCTCCACATCCAGACCGGCGCACGCATCGACGACCTTCTGCGCGGTGATCGTGCCCACTGCGCCATCGACCAACAGGTCACGCGTACGAGGGAACCGCTGCCCCAGCACCGCCCCCAACGTGACCTTGCGCCCCGCCACGCCCTCGGTCAGCCCCGCCTCCAGGCAGAACATCACCCCCGACATGCCGTCCACGAACCCCACCGAGTGCACCCGCTCGGCCGGACCATCCCCCGCCAGTCGCGTCTCGAACCGCGCACCCCACGCCGCGCTCACCGCCACCAGCGCATCAGCGGAGTTCGCCAAGCCCTGCGCCTCCCCGGCCAGCGCGAACGCATCCTCCGACGACAGCCCCTGACCGGACGCCACCAGCTCACGACCCAGCCGCGCGCACTCCGTCCGGAGTGCCGCGATGCGGCTGCTGATCGTCCCCCTGTCCATGCCTCATCGTACCGAACACTTGTACGGTCAACAAGAGTTCCCACGGCCCAATCCTGCTGCCCGACAGGTATTTTGGCCCGCATACGGGAGCACATGGACGTCCCCGGACAACCCCTCAACGCCCGGCCCGCGCCACCCACTCCGACCGCAGCATCGCGTACGTGTACCCGTCCACCCAGCCCAGCTCGGCGTGCCAGGAGTCCTCGACGCCGTGCTGCTCGCGCCGCATCCCGACCTTCTCCATGAGCTTCCACGACGCGGTGTTGTCCGCGAAGCACCCGGCTGTCACGCGGTGCAGCCCCAGCTCGCCGAACGCGATGAGCAACAGCTCCGCGGCGATCGCCGTGCCGTACCCCCGGCCCCAGTGGTCCGGCGACACGTTCCACCCGAGGAGCCCTTCGGCCCGTCGGTGACCGGCACCCACGTCCTGCCCCATCCCGTCCCGGACCTGGAGGTAGCCCATCGCCACCCGCTCCTCGCCGAGCAGCGCCACGAACGAGTGGTCGTCGGGATCGGGCGGGCCGAGCAGCCGCCCCCGCAGCTGCTCGGCATCCACCGTGGTGCTCAGCAGCCACCGCGTCACCTCGGGCCGGTTGCGCCAGCCCAGCACCGGTTCGACGTCGTCCACGGACGGCCGCCGCAGGACGAGGTCGCCGACCCGGCGCGGCCACGACACGGGGGACGGGGGAGGGGAGTCGGTCATCGACGCATCGAACCAGACCGAACCGCCGCGGACCCCGTCAGCAGCCGCCGCAGTTGTAGTAGGTGACGTCCCAGTGGTTGCCCTCGTCCGCGTAGACGTTGCCGGACGCCGCCTTGTACTGGCGCGCGCCGTCGCCCCGCAGGCCGATGTACGTGTACGTGCCGGTGATCCAGCTCGTCAGGCAGGTGGTGCGCGAGAAGTCGAGCTTGTACCCGTTGTAGTGCGAGTAGGTGCCGCTCGCGTGGCCGACCTCGGTGCCGCCGGTGATGTTCAGCGAGCATCCACTCGCCGACTTCAGCGTCTTCGCGCCGTCGATCGTCGCCTGGCGGATGCCGTCGAACGAGGTGCAGGTCGAGTTGCTGCGCGTCGTGCACCCGCCCGAGGAGGACCAGGTGATGCCGGCCGCCCGGAACTGGGACTCGGCGCTGGCCTGGGTCACCGCGGCGGCCGGCCCGGCGAAGGCGACCCCGGTCACCAGGGCCGTGGCGCCCGCGAGCGAGGCCGCACGCAACCGGGCCCGGAAGAGTCCACGCCGGGGGCGGACGGGGGAGGGGGCAGGGGTGGTGACGGTCATCGCGGTCCCTTCGCTCGGAGCCCGGCCGGCGTCGTCGGCGGCCGTGACTTTGTTCCGCCAAGGCAACCGCGACCGTGAACCACCTGCAACCGCACGGGGCAAGACGCGAGGATCTGCGGCACGCAGCCCGGAGCGCTACAAGTCCTACGGCCTCGTTGCTAGATTGGCGCCGTGTCTTCGCGTCGCCCTCCCGTCCTCGACCTCGATCCCAGCGTCGTCCGTGCCGCCCGCCGGCTGGCACGCACCGCCGGGAAGCCCGTCGTCGACCTCGCCCGCGCCCACACGACCGTCTCGGTCGAGCGCGCGACCCTGCGCCTCGCCGGGCTCGCCGGCGCCGACCACGACGGCACGCCGTGGGTCAACCACCTCGTCGACGCCGTCCGCGCCGAGGTCGGTCTCGAGCACGGCGTCACCACGCCGGTCTGGGACGCCCTGCGCCGCGGCGAGGCCCCCGACCTGCTGACCCTTGCGCAGAAGGCCAGCAGCGGCAGCGCATCCTTTCGCCTCCCCGAGAAGCGCGACCTGACCTCCTCCCGCAAGGCCGCCCGCACCGCCTTCGCCAAGGGCATCCGCGCCGTCGACACCCAGCGCCGCGCCCGCGAGAAGATGATCGCCAAGGTCGGCGACGCCCCCCGCACCCCGTGGATCTACCTCATCGTCGCGACCGGCGACATCCACGAGGACATCCCGCAGGCCCAGGCCGCCGCGCGCGAGGGCGCCGACGTCATCGCCGTCATCCGCTCCACCGGGCAGTCCCTGCTCGACTTCGTGCCCGAGGGCGCCACCCGCGAGGGCTACGCCGGCACGTACGCCACCCAGGAGAACTTCCGCCTGATGCGTGCCGCCCTCGACGACTCCAGTCGCGAGCTCGGCCGGTACGTGCGCCTCACCAACTACGCCTCCGGCCTCTGCATGCCCGAGATCGCAGCCCTCGCCGGCCTCGAGCGGCTCGACATGATGCTCAACGACTCGATGTACGGGATCCTCTTCCGCGACATCAACCCGATCCGCACCTTCGTGGACCAGCGCTTCAGCCGCCAGGTCCACGCGCGCGCCGGCATTATCATCAACACCGGCGAGGACAACTACCTCACGACGGCCGACGCCATCGAGGCCGCCAACACCGTCACCGTCTCCCAGCTGCTCAACGAGTACTTCGCCAAGGAGGCCGGCCTCGAGGACTGGCAGCTCGGCCTCGGCCACGCCTTCGAGATCAACCCCGAGGTCCCGGACAGCTTCCGGATGGAGCTCGCCCACGCTCTGCTGGCCCGCCAGCTGTTCCCGAAGGCCCCGCTGAAGTGGATGCCGCCGACCAAGCACATGACCGGCGACGTCTTCCGCGGCTACCTCCTCGACGGCTTCTTCAACCTCGTCGGCGCGATGACCGGCCAGGGCATCCTCCTCGTCGGGATGATGACCGAGGCCGTCGTCACGCCCTGGCTCTCCGACCGCGACCTCGCGCTCCAGAACGTCCGCTACGTGATGGACGCCGCCGGCGGGCTGACCGAGGACTTCCACCCGCCGCGCGACGGCTTCATCCAGACCCGCGCCCGGCAGGTGCTCTCCGAGGCCGTCGAGCTGCTCGACCGCATCGTCCACGACACCGACACCGCCGGCGACCCGCCATTGCTCGCGGCCATTGCGGACGGCACCTTCGGCGCCATGAAGCGACCCCCGACCAAGGGCAAGGGCTTGGACGGCGTCGTCGTCAAGGCGGACGGCTACGACAACCCGGCCACCACGCTGCTCGAGGAAGGGGCGACCCGATGAGCGACACCGCCACCCCGGCCGAGCGCGGCCCCCTCGTCCGTCCCTACGGCGACACCACCGGCGACGGGATGGTGCAGGTCTCCTTCACCCTCCCGCTCCCGCACGACAAGCGCGCGGAGGGCGCCGCCCTCCAGCTCGCCGCGAAGATGGGCATGAGCCCGGCGCTGCTGGTCCACGCCAAGGCGATGGGCCCGGACTTCACCTTCTTCGTCGTCTACGGCTCGGTCACCCACCTCGTCGACCTGCGCGACGTCCACGTCGTCGAGCGCGAGTTCCCGCTGCTCGGCTCGGCCGAGGTCAACCAGGCCATCCGCAGCCACCTCGGGCGCAAGCTCGTCGTCGTCGGCGCGTGCATCGGCACCGACGCGCACACGGTCGGCATCGACGCGATCCTCAACATCAAGGGGTTCGCGGGGGAGAAGGGCCTGGAGTACTACCGCGAGATGAAGGTCGTGAACCTCGGCGCGCAGGTGCTCGTCCCCGAGCTCGTCGCGAGCGCCCGCGAGGTCGGCGCCGACGCCGTGCTCGTCTCCCAGGTCGTCACCCAGCGCGACGCCCACATCCACAACACGACGACGATGTCGGCCGCCTTCCGCGAGGCCTTCCCGGCCGGCGAGGTGCCGCTGCTCGTCGTCGGCGGCCCGCGCTTCGAGGAGGGCTCGGCGTCCGCGCTCGGCGTCGACCGCGTCTTCGGCCGCGGCACGACCCCCGGGGAGGTGGCCTCCTACCTCGTCCACGAGCTCGTCGCCTCCCGCACCACCCGCGACCCCCGAGGAGAGCAGCGATGACCCGCGCCGAGGTCGGCCAGACCGTCACCCACCGCCGCTACGTGCCGTTCAGCCACGCGCACTACGCCGGCAACCTCGTCGACGGCGCGTACTCGCTCGCCGCGTTCGGCGACGTCGCCACCGAGATGTGCATCCGCACCGACGGCGACGAGGGCCTCTTCGCCTCGTACTCCGACGTCCAGTTCCGCGCGCCCGTGCGTGCCGGCGACGTCATCGAGATCGAGGCCCGGCTCGTGCGGGTCGGATCCCGTTCGCGCGAGATGGAGTTCGAGGTGCGCGTCGTCGGGCGTGGTGCCCCGGAGCGCGGGGAGTCGGCGGCCGACGTCCTCGACCCGCCGCTCGTCGCGACGACGGCCCGCGGGGTCGTCGTCGTGCCCCCAGCCGGGTGACCTACCGTGGGCCGGTGCGCACCCCGCCCCGGCTCCCGGCGAGCCTCGCCGCCGCCGTCCTCGCCGGTCTGGCCCTGTGGCTGTCCTTCCCCGACCACGACAGCTGGTGGCTCGCGCCCGTCGGGGTCGCCCTGCTCGGCGCCGCCACCCTGACCGCGGGCGCGGGGCGCGGCTTCCTGGTCGGGCTCGTCGGCGGTCTGGCCTTCTTCGTCCCGACGCTGTCGTGGTCCGGCGTCTACGTCGGCGAGGTGCCGTGGTTCGCCCTGGCCACCCTCGAGGCCCTGTACATCGCCCTGATGTCCCTCGTCGTCGGCTGGGCCGGCCGACGCCTAGTGGGCACCGGCCACCGCGCCGCCGCCCTCCTCCTCGTGCCGCTCGCCTGGGTGGCGCAGGAGTGGGCCCGCTCGACCACGCCGTACGGCGGGTTCCCCTGGGCGCGACTCGCGTTCAGCCAGGCCGACAGCCCGTTGGTGCACCTCGCACGGTGGTTCGGTGCCCCCGGCGTGACGTTCGCCGTGGCCGTGGTCGGCACCGGTCTCCTCGCCGCCGGCTGGGCCCTCGCCGGTCGCCGCCCCCTCCGCGTCGTCGTCGGTGTCCTGCTGGCCGCGCTGCCGTTCGCGTCCGGCCTCATCCACCTGCCGACCGACGGGCGCACCGAGGCGGTGGGCTTCGTCCAGGGCAACGTGCCGCAGGCCGGCCTCGACTTCAACGCCCAGCGCCGTGCCGTCCTCGACAACCACGTCCGGGGGAGCGAGGCCCTCGCCGAGCGCGCACCGGACGACCTCACCCTCGTCGTGTGGCCGGAGAACGCCTCGGACATCGACCCCTTCCGCAACGCCGACGCGAACGCCGAGATCCGCGCCGTGCAGCAGACCCTCGGGGTGCCGCTGGTCGTCGGCGCCGTGCTCGTCGAGCCGCCCGGCGCCAACTCCAACGTCTCGCTCTTCTACACGGGATCCGGTGAGCCGCAGCGCTACACGAAGCTGCACCCGGTCCCGTTCGCCGAGTACATCCCGCACCGCGCGTTCTTCCGGATGTTCACCTCCGCGGCCGACCTCGCGGGCAACTTCGTCGCCGGCACGACGATCGGCGTCTTCGACGTCCCCGCGCCCGGCGGCACCTACGCGGCCCTGCCGACGATCTGCTTCGAGGTCGCCTACGACGGCCTGATGCGCGACAACGTGCGCGCCGCCGGCGCGAAGGACTCCCTCATCATGGTGCAGACCAACAACGCGACCTTCGGGTACACCGCCGAGTCCGAGCAGCAGTTCGCCATCTCGCGGCTGCGGGCCATCGAGCACGGGCGCAGCGTCGTGCACGTCTCGACCGTCGGCGTCAGCGGCTTCGTCGCCCCCGACGGCACGGTCACCGGCAAGACCGGCCTGTTCACCGCCGAGCAGGGCATCGGCCGCCCGGTGCTGCGCAGCGAGCAGACCCCGTCGGACCGGATGGGGGAGGCGCCCGTCGTCGTCGCGACCGCCCTCCTGGCCCTCCTCGTCCTGTCGGCGGCGCGCCTGCGCCGGGGCGTTAGGGTGGCGCGAGACCCCAGCACCCCCGAGGACCACCCCGTTGCCTGACACCACCCGTCCGCCGCTCGAGCGCGTCGCCGTGCTCATCCCGACGTACAACGAGCGCGAGAACCTGCCCGTCGCCGTCCGCGGCGTCCGCTCCGCCGTCCCGGCCGCCGACGTCGTCGTCCTCGACGACGCCTCACCCGACGGCACGGGCGCCGTCGCCGACGAGCTGGCCGCAGCGGACCCGCAGGTCCACGTCATCCACCGCGCGGGCAAGGAGGGGCTGGGCGCCGCCTACCTCGCCGGCTTCCGCTGGGCCCTGGAGCAGGGGTACGACGCCGTCGTCGAGATGGACGCCGACGGCTCGCACCGCCCCGAGCACCTGCCCTCGCTCCTCGCGGCCGCCGCCGACGCCGACGCCGTCATCGGCTCGCGCTGGGTGTCCGGCGGGAAGGTCGTCAACTGGCCCGTGCACCGCAAGGCGCTCTCGGTCGGGGGCAACCTCTACGTCAAGGTGCTGCTCGGGATGCCGGTCAACGACGCGACCGCCGGCTTCCGGGTCTACCGCGCCGACGCGCTGCGGAAGATGGGCCTGGAGGACGTCGCCTCGCAGGGCTACTGCTTCCAGACCGACCTCACCTGGCGGGCCGTGCGTTCCGGGCTGACCGTCGTCGAGGTGCCCATCACCTTCGTCGAGCGCGAGGTCGGCGCCTCGAAGATGAGCCGCGACATCATGACCGAGTCGCTGCGGCGGATCACCGGCTGGGGTGTGCGCCACCGGGCGCGCCAGGCCAAGGAACTGGTGCGCCGCCCGGAGCGTTGGCACGAGCTGTGACCCGTCTCGGCGCCACCCCGTACGCCGGCCGCGGCCGACGTGGTCGGCTCGTGCGCCGGATCGTCGCCCTGGTCTTCGTCCTCGTACCCCTGCTCGAGGTGCTGACCATCGTCCTGGTGGCCAGGGCCATCGGCGGGCTGCCGACCTTCCTGCTGCTCGTCCTCACCTCGGTGCTCGGCGCCTGGGTCATCCGGCGCGAGGGCTCGCGGGCCTGGCGGGCACTGCGCGAGGCCGCACGCAGCGGGCGGATGCCCGCCCGCGAGCTGGCCGACGGTGCGCTGGTCCTCGTCGGCGGCCTGCTGCTCGTCCTGCCCGGCTTCCTCACCGACGTCCTCGGCCTGCTGGCCGTCCTGCCGTGGACGCGTCCGCTGGCCCGGGTCTGGCTCGAGGCCCTCGTCGCGCGGCGACTCCTCGCCCCCTTCGGCGGTGGCCCACGCCGCCCGGGGGACGGCCCTCCGGACGTCGTCCAGGGCCAGATCGTCGACTGACGCCGCCCGGTACCCCGGACACGACGACGCGCCGGCCACCCGGGTGGGCGGACCGGCGCGTTCGGCGCGGGGCGTCAGGTGCTCAGGCGCTCTTCTTCTTCGTCTTCTCGCCGCGCGACTCGCGCAGGAGGACCAGGCGCTCCTCCAGAAGCTCCTCGAGCTCGGGGATGGAGCGGCGCTCGAGCAGCATGTCCCAGTGGGTGCGCTGCGGCTTGACGGGCTTGGCCTCCGGCTCGGGGCCCCCACCCTGGAGCTTGGCGACCCCACCGCAGCGGCACTCCCAGGTCGGCGGCACGTCGGCCTCGATCGAGAAGGGGAGCTCGATGCTGTGGCCGTTGGGGCACAGGTACGTCGTGATGCGCCGCTCGGAGGGGACGACGTGGTCGTCGGTCTCCATGCTGAGGGCGCCGAGTCGGCTGCCGCGTAGGCTGCGTTCTGCCATGGGTGTCTCCCGAGGTTCTTGATGTCCCGACCGGTGTCGTCGCGGCCGGGTCAGTGCTGAGAGAACGTGCGCAGGGGGTTCGTTGTTCCGCCCCCTACCGGTTGGTACCGACGGGTGTGATCCACCTCACACTCCCGTCCCCGTGACACCGATGTCGCGTTGCGCCGACGCGAGGGCCGTCCTCGTCGCTACCGTCACCTCGTGAGCACACCGCCCGCCGTGCCGGCCGACATCACCGGACCCGCCGCCCTCGACCTCGCCCCGCCGACCTCGAAGCGGCGCGTGCTCGCCTGGGGCATGTGGGACTGGGGGACCCAGCCGTTCAACACCGTCATCACGACGTTCGTCTTCTCGGTCTACCTCACGAGCTCCTCGTTCGGCAGCACGAACACGACGTCGACGGCGCTGGCGATCTCGACCGCGCTCGCCGGGCTCTTCGTGGCCCTGCTGGCGCCCGTGCTCGGCCAGAACTCGGACCGCTCGGGCCGCACCGTGCACAACCTGCGCCGCCAGACCTGGCTGCTCGCCGCGCTCTCGGCGGCGCTCTTCGTCGTCAAGCCCGAGCCGGGTTTCCTCTGGCTCGGCCTCGGCCTGCTCGCCGTCGGCTCGGTCGTCTCGGAGATCGCGGGCGTCAACTACAACGCGACCATCGAGCAGGTGGCGAACCCGCGCACCGTCGGCCGGGTCTCCGGCTTCGGCTGGGGGATGGGCTACCTCGGCGGGATCATCGTCCTGCTGCTCATCTACTTCACCTTCATCCAGCCCGAGGTGGGGCTGTTCGGGGTCAGCGACACCGACGGGCTCGACATCCGGGCCTCGATGATCGTCTGCGGCGTGTGGACCCTGCTCTTCACGATCCCCGCGTTCCTCGTCCTCAAGGACCGCCCGCGCGAGGCCGCACCCCGCGTGGGGGTCGCCCAGTCCTACCGGCTCGTGTGGCGCTCGATCCGTGGGCTCTGGACCGTCTCGCGGCACACCGTCTACTTCCTCCTCGCCTCGGCGCTCTTCCGCGACGGGCTGGCCGGCGTCTTCGCCTTCGGCGCGATCCTGGCCGCCGGCACCTTCGGCCTCTCGGCGGGCGACGTCATCATCTTCGGCGCGGCGGCCAACATCGTCGCGGGCCTGGCCACGATGGCCTTCGGGATGCTCGACGACCGGATCGGCCCGAAGCGGGTCATCATGATCTCGCTCGGCGCCCTGGTGCTCCTGGGCATCGCCATCTTCGTCTTCCACGACGGCGGCAAGGCGGTGTTCTGGCCACTCGGCCTGTTGATGACCGTCTTCGTCGGGCCGGCCCAGGCCGCGTCGCGCAGCTTCCTCGCGCGCCTCATCCCCGAGGGCAAGAGCGGGGAGATCTTCGGGCTCTACGCGACGACCGGCCGGGTGGTCTCGTTCCTGTCGCCGGCGGCCTTCGGCCTGTTCATCGCCCTCGGCGCGGCCGTGACGGGCGCGGAGAACACGCAGTACTGGGGCATCCTCGGGATCGTGCTGATCCTCGCGGCGGGCTTCGCGGTGATGCTGCCCGTCAAGGAGCACGGCGAGCACACCGTCTCCTGACCGGTCCGCCACCGGGATGAGGACACCAGGCCACGACGCCCGGGACACCGGACCCTCGCTGGTCGTGTTCTCCGGGCGACCGGGCACCGGGATGCGGTGAACCCGGTGCCGGAGGCCCGCCGGTCCTGGCGGGAGGCCGCCCGGCGAGCAGGAGTACCGCTGGTGAGCCTGGAGACGGTCCTGCCCGACCGGGGGGAGCACCGACGACGGGTCGAGCACCGCGTCGCTGACATCCCCGATCACGTGGTTCCGACGTGGGAGGACGTGCAGAACGGCGAGTGGAGCGCCTGGGACGAGGTCCGTGACGGCCCTCGACTGCTGGTCGATGCCACCGACACGGCCTCGGCGGTGGCCCTGGTGCTCGCCGCCGTCGTTCGACCGGAGGTCTGAGGACCGCAGCCCGCGGCGACGGTCAGCCCGCGAACTCCCAGTGCCACGGCTCGGGGAGCGAGCCGCCGGCCTCGGCCCAGGCGGGGTGGAACCAGCCGTAGAGGGGGGCGTTCTGCCGCATCCAGCGGTGCGCCGCGCTGCCGAAGTCGTCGACGCCGCCGCACAGGTCCAGGGCCCTCCCGAGGCCGTGCCGGCTGGTGCCGGGCGTGGCGGCGAACCGGCCGCGGGTGCCCTTGACCGCCACCTGCTCGGAGTAGGAGCGGTAGGAGTCGGTGATGCACAGCGGGGTGCCGGTCTGGGCGGCGTAGGCCTTGCTCATCGCGTCGAACGCGGCCGCCGGGCGGGGCGCGAGGCGCTCGCCGGGGGCGCCCCACACCGGGCAGAGGGCGCTGGCCGGGAACATGCCGTTCGGGTGCAGGCCGGAGTCGTCGGAGCAGGGCTTGCCCACGTGGGCGGTCTCGACGACGGCGAGGCTGAGGGCGGTGCGCAGCCGCTCGGCGGCGGCTCGCGCCTCGGGGGTCCGGGCGCCGACGAGTGCGCCGGCGATCGGGCCGGCCTTGTCGACCTCGGCCATCTGGAGCGTGCGCAGGCTGCGGACCTTCGCGCGCTGGGCGGCCATCGCGCCGTCGAGCTTGGCCTTGGCCGTGGAGATCTTCGTGCGGGCGGCGACGGCCTCGCGCTCGGCCTGCTCGGCCGTGGCGGTGAGCCGCACCTGCTCGGCGGTGAGGACGCGCACCTCCTGGAGGGCCCGGGTGCGCTGGTCGGTGATGTAGGAGAGGTCGCCGAGCGGGTCACCCACACGCTCGTCGTCGGCCTGCATCGCGTCGAACATGCCCGTGATGTCGGAGTTGCCGCCCCCACCGGAGTAGACGTCGAAGACCCAGTCCTTGACCAGCGCCCGGGCCGTGGCCAGCCGGCTCTCGAGCCGGGCGAGGTCGGCGCGGGCGGCGGAGGCCTCCTGGACGGCGGCGGTCTGGGCGTCGGTGGCCGCGGCCAGCTCCTCGAGCACGGCGTTGGAGCGGTCGGAGAGCTCGTCCATGCGGCGCATCTCGGCGGCGACGGCCGAGGTGGAGCCCTCGATGAGCGCGGCGACCCGCTGCGCCTCGGCGACCTGCGCGGCGAGCGCGGCGGCCGAGACGGGCGGCGGCTCGACGGGCTCCTCGTGCCCGCCCCCGGCGGTCGGCGGACGCGGCGTGGCGGACGGACTGGGGCTCGGCGAGGGCGTCGGGGACGGCGAGGTCGAGGGCGACGGCGTGGGTCGCGGTGACGAGGTGGGCGTGGGGGAGGGGAGCGGCAGCGGGTCGGCGGTGCCGACGACGGCCGAGGCGGCCGGTGCGACGAGGCCGGCTCCGAGCGTGGCGCACGCCACGACGAGAGCGGACCGGCGGAGCACCGCCCCCACCACTGACTGACGCACGACCACTCGTTTCCATGCCGGAGAACCCCGACGAGCGGGGTCCGCGCACGCCCTGCATCGTGCGCGCCCTCCACCATAGGCACTCGACCTTGGAAGCAGGTGGGGACCGGAGAAAAAGGTCGACCGATCGGCGGCGGGTCCCGGCCGAACGGGCCCACCCGTCCCAGCCGCCCCACCCGGCACGTCGCTCGTCCACAGGGCGGGTCCGGGAGCCCGCTCGTCCACAGATCGCCGACCGGCCTTGCCGGACACCGGGGCGACGCAGTGGGCTGGGGCCACGCCGACGTGAGGAGGACCCGATGAGCGGGACCGACGAGAACACCGTCCACCTGGTCGGGAGGGTGACCTCCCTCGACCCGCCCCGTGAGCTGCCGAGTGGCGACGTCGTCCACTCGCTGCGCGTCACCGTGCCGCGGCCCCGCGTCCGGGGACGCGACCGGCCCGGGGTCGACACCCTCGACGTCGCCTGCTGGAGCGCCGGCACCCGCCGGATCGCGGGCCGGCTCGTGGTCGGCGAGCGGGTCGAGGTCGACGGATCGCTGCGGCGCCGGTTCTTCCGGGCCGGGGCGGGCGCCGCCAGCCGCTACGAGGTCGAGGCCGTCCGGGTGCGGCGGTTGCCCGACGAGGCGTCGGACGCCGAGGTGGTGAGGAACCGAGAAGCGCCGCGCGCGTCGGCCCCCCTAGCCTGAGGCCCATGAGCGACGAGGCGACCCCTCCCGACGGACCCCGCAGCCGCGCGGTGCGCCGCCGCGACACCGAGCGGCGGCTCGCCGACGACGTCGACCTGTGGGTCGGCACGGCGTCGAGGGGCGGTGTGCCGCACCTCGTTCCGTTGTCCTTCGACTGGGACGGCGAGCACGTGCTGCTCGCCACGCCGGCCGACAGCCCCACGGGGCGCAACCTCGCGGGCTCCGGCGACGTACGGCTGGCGCTCGGGGGCACGCGCGACGTCACGACGGTGGAGGGGAGCGTCGAGGTCGTCCCGCTCGACGCGCTGCCCGACGCCGTCGGGGACCGGTTCGCCGCGCGCACCGGGTTCGACCCGCGCGCCGAGGGGCCCGGGTACGCCTGGTTCCGCGTCCGCCCGGTCCGGGTGCAGGCCTGGCGGGAGGCGAACGAGCTCGCCGGGCGCGAGCTCATGCGTGAAGGCCGGTGGCTCGTCGACGCCGCGACCGCGGGGGAGGGGCGATGACCGGCGCCGACGGGCACGACGTCATCCGGGTCCAGGGCGCCCGCGAGAACAACCTCAAGGACGTCAGCGTCGAGCTGCCGAAGCGCCGGCTGACGGTGGTCACCGGTGTCTCCGGCTCGGGCAAGAGCTCGCTCGTCTTCGGCACCGTCGCCGCCGAGTCCCAGCGGCTGATCAACGAGACCTACAGCGCGTTCGTCCAGGGCTTCATGCCGAGCCTGGCCCGTCCCGAGGTCGATCGCCTCGAGGGGCTGACGACGGCGATCATCGTCGACCAGGAGCGGATGGGCGCCAACCCGCGTTCGACCGTCGGCACGGCCACCGACGCCAACGCGATGCTGCGCATCCTGTTCAGCCGACTCGGCGAGCCGTTCGTGGGCCCGCCGCCCGCCTTCTCGTTCAACATCCCGACCCGCCGGGCCAGCGGCGTCATGAGCACCGAGAGGGCCGGCCGCACCGAGAAGTCGGTCGTCAAGGGCGCGGTCTACCTCGGCGGCATGTGCCCTCGGTGCGAGGGCATGGGCCAGGTCAGCGACATCGACCGGAGCGCGCTCTACGACGAGACGAAGACGTTGCGCGAGGGCGCGCTGACCGTGCCCGGGTACTCGATGGACGGCTGGTACGGGCGGCTGTTCGAGGGGATGGGGCTGCCGATGGACGCCCCGATCGCCACCTTCACCGACAAGCAGCTCGACACGATGCTCTTCGCGCCGCCCACCAAGATCAAGGTCGAGGGCGTCAACCTGACCTTCGAGGGGATCATCCCGAAGATCCAGAAGTCGATGCTCTCCAAGGACCCCGAGGCGATGCAGCCGCACGTGCGCCGGTTCGTCGAGCGCGCGGTCACCTTCCAGACCTGCCCCGAGTGCGCCGGCACCCGGCTCACCGCCGACGTCCTCGCCTGCCGCATCGCCGGCAAGAACATCGCCGACCTCTGCGCGCTCCAGATCACCGACCTGGCGGAGTGGGTCCGTGCGCTCGAGGAGCCCTCTGTCGCACCGCTTCTCGCGGGGCTGCAGCACCTGCTCGACTCGTTCGAGCAGATCGGCCTCGGGTACCTGTCCCTCGACCGACCGGCGGGCACCCTGAGCGGGGGAGAGGCGCAGCGGACCAAGATGATCCGGCACCTGGGCTCCGCGCTCACCGACGTCACCTACGTGTTCGACGAGCCGACCATCGGCCTGCACCCGCACGACATCGAGCGCATGAACGGCCTGCTGCTCCAGCTGCGGGACAAGGGCAACACGGTGCTCGTGGTCGAGCACAAGCCGGAGACCATCGCCATCGCCGACCACGTCGTCGACCTCGGCCCCGGCGCCGGCACGCACGGCGGCGAGATCGTCTACGAGGGGCCGGCCGACGGGCTGCGGGGGAGTGCCGGGCCCACCGGCCGCCACCTCGACACCCGGGTCGCCCTCAAGGAGACGGTGCGTGGTGCCACCGGTGCCCTCGAGATCCGCGGGGCGATGCGGCACAACCTCGTCGGGGTCGACGTCGACGTGCCGCTCGGGGTGCTGTGCGTCGTCACCGGTGTCGCGGGGTCGGGCAAGAGCTCGCTCGTGCACGGCTCGCTCGCCGGGCGTGATGGCGTCGTGGTCGTCGACCAGGGGGCCATCAAGGGCTCCCGGCGCAGCAGCCCGGCCACCTACACCGGTCTGCTGGACCCGGTCCGCAAGGCCTTCGCCAAGGCCACCGGCGCCAAGGCGTCGCTGTTCTCCTCGAACTCCGAAGGCGCCTGCCCGTCGTGCAACGGCGCCGGCGTCATCGTCACCGAGCTCGGGGTGATGGCCACCGTCGAGACGCCGTGCGAGGAGTGTGGGGGCCGACGGTTCCGCGCCGACGTGCTCGAGCTGCGGCTCGCCGGGCTGAGCATCGCCGACGTCCTCGACCTGTCCGTCGACGACGCCCGCACCTTCTTCGGCACCGGCGAGGCCCGCACACCGGCCGCACAGACCGTCCTCGAGCGGCTGGCCGACGTCGGGCTCGGTTATGTCACTCTCGGCCAGCCGTTGACGACGCTGTCCGGTGGGGAGCGCCAGCGCCTCAAGCTGGCCACCCGGATGGGCGAGTCCTGCGACGTCTACGTCCTCGACGAACCGACCACCGGGCTGCACCTCGCCGACGTCGAGCAGCTGCTCGGGCTGCTGGACCGGCTCGTGGACTCCGGGACCTCGGTGGTGGTCATCGAGCACCACCAGGCCGTCATGGCGCACGCCGACTGGATCATCGACCTCGGGCCGGGCGCCGGCCACGACGGCGGCCGGGTCGTCTTCGAGGGCCCCCCGGCCGACCTGGTCGCCGACGGGTCGACGCTCACCGGGCGCCACCTCGCGGCCTACGTCGGGGCGGGCACCGGCGCCTGAGCGTGCCGGCGCGCACACCGCGTGGTCGACTGGGACATGGATGCCATCTGGTGGGTCGTCATCATCCTCACCGTCCTCGTCGGGGGTGGCGGTGCGTTCGCCGCCTACTACTGGTTCGAGGTGCGCCCGGAGACGCGTGGGAAGCACCCCGACCGTCAGGGACCCCGGAACGATACATAACGCCGACAATCCACATGTGCAATTGCAAGCTGGACTGGTCGTCTACAACCGAACTTGATAATTCAATGCTGCACGCTAAGGCACGTCAATGCCGCGTGTACGACTCATGCGTGCGACCGGGGGAGCGACGAAGTACGTGAACTTGATGAAGTCGTCGACACTGTCATAAGGCGGGTCGGAGTATCGGTGAAATCGGTCGATGCTTCGCATGAATACCGTCAATGTAGTGCCTACAGAGACGTGCTCCTCCTGCGGTACCCAGACAAAGGAGAACTCGGTCCCGGTGTGTCGGGGCTTCCACTCAGGAGACCCGCCGAAAAAGTCGCCACGCGCGACCATCCACTCAAGATCGCGGTCAAATGGGTCGGAGGCTGAGCATGTGATGGTGACTTCTTGACCAACCTCCAACACAAAGGTCCCCTCCGTATTGGATCTCCAATCTCCGACTTGTCCCAGTGAATCGACGCCTGACACAATGGACGGGTAGAACAACTTGGTGGCGGGGTTAGTGCTACCCAAGTACATGGATACGCAGTTCCGCACCTCGCCGGCTATGCCAGACACAAGGTCACGCTCATGGGGAACCAGTGCCCGGCTGTGTGCAATGGTGTTTCGCACGTCCACCAAGTAAGACAGCAGGGCCATGTGGATTTCCCACTTCGGAAAGACCGGCTCAAAGGCCTGCCGGTTACTGTCGACTATATTGACCAAGTCCTTGGTGTACGTGTAGTCCAGCAGGTTTGAGGACACGGCCACAGACGGACGCTTGGTCTGTTCGTTCTTCCGAACGCCTTGTAAGGACGTCTGAGGCGGCGCCCCGGGACTGCTCATCCAGTCGTTACCCAGCACGGTCTGGATCGCTAACCGAAGCGCGTTCTCAGCGCCTTCCAGAGCCTGCATGGGGTCCATGTTTGGAGTCTACGTACACGTTGTCAGGGACGTCACGGAAGTGGTCAAGCACCACTAAACGCTTGCCGCTGCGCCAACGCCTGTCAAGCTTCACGTCGAAGGGACGCATGAGCTGCTCATACCAACGTGGCGCAGGAACAGTCTTGTGGGCACTCACTGCGACAAGGTGGTGGCTCTAGAAACAGCCATTCACTGGGGATGCGGATGAAGTCACCTGCACGCTCATGTGGCACGTCATCAAGGTTCGATGGAGCGCTCCTGGATTCACGCGCAACAGTCGGGCCGCTGTCTCCACCGTGAGGTAACGCGTGGTTGAGGTACCTAGGAACCGCACTGAGGGTGCTCCTTCTGTAGAAATGAGCGTGCCGCAGGCAGCCTGTCCACGCTCCCGGCACACCAGCCGCTGTTGCTGGTGTGTTGGGAGTGGCCGTAACGCCGATAATCGACATTATGTCATTACGCTGGAGCCGGAGGCACTCCTCCGCTCACCAGGGACTGGGCCGGAAGTCCTTGAGGAAGCAGCCGTACAGGTCCTCCCCGGCCTCGCCGCGCACCACCGGGTCGTAGACGCGCGCCGCGCCGTCGACCAGGTCGAGCGGCGCGTGCCAGCCCTCGTCGGCCAGCCGCAGCTTCTCGTCGTGCGGCCGCTCGTCGGTGATCCACCCCGTGTCGACGGCCGTCATGAGGATCCGGTCGGTCTCGAACATCTCGGCCGACGACGTGCGCGTCAGCATGTTGAGGGCGGCCTTGCTCATGTTCGTGTGCGGGTGCCCCGGGCCCTTGTAGCGGCGCGAGAACTGGCCCTCCATCGCGCTGACGTTGACCACGTAGGCCCGCCGCGCGCCGGCGCGCACCGCGGCCCGCATCGACGGCCGCAGCCGCGACACGAGGAGGAAGGGAGCGGTCTGGTTGCACAGCTGGACCTCGAGCAGCTCCAGCGGGTCGACCTCGTCGACGTGCTGGGTCCAGGAGTTGGTCCGCTGGAGGTCGGGCAGCAGTCCCCCGGCGTCGACGGCCGTCCCCGCGCGGTGGCGCTCGAGCGACGCGCTGCCCGCCGACAGGGCGATGGCGCTCAGCTGCGCCGCCGTCCGGGCCGCCAGCGCGTGGGCGCTGCTCTCCCCGTCGTGGTGCGCGACCTCGTGCTCGCGCAAGGCCCCAG
The DNA here is from genome assembly GCF_050496545.1 of Phycicoccus avicenniae. Classification (GTDB taxonomy): domain Bacteria; phylum Actinomycetota; class Actinomycetes; order Actinomycetales; family Dermatophilaceae; genus Phycicoccus; species Phycicoccus avicenniae_A. The sequence continues at coordinate 48,806 of NZ_JBNVZV010000001.1, read as the reverse complement.
CGATGGCGGCCGGGTGGGCCTCGCTGACCCGGTCGAAGGTCACCATGTCCGGCAGCGCGACGTCGGTGGGCAGCGGGGCCGACTCGAGCTCGACCAGCCGCGAGTACGCGCCGGGGCTGCGCCGCACGGTCTGGCAGGCGTTGTTCACGAGGATGTCGAGCGGGCCGGCGGCCGCGACCTCGTCGGCCAGCGACAGCACCTGGGTGGGGTCGCGCAGGTCGATGCCGACCACCTTGAGCCGGTCGATCCAGTCGGGGGCGTCCTCGAGCGCCGCGAACCGCCGCACTGCATCGTGCGGGAAGCGCGTCGTGATGGTCGTGTGCGCACCGTCGCGCAGCAGCCGCAGGGCGATGTACATCCCGATCTTGGCCCGTCCCCCGGTGAGCAGCGCTCGCTTGCCGGTGAGGTCGGTGCGCTGGTCGCGCTTGGCGTGCGACATCGCCGCGCACGACGGGCAGAGCCAGTGGTAGAACGCGTCGACCTGCACGTAGTCGGTCTTGCAGATGTAGCAGCCGCGCGGGTTGCGCAGGGTCCCGGCGACGGCGCCGCGGACGCTCGAGACCAGCGGGATCCCCCGGGTCTCGTCGTCGATGCGCTGGCGCGAGCCGGTCGCGGTCGCCTCCGTGACCGCCCGGTCGTGGGCCACCTCGGCCGCCCGGGCCGCGGCCTTGCGGTCCTTGCGGACGGCCTTGTACATCTTCCCGGTGGCCCGCTTGACGGTCTGGATGTCCGGGTGGTCGGCGGGCAGCTCGTGCAGCGAGCCCAGGACGCGCAGGACGACCGCGAGGTCGTCCGGGGCGATGCCGGCGGGGGCGCTCGGGCTCGTGGGGGCGGGCGTCGTCACCGGAAGAGCCTAGGGGCAGCGCCCGTGCCCCCTGACCATAGGCTGGCCGGGTGACCGCCACTCCCCTGCCGCTCGGGTACGAGAACCGCACCGGACGCGGCCGCGGCGTGCTGACCCGGGCGCTCGGGAGCGTCCTGCCCGGCGTGCGGCGCGTCAACGACCAGGTGGAGCCGTACGCCCGCGCCTGGACCGCCCACAACGCCACCGCCTTGGGCACACCGGGCCGGCGCTGGGTGGTCCTCGGCGACTCGATGTCCCAGGGCGTCGGCGCCTCGGCATGGAACGCCGGCTGGGTGGACCAGCTGGCCGGCCTCCTCGCGGAGCGGGGCCATCCGCTGGTCGTCGTGAACCTCTCGGCCACCGGGGCCCGCACGCCCGACCTGCTCGAGCAGCAGCTGCCGGTGCTGCAGGCCCTCCCTCCGGCGGTCGGCACCGACGAGCCCGACCTCGTGACGGTGCTCATCGGCTCCAACGACCTGTTCGCCGGCGGTGCCTCACGCCGCGGCCTGCCGGACGCCTTCGCCGCGATGGTCGCGGCCCTCCCCCGCGGCGCGGTGGTGGCCACCCTCCCCCAGCCCCGGCAGGCGGCGCGGCTGGCCAACCGGCACCTCGAGGACGCCGTCGAGCGTGGCGACCTGACCATCGTGGACCTGCGCACCGACGGCCCCACCAGCTGGCGCGGGAAGCTCGCCTCGGACTTCTTCCACCCCAACGACGCCGGCTACGCCGAGATGGCCGCACCGTTCCTCCCCGTCGTCCTGCGCGCCCTCGAGCGGCGCCCCTGACGAGGGGCCGACCTCGCCGTCAGCCGAGGTCGACGTCGGCCGCGTCGACCGTGCCGACCCCTCCCCCGGCACCAGCTCGGGGACGACCTGCCACGCCTCGCTGCCGGCCTCGAACTCTCCGACGGCGTTGTGCTGCACCCAGACCACGGGCACGCCCAGGCCGGGGCGCCGACAGCGGGCGGGTCAGAGCACCTTGGAGAGGAAGGCCTGCGTGCGCTCCTCGCGCGGGTTGGCGAGCACCTCGGTGGGGTCGCCCTCCTCGACGATGACGCCGCCGTCCATGAAGACGAGGTTGTCGCCGACCTCGCGGGCGAAGCCCATCTCGTGGGTCACGACCATCATCGTCATGCCCTCGGCCGCGAGGTCCTTCATGACGCCGAGCACGTCGCCGACGAGCTCGGGGTCCAGCGCCGAGGTGGGCTCGTCGAAGAGCATCAGGTCCGGGGACATCGACAGCGCCCGCGCGATGGCGATGCGCTGCTGCTGGCCGCCGGAGAGGTGCGCCGGGTAGGCGTCCTCGCGGTGCGCCAGCCCGACCTTCTCGAGGTTCTTGCGGGCGATCTCGACGGCCTCGCCCTTGCTGCGCTTCTTGACGCGGAGCTGCGCGATGGTCAGGTTGTCGAGCACCTTGAGGTGCGGGAAGAGGTTGAACTGCTGGAAGACCATCCCGATCCGGCTGCGCAGGGCGTCGAGGTGCACGTCGGGGTCGGTGACCTCGACCCCCTCGACGAAGATCTTCCCCGAGGTCGGCTCCTCGAGCCGGTTGACGCAGCGCAGCAGGGTGGACTTGCCCGACCCCGACGGCCCGATGACGCAGGCCACCGACCCGCGCGCGACGCGGAAGTCGATGCCCTTGAGCACCTGGTTGTCGCCGAAGTACTTGTGCAGGTCCTGCACGTCGATGGCAGGTGCGGTCTCGTCGACGGTGATCTCGGCCATCAGCGCGCCCTCTCGGCTCGGGCCTCCATGCGCCGGACGACGATGGACAGCGGGACGGTGATGATCAGGTAGCAGAGCGCCGCCACGGTCAGCGGGGTGAGGTTGGCCTCGTCGTTCAGGCCCTCGCGGCCGAACTTGGTCAGCTCGTACGCGGAGACCGACAGGCCGAGGACGTAGACCAGCGAGGAGTCCTTGGTGAGCAGGATCAGCTCGTTGGTGAGCGGCGGCAGGATGATCCGGAACGCCTGCGGGATGACGATCGAGACCATCGCCCGCGACTGGGTCATGCCGAGCGAGCGGGCCGCCTCGACCTGCCCCTTGGGCACCGCCTGGATGCCGGCCCGGATCGTCTCGGCCATGTACGCCGCGCCGACCAGGCCGAGCGCGATGGTCACCGTGCCGAACGTCCCGCCCGGGAGCTGGCGCCCCGGGAAGGCCGTCGGCAGACCGAAGTACAGGCCGATGAAGACGATCAGGGCCGGGACGCCGCGGAAGAACTCGATGAACCCGGTGGCCAGCCACCGGTAGGGCCCGACCGACGACAGCCTCATCAGCGCGAGCACGAGGCCGAGGACGAGGCCGAAGAGGAAGGCCCCCAGCGTGTAGAGGATCGTGTTCTTCAGCGCGGTCGTGATGACCTCGGGGAACTGCTTGGCCACCAGCGCCGGGTCGAGGAACGCGTCCTTGAGGGTCGCCCAGTCAGCGGTGAGGACGAGCGCGGCCACGAGGACCACGAGCACCGCGTACTGCACCCCCCGACTCACCTGGGCGCGCTTGCGCGGGGTCATCGCCATTCGTGGCTCCTGGGCTCAGACGGGTCGGGGGGCGACGGCACCGGTCAGCTGGTCTTGGGCTCGGTGCCGAACCACGTCTTGTAGGTGGCGTTGTAGCTGCCGTCGGCCTTGGAGTCCGTGATGACCTTGTTGATCGAGGCGAGGAGCTCGGCGTTGCCGCCCTTCTTCACCGCGAAGCCGTACTGCTCGCCGGTCTGGAACTCGGCGGTGACGAACGTCGTGGGGTTCTTCTTCGCGAAGTCGAGGAGCGGCCCGTTGTCCTGGATGACGGCGTCGACCTGGCCGGTGGTGAGCGCGGTGGTCTGGAGGCCGAGGTCCTCGAAGGACTTCTGCGTGACGCCCTTGGGGGCGTTCTCCTTGGCGTAGATCTCGCCGGTGGTGCCGGACATCACGGCGAGGGACTTGCCGTCGAGCTTGGCGAGCGAGTCGATCGACTTGTCCTTGGTGAGCAGCGCCTGGGTGGCGTCGAAGTACGGGTCGGAGAAGTCGATGGCCTTCTTGCGCTCGTCGGTGATCGTCATGCCGGCGGCCGCGACGTCGCAGGTACCGCTGTTGAGCGCCTGGCCCGACTGGATGCCCTCGAAGCCGGTGACGGTGACCGCGAGCTCGAGCTTGTTGGCCTCGGCGACCTTCTTCATGAGGTCCATGTCGAAGCCGACGATCTCGCTGCCCTTCTTGAACTCGAAGGGCTCGTACGGCAGGGAGGTGCAGACCGTGAGCTTGCCGTCGGCGACGACGTTGGCCCCGCTCTCGGTGGTCGTGGTCTCGGTGGCGCAGGCGGAGAGGCCCAGAGCGAGAGTGCCCGCGGCGATGGCGGAGGTCATGAGGCGCGTGTTCATGACCTGCACCCTAGGGGGACCGACGGTTTCCGTCACGCACATCCGTGTTTCATCTGGGAAACATCCGTGCCGGGCCCCACGCGCCCTCGCCGTACGCTGTGCGGCGATGCAGTGCGACTACTTCGATGCCGGCCGCTGCCGGTCGTGCACCCTCATGGGCACCCCCTACGGCGAGCAGCTGGCCGACAAGGAGCGGCACGTCCGCGACGTGCTCGCGCCGCACGCGTCCGGCACGCGATGGCTCGCGCCGGTGACCTCGCCGCCCTCGCACTTCCGCAACAAGGCCAAGCTCGTCGTGGGCGGGCGGGCGGGCCGCCCGACGCTCGGCATCCTCGACGAGCGCGGTCGCGGGGTCGACCTGCGCCGCTGCGGCCTCTACGAACCGGGGCTCTCGGCCACCTTCGACCCCCTGCACCGGTTGGTCGCCGACCTCGGCATCGAGCCGTACGACGTCCCCGCCCGCCGCGGCGAGCTGAAGTACGTCCTCGTCACCCACTCCCCCGACGGCGAGCACCTGGTCCGGTTCGTCGTGCGGAGCGATGCCGGGCTCGCCGCCGTGCGCGGTGCCCTCCCGCGGCTGCGGGCGGCCCTCCCCTCGGCGCGCGTCGTGACCGTCAACCTCCACCCGGAGCACAAGGCCGTCCTCGAGGGCGAGACCGAGGTGGTCCTCACCGACGAGTCGCTGCTGCCGATGCGGCTCGGCGAGGTCACGCTCAACGTCGGGCCGCGGGCCTTCTTCCAGACCAACACCGCCGTCGCCCGCGAGCTCTACGGCCAGGCCCGACGGTGGACCGACGCGGTGGAGCCGGCGTCGGTGACCGACCTCTACTGCGGCGTCGGCGGGTTCGCGCTGCACCTCGCGGCGTCCGCGCGTCGGGTGACCGGCGTCGAGACGTCGGAGGAGGCGGTCGCGGCGGCCCGGGTCTCGGCCGCCGAGCAGGCCGCCCGCACCGGCGACCCGGAGGTGACGTTCACCGCCGGCGACGCCACCACCGGTGTGCCCGGCGACCCCGAGCTCGTGGTCGTCAACCCGCCCCGGCGGGGCATCGGCCCGGACCTCGCGGCGCGGCTCGAGACCTCGGCGGCCGCGCACGTCGTGTACTCCAGCTGCAACGTCGACACGCTCGCGAGGGACCTGGCCGCGATGCCGTCCCTGCGGCCGGTCGAGGGGCGCGTCGTCGACATGTTCCCGCAGACCCGGCACGTGGAGGTGGCGGTGCTGTTGCGCCGCACCGCATCTGCCGCGGGCTGACCCCCGCGCCTACGCTCGCGGCATGACCTTCTCGATCGCCGCCCGGGACGGTGACGCCTGGGGCGTCGCCGTCGCCAGCAAGTTCCTCGCCGTCGGGTCCGTGGTGCCGCGGGTGGTCCCGGGCGTCGTCGCCGTCGCGACCCAGGCGATGGCCCGGGTGGCCTACCTCGACGAGCTGGAGCGGGCGCTGGCCGGCGGCGCGGACGCCGCCGACGCCCTCGCCGCCGCCACGGCCGCCGACGACGGACGCGAGGACCGCCAGGTCGGCGTGGTCGGGGCCACCGGTGCGGCCACCTTCACCGGAGCCACCTGCCTGCACTGGGCCGGCGGGGTGAGCGGGTCGGACGACACCTCGGCGTACGCGATCCAGGGCAACATCCTCACCGGGCCCGAGGTGGTCGAGGCGATGGAGTCCGCGTGGCGCGCGCACGCCGGTGCGCCCCTGGACGTCCGGCTGCTCGCCGTCCTGCTCGCCGGCGACGCGGCCGGGGGCGACTCCCGGGGCCGGCAGAGCGCGGCCCTGCTCGTCCGGGCACCCGGCGCCGGCTACGACGCGGGCGGCGTGCTGGCCGACCTGCGCGTCGACGACCACCCCGACGCCCCTCTCGAGCTGTCCCGGTTGCACGGCCTCTCGACGCTGTACTTCGGCACGGCCGAGGAGGTCCTCCCCCTCGCCGGAGAGCTGCGGGAGGAGGTCGGGCGGCTGCTCGCGGAGGCCGGCCACGACGGGCCGGTGGAGGAGGCACTCGAGGCGTGGGCCGGCGAGGTGAACCTCGAGAACCGGCTCTCCCGGAACGGCATCGACACCCGCGTCCTCGACGCCCTCCGGACCGGGCTCCCCTGACCTGCCGGTCCCGTCGCCCACCTCGCGACGGAGGAGCCCTGACCGAACACTTACCCAGTCCTGACCTGGGGTTTGTTCCGTCGTGACCGGAGGGCTCGTAGCGTGGTCACTGGTGACAGACGCCCCCGCCGGCCTGGTCGACACACCCTGAATGTGTCGCCCGTCCTCCCCCTCCGGCTCGACGGGACGGCGACGTCACCGACTGCGCCTCGGCGTCGGCCGGCTCACCGACGCCGAGGCGCACACACGTCCGGGGGCCTGCGGTGCGAAGCCTCAGCGCGCGGGCCAGGAGCCGGCGCCCTGACGGACCACCTCGCCCGCCGGGTCGGTCGTGAAGTCGACGACCGTCGTGGGCTCGGTGCCGCACTCGCCGGAGTCGATGACGACGTCGACGACGTGGTCGAGCTCCTCCTTCACCTGCCAGCCGTCGGTCATCGGCTCGCTCTCGCCCGGGAGGATGAGCGTCGAGGACAGCAGCGGCTCCCCCAGCTCGGCCAGCAGGACCCGCACGACGGGGTGCTCGGGGATGCGCACGCCGACGGTGCGCTTCTTGGCGTGGAGCAGCCGGCGCGGCACCTCGTGCGTGGCCGGGAGGATGAACGTGTAGGGGCCGGGCGTCGAGGCCCGCACCGCCCGGAAGACGTGGTTGTCGACGTGCACGAGCTGCCCGAGCTGGGCGAAGTCGCGGCAGACCAGCGTGTAGTGGTGCCGGTCGTCCAGGCGGCGGATGGTGCGGATGCGGTCCTTGGCGGCCTGGTCGCCCATCAGCGCACCGAGCGCGTACCCGGAGTCGGTGGGGTAGGCGACGAGCCCGCCCTCGCGCAGCACGGCGACGGTCTGCGCGATCGCGCGCGGCTGGGGGTCGACCGGGTGCACGTCGAGGTAGCGGGCCACCGCGCCAGCCTAGGACCGCGATGCGCCGCGCGGCGAGGTGCTGACCTCAGGAGCGACGCAGACCCCGCGTCCAGAGCTCCGTGGTCTGGACGAGCCAGAAGACGGCGAAGAGGGTGATGAGGACGACCTCGACCGACAGCACGAGCACGGAGGAGCGCGCGAGCAGGCTGATCCCGACCGTGACGACGAGCGAGGCGAACATCAGCATCGAGATGGTCCGGTAGGTCGCGACGTACCGCGCGGCGGCGCGCGGCTCGGCGGCGGTCCCCATCGAGGAGCGGACGTCGCGCCCGTTGAGCCAGACGACGGCCACGATGCAGGCGAACATCGGGATGGCCGCGGCGCCGTGGGCGTGCGCGACGAAGGAGTCGCGGGCGACGTAGAACCACACCGCTCCCCCACCGAGCAGCAGGACCGTCCCGGTGATGCCCAGCCGGTCCCAACGGCCCAGGCCCGCGCCCCCGGCCTCGCGGCGCGCGATGACGAACACCGCGAGCCCGACCAGCGCCCCGGTGACGAAGAGCGCCTGCATGTTGTTCTCGACCCGCCCGGTCAGCACGCCGGAGGTCATCGGCACCGACGTGCACGTGCCCTCCTCCGCGGTCGGGACGAAGGCCACGCCGGGCGCGAGCATCCCGGCGACGTTGAGGAGCACGTCCTCGGCCTCGGAGTTGCCCTTGAGCGCGACGAGGCAGACCCCCATCGTCACCAGCACGCCGACGAAGACCGACTGCACGGGGGTGTGGAAGTAGGCGCTGATGGAGCCCTGGAGGCAGCGGCGGCCGGTGTCCCACCACTCGAGCGCGACGGCCGCGAAGAGCAGGACGACGATCGCCACGAGCGCGAGGCGCAGGTAGCGGTAGGTCTTGACGGCACCGAGGGCCGGGTCCGGCTGCATGGCTGCTCCTGTCGTCGGGCGGGACCGCTCCCCCCTCAGGAGGCGCCGGGGCCCGCGGCGATACCTGCTCAGGCCTCCCGGTAGGCGACCTCGGCGCCGCGCTGCACCGTGCGCGACACGGTGCACAGCCGGTCCCCGCTCTGGGCGATCGCCTTCGGCAGGCGTCCGCGGGCGCGCTCGCCCTCCTCGCCGTCGGGGAAGCGGACGCGGAAGGTGATCTCGATGCCCTCCATGAAGTTGCCGTCGTCGTCGCGGGCCTTCTCGCCGGCGGCGTCGACGTCGAAGGCGACCGGCTCGGCGATGCGGCTCGTGATGAAGTCGACGTCCGTGGCGCTGCACGCGGCCATCGCGGTGAGGAACAGCTCGACGGGCGTGAAGTCCTCGGTGTCCCCTCCCCCGCCGACGCGCATCGTGCCGCCGCGGGTGTTGTGGACCTCGTAGACGCCCTTCTCGAGGCGGGTCATCGTCACGCTGCGGTGGCCGAGGCCGGTGCCACCGGTGGCGGGCGGGGTGCTGGGGTCGCTGGTCACGCGCCACATCCTGTCACCGCCCTGCGAGGATGGCCGGCATGCCCGGCCGCCTCGTCCTCGTGCGCCACGGCGAGACCGAGTGGTCCGCCACCGGCCGCCACACCGGACGCACCGACGTCCCGCTCACCGACCGCGGTGAGGCCCAGGCCCGTTCGCTGCGTCCGGCCCTCGAGCAGATGACCGTGGCCGGGTCCTGGTGCTCCCCGCTGGCCCGCGCCCGGCGCACCGCCGAGCTCGCCGGGCTGACGCCCGAGCCGGACGCCGACCTGCTCGAGTGGGACTACGGCGGCTGGGAGGGACTGACCACCCCGGAGATCCGGGAGCGCACCGGCGACGCCGCCTGGACCGTCTTCCGGGACGGCGTCGTCCCCGGCGCCACGCCCGGCGAGACGGTCGAGGAGGTGTCGGCGCGGGCCTCGCGCGTGCTGGCCCGGGTCGAGCCGTCGCTGGCCGAGGGCGACGTCGTGCTCGTCGCACACGGCCACCTGCTGCGCATCCTCGCCGCGACGCGGCTGCGCCAGGAGCCGCGGTTCGCCGCGCACCTCCTGCTCGAGCCGGCCACGCTCTGCCTCCTCGACGAGGAGCACGGCCTGCCCGTGGTGCGGGGCTGGAACATCGAGCCACCCCGCGACTGAGGGCTAGGGCACCGGCCAGGTGTGCACCGGCTCGTTGCCGGACATGTGCTCGGCGTAGCGCTCGACCATGAGGCGCAGCGCCTCGCGGCGGTCGTGCCCCTCGGCCTCGAAGTGCTCGACCGTGCGCGTCTGCCAGTCGGCGCCGTTCTGACCGGTGGTGGCGCGACCCTCGATGATGCCGAGGTAGCGCTCGCGGACGGCGTCGGACACACCCCAGGCCTTCAGGCCCTCGTGCGCCATCGGCAGGAGGTGGCGCAGGACGAGCTCGTCGGCCGAGACCTCGCCGAAGCCCGGCCAGTAGACCCGCGCCTCGATGCCGTCGCGGGCGGTGCGGCGGAAGTTCTCCTCGCAGGCCGCGAAGCTCATCTTCGTCCAGACCGGGCGGTCGGCGGAGGCGAGCACGCGGATGGCCCCGTAGTAGAACGCGGCGTTGGCGAGCACGTCGGCGATGGTCGGGCCGGCCGGCAGGACGCGGTTCTCGACGCGCAGGTGCGGGGTGCCGCCGACGATGTCGTAGATCGGCCGGTTCCACCGGTAGACGGTGCCGTTGTGCAGCCGCAGCTCGGCGAGCTCGGGGGCGATGCCGGCCTCGAGCTTGGCCATCGGGTCCTCGTCGGTGACCTCGGCGAGGAGCGTCGGGAAGTAGCGGACGTTCTCCTCGAAGAGGTCGAAGATCGAGGTGATCCACCGCTCGCCGAAGAAGACCCGGGGCCGCACGCCCTGGTTGACGAGCTCGACGGGGCGGGTGTCGGTGGCCTGGGTGAAGAGCTCGATGCGGGTCTCGGCGTGCAGGCGCTTGCCGAAGAAGTACGGGCTGTTGGCGGCCAGCGCCAGCTGGACCGAGCTGATCGCCTGCGCGGCGTTCCAGTGGTTGGCGAAGTCGTGCGGCGCGACCTGGAGGTGCAGCTGGACGCTGGTGCAGGCCGACTCGGGCGCGATGGAGTCGCAGTAGGTGGCGACCCGCTCCCCCGTGGGGCCCTCGATGTCGAGGTAGACGTCCTCGCCGCGGGCCAGGAAGATCGAGTCGTTGAGCGCCGTGTACCGGTTGTTCCGGCTGATCCAGTCGCCCTCGTAGTGCTCGGGCATGATCGTCGGGAGGATGCCGATGGCCACGATGGTCGAGCCCACCCGCCGTGCTGCGGCGTCGGCGGCGTTGAGGCTCTCGCGCAGGTCGCGCTCGAGCTCGAGGGCGGAGTCGCCCGGGAGCGGCCGCGGCGGCACGTTGAGCTCGATGTTGTACTGCGCGAGCTCGGTCTGGTAGCCGGGGTCGGCGATCGCCTCGAGAACCTGGGCGTTGTGGAAGTGCGGCTGCTGGTGCTCGTCGATGAGGTTGAGCTCGATCTCGAGGCCGGTCATCGGCCGGTCGAACTCGAAGCTGCTCTGCGTGAGCATCCGCTCGAAGACGTCGAGGTTCTGCCGGACCTTCTCGCGGTAGCGCTGGCGCTGCTCCCGGGTGTAGCTCTGCGCGCTGACCTCGGCTCCCATGACGACAACCAACCACATCGCGGGGTCGGCGCGGTAGCGGAGACGCGTTTCGGTCCCGGACTCTGTCGGACCGCTCTCCTAGCGTGGTCCCCATGCGGTTGCTGCACACCTCCGACTGGCACCTGGGACGTTCGTTCCACGGTGTCGGGCTGCTCGGTGCCCAGGCCGCCCACCTCGACCACCTCGTCGAGGTCGTCCGCGCCGAGCAGGTCGACGCCGTGCTCGTCAGCGGCGACGTCTACGACCGGGCGATGCCCGCCCCCGACACCGTCGCCCTGCTCTCGCAGACCCTCGAGCGGGTCGTCGACGCCGGCGCGCAGGTCGTCGTCTCCAGCGGCAACCACGACTCCGCGACCCGACTGGGGTTCGCCTCCGGCCTGCTCGAGCGCTCGGGGGTGCACCTGCGCACCTCCGTCGCCGACGTCGGGCGGCCGGTGCTGCTCGGCGACGTCGCGGTGCACCCCCTCCCCTACCTCGAGCCCGCCCTCGTCGCCGACGCCCTCGGGGCCACCGAGCGCACGCACGCCGCCGTGCTGCGGGCGGCGATGGACCGGGTACGGGCCGACGCCGCGGGTCGGGGCGGTCGCACGGTCGTCATGGCGCACGCGTTCGTCTCCGGGGGCCTCGCCAGCGACTCCGAGCGCGACATCTCGGTCGGCGGGGTCTCCGCCGTCCCGGTCGAGGTGTTCGACGGCGTCGACTACACCGCCCTCGGGCACCTGCACGGCCGGCAGCGGGTCTCGGAGTCGGTGCGCTACAGCGGCTCCCCCGTCGCGATGTCGTTCAGCGAGTGGAGTCACCGCAAGGGCGGGCTGCTCGTCGACCTCGGCGGCGCCGACGTCGTCGTCGAGGAGGTCGACGCCCCGGTGCAGCGGCCGCTGGCGGTCCTGCGGGGCCACCTCGAGGACCTGCTGGCCGACCCGCGCCACGCGGCGGCCGAGGACGCCTGGTGCCAGGTCACCCTCACCGACCCCTCGCGCCCGCTCGGGGCGATGGAGCGCCTGCGCCGCCGCTTCCCGCACACCCTCGAGCTGCGGTTCGAGCCCGAGGGCCCGGTCCGCGAGCTGCGGCCGTACTCCGCGCGGGTGCGCGCCGAGTCGCCCGTCGACGTCTGCTGCGACTTCCTCGACCACGTTCGCGCCGGGCAGGGCGCCGACACCGACGAGCGGGCGCTGCTCGAGGAGGCCGTCGAGGCCTCGCGCGTGGAGCGCGGGCTCGCCGACGACGAGGGCGTGGCCCGCCCTGGCCGGGTGGGTGCCGCATGAGGATCCACCGGCTCGAGGTGCAGGCCTTCGGGCCGTTCGCCGAGCGGGTCGTCGTCGACGTCGACGACGTCTCCGCCGGCGGCCTCTTCCTCGTCCACGGCCCCACCGGGTCCGGCAAGACCAGCCTCCTCGACGCCGTCTGCTTCGCGCTCTACGCCGACGTGCCCGGGGCGCGCCGCAAGCAGGCCCTGCGCAGCGACCACGCCGCCCCCGACGCCGTGCCCCAGGTCGTCCTCGAGGCCACCGTCGGCGGGCGACGGCTGCGGATCACCCGCTCCCCCGAGTGGTTCCGGCCGAAGAAGCGCGGCACGGGCACGACGCGCGTGCAGCCCTCGGTCGTCCTCGAGGAGCTCCGGGACGGCGCCTGGGACCCGGTGAGCACGCGCCACGACGAGGTCGCCGACGTCGTCCTCGACGTCCTCGGGATGGGCCTGAAGCAGTTCGCCTCGGTCGTGATGCTCCCCCAGGGCGACTTCGCGGCCTTCCTGCGCGCCACGCCCGAGGACCGCCGCGAGATCCTCGAGCGGCTCTTCGACATCGGCGTCTACGCCGACGTCGAGCAGTGGCTCGCCGACGCGCGGCGTGACGGCGCCGCCGGGCTCGATGCCGCCCGGGCCGGGCTCGAGGCCGACCTCGTCCGGCTCGACGACGTCCTCGGAGCGGTGGCGCCCGCCGGCGACGGCGGCCCGGCCGAGGAGAGCGGCCCGACCCTCGCCGAGACCTCGCTCGCCGACCTGCCCGCACGGCTCGCCGAGGTCGCCACGTCACTGGCCGGACGGGTCACCACCTCCCTCGCGACCCTCGACGCCGCCGAGACCGCGGAGGGCCACGCCACCCGGGCCCTCACCGAGGCCCGAGCCCTCCTCGAGCGGCGCCGCCGGGGAGCGGAGGCGCAGGCCCGCCTCGCCCGGCTGGACGCCGAGGCCGGTGAGCACGGTGCCCGCGTCGCCACGCTGGAGGCGGCCGACCGTGCCGCCGGGGTGCGCGGGCACCTCGGGGCGCTCACCCGCCTGCGCACAGAGGCCGACGCCCTGACCCGCGACGGCGACCGGCTCCACGACGTCGTGGCGGCGCTCGGGGTCGACCTCGACGCTGCACCCGTCGCCGAGCTGGCCTCTCGCACCGCCGCTCTCGACGACGTCGCCGCCGCCCTGCACCGCGACACCGCGACCGCGCGTGACCTCGCGGCCGGACTCGAGCGGGGGGAGGCGCAGCGCGCCGGCCTCGCGACGCGGCGCGAGGAGGTGGCCGCCGAGCTGCCCGGGGTGCGCGCGGCCCTCGAGGCGGCCTCGCGTGACGTCGAGCGGCTGTCGGCCGGTGGCGCCCGCGCCGACGACCTCGCGGCCGCCGTCGTCGAGGCCGAGAAGCGGCTGGCCGTCCTCGACGCCCTCGAGCGCGACCGCACCCGGCTCACGGTGCTCGACCCCGAGGTGCTCGCCGCCCGCGAGACCCTCTCGGCCCGCCTCGCCGACCTCATCGCGCTCCAGCAGCGCCGCCTCGACGAGATGGCCGCCGAGCTGGCCGGGTCGCTCGCCGACGGCAGCCCGTGCCCGGTGTGCGGATCGGCCGAGCACCCGGCGCCGGCCGTGGCCGTCGACCCGGTCACCCCGCAGCAGCTCACCCACGCCGAGGGCGTCGTCGCCCTGGCCCGCACCGCCGTCGGCGCCGTCGAGGCCGAGGTCGCCGAGCTCACCGCCGCGGTCCGCACCCGCGAGGACCTCCTCGGGGGCTCCTCCCGGGCCGAGGTCGAGACCGCGCTCGCGGCCGCCCGCGCCGCGCACCGCGAGGCCCGCGAGGCCGGGCGGGCGCTCGGCGAGGCCGCTGCCGGGCTCCGGCGCGCCCGAGAGGCGGCCGAGCGCCTCGGCACCGAGCACGAGACCCTCGGGGCCACGCTGGCCTCCCTCGACGAGCGGCTCGCCGAGGTGGCCACGGAGGCCGAGACGGTGGCGACCCGACTGGCCGCGGACCTCGCGGAGCACACCGGGTGCCCGTGCGGAGGTGGCGCGGACCCGCTGCGGCACACCGAGGTCCGCGATGCACTCGCCCGCCTGGCCGCCGCGCGATCCACCCGGGAGGCCGCCCTCGAGCGGCTCGCGGAGGCCACCGCCGACCTCGACGCCGCGCTCGCCGAGGCCGGCTTCGACACGGCCGACGAGGCGCGGGCCGCCGTCCTGCCGGTGCCCGAGGCGGACCGCCTGCGCGATGCCGTCCTGGGCCACGAGCGCGACCGGGTGGCGGCCGCCGCGGCCCTCGCCGAGCCCGAGGTGGTCGCCGCCCTCGCGGCCGAGCCGCCCGCCCTCGACGCCCTCGAGGAGGCCTTCGGCCGCGCCCGCCGCGCCGTCCTGGCCGCGGGGTCCGAGCACGACGCCCTCGGCCGCGCCTCGCGCACCCTCGAGCGCGTGCGCCCCGCCCTCGAGGAGGCCTGCGCGGCCGTGGCGGAGCGGGCCCACCGGCACGAGCGGGTCCGTGAGCTCGCCGACACCGTCGGGGGCACCGGCGCCGACAACACGCTCCGGATGCGGCTCAGCTCGTTCGTCCTCGCCGCCCGCCTCGAGAAGGTCGCGACGCTGGCCAACGAGCGGCTCGCGGTCATGGGCGGCGGGCGCTACCTGCTCGAGCACACCGACGACCGGGCGGCCCGGAACGCGCGGTCCGGCCTCGGCCTGCGGGTCCTCGACCAGTGGACCGGCCGGGCCCGCGACACCGCCTCGCTCTCCGGCGGCGAGTCCTTCATGGCCTCCCTCGCCCTGGCCCTCGGCCTCGCCGACGCCGTCCGCGAGGAGGCCGGCGGGCTCGACCTCGGCACCCTCTTCATCGACGAGGGCTTCGGCAGCCTCGACGACGACAGCCTCGAGCAGGTCCTCACCGTCCTCGACGGCCTGCGCGAGGGCGGGCGTGCGGTCGGTGTGGTGAGCCACGTCGCGGACCTCCGGGCCCGCATCCCCCACCAGGTCGTCGTGACCAAGGGCGCCGCCGGCAGCGGCGTCACGGTGCGCACCGACACGGCGGTGCCCGCCGCCTGAGCAGGCGACGGGCACCGGGCCGGGTTCTGCGGGAGGGCCTCCCGGCTCAGTCCTCGAACGCCTCCGGCGAGGGGCACGAGCACACCAGGTGGCGGTCGCCGTACGCGCCGTCGATGCGGCGCACCGGCGGCCAGTACTTGGCCGTGGCGTCCACTCCCTCGGGGTAGGCGGCGGTCCGGCGGTCGTACGGGTGGTCCCACTCCCCCACCAGCGCGGCGGCGGTGTGCGGCGCGTGCCGAAGCACGCTGTCGGCCGCGGCCACCGCACCCGAGCCGACCTCGTCGATCTCGGCGCGGATGGCGATCATCGCGTCGCAGAACCGGTCCAGCTCACCGAGGTCCTCGCTCTCGGTCGGCTCGACCATCAGCGTGCCCGCGACCGGGAAGGACATCGTCGGGGCGTGGAAGCCGTGGTCGACGAGCCGCTTGGCGACGTCGTCGACGGTCACGCCGGTCTCCTTGGTGATGCCGCGCAGGTCGAGGATGCACTCGTGCGCGACGAGCCCGTCGTGGCCGGAGTAGAGCACCGGGTAGTGCTCGCGCAGCCGGGTCGCCACGTAGTTCGCGTTGAGCACCGCGACCTCCGTAGCGCGCCGGAGCCCGGCCCCGCCCATGAGCCGGACGTAGGCCCACGAGATGGGCAGGATGCTCGCCGAGCCGTAGGGCGCGGCCGACACCGGGCCGACCCCACCCTCCGGGCCGGCCTCGGCGTCGAGCGGGTGGTTCGGCAGGAACGGCGCGAGGTGCTCGCGGACGCCGACCGGACCCACACCGGGCCCACCGCCGCCGTGCGGGATGCAGAAGGTCTTGTGCAGGTTGAGGTGCGAGACGTCGGCGCCGAACTTCCCGGGGCGGGCCACGCCGACGAGGGCGTTGAGGTTGGCGCCGTCGACGTACACCTGCCCGCCTGCGTCGTGGACCATCGCGCAGAGGTCGGTGATGGTGTCCTCGAAGACGCCGTGCGTCGAGGGGTAGGTGACCATGATCGCCGCGAGGGTGTCACGGTGCTGCTCGACCTTGGCGGTGAGGTCGTCCATGTCGACGTTGCCGGTCACGGCGTCGGTCTTGACGACGACCACGCGCATCCCGGCCATCACCGCGCTCGCGGCGTTCGTGCCGTGGGCGCTGGACGGGATGAGGCAGACCCGGCGATCGGTGTCGCCGTTCGCGCGGTGGTAGGCCGCGATGGCGAGCAGCCCGGCCAGCTCGCCCTGGCTGCCGGCGTTGGGCTGGAGCGAGACGGCGTCGTAGCCGGTGATCTCGCAGAGCCACTGCGACAGTTCGTCGACGAGGCCGCGGATGCCGCGGGTCTGCTCGAGCGGGGCGAACGGGTGCAGGTTCGCGAACTCGGGCCAGGTGACGGCGACCATCTCGGTCGTGGCGTTGAGCTTCATCGTGCAGGAGCCGAGCGGGATCATCCCCCGGTCGAGCGCGAAGTCGCGGTCGGCGAGGCGGCGCAGGTAGCGCAGCATCGCGGTCTCCGAGCGGTGCGCCGAGAAGACCGGGTGGGTGAGGTACTCGGAGCTGCGGGTGAGCGCCTCGGGCCACTCCGGCGCGGCGACCTCGACCCGCTCGGGCTCGGCGACGCGCAGCGCCCGGCAGACCTTCCCGAGGACCGTCGCGTCGGTCGTCTCGTCGACGCTCAGCAGGACCGTGTCGTCGTCCTGGCGCCAGAGGTTGACGCCCTCGGCCAGCGCGGCGGCGACGACGCCGTCGGCCTCGCCCGGTACACGCAGGGCGAGGGTGTCGAAGAACGCGCCGTCGGCGACCTCGACCCCACCTGCGCGCAGCGCGTCGGCGAGGGCCCGGGCGTGCCCGTGCACGCGAAGAGCGATGCCGCGCAACCCGTCCGGCCCGTGGTAGACCGCGTACATGCTCGCCATCACGGCCAGCAGGACCTGCGCGGTGCAGATGTTGGAGGTCGCCTTCTCGCGGCGGATGTGCTGCTCGCGGGTCTGCAGCGCGAGGCGGTAGGCGGGCGCGCCGTCGGCGTCGACGGACACCCCGACGAGCCGCCCGGGCAGCGTGCGCTCGAGCCCGGCGCGAACCGACATGTAGCCGGCGTGCGGGCCGCCGAAGCCCATCGGCACGCCGAAGCGCTGGGTGGTGCCGACGGCGACGTCGGCGCCCCACTCCCCCGGCGGGGTGGCGAGGGTGAGGGCGAGGAGGTCGGCGGCGGCGGTGACCAGCGCACCGGCCTCGTGCGCGGCCTCGGCCAGGGCCCGGTGGTCGTGGAGGCGGCCGTCACGGGCCGGGTACTGGACGAGGACGCCGAAGACGTCGGCCCCACCGGCCGCGGCGCGCAGCGCGTCGACCGAGTCGACCCCGGAGAGGTCGGCGACGACCACCGGCAGGTCGAGCGGCACGGCCCGGGTCCGCACGACCGCGAGGGTCTGCGGGAAGACACCCTCGTCGACGAGGAGCACGGCATCCGCGGCGGCCTTGGAGCTGCGGCGCATCAGTGTCATCGCCTCGGCGGCCGCGGTGGCCTCGTCGAGGAGGGAGGCGCCGGCCGTGGCGAGCCCGGTGAGGTCGCCGACGACGGTCTGGAAGTTGAGCAGGGCCTCGAGGCGGCCCTGGGAGATCTCCGGCTGGTACGGCGTGTACGCGGTGTACCAGGCGGGGTTCTCGAGGACGTTGCGCTGGATGACCGCCGGCGTGCGGGTGCCGTAGTACCCGAGCCCGATCATCGAGGTGAGCACCCGGTTGCGGGCGGCGACCTCGCGCAGCTCGGCGACGACGGCGGCCTCGGACTCGGCGGGCTGCACGTCGAGGTCGCCCTCGAAGCGGATGCCGCCGGGCACCGCGGTGTCGACGAGGTCCTCGAGCGACGTGCGGCCGACGACCTTGAGCATCCCGGCGAGGTCGTCCTCGCGGGGGCCGATGTGCCGGCCGGCGAACTCGGGAAGGGTGGGCGTGCTCACGGGACCTCCGGAGGGGAACAGACGGTGTCGTCCTCCCCCTCTGTCGGCCGGTGGGCCTCCAGAGGTGCCTGTCCCGTGCGGTCCTTGGGCCTGAGAGGTTCCGGGGAGTGTTGCCCCTTCGGCGCCGCGGCCGGGTGGCCGTGGACTCTCCCGCACGGTGTGAGCGGCAGGCCCCAACCTACCATCGGGCGTGGGCCCGGGTGGGGTGGCGCGGCTCAGGCCAGACGGGCCGCGCGGCGCAGCGACAGCTCGTCGCCGGCCGCCGTGAGGGCCTCGGCGCCGCCCTCGTGCTCGGAGCGCTCGCTCGGCAGGGAGGCGAGCTCGCCCTCGACCTCGCGCCAGACCTTGCCGACGGCGATGCCGAAGACGCCCTGGCCGCCCTGGAGGAGGTCGATGACCTCGTCGGCGGAGGTGCACTCGTAGACGGACGCGCCGTCGCTCATCAGCGTGATGCCGGCGAGGTCCTCGACCCCGCGGGCCCGCAGCACGGTGATCGCGCCGCGGATCTGCTGGAGCGAGACCCCGGTGTCGAGGAGGCGCTTGACGACCTTGAGGACCAGGATGTCGCGGAAGCCGTACAGCCGCTGCGTGCCGGAGCCACCGGCCGCGCGGACCGAGGGCTCGACGAGCCCGGTGCGGGCCCAGTAGTCGAGCTGGCGGTAGGTGATGCCGGCCGCCTTGCACGCCGTGGGGCCGCGGTAGCCGACCTCGTCGTCGAGCTCGGGCAGGTCGTCGGCGAACAGCACGCCCTGGGCGGGGACGGGGACGGACCCCGTCGTGCGCGCCTCTCCGGTGGAGCCCACGCCTACCTCCTGATGCCGTCACCTGTCAGGGCGACTGTACGCCGGTGAATGACATGGGCGTCACTCTCCGCGTCACTTCTGTGACTGGTGTGACGGTAGGGGCGGATGTGACCGAAAGCAACGACCGCGCACCCACCCCGCTCACCGGCGTGTCGCGGCGGCGTGTCGGGCAGGTGTCCGGCCCGGTCCTAGGAGTCGGCCTCGGTGTCGAAGTCGTCGGCCGAGACGTGGTCGAGGAACTCCTTGAACTTCTCGACCTCGTCGTCCTCGGTCTCGGCCATCTCGACGCCGGCCTCGTCGAGCAGGGCGTCCTCGGCGACGATCTCGGCGCCGGCCCGCAGGGCCAGGGCGATGGCGTCCGAGGAGCGCGAGTCGACGTCGGTGCCGCCGCCGGCGGCCCCGCCGTCGAGGGCGAGGACGGCGTGGAAGGCGCCGTCGCGCAGGGCGACGATGCGGACCCGGGTCAGGGTGTGCCCGAGGTCCTCGATGACGGTACGCAGCAGGTCGTGGGTGAGCGGCCGCGGCGGCACGACCCCCTGCTGCGCGTAGGCGATGGCCGTGGCCTCCGCGGCCCCGATCCAGATGGGCAGGTAGCGGTCGCCGTCGCGCTCCCGCAGGAGGACGATCGGCTGGTTGTTGGGCATCTCGACCCGCACCCCGAGCACGTCCATCACCTTCACACCGTCACCGTACCCCGGCTCCGGCACGGGCCGGGAGGTGGTCAGCCGCGACGCTCGAGACCACCCCGGACGAGGGCCGCGTGCAGGGCCAGGACGTGCCGACCGACCTCGTCGACGGCCCGGTCCGCGGCGGCGCCGCGCAGGGTGCCGGTGACCTGCTCGACGAGCCCGACCTCGCGGTCGGCGGCGGCCCGGAAGGCCCGCAGGTGGCGCGCCTCGACGCCGTAGCGGGCCAGCCCGGCGGCGGCCCGCGCCGCCCGCAGGTCCTCGGGACCGTGGAAGCCGTCGGCCCCCGGCCGCAGCAGCCCGTGGTCGACCAGCGCCGCCACCGCCGCGGGGTCCAGGCCGCTCGCGACGCCCACCTCGACGGCGGTGAGGCGCACGGGCCGACCGTCGAGGAGCGGCCCGGCATCGGGGACGTCGGGGTCCGGGCCGGGGTCGGGGACGACCGGGCGCGCGTCGGGACCCGTGGGCACCAGGCCGCGGTCGATGGCCTCGAGGGCCTCGCGGATCACCTTCAGCGGCCAGAAGAGCTCACGCTGGGCGCGCAGGACGTAGCGGAGCCGCTCGACGTCGGCCTCGGTGTAGCGCCGGTAGCCCGCCGCGGAGCGCTCCGGGGTGACCAGCCCCTCGGCCTCGAGGAAGCGGATCTTGGAGATCGTGACGTCCGGGTGCTCCTCGGCGAGGGCCGCGACGACGGCCCCGATCGTCAGGGGGCGCACGGACCCGCGGTCAGTCGCGCGCGGCCGCGTAGAAGACGAGGCGGAACTTGCCGATCTGGACCTCGTCGCCGGTGCTCAGCTCGGCCTCGTCGACGAGGTCGCGGTTGACGTAGGTACCGTTGAGCGAGCCGACGTCGTGGACCGAGAAGCCGGTCGCGGAGCGCCGGAAGACGGCGTGCTTGCGCGAGACCGTGACGTCGTCGAGGAAGATGTCGCTGTCGGGGTGGCGCCCCGACATCACCTCGTCGTCGTCGAGGAGGAAGCGGGCGCCGGTGTTCGGGCCCCGCAGCACCACGAGCAGCGCCGTGCCGGTGCGCAGCGCCTCGACGGTGGCGAGGTCGGCCTTCGTGAGGACGTGCTCGGCCTCTCCCTGCGGCTCGACCCGCCCGGCGCCCTCGACCGCCTGGAGGCGCATCGTCGTGGGCTCGGGCGCGGCCTGCCCCTGCTCGTCGCCGCGCTCGTCAGCACTCATGTCGACCAGTCCACCCTTCCCTCGGCACTCCCTCGCGGAACTGCCACCCTAGATCACGGCGAGGCGGATGTCCCCCTCGTCGGCTCGACCGCGGCCGCGGCTCAGGACAGCTGCGCGGTGTACCCGTCGACGTCGAGCAGCGCGGCGACGTCTGCGGCGTCGGCCGGGCGCAGCTCGTACATCCAGCCCTCGCCGTAGGGGTCGGTGTTGACCAGCTCGGGCGTGGCGTCCAGGGCCGGGTTGACCGCGGTGACCTCGCCGGCGATCGGGGCGTACAGGTCGCTGACCGACTTCGTGGACTCGACCTCGCCGCAGGTGTCGCCGGCCGCCACGGTGTCACCGACG
This sequence comes from Phycicoccus avicenniae, assembly GCF_050496545.1. Classification (GTDB taxonomy): domain Bacteria; phylum Actinomycetota; class Actinomycetes; order Actinomycetales; family Dermatophilaceae; genus Phycicoccus; species Phycicoccus avicenniae_A. Next base: position 27,834 of record NZ_JBNVZV010000001.1, on the reverse strand, counting down.
GTGGGCAGGCTGACGTAGACGACGTCGCCGAGGGCCTCCTGGGCGAAGGCGGTGATGCCGATGCGCACCGTCTCGCCCTCCTCGCGGACCCACTCGTGCTCGGCGGTGTAGCGCAGGCCTGCGGGGTACTCGAGGTCGCTCATGGTTCTCCTGTCTCGGGCGCGCGGACGCGTCAGGGTGTGGTCGTCGGTACCGGGCGAGCGTACTGAGGCGTGGTGACGCTCAGCAACGCGTCGACCTCGACCTCGTCACGGATGTCGACCGAGGCGGTCCCGCCGGCGCGCTTGACGGTGGCGGTGACCCCGCCGGGGATCTGCATGGCACCGGCGAGGGAGTTGGCGTCGCCGATGGCGCGCACGACGTACGGCGGGCGGACGAGCGCGCCGGAGACCGAGATCCCGCCATCGGCGTCGGCGAACCACGTCGAGGCCACCACCCGCACGTCACCGACCTGGAGGGCCTCGGCGCCGGCGGCGCGCAGCTCCTGGATGGCGTCGAGGAGGATCGTCTGGGTGATCTTGCCCTCGGGGTCGTCGATGCGCAGGACGATGCCGGGGCCGGTGGCCGGGGCCGTGCCGGCGAGGATGCCGAGGGCGTCGACGCGCTCGCGCGCCGCCCGCTGGGCCTCCTCCTCGCTCGTGCCGCGGCTCTTCAGCAGCTCGAGGGAGGACTGGAGGTCGCGGACCTCGCTGGAGAGCCGGTCGCCGTCCTGGTCGACGTCGGCGAAGATGCGCACCAGCTCGTCCTCGCGCAGGTTCTCCAGGCCCTGGATCGAGGTCTGGCGGACCTGGGCGATGATCGCGAAGCCGAGCGAGGCGGCCAGGAGCATCACCAGGACGTTGGAGCGGCTCGGGCGCGGGGTGCCGGCGCGCCGCAGCCGCGACCACGCGTGGCGCGCGTCGTCCGGGGGCCTCGGGGTGCGGTCCGTGCCGCTCATGCGTCGAAGAGGTGGCGCCGGATCGAGGCCACGTTGGAGAAGATCCGCACCCCGAGGACGACGACGACCCCGGTGGAGAGCTGGCTGCCGACCCCGAGCTTGTCGCCGAGGAAGACGATGAACGCGGCGACGACGACGTTGGAGAGGAACGAGACGACGAAGACCTTGTCGCTGAAGATGCCGTCGAGGATGGCCCGCACGGCACCGAAGACCGCGTCGAGGGCGGCGATGACCGCGATCGGCAGGTACGGCTGGAGCCACACCGGCACCGTGGGCTGCAGCAGCAGCCCGACGACGACGCCGATGGCCAGTCCGATGGCAGGGATCACGACGAGGAGTCCTCCGGGTCGCTGGGCGTCCCGCTCGTCGGGGACGCCCCAGTATCCATCGTCGTCGCGAACCGCGTGACCAGGCCCGTCGCGGCCGGGACGGTGAGCCCGCTGCGCACGTCGGTGTCGGTGCGGATGCCGAAGTTGTCGTGCAGCACCGAGAGGTAGCTGCCGCCCTCGCCGTCGGCGAACGCTCCCGGCATCTCCTTCGGGTTCCCGATCGCGGTGACGACGTAGGGGCGGGTGAGCGGGCGGAAGTCGACGACGAGCGCGGACCCGGCGAAGCGGATCGCGGAGACCGACGTCAGCCGGTTGCCGTTGATGCTCACCGCCTCGGCCCCCGCCCGCCACAGCGCGTTGGTGACGTACTGGAGGTCGCGGGCGAGGATCCGCTTCTGGTCGGCGCCGTCGCCCGAGGGGTCCTCGGCGTCGGCGTCCGCGGCGTCGTCGAGGGTGAGGACGAGCCCCGGCCCCGTGAGGGCCACACCACCGACCGCGCGGGAGAGCTCGCGGCTGCGGGCGAGGTTCCCCCCGGACGCGCCGAGCTGGGAGGCCTCGAGGGCGCCCACCTCGCCCTGGAGGCGCTGCGCCTCGGTCGAGAGCCGCTCGACCTCGGCGCGGCGGGTCTCGATCTGGCCGACGAGGTCGGCGCGGGCGGCGCTGCGCGGCGTGTCGTCGGCTCGCAGGTTGGCCGCGGCGACGCCGACGACCAGCCCCATGGCCAGCGCGGCGACGAGCAGGCGGGGGGCCCGCAGCGAGGTCGAGCGCGGCTGCCCGGCGGCCTCGCGGCGGTCCGCGGCGGCCTGGTAACCGGGGTCGAGGGGGCGCTCCATCATCGTCCGGATGAGCGTCATCGACGCGTCCGGGCGGCGCGGGGCGCCGGTGCTCACGCCGCGACCGCCCGCTCGTGCGCCAGCAGCCGGCGCAGCTGGACCGCGTAGAGCAGGCCGGAGAACCAGTACAGGACGATGCCCCACCACGCGAAGCCCCAGCCGACGGGCTCGGCGACGCGCGCGAACGTGGAGTCGCCGTCGGCGAGGAGCAGCAGCGGGAAGGCGTAGAGCAGGTTGAAGGTGGCGGCCTTGCCGGCGAAGTGCACCGGCAGCCCGAGCCAGCCGTGCCGCTTGGCGATGAGCACGACGACCCCCATGAACGCTTCGCGCGCGAACAGCACGACGACGACCCACCAGGGCAGGATGTCGCGCCAGGCCAGCCCGAGGAGCGTCGAGGCGATGTACAGGCGGTCGGCGACGGGGTCGAGGAGCTGGCCGAGGCGCGACTCGAGGCCGTACATCCGGGCGATCTTGCCGTCGAGGTAGTCGGTGAGGCCCGAGGCCATGAGCAGCACGAGCGCGAGGACGTCGTGCTCGGTGACGATGGCCCAGAGGAAGACCGGGACGCCGACGAGGCGTAGGGCGCTGAGGACGTTGGGGACGGTGAGGACGCGCGTGCTCACGGGTGCCTTCGACCCCTCGACCGACATGGGCGCCACTGTAGGCGGTCATAGGGTGGCCGGGTGAGCACCCCCATCCTCGGCGCGAGCGAGTCCGACCTGCGGCGTGACCGGACGAGCGTCAAGTGGGTGGCCTACCCGCCGGACGTGCTGCCGCTCTGGGTCGCCGAGATGGACGCCTCCCCCTGCCCGGCCGTGGTCGACGCGGTGACCGCGGCCGTCGGGCGCGGCGACACCGGCTACGGCTGGGGCCCGCGGTACGCGGAGGAGGTGGCCCGGTACCTCGGGGACACGTGGGGGTGGTCGGCCGACCCGTCGGCGATGGTCGTCGTCGCCGACGTGATGATCGGCGCGAGCGAGGTGCTCCGGCTGCTCACCGACGAGGGCGGACCGGTGGTCGTGTCGCCGCCGGTCTACGACTCGTTCTTCGGCTTCGTCGAGGCCATCGGGCGGCGGCGGGTCGACGCCCGGCTGATGCCCGAGGGGCGGCTCGACCTCGAGGCGGTGGAGCGCGCGTTCGTCGCAGCGACGGCCGGTGGGGAGCGGGTGGCCTACCTCCTCTGCAACCCGCAGAACCCCACGGGCACGGTGCACTCCCCCGACGAGCTCGCGGGCCTGGCCGCGCTGGCCCGTCGGTACGGGGTGCGGGTGGTGTCCGACGAGATCCACGCCCCGCTCGTGCACGCGGGCGGGCCGTCGTTCACGCCGTGGCTGACGGTCCCGGGCGCCGAGGACGGGTTCGCGGTGTTCTCGCCGTCGAAGGGCTGGAACCTCGCCGGGCTGAAGTCCGCGGCCGTCGTCGCGGGGGCCGAGGCGCTCGCGGACCTGCGGCGGCTCCACCCGATGCACACGCACGGCTCCTCGCACCTCGGTGAGATCGCCCACGTCGCCGCACTGCGGGACGGGCGGGAGTGGCAGCGGGCGCTGGTCGGCGAGCTGACCGCGAACCGCGAGCTGCTGGGCCGGCTGCTCGCCGAGCACCTACCGGGCGTGCGGTGGACCCCGCCGGAGGCGACCTACCTGGCGTGGCTGGACTGCCGCGCGCTCGGGCTCGGCGACGACGTCGCGGCGGTGTTCCGCGAGCGGGGGCGCGTGGCGCTGGGGTCCGGGACCTGGTACGACCCCGAGCAGGGCGCGGGGTTCGTGCGGCTGAACCTCGCGACGTCGCCGGCCATCATCGAGGAGGCCGTGCGCCGGATGGCCTCGGTCCTCTAGGCGCCGCGCCGCAGGGTGGCGACCCAGAGGTCGGGCCCGGCCGGGTTGAGCGGATGGGGCCGACGGGCGAGGTCCTCGAGGGCGACGTCGTCCGCGGCGAAGGAGCGCACCTCGTCCTCGTCCAGCAGCCACGGCGGGCCGTCGTCGGCGGCGGCGGCGCCGCGCACGAACTGGACGACGAGCAGCGTGCCGCCGGGAGCGACGAGCGAGCGGACGGCGGCCACGGCCTCGGCGCGCAGGGCCGGCGGGAGGGCCTGCACGGTGAACACCTCGACGACGAGGTCGGCGGCGGCCACGAGGTCGTCCGGCAGGGCGAGCAGGTCGGCGACGCGGTAGTCGACGTCGGTGCCCGGGTGCCGGCCGCGGGCCAGCTCGACGGCGCTCGGTGAGACGTCGAAGGCCGTGGTGCGCCAGCCGCGCTCGGCGAGCAGCTCGGCATCCGCCCCGAGACCGGCCCCGACGACGACCGCGTGGCGGCCCTCCCCCGGCCCGGCGGCCTCGACGTGCGCGAGCACCGGAGGGTAGGGCGCGGTGCGGGCCCACGGCGTGTCGACCTCGTCGGCCGCCGCGGCCGACCACAGCTCGTCGAACCACCGCGTCGGCTGCTCGTCGGCGAGGGCCGCGGCCGCCAGCTGGTCGGCGCGGCGGTCCCAGTCCCTGTCCTGCTCACCGGTGCTCATCCCCGCACGCTAGCCGGGTCCGACCGACGACACGCTGGGCCGCCCACCCCCTCACCCGTGCGGCGATGAGGCTCGAGGGTCCACATCGTGTCGTCCGTCGGTCCTCCGCCTCGTCGCTGGAGCCGGGGTGTCGGGGCGTCGGCTCCAGCGAGTCGGGCTGACAGGACGCTGCCGTCGCGGTCGGCTCGTGCCTCGCCGCACGCTCCGCCGCCCACGCAGAGCGTGGGACCCGCCGGCATCCGGTCAGCCCCGACATGCGGCGAGGGCCGCTGCGATCGACTCCGTCGATTCGCAGCGGCCCTCGCTCGCGTCGGGCTGACAGGATTTGAACCTGCGACCCCTTGACCCCCAGTCAAGTGCGCTACCAAGCTGCGCCACAGCCCGTGGCTGCTCCCTCTCGGGAGCGGTCGAAACCTTATCCCACCGCCCGCCGCCCGACCCAATCGGTCCGGCCGCGGGCGGTGGGGCCCGTCAGCGGCGGTTGCGGCGCTTCTCGCGGACGCGCACCGAGATCTCGATCGGCGTGCCCTCGAAGCCGAACTCCTCGCGCAGCCGGCGCTCGACGAAGCGGCGGTACCCGGCCTCGATGAACCCCGACGCGAAGAGGACGAACCGCGGCGGGCGCGTGCCGGCCTGGGTCGCGAAGAGGATGCGCGGCTGCTTGCCGCCCCGCACCGGGTGCGGGTGCGCGGCGACGATCTCACCGAGGAAGGCGTTGAGCCGTCCGGTGGAGATGCGGGTCTCCCACGACTCCAGCGCGCGGTCCAGGGCCGGCACGAGCTTCTCGAGGTGGCGGCCCGTGCGCGCGGACACGTTGACCCGCGGCGCCCACGGCACCTGGACGAGGTCGCGCTCGATCTCGCGCTCGAGGAAGTGGCGACGCTCCTCGTCGGTGAGGTCCCACTTGTTGTAGGCGATGACGAGCGAGCGGCCGGTGTCGATGACCTGCTGGATGACCCGGACGTCCTGCTCGGCGATGCGGTCGCTGGCGTCGACGAGGACGACAGCGACCTCCGCCTTCTCGAGCGCGGTCTGGGTGCGCAGCGACGCGTAGAAGTCGGCGCCGCGCGTCTGGTGCACTCGGCGGCGGATGCCCGCGGTGTCGACGAAGCGCCACGTGCGCCCGGCGAGCTCGACGACCTCGTCCACCGGGTCACGCGTCGTGCCGGCGACGTCGTCGACGACGACGCGGTCGGTGCCGGTGAGCTTGTTGAGCATCGAGGACTTGCCGACGTTCGGGCGGCCGAGCAGCGCGACCCGCCGCGGCCCGCCCCGGGCGTAGGCGTCGACGGCGGACTTCTCGGGCAGCACCTCGAGGAGGGCGTCGAGGACGTCGCCGCTCCCCCGGCCGTGCAGCGCCGAGACCGGCCACGGCTGGCCCAGCCCGAGGTTCCAGAGCGCGGCGGCGTCGGCCTCCGTGCGCTGGTCGTCGACCTTGTTGGCCACGAGGACAACGGGCTTGCCCGAGCGGCGCAGCATCTTGACGACCGCCTCGTCGGCATCGGTCGCCCCCACCGTGGCGTCGACGACGAACATCACGGCGTCGGCGAGCTCGACGGCGATCTCGGCCTGCTCGGCCACCCGCAGGTGGATGCCCGTGGCGTCGATCTCCCAGCCGCCGGTGTCGACGAGGGTGAAGCGCCGACCGGTCCACTCGCCGTCGTAGGCGACGCGGTCGCGGGTGACGCCGGGGACGTCCTCGACGACGGCCTCGCGGCGGCCGAGGATGCGGTTGACGAGCGTGGACTTGCCGACGTTCGGCCGGCCGATGATCGCCACGACCGGTGCGGGCGCGTAGGGCTCGCCGTCGTCGTCGAGGAGGCCCTCGGCGTCGAGGAGGGCGCGGTCCTCGTCGTCGAGCTCGAAGTCCTCGAGCCCGGCGCGCAGGGCCCGCTCGACGGCTTCGGGGTCCGCGGTCTGGGTGGGGTCGTCCGTGCTCATCCCCCCATTCTCCCGCACCGCGAGGGGTGCCCGTGACCGCGGCCGGCCCGGGGCGGGAGCCGGGGGTCAGTCCTCGCCCTGCGTCTCCCCCGCGACGACGTCGAGGACGGCCTCGATGCTCGCCTCGAGGTCCAGGTCGGAGGTGTCGACGAGGTGCACGCCCTCGGCGGCCTCGGTGAAGGTCGAGACCGTGGAGTCGTCGCGGTCCCGGCGGACCACCTGGTCGCGGGTGGCCTCGACGGCCGCGGCGTCGGCGCTCCCGTGCAGCTCGGTGGAGCGCCGGCGCAGCCGGGCCTCCTCGGAGGCGGTGACGAGCAGGCGCACCGTGGCGTCGGGCGCGACGACCGTGGTGATGTCGCGCCCCTCGGCGACCACTCCCCCGGTCTCCTCGGCGATCCGCGCCATGAGGTCGCGCTGGAGCTGCTGGAGCACCGGCCGGACCTCACGGTTGGTCGCGACCGCCGACACCGCGGTGCTCACCTCGGAGGTGCGGATGGCGGCGCTGACGTCGGTGCCGTCGACGGTGACCGTGGGGGCGTCGGGGTCGGTGCCGACCTCGAGCGGCAGGGTGCGGGCGGCCTCGGCCACCGCGGAGGTGTCGGTGAGGTCGAGCCCGCGCTCCAGGCACCACCAGGTCAGCGCCCGGTACATGGCCCCGGTGTCGAGGTAGCCGATGCCGAGGCGGCGGGCGACGGCCCTGGCGACGCTGCTCTTCCCGGAACCGGAGGGACCGTCGATGGCGATCGTCAGCGGTGCGGTCATGGCGCGAGAGCCTATCGGCGCGCCGGACGCGTCCCCACCGCGCCCCGGAGCAGCGTCCCCAGCCCGGCCATGGCACCGAGCACCTCGCCGCGGGCGGCGTCGTCCACGCCCGGCTCCCACGCGCACAGGGCCGCGAAGGCCACCGAGCCGCGCGGCCCGCGCGCCAGCCCGGCCTCGGCCCGCACCCCGGCGTCGGTGCCGGTCTTGCTCCACACCGACACCCCGTGGTCGGGCACGTCGTGGGCGAGCGGGTCGAGCAGCAGGCCCCGGCTCACCTGCGAGTGGTCGGTGTTCGCCGCGACCCAGTGCAGGACGAGCGCCGAGACCTGCGGGCCGACGACCCGGCCCGCCCCCAGCCCGGCGAAGAGGTCGACGAGGTCACGGGCGCAGGCCTCGCCGAGCAGCGCCGGGTCGCCGGCGCCCCGCTCGTCGCGCACCCGGTCGTGGAGGGTCGAGCCGCCGGGGGCGAGGGTGGCGGCGCGGGCCCGGACGGCCTCGAGACCCACCGCGTCGAGGAGGACGTTGGTCGCCAGGTTGTCGCTGACCGACCCGACGAGGACCGCGAGGTCGAGGACCGGGAGGGCATCGGTGGCCAGGTGGCGCCACAGCCCGGAGTCCGCCACCGGGGCCACGGCGCGGCGGTCGAGCAGCAGCGCGGGGTCGAGCCGGCCGTCGACGAGCCGCGCCGCGACCTCGACGAGCAGGAAGACCTTGGCCACGCTGGCCGAGGGCAGCAGGAGGTCGGGGCCGTGCTCGACCAGCACCGCGCCGTCGCGGGTGCCGACCATCGCCACCGACCAGCGCGCCCCGGACGTCGACGGCAGCGACGGTCCGGGGGCGGGCGGCACGGGCTCAGCCGTGGATCTGCCAGCCGCGGGAGGCCAGGCCCTCGGCGAGCCCGGACGCGGCGGCGGGGACGACGTCGACCTCGGCGATGCCGAACGGCTGCCCGAGCCCGTGGTCGAGGTGGAACTCCTCGATGTTCGTGCCGATCTCGGCGACGTGGGCGAAGAGCCGCCCGAGGTTGCCCGGCTCGTCGGGGATGAGGACGCGCACGGTCGAGTACGCGGTCGGGGCCGCGCCGTGCTTGCCCGGGATGCGGGCGTGGCCGGCGTTCCCTGCGGCGATCGCCGTGGCGATGGCTCCGCGCGCGCCCGGGGCATCGGCACCGGCCTCGAGGGCGGCGAGGGCACGGGAGACGGCCTGCAGGTCGGCGGCCAGGGCGTCCACGACCTCACGGACCGCGCCGGCGTTGCCCGCGAGGATCTGTGTCCAGAGGTTCGGGTCGCTGGCCGCGATGCGGGTGACGTCGCGCAGCCCCTGCCCGGCGAGCGCGACCGCGCCCTCGTCGAGGTCCTCCAGCCGGGCGGCGACGAGGCTCGCGGCCAGCTGCGGCAGGTGCGAGACGGCGGCCACCGCGCGGTCGTGCTCGCCGGCCGGCAGCGTGCGCACCACCGAGCCCGCGGCCCGGGCGACGTCGGTGACCAGCGCGACCACCTCGGGCAGCGTCTCGTCGCTGGGCGTAAGCACCCACGCCCGCCCGTCGAAGAGGTCGTGGCGGCCGGCGACGGCGCCCGAGCGCTCGCGGCCGGCCATCGGGTGCGAGCCGCAGTACCGGGAGAGGTCGGCGCCCGCGGCCCGGAGGGCCGACAGGACGACGCCCTTGACGGAGGCGACGTCGGTGACCGCAGCCGACGGCCAGCGCTCGAGGGCCGCCGCGACGCAGCCGGCCGTGACGTCCGGCGGGGCGGCGACGACCACGAGGTCGGGGGCGAGCTCCTCGCCGTCGGCCGGCAGCCGCCCGGCGCCGAGGTCGCGGGCCAGCGCCGCGTGCGTGGGCAGGACGTCCTCCAGCGTCACCTCGTCGCCGTGGCGCGCCAGCGCCAGCCCGAGCGAGGTGCCGATGAGCCCGGTGCCGACGACGTGGACGCGCATCAGAGCCCTGCGGCCTTGTACAGCGCCGCGACCTCCGCGCTGGAGAGCGAGCGGAACTTGCCGGGCTTGGTGTCCGCGAGGCGGATCGGGCCGACCTGCGTGCGCACGAGCGAGAGCACGGGGTGGCCGACCTCGGCGAGCATCCGGCGCACGATGTGCTTGCGTCCCTCGTGGAGCACGACCTCGACGATGGCCTTGCCGGGCTGGGAGTCGACGACCCGGAAGGAGTCGACGGCGACCGGCCCGTCCTCGAGCTGGACGCCCTCGCGCAGCCGCTTCCCGAGGTCGCGCGGCACCGGGCCTTGGATCTGCGCGAGGTAGGTCTTGAGGACGCCGTAGCGGGGGTGCTGGAGCCGGTGGGCGAGGTCGCCGTCGTTGGTGAGCAGCAGCAGGCCCTCGGTGTCGGCGTCGAGCCGGCCGACGTGGAAGAGCCGCTCCTTGCGGTCGCCGAAGTAGTCGCCGATGTCGACGCGGCCGAGCTCGTCGCTCATCGAGGTGACGACGTTGAGCGGCTTGTTGAACGCGAGGTACACGCGGGACTCGTCGAGCTGCACGCGCTCGCCGTCGACGTGCACGGTCTGCGTGGCCTTGATGCGCACGCCGAGCTCGCGGACGACCTGGCCGTCGACCTCGACCCGGCCCTGGCTGATGAGGTCCTCGCACACCCGGCGCGAGCCGACCCCGGCCGCGGCGAGCAGCTTCTGGAGGCGCACGCCGTCGGGGTCGTGGACGTCGACGACGGGCCGCTGCGGCTCGCGCTTGGTCTGGGTGGGCTGGCTGGCCCGGGTGGTGCCGGTGCCCCGGGCGCGGGCCGCGGCGGGCCCGCCCGTGGCCGAGCCGCCCTTGCCGCCGCGTGGGCGCTGCTGACGGTCTCCGGCGCGGCCGGCTCCACGGTTCTTCGGCGGGGTCATCCCCGGCCTCCTTCGGCGATCTCGTCGAGCACGTCGACCTCGGGCAGGTAGGGCGCGAGCGCGGGCAGGTCCTCGAGGGACTGCAGCCCGAGGCGCTCGAGGAAGTACGACGTCGTGCCGTACAGGGTGGCGGTGGACTCCTCGTCGTGGCCGACCTCCTCGATGAGGCCGCGGGTGAGGAGGGTGCGCACGACGCCGTCGACGTTGACGCCGCGCACGGCCGCGACGCGCGAGCGCGACACCGGCTGGCGGTACGCGATGACGGCGAGGGTCTCGAGCGAGGCCTGGGTCAGGCGCGCCTGCTGGCCGTCGAGGACGAACCGCTCCACGACCGGGGCGTACTCGTGGCGGCTGTACATCCGCCAGCCGCCGCCGACCTCGCGGAGGGTGAAGCCGCGGTTCTGCTCGGCGTAGCCGTCCTCGAGCTCGGCGAGGGCGGTGGCGACGTCGGCGACGGGCTGCTCGAGCGCGGAGGCGAGGGCGGCGGTGGTGACCGGCTCGTCGACGACCATGAGCACCGCCTCGAGGGCGCCGTGGATGCCGCCGGGGAACTCCGCGACGTCGAACGCGAGCTGCTCCTCCGGCGCCGCCTCCTCGGGTGCGCGAGGGGCCTCGGGCTCCGGCTCACTCATCGGTGCTCTCCTGGGGGTCGGTCGCGGCGGCGGGGTCGGTCGGGGCGGTGTCGTCGTCGGTCGGCGGTGGCTCGTCGAACTCGTCGGTGACCTCGATGTCACCCTCCTCCGGCCCGGTCCAGCGCACGGTGAGCTCGCCGAGGGCCTCGGCCTGCTCGAAGCCGATGGCCGCCTCGCGGAACAGCTCGAGGAGGGCGAGGAAGCGGGCGACGACGACGAGCGTGCTGTCGGCGTCGGCGACGAGGCTGCGGAACGAGGCCACCCGCTCGCGGCGCAGCCGGGCGCCGATGACGCCGGCCTGCTCGCGGACGCTCACCTGCGGCGCGTGCAGGTGCCCGAGGCCGACGGTCGGGGTGACCTTGGGCGTGAGGGCCCGGGCCGCGACGATGGCCAGCTGCTCGGGCGTGACCGTCATGACGAGCTCGGGCAGCAGCGCCGCGAGGTGCGGCTCGAGGCTCACCGAGCGCGGCTGGCGGCGGCCGGCGGTGGCCATCCGCTCCGCGAAGGTGTGCGCGATGTCCTTGAACGCGCGGTACTGGAGCAGCCGGGCGAACAGCAGGTCGCGGGCCTCGATGAGGGCGAGGTCCTCCTCGTCCTCCGGGCCGGACTGCGGGAGCAGACGCGCGGCCTTGAGGTCGAGCAGGGTCGCGGCGACGACGAGGAACTCGGTGGCCTGCGAGAGGTCCCACCCGCCCTCGCTGTCGCGGGCCGCGCGGATGAACGCGATGAACTCGTCGGTGACCGCGGCCAGCGCGATCTCGGTGATGTCGAGCTTGTGCTTGCTGATCAGCCCGAGCAGGAGGTCGAAGGGACCGGTGAAGTTCTCGAGGTGCACCTCGAAGGGCGTGGCGGCGGCCCGGCGGGTGATCACCCCGCCGGGGACGACCGCCTCCTGCTCCGCGGCCCCGGGGGGCGTGGCCATCAGGGTCAGGCCGCCCCGCCGCGGGCGATGAGCTCTCGGGCGAGCTGGCGGTAGGCCTCCGCGCCCTTGTGGGCCCCGTCGTACGTGGTGAGCGGCTCCGCGGCGAGCGAGGCGTCCGGGAACTTCACCGTGCGCGAGATGACCGTGTGGAAGACCTGGTCCCCGAAGTGGTCGACGACGCTGGCGACGACCTCCTTGGAGTGCAGGGTGCGCCCGTCGTACATCGTCGCGAGGATGCCGTCGACCTGCAGACGGGGGTTGAGCCGGTCGGTGATCTTCTCGATGGTCTCGACGAGCAGGGCGACGCCGCGCATCGCGAAGAACTCGCACTCGAGCGGGATGATCACGCCGTGCGCCGCGGTGAGGGCGTTGACGGTGAGCAGGCCGAGCGAGGGCTGGCAGTCGACCATCACGACGTCGTAGTCGTCGAGGACGGGCCGCAGCACGCGGGCGAGGATCTGCTCGCGGGCGACCTCACCGACGAGCTGGACCTCGGCGGCGGAGAGGTCGATGTTCGCGGGGAGGACGTCCAGGCCCTCGACCTTGGTGTGCCGGATGACGTCGCGGACGTCGTGGCCGCGCTCGGTGAGCAGGTTGTAGACGGTGACGTCGAGCTCGTTGGCGTTGACGCCCAGACCGACCGAGAGGGCACCCTGCGGGTCGAAGTCGACGAGGAGGACGCGCCGGCCCAGCTCGGCGAGGGCGGCCCCGAGGTTGATGGTGGTCGTCGTCTTGCCGACGCCGCCCTTCTGGTTGCACATGGCGATGATCCGCGCCGGCCCGTGGCTCGCGAGCGGGGCGGGGAGGGGGAACTCCGGCAACGGTCGACCCGTCGCCCCGACCTGCCCCTCGATGCGGATCTGGAACGCCGCCTCGGTCTCGCCCAACGTCTCTCTCCCGGTACCGGTCGTGCCTCGGTCAGCCTCTCGCTGATCGGGCCCGACCCTATCAGCGGAGCCCGCCGGTCCCCGCGCTCACCGCGCCCGGGGGTGGCTCTGGGCGTAGACCTCGCGCAGCTGCTGCACGGTGACGCGCGTGTAGATCTGCGTGGTGGTCACCGAGGCGTGGCCGAGCAGCTCCTGGACGACCCGGACGTCGGCCCCGCCCTCGAGCAGGTGGGTGGCGAACGAGTGCCGCAGGGTGTGGGGCGAGAGGTGCCCGGTGAGGTGCGCCCGGTCGGCGGCGGCACGCAGGACGGCCCACGCGCTCTGCCGCGAGAGCCGGGCGCCGCGGACGCCGAGGAAGACCGCGGGCGTGCCGCGGCCCTGGCCGGCAAGGGCCGGACGGCCGCGGACCAGCCACGCCGAGAGCGCCTCGCGGGCGTAGGACCCCAGCGGCACGATGCGCTCCTTGCCACCCTTGCCCCGCAGCCGGACCACCCCCTCCTCGGTGTCGAGGTCGTCGACGTCGAGCCCGACCGCCTCCGAGATGCGGGCGCCGGTGCCGTACAGGACCTCGAGCAGCGCGCGGTCGCGCAGCGAGGCGGGGGTGTCCCCCACCGACGCCGCCGCGAGCAGCCGCTCGACGTCGTCCAGCGCGATGGCCTTGGGCAGCCGGTCGGGAGTGCGCGGCGGCGCGACGTCACGCGAGGGGTCGGCGTCGAGCACCCCCTCGAGGGCGAGGAAGCGGTGGAGCCCGCGCACCGCGACGAGGGTCCGGGCGGCCGAGCTCGCCGCGAGCGGGCGGTGCTCGTCGTCGCCCTCGCGCAGCCGGGCCAGGAAGTCGGTGACGTGCGCCTCCGTGACGTCCTCGGGCCGGGTCACCCCGGCGGCCGCGAGGTACCCGGTCCACCTCGCGAGGTCACGGCGGTAGGCGGCGAGCGTGTTCCGGGAGACGCCGCGCTCGACGTCGAGGTGGGTCAGCCACGCGTCGACGGCCCGCCCCACGGGGGTGGGGCGGGCCGCCGGCGTGCTCGTGGGCTCGGTCAGGAGAGGGCCTCGTCGAGGGTGATGCTCTCCATGCCGAAGGCCTCGGCGACGGCGCCGTAGGTGATGTGGCCGGCGTGCGTGTTGAGGCCGAGGGCCAGCGCGCGGTCGGCGCGCGAGGCCTCCTGCCAGCCGTGGTCGGCGAGCTTCGTGGCGTAGGACAGGGTGGCGTTGGTCAGCGCCCACGTGGAGGTGTGGGGCACCGCGCCGGGCATGTTCGCCACGCAGTAGTAGATCGAGTCGTGGACCTGGAAGGTCGGGTCGGCGTGCGTGGTCGGGCGCGAGTTCTCGAAGCAGCCGCCCTGGTCGATGGCGACGTCGACGAGCACCGAACCGGGCTTCATCTGGGCGACCATCTCGTCGGTGACCAGCTTGGGGGCCTTGGCACCCGGGATGAGGACGGTGCCGATGACGAGGTCGGCCTGGAGCACCTGCTCGCGCACCGACATCGCCGAGGACGCGATCTGGGCGACGCGGTTGTCGTAGCGCCAGAAGCTCATCCGCAGCTTGTCGAGGTCGGTGTCGAGGAGCGTGACGTCGGCGCCCATCCCGAGCGCGATGTTGGCCGCGTTCTGGCCGGCGACACCGGCCCCGAGGACGACGACCTTGGCGTTGGCCACGCCGCCGATGCCGCCCATGAGGACGCCGCGACCGCCCTGCGCCTTCATCATCGAGTGCGCGCCCACCTGGGGCGCGAGGCAGCCGGCGACCTCGGACATCGGGTAGAGCAGGGGCAGCAGGCCCGAGGGCAGCTGGACGGTCTCGTAGGCGATGGAGGTGACCTTCTTGTCGACGAGCTCCTTCGTGAGCGGCTCGTCGGCGGCGAGGTGCAGGTAGGTGAAGAGGGTCAGGCCCTCGCGGAGGCGGTGGTACTCCTCGGCGACCGGCTCCTTGACCTTCATGACCATGTCGGAGGCGCCCCACAGCTCGTCGGCGTCGCCGACCATCCGCGCGCCCTGCGACACGTACTCGTCGTCGGTGATGGAGGAGCCGAGCCCGGCGCCCTCCTGCACGAGGACCTCGTGGCCGCGGCGGACCAGCTCGTGGACGCCGACCGGGGTGATCCCGACCCGGAACTCGTTGTTCTTGACCTCGGTGGGGATGCCGACCTTCACGGATATCAGACCTGTCTCGTGTCGAGTCCCGGGGCGTCGCTGCCCGCGGGGCGGCCTCCGGCTGGAGCGCGATGGAAGTCTAGTGCCGACCGCGACCGGCCCCGACCACGCAGGAGACCACCGTGAAGCTCTACAGCGACCTGCCCGCCCGGCGGACCGTCCAGGTTGTCGCCGACCTCGCGATGGTGGGGTGGGTCTACCTCTGGGTGCGGGTGGCGCAGTGGGTCCACGAGGCGACGCTGCAGCTCGCGGCGCCCGGGCGGCAGCTGGAGTCGGCCGGCACCGGGTTCACCGGGCGGATGACCGACGCCGGCAACTCGGTCGACGACCTGCCCCTGCTCGCCGACCGCATCGCGACGCCGTTCCGGTCGGCGGCGGGGGTGGGTGAGGACTTCGCCTCCGCCGGGCGGGACCTCGTGACCGCCGTCGAGCGGCTGGCCACGGTGCTGTCGGTCGCGACCGTCGTGGCGCCGGTGGTCATCGTGCTCGGGACGTGGTTCGTGCTGCGGCTGCGGTTCGCCCGGCGGGCGACGGCGGCCCAGCGGTTCGTCGACGGCGCGCCCGACCTCGACCTCTTCGCGCTGCGGGCGATGGCGAACCAGCCGATGACCCGGCTGGCGCGCATCTCGGACGACCCCGCCGGCGCGTGGCGGCGCGGCGACCCCGAGGTGGTGCGGGCGCTGGCGATCCTCGAGCTCAAGGAGTCCGGCCTGCGCCCTCCGCCGGCCTGAGGACTCACCCGCGGTTCGAGGTGAGAGAGGCACCTCTGGCGGCCCGACATCACCTCGACCCGATGATGGCCTGCCTCCGCGTCAGGCTTGCGGCATGACGATGCCGGGACGCAGGTCCTCGGGCGGGCAGGCCCACGTCGCGGCGTCGGCGTCGACCTGGTCGCCGGAGCGGATGTCCTTGACCTGGTCGGCGCCGGACTCCCCCGCCCCCGGGAACCAGACGAACGGGATGCCGCGCCGGTCGGCGTACCGGATCTGCTTGCCGAACTTCGCTGCGCTGGGGGCGACCTCGCACGGCACGCCCCGGGCCCGCAGCGCGGCGGCCACGGCGTCGGAGCGGGTGCGCGACTCCTCGTCGACCACCGCCACGAGCACCGCCGCCGGCGTCGAGCGCGACGCCGTGAGCCCCCGCTTGGTCACCAGCAGGTGCACGAGCCGGGTCAGCCCGATCGAGATGCCGACGCCGGGGTAGGTGGTGCGCCCGTCGGAGGCGAGCGAGTCGTAGCGCCCGCCGGAGCAGACCGAGCCCCAGTCCTCGGAGCCGACGAGCTGGGTCTCGTAGACGGTGCCGGTGTAGTAGTCGAGGCCGCGGGCGATGCGCAGGTCGGCGACGAGCGTGCCGGGCGCCCGCTCGAGACCCGTGCGGATGACCGCTGCCAGCGCCTCGAGCCCCGCGTCGAGCGTCGGGTGCGACACCCCGAGCGCCCGCACCGCGTCGACGAAGGACAGGTCCGCGGAGCGGATGTCGGCCAGCGCGAGGCAGAGCCGGGCCTGCTCGTCGGTGGCGCCCGCCTCGACGAGCTGCGCGGCGACCTTCTCGGGACCGATCTTGTCGAGCTTGTCGACGATGCGCAGCGTGCCGGCGACGTCCGTGAGCCCGATGCCGAGGTAGAACCCCTCGGGCACGAGCCGGTTGTTGACCTGGATGCGGAACTCCCCCACCGGGAGCCGTCGGAAGGCCTCGGCGATGACGAGCGGCATCTCGGCCTCGAAGTGCGGCGCGAGCGTGCCGACGTCGACCACGTCGATGTCGGCCTGGGTGAACTCGCGGAAGCGGCCCTCCTGGGGGCGCTCGCCGCGCCAGACCTTCTGCACCTGGTAGCGCCGGAACGGGAAGGACAGCTTCCCGGCGTTCTCGAGCACGTAGCGCGCGAACGGCACGGTCAGGTCGAAGTGCAGCCCGAGGTCGGACTCCCGGCCGCTGTCCTCGCCGGCCAGCCGGTGCACGCCGTAGATCTCCTTGTCGGCGTCACCACCCTTGCCGAGCAGGCGGCCCACCGGCTCCACGGCCCGGGTCTCCAGGGGCGCGAACCCGTGCAGCTCGAAGACCTCGCGGACGGTGTCGAGGAAGTGCAGCTCGAGGAGCCGCTCGGCGGGCAGGAGCTCGGGGAACCCCGAGATCGGGGTCACCTTCTCGGCGGGGGGCGTCACGCGCCCAATCCTCGCAGGTACGGGTTGCTCGCCCGCTCGCGGCCGATGGTCGTCGCCGGGCCGTGGCCGGTGAGCACGAACGTGGAGTCGGGCAGCGGCAGGACGACGTCGCGCAGCGAGCGCTGCATCGCGGCGTGGTCGCCGCCCGCGAGGTCGGTGCGCCCGATCGAGCCGGCGAAGAGGACGTCGCCGGAGACGACGGTGCGGTCCAGCCCCTCGTCGGCGGGCAGGCCGTCGGGAACGGTGTCGAGGGCGAACATCGCCGACCCCTCGGTGTGGCCCGGGGCGTGCAGGACGTCGAGGGTCAGCCCGGCGAGCTCGAGGCGCGCACGGTCGGCCACCTCGACCACGGTCTCGGGCTCGCGCCAGGTCGCCTTCTGCCCGAACTGCGCCTCGAGCATCGCGACGGTGCCGGGGTCCATCGAGGCCAGCGGGTCGGCGAGGCGGTAGCCGTCGTCCGCGTGGATGTAGGCCGCGGTGGTCCCGCCGCAGACCGGCGTCACCGAGTACACGTGGTCGAGGTGTCCGTGGGTGAGCAGGACCGCGGCCGGCCGCAGCCGGTGCTCCTCGAGGACCGAGCGCAGCGTGTCCTCGACCCCGATGCCCGGGTCGACGACGAGGCACTCCTCGCCCGGGCCGGTGGCCAGGACGTAGCAGTTGGTCCCGAAGGCGGCGGCGGGGAAGGCGACGGCGAGCACGGGCGCGAGCCTAACGGGGAGCGATGCCTACACTGGGCGCCGCTGTGCGTTCGACGACGACGACGAAGGACCTCGGGGTGACCAGGAAGCAGGAACGAGCCCGCGCCCGCCGGCGCTGGGAGAAGCAGCAGGCCCGCACCGCCCAGCGGAGCCAGGACCGGGCCAGGCGCCTGCGCGTGCTCGCCGTGGTCGGGGTCGTGCTCGCCGTCGTCGCCGGCACGGCCGTCCTCGGCGTCACCGTGGGCGGCTCGCCGACCCCCGGCGCGTCGTCGACGCCGTCGACCGCCTCCACCACCCTCGCCGGCTGCGAGCTGCCGCCGAAGCCCCTCGGCACGGCCGCCGAGCTCGACCTCCCGTCCGCGAAGACGGCCGCCGGGAAGACGTACAAGGCGACGCTGAGCACGAACTGCGGCGACATCGTCCTGCGCCTCGACGGCACCAAGGCCCCGCAGGCGGTCGCGTCCTTCCTCCAGCTGGCCCAGCAGCAGTACTGGAAGGACTCCCCCTGTCACCGCCTCACGACGGCGGCGCCGCTCAAGGTGCTCCAGTGCGGCGACCCCACCGGCACCGGCCAGGGCACCCCCGGGTACGGCTTCGGCGTCGAGAACGCCCCGAAGGACGGCACCTACGAGCGCGGCACCCTGGCGATGGCCCGCACCAACGACCCGAAGAAGGGCAACGGCGGGCAGTTCTTCATCGTCTACGGGAAGTCCAGCCTCCCGGACCCCGACGGGTACACGGTGTTCGGCACGGTGACCTCCGGGTTGGATATCGTCGACAAGGTCGCCGCCCAGGGGGTGGCGCCGAACGACACATCGCCCGACGACGGCCCGCCCGCCGCACCGATCAGCATCCTCAGCGTTGCTGTCACCGAGGAGAAGTCCTGACCGTGTCCGAGGACAAGCCCACGCCCCGCCCGCCCGTGCCCTCCCCCGCCGCGCTCGCCGGCCGGGTCGCACCCCGACCCGTCGCCGCGCCCGCCGTGGTCGCGCACTCCGAGTCGGCCCGCTTCGGCCGGGTCGACGAGAACGGACACGTCTTCGTCACGGTCGGTGACGAGGAGCGCGAGGTCGGCGCCTACCCCGACGCCACCCCGGACGAGGCGCTCCAGTACTTCGCCCGCAAGTACGACGAGCTCGCCGCCTCCGCGGACCTCCTCGAGGCCCGGCTGGCCAACCCCGAGGTCTCCGCCAAGGAGGTCGCCGACGGGCTGACCACGCTCAAGGAGCACGTCGAGCAGGCCAACGTGGTCGGCGACCTCGCGGCGCTGCACGCCACCGTCGAGCGGGTCGAGGCGGGCCTGGCCACCAAGCGCGCCGAGGAGGCCGAGCACCGCAAGGCCGCTCGGGCCGAGGCCGCGACCGCCCGTGAGGCCATCGTCGCCGAGGCCGAGACCATCGCCGCCCAGCCGCCCGGCAGCACCCAGTGGAAGCAGAGCGGCGAGCGGATGCGCGCGCTCCTCGACCAGTGGAAGCAGGCGCAGCGCGCCGGGGCCAAGCTCGACAAGCCCACCGAGACCGCGCTCTGGCAGCGCTTCAGCCACGCCCGCAACGGGTTCGACAAGGCCCGCCGCGCGTGGTTCGCCGAGCTCGAGTCCACCCGGGGCGAGGCCCGCTCGGCCAAGGAGTCGCTCGTCGCCGAGGCCGAGGCCCTCGCCGGCAGCACCGACTGGGGCCCCACCGCCCGCGCCTACAAGCAGCTGATGGACCGCTGGCGCCGCGCCGGCCGGGCCTCGCGCGCCGACGACGACGCCCTCTGGGAGCGCTTCCGCGCCGCCCAGGACGCGTTCTTCACCGCCAAGGACGCCGCGGCCGCGGTCGAGGACGAGGCGTTCCGCGCCAACCTCGCCGTCAAGGAGGAGATCCTCGTCGAGGCCGAGGCCATCCTCCCGGTCACCGACATCGAGGCCGCCAAGGCCTCCCTGCGCGGTGTCCAGGACCGCTGGGAGGCCGCCGGCAAGGTCCCGCGCGCCGACCTCGAGCGGGTCGAGAAGCGGCTGCGCCGCGTCGAGACCGCCGTGCGCGAGGCCGACGAGCAGCGCTGGAAGGCCACCAACCCCGAGCTGTCGGCCCGCGCGCAGAGCATGGTCGACCAGCTCGAGGCCGCCGTCGCCAAGGCCGAGGCCGAGGTCGCCAAGGCCGAGGCCGCCGGCAACGAGGTCAAGGCCACCGCGGCCCGCGAGCGGCTCGCCTCCCAGCAGGAGTGGCTGGCCCAGGCCCGTGCCGGGCTCGACGAGTTCGGCGGCTGAGACGTAGGTCCCTCCGCCAGACCCTCGCGCCGGGGGCCCCGCTCGTGCAGGATGGGGCCCGCTGTGCGTCCGGTCACGGAAGGTAGGGGCTGATGGGTCGACACGGGGGTGCGGTCGACCGCGCCCGCACCACGGTGGCAGGGGTCGCCGTCGGGCTGCTCGTCGTCGCCGGCGTCGGGGGCTGGCAGGCGTGGGAGCGGCTCGGCCCCGGGGCCGAACCGGCCGCGGCCGCCGCCTCCTGCGTCGACCCGACGGACGTCACGGTCACGACGACCACCGCGATGCGCGAGCCGCTCGAGGCCGTCGCCGGCACCCTCGACCGCGGCTGCTGGAAGGTCACGGTGACGGCCGAGCCGGCCACCACGACCGCCCGCCGCTTCGAGACCGCGGCCGCGGACACCCCGGACGTCTGGGTGGCGGACTCCGCGCCGCTCGCGCGCGAGGTCGCCGCGACGAGCCAGGGGGTGAGCGTCGGCGAGGTGCTCGCCTCGACGCCCGTCCTGCTCGCCGTCCCGCGGGGTCTCACGGCCCCGGACCCGGTCACCTGGGCGGCGACCCTCGTCGCCGAGGACAGCCGGATGCCCGACCCCACCACCTCGACCGTCGGCAGCCTCACCCTCATGGAGGGCTTCGGCGAGATCGACACGCTCCCGGCGAACCGCCGGGGCGGGGCGCTGGCCCGGGTGGGCGGGATGCTCAGCCGGGTCGTGCCCGAGGACACGCTGCTCACCAGCCACGCCGGCCCGGGCGACGCCGCGATCTTCCCGACGACCGAGCAGCAGGTGTACCGCGCCAAGGTCGCCGGGCTCACGGTCCGGCGGGCCACCTCGACGACGCCGGCCCTGGAGTACACCGCCGTCACGAGCGCCCGCACCGCGCCCGGAGCGGCTGACGCGCTCGTGGCCGCCGCCCGCTCCGCCGAGGGCCAGCGCATCCTGCGCGCCGCCGGCTTCCGGACACGCACCGACCCCTCTCCCGTCGTCGAGGGCGCTCCCCCGGCCGCCGCGCTCGCCGGTGCCGCCGGCGCCGCCCAGGCCAAGGCCGCGCAGCAGATGTGGGCGGCCATCGCGCGGCCCACGCGGCTGCTCAACATCATCGACACCAGCGGCTCGATGCGTGCCGCGGCGGCCGGTGGCGCCTCCCGCATCGAGGTGGCCGCGGCGGCCTCGTCCGGGGCCAACCAGCTGCTCGCCGACCACAACTCGGTCGGCCTGTGGACCTTCTCCACCCGCCAGCGCGGCCGCATCGACTGGACCCAGGTGCAGCCGGTGCGCCCGCTCGGGTCCGCCGACCAGCGCTCCCGGCTGGCGTTCTCGCTGGGCAGCCTGCCGACGCGCCTGGGTGGCGACACCGGCCTTTACGACACCGTCGACGCCGGGTACGCCGCGATGGTGAAGGGCTACGACCCGCAGGCCGTCAACCTCATGGTCCTCTTCACCGACGGCGTCAACGACGACACCTCGGGCGGCCTGAGCCTGGCGCAGCTGCGGTCCCGGCTGGCGAAGGTCGCCGACCCGAAGCGGCCCGTCACGGTGCTGCTCATCGGCCTGGGTGGCATCGACGCGAAGACCCTGGGGCCCGTCGCCCGGGCCGTGCCCACGGCCGGCGGGGGCGGAGCGGCGGTCTTCACGGTCGACCGGCCCGAGGACATCGCCGACGTCTACGTGACGATGCTGCTGCGCCGCCTGCCCCAGCAGCGCTGAGCCGCGGCGGACCCTGGCACTCAGGCGTCGCGGCGCCCGCCGGTGACGCGCTCGGCGTCGAGGACGCCGTCGACGTTCTGCACGGCGCGGATGACGTGCCCGAGGTGCCCGGGGTCGCCCATCTCGAAGGTGAACCGGAGGATGGCCACGCGGTCGCGGGAGGTCTGCACCGAGGCGGACAGGATGTTCACCCCGTGGTCGGAGATGACGCGGGTGACGTCGGAGAGCAGGCGCGAGCGGTCGAGGGCCTCGACCTGCAGCTGGACGAGGAACAGGCTCGCCGAGGTCGGCGCCCACTCGACCTCGATGATCTTGTCCGGCTGGGCGAGCAGCGACGCGGCGTTGGTGCAGTCGCGGCGGTGGACCGAGACCCCGTTGCCGCGGGTGACGAAGCCGAGGATCTCGTCGCCGGGCACCGGGGTGCAGCACCGGGCCAGCTTCACCCAGACGTCGGACATGTCCTTGACGACGACCCCGGGGTCGCCGGAGCGGCGCGAGCGGGGGCGGCTGAGCACCGGCGAGGTGGCCTCGGCGATGTCCTCGCTGGCACCCTCCTCGCCCCCCACCGAGGCGACGAGCCGGGAGACGACGTGCTGCGCCGAGACGTGCCCCTCGCCGACGGCGGCGTAGAGCGCGTCGATGCCGGGGTGGCGCAGCTCCTCGGCGACACCGGTGAGGGACTCGACGGAGGTGAGGCGCTGCAGCGGCAGCCCCTGCTTGCGCATGGCCTTGGCCAGCGCCTCCTTGCCCTCCTCGATCATCTCCTCGCGGCGTTCCTTGGTGAACCAGTGCTTGATCTTGTTGCGGGCCCGCGCGGAGCGCACGAAGTTCAGCCAGTCGCGCGAGGGTCCGGCGGAGTCGGCCTTGGAGGTGAGCACGTCGACGACGTCACCGTTGTCGAGCCGGCTCTCCAACGGAACCAGGCGGCCGTTGACCCGGGCGCCGATGCAGTGGTGGCCCACCTCGGTGTGCACGGCGTAGGCGAAGTCGACGGGCGTGGCACCGGCCGGCAGGCCCACGAGCTGGCCCTTGGGCGTGAAGACGTAGACCTCGCTGGCGGTGATCTCGAAGCGCAGCGACTCGAGGAACTCGCCGGGGTCGGAGGTCTCCTTCTGCCAGTCGAGGAGCTGGCGCAGCCAGGCCATGTCGTTGACCGGCCCGGTCTGGCCGTCGCGGGCCTCGGCGCCGGGCACCTTCGGTCCGCCCTTGGCCGCCGGGTCCTCCTTGTACTTCCAGTGCGCGGCGACGCCGTACTCGGCGCGGCGGTGCATCGTGTTGGTGCGGATCTGGATCTCGACGGCCTTGCCCTCGGGGCCGATGACCGTCGTGTGCAGCGACTGGTACATGTTGAACTTCGGCATCGCGATGTAGTCCTTGAACCGCCCCGGCACCGGGTTCCACCGGGCGTGCAGCGCGCCGAGTGCGGCGTAGCAGTCGCGGACGGTGTCGACGAGGACGCGGACGGCGACGAGGTCGTAGATCTGCTCGAAGTCGCGGCCCCCGACGATCATCTTCTGGTACACGGAGTAGTAGTGCTTCGGGCGACCCGTGACCGTGGCCTTGATCTTCGCGGCGCGCAGGTCCGAGCCGACCTCGTCACGCACCTGGGCGAGGTACTCCTCGCGGGCCGGCGCGCGCTCGGCGACGAGCCGGACGATCTCGTCGTAGACCTTCGGGTAGAGGGTCTGGAACGAGAGGTCCTCGAGCTCCCACTTGATGGTGTTCATGCCCAGCCGGTGCGCCAGCGGGGCGTAGATCTCGAGGGTCTCCTTGGCCTTGCGCTGCGCGCTCTCCTGGCTGACGTAGCGCCAGGTGCGGGCGTTGTGGAGCCGGTCGGCGAGCTTGATGACGAGCACCCGGATGTCGCGGGCCATCGCGACGACCATCTTGCGCACCGTCTCGGCCTGCGCGGCCTGCCCGTACGTGACCTTGTCGAGCTTGGTGACGCCGTCGACGAGCATGGCGATCTCGTCGCCGAAGTCACGGCGCAGCGCCTCGAGGCTGTACGCGGTGTCCTCGACGGTGTCGTGCAGCAGCGCGGCGGCGAGGGTCGTGGGCGTCATGCCCAGCTCGGCGAGGATGGTGGTGACCGCGAGCGGGTGGGTGATGTAGTCGTCGCCGCTGCGGCGCTTCTGCCCCTCGTGGGCGCGCTCGGCGACGGCGTAGGCGCGCTCGACGAGCTCGACGTCGGCCTTCGGGTGGGTCTGCCGGACGATCTGGAGCAGCGGCTCCAGGACCGGGTGCCCGGGGGTGCGCGCGCGCCCGACCCGCGCGAGGGCCGCTCGTGCCCTGGCCCGGGAACCCACCCCGGCAGCGGCGTTCCCCGGGGTGGCGGCCGTCGTGTGCTCCGCCATGCACGGAGTCTAGTCGCGCGTCAGGGGACGACGTGCAGCGCCCGCACGGGGCGGGACGCGAGGCGGTCGCGGCCGCCCAGGAAGGCGAGCTCGACGACGCAGTCGAAGCCGACGACCGTGGCGCCGACCCGCTCGAGCAGCTCCCACGCGGCCAGCGCGGTGCCACCGGTGGCCAGCACGTCGTCGACGAGCAGGACGCGCTCCCCCGCGGCCACGGCGTCGGCGTGGACCTCGATGGTCGCGCTCCCGTACTCGAGGTCGTAGGTGGCGCTCACGGTGTCGCCGGGCAGCTTGCCGGCCTTGCGCACCGGGACGAAGCCGACGCCCATCGCGTGGGCCAGCGCGGCCCCGACGACGAACCCGCGGGCCTCGACGCCCGCCACGAGGTCGACCTCGCCGCGCCGGCCCTCGGCCAGCCCCTCGACGACCCGGGCGAAGGCCACCGGGTCGGCGAGCAGCGGGGTGATGTCCTTGAAGACGACACCCGGCTGCGGGAAGTCGGGGACGTCGCGCAGCGAGGCGGCGACGACCTGGTCGACGCTCGGGAGCGTGGGGGCCACCGGCTACCGCTTGGACTTCGGCGGGCGCTTCGGCTGGTTGCGCGGGCCGGAGCGGGCGTACTGGTGCACCGCACGTCCGGTGAGCGTGGCGCCCTCCTCGCGGTCGGCGGCAGCGCCCGGCACCGAGCCCGCGGGGACCGGGGCCGCGCCGTCCTCGCCCGGCACCGGCTCGGAGGCGCGGGCGTCCTTGGCCACGCGGGCCTGGTGGCGCGTGGCCTTCTTCTCGAGCTCGATGACCCGGGGGTCCTTGCTCCGCAGCGACACGAGGAGCGGGGTCGCGATGAAGATCGAGGAGTAGGCCCCGATGAAGATGCCGACGAAGAGCACGAGCGAGAGGTCGAGCAGGACGCCGGGGCCGAGGAAGAGCGCACCGACGACGAGCACGGCCAGGATGGGCAGGAGCCCGATGACGGTCGTGTTGATCGAGCGGACCATCGTCTGGTTGACGGCGAGGTTGGCCGCCTGCCCGTAGGTCATCCGCCCGTTGGCGAACGCCTCGGTGGTGTTCTCGCGGACCTTGTCGAACACGACGACGGTGTCGTAGAGGCTGTAGCCGAGGACGGTGAGGAAGCCGATCATCGTCGCCGGTGAGACCTCGAAGCCGGACAGCGCGTAGACGCCGATGGTGATGACGAGGTCGTGGACGAGGGTGATGAGCGCCGAGAGCGCCATCTTCCAGTTCCGGAAGTAGATGCTCAGCACGAGCGCGACGGCGATGAGGAAGATGACGAGCGCCCGCAGGGCCTGCTCGCTGACCGAGGCACCCCACGACGGGCCGATGAACGTGCCGCTGACGTCCTGCTCCGGGACCCCGAAGGCCCGGGCGAGGTCGCCGCGGACGTCCTGGCTCTCGGCGTCGGACAGCCGCTCGGTCTGCACGCGCACCGTGCCGTTGCCGACGAGCGTGACGTTGACGCCGCTCTCGTCCTCGGCGGCGCCGACGGCGTCGCGGGCGATCCGCTCGTAGTCCGAGGGTGCCGAGGAGGTGGCGACCCGGAACTCCGAGCCGCCCCGGAACTCGAGTCCCAGGTTGAGCTGCTGGACCGCGAGGGCCAGCCCGGCGAGGAGCATCAGGGCGATCGAGACGGCGTAGAACCGGCGACGGCGGGCGATCACCGGCACTGACCGCTTGCCGGTGTAGAGGTCGTTGCCGAAGGCGGCGAAGTCCACGCTCATGCCCGGCTCCCTTCGGTCTCGGGGGTGGCGGTCGGGGCGACGGGCTTCCACCGGCCCCGGCCCGCGTAGGTGCGTGTCTTGGCGCCCAACTTCTGCGGGTCGAGCCCGGAGAGGCGGTGCCCGTCGCGGAAGAACGGCACCCGGGTGAGCAGCGTGAGCAGCGGGTGGGTGAACCAGAAGACGACGAGCAGGTCGATGAGCGTCGTCAGGCCCAGGGTGAAGGCGAAGCCGCGCACGCTGGAGCTGGCCAGCAGGTAGAGCACGATCGCGGCGAGGAAGTTGACGCCGTCGGCGATGAGGACCGTGCGCTTGGCGCGGTTCCACCCGGTCTCGACCGCGCTGGCGAGGGACCGGCCCTCGCGCAGCTCGTCGCGGACCCGCTCGAAGTAGACGATGAAGCTGTCGGCGGTGAACCCGATGGCCACGATGAGGCCGGTGACACCGGCCATGTCGAGGCGGTAGTTCTGCGCCCAGCCGAGCACCGTGATGGTCAGGTAGGTGAGCAGGCCCGCGACGACGATCGAGCTGACCGTCACCAGCCCGAGCATCCGGTACTGGACCATCGAGTAGGCGACGACGAGGACGAGGCCGACCAGGCCCGCGAGGAAGCCGAAGCGCAGCTGCTCGCTCCCGAGGGTCGGGCTGATGTCGACGCTCGAGGCCTCCTGGAACGAGATCGGCAGCGCACCGAACTTCAGCTGGTCGGCGAGGGAGCGGGCCGACTCGAGGGTGAAGTTGCCGGTGATGCTCGCCTGGCCGTTGGGGATCGCCTCGTTGAACTGCGGCGCGACGATGACCTGGGAGTCCAGGGTCGCGGCCAGCTGGTTCTGCGGCGAGGGCAGCGTGACCATCTCGCGGCTGATCGCCGCGTACTGGCTGCTCCCCTCGCCGTTGAAGGACAGCGCGATCTCGACCTGGCTGGTCGCGACGCCCTGCTGGTTGGTCTTGTAGCCGGCGGTCGCGTTGCTGATCTTGTCACCGGAGACGACGACCGGGCCGAGGATGTACTTGAAGCCGTCGTCGACACCGCACGTGACGAGGGGCTGGGTGTCGACGTCCTGGATGTTCTCGCGCGACTCGGGGGTGGCGCAGTTGAGGTCGTCGTAGGCCTTCTGGATCTCGGGCGTGATCCACGCGAGGTCGGTGGCCTTGGTGGGCGTGGTGCCCGTGCCACCGGAGGCGCTCGGGCTGGGGCTCGGGCTCGGCGTGGCGGCGGCGGACCCGGTCGGGGTGGGCGTCGGGGTGACGGCGGTCAGCGCGTCGTTGACGGCGCCGTTGCTCGTGGAGGTCGCGCTCGGGGACGGGCTCGCCGACCCTGCCGAGGAGGACGCCGACGGCGAGGCCGAGGGCGACGCGGACGGCGAGGGGCTGCCGGACGGCGACGCGCTCGGCGTCGGGACGGCCTGCGGGCTGCCGGGGCCGACGGCCAGGACCGGGCGGAACTGCATCTGCGAGGACTTGCTGATCGCGTCGCGGACGGCCTGGGTCGGGATCTCGGGGATGCTCACGACGATGTTCTCGTCGCCCTGCGTGGTCACCTCGGCGCCGGAGACGCCGTTGGAGTCGACGCGCTGGACGATGATGTCGCGGGCCTGCGCGAGCTGCGCGGCGCTGGGCTTCTGCCCGGTGGTGCTGCGCGGCTGCAGGATGATCTGCGTCCCGCCCTCGAGGTCGAGGCCGAGCTTCGGGGTGGCCTGGCCGGTGCTCCAGATGATCGAGCTGGTGAGGACGGCACCGAGCGCCACGCACAGGGCCGTCAGGCCGATCAGGGCGCGGCGCGCGGCGGTGCGCGGTGCGGTGGCGGCCATCAGGAGACCTCTCCCGCGCGCATGCCGATCGCCCGGCGGTCGAAGCGCAGGACCGTGCCGTTCCCGACGTCGAGGGTCGCGACCTTCTCGTCGAGGGCGGTGATGGTGCCGTAGAGACCCGAGGTGGTGACCACCTCGTCACCGACGGCGAGCGAGCCCTGGAGGGCCTGCACCTGCTGCCCCCGCTTCCGCTGGGTGAAGAACATCCAGAGGAGGAGCAGGAACGGCAGTCCCAGGATCAGGAAGTAGGCGAGGCCGGAGCCGGAGCCAGAAGACATCGGTGTAGGTCCTTCGACGCGGGGGTCCCCCGCACAGGTGAACAGTGGATCGGCCCGGGGGCGGGCGGGGCGCGGCCCCCCCAAATGTCA